>PASP01000013.1 GCA_002712005.1 Halobacteriovoraceae bacterium
TAATATTGCAACCATTGGTGCCTCTGGAAGTCTCGCTAAGATTTCTTTAAAGAAGTATGGAAAGAGAATTAGTAATCATCGTGGAAAAATGCATGAACTTTTTAAAAGCGTAGAAAACTATATTCATCCTTTTGCAACATTTGAATCTGATAAGCATAAATTTTATCCAAAAATTGTAAAAACTCATTATCCAAGGGCGACTCATATTAGTTTTCATGGAGGAAAATCAAGCATTGCTGGTCAAGGAGAACTCAAAAAACTTAAATTTGATCCCCTCTTTTGTATCAATCATACTAATGCCATGCTTAGGGCTAATATCAACCGGCTCTTTAGACGAACATGGAATACGACGAAACGAATTGAACAACTCCAAAAGCACTTGGATATTTACTGTTATGCCTTCAATTCAGGATTGATTAGGTAATTGTAAGAAAATAAGAATGAAAAGATAAAATTTGAAAAAAAAAAGAGAGGCTGGAAGACCTCTCTTTTATTTTTGATAATTTTTATCCCCACTGTTGTAGGGCAGTTCTCTATTGTTGGCTCAGGTGTCCGGAGAGTTCTCTTGCAGACATGAAGGTTTCTTCTGGATTATTAATGGGGTCTTTTTTCCAATCGTTTGTTTTCATTGAGGCGAAGGAGAAGATGGACTCGAATTCAAAAACTCTTGTGAGCTCTGGCATGATGGCCTCGAGTAGACTTCGCTTCGTTTGTATTCTCGCGACAGGAGATTGTTTTGCAATCGATTGAAGAAGATCTGTACGTGCTTTTGTGGCTTCATTATAGCTTTCGCTGATAAGTCCCTTATCTAGGGCCTGGGAGCTACTGACATTTTGAGAAGAAAGAGTCCAAGATCTTGCTGTGGAGTGGCCGACTAGAATACCGAGTAGACCAATTCCTCCTGAACAAGGGACCCAACCTTTATCGAGGGCATTAAAATTAATTTGGGCATCTTTATGGGCCAAACGAATATCAGCTCCTAGTGCAAATTCAAGACCCATTCCTGAAGCCTTAACTCCTAGGTCACATATAATGGTTTGAGGTAAGGCAAGCATTCCAGAAATAAGTCTTTGAAAGCGAACGAGATATTTCTGAAGTTTTTCTTCAGACATAATTTTGAGTTCTTTTTCATCAAAGCCTGTGCAGAAAATATTATCTTGGCCTTTAATAACGACGGCATTTACTTCAAGATGGGCAGTTAACCAGCCAAAGAGGCTTTCGAGTTCAAAGAGCATCTCAAGGTTCATTTGGTTTTCTGATTCGGGACGATTGAAGGTAATAGAAAGTGAGCGAGTTTTAGGATGGAGATCAACAATGAGTGTGTTGTAATTGAAATTCATAATACCTTCCTTGGCCTTGAGTTTTTGCAAATTAATTCCTGAACTTTAGGGATTTAACAACGGTAAAAGCAATCCTTTGCTCAACCTTGAATTTATTGTTTCATTTCCCAAAACTCTTTGTCAAAGGGAGAAAAATTTATAGCGAATTAGTCGGTGATAGGGGCAGGGTAAGTAAGGAATTTAAGGTAGGGGCATAAAAAAAGGGGAAATAAATTCCCCTTTAAAGTTCAGATCTCAGAGAGTTCTTCTATGTAATTAATTATTTTCTTCGAGAAATCTTTCCGCTCTTATGGCCGCTTCACAACCTGAGCCGGCAGCCGAGATGGCCTGTCTATAGTAATGATCTTGAACATCACCACAAGCAAAGACTCCTGCCACGTTAGTGTCGGGATGAGGAGGAAGAACGGGAACGATATAGCCTTGCTCATCTAGTTTTATCTGACCGTTGAGAAAGTCTGTATTGGGCTTGTGTCCAATCGCTAGGAAGAAACCGTCAGTTTTTCTTTCCGTGACTTCACCTGATTGATTATTCTTTACCTTCAATCCAGTTACACCTGTATCATCGGCTAGAATTTCTTCAACTTCTGTATTCCAGATGAATTCGATCTTCTCATTGGCCATAGCACGATCTTGCATGGGCTTTGAAGCTTTAAGAGTGTCTCTTCTGTGAAGGACATAAACTTTAGATGCAAATTTTGTTAGGAAGATTGCCTCTTCCATGGCCGTATCTCCACCACCAACAACGTGGATGACCTTGTCACGATAGAAGAATCCATCACAAGTCGCACAAGCACTTACTCCCTTACCGATAAGTTCCATTTCATTGGGAAGCCCTAGATACTTTGCGCTGGCGCCTGTCGAAATAATGATGGTCTTTGCTAAGAATTCATCGCCATTTTCACAAGTAACTTTGAATGGGCGTTTGCTCATGTCTACATCTTTTACCCAAGTACCAAGGTATTGAGTACCAAAGCGAGCCGCTTGTTTTTTCATATTGGCCATAAGGTCTGGACCCATGACTCCTTCGGGAAAACCTGGAAAGTTTTCTACGTCTGTGGTTGTTGTAAGTTGGCCACCAGGTTGGACACCTTCGATGACGAGAGGTTCAAGTCCAGCACGTGAACTATAAAGAGCTGCAGTGTATCCTGCAGGACCAGATCCAATGATGATAACGTTCTTAGTTTCCATGGATATTCCTTGTGTGTGTGAATGATAAAAGGGTGAATTGAAATTTATTCTTGATCAAGAATTCCTAATTCAAGCTTGATGTGATCAGGACGATCATCCATTTCAGGATTGAGCTCGTAATAGGCATTTACTGAAACTAAATCATCAGGATTAGGGGCTTTTCTTGTTGTTTTATACTCTTCGTCTGTCATTGTGCATTTATAACGAAAAATTTGGATGTGCTTCTTTCTGGCCACGGTGGTTCCTTTGATTTCTTATTTCAGATCTAATAGGCACTATAGGTCATTTTTTTCCCTTATTCAATACTTTAGGAGGGAGGTTCAGCATTTGTTCCCTGTTGTTGATGCTGTGGGTCGGTATATTTTTACCTTATGCGTTGGGTACTCTATCTATGCTAAAATAAAGTAATTTTACGATATATATGCCCAAGGAGGGCCGTAGATGACAATTTTTAGGTCAGGCGGTGGCCATATAAAATTTAGAGACGCCCTGAGACTGGGATTGGCATATATATTTTTTATTTTTCCTCTGATGATTACAGCAGAAACAACTTCTATGGAGGGAGCTAAAATCTTAGAGATTAGTTCTTCTAAAAAGTCTCTTATTCTCGATAAAGGATATGCCGAGGGCTTCGTCAATGGGGATCGGGCCAAATTCTATGTCAAAGACTTGGAAGAAGGGGTTTTAAATCCGCGCTTTCACTATGTTGCTGAAGGAGAATTAATCAAACTTAAGAATCGGGAAAGTTTTTGGTTCTTGAGAAAGATTGAGAGGTTTCAAGACTTAGTTGAGTCAGGTCAAATCGTCATGGTGAGACAAGCAAGAGATCCGAGAAGACCTTTTGTGGCCAAGAGAACTTTAAAAGTAAAGGGAAGGGCCAGTGATCAAGAATATTATGAAGTCAATGAAGATGCGGGGATTCCTGAAGATCTCATCTTCGAAGAAGGCGACTTCTTTATGAGCGATAAGCTCGTAGACACTAAGCCTACTAAAAAGCAAAACTTAGAAATCTCAAGAAAATCTCCTTATGTAAAAATTGGAAAAGAATACGATGAGGATTTTGATCAAGAGAGAAATAAATTGATGACTCCTAGTGATGAAGGGGATCGCACTCTCATTCGTCAAATTAAGAAGAAGGCGAAGGAAAAAGTTTGGGACTCAACGGCACGGCCTTCAGTTGAAAAATATAATGATCTTAAGTATGGACTCAAGGGATTGTATGCTGGAGTTAAAACGGATCCGAGTACCAACGTTCATGACTCTACAGACTTTTTATCTGTTAGCGAAAGAAGATTGATTGCCAAGAGAGAAAGAGAAAAGATTTCACCAGAAGTTATCGAAAGAATAAAACGAGAAGGTCCACGTTGGTCTCAGGGAATGGACGATGATCAATTAAGGCAATATCTAATCACAACTGGAATTGAAGGAGAGCTTCGTCGTCAAAAAGAAGCCCTTGAAGATAAGCCAGGTCATGAGCTCATTCTTCGTTACACTTCTGGGCTGCAGTCTTTTACTACAGATGAAGATCCCAACAATCGGGGGACAGATTATGCTATTGGTATGTCTTATGAATGGCACCTTAAAGGTACCTATATTGCTCTCGATTACTGGACCCTAGAGTTTGGATTGGAACGTGGAATATCTCACTACGATGTTGGTGGAGTCAATGCGAGAATTACTGAAGGGTCTTTAAAAGGTTTTGCAAACTACTATCTTTGGAACAAGCCTTCTTCTATTCGCAAATATATGCCCTATATCGGATTTGGTGTAAAAAGAGGAAATGGTGATCTTGAATCCTTTTCCTTTGATAAAGTTTATCGCTACCAACTCCTCTCGGTTCCCACTGCTCATTTGGGTATAAAATATCGTTTTCAAAGTGGAGATGCCAAAGATGAATCACTTAATTATGGACTAGGTGTAAATTTTCAATTGGTCTATGAGAGTCTTCGCTATAACTCACAAGATGTTATTGAAGATGATATCGATTCTGTGATTGAAGTCAGTCAATTTAAATTTACTGTTGGAATGAATATATATTTTTAAGGAAAATTTATGGGTATTAAAAAATCCCTTTTATCAAAAATGATTCTTGGCCTCTTAGGTTTTCAAATTTTGAATTCTTCACTGTGGGCGCTAGAAATTGACGAAAAATTAACGACTCGCTTTTTAAAAATATCTCGTACAAAGAAAACGATTCTTCTCAATCGTGGTCTAGAAGATGGGCTCGTTGTGGGTGATCACGCTAAATTCTTTCTAACCGCAGGTGTTATTGCTCGCGGTGTTGTGGTTAAGGCTTCTCCAACTCGATCTATCTGGAGTATTTATAGAATCATAGATGACTCGAGTATGTATCCCGATCGTGTCGTTAATATTAAGATCACACGGCCTTTGGAAACAACAGAAGATCCCTCTAGGAGTCTATACGATAATTCAAACTCTACGATGACTGCCGGCACTGAAGTGATGACGATGCGTGGAGATAGTGCTCCTGCTCGAGTTCGCACCATGGATGATTTGAGTGCAGAAGATCAAAGAGAACTTGGAGCTATGGGAAGTTTAGATCAAGAAGCTTATAGCATCTCTGGGGTTAATACAGAGAGAACGATTGAAGCTTTTGGTCTCATTCAATTTAGTTCTCTCTCGACAAGTGTTGATGAAGGAGGAGAAGGGGATTATACCGGTGGAGACTCCACTATTGATTTTAGTATTGGTGTTGAAAAATACTTTAATAGTCCTCAATCTTTCTTAGGAAAGATGAGTTTCTTTGGAATTATTCACAGCGGAAATTATACCACCACTTCGATTCAAGGGAGTCAGGTTACAAGTTCTGTTTTCGAGTATGGAATTGGTGCTCACTATCATTTTGGAGGATCTCCTCTTAGTTATAATAAGTTTATTCCCTTTGCTGGAGGCTCTATAGGGATCGGAAGCGTCTCTGATGATGTTCAAGTCTTAACGGCCAATAGTACGACTCCTTCAAGTACGGAAGAAGGAACTTCTAGTTTTATTTCAGTAGCTGCAGGTCTTAAATATTTTACACGCGCTGGCTTTGGGGCTCGAGTTCTTATTGATTATTATCAAAGAAGTGAAACCTATGAAATTGAAAATAGTGACGAGAATTTTGCTAAGACTGTAGCAGGACCTCGTATTCTTTTAGGTCTAGCTTATCGCTTTTAGATTTTATTCTAATTATCTTTAATTATTTGCGCCCAATCTTCAGGAACTCTAAGCTTGGGCAACCACAAGGATTCATTTTCTTTGAGAAATTCTCTAATATGAGGAGCTTCTTCTAAGTTCCACACTCCCATTCTTCTTAAAATTAAATCTTCAAAAGTTTTAGGACATTCCCTATCTAAAATGGTCTTTAACTTTTGACGGTCTAAATCGATAGGCTTCCAAGGAAGATAGGTGCTCTTTTGTCGAAAGGGTGTCAAAGAAAGTTCGGGATGATAGGTCTTCTTCATTTGTGAAAAGAGAATCTTTACTAAATCAGAGGCCATAACTCTAAAAGTCGTATATTTTCCACCTAAGATGACATAGGCATGATCTTGAGGCTGATATATCTTATGATGTCTCGCTACTTTCCCAAGGTCGCTCCCTTCATCTTCTCTGACGAGTGGGCGTAGGCCAGCAAAGGAGGCCATAATATGTTCCTGAGCAAGCTGTGCTTTTGGAAAGTATTCTCTTAGATTATTTAAGAGATATTCAATCTCTTCTTGAGAAGCCTCTTGATTGAATTCTGATGTTGCTGCTTTTTCCGTTGTCCCCACTAGGACCTTATTGCCTTGAGGAATGACAAAGATAACCCTTCCATCATCGGGAGTGAGAACCACTGGATTTTCTAGGGGAAAGTCTTCCTTGGAAAACCAGAGGTGAGAACCTTTACTTAGAATCAGTTTAGGAGTCCAAGAAAATAGATTTAAATCCTTTAGAAGCCGATCAGTAAAAGGGCCTGTGGCAAAGACTAGGTGTTCACAGACCATTTCTCTCGTTTGGCCTGTTATTTCATCTTTCATGGTAAGAAAATAAAGTTCTTTATTATTGGAATCTTTTTTTCTTTCGGCCTTAACTAAAGAAGTATAGTTACAGGCATAGGAGTCCCTTTCTTTGAGGCCATCGTAGATACATTCGAGAGTCATTTTGGCATCATCAACTATAGCATCAGAATAAACACCTGCTCCTTTTAGTCCTTGATCTCTCAAGTAGGGATGCTCTTCAAGAGTCTGCTCTTTATTCGTTCTTTTATGAGGCATATTTTTAAAGCCGGATAAAATATCGTAGAGAAAGACACCTGCATGAATCATCCATAGAGGACGAGATGATTCTTTATAGACGGGCATTGAGAAATGTTTGGGATAGCAAAGATGGGGGGCTATTTCTAGCCAACGATTCTTTTCTTTTAAGGCTTCCCATACCAGAGAGAAGTCCATATTTTCTAAATACCGAATTCCTCCATGGAGCATCTTAGAGCTGGATTGGCTGGTCTGAGATGAGAAATCAAATTTATCGATGAGAAGACATCCTACTTGATGGAGGGATAGCTCCCGAAAGATTCCTGAGCCTACGATACCACCGCCAATAATCACTACGGGATGGAAGGAAGGGATGTCTTTGAGCTCATTTTTTATTGAATTAGTCATTTCTGTGTAAGGCCTTTTTTATTTCATGCTACTCTAAGCTCGATCGCTAATCCATACAGCATTACCTGTACAAGTAATTTTGTAATGGATTTCTCCCTTATCCGTTTGTGACTGGGCCAACATAACGGGAGCTATTGAATAATTTAAGCCGATAAGGGCGTTGGCCTCATGTTTAAAAGCTTGATTTCTTAGATCGTCGGCCAATTCACTATAGATATCTTCGAGCCCTAAATTATATTGAGCGAGAAAGGCGTCGTCATTCTCGTGATCTGTCTCGGAGATATCTTCTAAGTTTTCCCCTGCAAGTTGGCTTTGAAAGGCGTAGCGTTCTTGCTTAGGTTCGTTGGGATCTCTTTGCTTAGAGTTTTGATGAAGCTTTTGAAGCTCATATTCACTGATCATATAGTGGGCAGATACGACTTTTATATATTCAATGATCTCATAACCCTCTAGAGAGTTGGTTGAGCTAACAATGATATCTTCAATATCTACGACTGCTTTTTGCAGCTCTAAGGCCTCTTTGCGATCTTGTTTTAAATTATATTTACTTACAAGACCTTTGTTGTCATGGGTGTAACTTTTGGTGGGATGTAATTGTTCAGAAAGCCCTAAGCGGATTTGAACATCAAAGCGCCTCAATTTATGGTCCAAGTAAATGGCCGAGTACTCACTGATTTGCGAAATCAATAGGTGACCATTTTGAAGGCCTTGTTCGGTGATGGATTCATTCTCATCATTAACTAGTCCGTGTTCTCTTAGAAGAATAAGAATATCTTCAGCATCTTCTGTGTATTTAATATTTCTCAAAATAAGGGTATGAGGAGGATTGCCACCGGTTTTGACAAGGCCGTAGGTGATGGCATTTCCAAAATCCCTGAGTTCTTGAAAGTCTTCTCGACTTGGAGAGGAAGAGGGGTTTTGCACGGGGAGAGGTGTGGTTTGATCCTCGGCTTTATAGTCTTCTTGATACTCATTTTGGGGTTCTTCATTGCTTCCGTGGTTATCTTCGATGTCCTGTTGGAAGTCAGCTGCTTGATCGGTTTCTGTATCGCTGTCTGTATCACTTTCTAGATCTTCGTCATCATTTGTAAATGAATGATCATATTCGTTATCAAGTTCATCCTGATCATCGCTTAGGGATGTCGAGAATGGATCTTCATGAGACGTCTCTTCTTCTAAATTGTCTGAATCCTCTGAATTTTGATTTTCAAACTCCCGAGGTAACGGAAAGTTAGGCTCAGTGGGTTCAGAAAAAGGAGAGTCATCTTCCAGATCAAAGTCGGAGTCCTCTGGTAGTGGGGGCATTTCAGTATTTTGGAAGTCAGCTTCATTATCATTTTCATTATCGTCAAATTGACTCGAAGAGAAGCTATCCTCTTCACCAAATGAAGAATCGTCCCCACCAAATGGGGAATCTTCTTCGAAATCACTTGGGCCAAAGTCATCATTTCCAAAAGAGGATTCATCCTCGTCATTTTCTAGACTCTCTGCGGACGCTTCGGAAAAGGGATCAGAGAATTCATCACTTTCTTCCAGGTCTCCTAGGTTCATGAGATCTTCGGAGGAGGAAGAGAAGTCGCTTTCTTCTTCATTATCGAATGGTTCATTTTCATCTTGCCCATCATCAAGACTGTCCGTGCTGTCTTCTGTTTGATTGGACTGATTGGGTTGATCCCACTCAGAAGCTTGTTTAAGCTTCTCTTCAACTTCAGGATCATCAAGGTGTAGAAATTCTGAGAGATCTTCTAGACGAGTTAAGTCTTTCTTATCATCCCATTCATCATCGTCGTGTTCATTCATAGGATTTATTATACTAGAAATTGAATTTTAGGCGAGTTAGGGGAGGATTTTCTGATAAAAAAAATCAGGTCTTTTCGTATTTCCTTTTCTCCTTCTTGTTTCGGAATAGGATTACGAAAAGCCTGATTGTTAGACTTGGTTAATCGGGCTGCACTCACTAAGCTCCGTGGCAATGTTTAAACTTTTTACCACTGCCACAAGGACAAGCATCGTTGCGGCCTACTTTATTTGCAGATCGACGAAGGGGAGCTTTATTCGCTTCAGCTTGTGCCTTTTCTGCAGCTTCAGCAGCGGCTTGGGCTTTTTTATGGGCCTCTAATTGGCGCTCAAGCTCTTCTTTTTGTTGTCTTTGAAGTTCTTCAATCTCTTCTTGGGTATAGAGTTTCACCGAGTACATGGCGTTGACTACGGCCTTTTTCACTTCAACTCTCATATTTTCAAAGAGATTAAAGGCTTCTCTCTTATACATGGTAAGAGGGTCTTTCTGAGCATAGGCCTGAAGATTAATCCCTTCTTTAATATGATCCATAGATTGTAAGTGATCTTTCCAATGCTGATCAAAAGTGGATAAGAGAATTTCTCTCAGGGCAAGCTTCACTTGTTCAGGGTCATACTTATTGAATTTATCATTGAGAATCGCCTTGGCCGTATTGGCAATATAGTCTTCAATATCTCCATCAGCTTGTGTGATACATCCTTCTGCAGATAAGGTGGTATCCGTATGGAAAGTATTTTGAAAACCTTTGGTCATCTCATCCCAAGCCCAAGATTCAACAGGAACTTTCTTGTCCGGGCGATAAGCATCAACAAGAATTTCGGAAACATTTTCAATAAACTCATCAATGAGCTCACGATTTCCTTTATCACCTAGAATATCTCTTCTTAAACGGTAGATAACAGTTCTTTGCTCACCCATGACATCATCATATTGAAGGAGGTGCTTTCTTATTTCAAAGTTATGAGCTTCAACTTTCTTTTGAGACTTGGCAATGGCATTTGTGATCATCTTATGTTCAATTGGCTCATCTTCTTCCATACCAAGAGTGTTCATAATCCCTTTGATACGATCAGAGCCAAAAATTCTCATGAGATCGTCTTCTAAAGAGAGAAAGAACTTAGAGTGACCAGGGTCTCCTTGACGACCAGAACGACCACGAAGCTGATTATCAATACGACGAGCTTCGTTTCTTTCGGTACCAACAATATAGAGACCTCCTAAGGCCTTAATCTCATCACTAATTTTAATATCCGTACCACGCCCGGCCATATTGGTAGCAATGGTAATGGCACCGCGAGCTCCCGCTTCTGCAATAATAGTAGCTTCTCTCTCATGATTCTTAGCATTGAGCATCTCATGCTTGAGACCAGCTTTCGTTAAAGCTGAATGAAAATGTTCAGAGCTATTAATGGAGTTTGTACCAATGAGTACAGGTTGACCCTTTTCATGAAGTTCTCTTACCAATTTAATAACGGCCTTTGTTTTGGCGTCATTAGACTTATAGATAACATCGGGCTCATCAACTCTAGCAATAGGAAGATTGGTAGGAATCACGACAACATCGAGTTCATAAATTTTTCTAAATTCTTCCGCTTCCGTATCCGCAGTACCCGTCATCCCAGCTAGGCGATCGTAGAGACGAAAATAATTTTGAAAAGTAACAGAAGCAAGGGTTTGGTTCTCTGACTTGATAGGAACGCCTTCCTTAGCTTCAACAGCTTGGTGAAGACCATCTGACCAGCGTGAACCATCTTTAAGACGACCTGTGAATTCGTCAACGATAATGACTCGCTCTTCTTTGACAACGTAGTCGATATCTTTTCTAAAGAGTTGATACGCCTTGAGGGCTTGGTTCAAATGGTGAAGAAGATCATTATGTTTAAGATCAAAGAGATCCTCTACTTTGAGAAGCTTTTGAACTTTGATGATTCCATCTTCAGTGAAAGTTGTCGTTCTCGATTTTTCATCGAGGGTAAAATCTTTTTCTTTCTCGAGTTGAGGGATAATATCATTGGCCACATAGTAGAGGTCCGTTTTTCCTTCTGAAGGTCCAGAGATAAGGAGGGGAGTTCTCGCTTCATCAATGAGAATCGAGTCGACCTCATCGACAATACAGAAGTTATGCCCACGTTGGACATAATCTTCTAGATCAAACTTCATATTGTCTCTGAGATAATCAAAAGCAAATTCATTATTTGTACCGTAGGTGATATCGCAAGCATAAGCTTCTTTTCTTGATTCATCCCTCATATCCCCAACGATGACACCGACAGTGAGACCAAGCCACTCATAAAGAGGTCCCACCATTTCGCGAGCATCCCTAGAGGCGAGGTAGTCGTTTACGGTTACCAAGTGAGCCCCTTTCTGGGTGAGTCCGTGTAAGTACATGGGAAGAGCAGCCGTTAGGGTTTTACCTTCCCCGGTCTTCATTTCAGCAATCTTACCTTCAAAGAGAGTCACTCCACCCATAAGCTGTACATCATAGGGACGCATTCCCAATACGCGTACAGAAGCTTCTCTTACAGTTGCAAAAGCTTCAGGAAGAATATCTTAAAGCGTTGCTCCTTCGGAAAGCATTTTTCTAAATTTTGGAGTTTGTGCCTTGAGCTCTTCATCACTTAGTTTTTTCAAATCTTCTTCATAAGATTCAATTTTCTTTACTAAGGGCTTTAGGGCCTTGATATCGCGGTCATTCTTTGACCCAAATATCGCTTTTAGTGGATTCATAAGAGACTTCTCCTCTACGTGGTCTATGTAAAAATTAATCTAAAATAAAATAAAGAGGATCAACGGGAGTACCGTTAACTCTCACTTCATAATGCACATGAGGACCAGTAGAGGCACCGGTATTACCGATGGAGGCAATACGTTGCCCGCGTTTGACGAGTTGACCTTTTTTCGTGAAGAGACCTTTTGCGTGGGCATAGTAAGATTCAACCCCATAACCGTGATCAATTCCTACAAAATTCCCAAAACCAGGTTTCTTTCCTGCGAAAATAACAGTGCCATCAGCAACCGCCACAATGGGAGTTCCCGTTCGAGCACCAATATCAATTCCTTCATGCATCCTAAGCCGTTTGGAGGTTGGACTAATTCTTGGTCCGTAGTAACTCGTAATCCATCCCTTAGTAGGAAGGAGAGTTGGAGTCGAGCGCAGGAAAGAGTCCTTATCCAATTGAAACTGGTCCAGCTTGTGGATATTTACTTCTAAATCATTAACAAAACTTTTGACCACATTGAATTTGTAATCAAACTCAGCATAAACGGTGGCCATGGTAAAACTTTGCTTCGTGAGTTCATTCCATTCTTTTGTGTAGGAGTAACTCGTTTGAAGACCAAAGTTAGTTGCAATTTTCTTTTCGTAGAGGTCTTTGAGATTTTGATACTCTGGAGCCTCGGGATAATCTTTAAGGTGTTCAAGATCCTTAAAGATTTTACCTTGTGGTTTCTGGGGACTACTTAGAGGAGAGTTAAATGGGATATCGCCGTCACTTTCCCCATTTTCGTTAACGGGAAACTCTTCTCCTTCCTTAGTTCTATGAACAGGTTGAGTGAGGTCCGCATCTTCTAATCCCGTAATCGTTCTCAATTTGGTTTCAAAAATATGAATCCTCTCAAGATCTTCTGAGAGGGTATTGAGCTTCATTTGAAAGAGCTGGATTTGTTCTTTCAGCTGACGATTTTCAATGGTCAAATGCTTATTTTGATAAACCTGACGTAAGATCTTCCAGTAGTCATAGGTGAGTATGCCTAGAAGAACGAGGAAAATGACCAAAAAGAACACGGCAGCGTGGAAAACCACGCGAGGAATCCTAAAGGAGCGTACTCCTTTTTCTCTTTCTGGCACAATCATAACGGGAAAATAGCGATCCATAGCCAAAGATTTTAAATGACTTAACACTATCACGCTAGTCATCTTTTCAACTGTTTAGTTGATGAGAGGCACCATTTTATCTTGCGCCATGTTGTTTGATGAGACACGTCTAAACAAATTAATTAAGGAAACCTAATTTTTAACATAAAGTTTGACTAATGCTTTTTATAAGTCCTAAAATATTTGTGTTTTTAGCTCTCTGTTTGCAAAGAAATAACAGGGAATCGGAAGTTATTTTTTGAGAGCTAATGGGATGATTAAGAGATCACCACTCAACCTAGGAAGAGAATATGTTAGTATCCGCTTTGTCGATAATCCTAAAACGCCTTCACACAATCCCCACTCTTATTCTCTTTGTATTCAGTCTTCAACTCGCACAACCTTTAGCGAGAACAAATGATTACGATCAAACTTATTATGATTTAAATAAATTGAAAGGTCTTAAGGGAAGATCTCTTAAGAGCGCCCTTCATCACTTACTTGATCAAACCCATCGCTCTCAATCTTATGGAGCCCTTTACTATGCTTATCTAGAGGGAGACCTTGATGAAGAATTTGAAGGGGATCACTCTATAATGGATATGTATTCGGAGCGCCCAGGAGATAGTGAGCGTTACAATTATTTTTCACGTGGTGATACTTGTGGAAATTATAGAGGTGAGGGAAGTTGCTTCAATCGTGAACACCTCTTTCCCCAAAGTGCCTTTAATAAGAGATCTCCTATGAGGACAGACTACTTCCATGTTTATCCTACTGATGGCTATGTAAATAATGTAAGAGGAAGTCATCCTTTTGGAGAAGTGGTTGATGTCGAATGGACTTCAGAAAATGGTTCTAAACTGGGAAGAAATAGAGCTTCTGGTTATAGCGGCGACTTCTTTGAACCAATCGATGAATTCAAAGGCGATATTGCGAGGGCCCTTCTTTATTTTGCTATTCGCTATGAAGATCGTATTCGTAGCTTTCGTCACCGAATGTTAGATGGTTCAGATGATCGCGTCTACGATAAACCTTTTCTCGACATCCTCTTGCGTTGGCATAAGCTTGATCCTGTTAGTGCTTTTGAGAAGAGACGCAATGATAACGGATTTAAATTCCAAGGTAATCGTAATCCCCTTATTGATCATCCAGAGTGGGTATCTCAAATTTGGGATCATATTTAATTTATTTCTAGGCAAAAAGATCTCTAAATTCTCTCTATAGGGTTGATTATTCGAACCCTATTTATCTGACTTTTATAGTCGTATTCTATTTTTAATTACATCCCTAAACCTGGTCGATAAAGGTTTATGGAAAATTTAAAATTAGAATTAGAGTATTCAGTAAATACTGCACAGAGGATTCCAAGACTTTTGGCCTGTGCGTTTATCCTCACTTTCTTACTAGGTTGTCAGCCTCAGGTTGAGCCGGAACCAGACGCAGGCACTGGCAGTGATGATCAATCCGACTTTCTTCAAGAAGATATTCCCATTATTGATCTTTCTCAAAGTGAAGGGTCTTCTCTATATCAGCCGCGAGGAATTGGAGGAGGAGGGGCTATGAGTGGTTTTTCTCAATCCCCATACTCTACTCAATGGTTTGTGGGAACCGATATGGGAACCCTCTTTAGAAGTTTAGATCAAGGAAAGAGTTGGCTTGCAGTTCACCACAATGAAACGACTTTTAATTCTGACCTTACTTATTCTCCCGGAGTGGGCTTCTTCTCTGATGCCGCTACTCTAATGCATGCACCAGGAGGAAGAAATCCTGTGCGCTCTCTTGATCGAGGCAAGACATGGGAGAGTGTTTCCTTTTCTCTAGCTCAAGGGGAGTATATAGAATCTTGGTATAGTGATTCTTATCATAAGCAATCCCTTTTTGCTCTGACTACGAAATCACTTTGGTATACAAAAGATGGAGGTGAGAGCTGGGAGAAAATACTTTCTGAAAAACCAAGTGGAATTTATCTCGACTATCTCAAAGAAGGTATTCGCCATATTTACGTGGGACTTGAAGATAGAGTTGTGAGAACCCGTGATTATTTTAAACCTCAAGATCTCATCTATAAAAGTCCGCATTTTAAAATAAGATCATTTACCGGAGGTCGAGATAAGCAAGGCCTAACTCTCTCTTTTAGCGATGACCAGGGGCGCTCAGCTTGTTCAAGTGTTGAGCGCTATAGAGCAGACTGGGGTGATTCCGCTCTTAATGATCACTATGATCACTGTGGATACTTATGGGTCTATCATGGTGAGGGAAGTGAAGACTCTTTGTTATTTACTCAAAGTTCCCAAATCGTGGGGGATCATTTAAAAATGGCCGAAAACGATAGTTCAACTCTCGTGGTCACAGGTTCTAATAAATGGATTAGACAATACGGAACAAAAGTATGGATTAGCCGAGACTATGGAGAAAATTTTGAATTAGGTTTTCACCAAATGAATTGGGATGTTACACCCTATGAACCATGGCCAAGTGAAAAGTTAGATTATAGTGCAGTGGGATTGGATATTGGTTGGTATGACAATGGCTATGTCAGCTTCTCATTAAATCAAAGAAATTCTTCTGAATTCGGAGGCACTGGTTTTTTCTTCTTACATACGACTCAGAATAAAGGAGAAAAATGGGATTCGCCATTTACCTCCTATGAAGGAAACTCAAGAGTTCCTGCTGCAAAAGAAAATTGGAGCTCTACCGGTCTAGAAGTGACAACAGTTTATCGCTACAAATTTCATCCTCAAAACTCCCAGATTGCCTATGCTGCTATGGCCGATGTTTCAGGAATGGTTTCAGAAGATGGAGGAAGAACTCACCGTTTAACAACCACAGGACAAAATAGTATTTATGATTATGCTTTTGACTTTTATGATGATGAAGTTGTCTTTGCTGTTAGTGGCTCAGAACATGATTATCCCATTAATTGGCACGCCAATTGGACTGATGCTGAAGGGGGAGTTTTTAAAAGCTTAGATAGAGGAAGAACATGGAGTCGACTGACTCCTCAAAACTCTATTTTTAATCGTCAGTTTCTTTCGATTGGTTACGATAGTGATCACCAAATTATCTATGCAGGAACGCAAAGTGAAGGCGTGGCCATAAGTTATGATGGGGGTGGAAGTTGGTCTTATCAAAATAATGGACTCCAATCTGGTAAGCTCATCATTCCTCAGATTGAAGTCGATCCTCTGAGTGGAGATGCCTACGCTTTAGTTACTGGAAATGCTCCAGACTTTACGAATCATGAGAAAACCGGAATCTATCTTCTTAAAAGAGGAGAAAGTCAGTGGAAGATTTTAAGAGGTGTCGTTCATAATCCTATGGGAATAACTTATGAGCCTTGGTTTTATCCCACGGCCTTTGCACTTGATTTAAGTGATGGTGGAGATCGTTCTACTCTCTATCTCACAGATTATGAGAATAATCGTAATTGGTTGGCAACAGGGATTTGGAAGTCAACGGATGGCGGAAATAATTGGTATCGAGTAAAACAATATACTCATCCTTTAGGTATTAAAATCGATCCTTTTGATAGCAACCGCATATATGTTTCTGGTCTCTATCAACTAGACGGAAACTGGGGCGAAGGGGGTCATATTTACTCTGATGACGGTGGCCAGACTTGGAAAGAGAATGAGAGTATTCCCTACCTATCTAATGGAAGAAGTATGGCCATTGATCCCAATGACGAAAACCATATCTTCTATACCTTCTTTGGGAGTGGGCTCCTATATGGACCGAAACCTTAACGACCTATGAGAAATGGAGAGTTGTCTATATTGAAGAGGTGTATATTATTCGTTTTCTCTTTCATATTACTAACTTCATGTTTGAAGCGGGATGAAATGAGCTTAAATAAGCAAATCGCAAATCTTCTTAGTCGTTACTACGCCTATCCTGAAGATCGCAAGAGAGAAACGTTGGATCTTATTTCTCAGATTCGAAATAAGGGAAATTTAAAAATTGAAGAGGTCGAAAACGAATTAGCTCAATTTAATAACAAGCATCTTTATCTTGTGAATTCAAACGAAGAAAGTCCATCTCTTAATCATCCATGTGTCCAGGCCGTATTAAACCGATTAGTCATCCATAGTTTCTGGTGTGTACCCAAGAATAAAGAGCAAAAGGGAAGGTCTGAAATTAGAGAGAACTTCAAATATCACTTCATTACCTCTTTGCTACGGGTGATGAGTTATCTTGATCAACATAATATGAAAGAGATGATCATCGATTTAAAGGGAAATGGTGGGGGCGGTGATGATGAAATGATGATTGCTCTCTACCCATTTCTTAAGGGAAGAGTCGCTATCTATGATTATCAGTTTAAATGGGCGAGTACACCCCATTATCCTATTAAAGCGATAAGTAAATTCCTTACGCAAAGTGGTTTATCAGAATTTTCTTTTTTTCACTCCCTTCTTAATCAGTCTTGGGATCAAAGAAGAACTTTTTATTTTGATGAGAATGATGAGATGTGGAATAAATTCAAAATAACGGATGATCTTCAATGGAAGAAACTTCAAGAAAGATTTGGAAAAAAAATTAAAGAAATTGAGATTAAGCTTGAAGTTGACTCTTCTACTGGTTCGGCCAGTGAACTCTATGCTTCGATTTTAGTGGATCTTAAAAGGGCAGAAGTTCTCTCTTTTAAGAGGACAAAAGGAAGTGTCGGAGCCCCGAGCTTTCATACCATTCGCTCCAGAGAGGGGAAGAATTATCAATTGGCCATTCCCTCCGTCAGGGTTTGGCGAATAAGGGGGGATACCTTAGAGGGGCGGGGGTTGTAATAAGAATTTCTTTAGGACTTTACGACTTTTCAAAGACAAAACCAGAATATCCATAAACACTATATTCTTCATGAAACGGTATTTCACAAATCTTATTAGGGGCGGACCAACTATCTTTGAGAGAATAGCCTTTCTCTTTTATACCTTTTAAAAACTCATCTTCATTCCTAATAATATAAGGACAAACCGTCGTTCCAATATGATTTAAAGTGAGAAAAGTTTTCTTCTTGGTCACTGGAATACTGATTAATAAATACTGAGGAAGTGAGGATAATTCATCTAAAACTTCTGGTACTTCCTTAGGAATATATTGAAAAGAGCCTAAGGCCATGAAGAGATCAGTATTTTGATTTTCAAGATCATTGAGAAAGTTGAGGTTGATTTCATTTTGAGGATCAAGTTGAGTCTTTAGGTTTTTTGCCTCATCAATAACTTTGGGAAGATCATATACTGACCATTTGACTTGATTAATCTTTTCTAAATAGGAATCAAAAGCATATCTCTTAATCCCGACATGACCTCCAAAATCAATGAGAGAAGAGATTTGGGGAATAAGACGATTGATCCAATAGAGTGTAGGATAGTCTTCTGGAAATATCTTATGGCACATATCCTGATACATCTGTGCCGATTTCTTATTATTATAACCTTTCGTTTGATAATTCTTGGCCGCCGCACTGGCCATCTCAAAGTTTGGATATATCCCCTTAAAGAGATTGAGATATTGATTGGAAGCAAATTTCTTTTCGTACTTCTTCTTACGTAGTTCAACGACAGGAGGAAGTTCTTTTATATGATTGAGGATATTCTTGCTTGAGTGAATCATGAGTCATTACCCTTATTTTTAGATTTGATCTCTTTCTAAAAGAAAAGCTATCGCAAGTTTAAGAAATTTCTCTGCATGAAGGGTGTCGTATTGGCTTTTATCAAACGTATCTCTCGCAGTGTGAAAGTGTGGATTTTGTTCAGTGGCGATTGTTTCTACAGGATAGCTCACTGGGTATCCCTCATAATTCCAGGCCGCATGGTCACTACAAGCGTATCCACAGCGCTGATAAGTCCAAGGGACTTTAATATATTCATCGATAAGTTTGGCGAGAAAGAGGTTTTGCTCACGATTTGTTAAGTCTTCGATAAGGGCCATTTCAAAGGTCTCCCCTTGGTAATTGATTCCATCAAATTGAAGCACGCCAGCTATCGCTTTGTTATTTTGTCTATAATTTCGGGTGATTTCATAGGAACCGAGAATCCCCACTTCTTCAGCGGCATAGGCCATAAACGTGAGATCGTGTCTGGGCTTATAATTATGTTCAATAATAAGCTGGATGAGTTCAGTGAGTAGGGCGATACCAGCAGCATTATCATCTGCTCCAGGAGCGTGTCCTTGAGGGCCGTCGTCAGTATTGATAGAATCACCGTGTCCTCCAAAGACAAGAGACTCACCATTATCAAGACTCCCTTTGATGGTGAGAATGATACTTGGTTGTTTAAAGTTCTTATGGACAAACTTTTCCACGACAATATCATTTCGACCTTGGCCCATCTTCTTCCATTTTTCAAAAAGCCAGTTCATGGCCTCAATTCCTGAAGCGCTTGTATAATAGCGCGTAGGGTAGGAAGAGAATTTTTCAATAAAATCGTTCATTCGAGTTCTTTGAAGATGAGAAAACCACGTTTGGATGTCCTCTGACTTTTTAAACTCACTCGAAGAGATGAGTGAAGGGAGCTTAAGTGATTTCTTAACGGATGTTTTCGTACTTTTTTCTTTTAAGAGAAATGTCTGCATTTCTTTTTCTTGGTAAAATGTATGAAATCCACCACAACGCTCAAGTGTCTCATGGGTTAATTGGGATAAAGTGGGTATTTGATTTTCAAGAAGGCGAAAGGCATGCCATTTCTCTTTAGAATTGGTGAAACCTTTCGTAAAAGAATTTCTGATATTCTTTAGACCTCTTAAAAAATCCTTGGCCTCTGTATTTTCGTTTAATTGGTTATAGACATTATTTTCTAGGAGGATAAATACACTCTTTTCCTTCGCAAAAATTAGGGAAGTAGCGAAAAGATAGGAAAAAAGGGTAAGAGGTATAAGAAACATTTTCTTATGAATATTAAAGTTATTCATGAAGTTTCCTTGATAAGTCTAAAATTCAATAATTTAAATAGATATTTTTTTTACGCTTTATAGCATTTATTTGATTTATTGGATAAATAAGTTCCTAGATTTGTAATTTTAACCTATTTCAAGGTGAGTAAAGCTTCAGAGTTATGAAAAAGATTTTTCAGACCATTCTCATTCTCCTATGCCTAGTTAATTGGGTCAGCTATGCTCAAGAAGAAGACCCCGTTCTTAAACGTCAACGCTTCTTGACGTTAAAGGGAAGTCATTCGCTAAAGCGTAAGTTCGTACTCATTAAAGAAGTTAATGATAATTATAAAATTATTCACTTCTCTCAAGACAGAGGTGACTTTGCCTATATCCAAAAGGAAATGAGCTTCACTCAAAAAGAGAGATATGAAGCCTATTTACTGCGCTTAAATAACCAGGTTTTAAAAGAGAGTCCATTGCTTCCAGATTGGGAGATTAGCGAAACGGATATCTCTCAAATGGAGAAAAATCATGCTCGTAAAGGAATCTTCGATTTTCGTAGAGGGCACAAAACATTATGGGAGATTAAACATTCTTGGAATGAGCAATGGGAAGATAAGTATGGACAGTGGATCACTGAGAATGTGGATCGCCAATTCTTTCAAAAATTTGGTATTTCTACCGATTGTGCAGATGCCGTTCTAGGGATTCGCTGGATTTTTGCTCGGATCAACGGGCTACCTGTTGCAAATCATATTGCAACCACTCAAGAGCTCTTTACCAATTATACTGTCCCTAAAAAATGGCGTAAGATACCAAAAGCAGATATATGGCATAGGGATCAACTCTTTCTTACCGCACTTAATTATGTGATGAGTTTGGCCAGTACACGTACGATTAAACTTGATACCTATCCGGTCGAGCTTTCTCGAACGGGATTAAGTGTAGGAAGGTTGATATTAACTGAGAATAATGATTCCAATCACGTTAAATTCATTTCCGAAAATCATTTTGATGATCCAACTCAATTGCCTCTTTTTAGTCTCTCCAGTACTGTTCCTCGAAAAGTGAGACCTCTTGTAAGAGAGGTCGTTATGGATCAACAATGGCCTATTGAAGGAGAGAAATCCTTTTTGAAGTTTCGCTGGCCTATTGCTTCGGATGAGAAGATTTATTTAAAGAGGGAAGATAGGCATGCAGACTTTTCTCGACAACAATATGATGAAGAACTAAAGAAGACTTATCCCATATTTATTAAATTTCTCTTAAGTCGATTAAAAGACGAATTTAGTCCTCTGGCCATAATTGATCTCGCTATTGAAGATATCACTGATTATATTGAGCAAAGAAGAGAAGTTGTAAATGAAGGTTACGAGTTTTGTCTTCAAAGAGATTGTACTGAAGGAAGCTTAAATTGGGATAATTGGTCAACTCCTTCTCGTGATAAGAGACTAAGAGAGAAATTTAGTAATATAGATCTACTTACCCATGAATTTAATAATCTTCATCCCGGACTTATTCAGCGCTGGGAAGATGCCCTCTCTCTTAATCGTGTGGATATTCTTGGCTTCTCACTTTCTTTAAAAACCATACGCTATTTGGTAGATCATGGCCTTCTTTCGAGCAACCCTGAAGATTATCCCCTCGTAAGATGGGGCATCGATCTTACACAAAATTCTCGTGAAATCTTAGATGAAATAAAATCATTGCTCGTAAAAAGGGAAGAGATTATCTCCTCTCAATGGGAAGAGTGCCAATTAAAAGACTGTTTTCCAAAGACGGCGAAGTGGTTATCTTGGAATACATTTAAAGTAGATGAACAGCTTCTGAAGGCCTATCTTAAACTCGATTCAATATGTCAGATCTATGGTCAAGAAACTTGTTTTAAGCTCATATTTGGTGACAATAAAGAGGATCTCTCCTTCTCTTTGAAAACGGATCCGCTCATTTCTCTTGAAGAATGGATTAGAAGAATTCCTTTCTTCTATTCAGATTTAGATGCTTCTATAGATCGTCGTTGGGCCAAGTTTGATTTACCAGGGCAATTGATTCGCTTTGACCAAAAAATACGTTTTTCATCTTCTAAAGCTGTTATTGATGACAAAAAAGTAGTCGACCTGCTTCATGATCAAAAAGTTCTCTATACAGCACAAGATGACGAAGTCGTTATCCTTACTCATTTAGGGGAGAGAAGTGAATATACACTTGATAGTGATTGGTTACTCTTTAAGAAATCAACGCAAGTTCTCCTTTTAAATCCTTTAACTCTGAGACAAAGAATCCACATTAATTCACTTGTGAAAGAAGATGAATCCCTAGTCAGCTTTATTAAGAGAGACAATAGAATCATTATTGAAGGTGGTAAATTAGGGACAGAGTTTATTCTTCTGGTGAACTTAGAAAATAAGGAAATCCAAAGAGTTGAGATTTCTTCGATGGCAAAAGAAAAACCCCTTTATCTGAGTCAAAATGGTCGACTTATTGATCTACGTTTCCATGATTTTAGAGAAATAAAAATAAATATTTCTGATGATTTCCCTGTGGCAAACCTTCAAATAATCGACTATGAAGCCAATAAGATATTATTTGACTTTAGAGACGATCAATTTGGCACTCGCTATCCTGTTCTTTACGAGAAACAAGCTTATAGGAACTTAATTTCTTCAAAGGATATAAGTCCTAAATTTAATATTTCTCTGAATCACTATTCTCTTTCCAAAAATATCTATTTCATTACTTATTTAGATAGTGAAGAGTTTCCTAAGGCCTATATATATCATCTCGATCATTCTGAATCCCTTCAGAATTTGGGGAACCAGTTTAATGAAATTATCGAATATGATGGAATCTTCTACTTTAGTGTTGAGAAAGGCAGCCTCTGGTCACAAAATAGAAAGAAGAGTGCATGGAGTCTTCATTCCAGAATTTTAAATCCAATGAAATTTGAAAACTCTTTAAAAATATCTCATCTCACAAAAGAAGGGATATTTCTCCAGGGGGAGAATATCTATACTCTTGGACTCTTTTTAACTTTTGAACAATATTTATCGGGACTACCTGGTAAACCAACCCCAGGTTACCTGAGAAGACGTGACGATTATTGTCCAAATATAGGTGAGAATATTGATTATGTTGATCAATTTGATTTTCCCCATGGTGACTACACCTGTTTTGGAAAAGTTTATAAAGACTCTCTTCGAACTGAGCCTCTATTTACGATTAAAAATAGAGAACCTAAATTTTCTCCTCGCTCTCTATATTTACCCTCAGGTTCTAAGGTAGAGCTGATCTCCCAAAATTTACTTATTTGGTGGGGTAATTAATACAGTCTTTGATGAAAAAAAATTGATTTAGTTGTATATGTGTTCCTTATTTAATTAAAAAGGTGGATAGAATGGGATGTAAGAAGATAGCCCTATTAGTTACAAGTGCTTTATTTTGTTTGAGTTCTTATGCTCAAGTGACCATGAATCTCGTTGAAGGTAAGAGAAAAGTCGTTTCTAGTAACACTTCTGTGGCCATATCATACGAAAATTATGTAAGAGCTCAAAAAGAATCAAAAGCGGCTAGATTGGCCTTGCTTCCAAGCTTCAGTGTTGATCTCTTCTTACTCGATTACCAATATATTATGTTAAGAAGTATAATTCCTGAACCTTCTCGGTTTTTCTCTGCTGCCGCATCAGCTGAGCTTGTTGGAGCTGCTGATCTAAACCGTTTGATCGTGAAAAGAAATATCCTAGAAGATTTTGAAAAAAACTATTATCTCCTTCAAATGCGTAAGAGTTTTCTTCCTATGCTTGCTCAAGAGCTTGAGATTCTAGAAGAGCTTGAGCAGGATACCTTAGAAGCCTACGAATTAGGAGCAGTTGAGTTTTCTGAATACTATCAAGCCAAGAGAACAGCATTAGGAGCTCGTTCGGCCTATTTAGGAGCAGAGCAATTAATCGCTTCTGATGAACTTGGAATGAAGCTTATGCTTGAAATCCCTAATGATACTGAATTAGTGTTAGAAAATGAGGACCTCTATAATGGAGCTCTTGATTTTCCTGAGAGCTCTACTGAAGCTGAAAGTATCGCTGTTAATAACTCAAAGGAAATTGAAACCTATTACTATACAATAAATGCCGCTCGTAAAATGAAAAAAGGTGTGGCCATTTCATGGCTAAGTTGGAGTGGAGTTGGATTTGATTACTTTGCTAGAAGCTCAATCGCTAAGAGTAATATAAGAAAACTAGAAAACGAAAGAACCAAAACAATTTATGAAACTCGTAATCAAGTTTCTAAGCTCTATCAATTGATAGAAAATCAAAAGAAGAAAATTGAGATTCAAGAAAGACTTGTTGAAATGGCGGATCTTAATTATGAAGCCAAACTTGATCAGTTTAATGAATTAAGAGGAACTAAGATAGCCTTGAAAAAAGCTGAGATATCGACATTATCTTCAAAACGTGAGTATTTAAGTCTCGAGTATGAACTAGAAATTCTTTATATTTCTTTAAAACGTATTTTAGGCACGACAATGATTTCTAACGAAGTTCCAAGAGCTTAATAAGTATGAGGGATATGATGAAATTATCAAAAAGAAAAATTCTTTCTCATTTTGTGGTTCTTCAGTTTGTGATTCAGGTTGTTTTTATTCACTCTGGATCAGCACTAGCTCAAGTCCCTGTTGAGTCTCTTCAAGATGAATTATCTAGCTATCTTGAAGCAAGTGCGGAAGGGCTAACGGCCAATGATATTAAGAATTTAAATCAAGAGAGAAATAAAGATATAAGCAATGCTTATGAAAACTACTTTGTCGCAAAGAAAAATGTTTCTATAGCTCGTAGTGCTCTAAACCCAATCAATACAGGTTTGATTTTAGGTGTAAGCCTTGGCGCAACCTATCTATGGGCACCCATTGCATTAAATGCTCTTCTTTCTCTTCCTACAAAAATTTATAATATTGGAAAGAATGAAGCTCTCGCCAATGCTCAGTATTGGTACCGTTTACAAGCTAGAGAGCTTCTTAATACAGAAGCGGTTAAGTTATATTATGACATTCTTACGAATGAATTCATTCTTAAGTCTATTGATCTTGAGGTTAGCCTCTATAATTCATTGTCAGAGTCCCTCGCTCAGAACTCTGAAGAAAATGCGGCTCGTATCTCTGAAATCAATGGCACGATCTTGGCGCTTCAAAAAGAATCATTAGTCATTCATGATACGGTCATTAAAGAAAGAGCTGCACTTAGAACCATGCTCTCTTATGGTCCAGATAGGCAATTGGTCTTATCTCAAGATGATCGAGTACTCACTAAAGTACTCGACGATACTTTAGATGATAATGACTTATCCCATGTGGCCTTCAAAAATAGTCGTGAATATAAGGCCAAGTACTGGATCTACCAAGCATCGATTAAAAACTTAAAAATGGTTCGTTGGTCTCTTATTTCAATCAATGGTCTCAACTTCAGCTATGGTCAAAGAGTAAAGATTGCAAAATCTGAAAAGGCCGTTGCTTATGATGAGATGATTATGACTGGCAAAGCTGTTAAAAATGCAGCTGTTGATTCCTTAGGACAACTCCATTATACATTTAAATTACAAGAGATTAGCCGTGATAAAAGTAGTGATAGTCTAAACTTTAGCGCAGGTATAAGAACAAATTTTGAGAATAACTTACTTTCTTATGCTGATTATATCATGACAGCAGTTAGTGCGATTCGTGATTATAGATCTTTTGTAATGGCCCATTATCAAACTCTTGGGAAAATAGAAGATATGAATCTAACTCTAGGGAAAGATATAGAATATTCTCAAGAGGGTGTTCTAGATCTTGGATCCATTTTTTAATTAAATATTAAGTTTTTAGGGGATTTATATCAGATTCCCATCATAGGATAGAATATGAAAAAAATATTAAATCTCATTGTTTTAGCTACCATGACTCAGTCTGTTTGGGCACTTTCTCCAAGACTGAACACAACCATGGAACTCTTCCAAGACTGTATGGATACGGTAGCCGTTCCTCTTTGTGATAATCATTACGACTCAATAGTTGAAGAGCTTGAAAATGTTAATATGGATGCTAGAGGGGAATTTGTTTATGTTCTCAAAGATGTTCTAAAAAAGAATAATACAGAAGAAGTCGTTCTTAATCTCTATGCTAAACTTCAAACTCTAGTTCCTTTCTATACTGAGCTTGATGGTACGGATACATGGTCAGGACGTGATATGCTTGGTCTATTTGGGGAAGTGTCTGTAGAATATGTTAAATATGCTCAAGTAGATCAAGATCTTCTTAAAGATTTACTTGTTGAGCAAAAGACACCTGCAGCTCGTTATAAGTTTCTCGGTGCCTTACATACAAAAGCTGATGAAGTTACGAAAGAAGAAGAAATCGAAGCCCTTATTGCATTCTCTATCTTCGCTAAGGACTATATTAAAGGTCTAAATGACGAATATTATATCTACCAAACAGCTGTAGGTCTGATTAAGAAATTAACGATTAAAAATATCTCTTTCAAAAGAGGGTTTGAAGGTGTCTATGAGATTAAACTTCTTGATCCTGCTGCTTCAAAAACTTTAAAGGTTGATAACCTTGTTGTTAGTTCTTCTGATGTAAATAACGGTCTAATCGTAAATTTTGTTTCTTCTCAATTGAGAGCTACTAAATTTTCTTTCAAAGGGGCAGGACTCCTTGGAAATACAGCTTTTTCTAATGAAAAAGTCTATATTGATAATAATGAGCTTTCTTCTCCTGGTTTTCAATTTTCATTTGATTTTGACAGTAAGGAAATTAGAGGTTCATTCTATTCCAAACGTTTTGGTTCAGTTGATTTTATGGGAACTCAAAAGGTGAGTAATGCTTTTCTTTACGAAGTTGAAAATGATAGCGATGAAAATAGAATTGCTTCTGTTTCTGAACTCGAAGGGATTCACAAGGTAAGCTTGGGTGCTTATCAGATGAATCTTAGAATAGAGCAGACTGATGATGCAGCTGAAATCACTCTTATCAATAATAATGCTCTTATCGTTTTCTCTAATGTTACTTTTTCTAAGGAAAATGGGGTTCTCAAGGCCATTGATTGGAAAATGGAAAAGGTTCTCGAACTTAAAGTAACTAAGTTTGGGGATGAAATTATTCTTAAAGGGCAATTTACAAATTCGCCGCTTGCTAAGGTTTTATCCGTTAACTCTCTGTGAAGTTTTCATCACATGGATAATCATTTGATCAAAGGGCCTTTAATTGGCCCTTTCTTTTTATGTACTATCAGTAACTTAGAGTTGTCTTAAAGATAGACCCCCATTAAGTAATTCTTTCATAGACAGGTTATGTTTATGATGCAATGTGGTAAAACTACATATCTGTAATTTAACAAAAAGATTTCAAATATCGGAGTTTTAACCCCATGAGTGTAGCAAACCCTTATCGAGGTGGTGTGATTAATCATTCTACTCATATCGATCAGTCAGATTATCTCGTACAAAATATTGATTTTTCTTTAAAATCTCGAGGATATCGTGTTCATGGAATTTTAAGTCCCATGGCGAAAGATTATGAGAAAACCATTCAGCTTATTCAAGTTTTAAGCTACAAGCTCAAAACGATTTATGGTCATAATTCTATATTGGTAGACCTATCTTTAAGTGGCGATACGTCCTTGCTAAGTCTTATGAATAAAGATTCTCTGGGCCGTAACTCCAACGGAGTTTATCGTGGTAATCCCTTATCGTATTATCTTTTTAATCAACAAATTAATCACGAGGCTCACTCTCTCATTGATGACTTTATGATGGTGAAGGCGATTGAGAATTTAAAGAATGAATTTGATCTTCTTTTTATTCTTCCAAGTCTTAAGAATCCTTCTCTTGTAAAGCAAGTCGAAATTAATGTTGATGGGCAATGGCTTTTTTTAGATAAGAAGAATGCAGCTTCCCTCTATCGAAATATAGATAAGTTTAATCATTTTGAAGTACCCTTTCTTGGGCTTGCAACAATATAAGGGTCCAGATATGGAAGATAAAATTTATATCAAAGATTTACTCAAGAAGATTTTTAAATACAAATTGGCAATAAGCTTAATTTTGATTGGAGCTACAGGATTTCTCATTTCTATGAGTTATTTGATTCCTAAAACTTATCGCTCTGAATTTGAAATTAATGTCTATTCTAAATATTTTAAAAATGGAATCATTAGTGAAGTTGTACCAGGTGTAGGTTCATTAAAAGAAATGACAGATACGATTAACTCAATGGTTCGTGAGGTCATGAGTGATGAGTATATCGACGAGTTGGGAATTGAATATAAATTCTACTCGGACCTGCGATCATCTGAGGAACTCACGACATATGGTGAACGTTATCAAAGGGCCAGAGAGAGAATGTTCTTAAGAGAGCGTTTCAAGTATTATTCCACTGGTGTTCAGTCATATAAAGTACTTTTTTCGGGAAAAGATCCTCTAATTACTTTAGAGGTGACGAAGAAAGTTCTTGAAAGAATTAAAACGACATTTGTTTCTAAGAGACTTGAAACAATCGAGTTAGCAAGACAGAGTCTCTTTCAAAAACTCGAATCTATTAATCTCACTCGAAAAATTACTGATGATGAAGTTGCATCAAATGCATTGGCATCTAAGAATCCTCAAGTCCTAAAATCCGAGTTACTTAATATTGAACAAAGTATTAGTTCATTACTAAAGCAATTCAATCGTAACCATCCAAGAATTAGAAATCTTGAAAATCGTAAACAAACGATTTCAAAGTGGCTTTCTGAGTTTAATGTTCTCGATTCTCAAGAAAGGGATATCGAGTATTCAGAAGCTCCACTTATTATGTCTGGAGATTCAAAAGTTGCGGCTGAAATAGCCTCTAAACTCTATGTTAAATATAATAATATAAATATTGCCCTTGAAATTGAGCGAAAGAATTTGAATTCTTATATAGGTGTGATTCAAAGACCTCAATTACCTACATCTCCAATATTCCCAAAGAAGAGAATCTTTGCTTCCTTAGGATTTGTTCTCGGGTTAGTCCTCTGCTTTATCTATATTTTCTATCGGGAAATAATGGTTCTCAGACAGGATGATTATTTAGAACTGATTGCTCAAAAGCTTGAAACAACTTATTTTGGTGACTTTTCTCAAATAAGCAAAACTAAAAATACTTTTATAAAAGATAAAAATGACTTGAGCCCAAGTCCTGATTTAATGGATCGAAACGACAATTTATCATGATAATTCAACACGATTATGTTTTCGTCATTCATTTATTTGCAGTAGCACTCTTGAGTGCTGCATTCTCTTATTATTTTTGTAAAGATGCTATCATTAATCATTCCGTTGGATATTTGCGTGTATCTTTTGGATTAAAAGCCGCTGTTTTTTGCACTTTTATAATTGGACTGTCGGGGTATTTCTTTATCCATTGGTCTTGGTCTGGTTTGATTTTAGGAATCTTTCTTTCTTTCCTGATTACTTTATCTCTTATTCATCCCAAGTATGCTATATCCTTTTTTACTTTTATGATGATCTCTCGTCCTTGGGAATTTGTAGAGGCTGAGCTATTTAGCAGTTTCCCGCGAGACTTTTTCTATATTTGTGCTTTAAGTTTTATCGCTCATTCACTTATTCAAAAGAAATTCTACTTTCGTTGGAATCTGGCCTGTACATTTACTCTAGGATACGCGGTTTGGTCATTCTTCTCTGTTTTTGTCACAGTTAATCCTAACTATTTTCTTTATGAATATATGGAAGTCTTTTCTAAAGGGATTATAATTTATTTTCTAATCGTAAATATTGTGGATCGCGAAGATTATATATATCCCATTCAAGTGGCCCTTGTTACCGCCATATTAGAAAAGGCCGTGACTTCATTCTATAAATCTGTCGTATTAGGTATTACTGCTGATGGAGATAGGCTTACAAGTGTAGGTATTCTCGAGAATTCTAATGATATTGCAGCGATTTTGATACTCTCTGTCCCTTTTTTATTGGCCCGCTTTAGAAAGGGAATCTCAACTCCTCTTAAAGTTATCATTTATTCTCTTATTCTTACGCTCTATAGCTACTTGATTTGGGAGTCAAAATCTAGAGGGGCTATCCTAGGATTTGGTGTTCTCTTTATAGTCTGGATATTTATAAACCTTAAGAGTTTAAAACAAATTATAACCACTTCTGTCATTGGGCTTGCTATCCTCTTGGGACTCATTCTTTCCGTACAAAGAGACTCTGGTGATATCAATGAATCAACTAATAATAGAATCACTTACTGGAAAGCGGGAATGAAAATGGGTCTTAAGAATCCTATTCTAGGCGTAGGTTATTCCAATTTTCAAATGAAACTCTTTGAGTATACCGACGGACATGTCGGCTCAGAAGGACGTTACAAGACTGTACACTCCAATTGGATTCTACCTTGGGCCGAAAGTGGGATACCTGGTTTTATTCTCTATATGTCAATTTGGATAACGTGCTTATTCTATAGCTGGAGACTCCGTTTTGCGCATCCTGAATTTATAATGGCGTTAGCATCTTATGGCGTGGCCATCACTTTCTTAACCCATACCTATATGCTTTATCCATGGATTCTATTGGCGATTATCACTTCATCAATTAAATTCAATTCTTCCAATGCAAGAAATCACCTTTTATCTGAAGAACGAAGTCAATCTTCTTCACTCTTAAAAGGAGCATGGAATGTATAATATATTATTAGCTTTATCTCTTATTCTCATTCTCTGTATTCTCTATGCCTTATTTGGACATATTCTTTTAACTTTATTTCTTTCTCTTCTTTCTAAATCCAGTATTAAAAAAGAAGAAGATTATCTTCCTGAAGTATGTTTTATGATTGCAGCTTTCAATGAAGAAGCTTTCATGGCCAAAAAGTTGAGAAATACCTTGGGCCTTGATTATCCAAAGGATTTAATCAAGATTGTTGTGGTCTCTGATGGCTCCACAGATCAAACGGATGAAATCGTAAGAGGTTTTGAGAATGAGGGGATTGAATTAGTAAGAGTTGAAGGACGAGTGGGAAAAACGGAAGCCCGTAATCAGGCCATAAAAGAGAGAACAGAGGATATTATCATCTTCTCCGATGCTACGGCCATTTATGAAAAGGATGCTGTTAGAAAATTAGTTAGAAACTTTGCAGATGAAACTATTGGGATGGTGAGTGGAAAATTGAGCTATTTTGATCAAACATCCAGTCATATGGGAAGGGCGACAAAGCTCTATTGGTCCTATGAACAGTTGATAAAGAAATCACAATCTAGATTACGTACCCTAACTGGGGCGGTAGGATGTATTAATGCTTTTAGAAGAGAGCTCTACTATCATCTTCCCGCTAATGTAATAGAAGACTTCACCTTTCCCATAATGGTAGTTGCGCAAGGAAAGAGAGTGATCTTTGAACCTGAAGCCATTGCTTATGAAAGAACCACTCAAAATTCTTCGCAAGAATTTAAGATGCGATTACGTGTTATTCGTGGAGGAATGACTGGTTTTCGATTTGCTCTGCCTAAACTTATATTGGCCAAGCAGTGGAGCGCCATCATTCAACTTTTCTCCCATAAGGTTATGAGATGGTTGATGCCCATTTTTCTCATCTTGCTATTTCTTGTAACTTTATTAGGAGCCTTTGCAGAGACTCATTCAATATTATTTAAGACTTTATTTATTCTACAAACGATTGCTTATGGTCTAGGTCTGTTAGGGATCTACTTTCCCAAAAATAAGATTATGGGTTTTGCAAATTACTTCCTTATTATGAATAGCGCCAGCTTAAGCGCCCTGATAAAGACATTTAGTGAAGAATTAGAAGCTACGTGGGATACCAATATATATTAATAGGATTTTTATGACGACGCAGTTATCAGAAAGACAACAAAGAGAAAAAGAATATTACGAATCTTATGCTCAAAGTTTTGATGTTACCCAAGACATTGACTTTACTCCGATTGATTCACAAATTTCTGGCGATGAGTTCAGACCCTGGAATAGTTATTGGCGAACCTATCAAATTCCTATTCACTTCTACCAATCTCTTCAAAAGACTGATACCCAGGTTATTCGACTATTAGATTTTGGCTGTGGACCAGGGGATAATGCATTACGTTTGTCACGTATAGGTTATCATGTCACAGGTTTTGATATATCAGAATCAAATGTTGGAATCGCTAAGAAACTCTTCGAAAAAAATGGAAAAGTCGATCAAAGTGAGTTTGTTGTTTCGACTGCAGAGTCACTGCCTTTTGCTGGAGGATACTTTGATATGGTGGTTGGGATTGATATCTTACATCATGTTGATATCGAAAAATCACTCAAGGAACTCAATAGAGTTATGAAAGTAGGAGCTCAAGGCGTTTTTAGAGAACCAATTGAGGTTCCTCTACTCGACAAGATTAGAAATTCATTTCTCGTTAGAAAAATTGTACCTAATGAAGTGAGTCTAGAAGCCCATATTACTGAAGATGAACGTAAGCTGAATGAAGTTGATCTTAAAATCATTAAGAAAATCTTTCCTAAGACAAGAATAGAGAGAAGTTTAATTCTTTCTCGATATGATAAGTTTATTAGAAAAAAGGGAAGTAAGAAGTCATCTCTATTAGAGAAAATTGATTATTTTCTCATGAAATTTATTCCAGGTTATCATCTCTTAGGGGGTGCTGCTGTTATTATTATCGAAAAATAATTTCCCATGAATAGAGAAACAAAAAACATATTGTGGCTTGTACCTCGAAGCTTTCTCCCTGTATCAGATGGAGCAAGTAAGGCCAATTATAGTTTACTTCAAGACTTCTATGCTTCTTCTTTAAAAATCAAAGATATATCTTATCAGGTAACTCTTGTTCTCTTTATCGATGAAAATAATGACTCCTTACTCGACTCAAGGGATATTTATCTTGAGCATTTTCCTTGGGTTGAAGATATTATCTTTTTGAAAAAGAAGATCATGCCTAAGGGAGCAGGAAGAATCAGCTCTGTTATTAAAAATATTTTTCAGACATTACCCCTAACTGCAAGCTTTTTTGATCATAGAGATAATCGAATGTTGATCAAATTTTTAGCCGAAAAGGATAAGTTTGATTATATCATCTGTGATGGTCTTCACGTATATAGTGCGGTTGCTAAGTATTTCAAAAGGGCATCCTATATTTACCGCTCTCATAATGTGGAGTTCGATTTATGGGATCTTGAAGAAGCTCCATTCATTACTGGCCTTATTCTTTTGCACCAGCAAAAGAAAATAAAAAAACTAGAACTTGAATTATGTGAAAAGGCACAAAAGGTTTGGACGATTTCTCAAACCGACACAAAACGCTATAGTGATCTCTTAGAGGGAGGAAAAGTTACTTGTACCAAATTTCAATATATACCTCTCGCTATTGATTTCTCAAAACGCGAATTTTCTTCATCGAAAGAAAAGAAACATTTCCTCTTTCTTGGAAAACTAGATTGGCATCCTAATCTTGAAGGACTTATTTGGTTTTTAGATCATATTGTCCCTAAGCTAGATGAGGATATTGTAATTGATATTGTCGGAGGAGGGGATTTTCCTAAATCACGCTATAGTGATCTCATTTCTAGCGGCAAAATAATTTTTCATGGTTTTGTTGAAGACTTAGAACCTATTCTTCAGCAAACCAACGCCTCTGTTATTCCTATCTTTTCAGGCTCTGGAACTCGTATTAAAGTGATTGATGCTATCTCAAAAAATATTCCTATTGTCTCTACACCTTTTGGTGTGCAAGGCAGTGGATTGAGTGAAGATCATTTTTTTAGTATGAATTCTATTTCATCATGGATTGAGACTTTGAATAATTGGGATCAAAAATCTGCTGAACTGAGGTCAACTCTGGCCCAAAATCAATTAGAAAAACTCTATTCCACAGAAAACCTCTACCATTCACTAAATGAACTAAGAGAAATCTACTAAAGCATTTCGTTATTAAGAATGGATTCAACTTGTGTAACCCATCTCTCAATAGAATATTTTCTTAGTTGCATTTCCCTTTCTTGACGAGCATTTTCAACATAGCTTTGAACTCTAGCTTCTTTTTCTAAAGTTTCTAAAGCCAGACACCATTTTTCTTCTAAGGCGATGAAATCAACTTCATTTTTCGAGTGACGAGGAATATCGATGATGATCGAATTTTGTTGGGTAAGCATTTCTTCAATGGCCCCTACATTATTGGCCATTATGGGGGTTCCTAGGCAAAGAGACTCTATGACAGTCATAGGCATTCCCTCTGTTAAGCTCGGTAGACATAGAAATTGGACACGCTCTATAAAGCTTTGCACATCTTGTTGATGGCCATGAAAGAGGATATTCTCACTTTCATAGCTTTCTTTTAATTGGGTTTCTAATGGGCCTGTTCCAACAATATGAAGCTTGTAGTCTTTAAGTTGTTTTGAGCGAAAGGCCTTGATTAAGGTTTCGGGGTTCTTTTCAGAGGATAGGCGTCCTAGGTAGAGTATCTCTTTTTTCTTTTTTGTTTTCTCTGTCGCTGTCTGGGTACCTATTTGGGTATCTGTCTGGGCAGTTATTTCTTTTCGTTTATCTAGAGAGTTCATATTATTGACAACCTCTATTGAGCTAATTTTTTCCTTTTCTAAGTCTTTCTTCATTCTCTGCGATAGGGCGATCACTTTCGAACATTTTCTCATCAGTAGGAGGGCCAACTTTTCATAGAATTTCACTTTTATTGTGTGCCCTGTATTTCCATGATGGGTGTGGATAATTTTAAGCCCCAGTTGAGGTTTTCTAAAAATAAGAAATATGTATTTTACGCACATTGCATAGAAAAGGGCCTTGAAGCCATGGGTATAAATGATTTGGTGGCCTTCAACGATTTTGTTCAATTCTCTTATGAGATTCAAATCAATGGGGGCCTGTGAATTAAGTTTTGTTAACTGATTTCTATTTTCAATAAGCGATATGAATTCGAATGCAAACTGGGGACACTTTTTCTCTTCAATAATACATAGGTCATAGGAATTCTTTCCATATTTAACTAATCCATTATAACCAGAAGCGACTACCTTTTCCGCACCCGCTATTTTTCCTGGAGCAAATAAGATTAACGCCTTCATTATATATTCTCCCCATTTTTCACATTGTCTTTATGGTGGAGGTTTTGTCTTCTCTTAATTTTAAATAAGAGGTGTATACTAAAGAACCCTATTAAATAGAGGGGAGCGGTTGAAAAGAACCAAATAAGTTCAGTTTTAAATAAGGGTTTTAAGGTTAAAACTAAGATAAGAAGAATCATATTCGTTAAGAGATTGAGACCCCATGATCTTAGAGGAAGTAACTCTAAAATGGAAAGACCAGTTTTTTGAGAAGAATAATAAAGTCCCCAGAATTTAGGGATAAATCTGAAAATAACGGTCAAAGTGAGAGCACTAAGGGCTCCATGAAATTTTGCACTATAGGTGACTGCGATTAGAGAGAGAGGAGTGATGACAAGATAGACTTTTAGAATCCATTTCGTTTTTCCTGTTGCTCTGGCAATTGTATCGTGAGGGATTATGTACGTTAAGTAACTAAGAGCAAAAATTCGTAAATAGGGGATACTCTCTAAATACTGATCAGTAAAGAGAAGTTCAATAATAGGTCGGCTATAGATAATGAGTCCACATACTGCAGGGATCATAAGAAATGCAATATCCTCTTGTGCTTTCTTTAAAGATAGACCCATCTCTCTCAACTTTGATTCGTGCCATAATTTACTTAATTTAGGCATTAAAACTTTAGTAACGGACATCTCTAGGATGAAAAGAGGCGGAACGACTAAGCAGCCCATACTGTAAAAAGCAAAGTCTGTCGGACTTAAATAGGAGGATAGAGTTAACATATCTATTTTTTCGAGAAAGAATCCTAGGAGTCCAGCACTGGACATGGGAGCACAATAGATGAAAATTTCTTTCATCTTGTGAATATCAATTTTTAGTGTAATTAATCGATCTTTTAAGCCCAGTATTAGAGATAGGAGAAACTTAATCAAGAATGTAATCCCAAAGACGATGAACGTGGTATTGATATCCCTCGTTAGATAAGCCGCTAAGATAATTCCTACTCCTTTAAAAACTTCAAAGGCGCTGTGAAAGAGGGGACCAGAGAGCGTCTTTCCCTTGGCGACGAGATATTCACCATAGAAACTAGAAGGAGGGATAAGGGCACCTGAAAAGAGAAGGAGAAGAGTCTGTTGTTGAGTTAAATTGATTCTTTCCGAAATAGTCGAACTAAATAGTATACCTATGGCAAGGGCGACTAAACTTAATAGTGTGGCCATTTTCCAAGCATGGTCGATATATTCCTTACCTTCTTTTTTACCAATGTAATAGAAGACGCTATAAAGTGGAGCTCCCGCTAGTGAGAGAAAGGTAAAGGAATGAATATAGAGAAAATAGATCTTATAAATACCTATATCCTCTGGAGTGAGCATTCTTACTAGGAGAGTAGGAAGAAAGAGATTAATAAAAGAGGAAATGATTCCTGCAACAAAGACAGGCCAGTGGCCAGAGGAAAACTTCATTTTTAATTTTGTAAAGAAAGGGGCAAAAGGATTCATTGTCTATAGATCCTTTCATAATTCTTAGTCATTCGTTGGATGGAAAAATGATTAAGAACGATAGCTTTTAGAGAAAGATCCTTAGGGATACGCTTTTCACCCTTTATTTCATTCTCTTTTAAGAGCAGTAGGAGTTTAGATTTAAAGTCTTTTTGATCCTTGATTTGATAGAGCTTTATACACTTGCCATATTTATTTAAAATTCTGTGCCCAGGTATATGGGATACCAAACAAGGAGTCCCTACACTCATGGCCTCTAGAACTGAGACGGGAAGGCCTTCATGAGTAGATGCGCTTAAGTATATATCCGCTAGCTGATTTAAGGCCTTCACATCAGTGCGGGCTCCGGTAAAGATAATATTTGAATGAGTGGCCTTAGTGGCCAATTCTTCTAGCTTCTTAAAGTAGATAGGGTCGCTTGACGGTCCTACAATAAATAACTGGATTTGAGGAAAATCATCCATTGATCGAATAAGAAATTCTTGATCTTTTAAGGGCACGACTCTTGATAAGGAGATGGCCATCAATTTACTTGGGTCCCTGCCTAATTCATGAGAGAGTTGAATCATTTCTTCTTCAGAGGGAGCCTTGTCATCTACAGCGACTCCATTTTCAATTAAGCCCAATTTTGTCGACGCTATAAATACAGATTGAAGATAGTAATCATAAATCTTCTTGCTAACTGCAATGAGATGATCTGCGCAGGGAGAAAATAATCTCTCCAATAAATCGACTTTCCAAGAGTTCTCTACATGATCTAAGGTATGAGTGGTATGGATATGTTTTAATGGATAACCATATTTCAATTGAAGTAATTTCTTTGTTAGAGAGAGGTAGATAAGGGGATTAATATCGTGAGTGTGAATGATATCATAATGAGAATGAAGGATGAGATCTGAAAATTGATCAACTAACGAAAAATCTAGACCCTTCTTCTTTTTTATTTCACTTCGAACGAGTATTCCCTTTTCTTTAAAGAAAGATACCCACTCTTGTTGTTCATCATAGACAACCACTTCAACTTGGTGTCCTAAAGACATTTGCTTTAAGCTTAGATCTAAAATAATTTTTTCCAGGCCACCAATACCTAAAAACTGAGTAAAATGGGCGATTTTTAAGGGCTGAAACACATAAATCCTTGTTTATGAAAAAGCTTCACTCAATTAATTTTTACGAAGTTCCGATAAATTTACAAATACTTATATGATTATAACGGTAACTTGAGCACCATGGTGAATAACTTGAAAAATTTACTTTCTTACTCCTATATTTTAGTCATTTTTCTTTTGGGCTGTTCCTCTTCTTCAGTGAATGAAAAAGACTACCCAAAATTAACTGATGCTATTCGAGAAAATTACAATAAGAAAAATATTGAGCAAATGGAGAACTTAAATACAAAAGTCCCCAATCTTGCTTATCGCTATAAATATATGGCACCAGGACATCGATTTAAGATTTCTCACCCGAGTGATAGTAAGCTCTCTGGTGTATTTCGTGTAAATACAAATGGACGTTTACGATTACCCTATGACGTAACGATAAATGTAAATGACAAAACCTTCAGTGAAGTTAGAGAAGAAATTCTAAAGGCCTATAGTCGATTCTTCGAAGATAGGGTGGGCAAAGTATCGGTAACCCTCTATGGACGTCAGTATTATGTCAATATTAGAGGACTTGTTAATAACCCAGGTACTTATTTGGTTGATCATGATGATTCTTTAGATATGGTTATCAGTCAAGCTGGTGGGCTTGTTGGAAATATTGTTCAAGAATATTTCACTGCCGATATGAAGCAATTGAAGAATAAGTATCAAGTCCTATTGAATAATTATTATGATAGTTCGAAGAAGTCCGAAAGAATATTTTGGACGGGATACGATTCGCTCTTCATTTCTAAATTAGATGCGCTAGCAAGTAAGAATAAGACCGTTCCTTTTGTTACGGTTCTTGGAGGCGTTGTTAAGCCTGGAAAGGTTCTCTATGAAAAGGATGCTACTTTGTATCACTTTCTAAATAAATCTGGAGGAACCATTCCAGGGCTTGATTACGAAGAGTGCTACATTTTTAGAATGACTAAAGAGGGGTTACAAAAAGTGGCCTTCCAATTCAATGAGCCGGGTAGCATTCCGGTAATTTACCCTAACGATATTATCTATTTTAATACTCAGATCCAAACCCCAACCGACAAAATATTTAATCGATTGGTTCAAATTGGAAGTCTGCTTTCGACCATTGCGATCTTGATTTTGGCCTTGTAATGAGGTCTTTCCAGCCTTGTAATATCAATGAGTTAGGAGATGCATAAGAGGAAGAAAGTGAGTAGAAGATCGACACTTTTGAAAAAGCTTCAAAATACAGCCTTTATTTACGCACCTATTGGGGATTTCGCTAAAATAGTCAAAAACCTAGGATTCATCGTTGATTAAGAAGTTTGGTACTAACATTATCGAGAACTTTCTCCAAAGTTCTCAAGAGATCGCCCTCTCTAATTTTGAGGGGAGAAAGTATACCTATCTTCAATTAATCGAATTATCTGGCCGAATTGCTAGGGAGATAAATAAGCGCACCCAGCTTCATGATCGCACAATTGTCTTAATGGAGAGGGATGTTGAAGCTATCGCAGCCTGTGTTTCCAGTTTTCTATCGCATTCGATTTATGTGCCCCTCGAAGTAGAGGATCCCATAGATAGAATAAAATATATTATCGAAGATAGTGATCCTAAAGTTATTCTTTGTGATGATCATACAGAAAGAAGACTTGCTCTAAATGCTCCTGATCTACTTTCTTCTCTCACTGTCATCAACGTCTCTCGTTTTGATTGGAAAGAGCACAATTCAATTGATGGATTTAAATTAGAAGAAGAACTTTTCTCCCTATCGTCTCTGTTAAAGACAAAAGAACTTGGTTATATGATTTATACATCAGGGACAACGGGAAGACCGAAAGGGGTTTTAATTCCTGAAGAAAATTTAAATGATTTGATGGAATGGACCTTAGATCATACTTTGGCAGCAAAAACGAAGAAAACACTTCAATTCTATTCTCATGGTTTTGACCCATCTTTACTTGAAATTTTCTCTACTCTTCTTGCTGCACAAGAATTGATTATTGCTGGCGGGCATCTTAAAAAAGATTTAGAACAATTGGTACATAAGATCGTTGATTTTAAAATCGAGCGCTTATTCATTCCTATTTCCTTAGTTCAAATGATTGCTGATGAGTTTCAAGACTCAGACTTATTCCGAAATAATTCTCACCTCAAAGAGATTAATTGCGGTGGGGATAGAATGGTGATCAGTGCTTCTCTAAGAAAGTGGGTTAAAAATATTAATAACTCTAGAAAAGAAAAAGACTACCTGATTCTTAATAATCAATATGGTCCTACGGAAGCTACAATTATGGTGAGTCAGGAATCCCTTACGGGTGATCCTTCATTGTGGCCAGAGTCTCCTTCTCTAGGGCGACCTATTTCAGGCGTTGATTTTCATATCCTAGGAAAAGATCTTTTACCTTTAGAATATGGAGAAAAGGGAACACTCTATATTGGAGGAAATCTTCTCGCTAAGGAATACTGGAATAATCAGGATCTAACGAAGAAATCCTTTATTCAAGCACCCTTTTTGGATAATTCAAGAATCTACAATACAGGAGACTCGGCATCTTTAAATCATGATGGGACATTACAATTTTTTGGAAGAGAAGATCATCAAGTCAAAATTAATGGTTTAAGAGTCGAATGTAGTGAAGTTGAAAATGTAGTAAGAGATATACTATCTGAAAATGAATTTAATTATGATGAAGTCGTCGTAATTCTTTGTCATCGAAATTCAAGAAAATATCTAGCTTGTGCCATTCGAAATCGATCCCTATCTTCTCCTATACAAGAAGAAGACGAAAGTAACCTTATTTTGCCCACTCTTAAGAAGGGACTTGTCGATAGATTGCCAAGTGGAATTAGACCTAGCTCAATAAAAGTCCTCAATGAGCTCCCCCTTAGTTCTAATGGAAAGATTGATCGAGCTGAATTAGAAAAGATTTTTAATAGAGACTTCACTACAAATGGATTGGAATCCATAGAATCAAATCAAGAAGAAGTGTCCGATGGTAATTCATCTCATGATCTAAAAGAAATCCTCCTCTCTCAAAGTAGGATCGTCAGCTCTCATAGCACCTTAGATTACGAGATCAGTCTCTTTGATCAAGGTTTAACTTCTTTGCAAGGAATTCAGCTTGTATTTAAATTGAATCAGAAGCTAAAGCGGGAGGGATTTAATTGTGAGCTTCACATATCTGATCTCTATGAGTTCCCTATACTTAAAGACCTCGAAAATCATCTCACTCAATCACTGAATCCTAAATCTACAGAGGCACCAATAAGTAAAGATGCCTTGTCTCAAAATAAAAAGAATAGGCCAAACAATCGCAAGGTTGCCATAGTTGGAGTCAGTTGTCGTTTTCCTGGTGCTGAAAACTTTAATGAATTTTGCAAGTTGATTCTTGAAAATAGATCGGCCATCGAAAGATTCTCTCTTTCTGATATTATTCATCCTTCTCAGCAAAAAAGTAAGCTAGAGAAGAACTTTGTTCCGGCCCGAGGAGTTTTAAAGAAGATTGATTATTTTGCTGCTGAGAAGTTTAAAATTTCTCCAAGAGTGGCAGAAGTTATGGATCCTCAGATGAGACTTCTTTTAGAACAAGCCTATGATGCTTTAGAGTTTGCTCAGACTATCAATCGTGAAACTATGGGTGTCTATTGTGGAATGAGTAATAATACCTATATTGATCAAGTCGAGCAGCTTAATCCAGAGAAATGTGATCAAGTCGGTCGTTGGAATCTTGCTACTTTAAATGAAAAAGATTATATCGCGACTCAAGTAGCTCATAAATTAGATCTGAAAGGCCCTGCCCTTTCTATTCACACGGCTTGCTCAACAAGTTTAGTCGCAATGATTCAAGGGGCTAGGGCGATTCAAAGTGGAGAATGTGATTCTGCTCTTTGTGGCGGTGTCCATATAGATTCTCGACATAGAATAGGCCATCTCTATCAGGAAGGATCAATTTTTTCCAAAGATGGACTATGCTCTCCCTATGATGAGAATGCTTCAGGTACTCTATTTAGTGATGGTGTCGGGGTCGTTATCTTAAAAGACTACGATCTTGCTTTAGCAGACGGAAATCTTATTTTAGGAACGATTGCGGGTTGCGGTCTAAATAATGATGGTGGTCATAAAACTTCTTTTAGTGCTCCGAGTGTTGTAGGGCAAAGAGATGTCATTTCTAAAGCTCTTGATGAAGCGCATATTTCATTAGAGGACCTATCTTTTATTGAAGGACATGGGACAGCGACTCCGATTGGTGATCCCATTGAGGTACAAGCTTTAACCAAAGCTTTTGAACTTAGAGGTGCCCATCTTCAGTCTTCCAATAAAGTCACGCTCTCAAGTGTTAAATCTCAAATCGGTCACACGGTTGCTGCAAGTGGTGTGGCAGGGGTTATTAAGGCCCTTATTTGTTTAAATCACTCCATAGAGCCTGCAACAGCGAATTTTGAAAAAGAGAACCCTCTGTTAAATTTAGCAAAAACTCCCTTTCAAGTCTTAAAGAGGCATAAATATAATTCAAGTGATAAACGTCGCTTCTGTGGTGTATCGTCATTTGGAGTTGGGGGAACTAATGCTCATATTATTATAGAGCGAGGTCAAACTCTTTCTAAAGAAGTCAAGTTAAACGAAGAAGGGAGTCGTCCCTTAATTTTTCCCTTCTCTGCTTCTAGTGATGAACATTTAAGGAAGGACTTGATAAATTTTTGTAAAGATAGAAGAGAATCCCATTTTCCTTTTTCTTTAGAAGAATTATCTTATTCTTTGGTTCAAAGAGAAATGCTTAAAGGGCCTATCCAAAGAGAATTCTCATACAGAGCATTCTTTGTTGCTAAAAGCTTCGAAGAATTAGAGAAAAAGATTTTCAATGAAATAAAGAGTACAAAAGAATTCAAGAAAGTCGCGAATATATCCCATTTTGTAATGGCCTCACCTGGTCAAGGAACTCAGTATTTACGCCTTGGAAGTGATTTATATAAAAATCATGGAATTTTCAAAGAACTCATTGATAAAAGTTGTCAGATCTATCGTGAAGAATTCTCTATAGATTTACTACCTGTGTTTTTGAATAATGAAAGTGGACTCATTCACTTTACCCAATATACCCAACCTTGTTTATTCATCTACCAATATGCACTTCTTAAACTTATGGAATCGCTTGGTATAAAGGGGGATTACTATATTGGTCACTCTATTGGTGAGTTTTCATTAGCTTTAATTAGAGGGATATTTTCTCTTCGAGACTCTTTGAAGATCGTTGGGATTAGGGCCCAGCTCATGGGAGAGTTACCTTCTGGTTCTATGCTTTCTATTCGTGCGAATGAGCACCTTGTTCAGAACTATTTAGATGAATTTAAAAGGATAAGCAAAAATAATGATACTCATCATTTGTCCATCGCAACTATGAATTCAGATGAACTCTGTGTTGTTGGGGGAGAGGATGAACTCATTCAAAAATTTGCAAGATTTTTAGAAGAGAAAAAGATTTTAGTTAGAGGGCTCAAAACCTCTCATGCCTTTCATACTCCTTCTATGAATTCAATTCTTCCTGCTTTTGAAAGCTCGATAAGAACGATGACACTTCAAGAGGGGCGAGGAATTCAAGTTCCAAGCTCAAAGCAGAAATTATCTCTGTCTGATCCTATTTATTGGGTTCAACACATTACATATCCGGTTGATTTTAATTCAGCATCTCAGAAACTGGCACAGATTCTAGAAAATGAGGGAGATAAGTCTGTTCTTATTGATATGGGGCCTCGCTCCATAATGAACCCATTACTTAAGAAAATCCCTTTTGCATTAATCGCACCGTTGAATCGAGGAAAGCAGGAATCTGAAAATATTGATCTTTTGGAAACCATTGGGAAAATCTGGAATCATGGTGCAGAAGTTAATTTAACTAAGCTCTTCGTTAATTTAGGATTTGCAGGCAAGTCTCCTTCCTGGCAATATTTACCAACTCCACCTTTACTAAGAAAGTCATACTGGGCTGCCCATCCCATTTCAAATGATGAAATTCAAGTCAACAATCTAACTTATAGAAAATCTCTGGAATCTAAAGAGGATATTATGAATTCTTTTACTCATGAAGTTCACAATTTTATTGAAGAAAAATCTGGTTTTTCAGAACTTGATACACAGTCAAGTTTTTTAGAACTCGGACTTGATTCCTTATTACTGACTCAATTAGCTATTGACTTAAAAAATGAGTATGAAGTTGAAATTGGATTTAGAGATCTCATGGATTCAATTGATACCATAGAGAAATTATCAAAACACTTATTAGAAATAAATCCTAATCTCGTGGCCAAATTTACCTCGACTCAGGAAAATAATAGAGAAATAATAGGGGAGACGAAGGGGGCAAGTCATGTAAATCCCTTAACTTCTGAAACGCATAAAACTAGCGATATTTCCTCTGTTCAAGAATACAAAGGTGAAAACCCTAATCTAGATTCCAGTAGAAAGAGTAATCGGCCCTTAAGGCAACCGGTATCATCAATGAGTATAGGCGGCGCTAATGTAGAATCCATAATCCATTCTCAGATGGAACTCATGAAAATGCAGCTCGAAGTTTTATCTGGAGCTCAGGTTAGTATTTCTGACTCTACTCAAACTACGATTGAAAATAATTCTTTCGAGCCGAGTGCCCAAAGTACTTCTAAAGAAGTAAACATTCAAAGCACAGGGCCATCTCATGTTAATAAGGACACCTCTGATTCGAGTGAAGAGGAAGAAGTTAAGGCAACGGTTAATACTTCTAAGCAAGCCTTTGGTGCTCAGGCGCGGGTCAATACCATTAAAGAAAAGAGCGATGTAAATATCTCTCAAAGTGTCCAAATGATAATTGATACTTATTGCCGAAAAACTGCTGCATCTAAGTCATATACTCAAAAGTACAGAAAAGTGAATGCTGATCCAAGGGTTGTGACGGGATTTAGACCTGAGGTAAAAGAATTAACCTATCCTATTGTTGTAAATCGCTCTAAAAATCAAAGATTATGGGATATTGATGGTAACGAGTATATTGATGTTACTTGCGGATTTGGTTCAAATTTCTTTGGAAATCAAAATAAGAGAATCAATGAAGCTCTTCATGATCAACTCGATCGTGGTTTTGAAATTGGTCCTCAGCATGAGTTGGCGGGAGAGTGTGCAGAACTTCTTTGTGAACTCACAGGAAATGAAAGGGCTGCCTTTTGTAATACGGGTTCTGAAGCTGTTTTAGGTGCGTTGAGAATTTCGCGAACGATCACAGGGCGTAAGAAAGTGGTCATGTTTAAAGGCTCTTATCATGGAATAAATGATGAGGTGATTGTTCGTCCTGGAGGAAAAAAACAAGAGGGAATGGCCCTTCCGGCTGCTGCAGGTATTAATCCCACAGCGACCAAAGATATGATTCTTCTCGATTATGGAACTCAGGAGTCATTGGACTATGTAAGAAAAAATGCACATGAATTGGCCGCTGTTATAGTTGAGCCTGTTCAAAGCCGTCGTTCTGATTTTAGACCTAAGGAATTTCTAAAAGAAATTCGTCAAATTACGCAAGAATCTAATACGGCCTTTATTTTCGATGAAGTGATTACAGGATTTCGTATAGCCCTTGGTGGGGCACAAGAATACTTCGGGATACGAGCAGATCTTGTAACCTATGGGAAAATTATTGGTGGTGGTATGCCGATAGGTATCGTTAGTGGCCGCTCTAAATTTATGGATGCTCTTGATGGGGGTGACTGGCGCTTTGGAGATGATAGTGCTCCAACAACGGCAATCACGTACTTTGCAGGAACTTTTGTTCGTCATCCTTTAGCACTGCGTGCACTCAAAGAAGCTCTTCTTATTTTGAAAGAAGGGGGGAAGTCTCTATATTACGGAATAAATCAGAGGGCCCAAAATTTTGTTGATCAGCTTAATCTTATTGCTGATGCTTTAGATGCTCCTATTAAAGTGGATAATTTTGGTGGCGTTTTAAAACCTCGTTTTACGGATACAGGTAAGAATAATGACTTACTCTTTGCTCTTTTAAGAATAGAAGGGGTTCATTGCTACGATGGTTTTCCATGGTTTGTAACCTTAGGTCACGAAGAAGGAGATCTTGAGGAGGTCGTTAAGAAATGGAAGAAATGTATCTTAGAGATGCAAAGACTCTCATTATTTCCCCAAAGCACTAATCAAGACTATAGGAAATTGGATCACCTTGAAAAAGAGATTCAAATTGAAAATGGTTCTTCCACTCATCGCGATCAGCTAGATAGAGATAACTTAATGAAAGAAAACCGTAATTCTGAAGTCAAAAACCAAGTTAACAATCTGGGAATTAAGAAGTAGTAGCTTTTGATGGACACACCTCGAATGGAAATGGATATAGATTCAAGCATCTTTGTTGAAACGACAGGGGAGCAAAGAGAAATTTGGAACTCATGTCAGTTCGATCCTTTATCGACACTCTGTTTTAATGAATCCATTACATTAAAATTTTCTGGTGTATTAAATGAGACGTCTCTTTTTGAAGCTATAAATCAAGTTGCACAAAGGCATTCCTCTTTACGTTCAACTTTTTCTAAAGATGGGATTTATATGATCGTTCACGATCATAAAAATCCTGAATACAGAGAATTCAAATATAAGAGTCTAAGAGATATTGAGACTCTTAAAGAAGAAGAAGCAAAAAGAATCTTTGATTTAGAAAAAGGCCCGCTTTTTAGGGCGACTCTTATAAGGCCTGAAGGAGATGGTGATACCTATCTTATTTTAAGTGCCCATCACATCATATGTGATGGTTGGAGTTGGGCGATCATAACCCATGATCTAGGGCATTTTTATAATGCTCATATTGAACAGGTTTATAAACCTCTAGATTTAGCTGATCAGTATTGGAAGTATGCAAATTATAAAAATCAACTTAACTCTTCAGAGGATTTAAATTATTGGAAAGATATTTTCAGCGTTGAACAACAAGTTATTGATTATAATAATTCTGCGAAACGCCCTGAATTTAGAACCTTTCAATCAGCTAGACTTGATACACGGATGAAAAAATCCACAATCATTGAGCTAAGAAAAAAGGCCCGTTCAGAAGGGGTCACTCTCTATCAATATCTTCTTACTTCTTTCTTTCATACTTTAGAGATGAAAACTAAGAAGAACGATCATACAGTAGGTATTTCTCAAGCTGGACAAACAAATCCCTCTTTTTCTTCGGTAGTTGGTCATTGTGTGGGACTTCTTCCTATTCGACTAAAATATGATTCTTCCTATTTGGATTATTCATCAAAATTACAGATGGTTAAAAAAGTGATTTTAGCTGCTCAGAAACACTCTCAAGTTTCTTTTGGAGAAATTTGTGAAGCTGTAAGCTTAAAGAGAGATCCTTCACGTATTCCACTCGTTCCTATAACTTTTAATCTTGATATCCAACCTGTGGGGCAGGGGCTTCAATTTAATAATCTTTCTACTTCCTTTACTACTAATCCTCGTTACTACGAGAATTTTGAGATGTTTATTAATTTCACACTTATTGGTGATGAAGCGACGATTGAAAACCAGTACAATACAGACTTATATAGTTCGGAAGAGGTTGATAATTTACAAAGTAATTTCATCTCATTTTTAGACTTTCTTGCAAAAAATGGTAAAGCCGAAGAGTTTAATTTTGATTTTGATTATCATTCTCAACCTAGCTCTCAATCTGAAATAATAGGTTTGGGCAATGATTCTAGTCAAAAGGACCATGTCACACTAAAGAAAGATGATCGAGTTGAAAATACCGCAGGAAATACCCACGAAAATACCGATGAAAAAGAGCATTTAAAAGACTATAAAGATCTCTATTCTATCCTAAGTCATATTTGGCAAGAAGTTCTTCACGTACCAGAAATTAAGGCAGAAGATGGATTCTTCTCATTGGGAGGACATTCTCTTCTCGTTACTCAAGTTCTCATTAAAATAGAAAATAAATTATCGATTAAATTGTCGATGAAAGATCTCTTTTTAAATCAGAAATTTTCATCCTTCGTGGATATTGTCTTACAAAAAAAACTTTCTCTTACAAAGAAGGAAAATAAGCCCCAAAAGTCACTCGTTGAGCCTCAGAGTAAATCTAAAGTAGAGGTCAAATCCCTTAATCTTCAGGAAAGTGGTCTTTCCCACCAGCAAAAAAGAACCTGGTTATTTCAAAAACTCAATTCCGAAAGTAGTTTATTTAATTTACCTTCTCTCTTTGAGTTCTATGGCGATTTGGATCAGGATTTATTCTTAAAAGCAATTGAAAGAGTTATAGATTCTCATATCCTACTTCAAAGTTCACTCCAAGAAAATAGGGGAAGACCTTATTGGCAAAGGGAGGAAGATTCTCTTTCTTTAGAATGTATTGATTTAAATGCTCTCTATCCTAATCACTCACGATCTGAAGTCATTAAGGAACTCACACATAAGCATACTAAAGAGGCGAATACACTAATGCCTCTTGCTAATAGACTCTATGATTTTAAGATTTATTCTTTTAAGGATAGGAATCGACCTAACGACACGAAAAAGAGCTTATTTCTCGCTCAGAAAATTCATCATATTATCTGGGATGGTTGGTGTTATGATATCTTCTTATCCGAGTTGGAATTTCACTACCAAGAACTCTTAGCTGGTCGTGAGCTGAAGAAGTCTTTAGACATTAATTACTTTGATTATGTCTCCTGGCAAAATGAGCTGAGTTCAAAAGAGTCTTATAAAGAGAGCTTAAATTACTGGAAGAAAGAATTTAAAACTCTAGCAGATCCTCTAGAGCTTCCCATGAAGTCAGGTCATATAAGAAAAACAAAGGAATTTAATGGCAAGTCTTTTATCATCGTGTGGCAAGAAGAAGAGATACAGCCCCTTGAAGCTGTAGCGAAGAAAGAGGGAACAACCCTTTATAATCTTCTTCTTTGTGCTTTTAAGCTCTTTCTTATTCGTTATTCTGGCCAATACGACATTGTGGTAGGAACTCCACTGCGAGGGAGAGATCGTGAAAACTTCGATAAGATTATTGGATTCTTTGTAAATAATGTCGCTATTAGAACACAAATCAATTCTGATATGACCGTTGCTGAATGTTTGAAAGCTGTGAGTTATAAAACGGCCATGGCCTTTGAACATGGTTTAATTCCCTTTGACGAAGTTGTTCGCCATAGCCCAAGCAAAGAACTGCGAGATAATACTCGTACACCCTTGTATCAAGCTTTCTTCATGTATCAAGATGCTACAAATCGTAATCCAACTTTTAATGGATTAGAGATTAATAATATAAGTATTCCTCGTGAGATATGTCATACTGATATTGATTTCTGGGCGAGAAGAGATAAACAAGGAATGAAAGGGGGCTTTGATTTTGATTGCTCCCTATTTAGTCATAGTCAAATGGAACAAATGGCAGATGATTTCCAAAGCTTTCTTAAAGAATGGCCATCTCTCTATGAAAGAAGAGAATCATGGGAAGAGGCGCAGGTCATTTCCCAAGAGCATAAAAAGAAATTACTTGAGGAGTTAAATCCTGCTCCAATACTTAGAGAAGATAATAAGAATATTGCTGATTTGATAGAAAGTGTATCTAAGAGAATGGGAAATAAGAAGGCCATTTCTTCCGCCTTAGGATCTGTGAGCTATGAACAATTAAATCTTTGGAGTGATTCTTTTGCTCAATATTTAATGGATAGAGGTATAAGGCCTGGTGATTGTGTCGGGATGGCCTTATCGAGAACTCATTATCTTCCTATTTGTCTTTTGGGCCTTATTAAGGCCGGAGCAGGCTACATTCCCATTGATCCTAGTTATCCTAAAGATCGTATTGAATATATGATAGAGCATTCCAAGATGAAGACGATTCTCTGTGAGAATTCAGATAATGATAGAGATATATTCAATCATCTTGAAAAAATGATTATAACCGACCCGCTTTCCAATTGCTCATCACCTTTGTGGAATACAGAACCTAGTCATCACTTAAAGCAAAGAAAAAATGAGCGAGATCTCTCTTCCACTTGCTATGTCATTTATACTTCAGGCTCTACTGGAAAACCTAAGGGCGTAGATATCTCCCATCGTTCCATGGTAAACTTCTTAGATTCTATGATTAAAGAGCCCGGGCTAAAGGAAAGTGATACGCTGATCGCTGTTACCACAATGAGTTTTGACATTGCTGTGCTGGAGATCTATGCGCCCTTACTATCTGGAGCCCATGTCTATATTTGTTCTCGAGAAGAAGCGCTCTTTGGAGATCAACTCTTAGACATCATGAAAGAGTATAAAGCTTCAGTTTTACAGGCAACGCCCGCGACATGGCGCCAACTCTTAAGTGTCGGTTTAAAGAATTATCCCCATGATTTAAAGGCCCTCTGCGGTGGAGAGGCCCTCGCCCCCGATTTAAAGAACCAGCTACTTGAAAGTGTAAATGAATTATGGAATATGTATGGTCCTACGGAGACAACGGTATGGTCAAGTTGCCATCAAATTAATCAAAGGGATAATTGGATAAGTATTGGTAGACCGATCCAAAATACTGAAATCTTAATCCTTAATGATCATTTAAAACTCTGTCCCTATGGAGCAATCGGAGAAATATGTATTGCTGGAGACGGATTGGCGAAGGGCTACTTTAATCGAGATGACTTAACTCAAGAACGCTTTGTTTTCTTTGAGGGTCGTAGGGTTTATCGAACCGGTGATCTTGGAAGATATCGAGACAATGGTCTTATCGAGTGCTTAGGACGCAATGATGGTCAGGTAAAAGTTAGAGGTTATCGAATTGAATTAGGAGAGATCGAAAGTGTTTTAGCAAAGATCTCCTTTATTAAATCTCAAGTTGTCATGGTAAGAGAGGATAGAGTAGGTGATGCTCGTATTGTGGCCTACTATATTAAGGATAAGTCAATTTCATCGCAAGAAAATGAGAGTCAGTATATCAGAGAGCAAATGAGTCAATCACTACCTCCCTATATGATTCCAACTCACTTCGTAGAATTAGACGAGTTTCCTCTAACTCTAAATGGCAAAATCGATCGTAAAAAGCTTCCTGCTCCTTTTCAAATAGGTGGTGAAGTAGAGCAAAAGGTTTCCTCTAATGAACTAAAGAAAGAGGATTCATCTCAGGGGCTCGAGCAATCTGAAGAAATTTTAAAGAGAATATGGTGTCGCTGTTTAGGGGTCAGTGACGTTAAAGATTCTGATGACTTCTTTTCTGTCGGGGGACATAGCCTACTTTCTGTTGAGCTCTTTTCACAAATTGAAAGCGAATTAAATCTTTCATTACCGCTAAGCTTTCTATTTGAATCTTCCACTTTCGGAGAACTCAAAAATAAAATTTTTGAATCAGAATCTCACTCACACTCAGTCATCCAAAAAGAATATATTGAAAATGAAAATATCTCGGAAGTTCTTGTTCCTATGAGAGTCGGTAAAGAATCTGTTCCCAATAAGAAGGCGATCTTTCTCTTTCATGGTGTTGGTGGAAATATTTTAAATTATAAGAAGATTTTAAGATTTATTCCTAATGAGTTCGATGTTTATGGTCTTCAATGTCCTGGAGTGCTAGGGCAAAGTACTTTGGCCTCGAGTATTTTAGAGTTGGCCATTTTATATGCTAATGATATTTCTCTTGTTAACTCTAATGGTAACTCTTACGAAAGTATATATTTCGCAGGTGGCTCAATGGGCGGCTTGCTCGCCTTTGAAACAGCAAAAGAGATGCAAGAATTCGATCTAAAAGTTGAGAATGTTATTATGTTTGATACTTTCGGACCTCAAGAGGCCTTTTCCCATATCCCAAGTACTCAAAGGCAAAGCTTACTTAGTCGTATAAAGACATTTTTATATTATAGATGTAAAAAATGGGAAGCAGACTTTTTCTCTTTTATGGCCCAGTTAAAGGGTCGTCCCGTGTCCCATAAGTATAGGCACTTTCTCGTTGAATTAAATAATTACTCTCTTATTAATCAACACAAAGTTAGTGAAGGGGATATAAAGGTTCATCTTCTAAGAGGTGAAGTGACTGATGAAGGACACTACAGTGTTAAAGACTTAGGATGGGGGACGGTAGCAAAAAAAGGAGTTGAAATCTATACTGTTACAGGTAAGGTCAATCATAGTACTTTTGTTGAATCTACCTTGGCCGGTAAAGAGCTTCGTAAAATTTTAGAGAAAAAGGGTTAATTGTGAAAACGATCTCCCTCCAATCTATTCAAGTCATATTTAGTTTTTCTATTTTATTTGTTATTCTTCAAAACTCTATTTATGCTCAAAAAGCTCTGAGCAAAGGGAATTGTACAGTCGAAAAAGATTACGAAGAAAGGATCATCTCACCTAAAAAACCTTTAAAGGTTTCTTTTAATGATTATCTTAATTTAGATATAGTCCCTTTTAAAAAGGCCAGTCAGTATGATTTCTTAGAACTCCAGATCGATTCTTTTCAAGATGAAAATCAAGAGTCTCAGCTCTATATTACTTTTCAAGATCATTTGACTCAAAATTATTGGAGTCAGCTCAATCATATTTCTCATCTTTCAAAAGGTAAGAATATCATTTTTGTCGATTTAAAAAGTCTTGTCGGCGAGAGGGGAAGTCAAAAAGAAAAAAGGAATATTAATTTTAAAAAGTTAAAAAAAGTATTTCTTGTCGTTGACCCCGAAAAAACGACGAAAGGAAAAATTGAACTTAAGAGTTTAAAGCTCATCAAGTCAGCTCGACCCAATTACCCCTCTGCTATCAAAGTCTTTGATTTTAGAATTAAAGATGATTCTAATCTCCCCTGTGTACAGGCCATTGATGAAAAGGATCGTTATCATCCTAAATTAGGATATGGTTTTAAAGATATATCCCTATGGAAGAAAGAGGATTCCGTTTATATGGATACTTACTTAAGAAGTGTTCTCTATATTCAAAATGGTGAATTCGCTGTAGATCTTCCCAATGGGGATTATGAACTTATTCTCTTTTGGAACTCCTTGGGGTATTGGGATCCTCCTTTTTATAGTTCTAGAAAAGTATTAGCAGAAGATATCCCTCTTTTGATCTCTGATCGCTCCTTACTCTCTAATTATGAAGATGATCTTCTTATTTTTGAAAATAGAGAACCCTCCATTCATGACCATCCTTGGGATTGGCTCTATAAAGATATTATGAAGCCTATTCGCAAGAAGGTTAAAGTTACAGATGGTCAATTGAATTTAAAATTCAGTGGTGATGCTTCTGGAGTGGGGCTCAATGGGTTAATCATAGCAAAGGCCAATCCAAGTCAATCAGTACTAGATCCCTTTCTTATTAAATTCAAGAATATGCTCAAAGGCGAGTATGATCGCAAAATCCGCTCTTCTTATCCTAGTGAAAGTCCATGGCAATCCAATAAGAATTTCTTTCATGTGAGTTCTAAAGTTGAAAGAATGAGTCCTTATGATGATCTATCTCTTAAATACAAAAATGATAAAGCATTAAATGAGATTCTTTTTGCTAAGAACTTCTCTTCTTTTGTTAATCTCTTGATTCATTTGAAAGATTCGGGAACTTATAAAATGAAGATCGATTGGATTCCGGAAGGCCCTCGTGATTTATCTGTAATTCAGCTTAAGCCCTATAAGTCTTATATGCAGTGGTTAAGTCGTGATCGAAATCACGAAAGCTATACATTAGAAACTCAATATCTCGTGAAGGGAGATCATGAGTTACAGGGCAGTCAAAACCAACAATTCTTTATCGAGTTTGCGATGCGCTCCCAATTAAAAGACACGCACCCTTTTTATAAGCAGAAAATCTTTAAGGAAAAAGGAGTCCTAAAAATTTCTTTTCATTCCAAAGACAAGTCCAAAAAAGGAAATGCAGTTTATACAAAGAAGCTGCCGTTAACTTTCGTGCTTCTAAATGATGATTTCAACAAACTTACTACTCAAGTAGGTTTTATTGGACTCAATGCCTTGAAGTACAGTTACTTTCCTAATCAGCAGAGCCTGGAAAGAAGGCGTCATTGGGATATGGCCTACCTTTCTCTCTTATCACGTTATGGATTTAATGCTTTCACTGGACTACCAAGGGGTGAAAATGAACCTTTAGGGCTCTCCTTCGGCGAAGTTGATCAATTCTTGAAAAAGGCCAAGAAGCTAGGCTTTCGACCTCCTTATCATACATATGGGGGCGAGTTTTTGCACAAATTCTTTGAAGAAAGTTCGGCAGATCAAATCTTACAAGAGAAATCTTCGATTGCTTCTTTTTTTGAATCCAAAAAATTTGAGAATATAATCTTTCAATTCTCAGATGAGCCCGGAGGCTATAGTCAAAATATCAAACGTGATTCTGAGCGCTATCAATTCTTAAAGAAGAACTTTCCTTTCTTAAGTCTTGGAGGCTTTACTCAGTGGAAAGATGGACAAGCTGACTCCCTTGTAGACTTCAATAAGAAATTAGATTTGATCGCTCTCAGTTCCTTAGGGCATAGTGGAATTCACTGGCTTCAAAGTAAAAATAGAACCTGGGGACTCTATAATCAGGCAGAGAATAATAGAGATGATCTTTATCATGTTTTTGGAAGAAAATTATGGAATTGGAGTCGAAAAGAGGGCTTTTCCTTCTATTTGGAGTGGCATAGTTCTGCCATCCAAAATATGCCCTATTTTGACCTCGACGGAAGAGAGGCTGACGTCGCTATAGGCCTGCCCAATCACTCTGGGGGACTAAATCCTACGATTCGCTTTATCCAAGCTGCAGAAGGCCTACAGGACTTTCTCTGGCTCCAATATCTCTCCAGCAAGAAGGCCTTCAAGGCCCAAGAATTCCTAATATTGGACGAAAAATTCACATTTCGAAATAAGATTTTAAGGGCCATATGAGGATTTGATTAGATCTTCTTTTAAAGGCCGTAAATATTATCCATAAGAAACTTTATAGTTGATTGAATTTGTTGACTATTGTATCTATTCCAAAAAATTCTTTTATTTTTTGGAGCTATTTTCTATGCCACCTCTTGCCACTTTAAATTCAGAAAGTTTGGACATTCGTCATTTTGATTTAAATAAGATGTTCTTTGTGGATACCAGTTTATCCAAAAACTTTTTAATCGATCGGCAGGTGAGTAATCTCCTAGAGAGATTCATTGCTTTGTTGGCCCTTATTTTAATTTCTCCTTTAATTCTTTTACTTTCTGTTGCGATTAAAGTTTTAATGCCGGGACCCGTATTCTATTCACAAGTAAGGGTAGGGAAAGACGGTAAGGAATTTGAGATTATTAAATTTCGTTCCATGGTAGTGGATGCTGAAAAAGTAAGTGGTCCTATGTTGGCGGTTGAAAATGATCAAAGAATTACTAAATTTGGTCATTTTCTGAGAAAGAGTCACCTCGATGAACTCCCCCAATTGATTAATGTTTTAAAAGGAGATATGGCCTTTGTTGGACCACGTCCAGAGAGACCTTGCTTCGTCGATGAATTTGATAAAACAGTTGCAAATTATGTAAGAAGAAAAGAAGTCCTTCCAGGAATTACTGGATTGGCCCAAGTTTGTCTCCCTTACAGTGCCACGGCCAATGAAAAAATCCAATATGACGGCTACTATATTGATCATCAAGAATCTGTTGTTCTCAATATGATGATTTGCTACTACACCGCCAAAAAGATGATAAGATTTTAACAAGTGCTATTTCTAGCGAATACAAACAGCTCCACACCATAGCTGATCCTGAGAATGTTTATTAAGTAAGAGATTCCAATTTGAATTGAAGGAACCACTTACCTCACAGTGGTCATAATTATTACTGTCATCTTCAGTAGTACGTGTTTTAGAAAGAGCACAGAATTTCCAATTACCTAAGGCTTGAGATGCATTAGTTGTTCCATTTGGAGCAGTTACCTCAAAATACTGTGTTTCTGATAGGGTGTTAACCGCTGCACAGTCTAAAGAACCATCTGCTTGAAACCCTCGTAAATATTCTCCAGTTGGACAGCTTTGGGCAGCATTACTCATAGGTCTCCAAGTTGCGTCTTCACAGATAAGCATCTTAGTACCATCAAATTTCATCAGACCATTTAAGGAAGCATTACAGTCCGGAGAGTCAGATAGTTTTACGCCCCCATTGATATCGAGAGCTGCTTCTGGGTCAGATAGACCGATACCAACTTGACCCACATCATAGAAGATTTCTGTTACATCACTTGGGTTCTTCGTCCATGTTTCAGAAGAGGCGGCCACGGCCACACACGTCGTTATGAGATCAGATGAGTCGACTTCTACTTTTAATTTTACTTTCTTTGTGGAACGAGATCGAGTTGCGGCCTGGCCGATATAAAAGTCGATAAGGAGGTAAGTGGTTCCCTCTGTGGCCACGTCGACATCATCACTTGTCGTTCCGGGATCACTGAGAGCATAATTCTCAATTCTAATAATTCCTTGGCCATATTTTTCATTAATATTAAATTTATCAACGAAGGTACCTGTATTATTTTTGACTCTTAAAGCGGTTAAGTTGGGAGCTGAGCTATCATTAATAGCATTACGTCCTTGAAAAGTTTCCGTACAGTTTTCCGTGTCTGAGAGATAGGTACGTATCTCATTTAAAACAGCGGTTGCTTCCATGGAACCTGAAAAGTCCCTTTGGGCTTGAGTGGTTTGTTTCGTAAGATTGATAACGCCTAAAGAGACAACTCCAAGTAGCCCTGCTGCAACGAGAACACTAGGAAGGGAAAAACCAAATTGATTAAATTTCATGCGGAAAACCTTTAACTTCATAAATTGATTTATTGGGCAATAATGAGAATGACCGAAATATTGTCTTGTCCACCATTTTTATTGGCCAAGTCTACAAGAAATTGTGCCGTATGATCGACTTGTTCTTGGGTGGCCTTAGAGGGGTCTGGTATAAAGTGGTTGATGATATAGCTTAGATCCGAGTCACTCACTTTTCCATGAAGGCCATCAGAGCAGCTTAGAAAGATATCATTTCGATGAACTTTGTAATTAAAGACATCAGCTTCGACTTCTGATTCAAATCCAACGGTTCTCACGAGAACGTTTTTTTGAGGATCATCTCCAGCTTGTTCTCGGGTGTAGAAACCAAGATTTAATTTCTCTTGGACGAGGGAATGATCAGAAGTGAGTTGATAGATTCGTTTATTGTTAAAAAGATAGGCCCTTGAATCTCCTACATTGGCCGTATAAAGATTTGGTCCTCTAAAGAGTTGGCTAACTACCGTTGTACCCATACCAACTAAGTTCTTATCTTCTTCACCTCTTTTTTTGATTGAGGAATTAGCATGAGCTATGGCCTGTTTTTGGAGTTTTATTGGGTCTTGGCCATAGTTTTCCAGAACAAATTCTGGAATGACAGATACGGCCATTTGACTAGCAATATCACCACCATTATGGCCACCCATTCCGTCGGCAACAATAAAGAGGTGTTTTTTAGGATTCAAATAAATAGCATCCTGATTTGTTTTTCTTTTCATCCCTATATGGGTAAGGCCAGAGGAGATAAGCCCCATAAAATATACCTCTTTACTCAAGTTAATAAGTTGTAATCTTTAAAATAGTTTAACCTGAGTCTAAATATATATCAAAGGAGTTTGTGACACCATTGGTGCCAACTTGACTGCAATGGTCGGTTAATAAACCCTTGATTTGTTTAAATATAATCCTTTAGAAAATGGCCCACCTCTTGCTACAATAGAATAAACAGTTAGCACCTAAGCAGTTAACGGTTCGTCTGAACAAGTACAATGATAAGGGGTTGAATAAAATGAGTTCATTAAACATTAACGATTTCATGAAAGAAAACTACAAAGCCGAAGACTTCTCTCATCTTCATTGGACGGGGAGCTTTCAAGAGTATGTAGAAAAAGTTACTGCTGATCCTCGTATCGCTCGTAACGCTTTCCAAAGAATCCACGACATGATTATGTCTTTTGGAACGTCTGAGTATACAGAATATAAGAAAAAAATTACTCGCTATCACTTCTTTGATGATCCGATTGCAAACGGTAAAGATGCTGTCTTTGGTATTGATGTTCATCTCATGAAGTTTGCTAACTTTTTTAAGTCGGCTGCTCAGGGTTATGGAACCGAGAAAAGGGTACTTCTTCTTCATGGGCCGGTTGGTTCTGCCAAGTCTTCTATTTCACGACTCGTAAAAAAGGACTTGAGCACTACTCAAAAACAGATGATGGAGCCATGTATACATTTGAGTGGTACGACGAGGAAGCCCCAGATCTTCTTGGTGGCCAAAAGACTTTCCCATCACCCATGCACGAGGAACCTCTTAAACTTGTGCCCATTGAAGTTCGCGAACAACTCTTAGAAAAAATTAATAAGACTCGTCCTGATGGGACAAATAAAATTAAGATTAAGGGTTTATTAAACCCAGCCGATCGTTATATCTATGCTCAATACATGGAAAAATATGATGGTGATTGGACGAAGGTGATGAATCACGTAAGAGTGAAGCGTCTTCTTCTTTCTGAACAAGATCGTATTGGGATTGGTACTTTCCAACCCAAAGATGAGAAAAACCAAGATTCAACCGAGCTTACAGGGGATATCAATTATAGAAAAATTGCCCTCTATGGTTCAGATTCTGACCCAAGAGCTTTCAACTTTGATGGGGAATTCAATATTGCTAACCGTGGTATTGTAGAGTTCATTGAAATGCTGAAGCTTGATGTGGCCTTCCTCTATGACCTACTTGGGGCTTCTCAGGAACAGTCTATTAAGCCAAAGAAATTTGCTCAAACAGATATTGATGAAGTGATTCTTGGTCACACCAATGAGCCTGAATTTAGAAAACTTCAAAATAACGAATTCATGGAAGCCCTTCGTGACCGTACGGTGAAAATTGATATTCCTTATATCACTCGACTTGATAATGAAGTGAAGATTTATAAGCGTGATTTTAATGCGGATAAAATTCCTCATATGCACGTGGCTCCACATACTGTTGATATGGCGGCTCTTTGGTCAGTTCTCACTCGTTTAGAAGAACCTAAGAAAAGTGATCTCACGCTTCTGCAAAAACTTAAACTTTATAATGGAAAAACACTTCCAGGCTATAACGAAGATAATGTGAAAGAGCTTCGTAAAGAAGCTGTACGTGAAGGTCTTGAAGGAGTATCACCTCGTTATATTCAAGATAAGATTTCAAATGCTCTCGTTAAAAATTCTCATGCAGGATGTTTAAATCCATTTATGGTTTTCAATGAGCTTGAAGCAGGTCTTAAGCATCATTCCTTAATCAATAATTCGGAACAACTTGAGAAATATAAAGAACTTCTTGCAGTTGCTCGTCAAGAGTACGAAGACATTGTTAAGAATGATGTTCAAAAGGCCATTAGTGTTGATGAGAATGCCATTCAAACTCTATGTTCTAATTATATTGATAACGTGAAGGCCTATACTCAACGTGAGAAAATTCGTAATAAATACTCAAATCGTCTAGAAGATGCGGATGAGAGATTCATGAGAAGTATTGAAGAGAAAATCGATATTGCGGAATCTCGAAAAGACGACTTCAGACGTGAGATTATGAATTATATTGGTGCCCTTGCTATTGAAGGGAAGCAGTTTGATTACAAAATGAATGAAAGACTTCATAGAGCACTTGAATTGAAACTTTTTGAAGATCAGAAAGATACAATCAAACTTAAGACCATCATCTCTAAAGTTGTGGATAAAGACACACAAGAGAAGATTGACGTGGTTAAGGCGCGCCTTATTAAGAACCACGGCTATTGTGAAATCTGTGCAACAGATGCTCTAAACTTTGTTGCTTCAATTTTCGCAAAAGGTGACTCAGCCCAAGCTTAAGGAGCACTAATGGATCATCCTATAAAAAGAGACCACGCCCGTTTCCGTAATATTGTTAAGGGACGGGTTAGGGATAATTTAAGAGACTATATCTCTAATGGAGAAATGCCTCTTCCTAAAGGCGATGGGAAATATAAAATTCCCATGCCTTCCATTGATACTCCTCGTTTTAAATTTGGTGATCAAAGCCAAGGGGGAACGGGGCAAGGTCAAGGTGAGCAATGTGATCCTGTTGATGGACAGGAAGGTGAAGGAGAAGGCGAAGCTGGACAAGGGGAAGCTGGTGAAGGTGAGGGAAATAAAGAACTCGATGTAGAGCTTTCTCTTGATGAACTGGCCTCTATTCTCGGTGAAGAGCTTGCTCTTCCCAATATTGAGCCAAAGGGAAAGAAAACTATGCAATCTACGACGGATCGTTATACATCCGTTGGTACTGTAGGTCCTGATTCTCTTAAACACTTTAAAAGATCTTATAAAGAAGCTTTAAAAAGACAAGTGGCCACGGGGACTTATGATGCTAAGAACCCCACCATTATTCCGATTAAGGCCGATATGCGCTATCGCTCTTCTGCTCAAAAAGTAGAATTTGATAACTCAGCTGTTGTTATCTACATGATGGACGTATCTGGTTCCATGGGGGATGAGCAAAAGGAAGTAGTAAGAACTGAATCTTTTTGGATCAATCTCTGGCTTAAGTCTCAGTATAAAGATATTGAGATTCGCTACATCATTCACGATGCTACGGCCAAAGAAGTGGATGAAGAGACTTTCTTTAGAACAAGAGAGAGTGGGGGAACATTGATTTCTTCTGCTTTTAAATTATGTAAAGATATTATCTCTGAAGACTATAATCCTAGTGAATGGAATATCTATCCTTTTCACTTTAGTGATGGGGATAACTGGTCAACGGATGATACAAAGCTTTGTTTGGATATCTTAGATAACGATATTCTTCCGGCCTCAAATATGTTCTGTTATGGACAGGTGGAGAGTCGCTACGGTTCCGGTCAATTCTACAAAGATTTGATTGGTCACTACAAAGAGGATCATGAAAAGGTAACTTTAAGTAAGATTAAAAATAAAGATGCCATTTTAGATTCGATCAAAGAATTCTTAGGGAAGGGAAAATGACAACAAGAACCAAACCTATATCCGGTGAATTATTAAAATTAAAAGATGAGATCCATCAGTATGCCATTGACTATGGTCTTGATTTCTACCCGGTCGTTTTTGAGGTTTGTGACTATGATACGATCAATATTCTTGCAGCTCAGGGAGGCTTTCCTAGCCGTTATCCTCACTGGCGCTTTGGTATGGAGTATGATCAGCTTTCTAAGAACTATGCTTATGGATTACAGAAAATCTATGAGATGGTGATTAATACAGATCCTTGTTATGCCTACCTCTTAAAGGCCAATGAATTTATAGATCAAAAATTAGTGATGGCCCATGTTTATGGCCATGCTGACTTCTTTAAAAATAATTTATGGTTTAAAAGTACGAATCGCGCCATGATGGATGTTATGGCCAATCATGGAACTAAAGTTCGTCGCTATATGGAAAAATATGGCCAGGATCGTGTTGAAACTTTCATTGATAGTGTGCTTTCACTGGAAAATCTTTTGGACATCAATGTTCTCTTTGAAACACCTGATGTTCAACGTTCTCGCGAGTCAAAAGCCCAGGAATTTGCGAAACAATTCTTTCACGATGATGATGATGATGGAAGATCGAGTCACCTGAAGAGTTTTATGCGTTCCAAGCTCTTCACCCCCGAATCAAATAAACCAAAAATGCCTCTTGATGAAGATGTTATTGAACGTAAGAGACCAAGCCATGTCTCTCCCCGTGATATCATGATGTACTTAATTGAGAATGCTCCTCTTCAAGACTGGCAAGCGGATATCCTTGGGATTTTAAGAGAGGAAGCCTATTACTTTCTTCCTCAACGAATGACTAAGATTATGAATGAAGGGTGGGCAAGTTACTGGCACTCCACAATCCTTACTAAGAAGGCCTTAAAGTCATCTGAGATTATTGAATTTGCTGATAAGCACTCAGGTGTTATGGCCATGAGCCGTCAGAATATCAATCCTTATAAGATTGGGATTGAGATGATGCGCGATATTGAGTATCGCTGGGATACTGGTCGCTTTGGCAAAGAGTATAATGAATGTACGGATATGCATGAGCGAGAGAATTGGAATCGACCTACTCATCAAGGAAGAGAGAAGATCTTTGAAGTGAGAAAAACTCATAATGATGTAACCTTTATTGACGAGTTCTTTACTCGGGAATTCTGTCAAAGAATGCAGTTATTCACTTACAAATACAATCCTAGAACCTCTCGCTTTGAAATTGACTCTCGTGATTTTCAGGCGATTAAGGCCAAATTACTCATGAGTTTAACTAATTTTGGACAACCGGTAATTGAGGTTGAGTCTGGAAACTTCGCTAATCGCGGAGAACTCCATTTGATTCATAAGCATCAAGGGGTTGATTTGGATATGGGTTATGCTTCTTCCACTTTAAGGAATATTCAAAAGATTTGGGGCCGACCTGTTAATCTATCTACTATTCAAGAAGAGAAGGAAGTGACTTTCGTTCACGATGGAAAAGAGTTTCGTCCTCTTAAAAGTTGATTGACGCCATCCCTAGGTTTAGAGAAAATAACTTTACCTTATAAATTCTTCTCCTTGGGATAGCTGATTCATGAAAGAACGGATTCTTTTAATTCTCATTTTTCTTCATTTTATTTTACCAACTCATTCTTTTGCCAATTATGCCAAAGTTATTCTTGTTCGTGGGAAGGTCACTCAGTTGGCTCCAGGGGAGCTTATTGCTCGAAAAGTATCGAAGGGTGAAGAATTGAAGGTGGATACTTCTATTCTAACGGAAAAGGGAAGCTTTGTTCGTCTTAATTTAAAAGATGGTTCTGTCCTCTCTCTTGGGCCAGAGTCAAAGTTAGTACTAAGTAAGATCGGTGAGAGTGATAAAGATCAATCAGTGATAAATCTTCTCAAGGGAACCATACGTAATAAAATCAAAAAGTCTCAAAGCGGCAAGATGAACTACTTTATCAAAACAAGAACTGCAGCTTTAGGTGTTCGTGGAACGGAATTTGAAGCGGTATATGGTTCAGAATCTGGAGTCACCAGTCTTTTGACTTATAAAGGCTCGGTGAGTATGGCCCATATAAGAGATGTTGTGAAAGCTAAAAAGAAAGAGGTTGAGAATGTTGAATATTCTAGAGAATCTGAATACGACAAATCGATTGTTATAGAGGAAAGTACGGAATTAAAAAAAGGAGATGACCCCATTGAACAAATGGAGTTGGCCCTTAATGATGACAAGGCCTCTACAGTAAAGGCCGGACAGATTTCTCAAACAGTGGATGCGATGGATACCGTTGCGAGACCAGCTGTGATTAATCCTGTCCAATTAAATTTACTCTATGAAAATGATGAGTTCAAAGAGGGATCTGGACGTCGACCTATCGCAAATCTTGATAATGATAAGTTGAAAATTCAGCCTGTGGCCACTGATTCACCGGCAGAAGGAATTTACGACAAAGAAAGGGGAATTTACGCTCCAAAGAGTGGGGGCTTCTTTGATCGTAAAACAGGGCTCTATATTCCCCCAAGTTCTGATGCCCTATACGATCAAAAGAATAAAGTCTATGTTGATAAGCAATTAGGTAATGTAGATGCTAAAACAGGAGAGTATGTTCCCCCTCTTGGATTAGAGATCGATCCTAAAGTTGGTTTTGTTAAAAAGAGATTTAAGGCCTCCACGCCCAAGGCCATTTTGGCCAAAGTCGATGCCAATCAAAGAAAGCTCAATTCGGTTCTTGATCATTCCATAGTTATAGGTGATGGGCCGGATAAAGAAGAAGAGAGAGAAGTGAAATACTATCTTTCTTATAGAGAGCTTATTGCCAAAAATGTTTTTAATTTTTCCATTGAAGGCTATGATCAGGACTTCGATGTTGAAGAGAGTTCTGAGGGCAGTTATTCAAATAATAGTGATGGTGCTACTCGCCTAAATTTATCTCTTGATTTTGATTCCGGTTCTCGACTCAGGCCCTATGTTCAATTCTCTTTGGCCTTCAACGACTTTCACCATTATGGAGATTCTCGTTTTTCTCAAGAAGGTAATAAATTGACCGCTTTTGGTGCCGGTTTAACCTATTCTATGAGTCCTCATTGGAATCTCTTTTCTCAAATCAAAATGGATCAGCAATTTATTATGGACTTTGAAAACTCAGATAATGGTATTTTTAGTCAGTTAGTACGCTTCAGTCTGCCTAAAATCTCTTTTGGAATTCAAGGGGAATGGTTTCGCTACAAGAAGCTCTCTGGAGAAGCAGGAGCTCTTATAGGGCTTAATCTATCTAAGGAGTCTGGTGATATCGAGGTTTCTATGGGAAGACATTATCAGCTTAATACGGGGCTACGTTATTGGCCTAGCCGTAATTGGTATTTGAATACCTCACTCTTTGTTCGCGGTGAGAGCTATGATGTTGAAGGGACTTCTTATAACTATAGCTATAAGGGCTCCAGGCATTCATCAGGCTTAAATTTAGGATTTGGGACTTACTTCTAAAAAAGCGGAGTAAGATTTAGATCATTACCATCGAGTTCTTCGATATCTTTTTGATCAATCATGACAGAGTCTTGGAGAGGAGTGATCTCTTGCTTTGTTTTTAAATTCTCAATATTAAAGGGTTTGGATAGGGTTTTCTCATCACGGGTGAGGGTCTTTCCAATATTCTCCCATTCCAAAATTTTCATATAGAGCCAGCAGTGGAGGCCTTCTTCTTTATTACATCCTTCGGCGGAAGAGTGGATAAGCCGCTCTTGATTTCCTTCTTTAAGAGATACAAAAGTATCCATCATGATAAGTTCATAAGGAAATTGATTATTGAATTTATATTCTAAAATATTGAGGAGATCGCGAGACTCACTAATATTACCTTTACGAATATTTAAGACTGCCTTTAAAGCAAGTTTCTTTCTCTCATCTTGATCAGAATTTCGATCGACAGTCCTTTGCAACATATTCAATCCTTCATCCCACTGTCCTAAGAGGTAGGCGAGAGGAATACCTCTTTCTAAAGCATTTTTTGAATTCTTCTTTTTTTGAAGCGCGAGTTTAAAATGTCCAAAAGCAAGTTCTAATTTATTCTTCGCTAGGTTGATATTTCCTCGAATATTATCTGCATTTGGGGTTTCAATATCTTCGATAAACTCTTGTGCTTTTTCAATATCTCCAACACGATAATAGGCGAATCCGATCAGCTCTCTGATCTCTTTGTCTTTGTAAGCTGAAGGGGGGATTCCCGAAAGTTTTGCGACAATCACATCCTCACGGTTGATAAAAAGGGCCAGTTTCATCCATATCTTTATAAATTCATTATTATTAATTGATTGGCGTAATTGTGAAATCAGATTTCCTTGCAGAAGCTCTTTGTTCTTATCTTTTATATTGGAAACTTGTCTTAGCCAAAAGTGATTGCTGGTTGAATGATCGATGGTTGCATTCTGACATCCGGCCATTTCTTTATTGAAGAGATCCATCTTATCCATGGCCATGAGATTAATAACTCGTAGTAAACAAATATGTTTATAGAATTTTAGAATATTATATTGGTTTGAACTAATAAGTTGATAAGATGTTTCATAGTCCCCTTGAATAAATCTTACCATGGATAGATAGCGATTCTTAATTAGGGTTAGATCAGATCGCTTTGAATTAATTTTAGATAGAAAGAAAACGGCTAATTCAAGATCTCCATTAATCATGGCCTTCTTCGCTTCACGAAGAGCAAAGATATCTTGGGATTTTACTTTATATTCTTGTTGGATCTGGAATCTTTCGACTTCCTCTTTTCCATAGTAATTCCAATCTTTTTTTATATTTCCATTAATATCGATTTCTTCTAATTGCCGCGAATCTTTTGTTTGGCTTCTACTAAAACCACTTGTTTCTTGTTCAAAAGTAACCGCCATTAGAGATGAATGAAAGAGCATGAAAACCACATAAATAATGGCCTTTGAGCTTCTTAGGTAAAAAATTCCTCTCAGGAAGGGTCTAATTTTCATGTCTACTTTTTCGGATCAAAACACCGATAAATTGATTAAAGTTACCTTTTTTGAGGAGTTATAAATTAAACGGAATTTTTTTCCATACTTTAATTTTAAGATATGGCCTGTCATTGGCCTAATGGCCTACCTCGCCTTGAACACAGTGCATGCGCTCGTTCCACTAGAGAGTTTGTTATTGGGGAGTTTTAAAGATCAGTATCAACAAGATATAGACGATCCTCTCTATTATATTTTTAGAGATATAAAACGCCAGAATAATGAATTAAACCAAGACTCTATTAATCAAAAACAATGGCTAAAATTTGTTCTTTATCGTGGAATGATAGATGAGGGGCACAATCTCAATAATATGTGTAAACGTAGGCCTAAGATTGATTTTGCGACTCAGAATGATCTTGATAATGCTAAACGAGTATACTTAGCAACTCTTCAATACTTAGTACTCGATTTAACAACTGAATATATGGCGGGGTATGCTCAGTATTTCGACTTTGCTTCTGATGAATATGAAAATCTAGTCGATCACCTTGTGGGAAATTACTGTAGTGAAAATTTAACTACAATTAGCTTAAAACAACTGAAAGAAAATATGTTGGCCCGATTTAAAGTAAATAGGGGATTAGAGCTTCCAAGTGTTGAAAATGATCCTTTCTTTCCTAAAGAAATGGGACGAGTTAATACAGGACCTGATGCGAGGAAACAAGAATTTGCTTGGACTCTTGAACTTTTTAAATCCTCATGTTCGTGGGCCAATGATGTAAATAATGCGAGACTACTTGTTCCTCTTGCTCGCAATCCCATGATTGCTGCGGCTATCATTAGAGAGCTGTCAGGAATTGGACTCTCTTGGGACTTCAAAGAAGAAAAAGTGATCAAACAAAAGGTCACCGATAGTTTAAGAATTTCATGTCGAAATATGATTTGTCGTAAAAGTGATGTGCCGACTTTTAAGCAACAAATTCCTAAGACTGTAGGAAGCGAAAGTATTGAGTCAGATTTTGAGAGACTTTATTGCAATCATTTTAGGGATATTGATTATCAAATCAAAAATCAGGAACCCAAAATTGCCGAAATGATTAAATCAATTACTTTTGATGATCAGAATTTGTTAACCGGACAATTGGTGTCTTTAATGACCGGTTATCCTGACTTCTTTGTTCAAACAGAGAATTATTCAGACCTTATGAGCTTTACACGCTCTCCAATGGATAAGAGCTGGGATGCTTGGGCCAATGGTCAAAATGGGAATTACACCAAAATAATGACATATGAAGAAAGTCTCACAATTGATCTAGTAGATCCGGGTTTATACTATAAGAAGTTTTTGCCAAACTTTTCTGTGGAGTTAGATATCAATCAAGGTGAATTCGATAAGGCCATTAGTATGGATGGAAAGCTTAGGATTAAAATTGATCTCGAGCTTTCTAAGAAATTTCTTTCATGGGTTCGTGATTCTTGGAAAATTATTGATGTCAAAAAAGAGCCCAAGAAAGCGGAAAGAATAAGAATTCCATTTCGTGCCCGCATTCAAGATAAGATTACAGAGTTAAAAGATAAATTTCCTATTGTTCCGTGGAATGAAAAACTGAGCGAAATAGTCCTGAATGAACTGACTAGGCAAGTTTCTGCTTATGAAGGAAATTACTTTACCGATAAGAATGAAGGTATAATGAGTGTACCTCTTTATATTAACTTTTCCCCGTTTGCATTAAGACATATGAGATATCGCTACCTCATAAGAAAGAATGAAACAGGTGAGCAAAGTGAATTAAGTCGATTAAGAAATTTAACATTGAAATATTAAATTATTTTGAATGATGACGATAATGACTAAGTCTTTTTAAAAAGATGTATTTAAGGAGAGAATAAATGGGTTCAAACGCAGCAAAGAAATTGGATAATCAAATGGAAGAACAAAAAATGGAAAGTAGAGAAGAGTTTAATTATCTTGACTCTGTAGTTAAGGCCATCAGTCGCTCACAAGCGATGATTACTTTTTCTAAAGATGGAATTATTCAGGAGGCCAATGATAACTTTCTTGGAGCTCTAGGATATTCTCTAGAAGAAATTCAAGGTAAGCATCACAAGATGTTCTGTGACCCAGCTTATGTTGAGACTCTTGAATATAAGCAATTTTGGCAAAAACTTGGAAATGGAGAGTTTGATACAGGTGAGTACAAACGTCTCAGAAAAGATGGTTCTGAAATTTGGATTTCGGCTTCTTATAATCCACTATTTGATGCTCATGGAAATGTTTCAGGAGTCGTTAAATTTGCTCAAGATATTACGGCCCAGAAAATAGCGTCTGCAGAATTTGAATCCATCTTCAGTGCAATGGATAAGTCACAAGCGGTAATTGAATTCAACACAGAGGGATTCATCCAAAAAGCTAATGCTAATTTTTTAGCAGCTGTGGGTTACTCAATGGATGAAATCAAAGGAAAGCATCACTCTATGTTCTGCGATCCTGAATATGCTAATTCTCCAGATTATAAGCAATTTTGGCACAAGCTTGGTAACGGGGAATTTGATGCTGGTGAATATAGAAGACTAGGTAAAGGTGGAAAAGAAATTTGGATTTCTGCTTCTTACAATCCGATTACAGATGAAACGGGAAAGGTTTTAAAAGTGATTAAGTTTGCTCAAGATATTAGTTCTCAGAAACTAAAAGATGCAGAACTTGAAGCGCTTTCCAAAACACAAGCGGTTATTGACTTCAAGCCAGATGGAACAATCATAGGCGCCAATGCAAACTTCTTTGCAGCAACTGGTTATACGGAAAAAGAGATTGTGGGTCATCATCACAGTATGTTCTGTGACCCTGAGTACACACAAACTCAAGATTATAGAAGTTTTTGGCAAGCTCTTGCTAATGGACAATTCCAAAGTGGAGAGTACCAAAGATTTAAAAAAGGTGGGGAAGAGCTGTGGCTAAGTGCTGCTTATAACCCTGTATTCGATCTTAATGGTAATGTCTTTAAAGTTGTGAAATATGCAACAGATATTACAAAGCAAAAGCAAGATTCTATTAGAGTCATTGATACGCTTACAGAAACGGCAACTCAACTTAATAATTGTGTGGATGAATTTGAATCAACAGCTTCAACACTCATGACTTCTTCACAGAGAACAACTGAGGAAGCCGTTAATGCTACAGCAGCAACTGAGCAAGTTAATTCAGGGATTCAAACCGTTGCAGCTAGTTCAGAAGAGATGACCAGCACGATTAAGGAAATCTCAAATAATACAAATAACAGTTCAAAAATGGCACAAGACTGTCAGGTTGAAGCAAGAAATACTTCAGATGTCATGGATTCACTCAATCAAAGTAGTGAAGAAATTGGAACGATCACTAAAGTGATTTCTTCAATTGCCCAACAGACAAACCTTCTTGCTCTTAATGCTACAATTGAGGCGGCAAGAGCAGGGGAAGCTGGGAAAGGTTTTGCCGTTGTTGCTAACGAAGTTAAAGAACTGGCCAAACAATCGGCGGTAGCTGCTGAAGAAATTTCAAACAAGATTAAGGCCATTCAAGATACTTCTGGTCAGTCTGTTACAGCGGTTAAGAATATCAGCAAAATGATTGATGAAATTTCTGGATCTTTCCACACTGTAGCAGCTTCAGTTGAAGAGCAGTCAGCTACAACAAATGAAGTTTCAAGAATTATCAATGAGTCTGGCTCTGCGGTTACTGAAATTTCAAATGTGATTAGAAAAGTTTCTACAAATGCTCAAGAAAGTTCATCCTGTGCCTCTCAGGTAGAAGGCTCAGCTAAGGAGCTAAAAAGTCTAGCTCACGAACTGAATAAGCTTGTGGGAGACCTTAAAAAGTAAGTAATTATTGTCAAAATTAGGTGAATTCCTAGACCCACCTTTGATCGGAGAATGACTCCGTGATAAGGTGGGTTTTTTTTATGGGATAGAACCTATGGCCGATGATAAAACTAAAATCATAAAGAATGTAGAAGTATTAGATGTCCCCTCATCAAAGGATGAGGCTAAGGCGAAGAAATCCTCCGATTATACCGACCTCGATATCGAAAATCCCGAGCTTGCTGCTGAAGATCTTCTTCCGGCCCTTTATATTTCTGGTGATCTCATTCCTACGGATAAGGTCTCAGATGATCCTTTGACTCGCTATCTTAATCAGATCAAACATTATCCTCTTCTTACGGAGGATCAGGAAAAGGCCTTAACGAAGGCCTTGGCCGAAACCGGCTCAGTAGACGCAGCAAAGAAGCTTGTCATGGGCAATCTTCGTTTGGTGGTGAAAATAGCTATGGAATATAAAACGGCTTGGCAAAATACTATGGACCTCATTCAAGAGGGGAATATAGGTTTGATGAAGGCCGTCAGTAAGTATGATGCTGAAAAAGGGGCTAAACTATCCTATTACGCCTCTTGGTGGATTCGATCCTATATTTTGAAGTTTATCCTAGATAATTTTCGCTTGGTTAAAATTGGGACGACTAATGAGCAAAAGAAGCTCTTCTTTAACCTCATGAAGGAAAAGGCCCGTTTGGAATCCCAAGGAATTAAGCCTGACGCTAAAACCCTCTCTGATAATTTAGGTGTCAGTGAGAAGGCCGTTATAACTATGGACCAACGTCTCGATCCCAATAGCGGGGGAGAAGTCAGTATAGATACTCCTGTCGGAGATGGGGAAAAGGGTACCTTTGCTCAATTTCTTGAAGATGATGCTATGGGACCTGAGGAGCTTGTGAGTGATCAGCAGTCGATGGATATCCTTCAAGAGCACTTGAGAGAATTTGTGAAAGACCTCAAAGAAAGAGATAGAGATATCTTTAAAAAACGGCTACTTAGCGAGGTTCCTCCCAGTTTACAGAGCATTGCAGATGAATATGGAGTGAGCCGTGAGCGTATTCGACAGATTGAAGAAAGGTTAATGAATCAATTAAAGGTTTACATGGGGGATCATTTACGTTAAATTCCCGAAATCGTATTAATTATATCGCCCTGCAATCGGTTTCGGCTGAAGTATGGGTTTGTGAGGAGAAATTATGATCACTACAGAAAGAACTCAAGAACTTGTTAAAACTTTTGGAGCTAAATTTGGTTCTGGTGAGAAAGATACAGGTTGTACAGCTGTTCAGGTTGCTATTCTTACAGAAAGAATCAACAACCTTAAAGGTCACTTTGCAGCTAATAAGCATGACTACCACTCAAATCGTGGTCTTCTAAAGATGATTGGTCGTCGTCGTTCACTTCTTAAGTACCTAAGAACGAATAGTGAAGAGAGCTACAAATCTCTTATTAAGGATCTTGGTCTTAGAAAGTAATCTTCTAATCCATTTAATTAGAGAGAGGCCTTCTTTTGAAGGCCTTTTTTTTGTCTATTTCTTAAACATACCCTCTTAAAATTACATCCTTCCTCAATAAATACTGATTTTGATCTAAACTAATAGAGCTTATGAACAACTCTTAAAAAGGCTTTAGAAAGTGAGAAAGTTCCGTTTTCATCTCAAAAATATTCTTCTCATTTGTATCTTTTTTACCTCTCATCATTCTACCTTCGCTGGAATGTGGAGTGCTGAGGTTGTTGATGAAACCGAATCAAATCTTATTCTATCGACCCATGCTCAAAACGGCTCAAGTGGGGAGAAAGAAACCGTTAAACTTCTTGTTTGGAATGTCTATAAAGGTTCTAAAAAGTCTTTTGAAAAGGATTGGGCCAATTTATATCAAGAGCTCAATCCCAATATCTATCTCTTCCAAGAGGCGATGAGCTCTCAAGAAAAGAGCTCTCTTTGTATGCCTGACTCCGATTGCTATATGAATTCGTCTTTTCAATTTAGAGACGAAGGGAATATGAAATATACAGGAGTTCTAACAAATTCCCATTTTCCGATTGTTGATTACGAAGGAATCCATTCTGATCCTCGTGAGCCTCTTCTGTCCACACCTAAGTGTTCTCTTGTAACCACTCACTTAATTGATGGCCAAGAGGTCATGGTGATTAATACTCATGGTATTAACTTTGTTTCTGTCTTTGCGTTTGAAAGACAGATGCAAGAGATCAAAGAAAAAGTCGCTCATTTTGAGGGCCCTATGGTTTGGGCCGGAGATTTTAATACTTGGGCCATTGGTCGAGTACAGATTCTCAATCGCGTAACCGAGGACCTCTCTTTAGAGGAGGTTAGGTTTGAGAATGAGTCCTTTATCAAAAAGGCCCTAGGCCATCGTTTGGATCGAGTATTTATACGTGGCGTTGACTTGCTTTCGGCCAAGGCCTTGCAAACGAAAGCTTCTGATCATAACCCTCTTTTTATTGAGTTTTCTCTCTAGTTCATTGCAGAGCGTTCCCGGTAGAATTTAGACTTTATTTTGTCCCAATATTTTAGACTTTAGGTTGGCGGTAAGCGCTTTAAAGTCTATAATATAGGCGTTTAGGGATGAACTTGATTGGAATTTGAGGGATATTTAAGATGATGACTCCTTCATTATTTTAAATATTCTTTAAATTCCCCTCGTTCATCTTTATTTTTTAATTTTTATAACCTCAATCTAAAGAGGTTAAGGAGAAAGTATGAACGAAAATAAGAAAATCTGGTCCATGAATTTTGGCGGTAAGGAAGTTACCGTTGAAACAGGACGTTTGGCCAAACAAGCAGACGGTTCTGTTTTAGTAAGCTGTGAGGGAACTCAAGTTTTAGTAACCGTTTGTTCAGCAAGATCGGTAAAAGATGGACAAGACTTCTTCCCTTTACTTGTTGAGTACACTGAGAAGTTCTATTCAGCAGGGAAATTCCTTGGTGGATTTAGAAAGCGTGAAGGACGTCCTACTGACCCTGAAACACTAGCGGCCAGACTTATTGACCGTCCTCTAAGACCTCTATTCCCGGAAGGGTATATGTTTGACACAGTTGTTAGCTGTACGGTTATGTCTTATAACCCAGAAGGGGGAGATCCTGAAATTCTAGCTGGATTAGGTTCTTCAGCCGCTCTTACGATTTCAGATATTCCTTTTAATGGTCCAATCGGTACAGCTAAAGTTGGTCGTATTGGTGGAGAGTATGTTCTTAACCCAACTCTTGAGCAGTGGGAAGAATCTGATCTTGAAATTTCTGTAGCGGCTTCATCTGATGCTATTCTTATGGTTGAAGGGGAAGCTCATGTGGTTCCTGAAGAAGAAGTTCTTGGTGCGATCTGGTTTGCTCATGACAATATTAAAGAATATGTAAAACTTATGAATCAAATTCGTGAAGAAGCAGGTAAGGCCAAGCGCGAATTTGTTTCAGCTGCACCTAATGAAGTGATGATGACAAAGATCACAGCTGACTTCTCATCTGATGCACGTGAGTGTATTTCCACTGTTGATAAGATGGAAAGACAAGCAGCAGTTCGTGCTCTTGAAGCAAAAGTTGCGACGGCCATGGAAGCAAATCCTACAGACTTTGGTATGGCCGAAGGCGACGCCTTTAAAAAAGAAGCAAATAAGGGTGTAGATGAATTGCTTTATAATATGATGAGAGCCGATATTCTCGATGAAGAAAAGCGTATCGGTGGTCGTAAGCTTAATGAAGTAAGAAAAATTGAAACAGAAACAGGTATTTTAGCGACACCTCACGGATCTTCTCTTTTTACACGTGGTGAAACTCAGGTTATGGCCACAGTAACGATTGGTGGAAAATCAGGCGAACAAATGAGTGATCGTATTGTGGGAGTTAACTATGACAACTTCTACCTACACTATAACTTTCCTCCTTACTCTGTAGGGGAAGCTCGTGGTGTTCGTGGGGTTGGTCGTCGTGAACTTGGTCACGGTAACCTTGCTGAGCGTGGTGTGAAATCTGTTATGCCAGCTGACTTCCCTTACACGACTCGTGTTGTTTGTGAAGTTCTTGAATCTAACGGTTCTAGTTCTATGGGTTCTGTATGTTCTGCTTCTATGGCCCTAATGGATGCTGGAGTTCCTCTAACGGCTCCTGTAGCTGGGATCGCCATGGGTCTTATCTCTGAAGAGGGTGGACGTTATAAAGTTTTAACGGATATTCTTGGTGACGAAGATCACCTCGGTGATATGGACTTCAAAGTTGCAGGAACAACGGAAGGAATCACGGCCATTCAAATGGATATTAAGATTACTGGTCTTACACGTGAAATCGTTGAAACAGCTATGGCCCAAGCTCGTGAAGGACGTCTTCATATTCTTGGAGAAATGGCGAAAACAATTTCTACCCATAGAGAAGAGTTTAAAGAAGGTGTTCCTCGTATTGAAACCTTTAAAATTCCTCAAGATAAAATTGGGGCTCTCATTGGTCCAGGTGGAAAGAATATCAAACAGATTCAAGAAGACTTTGGTATTACAATGGAGATTGAAGAAGATGGAACGGTTAAAGTTCTTGGTACAGATGCAGATGCTATTACTAATTGTATTGCAGCGGCTGAGCTTCAAATCAATGGACCAAAAGTTGGGACAATCTATGAGGCAAAAGTTGTGACTCTAAAAGAATATGGTGCCTTTGTTGATATCGTACCTGGGGTAAGTGGACTCGTTCACGTATCTGAGATTTCTGAAGAAAGAGTTAACGATGTTTCTGATTACCTTGAAGAGGGTGATGAGGTTAAAGTTAAAGTCGTTGAAGTTGACCGTATGGGAAGACTTAAGCTTTCTATTAAGGATGTTGAACCTCTAAAGAAAAAAGAGAAGTAATGTCTAAAGTAGATATTCGTATAAAATGTCTAGATCATTATGACCATGAATTGCCCCTTCCTCGTTACGAAACTGAAGGGGCTGCTGGTGCCGATATTCGTGCTTCTTTAGAGCAAGAAAGTCGTGACCAAGGTCTTATCATCGAACCAGGGGCAAGAGTTCTTGTCCCAACTGGTTTGGCCATGGAAATTCCTCTAGGATATGAAGTTCAAGTTCGCCCGCGTTCAGGGCTATCTCTTAAAACTTCACTTCTTGTAGTTAATGCTCCTGGCACCATTGATAGTGACTATCGTGGGGAAGTTAAAGTTATTCTTGGAAACTTTGGCACAGAAAGATTTGTTGTGTCTCACGGAGAAAGAATTGCTCAGTTAGTAGTGGCACCAGTGACTCAAGGTCACTTTCTGTCCACTGAAGATGAATTGAGTTCCACTGAAAGAGGGGCCGGAGGATTTGGCTCAACGGGAACTAAATAAAAAGGATCAACCATGGATTTAAAGGTTTCTTATAACCATACATCAAATCAAACTGAAGCCTACAAAGCTGCTTGCGAACAAATCACACCAGATTATATTGCAAAGTGGAATATGAAGGCCGATATTTCCTATAATGAGCCTAAGAGTATTGTGGCCGAAGGTAAAGGTTTCACACTTACTCTCAATTTTACGGATTCTGCGGTAGAAGTAGCATGTAAATTGTCACTAATGTTAAAACCGTTCAAAGGCAAGGTCTTAGATACGGTAGAGAATAAGCTGAAAAAGCATGTCTAGGGTTAAGTATCTGTAGGAAATACAGATACTTATGGCCAACAAGGCCCTGCTTTTTACGTAGGATTTTATGAGCAACAATAATTATACAGTTCATCTCCATCCCAAGGGGAATTCCATTGAAATAGATGGGGAAACCGATCTCTTAACAGCATTGAGAGAAGAAGGTGTTTATATTAAGTCATCCTGTGGAGGGTATGCTTCTTGTTCGGACTGCCTGGTTAAGATTTTAGAAGGAGAGGATAATATCAATTCGCCTTCTTTTGAAGAAACTCAAATGATTGGAAATGTTTTTCATATCACTAAAGAGCGTCTCGCCTGCCAGGTAAAGGTCGAAGGGGAAGTTAAAGTCGATCTTTCACGTCATGACGAGTCTGCTGATGCAAAGAAGCTAACTAAGAAGAATAACCGCTTCAACAAATCAAAAGCACCGGTAAAGAAACGCTCTCGCGCTGAGGTGGATGAAATCCTTAGTGAACGTAAGATGAAAAGTGAAGAGAAAGAGAAGAAGAGAAACTCCTGGGAAAAGCACTGGGAGAAAGAAAAAGATGGTATCAAAAGAGGAACTGGTGGGGGAAAAAGACCCAAGCCATTTCGAACGGATCATCTTGACGACGACCCCGACTTTAAAAAGAAATCATAAAAAAAAGGCCTCTAAATTAAGAGGCCATTTTTATTCGTAAAATCTTATGAAGTAAAATAATTCTTTATATTCATAAGGCCATACAGTTGGTACTTCTTTCTTCTTATGGGCTAAAACCCTGAGTTCACATAGTGCCCATCGATTTGTGGGCACTTTCAAAAAGTAAAATGATTCCTAGATTATTGATGATCGATCCTATTTTTGAGCTAATAAGCAGTGATAGATGAGCTTTCGAGAATATCAAGAATTCTTGACCACATAGTACTAAGTTTACAGCTATCGATCCCCGAGAATAATTTAAATCACTTGATGTTTTTTATTTAGCAGGCTCAAAGGGAATTACTTTATGAATAACTCATTCAAAAGATCGCTGTACGTCCTATGTTTTCTTCTTTTGTCTATTTCTGCTAAGAGCGTGATGGCCACTTGTGAACTTCCTCCTGCATCTCAATATGAATGTAAGGGAAGAACTCTTGTAACAAATGATGAAGAGCTTGCGGCTTATCTGGAAAATTATAAGTATAATTCAAGACATAATATAGTTCGCGGTGTGAGACTTTCGGGTAATTTCTCTGGTGAATCTTTAGATGTGAAAACTCCCTGCGGAATCGTTGTTCTCGCAGGAACAACTTTTGACTACACTGGAGATATTTGTCTCGCAGGTAGAGAGCTTGTTGTTGGCCAGGCTAATGTGAATATTCAAAATGCTGCCAATGTTGAACTCATCTCCTTAAATAGAGTCGTGATTCGTGAAAACTTCTCTGCAAATATGACAGGTGATCTATCTTTGCTTTCCCTTGGAAGTTCCATGGACTCAAGGTCACATATTCGGTATGAGGCCAATGTATCAGCAAATAATCTTATTCTTAAATCTTTAAGACGATCTACAATTGGTCACACAAGTACATTTAATCTTACTGGGAAATTATCGATTCTCTCAAATGGAGAAGATCTTCCTACAGATGAAGCGGAAGGCATAAGTGAGTGGTCATCGATTTGGAGAGATACGACGGTAAACGCTTCAGAGATTGAAGTTATTTCAGAAGATCAGGCCCGTGTGGCCAACGGTGTGAACTTAACGGCGAATAAGGTAACCCTCGATGGATTAACTTGTAAAATGGGTGGGACTTCAAGTGTTACAGCAGCACAGAAAGAAGGTGTGTGCTTTGACGGAAGCCTTCCTACCATAAAGTTAAGAAGAGCAGCACAATACAAAGAAGTTCTTGTGGGTGAAGATGTTTTCTTGGATGGATCGCGTTCGCTATATCCAGAAGGATCAAGTTTTGAGTGGAGAATCAGAAGAAATAAGGAAGATCTAACAGCTTGGGAGACCGGCGAGCTTACAAGAACTTTTAATTTCGATCAGGCAGGAGACTATAGAATTTTCTTTAAAATAACTAAGCCTGATGGTCACTATAACTTTGCAGTGAGAAGAGTGTGGGTGAGTGATCATGCTCCAAGTATATTTCCTTACTTTAAGTTTTATCTTAAAGACTCAGAGCTTCAACTTGTATATGAAGGGAGAACCTTTGATGGCTCTATGATTACCAATGCCTACTATTCAACTCCACAAGGTGAAACCCTTGATGTGGGCAGAATGGTTCTGGGGCATGTGGATGTTATTCCTTTTGAATCAAATGAGTCACTTGAACTCACCCTCAATCTTGAAAATGAAAATGGTGAAACAGCAAGCTTTACTCATACGATAGAGCCAAATGCTGCTAATCAGGAGCCCTATCTTCCGATTGATTTTTTGGAGTATGCACCTCTTGAAACCCTTTTCTTCTCAAATTTCTTCTTTGATCCTTATGACCAACTGGGAGATCTTGCAGGTTTTGCTCTCAATTTTGGAGATGGAGAAAGCGTAGAGTTAGAACAGGAGTCTTTTAGACAAACTCACTCCTATCCAAGCGCAGGGGATTATGATCTCTCTTTAGAAGTATTCAATGTCGAAGGTGAAAGCTTCTCTAAAGCTGAAACCATAACAATTGCAGGTGTGAAAGATGGACTCTCTTCAGCTCTTCCTATTGTAGATTTCAAAATTGATAAAGCTTCTTGGGCACCTGGGGTGAGACTCTATATCGATGAGTCAATTTCTCCCGTTTCTCCGATCACTTCATATTATTGGAATCTAGGTGATGGACAAACGGCCTATGGTACGGAAGTACTGCACTTCTATGATCAAGGAGCTTATGACGTAAGTCTTACTGTTGTCACAGAGGATGGAAACTCTAATACGATTACTCGCGAAGTTATCGTTCTCAATGATGCGGCCATGCTATATGGAAGTATTGATTGTTGGAATATTGCACCTCTTCAAATTGAATGTGAAGTCGAAGGGCTAAGTCGAGATGCAAATCTCTCCGAGTTTTTAATTCACTTTGGAGATAGTGAACTAACTGAAGAAAATGCTGAGGTTGAATCTATCTCGGGTCAGCTTGCTGACGGAAGATTTACGCATACCTTTGATAGCGAAGGGGATTATACGGTTACATTTGGTGTGTTTACCAATGATGGAGAGGAGTCTCTATCGACTTTTGATCTTACTGTTAGTGAAACTTTTGGAAACGAACTTCCTTACGCTGCTCTTGACTGTTTCCCTGCTGCAAATCTTCAAGCAGACTGTCAGGCAACTTATAGTAATGATCCCGATGGATATATCGTCAACTATCACTATGACTTTGGAGACGGACAAAGTGCAGACTCTTCAAATAATCAAATCTATCACACTTACGCTACTGCAGGACAATACACAGTAACCCTAACCGTTATGGATAATTTAGGAGCAGTCAGCTCAACTCAGTCGGTAGTGAACGTATCTGAGGTTGCTAATCAGTTTCCAGTGGCAAGTCTAGAATGTAATTCTAGCGCCATTCAAGAACTAACATGTAATTCACAATATTCTTATGACCCCGACGGATCAATTATTGGAGCAAGAATAACCTTTTTAGAAGATGGTGAATTCTTTGAGAGTGCAGACTATCAAAACTTTGTAGTAATCAAGAATTTTACGACTGCTGGACTAAAGCAAGTGAAGCTTGAAGTCGAAGATAATAGCGGGGCGATCTCGGAATACATTGGGTCTTTTAATACTCAAGAAAACGCTCAACCTGTCGTATCTTTTAACTGTAACTCAAACGCCATAGGAAGTCTGAGATGTAGTGCTTCTAACTCTTATGACAATGATGGAAGTATTATTGAATACAAGTGGTTAATTGATGGCAGCGAGTATTTAGGAGAAGAGATTTTGGTATCTGGAATCACTTCAAGCGAAATGGATGTATCACTTTTTTTGACGGATGATTTTGGAAGCATCGTCAGTGCTTCGTATGTATATAGTGTAAAGCAAAATGAGGTTCCGTATGGTGACTTTACTTGTGAAAGTAATCTAAGGTTTAAATTAATATGTACATCTGAATTAGTAGACTCTGATGGATCAATAAACTCAGTGGAGTGGGAGATTGATAATAATATTTATTATGGGGATAGTTTAGAAGTAATGCTTGAGTCCGGTGGTAGTAAGCTAGTAACTTTAAAAGCCGTTGATAATGACGGCGCTATTTTTGAACTTTCAAAAGAAGTGTCTGTTTTTAGTAATCAAGACCCCGTAGCCGTCATTGTTAGCGATAGTTCATCAAAAATTGTGCCAAGTGTTTTTCATTTAAGCGGAGCTAGCTCGATAGATCCTGAAGGAGACATCCTCTCATATAATTGGCACTTACCTGATGGTAGCATATTAAATGGTGCGAACATCGAGTACCCATTAAATATGACATCTAAAGAGTCAATAAGACTTGTCGTTACAGATGATTATGGTGGAACTTCTGAAGATGAAATTATCTTAACAGGTATAGAGTCTCTAGAGAATGAAATAATTTTAAGTCAATCATCCGTTTTTGCACCATCCGTCCTTAATATTAGTGCGAGAAATTTGGTTAATAGCTTTGGTGAGCCTTATACATTTGAGTGGTATATAAATAGTATATTCGTCTCACAGGGAAGCAGTTATGAGTATATGACACAAGATGCTCAAGAATACGAGATAACACTAAAGGTTACCGATATTTATGGAAACAGTGAATCTATTTCTAAAAATATAAATGTAGAAGTTCCGCTACCCTATTTTGAATTAAGCAAAGATAAAGTTCGCTCCTTTACTGAAAGGGATAACATTGTAGAGTTGATTAACTTAAATACAGATAATGAATCTGACATAATTATAACCTACTTAAATGAGAATAATGATCTTGTTATTGATGATAGTACTGAAGGATCAGTAACATTAAGTGCCCTTGTGGAAACAAGGGGCACGTTAAGCATTATCATATCAAACTCAAATAATACTTATATAAGAGATATTCAATATGAGTTTATTGATATTGCTAACCAACAAGTTCTAAATGTTGGAGAGAGTGGGTCGAATTTAACTTTAAATAATGTCTACTATGCAAAACTAGAATCTGATAATCCTGTTGAAGTAATAGTTGATAGTGGTACTTTTGAAGATGGGTCAGTTTATTTTGAATTTAGTGTTCAGAATGAAGATGATATAGAATCGATGAAGATTCATGAAATAGATGAATCTTTTGATGCTACTATTATTAACCCCAATGTATTTGCTTCTTCTAAGAACGATATAAAAAATAGTGATATTAATATAAGTGCTCTTGGGTTAACTGAAATTAGCCACTGCCTTAATACAAAATCAATTCTAGCAGCCTCTATAGTCAAGCCGATAGGCTTGTTATTTTCAGCAACGTTAGGCCGAAATCTAGATTTTTATAGCACAAACTATTTTGGACAAAGTATAGTTGTGGACTCATTGGTAAGAGATAGTTTTTTTAGGACTAGTTGTAGCGATGGCCAGGTATATTGTCTAAAAGAAACATCACGTTTATTTAAATCAATCGACAATTTAGTGAACAAGATGAACTTCTCCACAGCCCCTCTTACAATACTAAAAGATAGTACATTTCGAGGAATTGTTGCATTTTCTCCCTATGAAAACCCTGGATTTGTGATTCCTGGAGTTAATCGTGTATTTATACCAGAGAGTACAATTAATCTGCATACGAACACCAAGGGAACGAGGTATAATATATATGAAACCTTAGCACATGAAGCTAGTCATGTGAATGATGGTAAGGATTGTAAATTACAACACGACCTTAATAAAATTTTGTTAACAAGCGGAAAGATTATTTCAGAGTCTTATGCTGATATGAGTGCTTTGAATTTTTTAATAGATAAACAAAGTGTAGTGCTAAATGAAGATGGGACAAGCTTGGGTGATTCATTAATTACTTCATTTCGTCCTTTAAGAGAAAGTCTCTCTTTTGAGAACTTCAACGATTTTCTATTTAGCTACATGGTTGATGGTGCTAATGATAATAATTATGATAACGAACTCTATTTCGACATTGAAGGTGGAAACTTAAAAAGCTTTACTAACTTGTTGGATGGTGTCAACTTCTTTGAAACTTTTAGCTTTGCGAACACTTTTAACAATGCGACACAAGGATTTCCATTAAAAGCACACAGCTATCTTAAGAATTCAGTAATAAAGAATGGAAAGTTTGATATTCTTGGATTTAAAGTTGAAGAGTCTGCTCTAGAATTAAGTGAGGGAGAATATGAAATTGGTCCTCTTGGCTTTGGATTTCTTAAAATCAAAAGAGAAGACATAATTAATGGGAGTTTTTTATCAAAATTTATATTACACGTTAAACATAGTTCAGATGTTACTCTAGAGCACATAGATGAGAATGGACTTTTTGCAAGTCAAATTTCAAAAGAATTAATTGCAGAAGATGAATATGCTTATACTTTTTGGATTAATGATGCTCTAAATGATGATGGGTACCTAACAATAGTAAATAGTAGTGTCGAATCAGTTGATTTAGAAGTGAAGAGGCTAGGTGAGATTTGCTATGTGAACGAAAGCATGTATGCTGCAGATGAGTTTGTGTTTGTGGCCCCCACAAATACTTGCGAATACTGTCCACATAAAGCTATTAAGGCAGATGGCAGTTGCGACTGGCCGGCTCCAGATCTATCTGTGACGCAAACAAGTTATGATGTTAATGTACCTGATGAATGTGACGGCTTGGGAATTGGACATCACTCGCTGGGAAGTAATATATGTCACTTTAATTCTATATGTGATGGTGGTACCTTTGATAATCAAACATATACTGGCAGTTTTACTTTACCCGGTGTGAATTATGTATGTGCAACAAATGATAATGGCGATTGGGTTGTTACACCAACAACTGAAGGTTCTTCGATTGAAGTTAAATGTATAAACCCAGAAGGTGAGGAAGCGAGTAAAGAGGTCCATTGTGAATAAAAAGAGAATTTTAAAGATACTATTTTTTAGTTTTCTATTATTTTTGATTGGTGACTGTTGGAAGTTTCTTATACCTTTTGGAAATACATATTGTAACTACTGCTTGTTTACAACAGATGAAAAACAAAGAACAGCAAAAATGACCTCTGGCCTTATAGGGAATTTAGTTAGAAATTTAGTTAGAGACTGCGGAGTAGTTCCTACTAGTGCTAGAGAAGCAATAGAAGTTGGACAAAATATATCTACTAAAGAAGATGGAAGCGGATGTACCAGTAGTATTACTAGAATTTTTAATAATATAGAGATCTATAGAATAAAAGTAAAGGCTGTCGATCCTTGGGGGAATCCTTATCAAGTAAGTTTAAAGGAAAAAAAAAATTGAGACATATACTCTATCTGGGGGAGGGTGGCATGGGCAATCTCAAATAAAAAGTAGTTGGAACCTTTCTTTTAAATCCTCTGATAATGAAAAAAACTATATTGATACTTTAAAGAAAAGTGCTACGGATCATGTAAAATGAGAACAGATAGGTGCCATGCACTTATGGTTTCGCAGGTGCAAATATAGCTAAGCAAGGTTTTCTTCAATAGGTAATATTCTAACTTATCTTCAAACCACGAAAGAATGTAATGAGAAAACAACTTTCCCCTTAATATGGGATGATACGGTCAAATGATTGTGAATGGTTTCTGGGCAATGAAATATTTTATAGAGGCCTTGCTAAGAAAAACATCTTGAATTTCTATTCAACCCAATTCCAGTAAAATACGAACAAATGACAAGATTTCTTTACCTATTAATTAAGATAATTTTCTGAGCCGAAGTATAATCTATTTATCAACCGCGAAACCATAAGTCCATGGCACCTCTGTGGATTTATTAAGTGAGGATATTATGAAAAAGGTAAAGTTAGTGAAAAGGATGCTTCAATTATTCACTCTACTATTTATTCTAATTTTCTCAGTTGATTTTTGGAAGATATTTTTTTCAGCAGGTGTACCAGACTGTGAATTTTGTATAATTGTGCCAAATTGGAAAAAAATCTATGCAGAAGACTATTTGGTTCATCTAGTTAGCCTATCGAAGGAACTAGTGGTCGAATGCGGTTATAAACCAAAAAGTATTGTAGATATGTTTAAGAAAGTTGATGAAATTAAACTTAAAGAAGATGGTACAAGCTGTTATGAGAAAATTTCCTCAATGTGTGATTATCATAATACGCTCAGTGTTAAGTATTCTTCTATCGACCCTTGGGGGAATGAATACCAAATAAGTTATCCTGATGAAAATAGAATAAGAGTATTTACCTTAAAAGGTGGGGGATTCCTAGGTAACTCGGAAATAGTAAGCGAACTGAAACTGTGGGTAAATCATCAAACTCCCCCACAAGGAAAAGTCTATAGGTAACAAAAAATGAGAAATCAAATTAGGTGCCATGCACTTTTGGTTTCGCTAGTTCAAATATAGCTAAGGAACATTTTCTTTAATAAGAAACGGAATTGTGAGGGAAAATAATGATAATGTTAGCGTTAGAAATTCCTATTTTACTTATTTTTATATTTATCGATATTTTTCGTACTCGTGACCTTTCCTTTAAAGAGAGATTGAAAAAGAGGTGGTTCCCTTACGCCTTAGTATTTCTTGTGTTTTTTGTTCCACGATTTGTAAATGATCATTACTTTGAGGAGATTCACGGAAGAAGATTTGGGCGTCCTGAAGGTGAGGGGAATCCGGAGCATCACAGTATTGATTATGATAGATGTCTTCGAAATGCGAGTCTTTTGACTGTTGGGTTCTGCGAATGGATATCTGGTGATTATTGGAAGACAGTTGAATCAGAATGTATTGATAATCAGATATTTAGTGGCGGTCTATGCAATGTAAAATTAAAAGAAAAGTATCAGTCCTTGGCTACAGATGAGAAGAAGCTTGAATATACAAAGTATTTGTTAAAACAATTGGAGCAGAAGCAGACGGAATACGCTCATGAGTCAATTGCTCGTGTCACTGCTAAAGTCTCGACTTTTTCTAATTCCATTGAGGTAAGTAGTTATATTTTAGGCTACTCATTTGATCGCTGCTATAATGATAAATTATACCATATGTGTCTTAGGATTTACGGTTCATACAAAAAGGTTTATCCCGATGTTCGAGATTCAATTTTAAAAGTTGTTGTGGCAAACTTGCAGCTTTTGAATTCTCATGAGAACCCTGGTCAAATAAGTAAGAAGAGGGAAGCAGCTGTTAAGAGGACAATGAATACATTCTATCAATTGTCGAGGAAGGAAAGAACAGATCCTGAAATAGAAGAAAGAATAAAAGAGATTTATGAAAATATAGACACCGACATACCTGAAGAAGTCATGTTCTATTATAAAAAGTTCCTTAACTAAGAGTATTGTACCTTTGTAACTAGATGCCATGAACTTTTGGTTTCACAGGAGCAAATATAGCTAAGGAAGATTTTCTTTAATAAGAAACGGAATTGTGAGGGAAAATAATGATAATATTAGCATTAGAAATTCCTATACTACTTATTTTTATATTTATCGATATTTTTCGTACTCGTGACCTTTCCTTTAAAGAGAGATTGAAAAAGAGGTGGTTTCCTTACACCTTAGTATTTCTTGTATTTTTTGTTCCACGAATTGTAAATGATCATTACTTTGAGGAGATTCACGGAAGAAAAATTGGGCGTCCTGAAGGTGATGGGAATCCGGAACATCACAGCATTGACTATGATAGATGTCTTCGTAATGCGAGTCTTTTGACTGTTGGGTTTTGCGAATGGATATCTGGTGATTATTGGAAGACAGTTGAATCAGAA
>PASP01000014.1 GCA_002712005.1 Halobacteriovoraceae bacterium
TATCACTCCAATTGCCATGGAAAAGGGACTTAAGTTCGCAATCCGTGAGGGTGGTAGAACAATTGGTGCCGGTACTGTATCTGAAATTCAAGAGTAATCCTGAAATAATTGCAGTATTTCAATAATATTAGTGGAGAGAAATTAAGCCTCTCCACTTTTTTTTAAGAAAAAACGAAAATAACTAAAAAAAAGTTTGACATTGGGCCGCAAAATATTTAAAGGTGTGCTTCAAATTAAATTAGGAATAGGTTGAAGATGAAAGCGTCAAGATTGCGAATCAAGCTGAGAGCGTACGATCACAAGTTGTTAGATAATTCTGTTAATGAGATAGTTCAGACTGCGAAAGAGACTGGAGCAAGAGTTGCTGGTCCTATTCCACTTCCAACTGAGATCAACAAATTTACTGTTCTTCGTGGACCTCACGTAAACAAGAAGTCTAGAGAGCAGTTCGAAATGAGAACCCACAAAAGATTGATCGACATCGTCGATCCAACACAACAAACCGTAGACAGCCTTATGAAACTTGACCTGTCATCAGGTGTTGATGTTGAAATTAAATACTAAATAGTTTAGAGCTTTTGCTCTAGTGACATTAATAAACCATGCACGCATCCCTGTCGTCAGGGTGATGCTGTGGAGGCTAAATGACTGAAGAAACAAAAGCAGTTGAAGAAACTGCAGAAAACACTTCTAACACTGTATCTAACACAATTGATCTAGCAGCGATCTACGGTGTTAAAGCTGGTATGACCAGAATCTTTGATGAAGCTGGTAACCACGTTCCTGTAACAGTAATCAAACTTGAAAAGAACTTCATTACTCAGGTAAAAAACTCTGAGAAAGATGGATATACAGCTTACCAAGTTGGTTACAATACCAAAAAAGACAAGCACGTAAATAAAGCTACAAAGGGACGTTTAGCGAAAGCTAACGTAGCAAGTGGCCTTACTAGATTTACTGAGCTTAGAGTTGACGAAACTAAAGCTGAAGATTTAGGAAAAGAGCTTGGACTTGGTAATTTCACACCTTCTACATTTGTAGATGTAACTGGAACTTCTAAAGGTAAAGGCTTCCAAGGGGTTATGAAAAAATATAACTTCGCTGGTGGACCTGCTGCTCACGGTTCAAAATTCCACAGAACTACAGGTTCTATTGGTAACAGAGCCACTCCAGGTAAAGTTTGGAAAAACAAAAAAATGCCTGGTCATATGGGATGTCAAACAAAGACAGTTCAAAATCTCCAAGTAGTTGAAGTAAATGAAGATAAAGGTTACATGTTGATTAAAGGCTCTGTACCAGGTGCGAAAAACAGCTGGGTAAAAATAGCTAAGTCAATCAAGAAGTAAGGCAAAGAGTTACTAAAAGGATATAACGATGACTGATATAACAGTTTTAAATTCAAAATTTGAAGAATCGGGAAAACTAAGTACCACTGTTAGCCTTACAGCTGATGATGTAAAAGCTCCTGCTGTTCATCAAGTTGTTAAAGCTAATTTAGCTGGAAAGAGACAAGGTACACACTCTACAAAGACAAGAGCTTTCGTAAGTGGTGGTGGTGCTAAACCTTTTAAGCAAAAAGGTACTGGTAGAGCAAGACAAGGAACAAGTCGTTCTGGTCTTATGGTTGGTGGTGCAAGAGTATTTGGACCTCTTCCAAGAAACTATGAGCAAAAAGTTAATAAGAAAGTATCAAAGGTAGCTGTTCAGTCAATCATTGCTGATAAGTTACAAGCGGGAAAACTTGTTGTTGTAGATAGCTTTGAATCTACAGGTAAAACAAAAGATATGTTTAAGAGCTTAAGCGATAAAGGATTACTTCCTGCTTTAGTTGTTACACAAGAAAGTAATAATCCTGCTCTTAGAGCTACTAAGAACATTAGAACAGCAAACTCATTACCAGTAGCTGCATTTAATGTTTATGATGCTGTTAAGTACGAAAACTTAGTAATTGAAAAACAAGCTTTGGAAACATTGCTTAACAGATTGGTGTAATTATGGCCCAGTTAGAAAATGTATTAAAGAAACCGTTGATTACAGAAAAGACATCAATTATTGGTGAGCAAACTAATCGCTACGGATTTGTTGTTGATCTTAAAGCCAACAAGAATCAAATCAAGCAAGCTGTTGAATCACTTTACGATGTTAAAGTTCTAAATGTTAAAACAAGCATCCTTCCCGGTAAACTTAAGAGAGCTGGTAAGGCTATCAAGAAAACGAGTAAGACTAAAAAAGCTTATGTTCAATTGGCCGAAGGTCAAAAGATCGAGTTTTTTAAGGGTGTATAAGGCTCAAGGCTAAGGATTAAAAATGGGAATTACAAGATTTAAACCGACAACTCCTACGCTCAGAGAAAAAGCTGTTGTAAATAGCGATGAGCTTACAAAAGGTGCCAAGGTACTTAAGTCAGCTTTAGGTTCAATGAAATCAAAAGCTGGTCGTAACAATGCTGGTCGAATTACAACTCGTCACCAGGGTGGTGGAGTAAAAAGAAGATACAGAAATGTAGACTTCAAAAGAAGTAAAGAAAACATTCCTGCTAAAGTACAAGCTATTGCATATGATCCAAACAGAACATGTAATCTAGCTCTTATTGCTTATGCAGATGGATTCAAGACATATATTTTAGCACCACATGGATTAAAAGTAGGGGATACTGTTATTTCTTCTGCTGATGCCGATATTAAAGTTGGTAACTCTAAAAAGCTAAAAGATATTCCAGTAGGTACTCTAGTTCATAATGTTGAACTTTACCCAGGTGCTGGTGGACAACTTGCTCGTTCAGCTGGTGCTTATGTTCAAGTTATGGCAAAAGAAGGTGTTGAAATTCTTCTTAGAATGCCATCAGGTGAACTTCGTAAGGTAAGACAAGACTGTAGAGCAACTATTGGTCAAGTTGGTAACCTAGATCACGAAAAGAGAAACCTTGGTAAAGCCGGTACTTCTAGAAAGCTTGGTATTAGACCTTCTGTTAGAGGTGTTGCTATGAACCCAATCGATCACCCTCATGGTGGTAGTGAAGGTAGAACTTCTGGTGGACGTCATCCTGTTTCACCATGGGGTACACCAACTAAAGGTTACAAGACTAGAAAAAATAAGAGAACAAATCGCTACATCGTAAGACGTAGAAAATAGTTAGGGAGATAAATTATGGCCCGTTCATTAAAAAAAGGACCATTTGTTGAAATATCATTGATGAAGAAAGTTATGGCTGCCCAAGGGGAAGGTAATTCCAACAAGGTAATCAAAACTTGGTCAAGAAGTTCTACAATTGTTCCAGAGTTTATTGGATTAACGTTTGCTGTTCATAATGGGAAAAAATTTATCCCCGTATATGTTACTGATAACATGATTGGACACAAGCTTGGTGAATTTGCACTTACTCGTACATATAACGGGCACGGTGCGGATAAAAAGAAAAAGTAAAAAGTAGTATTTGAATAGGAGAGGTCAGTATGGCCATTGTTGTAAAAAATAGTAGAGTTGGGATTGCTCCTCGAAAAGTTGCTCAAGTGTGCGACCTTGTAAGAAATAAGAGAGCATCTGAAGCGTTAAAAATTCTTCGTTATTGTGAGAAAAAAGAAATCGCGATTATGCTTACAAAGCTTATTAACAGTGGTTTGGCCATTGCTGCGGATTCTGAGAAATACGATATTGATAACCTCGTGATTAGTACTGTATATGCTAACGAAGGTCCTACACTAAAGAGGATTCAACCTCGTGCACAGGGTAGAGCTTTTAGAGTTAGAAAAAGAACTAGTCACGTTTTAGTAGAGATGAAGGAAGCATAGGATAAGTTATGGGACAGAAAGTACATCCATATGGGTTTAGATTAGGTTACATCAAAGGTTGGAATTCTAACTGGTACGCTGATAAGACTACCTATGCAAAAACTCTTCAAGAAGATTTAGCAATTAGAAAGTATATCGAAAAGAACATGAAGAATGCTTCTGTTGCTAATGTTGATATTGCAAGAACATCAGACCAGGTTAAGGTAACTGTTTATACAGCTAAGCCTGGTGTTGCGATTGGTAAGAAAGGTGCTGGTATTGAAAAAATCAGAAATGACCTTAAGAAACTTACTGATGGTACATTGATTTTTAATATTGCTGAAGTTAAGCGTCCAGATTCAGATGCAAAACTTATTGCAGAAAATATTGCATCTCAGTTAGAAAAACGTGTTGCATTTAGACGTGCTATGAAGAAGGTGATTCAATCAGCTTTTAGAGCAGGTGTTAAAGGTATCCGTGTTAGAACTGCCGGAAGACTTGGTGGTGCTGAAATGGCAAGAGCTGAAGGTTACTCTGAAAGAAAAGTTCCTCTTCACACTCTTCGTGCAGATATTGATTACAACACAGCTGAAGCTCAAACAACTTACGGTATTATCGGGGTTAAGGTTTGGGTTTACAAAGGTGAGATTTACAAATAATCACCAATTTATACGAATAAATAATTAATGTTGAGGTAGAAAATGCTCAGTCCAAAGAAAGTAAAATGGCGTAAACAGCAAAAAGGCCGTATGAAAGGTAAGGCGTATCGTGGAAATACTATAACCTTCGGCGATTTTGCTATACAAGCGACCTCTTGTGGGTATATAACTAACCGCCAAATAGAAGCAGCGCGTATCGCTATGACCCGTAAGATTAAAAGGGGTGGTAGTGTATGGATTAAGATCTTCCCAGATAAGGTTCTTACTAAGAAGCCGGCGGAAGTTCGAATGGGGAAAGGTAAAGGTTCTCCAGATAGTTGGGTAGCCGTAGTTAAGCCCGGTAGAGTTCTTTTTGAGATCAGTCACTTTGACCACGATCTAGCTCAGAGAGCTCTAAAACTAGCTTGTTACAAGTTACCTGTTAAAACGAAAATTATTAAGAAAGCTACTGCAGAAGTTGCAGCAGAGTAAAAGTTGAGGAAGTTATGGCTGAAGTGATTAATTTTAAGGATATCAAAGACTTAGATGCAGCTGCTATTGACGCTAAGGTTTCAGAGCTAAGAAAGCAAATTTTCCAAATGAATATGGAAAAAGCAACTAGCGGAATTGAGAAGCCACATGGGTTAAAAGTGCTTAAGAAAAACATTGCAAGACTTCTTACTGTGAAGAGTGCGAATAAATAAGCTGAAATAGGGTTTAGATATGACTGAAAATACACAAAATTTAAAGTTTAAAAGAAAATTATACGGCGTAGTAACTTCTGATACGAACGAGCAAACAATTGTTGTAAACGTAGTGAGAAGATTTAAGCACAGAACTTATAATAAGTTCGTTTCTAAATCTAAGAAGTATCATGCTCATGATGTTGATAATAAGGCAAAGGTTGGTGATAGAGTAACTATCGTTGAATCAAAGCCATATTCTAAAAAGAAAAAATGGGAACTCCTTAGTATTAACTAAGAACCTGTTTTAAGTATATAAGCGGTACGGAGAAATACCATGATCCAAATGCAGACGAAGCTAGATGTTGCAGATAACTCAGGCGCAAAATTTGTAAAATGTATTAAAGTTCTAGGTGGCTCAAAAAGAATGAGCGCTGGACTTGGTGATGTTGTAGTAGTAGCAGTTCAACAAGCTCTTCCTGGTGGAAAAATCAAGAAAGGTGATGTTAAGAAAGCTGTAATCGTAAGAACTACTTACCCTCTTAGAAGAGAAGACGGATCATACATCAGATTTGACAAAAATAGCGTTGTTATTCTGAATCCGAATAATGAACCAGTTGGAACAAGGATTTTTGGGCCAGTGGCAAGAGAGCTTAGAGGAAAGAACTTCACTAAGATCTGTTCACTTGCACCAGAAGTACTTTAATTCTTAGGGATATAATTTATGCAAAAGCTAAAAGTAAATGATGAAGTTGTAGTAATTGCTGGAAAGGATAAAGGTAAGACTGGAAAGCTTTCTAATATTAACACTAAGACAAAGAAAGTTGTTGTTGAAGGTGTAAATATGGTTAAGAAAGCTCTTAAGCCTTCACAAGAAAATCCTCAAGGTGGTTTCGCGGAAGTAGAAAGACCAATCCATGTTTCTAACATTCAAGTTGTTAGTCCTAAAACAAAGAAAGGGACTAGAGTAAGAATCGAAGAAAAAGATGGGAAGAAAGTAATAGTAGCTGTAACTTGTGGATCAGTACTCAGCTAACGAAATAGAGGCTTATTATGAGTAGATTAGGAAATATTTACAATCAAGAAATTCGATCAAAGCTTCAGGATAAATTTGGTTACAAAAATGTAAATCAAATCCCTAAGTTAGAAAAGATCGTTATTAACTGTGTAACTAAAGATTGTGTTGCCAACTCTAAAGTTGTAGACAGCATTAAAAGCGATCTTGAGGCGATCACAGGACAAAAAGCAGTAACTGCTAAAGCAAAGAAATCGATTGCATCTTTTAAGGTAAGAGAAGGTCAAGCACTTGGTGCTTCTGTTACTCTAAGAGGTGAGAGAATGTTCGAATTCTTAGATAGACTTATTTCTATCTCTCTTCCAAGAGTAAGAGACTTTAGAGGTGTATCTTCAAAAGCTTTTGATGGTACTGGTAACTACACTTTAGGTCTTAAAGAGCAAATCATATTCCCTGAAATCAATTACGATAAAATTGATAAAGTAAGAGGAATGGGTGTTTCAATTGTAACAACTGCTACCAATAATGAAGAAGGGCGTGAGCTTCTTTCTCTTCTAGGTATGCCGTTTAAAAAATAAGGTAGAACGATATGGCAAGATTAGCACAAGTCGTAAAGAACGAAAGAAGAAAAAAAGAATCTCAAAAGCAATTAGGTCTTCGTAAAGAGCTAAGAAAAAAAGTTAGAGATGAAAGTCTTTCTGAAGAAGAAAGATTTGAGGCCCAACTTAAGCTTCAATCTCTACCAAGAAATGCTTGTGAAAACAGAGTAAGAAATAGATGTGAACTAACAGGGAGACCTAGAGGATTTTATAGAGCCTTTGGTCTTTCAAGAATTCAATTGAGAGAATTAGCCCATAGAGGGATGATTCCTGGTGTGACTAAGTCAAGCTGGTAAGGACGGAGAGTAGTATTATGATGACAGATCCTATTGCAGATATGTTGACTAGAATGAGAAACGCTTTAAATGCTGGGCATGATAGAGTTGAGTTTCCTGCTAGTAAGTTAAAAGCGAATGTATGTAAAGTTTTAAAAGATGAAGGTTACATTAAGTCTTTTAAGATTATTGCTAAAGATAAAGCTGATATCAGAATCAAGCTTCTTTTCAAAGAAGACGCAATTGTTGGACTAGAGAGATACTCTAAGCCAGGTCTTCGTCAGTATCGTGGATATAGAGAAATGCCTAAGGTTCTAAGTGGACTAGGGATAAACGTAGTATCTACATCTCAAGGTGTAATGAGTTCAAAAGAAGCCAAGAATAAGAAAGTTGGTGGTGAAGTACTTTGTAGCGTTTGGTAATCATCGCTATCTGAAGTTGTGAGGGTAATAAGATGTCAAGAATTGGAAAGCTACCCATTGTAGTACCAGAAAAAGTAGAAGTTAAAGTTGATGGAGCCAATGTTTCTGTTAAAGGACCAAATGGTAACCTAGAGTATAGCTTTACTGATCAAGTAAAAATTGAATTAAACAATAAGGAAGTTCTTGTAACTCCAGTTAATGAGTCAAAAGTTGCCCGTTCATTATGGGGAACAACTAGAACTCTTATTAACAACATGGTTACAGGAGTTACAACAGGCTTTACAAAGTCTCTTGAGTTTAACGGGGTTGGTTATAAGGCTGCTGTATCAGGTGATACACTTACTTTAAACCTTGGTTTCTCTCACCCAATTGAGTATAAGCTTCCTGAAGGTGTTTCAGCTAAAGTTAATAAAAACGTAATTGATATTTCAGGTTCTAATAAAGAACTCGTAGGTTTTGCAGCTGCAAAAATCAGATCATTTAGACCACCAGAGCCTTATAAAGGAAAAGGTGTTAAATACGCTGATGAGCATATTATTAGAAAAGCTGGTAAGACCGGTGGTAAGAAGTAGGAAAAGTTAGGGTAGTGTTATGAGAAAGCCAAACGGAAAAGTAAAAAATGCTTCTCTCGGTAGAAGACTGAGAAGAAAGCTTTCGATCAGAAAGCAAATTGTTGGAACTGCTGATAGACCTAGAGTGTGTATTACCAAATCTAACAAGAACCTTTTTGTTCAAGTAATTGACGATGCTCAATCAAAGACTCTTTTTTCTGTTCAAACATTCGGAAAAAATGCAGTTGAAGCTAAAGCAACTAAAGAAGGTGCTAAAGCTGTTGGTGTTAAAGTCGCTGAACAACTTAAAGGTAACAGTATTGCAAAAGTAGTATTTGATAGATCTGGTTACAAGTACCACGGTGTGGTTGCTGCATTAGCAGATTCAATTAGAGAAAATGGAATTCAAGTTTAATCTCTGAGGAAAGTTATGAGTGAAGAAAATAAAACTGTAGAAGGTGAAGTTCAAGCTGAGAAAGCAAATACTGCTGAAGGCGGAAAAGATAAAGAGAAGAAGCAAGCTCGCAAAGGCCGTGGTGGAGCTCCTCGTGGAAAGAAGCAACCTCAAGTTGCTCCTGAGTTCGAAGAGAGAGTTGTGGCCGTTAATAGAGTTGCAAAAGTTGTTAAAGGTGGACGTAGGTTTTCATTCTCTGCACTTATGATTGTTGGGGATAAGAAAGGTCGTGTAGGTTTTGGACTTGGAAAAGCAAAGGAAGTTCCTGAAGCTATCCGTAAGGCTACACAAGCTGCTCAAAAGAACTTAATTCATGTACCTCTTGATGGTGGAACTATTCCACATGAAATTCTAGGTAGATTTGACGCTGGTAAGATTCTTTTCAAGCCTGCTGCTCAAGGTACTGGGGTAAAAGCTGCTGGTGCATGTCGTGCAATTTTAGAACTTGCTGGTGTTAGAGACGTTTTAACAAAGTCACTAAACGGAACTAACCCTCATAATGTTGTTAAAGCAACTTTTAAAGCTTTAAGTGATCTACGTTCAGTAGATGAAATTGCAAAAGTTAGAGGTAAAGATCCTAAAGGTCTTAGATTATAAGCTTTTAGAGCATATAAGGATTGAATTATGAGTAAAACAATTACAGTTACGTTGAAAAAAAGTGTGATTAGCTGTACAGATAAGCAAAAGGCTTGTGTTAAAGGACTTGGTCTTAGAAAGACTGGTTCATCAAAGACCTTAGAGAATACTCCAGCTGTTCGCGGAATGATTAAAAAAGTAATTCATCTACTAGAGATTGCTGAATAAGTTGAAAGAGGAATTTTATGTTAACGCTAAATAATTTAAAAAGCCCAAAAGGTGCTCATAAGAACATTAAAAGAATTGGTCGTGGACAAGGTTCAGGTCAAGGTACACAAGCTGGTAAAGGTCACAAAGGACAAAAAGCCAGAGCTGGTGGTGGTGTTCGTACTGGTTTCGAAGGTGGGGCAATGCCTCTATATATGAGACTTCCTAAGAAAGGTTTCTCAAATGCACCTTTTAAAACAGAATATGCTGAAGTTTCTCTTGCTCAACTAGAAGCAAAATTTGATTCTGGTGAAGTTACGCGCGAAGCATTAATTGAGAAAGGTCTTCTTAAAGGTATCAATAAAAGACTTCCTATTAAAATTCTTGCAAATGGGGAGATTACAAAGAAGCTAACTTTTATTAAGATTAATAAGTTCTCAAAATCTGCACGTGAAGCTATTGAAAAAGCAGGCGGAGAGATTAAAGAATAACTCTTAGTAAAAGGACTTATATCGATGGCATCTGCTCAAGGAAAAATCGAAGAGCTTAAGAAGAAAATCTTTTTCACTCTTTTATTACTTTTTGTTTATAGAATGGCAGCTCAAATTCCTGTTCCAGGAATTGACGGGGCTGCCATGAAGTCGTATTTTGCGGCTAATAGTGGCGGTGTTTTCGATCTGATCAACACCTTCTCTGGTGGTTCATTTAAGCGTTTCTCTATTCTTGCATTAGGGATTATGCCTTATATCACAACCTCAATTATCTTCAGCTTACTTGGAGAGGTTATTCCTCAGCTTGCAGAGCTTCAAGAAGATGCTGATGGTCACAAGAAAATTCAAAAATGGACTCGTTACGCTACCGTTATCCTTTGTTGTATACAGGGTTTTGGTATGGCAGCTGCTTTTGAAACTTTCAAAAGTCCAGGTGGGCTAGCGGTTATTCCAGAGCCTGGAATGCTGTTTAGACTAACGGCTATGATTACTCTTGCTGGTGGAACGATGTTCCTTCTATGGTTGGGTGAGAGAATTACAGAGTTTGGCTTAGAAAATGGAGTCTCATTAATTATTTTTACTGGTATTGCTGTAGAGTTACCTTCTGAAATTTTCCAGAAACTTACTCTTTTCAGAAATGGTGAACTGAGTGGATTCTCTCTGCTTCTCTTTGTAGCAGTGATACTTGTTTCATTCTATGTAGTTGCTTTCATTGAAAGATCTCATAGAGCGATTCCAGTTCAATACGCAAAAAAAGTTGTTCACAACCGTGTATATGGTGGAACTCAAACTCTTCCAATGAGACTTGATACTGGTGGAGTAATGCCTCCAATTCTTGCGAGTTCACTACTTATGGCTCCAACTACAATGGCCAACTTTATTTCAGCAGATAGCTGGATCAAGCCTTATGTGGATCAAGTTGTACAAAGTTTATATCCAGGGCAATTACTATTTAATATTCTCTTTGCTTTATTAATTGTTTATATGGCCTACTTTTATGCGCCAATCCAGTTTAAAACGAAGAAAATTGCTGAGATGTTGCAAAAGAATAATGCTTTTATTCCAGGTTACAGACCAGGGAAGCAGACTCAAGAATACTTAGACTACCTTCTGAATAGACTAACGTTTTTTGGAGCATTATTTCTTGTATTTATTTGTATCACCCCAACTCTAATTACTGGGGGAAATACAAGATTTGGTGGAACAGCACTACTTATTCTAGTTTCTGTATCTATCCGTGTAATGATGAATATTCAGTCGTTTATGTATGCTGATAAATATGAGACTGCTCACAAGTCTCGCGGCAAATATAAAGGCGCAAATAGAAGGTTCTAAATATGAAGCCACAGTTGATTCTTTTAGGTGCTCCAGGTTCTGGAAAAGGTACTCAGGCTGCTCGACTTGTTTCTGAATTAGGGTATGAGCATATTTCAACTGGGGACCTTCTCCGTAAAGAAATCAAGTCAGGTTCTGAACTAGGTCAAAGGGTTCAGGGGATCATGGATGAGGGGAAACTTGTCGATGATCACACTGTTCTTGAGCTATTAAACTCAAATTGTGATCTTAAATCTAATCAATATATTTTTGATGGATTTCCACGTAATCATGAACAAGCAAAATTACTTGATGGTGAAGTATTGAAAGATGCTAAGAGTAGAGCTGTGTATTTTGAGATTGATCTCGATATGCTTGCTGCACGACTTATCAACAGACGTACTTGTTCTGGATGTGGAGAAATATATAATTTATTGAGTAAGGCGCCTGCTAAAGAAGGTGTTTGCGACAAATGTGGAGCAGAGCTTACTCAAAGAAAAGATGATAACGAAGAAACAGTGAAGACTCGTTTACAAGTTTTCAAAGATACTGTTGAGCCAGTATTAAGTTACTATGAAGCAGAAGGTCGTCTCGGCCGAATTGATGCTTCAGCCGCTCCAGATGCTGTTTTTGATAGTTTAAAGAAACAAACAGAATTATAGATATAAAATTAATAGGTCTGGTCTTTTAAAGGTTGCATTATAGTGATGTAGCGTATATATAGGCTAGACGCGAAATAGGGCATTTGTTATTTATGGCAGATAAAGAAGTCATTGAAGTAGAAGGTGAAGTTACAGAACTTCTTCCAAATACCAAGTTTAAAGTGAAGCTTCCTAATGGGCACAGTATTATTGCGCACATTTCTGGGAAGATGAGAATGCACTTTATTAAGATTTTGCCAGGTGACAAAGTGCTTGTTGAAATTTCAAAGTATGACCTAACTAAGGGAAGAATTACTTACAGAAGTAAAGGTAGATAAAATAAGCACTGCTTATTTGTTAAAAAAGGAAGTGGAAGATGAAAGTAAGAGCTTCAGTTAAGAAAATTTGTAAAGATTGCAAGCAAGTGAAGAGAAAAGGTATTCTTCGTATTGTTTGTAAAGCAAATCCAAAACATAAACAAAGACAAGGTTAATAACAACCTTAATTAGAATGGGAGTGTAGCTATGGCGCGTATTCTTGGTGTTGATATTCCTAGAAATAAAGTTCTAAGTGTAGCTTTGAGATCACTTTACGGAGTGGGACCAAAGGTAGCTTTAGAAGTTCTAGGTAAAGCAGGTGTAAGTCCTGACAAAAGTTCTAACGATCTTACAGAAGAGGAAACTCAAACAATTCGTAAGATTTTAGAAGAAGAATTCACAGTAGAAGGTGACCTACGTCGTGAGGTTGGCTTGAACATTAAAAGACTTAAAGATATGGGTTGTTACAGAGGTATTCGTCATAGAAGAGGCCTACCTGTAAGAGGGCAGCGTACACATACGAATGCCAGAACTCGTAAAGGTCCAGCAGTATCCATTGCTGGTAAAAAGTCTATCAAGTCAATGAAGTAGAGTAGGAGCTAAATCATGGTTAAGAAAACTGCTACAAAGAAAAAAGTTAAAAAGAATGTCTCTAGTGGTATTTGCCACATTCAGGCATCTTTCAACAATACAATCGTTACTTTTACAGATACTCAAGGTAATGCTTTGGCCTGGGCATCTGCTGGTCAATTAGGTTTCAGAGGATCTAAGAAATCAACTCCATTTGCTGCTCAGTCTGCTTCATTAGAAGCTGCTAAAAGAGCTATGGAGCACGGTCTTCAAACTGTAGAAGTTAGAGTTAAGGGACCTGGTGCGGGGCGTGAGAATGCTATCCGTGCTCTTGTTCAAGCTGGATTGAAAATTACAGCTGTTGCCGACAAGTCTCCAATACCTCATAATGGTTGTCGTGCACCAAAAAGAAGAAGAGTTTAATTTAAGTTTCACAGGAGACTATTAGAATGGATACATTTGTTGAAAAGAACTGGACTAACATGATTAGACCGGTTGCCCTCGAAGGAGAAGCCGAAGTTTCTAACCCTAGTTATGGTAAATTCGTAGCTAGACCTCTAGAAAGAGGATATGGACAAACTTTAGGAAATTCTCTGAGAAGAGTATTGTTATCATCGCTCCAAGGGGCGGGGATCGTTGCCATTCGTATTGAAGGTGTTGATCACGAATTTGGTACGATCAACAATGTTAAAGAAGAAGTTTCTGAAATTATCCTTAACCTTAAAGAAGTACGTTTTAAGTTAAAGGGTAAAGAAGATGTAATCCTTACTCTAGAGAAATCTGGAGAAGGTCCTGTTACAGCTGCTAATATTGCTGAGAACTCATCAGTTGAAGTTCTTAATCCTGATCATACAATTTGTAACGTTTCTTCTGGTGGTAACATCAGAATGGAAATTAAAATTGCACGTGGTAAGGGTTATGTAACTGCTCTTGATAATAAAGAAGAGTATGATCTTCCAGTTGGTTGGATTTATCTTGATACTCTTTTTTCACCTGTTCATAGAGTAAATTACACTGTAACAAATTCACGAGTTGGGAAAAGAACTGACTATGACAAACTTACTCTTGAAGTTTGGACTAATAGTGGTATAGATCCTAACGATGCAGTTGCATACTCTGCAAATATCTTAAGAGATCAGCTAGCTGTTTTCTTAAACTTTGAAGATGAAGATGAAGTAGTAAGAGTAGAGACTCAGCAGTCACAACCTGCTCAGTCACCTGCAAATAACTTCCTTCTTAAGCCAGTAAGTGAGCTTGAACTTTCAGTTCGTTCTGCTAACTGTCTACAGAATGCAAACATCAAGTACATCTATGAGCTTGTTTCTAAGACAGAAGGTGAAATGCTTAGAACTAAGAACTTTGGACGTAAATCTCTTAATGAAATCAAAGAGATCTTGTCTCAAATGGGTCTTGGACTAGGAATGAAAGTTGATAGCATCATGAAAGAGATGCAAGAAAAGAAGGATGCTGAATAACAGTTGTTGTTGAGGAGTTGGCGTTATGAGACACCAAAGAAGAAAATATAGAATCGGAACTACACCAAGTCACAGAAAATCACTTGTGAGAAACCTTGCTGTAGAAGTAATTGAGCATGAGCAAATTAAAACAACTCATGTTAAATGTAAGGCCATTAGACCAGTAGTTGAGAAGCTAATTACTTTAGCTAAGAACGATACTGTTGCTAATCGTCGTCTTGCTTTCAGAAAGTTAAATAACAAAGATGCTGTTAAGAAACTTTTTGAAGAAGTAGCACCAAAGTTTAAAGAAAGAGCTGGTGGATACACTAGAATTCTTAAACTTGCTGATGGTCGTGTTGGTGATAATTCAAAAATGGGAATTATCGCTCTCGTTGACTAATATTTGTTTTTTACAAATAATCAATGCTTTAATAACCTTCTTGAGTAACCCTCAAGAAGGTTTTTTTATTTTATGAGTACTACTTCAAAATCAAATCCCTTTCCCTTCAGTATGAAGATCTCTATTGTTGCTCTGATTATGGCAGCAACTTTGGGTTACTCCATTTTAAAGAAAAGACATATAGATGATTTAACCAATTCAGAGAATAGCCTTATTTTAAAAGAGCTTCCTGACTTTGAAGCCGATGGTGTTTTTGGTCCAAAGGTGACATCTAAGAATCTATTTGAAGACGGTAGTAAAGCTACATTGGTACACTTTTGGGGTACATGGTGTGGGCCTTGTGAAGCTGAACTTCCAGAATTTATCGAGTTTGTTAAACGCAATAAAGAAAATGGTGTAAAAGCTGTTCTCCTAGCCGTTCAAGATGATGAGGTCAAGATAAAGAAGTTTTTAAAACGTTTTGGAAAGTTACCCGCTAATATTGTTGTTGCCCACGATAAACCGGGTAAATCAATGATTAGTTTCGGTACAGTAAAAGTTCCGGAAACCTATCTCTTTGCTCCAAGTGGAAAAAATCTTAATAAATTTGTTGGTCCTCAAACATGGTCACTTCAGGCCATTCAAAGCAGACTTGATTTCTATATCAGCTCAATAGAAGGTGTTGAGGATAAGGAAATTGAATCACATTAATCATTTTTTGACAGAGCTTTTGTCTAGAAAATGATCCCACCTTGAATCTAAGTTATTGAAATTACAAAATGTTACTAAATTAAGCTATCTAAATTTTTTAGATTAATGCCCTAATTTTAAACAATTTCCTTAAAGGTCATGAAGATACTGCCGAAAAGTTAAACAGCGATGCATGAACTTTGTCCAAAAAATTACGCTTATTGGTCAGAACTTCTGCAGTGCTTGAAGCAACGTTTTTTATTAAAACTTTTAGGAGTATAAAATGATCAATTGGAAAGAGATGAAGAACCTTCTGGTTATTTCAAAGCTATCTGAGATTCTATACAAATGGTATGGAACAGAGCTTATTTGGACAGATGCACAAGCAAAAATTCAAAGTGGACATTTAGATAAGGACCATGAGTATAAGAATCAATTCTTTGCTGTTCAGATGGGGATGCCACATGGACATGATTTAATTAATAACGATATCGAAAATATTGCTGATCAATTGAAAGATGGGAAAGAACAAACCATTATTTTCGATAGCTTTTTTCCACATGTTCAAGGTGTTGCTTCAAGAGTTGTGGTTGATGGCGAATATATGGGAACTGTTTTTGCGTATCCTTTTGTATCAGGTTCATTAAAAGAAAAAGAAATGAAAGAGCTTATGGCCAGAATGACTGAAGCCGGCGCATCTGATGATGAAGCAAAGTCTTGTATCGAAGATTTGAGAATTCTTGATGAGTCAGATGTTGAATATCTACACGAACTCGTTGAACTCGTTGGCGAAGAGATTGTGGAATTCCATGAAGAAATTACTAAAAGAGAGCATAGAATTAAAGAACTTAATTCTGAGCTAGGTGATAAATATCGCTATCACATGATGATTGGTAAATCTAAGAAGATGCAGCAAATCTACCACCTTCTCGAAAAAGTATCGAGCTCAGAAGCTTCGGTATTTGTTCAAGGAGAAAACGGTACAGGTAAAGAGCTAGTGGCCAAAGCGATTCACTACTATTCACCTCGAAGAGATAATATGTTCTTAGCCGTAAACTGTTCGGCTTTCAACGATAACCTTTTAGATTCTGAACTCTTTGGTCATATGAAAGGTGCATTTACAGGTGCTGTAAAAGATAAGAAGGGTCTGTTTGAACAATCTAATGGTGGAACATTATTTCTCGATGAGATTGGAGATACTAGTCTATCGATGCAGGTAAAACTACTTAGAGTTCTTCAAGAAGGGACATATCTTCCTGTGGGCGCGACATCGCCTAAGAAGACAGATGTGAGAATTATTGCAGCAACAAACAGAGACATCAAAAAAATGATGGAAACTGGTGAGTTTAGAGAAGATCTTTATTATAGAATCAACGTGATTAATGTGAATCTACCTCCTCTTAGAGAAAGAAGAGAAGATGTTCCTATACTAATGGATCACTTTCTAAAGAAGAGATGTGATGAAGCTGGTCTACCCATGAAGTCATACTCCAAGAAATGTATGGAGAAGATGCTAGATTACCATTGGCCAGGAAATGTTCGAGAGCTAGAAAACGAAGTTGAAAGACTTGTTGTATTAGCAGGTGACGATAAGATTATTACACCAGAGCATTTATCACCAAGAATTCTAGAGTCGGTAGGTGGACCTCGTGGTGGTTCAAATGTAGTTAAAGGGATTAATACAAATGGATCTCTGAAGCAGGCACTTGAAGAATTAGAATCACTCATGATTAGAGATGGTCTAAAGCGTTGCAATTTTAATAAATCAAAATTGGCCAAAGAGCTGGGAATCAGTAGGGCAAGTTTGATTATGAAAGTAGATAAGTATGATCTCGATAAGAGAAAGAAGGCGGCAAACGAATAGGGCGATAATTCGCCAGAACGCCGCGTTAAGTGGTCGACAATAACGCAGAGAAATAGCCTCCTAAAGCAGTTTTAAGGTATAGTACCGATGCTTTTAGGAGGACTATTTATGACTACAGAATTGCAGGAGCAAAAAAGAAACGAGCTCCTTGAATTAAGATCTAAAGCTGCCCTTGGTGGTGGTGAAGCCCGAATTGAAAAACAACATGCTCAAGGAAAGTACACGGCCCTTGAAAGAATCTCTAAGATTTTAGATCCAGGTACTTTTGTTGAATTCGATAAATTTGTAACCCATAAATGTACATCTTTTGGAATGGAAAAGAAGAAGTTCCTAGGGGATGGAGTAGTAACTGGGATTGGGACTATTAATGGTCAAAAGGTTGCTCTTTATTCGCAAGACTTTACTTGTTGGGGTGGGGCATTGGGTGCCGCTCACGCAAAGAAGATTTGTAAAATTATGGACTTTGCACTTGAGAATAGAATTCCAATTATTGGAATTAATGATTCAGGTGGAGCGAGAATTCAGGAGGGTGTAGAGTCTCTTGCTGGTTACGCTGATATTTTCTATAGAAATGTTAAGTGTTCTGGTGTTATCCCTCAGATTTCACTCATTATGGGTCCTTGTGCTGGTGGAGCTGTTTATTCTCCAGCAATTACAGACTTTATCTTCATGGTAGATAAATCATCTTATATGTTTGTAACAGGTCCAGATGTTATTAAAACCGTTACGCATGAAGAAGTAACGAAAGAAGAACTTGGTGGAGCAACCGCTCATAATTCGAATTCTGGTGTAGCTCAGTTCAATTGTTCTGACGAAGATGATTGTTTTGAAAGAGTAAGAGAGCTTCTTGCTTATATTCCAGCTTCAAATTATAGAAAGCAAGAGCTGAAAGAAACAAACGATTCGATCTTTAGAGATAATAACAAGCTCAAAGAACTTGTTCCTGCCAATCCTAAGAAACCTTATGACATGAAAGAAGTAATTATCGATATTGTCGATGATGGAAGCTTCTTAGAGGTTCATAAAGAATTTGCTAAGAATATTATTGTAGGTTTCGCATCTGTTGGTGGTGTTAAAATCGGTATTGTTGCAAACCAGCCACAAATCTTAGCTGGTGTGCTCGATATTGATAGTTCACGTAAAGGTGCTCGCTTTGTAAGATTTTGTGATGCCTTCGATATTCCAATTTTAACTCTTGTAGATGTTCCGGGCTTTCTTCCTGGTGTAACACAAGAGCATGGTGGGATTATTACTCACGGATCTAAATTACTATTTGCTTATGCTGAAGCTACTGTACCTCTAATCACATTGATTACAAGAAAAGCTTATGGTGGAGCTTACGATGTAATGGCTTCAAAACATCTTAAGGCAGATGTAAACCTCGCGTATCCTACGGCTGAAATTGCAGTTATGGGTGCAGAAGGGGCTGTTAATATTATTTTTAGAAATGAGCTCAAAGGACTAGAAGGTGAGGCTTTTGATAAGAAGAAAGCTGAACTTGTAGAAAATTACGAAAAGCAATTTAGTAATCCCTATAGAGCAGCTGAGCTTGGTTACGTAGATAGTGTAATCTTACCAGAAGAGACGAGAACGAGAATTCACGAATATCTTACTGTTCTTAAAGATAAGAAAGTTGAGCTACCTCAAAGAAAACACGGGAATATTCAGCTATGAACATACGTCTAAAAAAATCAGAACCAAAAAGAATAATGATTGTTAACCGTGGTGAGATTGCTTCACGTGTTGCTAAGGCCTGTCGTGAGTTGGGTCATACGGCTGTTGGACTTTTTACTGATAATGAACCCAATGCTGCTCACTTAGAATTTTGTGATGAATGGGTTCACTTAGAAGGCTCTAGTAACGCTGAAACATATCTTAATGTCGATAAGATTGTAGAAGTGGCCAAGAAATACAATATTGATGGAATTCACCCAGGTTATGGTTTTCTATCTGAAAATGGATCCTTTGCTGAGAGACTTAATAAGGAAGGGATTACATTTATTGGACCAAATACTCACGCCATAAAAGTTATGGGTGATAAAGCGACTTCAAAAGCTTTGGCCAAAGAAGCTGGAGTGCCTGTTGTGCCTGGAACTGCAGCTGCGGTTCCTACTGTTGAAGAAGCGGTACAGGTTGCAAATGAAATTGGATACCCTGTACTTCTAAAAGCAGTAGCCGGTGGTGGTGGTCGTGGTATGCGAGCATGTGCTAACGAAGCTGAAGTAAAGAAACAATTTGAAGCCGTTGGACGTGAATCGATGGCTGCCTTTGGTAATGGCGACTTATTGGTTGAGAAACTCATTGTAAATCCTCACCATATTGAAGTTCAAATACTTGCAGATAAGCATGGTAATGTTTTTCACTTTTTTGAGAGAGAATGTTCTATCCAAAGAAGGCATCAAAAAATTATTGAAGAGGCTCCTTCTCCATTTATCGGTGAAGATGAGGAACTTCGTCTTCGAGTATGTGAAACTGCTGTTCAACTTGCTAAAGCTGTTGATTACGATAGTGCTGGAACCGTTGAATTCATTATGGGTGAAGACAAGAATTTCTACTTTCTTGAAATGAATACTCGTATTCAAGTGGAGCATCCCATTACTGAAGAGATTACTGGCTTTGATTTAATTATCTGCATGATTCAATCTGCATTTGGAGAAGATATTCAGATTCCTAATCAAGAAGCTATTAAGAAAACTGGCCATGCTATTGAATGTAGGATTTGTGCTGAAGATCCTATCACCATGTTGCCTGCACCAGGTAGAGTGACAGGGTTTGAGACAAACTTCCCTCAAGGTGTGAGATTTGATCATTGTTTGTATCGAGGTTTAGAAGTAACTCCAGACTTTGATCCCATGGTTGGAAAGCTCGTTGCAAAAGGATATGTAAGAGATGTTGCGATTAGAAAAATGAGAGCAGCTCTCAATGGGCTTTATATTGAAGGTCTTAAAAATAATATACCACTTCATAAAGTTGTTATGGATGAACCAAAATTTAATGAAGGGAAATATACTACTAACTACATCAACGAAGTAGCGCCTCAAGAAACAATTGATACTTCTTTCAATTATTCGGATGTTTATAAAAAACTAGCTGCTGCTGAAGCAAGAAATATGGGGATGTAATGAGAACGTATTTACTAGATGCAGATAAAAATGAATTTGTTGTTGATCTAACTAAGACGATTAAACATTCGAGTGACCTTGTTGAGTTTGAGTACAATACTTTAGAGGATAATGAAATCGTTCATTCTGAAAAAATCTTTGTTAAGAAACTAGCAGGGAATTACTATATTTCGAATGACAACGTGTCGTGGAAGAAATTAGCTCGTCAGCATATCCCTAAAAGAATACTCAATATTGATAAGGTTTATAATGTATATAGAGGTTATAAACCATCTGGTCTTACTTCTGGTTCCAGTGGAGAGTTATTAACTCAAATGCCTGGAAAAGTCGTAAAAATAAATGTTGAAGTAGGTCAGGAAGTTCAAAAGGGTGATTGTGTTTTAATTCTAGAGGCCATGAAAATGGAAAATGAAATTAAAACAGCTGTAGACGGTGTTATTAAAGAGATACACGTTAAAGAGGGTGACGCTCTGGAGAGTGGTGTCCTCATGCTAGAAATTGAATAATTCAAAAATAGGACTGTCATGAACGACTGGGAAAGAGCAAAGAAAGATATCCAAAAGAACGCGAAATTGATTGTACCTATAGTTGCCATCATATTTCTCTTTATCTTGGGTAAAACGTCATACTACACAGTTGATCCAGATGAAGAAGCGGTAATTATTCGCTTTGGTCAATATCAAGGAACAGCACTTCCTGGTCTTCATTTTAAACTGCCATTTGGCGTTGATCGAGTTATTCATGTGAAAACTAAAAGAGTTCTGCAAGAAGAATTTGGTTTTCGAACGAGAGACTCTAGAAGTCGAGTCACAACTTATGAAAGTAAAGATTTCGATACCGAGTCGTTGATGCTTACGGGTGACTTGAATGTTGCGGATGTTGAATGGGTGGTTCAATTTCAAATTGCAGACCCATTTAAATTTCTTTTTCAAACTTCATCTCCAGAAAGAAATATTAGAGATGTTTCTGAGTCAATTATGAGAAGAGTAGTTGGCGATAGATTGGTTAATGAAGTTTTAACAACAGGACGTGTAGAAATTGCTTCTGAAGCAAAAGATCTCATGCAAAAAGTACTAGATAAGTACGACATGGGTGTGAAGATCGTTACGGTAAAGCTTCAGGATGTTAACCCTCCTAAAGTTGTTAAGAAATCATTGAATGATGTGAACGCTGCAAAGCAAGAGCAAGAGAAAGTGATAAATCAAGCTGAAGAGTCTTATAACAAGGTCATTCCTGAGGCCCGAGGTAAAGCTGAAAAACTAATCAGTGAGGCTCAAGGTTATGCAAAAGCTCAAGTGAACCGATCGGAAGGGGATGCAGAAAAGTTCAAGGCAATGTTAACTGAATACAAGAGAGCGCCATCGATTACTAAAAAAAGAATCTATCTCGAGACGATGGCCAGAATTTTGAAGAAAGTTGAAAATATCAGAGTTGTAGATCCAAGTGTTAAGGGAATCCTTCCTGTATTTCAAGGAGCGAAGAGTGGGAACTAAGACAACGATATTTGCTGGTGTATTATTACTTCTCCTCATAATTGGTAAGTCTACATTCTTTGTTTTAGATGAAGGAAGACAGGCCATTATTACAGAATTTGGAAAACCTGTAGGTGAACCTATCACGAGTGCTGGACTTCATTTAAAAACGCCTTTTATTCAGGAAGCAAGATTTGTTGATAAAAGAATTTTAAGCTGGGATGGCTTTCCAAATCAAATCCCTACGAAAGATAAAAAGTATATTAAAGTGGATACAACTGCTCGATGGAGAATTGTTGATGCTCTCAAGTTCATTCAAACTGTGAGGAATGAAGTGGGTGCTAAGGCGAGACTTGATGCTATTTTAGACTCCGCTACTAGAGATGTTATTTCAAATCAAAATTTAGTTGAAGCAGTTAGAAATTCAAACGGTATATTAGATAAGATCAATGAAAAAAGAGATCTTATAAAGAAGTTGAAAGCAGAAGGTAAACCCATTATTGAAGATGAGGTGACTGGCGAGATTGAAAAAATCTTTTTAGGAAGAGAAAGCTTAAGTGATAAAATTGTTGAATCAGCAGCCTCAGAACTAAAAGAATTTGGAATCGATTTAATTGATGTTCAGTTGAGAAGAATCAGTTATGAGAAATCTGTAGAATCAAAAGTTTATGAAAGAATGACGAGTGAAAGGCAGAGAGTCGCTCAGAAAATTCGCTCGATTGGTAAAGGTGAAAAAGCCAAGATCGAAGGGCGATTAGAAAGAGATCTTAGAGAGATTGAATCTGAAGCCTATAAGAGAGCACAAATAATTAGAGGTAAGGGTGAGGCAAAAGCTGCAAGAATCTATGCTCAGGCGCTTGGCCAAGATCCCCAGTTCTTCGAATTTATTAAAACTATGGAAGTTTATAATGATTCAATCACTGGGGATACAAAGTTTATTTTAAGCTCAGAGTCAGAGCTATTTAAATACTTTAGAAAATTAAATTAATCATGCCTAAGATAGGTGTAGTTGGTTAGGCATTCTTCGTAGAAGTCTACCCACTTAACACCTTGTCTTGGTGCCATGGATCCAGCGGTTACAACTTTAGTAACATCCTTCTTCATTTTTTGGGCCATATACTCGGGATTATACTGCATTGTAGATAACACCATTGAGGATGTATTACCTCTAATTATTTCTTCAATATAGAAACCTTCTGGATCATCATTGTCTCCGTATACATGGACTTCATTAAGCCTACCAAAGAGATTATGCATATCTCCCATAACATCTTGATACGCTCCAGTTAGGAAAAGGCCTATATAATAGTTTTCATTAGCTTTAAGTTCATGAATGGCCATCGTAGGAGTAATCCCTTCCTGGTTTATGAACTTGCGAATCGTGCCATCGCTATCACAGGCAATATCAGCAATTGAGCAGTTTACCTCTGGTCTTTCATTTAATCTTGAAAGAGGCATGACTGGTAGAAGTTGATCAATTGCCCAGTGGTCTGCTGCAGATTGAAAGACTGAGAAGTTACACAGATATTGAGGGGCTATTTGGTCTTCCAGCTGTTGCATATAATCTGGAACAAAATCGAGAGTCTTTGTAAAAGCAATAATCTTAATAACGGTTTGCCAAAAGATCGTTTCTAATCGAGCACGTTCTTCCAGGGTAATAACCCCAAGATTGAAAGCATTTAAGCCTTGTTCTTTAATCTGAACCGACTCATTATAGATTTCTTGGAAGTTATCTTCTGAAATTTTCCACTCAAACATTTCTCTCATATTAGTTACAAGATGGTGTTCACCTGTTTGAGGTTTAATATCAAACTCTGTTTGAGTAACTGAGATTTTATCGACAACATTAGTAACAACAAGTGAGTGGTGAGCAGTAATGGCCCTACCGCTTTCTGTAACAATATTTGGATGGGGCACGCTTTCAAGGTTACACACTTGTTTTAAACCATAAACGATATCTGCTACATACTCATTTAAGTGATAGTTAATTGAAGATTCTGAATTTGAACGTGAACCATCATAGTCTACTCCTAGTCCACCTCCAGCATCAAAATACTCAAGTTCACAGCCCATTTTATAAAGTTGAGTGTAGATACGAGCACCTTCATTAATTGCTGCTTTAATGGTTCGGATATCAGATATCTGAGAGCCAATATGAAAATGGAAGAGTTTGATAGAGTCTTTCATTCCATTTTCCTCTAGTAACTTTACAGCGCGAATCATCTCAGAAATGGATAATCCAAATTTCGCTCTATCACCAGTCGACTTTGCCCATCTTCCAGTTCCCAGGTTAGACATTTTCCCTCTTAGACCTATGAGAGGGGTTACATTATATTTCTTAGAGAGGGCAATAACCTTATTTAGCTCTGAGAATTTTTCGATAACAATAACAATTTTTCTTCCAAGTTGAGTACCAAGCAAGGCCAGAGAGAGGTAATCTTCGTCATTGTATCCATTGAGAATGGTAAGAGAGTTAGCATTTGTATTGTATGCAAGTACTGCTAGAAGTTCTGGTTTTGAGTCGGCTTCTAGTCCATAATCATATTTTTCACCAGCATCTACAATTTCCTCTACAACTTCTCGCATTTGATTAACTTTGATCGGATAAACCCCACAAAATTTACCGCGATAATCTGCTTCGTCGATTACATCTCTAAATTTTTTATTAATCTTCTTTACTTGAGACCTTAATATGTCATGAAATCTGATAACGGCAGGAAGAGCCACTTTCTGAGACTTCATTTCTTCGATAACATTTTTGATAATGATTGGAGTACTTGCTTGAGTAGCTTTAACAACAAGATTTCCATCTTGATTAATGTCAAAATAACCTTCACCCCAAGTTAGGATATTGTAGGTTTTTTCTGCTTCTTCTCTGTTCCATTCGTTCATTTTCTAGCCTTATCTAAATCTCTGCTTAGGTTAAGCAAAGGATAACTTCTCTAACCACTTTTGTAGCGAATACATCACTATTTCCACTGGAATCAATCTCTGGAGAGAGTTCTACAACATCTGCACCGACGAAGTTTTTATTTTTTAATATTTTAATGAGTTTAATAAAAGAGTGAAATGTTTCTCCACCCGGTTCAGGAGTTCCTGTCCCAGGGAAAAAAGAGGGATCGAAATAGTCCAAGTCAAAAGTTAAATAAATAGGTCTATCATCATCTATAGCTGAAACTTCAGTGATGAATTCATCTAAACTTTTTTTGATCGTTTTATTTTGATTCATCCATTCGTACTCTTCACGTGTTCCAGAGCGTATTCCGTATTGAATGAGTTTATGCTTTTCTGTCATATGATCTAAGGCTCTTCTTATGATACTTGCGTGACTGAAATGATAGCCTTCGTACCCGTCTCTTAAGTCAGCGTGAGCATCTAAATGAATCAATACAAGGTCTTCATATGCCTCAAGATAAGTTTTAATTGGAGCATAGGAGATAGAATGTTCACCACCTAAAGTGAGTAATTTAATATTTTCCTTCTTAAGTTGGCGGCCTTCCATAAGTTTGTAGAAAGCATCATTGGCCTGCTTCCAGTTTTCATACTGGTCATCAGTTTCTCCTACTGGAAGATTTCCTAAGTCGTAGAGGTTTTTTCTATCCTCAAGGTCATCATTTAAGTAGGGGCTAAAAGATTCAATTCCATCACTAACGGCCCTAATAGCATCTGGCCCATTCTTGGTTCCTTTTCGAAAGCATGCTGTACCATCGAATCCAAAGCCTAATAGATTCAGTGAGTTAGCCTCTATTTTGTCACTAGATTGAAAGAAATCGTATGGGCCCTCTTTGGGGGGAATCATCATAAACATGTCCTTAAATAATTAAAATTATGTTTGATTCTATCATTTATGCTCATAAATCTAAAAAGACAAAGAATATGATCATAATTTTTACAGTCTAAATAAGTTTTGAATTTATTTCATTTTGGGCAGTGGGGAAGGGGAAATATGGAATAATGCTAAGCATGATAAATAGGAGCACCCGTGAACCCCAGTAAATTGAATACGTTATTAATTCTTCTTCTAAGTACCCAAGTTTTTGCTCAAGAGCAGGATAATCCTTTTGATGTCTTTATGGATGAACTTACTCCATCTTACGATATTAAAGTGGAAAGTTTTGAATATGATAAGGAGAATGAAGTAAATGGGAGAAGGGGCTCTTTTAGTTTCACTAATTTCAATGTTGTAAATAGCAGTATTTCTACTCAGTTAAATAATGAAAATGGTGTCTATGACGCTGATATTTATATGATCAATCGCCGTATTGGATTTATTAATGATAATTTTAAATTTGCTTATAAATTGCGCGATACTGATTTTGAGTTCATAGATTCAATTAAATATGGAAACTTATTATCTACTCATTTTGTAATGAATAGAGATGAGATTTTCATGAATAGCGAAGCTATAGAATTCAGAGAGCCCCGAACCTATATTAAAGCTTTAAATTATGAACTTAATTGTGGAAGGCATCCTGATTATCAACTCAATGATGGGCAAGGTTTAATTTCTGGTTGTATGAATTACTGAACATTAAAACCTGTCGGCCAACCTGGTGTAGATTTTAAATTAAAGTTCTTTTCAGAATCTGAAGAAGAGTTAGTAAATGTTAACAGCTATCTTACTTCTTTAGAGACAACTCAAGAGACAATTGCAGCATCAGGAATTTCAATCAGTGGCTCATTTGGCGGAACAACAGAAATAGAAGTCGGGCAATACTCTCTTGAATGCGCTAAGGATAGTGACCTAATAAAGATTAGTGGAAATACTTTAATTAATCCTTGTATGAAGGATCTTAGTTTTAATACTCCTCGGCTTCAACTTTCACTATTGGAAGATGGCGCGGCTCTAGAGGCAAAAGAATTATCTGTTCAAATTGAAAATGAGGTCGCTAAAATTAATTTATCAAGCTTTGGTTACTCTTCTCCTGAAAGTGTTTTTAATATTGGAGAGTTAGAACTAAAGTGTGATGTCTTAAGAGAGGGGGAATTAAGTGATTTCAAAACTTATATTGCTTCTTGTTTAACAGAGACTGATCTTGATGCTAGAGAGGCCGTATCTTTTGGTTTTCACCAAACAGGTATTTCTGAAAAGACTGGTGAGCCACTCAATATAAAAATTGATGGAGCTATTTCAGACCTTAAAATCAAAGAGAATAGACTGATCTTGTCTGCAGATAGACTAGGATTAAATGTTTCTGAAGAAGTGTTTTTTGAAATAAGTGGATTGGGAGTGAATTGTCAAAAAGATCCGGAGCTAAAAACACTAGAGATTCCTCTGCTACTCGATCATTGTAAGAAAGATGCGAATGTTGAAACTTCGAATGTGGACTTCCATATTATCAATGAGAAGGCTGAGTCTGTGCGTGGGCAGATTGATACTCGTTTTGTTTATACAAAAAATGGAGTTCTTAATTTTCATTTAGATCATATAAAAATGGTAGATAAGGAGAGTCGTAAGCTTATTCAAGGACTCTTGGGTAATTGTAAAATGAAAGCTGATACGGACCTATTTGATGTTGAGTCGATTATTGATGCATGTACAACTCAGATGGCTGTGAATATTCGTAACCTTTTCACGGATGAGAGAGCAACTAGACAAGATACATTAAAAAGAAATGACTTCAATATCAATCACTATAGGATTGATGAAGATAAAGCAGGTGTTAGTGATGTGAGAGCTAGTATTACAGATCGTAAATTAGCAGCTAGCGTTCGTGTAAGAGTTCTCGGTATGAATCTCTTAGTTACCATTCAAGGGTTGGTAAACTGGAATAAAGATACATCGGTACTCACTCTTGATGTTACTCATTCAAGGCTTCCTTTGGGAATTACTTCTAAAGGGATGTTTATGTCTATCGCTAAGAAGTTTTTAGCTTCAGATATGATAAAGTTTGGATCTGGAAATAAGATACATATTCAACTTTAATTAGTGATTTAATAAATAATTTAGCATCTCTTTAGCACCTTGAGATGCTGAAATTTCTCCGTTGACTACTTTTGTCTCTGAAGATGTCAGCTTCTTTTTGAGCTCTAGGTCGTTTTTTATGTAATGATCAAGTTCTGATTGAAAAAGGCTTTTTAACCAACGTTGAATTTGTCTTTTCCGGTTATCTTCGAAAAACCCACTTTTCTTTGACTCATTTTGAAAATCAAAAATACTATCTATGATTTTAGGAAGACCTGTTTTTTGAAGTGAGCTACATGTTAAGACAAGAGGGCTCCAAAACTTATCTTTTTTAATAATATGTAAGGCATTCTGGTATTGAGTTCTAGCATTCTCCGCTAAGACAAGAGTATCGCCATCGGCTTTATTGATGATGAGCATATCTGATAATTCAATAATCCCTTTTTTTATTCCTTGAAGTTCATCTCCAGCATTAGGAACCATGAGCACCATAAAGAGATCAACCATTGAGGCTACCTCATACTCACTCTGACCGACTCCTACAGTTTCAATAAGTACGATGTCGTAGCCATTCGCTTCACATAGGTATATGGACTCTCTTGTTTTAGCTGCAACTCCTCCAAGACTTCCTGTTGTGGGGCTTGGACGAATGAAAGCTGAGTCATTTTGAGAAAGCTCTTCCATTCTAGTTTTGTCACCAAGAATTGAACCCCCAGAAATAGGTGAGCTTGGATCAACAGCTAAAACAGCTACTTTATGTCCTTTCTTTATAAGCTCAAGCCCAAGTACTTCTATAAAACTGGACTTTCCCACACCTGGGATTCCTGATATTCCAATTCTTAGGGCTTTCCCCGCGTGAGGTAGAATCTCTTTCATAAGAGTATGGGCTTCTGTACGATCACTATCAAGAGTGGATTCAATTAGAGTAATCGCTTTTGCCAGTGCTCGACGATTGCCACTTATAACTTTATTAGAGAGATCCTGAAGTTTCATTATTTAGAAGCCTTCTCAATTTCTTCGATAACATGTGCGGCACAATCTGGAATGGGAGTACCTGGTCCAAATACACCCTTTACTCCTGCTTCAAAAAGAAAATCATAATCCTGTTTTGGGATGACTCCTCCTGCAACGACAATAATATCCTCTGCATCTAGCTTTTTGAGCTCTTCGATTAATGAGGGAACGAGTGTTTTATGACCGGCAGCTAAGCTTGATACGCCGATAACATGAACATCGTTATCAAGTGCTTGCTTGGCAACTTCTGCTGGTGTTGAAAAGAGGGGAGCTAAATCGATGTCAAAACCAACGTCCGCAAATGCCGTGGCAATAACTTTAGCTCCACGGTCGTGTCCATCTTGACCCATCTTTGCTACAAGCATACGAGGTCTTCTTCCGTGTTTAGCTTCAAAAGATGAGATCTTTTCTTTAATATTCATCCAGTTTTCATCCTGTTCAAAGGCGCTTCCATATACACCACTAACTGTACGTGCTTGATCTTTAAAACGTCCCCAGTATTTTTCAAGGGCCATTGTAATTTCACCAACTGTTGCTCTTACTCTTGCCGCTTTTACGGCAAGATCAAGTGCATTTCCCTCACCTGACTGAGCATACTGTTCTAGAGCCTCGATACACTCTTTAACTTTTTTATTATCCCGCGATGATTTAATTTCTTCGAGACTTTTAAGTTGGCCAAGTCTTACTTTTACATTATCAATTTCGAGAACATCGACGTGGTCATCTGTATCAGTTTTGTATTTGTTAACTCCAACAATGACATCATCACCCTTATCAATTCGGGCCTGTTTGGCTGCTGCTGATCGTTCAATATTGAGTTTGGGAACTCCTTTTTCAATGGCCTTAGCCATGCCACCAAGCTCGTCAACTTCTTTCATGATTTCTCGAGCTCTTTGGGCAATATCTTGGGTAAGCTTTTCCATCATAAATGATCCACCCCAAGGGTCTACAACATTAGTGATGCCTGTTTCTTCTTGAAGTATAATCTGAGTATTTCGTGCAATACGTGCAGAGAATTCCGTCGGAAGAGCTATGGCTTCATCAAAACTATTCGTATGGAGAGATTGTGTTCCTCCAAAGACAGCGGCCATGGCCTCGATAGTTGTACGAATAATATTATTATAAGGATCTTGTTCTGTTAGACTCCAACCAGATGTTTGGCAGTGAGTTCTCAACATTGTGGATTTGATATTTGTTGGTTTGTATTGAAAAACAATTTCGTGCCATAGAAGACGAGCCGCTCTAAGCTTCGCTATTTCCATATAGAAATTCATACCTATACCAAAAAAGAAAGAAAGGCATGGAGCAAAAGCGTCAATCTTAAGACCGGAATTGAGGGCCGTTTCGATATACTCCTTACCATCTGCTAGAGTATAGGCAAGTTCAAGAGCTGCATCTGCTCCGGCTTCCTGAATGTGGTAGCCAGAAATAGAAATACTGTTGAACTTAGGCATATTCTCTGAAGTATAAGCAAAAATATCAGAGATGATTTTCATGGATTGCTGAGGTGGATAGATATAGGTATTTCTCACCATGAATTCTTTTAGAATATCATTTTGAATGGTTCCTGAGAGAAGTTCAGGTTTTACACCTTGCTCTTCGGCAGCAACGATATAATTGGCCAGAATTGGAAGAACAGCTCCATTCATAGTCATGGAAACAGAAACTTTATCGAGTGGAATTTCATTAAAAAGAACTTTCATGTCTTCAACAGTATCGATGGCCACACCAGCTTTTCCCACATCTCCTACAACACGATCATGATCTGAGTCATAACCACGGTGAGTTGCTAAATCAAAAGCAACTGACACCCCTTGGGCTCCTGCAGCTAGGGCTTTACGATAAAAGGCATTTGATTCTTCTGCTGTGGAAAATCCAGCATACTGTCTAATGGTCCACGGTCTTCCCGTATACATAGTTGCTCTTGGTCCCCGCATAAAAGGGGCCATACCTGGTAGGGATTGATAGTCATCATTTCCTTCCAAGTCTTGCTTCGTGTAAAGGGGCTTAATTTTAATGCCTTCAGGTGAGTCTTTAATAAAGTCCGTAAGCTCTTTACCTCTACTTTCTTTATTTAAAAGTTTTTCCCATTCATTTAGATTTGATTCGCTCATTAAGACCACCTTCAATAATTATATAAAATGATGAGTATTTACTACCAAATCTAGCGGGAAAGCTCAAAGTACTTGCTACGAAATAATGGGGATTTATAGTGTTTTTGGGCAGTAATTACCCGTTTTTGCTCAGAGTCATAATGATGGTAAAATAGTAGACTAGAGTGGTTGTAAACTTGGAGGTAGTCAGTGACCAAGGACGATCAGAAGTCATCTAAAGTAATCCTAGAAACATCTCTTCAGTCGTTTTTTTATTCGGAGCTTCAACAATTCAATGAGAAATCTATGGAGCCTCTTCCCAATGAGACGATTTATTACTCGAGTTTGGTTATGGACTATTTTGGAGATGTCACTCGTTACTTCGAAAATAGTGAAGGGAAGTTAAAGAATAAGGTTTTAGGGACAAAGTTTTTAAAAAGTTCGAGTCTTCCCAAGGAAGAAAGAAAGAGAGAGTTGAAAGATATAGGTGATACTGCATTAGTCATCTGTGGCTATTTTTCAGCATCTTTAAATAATAAGTTAATTGATACTCGCTATTATCAGGACTTGGGGCAATTGGCCTATAGGCAACTCAATCATGTTGTCCCATCAGCCTATGATATTCCTTCATTTTTTGATGTTCTCTCTCATCGTTTTGAAAAATTAGCTCAAGTTATTGGCCTTGTTTCTGAAAAAACTTTAGGCAATGATTTTGGAGCCGATGATGTTTATCTCATCGTCTCCAAAAAGTTAGCCGTATAGATTACTTCCAAGGGTTTTCTTTACCAACAATAACCGTACTCCATTTCTGTGACAGAACTTTCTTAAGGTAAGTTAAGAATTCTTCATACTTTAAATCTTCAACCTTTTTGTTGTTATCGTGGTAGAAGTCGAGTTTCTGCCCTTGAAGAGTTGTAACTGAATAGATATTCGCATAATCATCATTTGTTTGGATATTGAGAAGGTTTTGACCAGCAATCATTGTTTTGATGCGGTTGAATTCACTCTTAGAGAGACCATTTTCTTTGATTTTATCGAGAATTTTATTGATGGCTTCTAAGGCCGGCTGAACTTTGTCATGGCCACTGGCCATATATATTCCCCAGAATCCTGCCTCAAGAGCAGAGAAGTGAATAGGCTGTGCGGTATAACAAAGACCTTGGCGATCTCTAACCTCAACAAAGAGTTCAGAACTTTGTCCCGATAAATGAGTCGTTAACATTTTTAGAGCGATATTCTCTTTATTGCCTAATGCCTTTATGGGAATTCCAGTAAAGATCTGCGTCTGCTCTCTATCAAAATGAATATATTCCTTGGCTCCTTTGATTGGCGTAACTTTACCTTTCTTTGGCTTTACTTTCTTGCGGCTTGGTAATTCGCCAAAAAGAGACTCAAGCTCTTTAATGACATCAGCAAGAGGCTTGTCACCGCAGTAAGTGAAGAGCATTTCATTACTTTTTATATTTTTTTGATGGGTATCTTTAATAAGCTTACCTGAGATGGATTTAATTGATTTTGTCGTTCCCAAGATAGACATAGAGTAGGGATGGTTGTTGAACATCAACTCACTAGCTCTATTGAAGCATTGTTTAACCGGGTCCTTTTCATGATTTTTTAAAGCTCTTAAAGCAATTTCTTTTTCATGTTTTACAAATTCAGCTTTAAAAGTAGGCTGGAGAAGAGTCCCTTTAAAATGTTTGAGTAGTGTTTTAAAGTGCTCGCTTTGACCATGAAGAGTTAGCCCATATGCATTTTTTCCAGAAAAAGAATTCATTTGAGCAGAGAGAAGATCAAGCTCATCTTTCATCGCTTTGTGAGATACTTTTTGATATCCCTTTATAAGGGTAGAGCTTAAGAGTTGGTATAACCCATTTGTTTTAGAATTCTCTTCCGTAATCCCACCTTTTAGGTAAGCGTGAAGAACGAATGTAGGATTCATATTATTGTAACGATATACTAATTGAATCCCTGGTTTAATCTCTAAGAGTTGAACTTGAGGATCATAAGCTGATGTTTTGGTTTTAAAATTGAAAGTACTTTTAAGTTTTGTTTTATCGATCTTCTTGCGTAAGTTTTCTTGAAAATTAGCGAGTTGCTTGTGGGATTTTTCTTCGACTTTCTTGTCAGTTAGTGGTGTTTGAACACTGATGTGAAGAGAGCGTTTAAATATCTCATGAAGAGACTCATTTACTTGAGAGACACTCGTTTCTCTGATTCTTTTGATGAATTCTTCTTCAGCATTGATGTCACCACTTGAGGCAAAACTATGGCCTAGTGAAAATGCATAGGACTCTAGAGACTCCATATCGTAAACTTTAGAGGCGATATATTGATTTTTAATTTTTTGTACTTCGTCTCCGGATAAGCCCTCTTTTAATGTGTTGAGTAGAAGTTTTTCTAGACGAGAGAGAACTTTTGTTAAGTTTTCTTCAGGAAGAAGAATCTTTATGTAGTGAAGTCCACCGTCATTCATGAACATAGTCGAGCTTCCACAGGTATTGGCCAATGAGTTCTCTAGGACAAGTCCTTGGTAGAGTTGGGAAGTTTCACCGTGACCTAGGCAGTTGATTGCAAGGTCTTCGCAAGGTGCTTTTCTGTTTTCAAAAGGAGGAGCTTGCATACTAATGCTTAGCTGAATCATTGGGCTGTCTTTTTGGTGTAAATCAAGAACAGGTTTATTTTTCAGTTTGAAGGCAGGAAAACTTGATCGACCACCTTCGGGGAGTTGATAGGACTCAATCTTTTTAATGATTTCATCCTTCTTCTTTAAGTCCCCTGCCACTACGAAGAGAGCATTGCTTAAATTGTAGAAATTTTTTCTAAATTCTGTGAGCTGCTCTCTACTGAAAGAGAGTATATTTTTTTCGGTTCCAAGTATGGGGTGAGAGTAGCCACCTGTAAAAATTTTCTTTTGAAGATTGTGAAAGGCGAATTGGTTAGGGTTATCCACAGATCTTCTGAATTCTTCGAATACAACTCCTCTTTCAGGTAAAATATCTTCTTCTTTAAATTCAGGGTTAGAAACCATGTCGAGAAGAATATCTACTGTTTGAGTGAGATGATTAATAGGAGTATTCACATAGTAACAAGTGTAATCAAAACTTGTGAAAGCATTGAGTTCACCACCAAAACTTTCTACTTCGTGTGCAATTGCTGAGCCTGGACGTGTAGGGGTTCCTTTGAAAAACATATGTTCTAAAAAGTGAGCGATCCCTTGGTTACTTTTATTTTCGAGAGCTGAACCAGCACGGAACCAAATTTGAACAGAGCCCGCTGTATTTCCTGGGGCATCAATAAAGAGAGTTTGAAGATTATTTTTGAGCGTTATGAGTTCGTGCTGCATGGGTTTCCTTATTCTTTACTAGGATTAGTGATAAATTTGTTCTAGATTAGTCTACCAGTGTCCCATCTTCATTGCGAGAGGAATAGATGGCCCAGTCGGTTGAATCTCTATACATTCATTTTCCTTTTTGCCGTCACCTTTGCAATTATTGCGACTTTTATAAAAAAATTCCTAAAAGTGCTGATGATATCACTCCTTTTGAGCAATCGCTTAAGAAAGCACTAAAAAAGCACAAGACTTTATTTGGAAAAGAGCATGAATGGGGAGAGTTAAAAACCCTTTATATTGGGGGAGGGACGCCTTCTTTGTGGGGAAAAAGAGGTGCGCTCTATCTAAAAGAGCTTCTTGATTCAGAAGGAATCCAATTAGCAAAAGATGGAGAGTTTACTTTAGAAGTAAATCCTGGGACATGGAATGAAGAGGGATTGAGCGCCTGGCAAGAGTTTGGGATAAATCGCTATTCATTAGGTGTGCAGTCTTTGAGAGCCGATTATTTAAAAATCTTAGATCGAGTTCATTCAATGGATGATGTGTTTGATACTTTAGAATACTTTAACAAAAAAGGTCATAATTTCTCTGTGGATTTTATGTTGGGACTTCCTTGGTCTGAGCAAAAAAGTCGAAATGTACAAGAAGAGCTAACAGAGATTTTAAAATATGATCCGAATCACCTCTCTCTTTATATTTTGACGGCCAAGGGTGGTTATCCCTATAAAGACGAATTACCTCAAGATGATTATTTAGAAACTGAATTCTTAAAAGTAAGTGATAGACTTCGTTCTGAGGGATACGAACATTACGAAGTATCTAATTTCGCTAAAAAGGGCAAAGCTTCTGAGCATAATTTACGCTATTGGCGATGTGAGAATGTTGCTGCATTAGGAGCTAGTGCAGTTGGTTTTTTGAAGGGCCCTAATCTTAGATATAAGTGGAAAGTTGATGGTGAAAACTACGCCGAAGAAAGACTCAGTAGCGATGAATTATTGCTCGAAAGAATCTACATGGGACTTAGAATCTCGGATGGTATAAATCCTTCAGAATTGTTTAAAGAAGAATCAAAAATAGAGGTTCAGAAGTTATTATATCAGTGGAGTGATCAAGAATTGGGCCATGGAGACTGGGAGCATTTCACCTTAACTTCGAAGGGTTACCTTATTTTAGACACTCTGGTCCATAAACTTTTTCCTTATTTTTAGATAGTGATATTAGAGACTTAGAGTTCTTTTGTAAGAGAATTTAAGTCATAACATTGACATCTTTTAAACCTATCCCATCTTGTAGTTCGAATGAAATTAAACTGAAAAAGGATGTTGTAACAATGAGCGAAAGACCGGCAGAGGAAACGACTGAAGAGAAGATTCTTAAAGATGCTGAAGAAATTAAGGCCGATGCAGAAGAAATAAAAGAAGACCTTAATGAAATCAAAGAAGAATTAGAAGAAGTTAAAAATAGCGAAGAAAGTGAAGATTATAAAAGTAAGTTCTTCTATCTTGCCGCTGAAATGGACAACATGAAAAAGAGATTTGAAAGAGATAAGTCAAATCTTGTTAAGTTTGGAAATGAAAAAGTTCTCTCAGAGCTTTTAGAAGTGGTAGATAATCTCGATCGTACAATTGATGCAATTGCAAACGATGAAGATGAAAAGGTAAAGAATATTTATCAAGGTATTGAGATGGTGAGGAATCAATTTCTTAATACTTTAAAGAATAATGGTCTTGAAAAAGTAAATGCCCTAGGTGAAATCTTCGATCCTAATTTTCATGAAGCTATGGCCCAGCAGCCTGCTGAAGGAAAGAAAGATCAGGAAATTATTCAAGTTTTTCAACATGGGTATTCTTTAAATGGAAGGCTTTTAAGAGCCGCAAAAGTAGTAATTGCTAAAAACGATTAAATATAATTAAGGAGAAAAAAATGGGTAAAATTATTGGAATCGACTTAGGAACGACGAACTCATGTGTAGCCGTTCTTGAAAATGGAAAGTATAAAATTATTCCTAACTCTGAAGGGCACAACACGACTCCTTCTGTAATTGGTTTTGGAAAAGACGGTGATACTCTTGTTGGTCAAGTTGCTAAAAGACAAGCTGTAACGAACCCAACTAAAACACTATATGGTATCAAGAGATTAATCGGACGTAAGTTTGATACTCCTGAAGCTAAGAAGTTTTCTGAAGTAGCTCCTTTTGAAATTTTTGCAAATAAAAATGGTGATGCTTGGGTTAAACTTGATGGAAAAGAAATGTCAGCTCAAGAGATCTCTGCAAAAGTTCTTCAAAAAATGAAGAAATCAGCTGAAGACTATCTTGGTGAAACAGTTACTGAAGCTGTAATTACTGTTCCTGCTTACTTTAACGATGCTCAGAGACAAGCAACTAAAGATGCTGGTCGTATTGCTGGTCTTGAAGTTAAGCGTATTGTTAACGAGCCTACAGCTGCAGCACTTGCCTATGGTCTCGATAGTAAAACAGATAAGAATATCGCAGTATTTGACCTTGGTGGGGGTACTTTTGATATTTCTATTCTTGAAATTACAAGTGATGGAGTTTTCGAAGTTAAGGCTACTAATGGTGATACATTCCTAGGTGGTGAAAACTTTGATGAATCAATCATTAACTTTCTTGCTGAAGAATTTAATAAAACAGAAGGTATCGATCTAAGAAAAGATCAAATGGCTCTTCAAAGACTAAAAGAAGCGGCAGAGAAAGCTAAGCATGAGCTTTCAACGACTACAAATACAGATGTTAACCTTCCATTCATCACTGCTGATGCTTCTGGTCCTAAGCACTTAAACATCAACCTTTCTCGTGCAAAGTTTGAGTCATTAATTGCTGATCATATTAAAGCTCTAGCTGTTCCTTGTGAAACATGTATCAAGGATTCAGGTTTAGCTAAAAACGAAATTGATGAAGTAATTCTTGTTGGTGGATCGACACGTATTCCAGCTGTACAAGAAAGAGTAAAAGAAATCTTTGGTAAAGAAGCTTCTAAAGGGGTTAACCCTGATGAAGTAGTGGCCGCTGGTGCTGCTATCCAAGGTGGTGTTCTTGCTGGTGATGTAAAAGATGTACTTCTTCTTGATGTTACTCCTCTATCACTTGGTATTGAGACTCTTGGTGGTGTGATGACAAAAATCATCGAAAAGAACACGACTATTCCTACTAAGAAGTCACAGGTATTCTCAACTGCTGCTGACAACCAGCCAGCCGTTAGCATCCACGTACTTCAAGGGGAGAGAGAGTTTTCTAAAGATAACAAAACTCTTGGACGTTTTGACCTAACAGGAATTAACCCAGCTCCACGTGGTGTTCCTCAAATTGAAGTAACATTTGATATTGATGCCAACGGTATTATCAATATCTCTGCTGCTGATAAAGCGACTGGTAAATCTCAAGAGATTAAGATTACAGCCGGATCAGGACTTACTGATGAAGAAATCGAAAGAATGGTTCGTGAAGCAGAAGAGCATAAAGAAGAAGATGCAAAGAGAAGAGAAGTTGTTGATGCTAGAAATAATCTAGATGCTATGGTTCTTGGTGCTGAAAAAATGATCAAAGAAGGCGAAGGAAAGATCTCTGACGCTGATAAAGCTGAGCTAGAAAAAGCTATTGAAGAAGCTAAGCCAAAACTTACTTCTGAGAATCTTGATGAGCTTAAAGCTGCTACAGATGCACTTCAAACTGTAAGTCATAAGATTGCTACTCAAATGTATCAAGCCGCTGGTGGACAGCCAGGTGCCGAAGGTCAACCTGGAGCTGAAGCTGGTGCGGGTGCTGAGCAACAGAAAAAAGATGACGATGATGTTGTCGATGCAGACTTCAAAGAAGTATAAGTTTAACTTATCTAAATTGAATATTTTAGGCCCTGGCAATGCCGGGGCCTTTTTAAAAAAGTTATAAGGATTAGCGGATGAGCAAAAGAGATTATTACGATGTGTTAGGGGTTGCGAAGGGTGCAAGTAAAGATGAAATTAAAAAAGCCTATCGTAAACTTGCATTGAAATACCATCCCGATAGAAATCCTGATGACAAAGAAGCTGAAGTAAAATTCAAGGAAGCTTCTGAAGCTGCTGAAGTCCTTCTCGATGAAAATAAAAAAGCTCGTTATGATCAGTTCGGTCACGCAGGTGTTGATGGCCAAGCTGGTGGATTTGGCGGAGGTGGCTTTGGTGCCGGTGGCGACTTTGGCGATCTCGGAGATATTTTCGGAGATATCTTTGGCGATATTTTAGGTGGAGGACGAAGAGGTGGAGGTAGACGCCGACATCGCGGTACTCCTGGAAACGATCTACAAATGACTCTGGATGTGAGTTTTGAAGAAGCTGCATTTGGAGTTGAAAAAAATATCTCTCTTACTCGATATGTTGAATGTGAAACTTGTGATGGTTCTGGTGCTCAGAATGGTTCACAGCCTTCAACTTGTGACATGTGTAATGGAATGGGAGAAGTGAGAAGACAGCAAGGTTTCTTTACCGTGGCTACAACTTGTCCTAAGTGTCAGGGAAGTGGACAGATGATTACGGACCCTTGTGGTTCTTGTTCTGGTCAAGGAAGAAAGCGTAAGAAAGTTGATCTTGCTGTAAAAGTTCCTGAAGGAATCGACACCAATCAAAGATTAAAGCTCTCCGGTGAAGGAGACGCAGGTACTCAAGGTGCTCCTGATGGAGATCTCTATGTGGTGATCAATGTTCAACCACACTCTATTTTTGAAAGAGATGGTTTTAATCTTCATTGCACAGTGCCTATTAGTTTCACTCAAGCAGCACTAGGTGATGAGGTTGAAGTTCCTACTCTTGATGGCCGAGTTTCAGTAACAATTGCTGAAGGAACACAGTCTGGTAAGAAAATGAGATTAAAGGGTAAGGGAATCCAGAGACTTGGAGCTTACGGTCATGGAGATCTTATTTTGACTATACACGTTGAAACTCCGACAAAACTCAATGGTGAACAAAAAGACTTGTTGAGAAAGCTAGGCGAAATTAGGGGAGATCATAAATCTCATCCAATGAGCCGTGGCTTCTTTGATAAAGTAAAAGATTTATTTCAATAATTTATTCTATTTAGCCCTAGTTAATGAGTAGTTTACTAGGGCAATAAAACTTCCTTTCTTTTTATTTGTGAAAACCTAGGCGATTAGCGTTCTGCTTGTGTTCCTTTGCTTTAAAGCTATAATAGTTAAACCTATAAAATTATTAGAGGTAAGGTTCTCAATGAAGAAATTTCTTTCGATTATTTCACTATCGCTGCTTTTATTTTTGAGCTGTTGCTCAGATATTTCGATGATCTCTAGAGGGGCTAGAGAGGATCTCTATACATCGGAATTCTTAAGCCAAATTGATTCTATCAAATCTACTTATAAGAGAGGAGATGCTGAAACAGCATTGAAAAAGTTGAAGGCTTTTGATGAAACTAAAATGTTACCTTCTGAGAAAGCGATGAGAAGAAATTTAATTGGGGTTATCTATTTTGGTAAGGCCAATTACGAGCAGGCCATTTTTAATTTTGATCAAGCACTTGCAACATCAAGATTAGATGAGAGTCTAACAGCACAGATCTATCTTAATCTTTCGAGTAGTTATTACAAATTAGGGATGAGCGAGAAGGCTTTTGAAGTTTTAAGGAATGCTCCCTATACCGCATTAGAGGGACCTGAGTCGATTAAGTTCCATAAATTAAGATATAGGCTTGCTCAGGAACTCGGTCACGATAGGGAAGCTCTTATTTCTCTTATTTATACCTTGTCTCAAAAAAATAAGATTAGTGAATTAAGAATAGATCCCCTTTATGAAATTCTTGTTGGAAAGTTTAGAAAACTTGATCAGCGGGAGAAATATAAAGTATTTGAGGAATTCGAAGAGACGAAACCATTTGTAATCGGTTACTTGTCTTATTTAGAAGCTGAAAAAGTATATTATTCAGGTAAGAAAGATGAAGCTAGTGATTTGATTGGTTGGATCTCTGATAACTTTAGGGTCTACCCTGAAATTGCAAACCTAATTGATAACTTTACTTATCGTGTAGAGAACTACGCTAAATTAAATCGACTCAATATTGGAGGGGTTCTGCCTCTTAGTGGAAAAAATAAAAGTTATGGTCAAAGGGCTTTGATGGGCATTGATGCCGCTTTGAGAGAATTGAAAAAAACAAATCCAGAAATGCCGGAGTTTAAAATTATTGTTAGAGACTCAAAAGGCTCTGGTGTCGTTGGCGCTAACCAAGTTAGAAATCTTGTTGAAAATGATTTTGTTTCAGTCATCATAGGTGGTCTCTACTCAACTGAGGCGACTAAGGAATTTGAGTCAGCAAAGAAAAGAGGCGTCTTTTATATCAGTCTTTCTCAGGTATATTTAGATAAAGAAGATAAAGATCATTTACTTTTAGAAGTACCCGGATCAATCGAATCTCAAATGAACGAGCTCTTTTCAGAAGAAGTTCTTACTAACTTCGGAAAAAGGGCTGCGATTGTTTATCCAGAGTCCAAACGTGGAATGTCTTATGTAAATGAATTTTGGAGAAAGGCGAAACTGAATAATATTCCAGTAGCTGGTGTATATGGCTATGACAAGGAAACAAAGGACTTTAGAGCACCGATAAAAAACCTTTTGGGCTTAAAGTATCCGAGAGCTCGTATGGAAGAATATAAGATCTTACAAGAGATACATGAGCTTGAAGATAATAGAACGATTCGAAGAATTCAAACACTCGGTCCCCAAATGGATTTCGACTGGGTTTTTATTCCAATGTATCCACTAGAAGCTATTCAAATTATTCCCGTATTTAAATATTACGATGCTAAATCGGTTCCTGTTGTTGGAGGACCTAGTTGGAGAAGTAAGAGATTAAGTGCAGAGAGCTACAAGTTTAACAATATTCACTTTGTCGGTGATGATGTGGCGAATGCTTCTGATGAGCTGGGAGCTAGCTTTTCAAAGGCCTATAAGAAGTCTTTAGGTCTAATCGAATTGAGGGCCTTTGATAGTATGAAAATCGCACTGGATTTATTGACGAAAGAAGAGTTTGAAACGAGAGACGAGCTAGATATGTCTATTCGAGGTTTAGATCAATTTGTTGGTAAGACTGGAGAGTGGGCTCTAAAAGATGGAATTTGGCTAAAGAAAATGGCAAGTCTGTATTTCAGGAGAGGAAAAATTATTCCTTTAAAAGTTAAAGAGGTTGAAGAGGCAGAAGAGACAGTTGAAAATTCACAATCTCAACAGTAGTCGGAGCAAACCAGTCAAAGTACCAAGACCATAGAGTAAATTAATCATTATTTGATACAAGAGGGCCACAAAGAAATATTGTGGCCTTTTTATTGTTACCTTAAGAGTGAATGCCACACTTAAAAAGATATATAAAGCCCAGATTTGTACATAGGCAGGGTGTAATGAATTGTTTTCTAATAATTGGGTAAAAGTACAAAAAATAAAAATAATCCAACAAGAGGGGATCAAAAATAGAATTCCGCTTAAGGAGGGAATCTTCTTTATGCTCTTTATTCTATAAAACCCACTTCTGAACACAGCAAAAGCTAAAGGAACGAGATTGGCCTTTCTGTAATGAAAGACAAATAGATCAGAGAAGTAATATATCTCGGCTCCCTTTGTTTGAGCCTGATGTATTAGAAGATTTTCTTCATTTCGGAAATAGGATTCAGGAAATGAAAGATCGTGATCTTTAAGAAAGGAGCGTCTAATCCATAAATGACAAAGAATGAGGTCACGTTCTGTGGCTTTTAGTATTGTCTTATTTTGTTTTAAATGGCGAAGACGAGAGTGTGCCGTTGTCATAGGAGATTGAAGAGCAAGGCCTAGTGCCTGCTGAAAATAAGATGCTCTAATCGGAGTTTGGTCCGGGCCGCCAAAAATATCGATGTTTGGATGTTTTTCTAATAGATAAATCGCTTGCTGAAAATAATGATCGGGAAGGATAATATCATCATCAAAGAATAGAACCCATTCTTTTGTTGCGTATTCTAGAGCTGCATTTCTAGCTGCAGCTGGAGTGCTGAATTTTTTATGGATAAAGTGAGTCACTTTACTGGGAATATGACTGTCATTTAGCGGTTCATTACTATTATTGACGAGAACAATTTCGACATTACTTACTAAGAGATTAAGCTGATCAAGAAGATCTCTCAGCATTTTTTCTCTATTGTAGGTTACAATAATGATACTAATTTGATTTGTTACATCCATATTCCATACTAGAATAACATTGAAATCATTTATAGAGTAAAGCTTTATTGATTTCCAAGTAAGAGAAAAGAGGTGCTAGTTCTATGATTTCGTATTTTAACTTTTATGGCATTGAAGTTAAGTTGATATGTGATCAAATAGAACTTTCTAAAAAGCTTCATAAAGATTTCTCTTTTTTTAAAGCACGATCAGGCGAAGAGTCTTCAAAGAAGATTGTAATTAGTGCCCAGGCAAAGAAAATTGAAGAATACCCCTTCTCCCCAAAAGTTATTCGCTTTCAAAATTCAAAAGTTAGAATCTATGAAAAAGATAAAGTAAGGATTTGTAGTTATTCCAGCAGTGAGACTCCAAATAAAGATGAAATCAGTATCTCAAATTTAAAAAAAAAATAAGATTGAAATATTTTGCACAGACTTGAATAGACTTCATGAGCTAACTTATTTGGCAATCCTTTCAAGAGTTGGGAAAGCATTAGATGAGATTGGATTACATCGATTACATGCGATGGCAGCAATTAAAAATGAAACCCTTTATCTGGGACTTATGTCTAGTGGAGTAGGAAAGACAACACTTCTTACTCATCTATTATCAGAAGCAGAATTTTCATTAGTATCTGATGACTCACCCCTTATTGATCGCAAAGGGAGAGTCTATCCTTTTCCAATCAGAATGGGATTTGAAGCGGAGGGAATCATTCCACCGGGCTGGAATGAGGCTCCCTTTTATACCTTAAATAGGAAGGAGTATGGCCTTAAAAAACTTGTCTCGATAGAAGATATCAAGTCCCCAATAGGTGGGGAGTATAATAGAATTAAGTTATTCAAAGGAGAAAGGGGTTTTGAAAATGCAAAGCTAAAGCCTGTGTCCTTTCTTAAAGTTTTTAAACATATTTTCGATCAGGGTATTATTGGGGTCGGTCTCCCTATTCTATTTGAGTATTTTTGGGAATTTGGACCTATAGACTTTTTGAGAAAGATTAAAATCTTTTTTTCGCGCAGTTTGAGCTTCTATTGCTTAGTGAAAAGATCTGAAGTTTATGAGTTTCAGATGTCTAGCGAGATAAGTGAAAATATCAAAGAAATGAATAGAAACTAAAAAGCACTCAATTAGAGTGCTTTATTAGATTCTTTTTAAAAGAAGTTTGCGTGATAGGGGAAAATTATTTGTTTTTCCCAGCAGCGATACGCTTTTGGATACGAGCTTTTTTCTTAGCTTGTCCCTTTTTTCTTCTCATTTTAAGTTCGCTTTTCTTTCTTCACATTCCCATTATACAACCTCTACTGCTAAGTGTTACGGATAAAGAATTTCGCTCCATATTAGATTCTCTGGGCCAAAATGGCAAGGTAGACGAATATATTTGGTCGTTTTTGCACGATTAACGCTAGGGAAATATTGTCATAGAATCCTTCTAAGTGATAAATTTTACATATTCTCACCCCAAGGAGGGGTAAAGCGTAAAAGGAATGACGATGAGTGCCAAAAAGAGGACTTCAAGCTCTTCATCAAAGAAATTAAATAAAAAAACTAAGACTTCAAAAAAGAAGTCCACTCCGTCACGCGCGAAGAAGAAAGTATCCAAAAAAACGGCAAAAAAAACGGCAAAGAAAGCGGCAAAGAAATCCGCAAAGAAACCAACAAGCCCAGCCTCACCCCCACCTTCCTCCACTGAAGAAGACTTCATCAATAGTCCTCTTGCCGTAAAGAAATCTCTCATGCAATCCATGCGAATTCACGGCAACGAGGAAAAGAGAAGAATTGCTATCGACATGCTCGAGCGCTATACGGGTCACAACTTTGAAGACTTTCAAAAGCAAATTATTCTTACCAATTTCCATTACTATGTTGAAAGATTTAACGCTATTTTAGATGACTCTCACTACACTGAGGGTTCAGCTTTTAAAGCGTCGAGCTCAAAGAAAGCAGAGGTCACCATTATAGAATTTGGAGTTGGATCGGCAATGGCTGCTCTCATCGGTGAATTGATCTCTGTTGTTGAACCGAAGGCCGTACTCTTTCTTGGGCTTTGTGGAGCAGTTCATCCTTCCTTGAAAGTAGGAGACTTTATTCTTCCTATTGCCTCCATTCGAGCAGAGGGTGTATCTCGTCACTTTTTACCACGACAAGTTCCGGCTTTGCCTACATTTAAAGTACAGAAGTTTGTAAGTCAGATTCTTGTCGAACATGGACTTGAATATAGAACTGGAACGATTCATTCTACAGATTTTCGTTTCTGGGAGTTTGACGAAAAATTCAAATTAAATTTAATGGAAGAAAGAGTTTTAGCAGTGGAGATGGAAACGGCTGCTTTATTTACAACATGCTTTGTAAGTAAAGTTAGTATTGGGGCTCTATTGTTAGTATCTGATTGTCCGCTAAAGCCTGGTGGGATTAAGACGAAAGCTTCAGCGAAGTCAGTATTTAAAAAGTTTACAGATAAGCATATTGAGCTAGGAATTGAGGCCATGGCCGATATTGCTGAGCGCGGAGAAAATATAAGACACTATCATTGGTAATTTAATACTAAGTTAAGGATATAAAAGATGTTTAAAAAATTTTTAGATTGGTTTTCAAATGATTTGGCCATTGACCTAGGAACGGCAAACTGCCTTGTTTATGCAAAGGATAGAGGGATTATAGTAAATGAACCTTCTGTTGTTGCTGTTCATGAAGGTGTTAAAGGTGTTTCAAAAGTATTGGCAGTAGGTAAAGAAGCAAAAGAAATGCTAGGAAGAACACCTGGTTCAATTAAGGCCATTAGACCAATGAAAGATGGTGTTATCGCTGATTTTTAGGTTACTCAAGCGATGCTTCGTTATTTCATTCAAAAGTCACTCGCAGGATCTAAATTAGTCAAACCGAGAATCATCATTTGTATCCCTTTTGGAATTACTCAAGTTGAGAAAAGAGCGGTTAAAGAATCTGCTGAGCAAGCAGGAGCTAGAGAAGTATACTTAATTGAGGAACCTATGCCTGCTGCAATTGGGGCTGGACTACCTATTACAGAACCTTCTGGGAATATGATTGTTGATATCGGTGGGGGAACAACTGAGGTAGCCGTTATTTCTCTTGGAGGAATTGTTTTCTCTAAATCAGTAAGAGTGGCCGGTGATAAGTTTGACGAAGCAATTACTCAATATATTAAGAAAAAATACTCACTTCTTATTGGTGAAAGAACTGCTGAAGCGATCAAAATTTCAATTGGAAATGCCTATCCTTTTGATGAAGAAGTAAAGTCTTTTGAAGTTAAAGGACGTGATTTAATTGCTGGTGCTCCAAAGATAATTGAAGTGACAAGTGATGAAATAAGAGATGCTCTAAGTGATCCTATTTCAGAAGTTGTTGAGGCAATAAAGATTTCTCTAGAAAAAACACCACCAGAGCTTGCAGCGGATATCGTTGATAACGGAATTATCCTTGCTGGTGGAGGTTCACTATTAGCAAACCTAGATATTTTGATTAAAGAGAAAACGGGACTTCCTGTTAGTTTAGCTGAAGATCCATTAACTTGTGTGGTTAGAGGTTGTGGTAAAGCTCTTGAGTCAATCGATTTACTTAAGCAAGTTACGACATTGTCTTAAATAGAAGTTGGGGTCTTAAAGCTATGCTAAACTCATCAAACTTTATAAAGCTTTCTTTAGATGAAATGACGATCAAGTTAGGAACTCTTGAGAAGCAAAAAGAAATGATGAAAATATGGATTCGTGGTGAAGAGGCCCAACTTTATAGAGTTTCTAATTTCTATATTTTCAAATCCCCTGAAAGAAGAGTGGCTTACTTGAGCTTATTTTCAGAGGGAAAAGAATCTGATGATACCTATGTAGGAAAAAGGATACTCTTTACTTTTAACTTAAAAGAAGTCGACTATTTTTCTGAAGGGGTCGTGAGTTACGATGAAGTTCACGAAACATTAGTAGTAGAACTTGATAAAGAATTCTATCGTTCAGAAAAAAGAACTAATGAAAGACTACTTACTTATCCTCATCACCAAGTTTATGTATATTTCAAAGTACAAGATGAGAAAGATGAAAGTAATGTTATCGAATTAAAGAGGGAAGAAGATAAACTCTATCTCGATTATAAACAAAGACAAAAGAAAGAATTAAAAGAGAAGCTTAAAGAAAAGGTTAGCGATATTGAAGACCTCGTAGGATTTCGAGTTTTAGATATATCGCGATCAGGAGTGGCGTTTCTTGTTGGCGAAGATGAAGGGAAGTACTTTTCAGACAGAGCTAAGTATTCTTTCTATGTACTCTTTGATGGAGACCTCTTTGTCGTAAAAGGGGCTAAGCTTGTTTATAAAGTGGATTATGTTGGCGGTAAAGAAGGAAAGAAAAGATTTAAAGTAGGCTTAACTTTTGCGCCAGTTGATAATTTAACTCATTATGTGACAGAGCTTCTGAAAGAAGGGGTAGAAACAGATTCAATTAAAAGAGAATTCGAGGATTTTATAGATGATTAAGAAAGTCATTTTAATCACATTTATTCTTTGCCTATCAAGCTGCTCGCAGCTTATGAAAAGGGGTGGGAAAAGTTCGTCTGGAAAGAAGCGAGGAAGTCAATCATCACGGCCTGCACATTATAATGCCAAACTTACATTACAAGATAAGTCAGGGAAGTTTGAAGTTGTTCGTGAATCAGGAATGGCGAAAGATAAGAAGAATTATGTAACGAAGTACCGTGTTTATTCTGTTAGTGGGCCAGGTAGGAAGATTCTTGAGCAGTCAATTGTATTTGCTACTCCCGGCGTTTTAAGTGATAAGGTTCGATTGATGCGACCCCATCGATCTCAATATAAAGTTTGGTTTGATAAGCAACTTTATCAAACAGAAACGACTGTAAATCCCAAAGAGAAGTCTTTGGTTGTGAAAATGGAAAGTCCTGAAAAACAGTGGAGCGGAACTAAAAAGTACGTCTTCCCTGGAGGTAATGGTATATTCTGTTACTTTACTCAAGCCTTTGAGTGTATCAAGTATACGGGATTTATTGATAAGGCCATTGAAGCAAATGCAGGAAAAGTTAGTTTTCATATGATTTGGGATGGTTTTCCCTATTTTCATGAACAATATTTAAATATTGCACCCGGACCATTTGCGCAGGCTGAAATGGAATACGATGGAAAAACAAATGAGGGCGAACATCGTTTCTCTGTTTCTGTTTCAGGTAATGCTATTTTTTATCTTTATAATGAAAATAAAGAATATGTTAAAATGTTTTGGCCTGCCCAAGGTTTATCTCTATACGATAAGTAAGAACTAAAACTAAAGAAGATTTATAATGAGTGAAATTGGCCAATTGATTATGACAGGAATATCAGGAACTCAACTCACTGATGATGAGAGAGCTTTCCTAGAGTCTGAAAATATTGGAGGAGTTCTCCTCTTTTCTCATAATTATGATAGCCCTGCTCAGTTAGCTGAACTCGTTAATAATATTCAACAAACTCGAAATGAATATCCTCTTTTTATTGCTGTTGATAATGAAGGAGGAAGAGTATTTCGTTTTAAGTCTGGTTTTACCCAATTTCCTCCAATGTATGATGTTGGTTTGACAGATAGTCCTAAGCTTTGTTTTCACATTGCAAAAATTATGGCCGATGAGTTAAGTGCTTGTGGGGTTAATTTTAATCTTTCTCCTGTTTGCGACATTTGGACAAACGAGAAGAATAAAGTAATCGGGGATAGAGCATTCGGAAAAGATGAAGAGACTGTTTCTAAGTTTGTATCTTCTATAATAAGAGGCCTTCAAACTCATGGCATTCTCTCCTGTGCAAAGCATTTTCCGGGACATGGTTGTACAAAGAAAGACTCACATTATGATTTACCAATCGTAAAAAGGACTCGTGAAGAGTTGGAAGAGGTTGAATTTAAGCCATTTATTAAAGCAATTAAATCAAGAGTTGAATGTGTCATGATGGCCCATTTAATTGTTGATGCCATTGATAGCGAATTGCCAACTTCATTAAGTCCGGCAGCTTATAAAATTCTGAGAGATGAGTTCAAGCATACAAAACTTATCATTACTGATGACATGGAAATGAAAGCTATTACGGATAACTATGGAGTAGGAGAGGCCGCAGTGATGGCCATTACTGCTGGTGCTGATATAGTTGAGTATCGTAGTATGGAAAATGCGAAAATAGCTCTTGAAGCATTAAAAGAAGCTAAACGTACTAAGGTCATTAAAAATGACCGACTAAAAGAATCCTTTGATCGTATAACGGCAGCTAAGAAAGAGTATTTATCTGAATACAATCCTATATATATTCCTGAAATCACAAAGAAAATTAATACAGGAGCTTCCCAAGTTCTTATGTCTGAAATTAATGAGAAAATTGATCAGATAAAGCAAACGGTAAGCTAACGAATCCTAATTAATCATTTATTTTTAAAGCCTTATAGGGACTTTCTTTCCCTTTCCCTTTGATTTTTAAGCTTGGTGTTATTCTAAGAACATGAGTTATTTTGGATGCTTATGGTCTTCATGGCCTTTTCGTAAATGGGGAGACGAAATAAAATGTTAATGTATGCCGCCTTGGCCTTAGTGGGAATTGCTGTCTTTTTGGTAACGAGTTTAGTTACCCAGGAAGAAGATGAATATAAGGCCCAAGAAAAACTAGAGTCTGGTGCAGGTACAGATAAAGAAACTTTAGCCCAGCACGGAATCGTTCTTAGGTATTCACGACCCTTCTTTCGTCGTTACGTAACTCCTATTGTCCAAAGTTTAAAAAATAAAAAGAAGATCAGGGAGAAGTATAAGAGAAATCTTGCAGCAGCAGGATTAACAGATGTATTAACTCCTGAAGACTTTTTTAGTTTCAAATTATTCTTGATTATAGGTTTTCCTATTATCTTTTTAGCTCTTCGTGCTTTCTTAGAAGAGACTTGGCCATTTAATTACATGATCTTTATTTCCATCTTCGGATTCTTTTATCCTGATTTGTGGATGAAAGGGAAAATTCAACAGCGGCAAGCAGAGGTTATGAGAAATATGCCTTTTGCTGTCGATATGCTGGCACTAAGTGTGGAAGCAGGACTTGATTTTATTGCAGCGATGGCAAAAGTGAATGAAAAAGCCAGACCGTCAGCACTTACAAAAGAATTTGAAATTTTAATGAAAGAAATCAAAATTGGGGCAACCAGAGCAGAGGCATTAAGAAATATGGCCTGGAGAATTGACTTGATTCAAATCTCATCTTTTTGTGCGACTTTGATTGCTGCAGACTCTGTTGGGGCAAGTATTGGTCCAATTCTAAAAGCCCTAAGTGCAGAAATCCGACAGAAGCGATCATCCGACGTTGAGAAAGCTGGGGCAACAGCCGCAACAAAGATTCTCTTTCCAATGCTTTTTCTAATTGTTCCGGCTGTATTTATTATTGTTGCAGCTCCTCTCGTTTTAGAAGCATTAATGGGGAATAAGTAGTGGTTAAGAAATATATCGAAATAAAAAAAGATAACTTAGTCGTAGCAAGTCAGGTTGAAATAGCTGATAACCCAATATCTAGAATGATAGGACTTATGTTTTCTAAGAATTTAGGTGAGAGAGACGGGTTGCTTATCTCTCCTTGTAATTCGATTCATACTTTTTTTATGAGATATGAACTAGATATTGTTTTTTTAAGTAGAGATAACAAAATTGTAAAAATAATAAGAAAGATGAAACCTTGGCGAATGACGTGGATGTATTTTAGGGCTGCCAAGGTCTTAGAGATGATGGGGGGAACTCTACCAGCTGAAGTTGAAGCTGGAGATGAGTTGAATATAAATGTATAAATTAGTTGTCGTTGCAGGAAAATTAAGAGGACAAGAATATATTCTAGAAAATGGAGAGAATACTCTTGGACGTGATTCAAGTTGTTCGATTCATTTTCCTGTTCAGGGTGTATCTAAAAAACATTTCTCCATAACGGTTAGTGGAGATACTTGTTATATAGCTGATCTTGGCAGTTCAAATGGTACCTTTGTTAATGGGAAAGCAATTAAGCGAGCTACCGTTCAGAATAAAGATAAGATTGCTCTTCCTGATTCAATTCTTCAGGTAGTCTATGTAGAAGAAAAGAAAGTAATTATCAAAAAGCGGGTCAATAATGATGAAGAAGATGATAGCGACTTCATGGATCCGGGTACGCCTCCGAGTAATATAATTTCAAAGGTATTTTGGAGCTTTAAGCATAAAGTGATGCCTATTCTTCATGGAATTAATGAAGAATATGAATGGCAGCATCTTTTGGCCATTTTAGTGGCTTTGTTTTCAGTAGCTGCAATTTCTCTTACGATTTTTCCGGCATTACAAGATGCAAAGAAGATACTTCTTAATGAGACAGCAACTCGAGGAAGTAGTTATGCTGATATGGTGGCACGAATGAATAACCGTGCCCTTGAACAAAGAAGATTGGAGAAAATCGATACCGACTTTATTAGTAAAGCCGATGGTGTTGCTGAATACAGATTGTTTGATATGAACGGGATTATTTTAAGACCGTTGGCACAATCAAATAAGTATGTGAGTGACCCATTCTTTATTATGGCGTGGGAGTGGGCTAAAGAGACTCGAGAAAAGAAAGATATAGTACTTAAAAAACTCTTAGATGATGGAACGATTGGTATTGCTAAGAAGATTACTTCTTTTAATCCAAAAACCGCGCGAGAAGAATCAGTTGGGGTTATTGCAATTAAGTTTGAACCGGCTTCTTTAAAAGTTGAGGCTGCAAAGTCGAGAAAGGCCTACCTTGAAGCACTTGTGACGACTGCTCTAGTGGCCATCTTCTTCTTTGGGTTTGTGTATTATTTAACGGTACGACCTCTTGAAGAGATCAATTTTCAAATTGAAGAAGCACTGAGAGGAAAACGGAAGAATCTTGATAGCCGTTTCCTTTTTCAAGAGTTAAAGCCGCTGAGGAATTCTATAAATGCACTCTTAGCACGTATTAGAGAGTTAAATAATGAGGATGATGATGATTTTGCTGAAGAAGAAAGTGATGAAAGTTATGTGAGACAACTCTATGAATTCATGCAAGGAGCAAATGGGCCGACCATGATTTTAGATTCCCATAAGAATCTTTCGCATATCAATATGGAGGCAGAAGATCTCACCGGGATGAGGGAGACCGCAAGTCAAGGAATGAGCTTACTTGATGTTTCAAGAGAGCAAGGGTTCGCAGCAACAGTGATTGAATTATGTGATGCAAGTGCAAATAATATGGGAACTAATCAGCAAGGTGAATATGATCTTGGAGGGGTTACGCACACGATTCATGTGTCTTCACTGATAGGTAAAGATAATTTTGCAAAATCATTTTATATAACATTTGTGAGAGTTGATTAAAGAATATGGTAGATAAGGCTTCAGCAGTAAAGATTGTAAAAGGTATAAAAACTCCGAAGGAGCCAGGGGTATACCACCGTCTACTTTGTATGACAGGACGAAATAAAGGGATGTCCTATTATATAAAGAGTCGAAGAATTGTTATGGGGAGATCTGAAACAGCTGATGTTCAGATTTTAGATGGGAAGTCATCCCGTGAACATGCTGAGCTTACATTAGTTGGTGGAAAGTATGTATTAACTGATCTAGGTAGTCAGAATGGTGTAATTGTAAATGACCTCAAAGTCAGTCAGCACACCTTAACGGATAATGATAAAATTATTATAGGGCAGACAGTATATAAGTATAATCGCGTTGAAGTTTCTGAAACCGAATTAATACCAGTTGATGAAGACGATGAGTACGAAGATGAAGACGAAGATGAGAGTGAAGAACTAGAAAGCGATAAGAAAGAGAAGAAGTCCAAAAAGAATAAGAATAAAGATCCAAAGAAAAAGAATAATATGATGATCATTCTTATTGTTGTTCTTGCAGCTGTCTTTTTAATTCCTTCAGAAGAGGAAGGAGGAAAGAAGAAAACTCGAAAAGGTAAGACAGTCGGAGATATTGCTCCAGACCAGATTAACATAGCAGAATATAATGAAGAGGAAATCTCTGACCCAGATGTTAGAAAGAAGTTGGAAGCTTATCTTCATCGAGGGCAGAGAGAGTATAGAGAAGGGAACTTTTATAGGGCCATTGAACAATTCGAATTAGCCCTTATTTTGGTGCCCAATCATGGATATGCCACATTTTATAGGCAAAGAGCGGAAGAGAGTTTGAATAAATTTGTCGATAAGATTGTGGCTAAGGCAGAAAATGATATTGCAGCTCTAAGATACCGTTCAGCCGTTATACAATATTGTTCAGTGATAACTTTTTTGCAAGATAATCCAAAACATCCAAAGTATGTAGAGGCAGAAAAGAAAATAGCTGAGCTTGAAGTCAAAATGGGAGTAGATGAAGGTGAATTTAAATGTTTCTAGAGATAATGAGTCTCTATATCAAATAAATTTTACCCAAGAGATTGAGGATAATAATGGTGCTCCCCTGACATTCTTTGTCGGAAGGGGGGGCGATTGCCAAGTCCAACTTGATGATAAGCAAGTATCCAGAGAGCACGCACGAATTAAATTTGAACATGGCGACTGGTCCATCGAAAAGGTTTCCTCTTTTAATACCATTAGTTTGAATGGATCGTTTTGTGAAACAGCTAAATTAAAAAATGGTGATCTCATCACCATAGGTCCCTTTACATTAAATGTAGAGTTAGATGAAAGTGTTGTTATTGAGCCTGAATCTGTAGAGGAAGATCCTAAAGATCAAGATAATGAAGAGGGAGCTGCAACTGCTTCTGGGATTGATGTTGGCCTTGGTAGTGATGAGGCTACGGAAATATTGAGTTCAGAGCAGGCTGAAGAGCTAAATGAGCCTGCTCATGAAAGTGAGGATACAGATGATCTTGAAGACAATCAAGATCTTGATAATGGTGAGTTTTCAGACCAAGAGATTCAAGACTCACCTTCCGATTATCAAGCCTTTGATGATAATGCTACTTCAGAGTTTGATAGCTTAGAACAGCCGGCTGAAAATGATGATAACTTTTCTGTAGACGGAGATGATGGCTTCTCTGATGATGATTTTTCAAATGATCTAGGTGATGGTGAGTCGGATGGCTTTAATGATGAATTCATGGATTCAGATATGGATGAGTCTTATGACATGGAAGCTTATGACGATGATGAAAAAACACAGGTTATAAAATCATTTGCTTCTTTCTCTTTGGAACTTTTTGGAGAGTATGCGCCGTATGATAAGTTCGTCATAGAAAAGCCCGAAACATTTATTGGACGTGACCCTGAGAAGTGCGACATTGTTCTTAATGACCCTGAAGTTTCAGGTGTCCACGCTGTAATTAAGAAAAATGCAATTACTTGTACATTAGAAGACTTAAAATCCGCCAATGGAACCATTTTAAATGGTGAAAGAGTAAATTCTCACGATTTAACAAGTGAAGACGAATTCATTATTGGTGGAACAACTTTTACCGTCAAAATTCAATCAGACTTTCTTCAGCAAGAACAATCTAGAATTATGCCTGTAGAGGATAATCAAGTTGTTGAAGTTGAAGAGATTGTTGAGGTAGATGAGAATTTTGATGGTGACTTCGATGATCAAGATGGTGAAATTATTGAAGGGGGTCAGGACTTTGGTGGAGGTTTTGAAGAAAAGAATTCTTCATTATTCAGTAAAGATGCACTTAAAGATCCTGAGAAAAGAAAGAAAATACTTTATATATTAGTTGGTCTCATGGCCCTATGGGTTTTACTTGAGGAAGAGGAGCCTAAGAAACCAAAGATTGATCCTAAAGCTAAGGAAGCAGCTGAAGCAAAGCAGAATCAAAAAGTTGTTCCAGAGGCAGAAAAGCAACTCACACCTGAACAACAAGAGTTTGTAGAGGGACAGTATTTATTGGCCAGTCAATATTTTGCTGAGAAGAAATATTCTGAAACAATCATGGAGCTGGATAAAATCTTTGCTATCACAAAAGAATATAAGAATGCACGAACACTTTATGGATTAGCAAAAGAAGGATTGGCCGAATTAACTAAGCTTCTTGAAGAAGAACGTAAAGAAAAAGAGCGTAAGCTACGAGATCTAAAAGTTAGAGAGCTTTTAGAAAAAGCTGAAGCAGCTGTTAAAGAAAAGAAAATGGATTTTGCTAAAAATTTATTTAAAGAGATTACGAGGCTAGATCCTGAAAACTTTGATGTGACTCGATTAAAGCTAGAGGTTGAAGCATATGAAAAAGAAATCGAGAGAAAACGTGTAGAGAAAGCTCAGAAAGAAGCTGAACGAAAACGACAGGTTCAAGAGTTGGCACCAGGGAAGTCGTTTTATCAGCGTAAAGATTGGTACAAGGCCAAACTGAAATTACAAGACTTTTTACGTCTAAAAGGAATGGATGAGGATCTCGTTAAGGATGCAACTCGAATGTTGGAAGAGTCGACTCGTAAGTTAGATAGTATTGTGAACCCCCTTCTTGGAAAGGCGAGATCTCTTAAAGAGGGGCAAGACCTTAAGGGAGCTTACGAACTCTATCTTGAAATTTTAAAGTATAATCCTGCTCATGTTGAATCTCTAAATGAAATGGATGAAATTAGAGAACGCTTAGAGTTAAGAAGTAAAAAGGTTTATCGTGAAGCGATCATTGCTGAATCACTTTCCCTATATGATGATGCAAAAGAGAAGTTTCAAGAAGTACAGCAGATTAGCCCTACAGATAGCGACTACTATAAAAAAGCTACGGAAAAGCTAAAAGATTATCTAGATTAGGAAGATAAATGATAGATTTAAAAAGTTATGCTTCTCGCACTGATAAAGGCCCCTATCTTCAAATAAATGAGGATAATGTTGAAGTTGATCTCGTGAATAAGCTCTATATGTTATTTGATAGTTTTGGAGGCTCTTCTGTTGGAGATAAAGCCGTTTTTTTAGTTTTAGATACAATTAAGAAATTCTATACTCGGATAGCTGGGGATCCTGAAGCAACACTTCCATTTTTTTATAGCCCTAAATATCTTCTTGAGGGAAATGCTCTCATCAATGCAATGGAGTATGCTCATTTTCTTCTCAAAAAAGAAAATAAAGATAAAGAAATGGACTCAAAGGGGGGAGCCTCTTGTATAGCTATTTCTCAAGCTGAAAATATATTAACTCTCGCTGCTACTGGAAATTGTTTGGGCCTAATTTACAGTAAGGGAAATATGAAGGTCATTTCTAATCCGGATAACTTTGAATTCATTAGTGGAGATTTCTACGATAAAGAATTTGTTACTGCACCTGCATCTGGTTTTGGTCTCTTTAATGATCTTCACTTGAATATATCAGAGGTGCGAGTCAACAGTGGTGATCGAATTCTATTATTGAGTGATGGTGTTTACGCAAGAGTAAATCATAAAGAGATAAAAGACATAATCTTATCAGAAGGAACAAAATCATCTGATAAAATTGATATGTTATTTGATCTTGCGAATAAAAGAGGGAATATGGATAACCAGTCAGCCCTTCTTTTGAATTTTTAGTCTACCTATTTACTCTGTTATGGTGTGGATTTTCCGAATTATTAATTCGAATACTTCTGTAGCTATTGATTAGCCGCCGAGTTTAGGCGAGAATAATCAAAAGGTTAGCTATGGAAAATAAAATATTAGTCGCAGATGACAGTCCCACAATTCAAAAAGTAATTAGTATCACTTTAGCGAATAAAGATTATATTCTTGATTCTGCTCATAGTGAACAAGAGCTTTTAGAAAAAGTTGGTACTCATGATTATCAACTCGTTTTACTCGATTATAATCTTTCAGAAACAGCGACAGGCCTTGATCTTACTAAACAGATTAAAAAAGATAATCCGAATATTCATATTATGGCCATGCTTGGAACCTTTGATAGCGTGGATGATAATGAGTTAGAGGATGCTGGTTTCTCAGATAAGATTGTTAAGCCTTTTGAAAGCTCGAAGTTCATTCAAAAAATAGAAAATATATTTGTTTCATCACCACAGTCAGATATTGATATGGATGAAGATATTTTCTCTGAAGCTGATGAAGATCATTCAGGTGAAGAAGAAAATGAAGACTCTTTTGATAGTGATGAATGGAGCATGGCCGCTCCAGATGTTATCAATGACAATGAAGAAGAGTCCGTTGGAATTGAAGATCTTCAAGAGGTCGACAATAAAAATCCTCTCAGGCAAGAAATGGCCGGCTGGGGGATGAGTGTTCCTGAGGTTATTGGGGCATCATCCTCACATGAGGATGAGGAAAGTACTCTTTTCCCACCTTCTATTGAAGGTTCAGATGAAGAGATTGATGAACTTGTTGCTGGGCCATCCTTAGAGTCAAGTGAGCAAATTTCTTTTGATGATTCTGATCTCCTTTCAGATGAAAATGATGATGATATTGAAGACGAAAATAGAGATGAAGAAGGTGATATTAACAGTGAAGACCTGACACAAGAGATCACTTTACCGGCGGATTTTTCTGAAAATGAAGTTGAAGGTGAAGAACAAAGTCTTCCCGACTCTGAAGACCTCGATTATCCAAGTCTAAGCTTAGAGGATGAAAAAGAAGACGAAACAGCAGAAGACACAGATAGACAGCCTCAACTCACTTCTCTAGATGAATTAGATATGGATGATGATTACTCCGATGATGAAGATCTAGATGCAACTGATCCTCAGCTTATTATCGGACCTAGTGAAGATAGTCCTGACTTAATCAATTCAATAAATGATGATATCTCACCAGATGAATTTTGGGCAGCAGATGTAGAAGACTCAAGTGGCGAATCTGTAAGTGAAGAGATCGAAGATGGTGAATCTGATGCAGAACTTCTGAGCTTGGGAGAAGAAGATGAAGAAGATTATGAAATTTCAGCGCATACTCCAATAAGTGAAGAACCAAAAACTACTGAACTTGATGAGAGCTCAAGAGCGACCTTAGATGCTTTAAGCAACCTTAACGAAATCGGTCCAAAATTAGAAAGCGAAGAAAGAGAAGTTGGACCAAAACTTGAAGTCGAGTCCCGTGAAGTTGGGCCTAAGTTAGAAAAGGTCGATAGAGACTCACTCGCTCAACAAATTAAGACTGAAATTCTCAATGAGCTCAAGCCTCTTATAAAAGAGATTGTTCAAGAGAGTGTCAAAGAAGCCCTGCAAGAGTCAAATACTACAACAGCAGAAAAAGTAGCTTGGGAGATTATTCCTGATCTTGCAGAGAATCTTATTAGGAAAGAAGTTAAAGAGGTTTCTCAAAAAGTGATGAGTAAACATTCGCTTAACTAGGTCTTAAGCTACCAGTAAGAACTTTTTGAATTGCGCCCTCTGTTTCTAAAAGAGCCTCTCCAAAGGTTGATATTCCTATAAACTTGCCTTGAGAAGAGTTTTGATGATCTGTAATAGTCACCTGTTGATCTAGATGAAAGCAGTATTTTTTGAATTCTTCCTGAATTATTTTTTCATCCATTCTTTTTGTAAGAAGTGATTTGTAAATTTCACATGGAAGTGTTGAGGCAAAGTCGGATTGCCACTCTTGCTTTTCTTCAAAGATTCCGCCTACTGGATATGGAAAATTAAATTCTCGCCTTTCTTCTTCTGTCACATATAAATTGATTCCAACTCCTGCAACGATAGTTCCTTCAACGAGCTGACAAATAATCCCACCGACTTTTTCACCTTTAGTGTTTATTAAGTCATTTGGCCATTTGAGTAAGAGGTGAGGACTAAAATATTTGGCCAAAAAGCAGCCTATTTCTAAAGGAGTAAGAGTTAGAGTTTGATTTGGTTCTAAGGTAAAACTAAAGGCAAGAGCATTCTCGAGATGACGCCATTGACTACCTCGTCTTCCATGTCCAGCATCTTGCTTACTTGTAGAGACAAGAATTGGACTACGTAAATCTTGAAAATGATTCTTAATATAAGACTGAGTGGAGTCGACTGTCGGTAAATGTAGAGTTTGCATAGCTCTTTCCATGTTAATTCTTTTAAAGTGCAAGGCCATTTGTTAATCTAATCATAATTATCATCACAATCAAGGATATCCAATGTCTATTATTGAGCGCTCAACTCCCCGTAAAGTTACTTTTACTCCTAATATTAATCCCTACGCAGAAGGTTCTGTAATTGCTGAATTTGGTAATACAAAAGTTCATATCACAGCAATCGTAGAAGATAGTGTGCCGCCATGGCTAAAAGGAAAAGGACAAGGCTGGGTTACCGCTGAATATAATATGCTACCAGGAGCAACTCATACCCGAAGCCGTCGTGAAAGAAGCAAGGTAGGAGGGAGAACCTATGAAATTCAAAGACTGATTGGAAGAAGTCTTAGGGCCATTGTTGATTTAGAAAAACTTGGAGAGGTTAGTATACAGGTAGACTGTGATGTTCTCGTTGCTGATGGAGGAACAAGAACGACTTCTATTTCTGGAGCCTATGTCGCATTGAACTTGGCAATCAAGAACTTGATGGAAAAAGGTGTGATCAAAGAAAACCCTATTAAAACTCAATTGGGAGCAATTAGTGTGGGCGTGAGTAAAGAGGGAAAAGTAATTGCTGATCTTAATTATGAAGAAGATTCCAGCTGTGAAACAGATATGAACATAGTAATGACGAGAGAAGGTGAGTTTATTGAAATTCAAGGAACAGCAGAAGGTAATCCTTTTTCTAAGGATCACCTTGCCGGATTATTAGAAGCTGCTGAGTCTTCACTTCAAGTAGTTTTTGAAGCACAGGATAAGGTTTTAGCATGAGTATAGAATTGCTTCTTGCGACAGGTAATGAGCATAAAGCGAAAGAGTTTTCAGAGCTTTTTGATAAGAATGTCGTTTCAATAACAGCAGCTCCAAATAAAATAGAGGTTGTCGAAGATGGGACAACCTTTAATGAAAACGCCCTAAAGAAGGCCAAAGCTTACTATGAAGAATTTGGTAAGCCGGTTATGTCCGATGACTCTGGCCTTGTTGTAGATGCTTTACCTGGGGAGCTGGGGATTCATACGGCACGTTTTGGAGGTGATGGATTAACTTCTCAACAAAGGAATGAATTACTCTTAAAGAGAATGGAAAATGTGGCTGATTCTGAACGCTCAGCTTATTTTGTTTGCGTCCTTTGCTTTTATCTAAATGATAGTGAAGTATTCTTCTTTGAAGGAAGAATGAAGGGAAAAATTTCACACTCTATAAAAGGGGAAGAGGGCTTTGGTTATGACCCCGTCTTTATAGCTGAAGGTGCCGATGCAGAGGGCAAGACAGTGGCCATGATACCCGATTGGAAAAAAGAAAATAGCCATCGATCTCTAGCATGTCGCCATGCCCAAAAATTCTTTAAAGAAAGGGATGGACAAAACTAATGCTGTCCACTATAAAACACAGACCAAGAAAAATTCAGACGGAGCGTAGCGCAGCTTGGTAGCGCACCTGCTTTGGGAGCAGGGGGTCGCTGGTTCGAATCCAGTCGCTCCGACCATTTATAAAAAAGCCTGTTGAGAAATCTACAGGCTTTTTTTTGCTCAAAATCTAGAGCTTAAAAATTTCTAAAAAGCGATCTCAAAATATTTTGAAAATTATAAGTGAAGAAAGTCAGGAGATTTTCGAGGACTAAATTGTTTTTGGTAGGAGTGAACATATTGAAGAAGTTTCATTTCTTGAAATTCATCTGCCATAAGTTCAAGACCCACTGGAAGATCATGGTAAATGACTTGATTGATTTCATCTGAAGCATAACCAATAGGCATGGTAATGGTAGGATGACCACTAAAAGGGCTTAGTTTATTTGCTGGCCCAGATGAAGTTGGGCTTTCTCCTAATATTCCTGGAAGGCCAGTAATCGTTGGGTAGATTAGAACGTCATATTCGGTGAAAAGCTTTTTAAAAATTGGACGAATGAACTGAGGTCTCTCTACTGTGTTCTTAATATATTCAGGATGTGATTGAGGAGCCTGTCCATATTGAAAATAGAAGTCCATCGTAGTTTGTGAATCGGTTGAAAATAAAGAGGCATTGTAAATTTCATCAAAGCTTCGAGGATGTTTATCTTGGGTAGAATCCCAGGTCTGAAGATATCGAGTCAGAGCAGAGGAAAACTCTAAAGCGGAAATTGAATTGTATTCAGTTAACATTTTTCTAAGATGAGGAATTTCAATTTGAGTGACTTGGGCTTCGGCTTTTGTGAAATTAGCAATAGCCGCTTGAGCGAGTTTGATAACCTTTGGATTGTCTCCAAAGAGTAGAGGAACGACAGCTATCTTTGCTCCTTTTAAGGCATGATCATCGAGTAAAGAATGAAATTGATCAATATTAAAATGTTGTAAATAATCTCGTTCACTCTTCATTAGAGAAGATTGAATATCAAACTGTGCTCTATGGTTACTCATATTAGAGCTGTCATATTGAGCGAGAATTTGCATCATTAGGGCACAATCTGAAGCCACTCGACAGATCGGTCCAGCCGTATCTTGAAAAGGCGATAGAGGCATAATTCCATGTTGAGAAATAAGTCTTAATGATGGCCTTAAGCCGATTAAGCTTTGATTGCTAGAGGGAATTCTAATTGAGCCACCTGTATCGGTTCCTATTCCAATTGTGGCCAAGCTTGCAGCTACAGCAGAAGCTGTTCCAGAGGATGAACCTCCAGGTCCTCTTTGAGTATTATAAACATTACGCGTTTGGCCCCCAAGAAGACTAAAACCTTTAAAACTGAGCGCATACTCATGAAGATTTGTTTTTCCAATAATAATGGCATCTTCAGAAAGAATTTTTTCTACAATAAATGCATTATAGTCGGGTCTTGAATCAGCGAGAGCTCCTCCTGTTGTTGGGAGAAAGGAAGTATTGATATTATCTTTTAGCGCGATTGGAATGCAGTGAAGTTTTTTTAATTCTTTAGAATTTTTTGATTCTTGATCTAGCTTTCGTGCTTTTTCTAAAGCATGGGGATTCAGACTTAGAAAAATATTGAGATCATTTTGAGGAGAATCAATATGATATATATCATCAAGAGTTTGAGTAATGATCTCTTCGCAAGTGGTGATATTTTCTTTTAGGGCCTTATGGATTTCAGAAACGGATTTCTCTTTTATAGAAAAGGCAAAAATATGAGAGAAGCCATTAAAAAAGTAGAGGATCAAAAAGCTTAAAATAAGTTTTCGATTCAGAAGATTCATAGTTTAGATGAGAGGTTCGACAAGCTTAGCAGCCATTTCATCTGCAATATCTTCGTCAATAGGTCCGTAAAGAGGATGGGAACTTAAGGAATGCCCCTTGCCCTCAAAAAGTTTAAACTCTGGAATTGTTTTCATCATATGAATATTGTCTGCTAAGAATTCCATTTGTTGACGGCTAGGTGCCTGTGAATCAATTGAGCCATTGAAGTAAGTAATAGCTCCAGTGAAATCTTTTAAATTTTCTACAACAGATGTGTCATCTAGAAACCACTTCTTCCACCATCCATAACCAGAGAAGACCACATCATTTTGGATATAAGGCTTGTGATCTGGTTGAATCAAAGAATTAGCAACGACAAATGAGAACTGATATGTAAAAGAGGTCTTTAGTCCAAAACGATTCCATACCCCAGTTGGGCTGAGAAGAGTTTGAATAGGAACAACTCCATTAAATTGAGAGTTATCATATCCTTTCATTATTTCTAGATTAGTTAAAATGTCATCAGAGTCGGTATCCATTGCAAAGGCATAATCAACAGAACGATCTACAAACTGCCAACGTACAAGTGATTTTGGACTTTCCGTAACGCCACCAAAGAAAACAACTCCAAGAGGGGAGACGCTTTTTCTAGCAACCATTCTAGAAATATTAATTGAGCCTTCACTATGGCCAAGCATGCTTATTTTTTTTCCATTAATTTTAGGATGAGATGTGGCCGTGTCGTAAACAAGTTGAATATCTTCAAGTAACGTTTTGGCCGTTAAGCTTGAGCGGATATCTTCATCAAGACAACGTTCAATAGCTGGTCGGTCGACAAGATCACAACTTACGCCACGATAATCATAGCGAATCGTTGCAACACAATAGTTTTGCGTGATTCGATTGGAAAGGTCTTTGAAAACAAGATCCCTCTCCGTTCCGCCAATTCCTAAAGAAACATTTCTGTAGTAGAGGCCAGTTCCTGCAACTAGCATTACAGCAGGATACTCTCTTTGATTACAGTGTTCAGGAAAGTCGATTTGGATGCCAAAAGAGGTTACACCATCTTTAGTATTTACGATGATTTCTTCGCTAAATGCTGAAGTATTAAATACGCAAAGAATCGTTGTAAGAAATACGATTGATTTCGCTAAACTCATTGGCCCTCCTAAGTAGAAAGTAACTATCATGAGGAAAGTTGATTAGACAACAATGTAAGAAGAATTAAGTAAAGGATACAGTAAATTAAAAGGACTTTAAGAAAAGTATAACTATTTCAGTAATTTACAGTCGAAAACAGAGATTGTATTCGACTGCTTATGGTGGGTTTTGAAATACAATTAAGGAAGGTAAACGGTTATACCAACTATTTTCTGTAGGTTAGGGTCTGTCCCTGAGCAAGAGCCAACAGGAGCGCTTTCAAAACTATCTAATGATTCATAACGTGCGCACTGTGTAATGAGTGTTCCTTCATGATTATAGAGCTCAATTTGAAAAGAATAGTAGCCACCATTGTCTTCTTTTTTAGTCCAAAGAATTCTGGCCGTGTAATCTTCTTTTTGAATGATAAGTCTGCGGCCTGAGTTAAGAGGAGGCTCTTGCATAGAGTATTCTTCAATGGGGTAGAGGGCTTGAGGTAAGCATACAGGATCTAGTTGGCGACAATTTTCTTTGCTCCAGAGTCCGACTTTGAAATCCATTGCATGAATATTTAAGGCCAAAAAGAGTAAGATAATTGCGAATAAGCTTCTATTGATCATGAGGGTCTCCATAAAAATTTAGTGGGAGAGAAATTACGTTACTTTTTAAGCATTAGCAAAAGCAAGTGTTGTGACGCAGACTGGTGATGAAAGAAGGAGTATTTGATCTGCGTCATGAATGAAGAAAAATTGATCTTAAATTGTTTTTTCGCAGACATAGAAAGCTTTTGGGCCTTCAAAAAGCTCAAATAATCTTGTACACTTTGTCATGCATTTTATATGCTAAGGAATACACAAACCGACACACAACGCATAACACATACACACAACATAGGAAGAGATTGTGAGATTAAAGAGACTAATCATCCAAGGCTTCAAGTCCTTTAAGGATAGAACTACGATCAATTTTGATGACGGGATCACCGGTATCGTTGGTCCAAACGGCTGTGGTAAGTCAAATATTGTAGATGCCCTTTTTTGGGTGATGGGTGAGCAGTCTGCTAAGCACTTACGTGGTAAGTCTATGCGTGATCTGATCTTCTCTGGTTCATCTAAGTATAATCCTGGTGCCTTTGCAGAGGCTACTCTTGTCCTAGAAAATGATACTGGTAAGCATATTCATATTGGTAATAAAGTAGCTTCTCCTTCAGAGATTCAGTTGACTCGTAAGCTTTATAGAAATGGTGAGACTGAATATCGTATTAATGGTGAGCCGGCTCGTCTTAGAGATATTCAAGAAGTATTCATGGATACTGGGGCTGGAGCCAAATCTTATTCTATTATCGCTCAAGGGGAAATTAATAGACTTGTTCAGGCAAAACCTGAAGAACGTCGTGTGATGATTGAAGAAGTTGCTGGAATTACAAAATTTAAAGCAAGAAAGAGAGAGTCTCTTCGTAAGATTGAAGCAACTGAGTCAAACCTCTCTCGCTTAAATGATCTTCAGATTGAAATCGAAAAGAACTTACGTTCACTACAGAAGCAAGCCGAAAAAGCCGAAAGAGCCCGTTCTCTTAAAGAAAAAATCAGAAGAAATGAATTAGTCGTTAACTCTCATAAAGTTTTTGATTTCTTAAAAGCCTACCGCGAAGACCATCAGCGCTTCAATGAGCTTGAGCTTGAATTAGAGAACTGGAGAGTGGAAAAGAATAGTTTAGAAATTTCACTTGAAGATGAGAGACTTCAAAAAGATGAGCAAACTTCTAAAATTGAAGAACTTCAGAAAGAATATAACGACGTTTCTCGAACTCTCGCTGCTGCAGAAGAGAAGCTAAATTATCTGGCAAAGAGTTTAACGGAAAAAGAAAACTTAATTGCTCAAAAAGAAAAAGAAGCTGAAGAAGTAAAAGCAGAAGTTGAAAATAGACAAGAGCGTTTAGAGCAACTTAAATCTGATCTTGATAGACTTGAAGATCAAAGAGAAGAAGGTTTCGACTTTTCAGAATTGGAAGAAACGGTTGAGAACTTAAAAGAAGAGCTGGAACTAAGGTCTGAAAGTTTAGATCAAGCCCGTGAAGAGTTGGAGAATAATCGTGTTGAACTAAATGAAGTTGAGCAAACGGTTTTTAGAAATACTTCTCGACTTGAGGAATTTGCTGGAAGCCTGCAAGATATTACTACTGAAATTGAAGCCCTTGAGAAACAATACTCTGGAGTTTCAAAGGATATTGCTGACGAAAGAGAAGCCTCTATTCAAGCGAAGGCCAAAGCTGAAGAATTGGCAGAGGAAGAAGTAACTCTACGTGAGCAAATCGATACCTTAAAGACTGAACTTAAAGGAGAAGAGCAGGCTCTTACATCAAAACAAAGAGAACTCATTCAAAATGAAAGTAAGCTTCAATCTCTTATAGAAATTAATGAATCACTTGAGGGGACAAAAGAGGGGATTGCCAAAATACTTGAAGATCATCCTCAAGGTTTTACTCTATTTGGAAATTTAATCAAATGTGATGATCAGTATACCGCTGGAGTACAGTCGTTATTGAAAGATTTCCTCAATGTAGCTGTTGGGCACAAGGGAAGCACTGATGAACTTTATACCTGGCTTGAAGGAAATCATGAGCTAGGTTTAGATGTTCTTTTATCCGGTGATTCATCTGTAGCAACAGAAGAAACGATTGAAAGACTGAAGTTAAAATTTGAGGGAATTGTTAATATTATTGATATTCTTGAAATTGAGTCAGAGCTTAAAGCTCAGCTTAAGCCATTCCTTCTCGGTTATTACCTCGTTCCGGAGCTTGAGCTAGAAAAGGCAAAGAGCCTATCTGATGAAGTTTCCTTTAAAGCAATCTCTTCTTTCAATGGAAAGAGAGTGATTAAGAATGAGAAAGGTGCACTTCTTCTTGATTTTGCATCAGCCAATGAGCAAGGCAATGGAGTTGTTGAAAGAAATAATAGAATTGCAGAACTCTCTACGATTGTAGATTCTCTTCAAAATGAGATTCCTCTACTTGAAGAGAAAGTTGGATTTAAGAAAGATGATCTTGATAACCTTGTTCTTCGTCACGATCAGTTAAGAGATGATCTCTCTGATAAGAAATCAGAAGCAGCTTCTTTAACTTCTGCTCTCGAGTCTAAGTTGGCCAATATGGAAGCAGGGCACGCTAGACTGGATATTCTAACTAATCGTAAGTCTGAGATTTCAAAGCAAAGACTTGAATTATTAGAAAATGAAGAATCGATAGGATCTAAGAAAGAAGAATTAGCTTCTCAGAATGAAGAGCTTGTTTCACGTGTAGAGGAAATTGAAGAGGCTGTGTCTCTTTTACGTGATGACTATTCTCAAAAAAGAGAAGAGCTACTTGAAAAGCAAGTGGCAGCAAAATCCTTTAATGAAAGAATTGAGAATACAACGAGCCAGTTAAATGATGTCGAAGGTCAGATTGAGCGACAAAATCAGAGACTTGATTCCATTGATGAGCAGATTGAAAATTATAAAAATGAAATTGAAACCATAACGAATGATCTGAATGACCTAGAAGAGTCTAATCAAAATACAGCAGAATCTCTTCAGGATAAGGAAGATGTTCTTGGTGTATTGAAAGATAACTTTTCTCAACTTCTACTTGCGATGCAAGAGCGTGAAGATAAAGTTAAAAAACTTAATACCGAAATTAATAAAGCTGAAAAAACGATGGTTGAACTTGAAGGAAAAAGAGTTCGTATTATCGAAGAAGAAGAACAAATCGTTCGTAACATTTTTGAGAAATACAGAGTTGACCTTCGTCAAGCCATAGCTAACTTCCTAGAGTTTGAAAAAGAAGACCTTGAAGGACTTCATGATCTTACAACTATGTATATTATGGAGACTGAAGAAGGTCCAAAAGATATTGAGGTTGAACCCTATGAGTTTAACCGTCGCTATGGTCAGGATCTTAAAGATTGTGAGTCAAAATTTAAAAACTTTAGAATGGAATTCAATCGACTTGGTGAGATTAACTGGCAGGCCATTGAAGACTACGAAAGACAAAAGCTACGTTTTGATTTCTTAAAGATCCAAGAGGAAGAGCTGAAGAAGTCTCTAGAAGATCTTGAAACAGCAATTGCTCATATTGATGAGAAATCTAAGCAAAGATTTAAGATTGCTTTTGAAGAAGTGGATGTACGCTTTAGAAAAGTTTTCCCAATTATTTTTGGCGGGGGGAGTGCTCAGCTTAAAGTAACCGGCGATATTAATGACCCTGAATGTGGTATTGAAATTATTGCTCAGCCACCAGGTAAGAAAATGCAGAATATCAACCTAATGTCTGGTGGTGAAAAAGCTATGACAGCAGTAAGTTTGATCTTCTCTATTTTCCTAGTGAAGCCTAGTCCATTCTGTCTTCTCGATGAGGTTGATGCTCCTCTAGATGACGCTAACGTTGGACGATTTAATGAATTATTAAGAGAAATGAGTAAAGAGTCTCAATTCATCCTGATTACGCATAATAAGAAAACAATGGAACTTAATGACACTCTATATGGAGTAACGATGCAAGAGCCAGGTGTTTCAAAAGCGGTAAGTGTTCAACTTCAATAGGTAGGATTGTTATGACAAGTTTTCTTAAGCCACTACTTATTCTGTCTGTCTTGGCCTGAGGTCTTATGGCCAAGACAAAGACGTCTTTTCTACCTAAGACCTTTCAAGCTCAATTTATTAAAGAAGAGAAAAGTGTTCTCTCGGGAAAGACGTTAAAGTCACAAGGTAATATTACTTATCAGTATCCTGGTCGTATAAGAATGGAATCTACTGGAAATGAAAAAACTATTTTCGTTTCGAATCCATTTGAAACTTACTTCTATACTCCACCTGTATTTGATGATGTTCCTGGGGAACTGACCGTCAATAAAACTAAGAGTGTTCCCATTAGTAAATTTTTCGATTCATTAGAAAAGGGTTTGAAAACTAATGCTATCTATGAAGTGAAGGAAAAAGAGGGAAGTGTACTTCTTGCTTTTACTAAAGAAGGTTTAAATCAAATGAAGATTAAATCTGCAAATCTTCACTTTGACGGCAAGAAGCTTTTTTCCCATTTAAAGAAAGTTGAGATCACATTAGATAATGATAAGAAGATGACCATTAACCTCAATCATATAAAGGTTAATACAGAAGTTTCTAAAAATACTTTTGAATTTAAAGCTCCTGAGAATACGAGAATTTCTCGTTAATCAAGGAGCTTCTTTTCTAAAAAGTCTCTGTCTATTTTAACTTCTTTGCCTAGTAATCTTTCATAAGTAATTAAGTTTCTGAATACGAGCTTTAAATACTTCCGTGTTTCTCGATAGGGCACCATTTCGATGAACTCTATAGGATCTTCCCTAAAGCGAACTTTGTACCAACTATTAACAGGCTTTTTTCCAGCATTGTAGCTAGCAACAGAAGAGAAGAAAGTTCCTCTTCCATTTTCCAATAGGTCTTTTAACAAAGCAGTTCCAATGGGAATATTAACCTCAGGCTTATAAAGATCTGTGTAGTGTGAATAGGGGATTCTATATTTCTTTGCATAGCTTTTCGCTTTTTCTGGTGTAACTTGAAGAATTCCAAAGGCATCTGCCCAGCTTCTCGCATTTTCATTGAATGATGATTCTTGCCTTGCAATTGAGAAAAGAAAGCTCGCTGGTAGACCAAAACGATTGGCCGCATTTATAAACTCTTCTTTATAGGGAGTTGGTAAAGCCGCTAGAATATGCTCATTTAGTGATTCATCTCGGACTTCATGGTCAATTTTATAGAATTTGAAGATTCCTCCATCATACCAGCGTGCAAAATGATAGAGAGGGAGGACTTCTTCTATTTTACTTTGACTATTCTTTTGACTTTGAAGATCTTTCAAAAACTCTTCAGCAAGTTCCCAGTTCTCGTAGGCAACGAGCCAGTCTAAAATAGGATAATCGGTTTGACTTGGAGTATAGCGATCTTCCAATGCTATTTTTTCATTAATCGCAGGCAACTTATGTTTTAGTTCTAAAGCACTAATAATCCCATAGTAATCAAAAGAGCTTTCAGACAGAATCTCATTCCATAAGTCGTTAGCTTCTTCTAATTGACCTAGTTTTTGTAAAGTCTTGGCATACCAAAAGCTAAGTTTTCTCTTGAATGAATTATCGGCACTCTTATTGATGGATTGGAGAAAAATATTCTTGGCCTTTTGAAGCTTATAATCGATGTAGTAATTCCATGCAAGATTCCAAGAGAGGTCCTGAAGTGTATCTTCATCTATAGATGTCTGTTGAAGTCCTGATAAGAAATATTGTTCAGCATTATCATTATTCTTTTTTTCGAGTTCAATTAGACCTAGTGTTAGGTACGCCGTTGCCTTGATTGAGGCGGGGGCTATTTCATTTTGAACGACGAGAAGTAATTCTTTAGAAGCCTTTGTTCTATAGTCAACAGTCCAAAAAGCTTTAGACATCTCGATTCTTAATTCCCAATACTTTTTAATAACTTCAGGCTGGATTTGCCAGTGCTTTTGTTTTTCAATCCAATTGATAAGAGACTCAAGCCTCATCGCAAATGATTTTTTATCCCTTTGTAACTTATAACTAAAGGCATATTGGTAATAGGCTTTGATTCTATTTTCTAGTGGAATGGATTGATTATTAAAATACTTTCTATAGAAGTTACGAGCCATTTTAAATTTTCTGACTCGAGCATAGTCACGTCCCACATCATAGTATTGATCTATATTGGGTTTTTTAATAAAGCGAGGTGAAAGATCATTTAATTTAGATTGAACAATTTCTTTCAATTCTGTTTTATTTCCAACTCTTTTTAGAAGTTTGAGAAGATGTTTTTCTTTTTTTTCCTTGGTTTCAATATAAGACGTATACTCTATTCCGAAATTAACAAGATACTCAAGCTGGTCTTTTTTCTCGGCTAAGTTGATAGAGTTTTCTAGGAAAAGTTTTCTAAAAGCTGGCTCAACATCTTTGAGAGAAGTATTCAAAATCAAAATATTCTTTAAGCTAATATAATCGCAAACTTTTAAAGACTTGATTAAAGATAACTGAGCGTTAGGAAATGATTTGTCTCCTGATAAATATTTATAGCGATCGCAGGCAGCTTTATCATTTCCAGCTTTTTCAAAGCTTTCAGCTTGTAGATATATTAAGGCCTGCCTTTCATTTTCTTCCAAGCGATTGAGATCAATATCTCGTACGAAATTAGGATCAACTTCTAGCTTCTTTCTATATTCAGCGATGAGTTTTTTAGAAGGAGGATAAGTCAGTGAGCTCGAGCAAGATGTAGAGGTTAACCCTACTAGGCAAAGGATCCAATAAAATAAGTTTTTCAACGTCCGTCCTTGGTTAGAAATCTTGTGCCCTTCATTATAAGGCCCGACTGGAATTTATACAACGTATTGAAAATACATAATTAAAGAGAATTTTGGACAAGTATAAATTTCATAAGTCTATGATTATTGATGAATATGACTTAATAAGAGGGATTAAAAAATTAATTGAGCTAGGTAAATTTATGAATACAACATCGGATGCATTGCAGTTCTTAGAAAAGAGCGTTTATTTTACAAGTTTAGGTTGTTCTAAAAATCTTGTGGACTCTCAAGTTATGCTAGGCCATATGGGTCTTGCTGGTTTTACGATTAGCCAAGAACCAGAAAATGCTGAAGTGATTATTGTGAATACTTGCTCTTTTATTGAAGCCTCTAAAAAGGAAAGTGTTGATACCATTTTAGAATTGGCCGACTTTAAAAATGAGGAATTAGGAAAATGCAAGGCCCTCGTTGTGAGTGGTTGCTTGGCCCAACGTTATAGTGGAGCACTTGAGCAAGATCTTCCTGAGGTCGATCTTATTATTGGTACTGGAGAATACAATAAGATTGTTCCTCTACTTAAGGCGATGGAAGACGGTAAGCTTGAAGCTAAAAGTCATGTTGAAATTCCGAAATTTATCCATACTGAATATGATCCTAGAACTAATACTTCACCATTCTATACAGCATGGTTAAAGATCTCGGAAGGCTGTAATCGTAATTGCACCTTTTGTATTATTCCAACCTTACGAGGGAGATTGAGATCTCGTTCTGTTGAATCACTTGTACAGGAAGCGAAGAATCTCGTTAATACGGGAGTTAGAGAATTTAACTTAATCTCTCAAGACTTATCTGATTATGGGGTCGATCTTGATGAAAATAATAACCTCTACGAGTTACTAACTGGACTTGAAGAAGTTGAGGGGCTCGACTGGATTCGTCTCTTTTATTTTTATCCAGATGAGTTAACAGATGAAGTTATCGATCTTATGGCACGATCTAAGAAGATTTGTTCATACTTAGATATGCCTGTGCAGCACTTCTCATCTCGCGTACTAAAGAGAATGAATCGTAAAATTACAGGTGAGAAAATTCTTGAACGCATATTAAGACTTAGAGAAAAGAATCCAGGGATTGTTGTTCGTACTTCAATCATTGTAGGTTTTCCTGGTGAGACAGAGGAAGATTTTCAAGAGCTCATTGAAGGGGTTAAGAAGGCCAGAATTAATCACCTTGGTATTTTCCGATACTCTGATGAAGAGGGGACACCAGCATATCGATTAAAAGATAAGGTTCCTCAGGAAGTTATAGATGAGCGTTTTGATCGATTATATGAAGTTCAAAAGGATATCTCTGAAGAGCTCAATGAATCATTTATAGGAAAAACGATCTCTGTATTAGTTGAAGGAAAGCATGAAGAAACCGATCTTCTATTAAAAGGTCGTCATGAAGGGCAAGCTCCTGACATTGATGGCTGTGTTATCATTAACGAAGTCAACGGGATAGGCTTAGCTGAAGGTGATATTGTTCAGGTTCGTGTGAATGAGGTTCATGAGTATGATCTCATTGGTGAAGTTGTGGAAGGTGATAAACTGAAAGTCGGTCGAACTCTCAACTAAGACTAGTATAAAGCTGCAACCTATTTTTTTTCTTATTTTCGAGTAGAATAGTTCCCATAATGAATTAATTGATCTGATTTCAATATTATGGGGAGTCTTTACCGTGAAAAAGATTGCAGTAGCCTTTTTATTTTTATCTTTAAGCACAAGTTCTGTGCAAGCTTCATTTCTTGAAAATCTTAAAGAAAATATGCGTCCTACTTTAAACCGTCTCTTAGGAGAGGACTTAACAACTAATCTTCTAGGACAGGCTCCAAGTGTCATCGAGTTACCTGAAATTCCAAAAATTAAAAATAATGCAAAGAGTGTAATCGGCCTGAACACAAAGCCAAAAGTTGAAGTCTCTTACGAAAAAGAGCAGATCGATCGTTTCAACTATATTTTTATTCAAGAGATGGTTAAGTCGGTAAGACAAATGGAGCCCAGTGGAGAAGAGGTTTCACGCTGGATGAATGTTCTTTCTCAAAATGGTAGTCGAGAAGGAGTTTATAGTGCTCTTGTGCTTGATAATACCTATATGGGATTACAGAATCTTGACCGACTTGTCGCTCCTAAGGTGCTGGACTTTACGGTTGATTTTCTAAGTAAGTTTGTTAACAAATCTATATCTAAAGATAATCTAGCGAAAGTAAATTTCTTCGTTGTCAAACGTGAGATCGCTGAGCGAACCCTTCAAGTTGTTGATGAGCTCTTCAAAAAGAGCGGAGATGATATTTATGATTGGTATGCTGTATTTTCAAGTGATTTGGCCAATAAGTATCCAAAGGCGATGACCAATGAAGTGAGAAAGGTGACAAGTCCTCTAGCTCATAAAGCCTGGGCTAAAAGTGTTCCAGATCAATTTGTAAAATCTGAAATACTCATTAAGCTCCACGAAGTTTTTAATCATCTTCAATCAAGTCCTCAGTAGTTTCCTTCTTGGATCGTTTGAATGATAGTCTTACTTGAGAAGCTTTTTTGTTTTTCATGACGATAGATGAGGCAAATTCGATCCATATGAGTTGGAGAATCCTTAATCATTGATAAGTTCTTGTGAGCTGCTGCAACTCGCTGGGGGAGAAGGCCTACTCCTATTCCTAAGGAGGTCATCTTGGCAATCACTTCGAGATTTTCAGAAGTGATTTCTTTTTTAAATGCTATTTTTAACTTTTTGATTACGGCCTTACTTTGAAATAAGTTTCCATCGTAAATTAATGTTTCTTTCGCTGACTTAGGTAAGGATTTTTTTTGGAATAGACCTACTTGGTCTCGGCATAGTTCTTTTATCACAAGATCTGGATGGGCTTTGGGATTGACAACAATTCCAAAATCGATTTTCCAGCTAATGACTTGTTCTGTGATTTCACGAGAAAGGCCGTGTACCAGTTTCAACGTGAGGCTTTCGTTTTCAGTCATTAATTTTGGCAAAAATTGATCTAGAGTAAAAAGGGCGACAGAGGGATGAAGCCCTATCGTATACTCACCAGTGACCTTTTCTTCTCTTTCGACGGATATTTTTTGTAACTCATTCCATTGGTTCATCAAGATATGGGCTTTTGTAACAAATTCTGAACCTAAGTGTGTGAGCTGAACTCCATTTTTTAGCCTTATTAAGAGCTGACCATTAACTTCTTTTTCGAGTCTTTTAATAGAGTAGCTTAAGGTGGGTTGGGTAATCCCCAATACTTCTGATGCTCTAGTGACGTTTAGAGTTTCAGAAACAGCAAGGAAATATTTAATATCATCAAGTTGTAGGGCCATAAAAATATTTTATCACAGCAATGAAAATATACAATTATATTTATTTTAAAGAAAGGGATAGTTATAGGGCATAGATTTAAAGGGAGGGCACAATGAAAAATCTATTACTATCAGTATTATCTATTTTCTTAATTAACGAAGCAAGCGCATCCAGAGATTTTAATATCAACAAATTTGAAATTAAATCTCCTATCAGTCTACAGGAACTTAAATGCGTCATACCTGTAGGATTGGAAAGTCCTATTGAGGAGAGAATGCATACTCAAATGACAGACTTCTATATTATGAATGACAGAGAGGGTTTAATTGAAGTTGAGCACGAATTGGCTTTTGCACAAGGATGCGATCTTGATCGCCTTGATGAACTCAAACAATTGGCCATAAGAACGCGCTTTGGTTTTGCAGATGCTGTGGTTACCTTAACTAAAGAAACACAAATCAAACCATTTCTATACAACGGAAAGTGTGTACGCAATATCGTTGAGTCTCTTGAAATTGATTTTGGTCAGGGAACGCTTTTAAAAACATCGAGAAGAAGTATTTTAAAAGAAGCGACTGGTTGCTAATGATAAAAACTGGGGGTTTCACTCTCTGGTGAGAGTAGCCCCATTAATAATCTTTCTACACCTAAAGCTATTCCTGCTGATGGAGGAATGCCTTTTGTTAGAGCTTGATAAAGTATATTAGGCTCGGGGAGCTCGTATTGGTAGAGCTCCCTTTTTCTTAGAGCCTCTTCTTTCATTCTTTCTCTTTGTTCTTCAATTTTAGTGAGCTCATTAAAGCAATTACACAATTCTATTCCAGATATATAAATTTCAAATCTTTCACAAACTCGTGGATCGTCTTTCTTAAGAGTTGAAAGAGCGGCTAGTGGTGCAGGGAACTCATCGACCACTACTAAGTCTTTTTGTTGAAAATGAGGTTCAATCAAATTCAAAAAGGCCATATGAAAATAATCTTCCCATGGCCAAAGGTCTTCATGATGAGGAAGAAGATTGGGGTGAAGTTGGTTAAGTGCATCTTTGAGTTCATTACGTTGATCAATATGAGCATATTCTAAAATGGAAAGACCAACATATTCTTTAAAAAGATCATCAACACTGTAGTGCTCTATATTTAGACTTTCTTTAACTTCAATTCCATTTTCTAAGAGATAGATTCTAGTGTGTTCAATGAGATTAAGGGTGTCTTCTAAAATTTCATGGTAGTAGCTATTGGCCCGATACCATTCAAGCATAAGAAATTGGAATCGATGTGTTTCAGAGCTAGGCTCATCTCTAAAGCAATAAGATAAGTTGTATATTTTTTCTAACCCCTCAGAGAGGAGCTTTTTCATGTGAAATTCAGGACTTGTTTGCAGATAGAGGTTCTGAATCGAGTTTGGTCTATAAACACTTTCCACTTTAAAAGGATGAAGATGAGTCTCCATTCCAGGATGAGTGACCACTGGAGGAGTTGGAGTTTCTAAAAAGTCATTAATGGCAAAGAATTTACGAAGAGCTTCAACGGTTTTAAATAGTGGAATATTCGTCATAAACAGGCCTTAGACTATGCAAATCAGATGAACTCTACTTTGTGCTTCAGCTTGATTTTTAGCGCAATAGGGGTACTATGGCCAAACCTTCGTGACATTAAATAATCTAAATAAATAATATGAGGTTTCAACTATGTTAGAGCTATTACAGGAGCTTTATAATACTTTAGGTATCGACGCTGTCGCCAATATTGGTGACCTTGTAGGTATCGTTTCTACTCTTGTTCTTGTTGGAGCAGGAAGTGCTCAAATCTTTGGTAGTAAAGAAGATAAATCCACCCCCAAAGAACTCGAAGAAGAGATTTCTTCAAAAATAGAATCAGAGAAAGAAGAGACAACTACTCCAGTCACTAAGGAGATAGAGCCCTCTGTAGCGGAAGTGATTACAGAAGAAGAGCCAGCTCCTTTAGAAACTGAGAAAGTAGATGAAGGTCCGTCTTGGTCTGAGCGCTTAAAGAAAGGACTTAGCCGTTCTCGTTCCCAAGTTTGGGGTAAAATGGGAGGTCTTTTTAAAGGGAAAGGTCTTTCTGATGAGGATCTTGAAGAGATTGAAGAGCTTCTCTATGGAGCAGATATTGGACCTAAAACAGCTATGGAGCTTACGGAAGCCCTAACGGAGAAGGCGAAAGATGAAGAATTCGGTGAAAAGGAATTTAAAAACTTTCTCCATCAATTCCTAAAAGAAAAAATGGAGCCTGTTCAGGCCGGAGTAGATCTCTCTTTATATGAATTTAATCCTGAAAATAAAGGAAAGACTAAAGTCATTATGGTGGTTGGGGTTAATGGTGCAGGAAAAACCACGACAATTGGAAAGTTAGCTACAAAGCTTACTCAACAAGGGGCCAAAGTTGTGGTGGGTGCTTGTGATACCTTTAGAGCTGCTGCGGTTGATCAACTTCAGGTTTGGTGTGATCGTTCAGGAGCTACTATGATTCGTGCCAAAGAGGGGGCTAATCCTAGTGGAGTAGGTTATGATGCGTTACAAACTGCACTGAATGAAGAAGCTGACTATTGTATACTAGATACTGCGGGGCGTTTGCATACTAAAGGAAATTTGATGGAGGAATTAACCAAGTCCAAAAATGTCCTTAAGAAGCTTGATGAAACAGCTCCTCATCACACACTTCTCGTTATCGATGCGATAACTGGTCAGAATGCCATTCGTCAGGCCGAGGAATTTAATAAGGCATTGGACTTAAGTGGTTTAATTTTCACTAAGTGCGATGGTTCATCCAAAGCCGGTAGCGCAATATCGATTGTGCAGAGCCTTCAGGTGCCGATAACTTATATTGGTGTGGGCGAGAGCGTCGAAGATCTAAATATTTTTGATCTTGATGAATATTTGAATGCACTGCTTGATTTGTGATAAGATAGCTATAGAACAAGGTTTGGGACCTTTAAACTAAATTTTTAGTTTACTAGATTTCGGCCTTGGCGTACGCTTATAGATGCGTATAATTTAAATATGGATAAACAATTGAGTGAAATTGAATTTGAAATCCTAGGTTACAAAGTTAAGCTTCGTGAGAAAGACGGTGATAAGTCATCTGTATCTCCTCACGATGTAGTAGACCTCGTGAGAAGAGAGTCTAATAAAATAATGGATAAAGCTCCCCAGCTATCTTCAGGTGAAGTAGCCCTCCTCGTTGCTTTGCAACTGGCACAAGAAAATTTAGAAATTTCAAAAAGCTATAAAGAAGAGCTCGATAACTTAAAAGAGAAAGCTGGCGAAGCCCTCAATTTGATTGAGGATGTTTCTCCAACGACGATGTAATTTATTTTTCAATCAATGAACTCACTGGATTTTGATGTGAGTAAAAGCTCTAAGGCTGATTTGAGAAGGATTAAGAAAGAAGAAATTCTTAGTCTACCTCATGAGGTAAGAGTTAAAAAAGATATTCAAATAGGAGAGTGGCTAAAAGCCTATCTCGAATACTATTGGAAAAATTCTCCCTCTCAGAAAAATCAATCCATACTAAATTTAGGAGTTTATTCTCCCTTAAAAGATGAAGTCGTTTGGGACTCTGCGCTTGTTGACCTAGGTTTTATCAAGCTTTGTTACCCGAGCTATTTATCCGAAGGGAGAATGGTATTTCGCCAATGCTCTCAGGAGGATCTGATATATACCCGTGATTTTGGGGTATCAATTGGAGCTCCCAGTATAGATGCTATTGAAGAAGTACCAGATATTTGCCTTATTCCTGGACTATGTTTCACTCGTGAAGGTCATCGTTTAGGGAGAGGGAAAGGTTATTATGATCGATATTTAGAGAATTTCTCTGGAGTAAAAATCGGTATAGCCTATAGTGAGCAGTTTGAAGCTGAGCTTCCTTGCGAGGAGCATGATCAACTCTTAGATGGAGTGATTTCAGAGCAAGGAGTTCTTATAGCTGGAGAATTGTTAAGTTTATGAGGTTTAGCCTTATTTCTTAAAGAGAAATAAGTGGTTTTAAGGAGATAGTAAAATGGATATGACAGTTATTTTGGCCTCTATCCTTTTTCTTGTTTTGGGTGCAGGACTTGGTTTCTTTATTAGAAATCGTCAGGCCCAAGTTGAGCTCAAAGAAAGAGAGCAACGTGGAGACCAAATCATTGAAAAAGCTAAAGAGTCTGCCAATGACATTAAGTACAAGGCAAGAAAAGAAGCTAAAGAGATTATTAAAGAAGAGCGACAGCAATTTGAAAACGAAATGCGTAATCGCGAGAAAGAGTTTAAGTCTACAGAGAGAGAATTGACTCAAAAAGAAGCGAAGCTTGAATCTAAGCTCGAACAGACTCAAGAAAAAATGGAAACACTAACTCGACGTGAAGATGAAGTTGGTGAACTCAAGAAAAGAGTTGAAAAAGAAATCGAAAAGTATAGAGAACGTCAAAATGAAATCTCTGTAAAGCTAAGTGAAGTTGCGAGTATGACTCGTGACCAAGCTAAATCAGAACTCTTAAAAACCATGGAAGAAGAAGCTCGTGTCGACTTCGCAAAAATGGCCAAAAGAATCGAAGAGGAAGTTAAAGAGAACGCCGAAAATGAAGCTAAGAAAGTTGTAGGCGTAGCTATCCAAAGATTTGCTGGTGAGTATGTTGCGGAAAAAACAATTTCGACAGTAGATCTTCCTTCCGATGATGTTAAGGGACGTCTGATTGGACGTGAGGGTCGAAATATTCGTGCCTTTGAACAGATTTGTGGTGTGGATCTTATTATTGATGACACTCCTGAAGTTGTCGTAATTTCTTCTTTCAATGTGATTAGAAGAGAAATTGCGAGAAGAACGATTGAAAAACTTATTGCTGATGGACGTATCCACCCAGCAAAAATTGAAGAATTCCATGATAAGGCCAAGAGTGAAATGGATAAGCAGCTTCTTGATCTAGGTCAGAAAGCTCAAATGGAAATTGGAGTTCACGGTATTCACCCTGAAATCCTTAAGCTTGTAGGAGCGCTAAACTGGCGTACTTCTTACACACAAAACCAATATCAGCATGCTATTGAAGCCGCCTTTATGTGTGGAGCGATGGCCGCTGAAATGGGTCTAAATGTTAAGCAAGCAAGAAGAGCAGCTCTTCTTCACGACATCGGTAAAGTTCTTGATGCTTCGGCTGAAGGTTCTCACGCTGTTATCGGTGCCGACTTTGCTAAAAAATATGGGGAAGCTCCTGATATCGTTCATGCGATTCGTGCCCACCACGATGATGAGAAACCAGAATCAGTTCTTGCTCACTTAGTGGCAGCAGCTGATGCTCTTTCTGGTGCTCGTCCTGGTGCTCGTAAGGCCATGATGGAATCTTATGTTTCTCGTCTTACTGATATCGAAGAGATCGTAAATTCTTTCGATGGAGTAACTCGTTCCTATGCAATCTCTGGTGGTCGTGAGGTTAGAGTTTTCGTAGAAAACGAAAATGTAACCGATGAACAAACAGTTCTTCTATCCAGAGATATTGCAAAGAAAATTGAAGAGGAAATGTCTTATCCTGGAACGATCAAAATTACGGTTCTAAGAGAGACAAAAGCAGTTGGTGTTGCTCGCTAATTGTTGATTAAAAATTTCTTTTAAATAAAAAAATGCCCCTGAATAGGGGCTTTTTTATTTTTAAAGACACTCTTGTACACGATTTCCAGCATCAAACCATGACTCGAAAAAATCAAAAGCTCTTTTACATGCTTTTGGAGTGGAAGAGTTCTTTGTCAGAAGGGCAGGTTCAGTAACAAAGGCAGTAAAGACTTCTGCGAATTGTTCATTAAATCGGTTATCAGAATAACCAGAAACAAGGCAGTACCCATAACCTTTCATGTGGTTTCTATAGAGTTGGTAAGAACCATTATTTCCTATAAGGTGAGCGAGCTCATGAACATGTTGGGCAACACTTTCACCATGTTGTTTGTGTCCATTTCTGCGAATAAGAATATGATCCCATCTTTGTCCACTAGAACCATTTCCACTAACAATTCTGATTTGATAAGGGTCTCTTCTTTTCCAAGTGGCACTTCTTAAAGGCTCATCACCGTTAAGATAATGCATCCATGTTAAAGCGGCACCGAGAGTTCTTGTTTCAATTGGACCTGCACCAACAAGCTTCAGCTTTTGGAGTCTAATAATATCGCGAGCTTCAGTTAGAGAAACACGAGATACGGGATAACATCCTTTAGAAGGTTTATCGTAATTTTTTAGCGAGTAGGGATAAGGGCTTTTGGCTTGGGCTTGAGAAAGTCCTGAAAAGCCGATAACTGCTAAAGTCAGTCCGAGGATCGTCTTTTTTAAAGTCATCTACTACCCTTTGTTGAGGTTAGGGGGGGAGTGTTTTAGTTATAAGGGATTTAGAGATAAATAGGGTTTCTTTTGAAATATTCACCACCCCGTCAAATGATTAAACAGTTATAGTTAACTGTCTTTTCAGTAGGTTAGACTAATGGAATCTCTTGCCTGTCCTGAGTTTAGAATTTATTTAGGCTATACTTTGAGCATGATGACTAAAAAGAAAAGTAACTCCATTTTTTCAAGTTTCCTCTTAGGCTCACTCATAATGAGTTCATGCTCTTTATATGAGCATGATAATTCCACTGAGCAATTAAAAGCGGGCAGTCACAAGATTGTAGATCGTGAAAGACCAGATAGTTACTATGTTAATTCTCACTCCTGTAAAGTGACTCATGATTCTAGTGTGCCAAAGAAAGTTGTTAATCTTAATTTAACTCATAAACATAGAAATATAGATTTTGAAAAAAGATCTCCTTCTTCTGTTAAGTCTCTTTATAAGATGGCCAAGACAGCAGCTTGCCCTGACCTAACAACAGGTGAGATTGATGATCTTAAGACTCTCGTTGATCGACTTGATGGAAGAGATCTATACGATCCAACGAACTATGAAGATTCAGCTCAAGGATTACAAAATTATATTGATGATGTTGGAGTCATCGATAAATTCAGTGCTGCTGAGATGATCTCTCCCAATCATCCAGGACATGCACAAACATGTGGCTTTAAAACCTTGCTTCCACCCCAGTGTCGTTGGGCAGCAGGAGCGGCTCAGGGATTAGTTGCGAGTAAATTAAGAGAAGTAATTAATGATGGGGACCCGTATGGGGCTAAGAAAATCACATTAAGAAACTGGTATCGACCAAGATGTTATAATAGTAAGGTGGGCGGCGCTTCCGCAAGTGACCATATCCAAGCTCGTGGTTTTGATCTGGATTTTGAAACACCTGATGATCGGGCCAAAGCTCAAAAATACTTATGCCAAATGTATAAGAAAAAGAAGTTCAATCTCCAAGTTGGAATTGGCTGTCAGACTCTTCATGTGGGAATCGGCTCACCAAAGAGATTATCTGCTTATGGGCCAGATGGTTCACGCTTTTGGACTTACGGATCACTGCAAAGATGTTCATTAAAAAGAGTGTCTGGGGATGATTGTTGGTTAGTGAATCGTAACGGACATAAGAGAATCCACACAGATGCTAAGAGCTATAGCGGCGGTCTCTAGTCTCATTCTCTCAGCTTTATTCTTTCTCCAAATTCATACTCGATTTTTAGTCGAAAGGGCCTTATTATATTTTATAAGTGCTTGAATTTTGGAGGTCTAATTGAAAACACGATATGCTTTGGTGACTGGCTCATCTAGCGGACTAGGCTTAGAGATGACTCAGTATCTTCTTGAAGAAGGTTATGTCGTCTTTGGCGCGAGTCGAAGTGGAACAGATATAGATCATGAAAACTTTGTTGATCTCGATGTCGATATTACAAAAGAAGAGTCTGTTCAGGAAATGTATGATGAGATTGGTAAGGATACCTACGGACTCCATCTCATTATTAATAATGCTGGAATCTATGAAATGGGTCCAGTGGTTGAAACTGAATCAGAAGTTTTCTCTGATCACCTCCTAACCAATATTCTAGGACCCTTTCATATTCTGAAATATGGACATGACTTTGTTATCGAAGAAGTTACTCATGTGATTAATCTGTCATCGATTGCAGGGAAGAGAGGGTATGAGAATACTTCAGCCTACTGTGCCTCTAAATTTGGTTTGAATGGTTTGATTGAATCGTGTCGTGAGGAATGGAAGCCCTTAGGTGTACGCTTTACAACGCTTATGCCTGGTGCTGTTGATACTCCTCTATGGGATAGTCTTAGTGATGATCTCGACAGAGAAAAAATGCTAGATCCCGAAGACTTTTTACATGTGTTTGATATGGTTGTGAAAAGTCCCAATAATATGCAATTTCCAGACATTACTTTTATGCACAAGAGTGGATATATCGATTAGTGATAGTAGATACTAGGGTATTCTGGTGTTTTGACTTTGACTGAATGAGGATGATGATACTTTGCCATTCTCATTTTATTTTGTTCACTTCTTAGTTCATTGAGTAGAGGTTTGAAAATTTCTTTTGCACTTGAAGTCGAAACATTTTGTTTCGCTTGAGTGATCCTCTTATACTTCTCAACTCTATCGATACCCCTTTGGGAAACATAGATTATGCCTGCTAGGGCACAAATCAGTAACATAGTACCGGTTAAGCTATAGAGAGCTACTGGGCTCAGGTTGAAATAGCTGGATAGAGATAAGAGTAAGAAACTAAGCCCTAACGTTACAGCAACTAAGCAAGCTATCAATGAACAAATCAATACGATTAATACTGAAGAGTCTTCAATAATAGCTTTACCTAAGACAGATTTCATAGATTCTTTCTGTTCTTCAGCCATTTTATCTTTGGCCATTTTTAAAAGTGTGTAAGTTAGGGCTTTCATAACGTGTCCTTATTTTAGAATGAACTCTATTTAAGAATCTTAGAAACAAGGGCACCAGCTAGAAATCCTAATGCACCAGCTCCGAGAGCTGTATGAACAGGATATTCCTTAGAAAACTCTACTGATTTAGAAACAGCATTTTTTCCAGCGGCAATCGCTCGGTCAGAATACTCTACTGCTTGGTCAGATAAGTGATCAATTGTTTTACTTGCAGCTTCTAGACGAGAATTAGCTTGGTTACGAATTTCATCTGGGCTTACGTGGTTACTACTATTTAAGTTTTGAGCGGCCATAAAATCTCCTTTTGTTATTCATGATTTTTTCTATAAACTATAGAAACAAGATCATATTCCCAAAAATAGGGAATCTGATCATCACTGAGATTTTTAGAAAGTTTTTAGATATCTACATAAATAAAGAGTCAGGAATTTAAAATGGAAGATTATGAACAAAATAAGCATACTGACCGATACACCCAAGATTCGCAATATTCACAAAACTCGAAAGATAAACTTGTAAGATATTACAAATACGGACTTATCCCCATACTCATTCTATGGTTAATTTTAACATTTGTAACAACGCCCATGTCAGGAGCCTTTTTTCTGATGGGATTTATGTGGCCTTACTTATATTACACTCCTGGCTTTGAAGATAAAGCCCAGTCTAAAGCTTATCGTTATTCGTTCCTGGGAAATATCTTTAAATTTCAGAGTTGGATTTTTTCGCTTATGGGAAATCAGCCAAAAAGATGGATGGTTTCATTTGCTCGTTTAATTATTCCCTTACTTCTTTCTGGAGTTATCAGCATTTTAAATCCAAGTTGGTCGCCGCTTTGGAGTATTTTGGGATGGTTAACTTTCGAAGGATTTATTTGGTTGAATGAGAAAAAAGATCTTCAATTACTGTAATTGAGCCAAATGATTTTGAAACTCAACAAGAGAGCGTGATCGTAGAAAACGACTTCGAACTATCTCTCCTTCCTCGTAATCATCAAAGAGGTAGCGCGAAAAAGCTTTAAAGCGTTTAAGGATTTGTTCATCATCTAAACCTTTACGAATATAGTTTCGCTCCAACAGATGAAAGTAGTAATCCATATAGCTTTTTCTTTGTCTGTGGATATACTCATCATTCAAATTATTCATTTGATCTTTATATTATTCGTAGAGAGTGGCCATCCAAGGTGTCTTTAAAGCTCCTCGTCCCATCATAATGGCATGGCAGCCTGTTTGTTGAAACATAGCGTGGATATCATGTAGACTCCAGCAATCACCATTTCCGATTAAAGGGATATCGACGGCTTCTACAGCTTTACGAATATATTCCCAGTCCGCTCTTCCCTCATAGAGTTGATCACGAGTTCTTGCATGAAGAGTTATGGCATCAACTCCCTCATGTTCAAGAAGTTTGAGAATAGAGTAAAAGTCTTTGTCATTACTATAGCCAATTCTAATTTTAGCAGTAAAAACCCCATCAAAATTATTTCTGATTTCACGAACAATATGAGAAAGAGAATTAAGGTCACTTAAAAGATAAGCTCCACCAAGATGGCCATTAACTTTTTTTGATGGGCAACCAACATTAAGATCTAAGTGTTCAAATCCTAGAGCTCGTATTCGCTTTACGTGAGTTGCCGTACTGGATTTCATGGTGGTTAAAATTTGATATGAAGTTCTCTTAAGCGCTTTGGGCATGAGCTTTTCTTCAATGCCAAAATGGTCCATGATTTTCTTATCAGAATAGACTCCTTGTGAAGGAATACGTAGGAAATCAGTAGATAGATAATTCCATTCAGGGAAAGCTTCTTCGATGGCCATGCGATAGGGACCGTCGGTGATACCTTCCATTGGGGCAAATATAAGAGAGCCTTTAGGGACTCGACTTGAAAAATTCATCAGAGCTTTATTGCCTAAAACGACGCGTCTTGTAAAGGTGACAGGTAAAGCTTTTCTATGCTAATAAGCGCTTATGAAATCAATTTTAATTTCTCTACTTGTCCCATTTCGACTGAGTAAAAATGGTTTAGAGCTTTGGATGCAAACTCGTGGGGAGGATGGACCGCTCAACGGGCTCCTTGAATTTCCTGGGTGGAAAATAGAGGCTGGTGAGAGCTTTAGAGAAGCTGCGATTCGTGAGTTCGAAGAGGAGACTGGAGCCAAAGTTGGTAAGGTCGACTCTTTTAAAAATTACTCCCATGAGTATCCGGATCGTTCTGTTAAACTCTTCGTCTTTCTTTCTCAGATGCCTCAGACTTGTGAACTCGATGAAGATGGGTGGAGAAGAATTGATTTTGATGGACCACTTCGTGGTCTAGAAGATAAGATTTTGAGTGCCAATCATCTTTTGGTTTCAGATTTAAGCCGTTATTTCCAAGAGATTTGGGAAGACGGAAGTTGGAGTGAGCTGTGGCCGCCATTATAATGTTAGCAGAATTTTTTCTTGTCTCTATTGGTCTTGGAGTAGGTATATTTAGTTTTCTTGCCGATACCAAGGCGACAGGTGCAGGTTTTTTAAAGGTTGTTGCAGGTCTTTGCGGAGCCTCTTTATTACTGGGTCTTATTCTTCATTTAACTTATGGAGCTGTTTTTGATCCCCTCTCTAAGATTTACTATATTGCTATTTTTGCTTTTGCCCTAACATACTTCTTTCATAAGGATGATAAGTCGTGGTTTATGTGGGTTCTCTTTCTCATTCAAAACTTATCCCTTACTTTTCTCCTTTTTAAAATGAATAACGGAAATTTAGAGCATTTCCTCTTTGCCTTTACTTCGATCATGATGCTTGGAAGTGTGACATACGCAATGGTGATGGGTCACTGGTACTTAGTGACCCCCAAATTGTCGGAGAACCCCTTAAAGTACGCTCTCTATTTTTCTTGGATTTTTTTGGCAATCAAAATGGGATGGACCATTTTTGGATACTTAGAGCAGCCAGATTTCTTTATACAAGGGACTACCGATGGCGGAGGGTATGCATTCAACTGGATGATGTTGACGATGCGCATCGGTTGGGGGTATGTGGTACTTGGAATTATGAGTATTTTTGCTTACCGACTTGTGGCCATGAGATCTATTCAGAGTGCTACCGGAATGCTTTACGCAATGACCTTCTTTGTGTTTGTAAGTGAACTTATTTCTAACTATATGTTTTTAGAATATGGATTACAGATATGAGTGACAAAAAATCAATGACCTTAACCCTAACTTGCCCTAGTTGCGAATCCGCTATTGATGTTCTTCCTACTCAGGATGCTCATCATGCACAATGTGATATTTGCCAAGAACAAGTTCCTGTGGCCTTCAATGAAGACCATATGAATGGAGTGCTCAAAGATTGTCCTTGCTGTAGCCGAAAAGACTTTTATAAGCAAAGGGACTTTAATCGTAAGATTGGGGTGATCCTCTTTGTAATCGCAGCGATTGCTTCGATATGGACTTATGGCCTGAGTTTAATTGCTCTGTGGTTAGTTGATTTTTTCTTATTTCAAAAGCTTCCAAGTATAGCCATTTGTTATAAGTGCCAAACGATTTTTAGAAATGTTGCCAATATTGAAGAAATTCATGATTTCAACCATGAGATGAATGATCGAATCGTGTATTCGGATCACAACTTTCATGGGGAGCAATTGGAGCATTAAAATAGCTTAAGTGCCCGATATTGCTTGCTGTATTATCTGGACTTGAATTTAGAAACGCTGTAAAATATATAGTAAATCGGCTTTATTGATTTTTAATTTTTTAAAGATGAATAAATTCCGGTATGACTTTAAAAATATCTTTTTTAACGATAAATATGTCATGACCAAAAGTATTCTTAATACTAGGTGCTAATGCTCTCATGACAAAACAAGGGAAGGACTTATAGAACCTCCGTCATTCACCGGCCTTGATTTAAATCTGGCCACCCTCATTAAAATTTCTATCCAGGACTTTATATTATGTTAGCCGAATGGAACGTCAGCGTCTCTGAGATGTTACTTTTATTGGTTTGTTTTATAGGCTCTGGTTTTTTCTCTGGGTCCGAGGCTGTCCTTATGTCTCTTGGAATTGACCGCGCTAAGCAGTTGATTGAGCAAGGGGGATCAAAGTCAAAGGCCATGGAGTTTATGATTGAAAAACCCAATGAGCTCTTAACAACTATCCTTGTGGGAAATAACGTTGTTAATATTTTAGCGGCCTCGGTAACAACCTCTATTGCAACCCGTATTTTCAAAAGTGATGCTGTTGGAATATCGACAGGGGTGGTGACCATTATTATTTTAATCTTTGGGGAAATCATTCCAAAGACTTTTGCACGAGCACATGCTGAAAAGCTATCTGTGTTTATCATCTATGTTCTTAGACTTAAATACTATGTTCTCTACCCAATCATTCAAGGAATGGTGGTTATCATCAAAGCTGTTCTTGGCGAAAATGCTGAGTTAACAGGTCGTCTTGTTACTAAGAATGATATTGAATATATGATTAGTAAGGCGGAACAAGATAAAACGATGGATTCTAAACAGCTTGATTTATTAAACTCAATTTTAGAGTTTCCTACAATCAAAGTTAAGGACATCATGATCCCTCGCCTTGAAGTAAAATATATCCAAAAAGATTTTGGCTTCAGAGAAATTATTGATTTTGTAGATGTCGATAACTATAGCCGTTATCCTGTTTGTGATGGGGAATTAGAAAATACAATTGGTTTTCTTCATGTAAAAGATCTGGCCTTTGTAAGAGGGGAAACTAAGCAGAGCTTTGATGTAACTCAACATTTGAAAGAGCCTTTCTTTGTATACGAGCATATGAAAATCCAAGCGGTTTTTGATTATATGAACCGTAAGCATGTGCATTTGGCCCTCGTTAAAGATGAAAATGGAGTTGTGGTAGGAATTATCACTCTTGAAGACATCATTGAAGAGATTGTTGGTGAAATTCAAGATGAGCATGATGATGAAGAGCAGGCCATTGTTCAAGAACAATTAGAAAAAGACTTGAATGAAGGGATCAATATTGAAGGTACCCTTTCTCTTCGTGATCTCTACAGTGAATACGATTTAAAAATTCCTCTCAATGATAACTATTCAACAGTTGCTGGTTTTCTTCTTGATATGTTAGGTAACAACTTTCCTGAAGAGGGGCAGATTATTGTCTGGGAAGGTTATAGTTTTGAACTAACGAGAGTTGAAGATTATGAAATCAGAGAAATTCGCGTGAAGAATGTTGATGGAGAGAGACATATCTTTAATAAACGTGAAGCCAATGGTCAGTCTGATAAATCAGATCAAAACCAAGAGAATCTTAATAAATCATTAGCTGCTGATTTCGAATCCTAATTCTCTATACTGTTCTTGAAAACCTCTGGTCATTCGACTGGAGGTTGGGATCAAAAATCATAGCGATATTTCTCAAAAAAATCTGACCTAGTTTGGTAAGATTCATCTCTTTATTTTTCCATTCAATTAACCCATCTTTATTCATCATGATTAATTTTTCCATTACAAGTCTTCCAAAGGAAGCTTCATAGGGACTCGTGTCCACTTGGGTGTGACCCTTACAAAAGAGATTCTGAATCATTCGCGAGATGATGAGATCTTGATCTGACATGGTATGCCCATGAAAGAGAGGGAGTTGGCCACGATCTAAAGCATCGTAATATTTTTTTAAATCCTTATGGTTTTGAACAAAGAATTGAGGAGATTGAGAAATGGAACTTACTCCAAGACCCAAAGTCACGGGAGAGACTTGAGTGGTGTAGCCCATAAAGTTTCTTTTGAGCTGTCCTTCGCTATAGGCTTGCCACAAGGAAGTTTGTTCAAGAGAGAAATGGTCTAATCCAATTTCTTTATACTTCATCTGATCAAGTTCTACTCTTGCGTAATCGTAGAGAGTTCTTTTCTCAAAACCTTTAGGGATAGAGTATTTTTCAAGTAGTTTTTGAGCTGGTGCTACCCAAGGAACATGAGCATAGCCATAGAGCGCTATAGTTTCTGGTTTTAATTTCTTTACGAGTTGAATTGTTCTCTTGATAGAATCCCTTGTTTGCAGAGGTAGGCCATAAATGAGATCAAAATTAATTTCTTTAGCTCCTGCATTTCTTAAAAGTGAGACTGATTCTTCAACCATCTCAAAAGGCTGAATGCGGCCACAAGCTTTTTGTACTTCGGGATCAAAATCTTGAACTCCTAAACTAAATCGAGTGAAATTAAAGTCTTTAAAAATATTTATATGTTCTCTCTGTGTGACTCTTGGATCAATCTCAGCAGCTCCTTTAAAACTTTTTGAAGTAAAGGGTTCAAAGAGAGAAAGGAGCTGCTGAAGATCTATTGGGTCTAGGAAGGTTGGGGTACCTCCACCAAGATGAATCGAATTGATTTTGAGAGTTTGATGGGAGTTTTCTTCTATATTTCGAAGATAGATCTCCCATTCTTTTTTAAGGTAGCCTACGTATTCTCTACCCCAAGAGCGATCTCTTTTAATGAGGCGATTGCAGCCACAATAGCGACAAAGTGATTGGCAAAAAGGGATATGAATATAGAGATCAATCCCATCCTTAAAATCTCTATTTAGGGCCTGAAGCCATTTTTCTTTTTTTGGAAGCCCATTCCAGTGGGGGACCGCTGGATAGCTTGTGTAGCGTGGACCAGGAGAGTCGTATTTTTGAATAAGTTCGATGAGATTTTCTTCTTTCATAAATCGAGATTAAAGTGATTCTAGAAAAAAGATTATGATCTATATTATATTTTTAAATGAGATTAGCTTTAGGGGGCCGGGACAATTTCGAGGTCACCATCTTCGTCTATAAATTTACTTTGGCAACTAAGGCGAATAATTTTGTTCTCGATAAAGGAATCACCAAACTTTTGTCGATAATTAGAAAAAATATTTTTTAAAGTTTGAATCTCCTTTTCACTGGGAGGAGAGAGAAATTGCTCTCCTTTAAGTACGACCATTCGGCAGGCTCCACAAGATCCGCTGAGGCAACCATGCGGAAGTTTGTGGCCATGGGCTGCGATTTCATCATAAAGCGTCTCGCCAACTTGAACTTCTAGTACAACTTCCACTTCTTCGCTGACCAAACCATCCTTATTTTTCTCTTTTACTGACACGGTGGGCATACAGAAACCATCCTCAAAATTCTAAAGTGAGCTTGCTTTTTTAGTAGTTTGGCATAGAAGGTAATCGAGAAAAAGGTTGTTTCTTTTGCCCACTCCCATTATGAATAAGTATCTAAAACTATCAGGAGTTATATGATGTTTGATTTTGAAACTCTTTATTCTGAAGGTCATGAAGAAGTTGTATTCTTCAGTGATCCTTCTTGTAACCTTAAGGCCATTGTGGCCATTCACGACACTACTCTTGGACCAGCTCTTGGTGGTACCAGAATGTGGCCATATGCTTCTATGGATGAAGCCGTAACAGACGTACTACGTCTATCTAAAGGTATGACTTATAAGAACGCTGTTTCTGGTCTTAACTTAGGTGGTGGTAAAGCTGTTATTATCGGTGACCCTCAAAAAGATAAATCAGAAGCTCTATTTAGATCTTATGGTAAATTTATCGAATCACTTAACGGAAGATATATTACAGCTGAAGATGTAAATATTGGTGTAGAAGATATCGAGCACATGTTTACAGAAACAAACTATGTAACCGGTGTATCACAAACTCACGGTGGTTCTGGTAATCCATCTCCTTATACTGCTCGTGGTGTATTTCGTGGAATTGAAGCTTCATGTACTCAAGTCTTTGGAGAGAGAAGTGTTAAGGATAAAGTTGTTGCCTTACAAGGTGCAGGTTCTGTAGGTCGTTACCTAGGTGAACTTCTCTATAAGTCAGGAGCAAAAGTTTTCTTCACTGATATCAACAAGAAGAATATTGAACTTTTCAAAGAAATGGTTCCTAACGCTGAGCTTGTAGGTGTTGATGATATCTATGATGTTGACTGCGATATCTATGCTCCTTGTGCGCTAGGTGCAACAGTTAATGATAATACGATTGAAAGATTAAAGTGTAAGATTGTTGCAGGTGCTGCTAACAACCAACTTGCTGAAAAACGTCACGGAGATATCCTTAAAGAAAAAGGTGTTCTCTATGCTCCAGATTATCTTATCAATGCTGGTGGTGTAATGAACGTTTCTATCGAGTTCGAAGGTTGGTCAGATACTAAGGCCACTCGAATGGTAGATACTATCTACGATACAACAATGAAGATTTTCCAAATTTCAGAAGAACAAAATATTCCAGTATACAAAGCCACGGATGTTCTTGCTGAAAGTCGTCTTACTTCGATTAAGAATATTCAAGGTAAATATCTTGGTTCTAATCAAGCTAAGAATCATAGATTCCCAGGTCGTAAGACACTCGCTGAGCAATAATCTCAAAGAGTCGGAATTTATTGCCGAATTTATGAAAAATCAAAAGGTCTCCTTATTTAGGAGGCCTTTTTTTTTGGTTTTTTTATTTATGAAGGGCAAATGATGCTCCTTAATCAATTGAGTTAAAAAGCTTGATAGAATGGGGGTGATGAAGATTTTGGCCTTTATTCTATTTACTATTACTTTCCTTGCAGGAGCCCTCTTTCCTACATCTTATGTATGGGGTGCTGTGGATTTTAGAGATGCCATCTATCCCGAGTTAGCAACTTCTGCTCGTGCCTTGGGGATGGGAAATGCTTATGTCGCTAAAGCGGATGATGCTTCGGCAGCCTTTTATAATCCAGCCGGATTGGGCACGGTAAGACAGGCACATTTCCATTTGAGCAATCTCCATCTAGAAGTAAATAAGGACTGGGTGGACTTAGGAACTGGTGGAAAAATCACAGATGCTTTTTCTAACTTTTCGAAAGGCTTTAGCGTAGATGGAACTCGAAATTTACTAAAGGATCACCCGGGTAAATTCTCTCATTCACGTTTTCACTTCATGCCTAACTTTACGGCCCGCTATATTTCTTTTGGCTATCTCTATTCCACGCAAACGAGGGGAGCTTATGGTACTCAGGCGGGAGCTCAATTTGAATATGCGAAAAGAACGGATCATGGACCTTACTTGGGGCTTAATCTTTCGATGTTTGGTGGAGTCTTTAAAATTGGAGTAACTGGAACCTATTTAACGAGAAAAGAGTCCTACGGCCAAAGTGATCCAAATACGGCCATTGACTTGCAAGATGGAGATTATCAAAAAGGTTCAGCTCTCATTTTAACTGCGGGAACAAAATTAACTCTTCCTTTTTATGCCCTTCCAACCTTTGCTATCAAAATGAATAATGCTTCCTCTCAAAGTTTTAGTGCAGCTAGTGGATTTGGTGGTGCCCCTGATCAGATAAAACCTTCGGTTGATGTTGGCTTCTCTTTGACTCCTCAGATTGGAAAGACAACCCGTATTCACTGGGAGTTCAATTATAAGGATGCGACTGGAGAATACGATGATATCGGATCCTCTCGTAAGTATGCACTAGGCATGGAGTTAGACTTCAGAAGAACGATATTTATTCGTCTCGGTTATGGTGATGGATTTGGTTCTGGGGGGATTGGCCTCAAAACAAGAAAGCTCCAATTTGATCTCACAACCTATGCAGTTGACCTAACGGACTCTGATTTTCGAGGAGATGAAGATCGAAGATTCGTTCTTTCCTTGTCTTCTGGTTTCTAGAGAGAAAAGTCCTCTAATATTTTCAGATATTTATCCCTTTACAACAGTACGGTCGTTTGTAAGTACTTGAAACATTTACATTTTGCGTTTAGACAAATTCCCTCGTGCAAGGTAGAGTCATTCAAATTTATTTCTAAATATGACTATCTGCATATATACCAAGGGGTTACTCATGCCTAACGCAAATAAAGAAAGTGCGACAGAAAATCAGTCCGGTAAACTTTCCAAATCACTAATTGAAGCTAAGTTAAAACTAGCAAAGAAATATGGTCTTAAAAAAGAAGACCTCGTAGGAATGCTTCGTAATGTTTATCTCTCACGAAAGTTAGATGACACTGAAATTTCTATGAAAAAGCAAACTAAGGCCTACTTCCAAATTTCTAGTGCTGGTCATGAAGGAATTCTTACGGCAGCCGCTAATGTTTTAAAGCCTGCTCATGATTGGTTTATTTGTTATTACCGTGACCGTGCTCTCTGTACTGGTTTAGGTGTGACTCCTTATGAAATGCTTTGCCAGGCCAACGGGAATATTGGAGATACGAGCTCTCATGGTCGTCAAATGCCTGCCCACTGGGGAAATGTAAAACTTAATATTGTTAATAAGTCTTCTTGTACAGGGACTCAGTTCTTGCAAGCTGTGGGTCTAGCAGAAGCTGGAAAGTATCTTGAAGAACTGGATCAGAATGGTATTGATCTCGAAGGTCGTAAGTATGAGAAAGACGAGATTGTATACGTATCTACCGGTGATGGAACAACCTCTCAAGGTGAGTTCTGGGAAGGTGTTACAACGGCTTGTGTAAATAAGTTACCTGTTCTCTTTATGGTGGAAGACAATGGATATGCCATTTCAGTTCCAACAGAAGTTCAAACTCCAGGTGGGTCTATCTCTAAAGCACTAAGTAACTTTCCTGGCTTAAAGATTTTTGAATGTGATGGTAACTGTCCTATTGAGTCTTACGCCACAATGAAGGAAGCTGAAGCTTACCTTCGTGATGGAAATGGTCCTGTCTTAGTTCACGCCCATGTAACTAGACCTTACTCTCACTCGATGTCTGATGACCAAACGATGTATAGAACAAAAGAAGAGTTAGAGAGAGAAAAGGAACAAGATGTATTTAATAGTTATCCTAAGCTTCTTGTAGAAGGTGGGATAATGTCTGAAGAAGAAAAAGACTCTCTACTTAAAGAAGTTTCAGATGAGTGTCGTCAGGCCATGAAAGAGGCAATCGATACACCTTGGCCAGATAAATCAACTGCTATGGATCATCTCTATTCTGAAGATGTTGATATAACAAGTTCAGATTTTGAGCATGCAGGAACATTCGAAGGTAAAGAAGATGTTCCAATGGCCGGAACAATTAATAAAACTTTAAGAGATGAATTTAAGAAAAATCCATTCCTACGTATGTGGGGAGAGGATGTTGCAGACTTTTCTCAATTAGAAAAACTTGAAAATCCTGACCTAAAAGGAAAGGGTGGAGTATTTAAAATTACTTCAGGAGTTCAGAGAGCTTCACGTGAAGGACAAGTTTTTAATTCTCCACTGGCTGAAGCAAATGTTGTTGGTCGTGCTATCGGTCAGGCGATGAGAGGTATTAAGCCAGTCGTAGAAATTCAATTTTTCGACTATATTTGGACGGCCTATATGCAAATTAAAAATGAGGCCGCTACTACTCGCTATCGTTCAGGTGGAGACTTTTCGAATCCTCTCGTTATCCGTGTTCCTATTGGTGGATACTTAAGAGGGGGATCTATTTATCACTCACAAACTGGTGAATCTCTCTACACTCATATTCCAGGATTGAGAGTTGCTTACCCATCTAATGCTGCAGACGCTGCTGGTCTTTTAAGAACGGCCATTAAAGCTGATGATCCGGTTATGTTCCTAGAGCATAAACACCTTTATTATCAAGGTTACAATCGTTCTGCTGATCCAGGTGAGAACTATATGATTCCTTTTGGAAAAGCACGAGTCGCTAAAGAGGGGAAGGATGCAACGGTTGTTACTTGGGGTGCTCTTGTTCAGAAATCAATTGATGCCGCTAAGAAATTAGAAGCTCAAGGTTATAGCGTAGAAGTTATCGATATTCGTACTCTGGCTCCCTTTGATATGGATGCTATTAAAGAGTCTCTTAAAAAGACGAACCGTCTTCTTATTGCCCATGAGGAACACAAAACTTCTGGCTTTGCTGGTGAAATCGCTGCAAGAGTTAATGAAGAGTGTTTCGAAGAACTTGATGCTCCAATCAAAAGAGTCACTAGTCTTGATGTTCATGTGGCCTATTGTCCACAACTTGAAGAGGTTATTCTTCCACAGACAGATGATGTTACTAAAGCTTTAGAGGAATTATTGAAATACTAGGAGTCTAAAATGAAATACGCATGTCTAATCGTTTGGTTTTTCTTAATTCAATCTTTTACGCATGCGATTTCTGAAGAGGGATATCAGGAGAAGTGGGAAAAAGAAGTTTTCCCATTCTTTCTTGATCATACTGAGTTTAAATACATGATGTCTCATGATAATAAACTTCAGCTCCATTATGGACTTCTCTTTAATAAGACCTCAAACTCAAATCAAAAACTAATCCTTTTACTTCCCGGACGTAGTGAACCTTTTTATAAATATTCTGAATTAGCTTATGACCTTTACCAAGAAGGTTATAGTATTGCTTTCTTTGATCACCGCGGACAGGGTGGCTCCGAGAGAGTATTAAAAAACTCTGAAAAGGGACATGTGAAAAGTTTTAAGTACTATGTTCACGACTTAGAAAAGTTTATGGATGAAGTTATTTCTCCTTATTCCTTTAAAAAGAGATATCTGATTGCCCATTCCATGGGAGCTGCAGCTTCTATGATGTTAATGGCAAAGAGAAATGATCTCTTTGATAAAGCAGTTCTTTCTTCTCCTATGCTTGAACCTAATACTGGTAAATTTAAGCCTTCAGTTGCTCTTGCGTATGGAACGGCTTTACGTCTTTTGGGTAAGGGTGAACAGTGGGCGCCCGGAGAATCTGGTTATGAAACCGGAGAGTTCGAAAATAATCGCGTCACCCAGAGTAAGGCGAGATGGGAGATGTCAACTTATCTCTATGAAAATTATGATGAATTTAAAATGGGTGGAGTAACGGTTGATTGGATCACAACTTCTTTGGGAACGAATAATCGTTTTGTATTCAAATATAGAAAAGTGAAAACTCCCGTTCTTCTTTTGAGGGCCGGAAATGATTCTGTTGTCTTTACCCGACGTCATGAAAAGTTCTGCGCAAAAGCGCAAAAGTGTACTTTAGTTGATTATCCTTCTGCAAAACATGAAGTCCTTATGGAAGTTGATTCTATAAGAAATGATATTCTTGAAAGGACTTTTAAGTTTTTTAAATAGCTACTTATAGCAATGACCTATCCATTCATCTCCCTTAAGGCGAGAGTAACAACGCATTCCATTTTCATAATCTAACCTTACTCCATTTTTGAGTAGGGTTTTCTCTTTGTATCCAAGAGGAACAGGGGCTCTATAAGACGGAAGTTTTGGATTATAGAGATCACTAACCGTAATAAGAAGCCCAAGGGTAAGAGCTATTCTTTTTAATTTTCCATTTCTTGTGATGAGAAAAGGAAGGAAAGTACTTAATGGAATCAGGACCTCTGGACCTCTAATTTGATTGAGAAATAACAGGAGCTCTTTCCAAATTCCCGTTAAAAACCCGATATTAAAAATAAATTCGATGAGTATGAGGGGAAAGATAAGGAAAGAGAGTCCTGTTAGAAAGTATCCGTAGAGAGGGCCTAAGAGATAGAACTGCTGATTAAACCAAAAACTCACTAAGAACTGACCGACTAAGAGAAAGAACGCCTTTCTTATTACGGGTCCTGGGCATAGGAGTATTCCTAAGAATAGAAAGGATAGGGTGTAGCTCATAGGGTTTAAGAAATATTGATAAGAAAGAAGAAGAAAACTGATCAAAAATGAATGGTGGGTTGAGATTTTAATCCAAGGGTTATGTCTGAGTGCAGCAAAAACGAGCATCCTTTGAAAGCTATCAATATGGTGAAAACGTAAAGATAAAATATAAAAAGAGAGGAGAAGGAGAAACCTTGCAGCCCTTCCTTTAAGAAAGAGGAATATAAGTGTACTGAAAACACTAAGATGCAGGCCGGATGGAGTCATAAAGTGTTGAATTCCTAAAGCTCTATGAGCTTTAAGAAGGGGCTTGGAAAGAGGGGCTTTAATTCCAAATAAGTATGAAGTTTGTAGAGGGTCACCTTGAATTTTAGGAAGTGACCTTGATTTCGTATAGTCCTTATCTGGAGCAAAGATGAAAAGAAGAAAAGTGAGAATAATGATAGATCGAGCTTGCATGGTCAGGGATATACAAGGATTCAAAGGTGTAATATGGCATAAGGCGTGGTAAACATTGAGCAAGAAAATATGGGGACTCAATAAAAGGAGACTTTGTCCTATGAAATTGACTCAATTGGCCCTTGAGAAAGATATGGCCCAATACTTTGCCGAGGATGATCTTTCACGAAATCTTTTTTATATGAAGTCTCTACCTGAAGATCAGGTAAGTTGTGATCTCTATATTAAAAGTGACCTCGTACTGGCTGGTCTTCCCTGGTTTCAAGCGGCATTTCATTACCTAGGGGAAAGTGACTTTGCAGCTAAGGCCATTCACGAGTATGAAGGGAAGCGCTTAAAGAAGGGAACAAAGATCAGCTTAGGTCAGATGAGTTTCGCAAAGGCTTTAACGGGTGAGAGGATTGCCTTAAATCTACTTCAGCGGGCATCTAATATTGCCACCTACACTTCTCAATATGTGGAAAAGGCAGATAAATATAATATTTCCATTTTAGATACGAGAAAAACCACTCCCGGTTTACGGATGTTGGAGAAATATGCGGTTCGAGTTGGTGGCGGTAAAAATCATCGCTTCGGTCAAACTGATTTATGGATGGTAAAAGACAATCATAAAACTTTCTTTGGTGGAGTTCGAGAAGCCATCCAATTTTTCAAAGATATGGGAAGTTTCTATAACGAGATAGAACTTGAAGTTCATAGTGAAAAAGAATTTGAGGAAGCGCTGGAGTTAGGAGTGAGACATGTGATGCTCGATAACTTTAGCCCTGAAATGATTAAAAATATCCTTCCCAATAAAAAGGAAGGAATGACCATTGAAGTTTCTGGTGGTGTTAGACTCTCTACCTTGGATAAGTATTTGATCCAAGGGGTAGATGCAATTAGTGTAGGAGCTCTAACTTATGATGCTCCAGCTGTAGATATTTCATTTAAATATCAAAGGATTTAGGGGTGAGTACATTTGAATTTGATGCTCTCGTAATTGGTTCAGGAATTGCTGGCCTAGTTTGTGCTAGTGAATTAGCTGAAAAAAATCTAAAGGTTGGAATTATTACTCGTGAATACGATCCCAAGAAGTCCAATACTGTATGGGCCCAAGGGGGAACCATTTATCCCAGTGAGGGAGAAATTCATAGAGACTTGGTCCATGATATTCAAGTTGCCTCTGCTGGAACTTCAAATATAGCAGCGGCTGAAATTCTCGAAAAACGATCAGGTAAAATTTTGAAGGAAGTTTTACTCGATAAAGCTAAAACTGATTTTGAAAGAGATAAAGAGGGAAATCTTTGTTTCACAAAAGAAGCCGCCCATTCCTTTCCTCGTATCCTTTTTAAAGGAGATTATACCGGAAAAGAGATTCAAATTTCTTTATTGAATTTTCTAAAAGATAAGAAGCGTTTTCCCAATGTTAGTTTTCTTCAAGGACATACGGCCATTGATCTTATTACTCCGCTCCACCACGGAATCTCATTGCAGCAACGTTATGAAGATAACAAGGTATTAGGAGCTTATGTTTATAATCGAGATCAGGGAGTTGTTCATAAAGTTTTGGCGAAAGTAACAGTCTTAGCTACTGGTGGGGTAGGATCTTTATATTTACACCATTCGAATTCAGAAGGTGCACGTGGTGACGGGCATGCAATGGCCAAAAGGGCTGGTGCTGTCTTAACTAATATGGAATTTATTCAATTTCATCCTACGACTTTCTTTGATAGCTCAAGTCATCGCCGTTTTTTGATCAGTGAAGCTGTGAGAGGAGAAGGGGGAGTCTTGTTAAACTCTTTAGGGGAAGCCTTTATGGAAAGGTATCACCCTGATAGAGAGCTTGCTCCGAGAGATATTGTATCGCGCTCGATTGATGAAGAGATGATTCGCACCAAACATGATTGTGCCTATCTCGATATTTCTTTTAAAGATCCTAATTGGATTAAAGAACGTTTTCCAACCATTTATGAGCATTGTCTTGCTAAGAAAATAGATATTACTCAAGAGCCTATCCCTGTCGTACCGGCTGCGCACTATACTTGTGGGGGAGTGAAAACGGATCTTTTGGGAAGAACAAATTTAGATCGCTTATATGCAGTTGGTGAAGTTGCCTGTACAGGCTTACATGGAGCGAACCGACTAGCATCGACAAGTTTAGCTGAAGGTGTTGTTTGGGGTTATATTGCAGCAGAATCCATCACGGGGAAAATATCTGAATGGGATATTTATGATAGCAATAGAATTAAAGGATGGAGAAATGGAACTGCTCCTGCGGACCCAGCTTTGATTCAGCAAGATATGTTAACTCTGAAGCAGACGATGTGGAACTATGTAGGTCTAACCCGTACCTCAAACCGACTCAAAAGAGGTTCGGCCATGTTTAAAGAGCTTCATGAAGAAATTCAGAAGTTTTATAAAAATGCTCTGCTCAGTGATGAACTCATTGGTTTAAGAAATGGGGTTGAGGTAGCCTACCAAGTTCTTATATCTTCTATGAGAAATACAGAGTCAGTAGGCTGTTTTTATCGAAAAGATTAATCTCTAATGATAAAGGTGCATTTGAAAAGAAAGTCTATCCTCTAAATTATTGGGGTCATTCATATACTTTCTTTTTTGAAACTCAGCCCTTAGTTCAACGTGAGGAATGGGAAGAAATTGAAATCACGTTCCAGGTGCTAAAATAAGAGTATCACTATTTTCTAAATTATTCTGTGAGTGCTCGAAAACGAGATAGGGCATAAAACCTTTAAATAATTTATACCCATATTGATGATCTCCGTATAAGGCTTTTGTCTTAGGGGTTAGAGAGTCGCCTGTTTTATTGGCCTTATTTTCGTAAACGATCTCGCTTCTTCCCACGATATTTTTGAACAGGGGAAATACAGCATGAGCACTAAAGAGATCTCTAATATAAGATTTAGATTCCCCTTTGAGAAGACTAATCCCTACTCGTGAATTACCACCCATATAGTGAGTTAAATTTAGGGCTAAGTTTCTTTTTTCATCATCTTCATTTTTATTCGTCCACATATTACCAACAGAAGAGGAAAGATTGATTTCTCCCCATTCAAAAAACTTAGTGAGGTCTAAGTTATAACTTTCCGAATAGGAACCAAATCCAGTAGAGCTTTTGGTGAATCGTGAGTGATTGGGATGATTGATACCAAAGTTTTGGCGAAACTTACCAACACGAACCTGAACGTCTGGAGCAGCTGCCCATTGGATGTAATGTCTTTCGCTTAAAAACTTACGTTTGTCTGGCGTATTGTCAGGTCCTTCCTTTGTTCCTAAAGTCGCTACAACAAAAGCTTGTGCATACTGAATTGCAAATTCAACATTATTTTGCATGGTAAACTGACGCTTCAATTTAACTTGATCATTTTCACCATGAATTTGTATCACTCTGTGCTGTCCACCAAACTTTATGTTGGGAGTGTTTTTGGCCAATCCATAGTAGGGGTCTTCAAAGTGACTAAAGAGCGTCCAGGTACTCATAAGTTCTTTCGAAAGGCTACGGCCATAGTCATTGAGAACGCCTCCTCCTGAGGCTGAGACGTGACAGGCCATACAGTTGGGATAGCCTTTTGTGACGTTTTCAACGAAACCAAAAGAATAGGAAGAAGAGAAAAGGATTAAGACAAAGAAAATGATTTTGTTCAGCATAATTACTCATCCAAAGAGAAGGTCGAATCCACTTTTATTTTTACATTTTTGGCAGCTGTGATTCCTTGAAAAGAAGGAAGTTCAATATTGAAGTCTGTAAGAATCACTTCAAAGTCTGACTCTACTTTTAAACGACTCTTATCTCCTTCAACCTTCACTTCCAGAGGAATCTCTCTTGTTTGTCCATGAAGAGTTAGTTTGGCCTTAATGTTCTGACCTTCCTTGAGCTCTTTTAGAGGTATGTTGGTAAAACTTAAAAGTGCTTTTGGATATTTTGCAACTTCAAGGTATTTTTCTTTAAGATGTCCATCCCTTGTTTCGATACCTGAATTTAATTTGCTTAAAGGGACTTCTATATTTCCAGTTAACATTCCTTCTTTAAGGGTTAGGTCAGCTTTTTCTATAGGGAGAATGCCTGTTGCTTTTATAAAGGCAGGACGACCTACTGCTGTAAAGTTAACCTCTGAATCAATAACCTTGGTCGCTGCATTTAAGTTAAGTTGAAATAGCGCCATGAGAATAATTGCTTTCATATCTAATCCTTTGTTAGTTAGGGAGACCTTGCTCTACCCATTGAATGACAATATTAATTTCTTCTGTAGTTAGTTTGTCTAATCCTGACCAAGTTGGTGGCATTGGGTTTGAATTACTTTCAAGCCGTTTAATAAGCTCACTTTCTTCGACATCTTCAAAGTCATTGAGTAATTCATCCCTTTGATCGAAGAAATTTTGACGAGTGGCCAAGGGAAGGAAACTTTCTTCTCCATGACATTGAAGACATTTTGGAAAGAATACTTTCTGTGAAAGAGATCTCCAGGTGGGTTCTAAAATATCCGGCTGTGTTGGTGGATTGGGGTCTCCATCATCTGGCCGAGTTGCTCCAGAGGATCCATCCGGATCACTGTTTGGAGTAGTATTGGGTGCTCCAGCTGCTAACCAATTTCGCATGAGAGTTTTTAACTCATTACTTAAGGGGGCTGAGTTCTTCGGCATACGACCGGAACTTATCGCTCCCATAGCTGATTCTTTCACAGCATTGAAGGTGTCATAAGAGCCATAAGAGCTGTGACAAGCAATGCAATGAGGCTCTAATATTTGCGACTTGATATCAGCAAATAAGATCGCATTTTCTTCTCCATCAACAGGTCGAGTACCGTCAATTCCGTCTCCGCCTTCCTTTGTTTCGAATGAGTTTCCACATGAACATAGGACTATAAGTAATGCATAGAGTTTTCTTAATTTCATTTTTCTTCTCCCAGTCTTCTTAAGACATATTCATATTGCTACACACAAATGAAGAAATAAATTTACAAGAATTGACAAAAATATGCATAAATATGCAATAATGAGAGTGTGATACGGAAAAGAAAGGCCCTCTTTGAGGCTGCTAACTATTCGAAAATTATAGAGATGGGAGCTCCTAAGCAAGGAGAGTCTCGAGTTTATTGGGTTGGAGCCCATGTCTTTACTGGGCGAGAAGAGCAGGCTCGTCATATTCACCGCCAAATGACGCAAGAGCAGTCCTCTAGGGCCCCCCTTGAAGAAATGATTGAGGCGAGCTTCTATTTGCTACTGACCTCATTGAGAAGATCTCATTATGGCGATATGAAAAGAGATTTCTGGAAGCTTTTTCAACTTTGTTTAAAAAAGAGGAATTCATTTTCTAAGTTCTTTCTTAATCAAGCGATAGGTCTGTTACGTTACTACAAGGGAGAGTTTGCTAAATCATTTTATTTTTCTCAAAGAGCTTTTGATTGTGCTCTTCATCGAAAGAGGGATTATTTTCTCATGCTTTCTTTAGATTTGATGGCGCATTCTCAATGTATGATGGAGAGCTATTCAAAAGGTATTTCTTATTTTGAAGAATCTCTTCGCTTTGCTGAAAAAATTAAAAACAATCAGAATAAAAAAGTTATCGAACTCTCTATTATGACTTATCAGATTGAAGCTGGGCAAGATTTAATTCAGGTTGAGTTGCAACTCAATGATTGGATGGAAAATATTAGAGTAGATGATTATTTTACCTTTACCAATGCTTGCCTGCTAAAAGCCAAGATCTTTCAATTAAAAGGACTTTTTGGTGAGGCTGAGAAAATACTGAATGAAATAGGTAATGATGTATTTACACTCAATCAGGGAAGACAAATTTTAAATTATAATCTCTGCTTGAGCATTTCTCGATGTGTAATTGATCAGCCTGAACGGAGTCTGAGTTTGATTAAGACTTCTACACGCCTTTGTAACCAGGGACAAGATTACTACTTTCTCCATCGTTTTAAAGAACTCGAGAGTTTTGTTTCTCGAAAAATGAGTAAAGAATTTTCCGCTAAAGAACTGAAGAAGTTATCGCTTCTTACGGGAAGAAAAATAAAGAAACGTTTTCCACTAAGTTTTCTCCCCGAAGATTTTGTACTTTCTCTTATTAGAAAAGAGAGGAGTTATCCCATTAGCTTTGAGCTACTCAATGATCTTAACTCCAGAGGGCTTCTTGGACTTTTAAAATTAGCAGAGATTTATAAATCAAAGGATGAATTTGTTGATTTTACTCTATCTGGAAGGCGTATATTATTTTACATGGAGGATAACTTTACTTGGGTTGAAGGACTTAGCTCTATGCAATGGGAGCTACTTCAATTGCTCCTAACTCAAGAAAATTGGACAAGAAAAGACTTGTTTGAAGCATTTTGGCAGGTTCCCTATGATTCGTTTGTTCACGATAATAAGCTCTATGTGACATTAAAGCGCTTAAGAGAAAAACTTGGAGTTGCTGCAAATGTGGTGAAATTAGATAGAGGTTTCATTCGTTGTCGCAGCTTAAAGGTCTGGTCAAAATCACAGGATGTTTTGAAAAAAAAGAAGCTAAGTCGTCATTATAATGACTACTTAGAAGAGGGACTTAATCCAAGGCAGTTACAATTATTGAGAGAAACAAGCTCTGGATCTATTGTAACTCCCCGAGAATACTCAGAAAAATTTTCTATATCAAGAAATACCGTAACAGGAGATCTAAAAGAGCTAGTAAGAAAAGGTTATTTGAAAAAGTTTGGCAAAAATAAAGGGACATTTTACTGTAGGGATTGACGCTAATGCCTTAAAAGGGCTAGAAATGCAATAAAAGGGGTTCTTCAATGAAAAAGGTTATGCATACTATTTCGACATTCCTTCTCTTTCTTTCTTTGAGTGTTTGCGCCAAAGGAGTTGAACTTAAAGGCCAGTACGATGTTCCGGTTAGTGATGATGAACTTCTTAACTTTTCTAAATTTCCACTAAGTGGAATCGAGCTAGAAGAAGATAGGTTTAAATACTTACTTCCTGAGGATTTAGCAGAAACTTATGGTGAGAAATTAACCTTTAAAAAAGTATCAACTGTAAATGGAGTTACTGAATTTGAATCAGAATTTGGTATAGCTCAATGTAAATTCATGGATCAGCCCATTACACGTTGTGATATTGATTACAATAAGAAGCTTGCAGATATTCTTATGAGCACAAAAGAGCAAGTTCGCCAGCGTTTAATCGAACAAGGGATTGAAGGAGAAGCCTTGGCCAAGAGAATGATGGTTGTAGATGGATTCTCTGGTGATCCAATAGGAATACTCTTTATTTTTAATCCTACTTATTAAAAAAGAGAAAGGCCTCCTCCCATTATAGAAAATGAGAGGAGGGGATAGATTAGGTAGTGAAGTGCCTAGAGAGAATTCCTTTTCCCTTATTCTAGTGGGGGTGAATGGTTACAAGTCCTTAGTAAAGATAGGTTGATTAGCAGATCAATCCTTGGACTTGTATTTTGGGGTTATAGATCTTTAGCTAATCTCATTTTTTTTCATTAGGCGGCCTTTTTCTTAGAGAAGACTTCTTCAATTATTCCAAATAGGCCAAGTTTCAAGCTTGCAGTTTGCTCATCTTCATCACCAATTGAGTGGTCGGAGCTGGCGGCAACTTGAGAATTGTTATCTGCAAGAACCTCTTCCCAAGTGAGAATCTCAGGCTTTGTGCAGTTAAACTCTTTATTGTGATCACCTTTTTGAATAACATGATCAACAATTCCTTCATAAGTGCAGTAAGCAAAGCTACTCTTGCTCACTCCAGATATCTGAAACGTGCATCCTTCGAATGTGCAATTGTTGAAATTGCAATGTTGAATTTGCGTAAATTCGAAAGTGCAATTTTTAAAATTCACATTTAGAAATGTGCAATTTTCCATTTTGCTGGCGTAGAACGCACAAGACTCGAAGAGAACATCGGTGAAAGTGGTGAGAGAAAACAGAGAGCCAGAAAGGGCTAAGCTGTTAAAATGATTACCGGTGAAGTTCTCATTTTCAATAACTTCATATTGACCTTGTGTAGTCTCTTCTGAAGTTGCTTGGCCCCCATTGATGTCCGACATTGAAGTTGCGGTAGTGGATTCAGTCAATGAAAGTTGGATATCAATGAATTGGGTTAATGTGTTCATAATGATCTCTCCAAGCCTTGTGGTTTCATCTAGCGTTTGTGTTGCAGTGCTAGATATGCTTTCATAATAAAATATTTGACCAGTTGCGTCAAGAATTAAAATTGCACCGTGCAATAAAAAAATAGATTTTCACGTAATATTAGAGGGTTGCATGTTGCATTGTGTTGTTGCAATACTCAAGTTCCTCGTTGCAATCTCCGATAAGTCTTTAAAAGGTCGATAATGACCATTTTTGAGGTGATATTTATGTCGCAATTTAAGAAAGATTTAGTTGCAGATTTCCTAGGAACCGTCAGGAAGTATATGCAGATAAGAGGGCCAATGACTCAAAGAGAGTTGGCCGAGGCTACCGATACTGGTGTTTCGACCATGAGTCGCTTTCTTAATCAGCAAACGCAAGAATTAAATCCTAACTTAATTGCGAATATTACAGCGAAATTGAATATGCCTCTTTATGAGATCATTGATTTTGTCGATGAGGGATATGTAGACGAGTTTGAAAGGCTTGTGAAGTTTTATAAAGGGGAAGAGGCCACTCAGACTTCTCAGATGAGAAGAAGAGCGGATGATCCTCCTGCAGGGGAATCTGGAGATGCAATTTTTGAGGCTCTTAAAGAAGGGGGCTCACAGGTTAGAACCCAGGCCAATGTTCGCGTAGGGAGAAAGAATACAAAGCTAGTCTATGAGCCTGAGGGAGATTCTGATGATGTCCTCAAGCAAAAAGTTAAAAACTTATCTCTTAAACAGCAAGGTTTTCTCAATGAGTTTTTAAACCTTGATAGTGATGGAAGAGATCTTGTTGCTGATGTGGGTAGAAATATAATTGCTTACCTTAAACACAAAGGAATAGATTTTTGATTAGAAACTTTCAGAAATTATTAAGCCTAGTATTGTTGATGATATTTAATCATCTAGGCTTTGCTGAAGTTGAATCAATTGACGTTTACTTTCTTTCAAGACCAACAGGCGCGAGTATATATTCGCTACCTCTTTTTAAGCCCCAATTTAAAGGACTTTATACGCAAAATGAAATGAATGAAGACTGTCTTCCCATGGGAGATGGATGCTTTCATCCTCAATATGGCTACATTGAAGATGAAAAAGACCTTGATCAAAAAAAGCAAGAAGCAGATATCGAAAAAGCTAAACCAATAAAATTAAAAACAATTAATTCTCAAGAAGTAGATCTGATCAACTGTGATGATGAGTACTACTTTGACCTTTATTGTGGAAAGGCTAAGAAAGAGAAGGCTAAGCAGAAAACTTCTGAAACTGAGATCTGGATTGATACCAGCTCCAGTATGAGACTGGTGGATTATTCATCAGAAGACGCATATTGTGATCGAAGAAGATTTGTCGTTAACTTCAGGCAGAGCTGTAAAAAAGATATTTCATTTAATATTTTTAATACAGCAAAGAAGAGGCTGAGTACTTTGGATAATTTATGTATTAATCATGGAACTAACGATGGGGATCGAGTTGTTCAATGGTTAAAAAGCTCTGAAGCCAAACATGTAGTGATTATTACTGATATGGAAGAATACGTAGGAGCATTTAGAGAATATTTAGATAGCCGCGGAGCCAATATTCATGGAATTGGTGTCGATCCGTTACTCGCTACTGAATTGGTGAATTTAAAAGAAGAATTTAAAGCTTTTTGTAAGTAGACAAGACTAGATATATATCATTCTTTTTTGTAGTATCTGGCTCGATGAAAAAATCATTATATGAATGGAGTTCTTCTGAATTTTCTCACTTGCCTTGGAGAAAAAACAGAACTCTATATAAAACATTAGTTTCAGAAATTATGTTGCAACAAACAAATGTTTCAACCGTTCTCAAGCATTTTGAACGCTTCTTAAGTGTATATCCAAATGTCCAGTCCTTAGCATCTTCTACCGAGGAAGAGGTTTGTTCTCATTGGCAAGGTTTAGGTTATTATCGAAGAGCTCGTAATTTGAGAAAGGCTGCGATTTCAATTGTTGATGATTTTAACGGAAAATTTCCTAAGAAATTTGAAGATCTCATTTCAATACCAGGTATTGGTGCTTATACGGCCAATGCTCTTATAGCGATAGGAAGAAATGAATCTGCGTTAGCTCTTGATGCAAACTTAGAACGAGTCTTTTCGAGAGTCTATGGAATTAAAGAGTATAAAGGTCCAAAACTCTTAAAGATGATTCAAAGCCGAGAAGAAGAAATTTTAAAAGATTTTAAAATAAATACTTTTGGGGCAAGAGTCATTAATGAGTCAGTGATGGATTTGGGTCGTGTTTACTGTCAGGCTAAAAAAGCAGACTGCTTACTTTGTCCGATTAAAAATAAATGCACCGTATTCACGAAAGGTCTCGACCCTCTAAGCTTTCCCTTAGTAAAAGAAAAAAAGAAAAAGTTCTTTGAACTTAAATTGCTTAGGATCGTTGTGAAGGAGGGGAATAAGCTCTATGCCTATGTTAAAAATGATGAGCAGTGGCTTAGTGGTCAATGGGAAATTCCAACCTTTGTTCTCTATTCTGAAGACATGTCTTTAAAGCAATATCCCATACTAGATATTGAAGAAGACGATGAATATCACGATGACTATGAAGAGCTGAAAATGATTAAGACGGCCATCACTAAGTATAAAATTTCAAATTATATAAAGGTCATGGATAAAGCTAGGTTTAAGAGCTTTCTAAAAGATCACAAATTCAAATTATCAAGTTACTCAAGAGTTCCTTTTCTCGTTGATGAGTATCATTTTTCGAGTACTACCCTTAAATGTTTAACTGCAATTTCAGATAGTTAAATAGCTGCTGCCCACTTTTTAAGTCACTTTTTAAACCGCGTTTTAAATATAAATACCTAAAAGTACATCCGATTAGGAAGATGGCTTTAAGAAAAACGTCTTTTTTGTCGATAATAGTAATTAGAGAGAGACTTATATCAAAAATTGACTAGGGTTAAGCTGTGAAAGGTAATAAGAAAATTATTGTTGGGATTATGGTAATGGCATTTTCGAATGCACCAGTTCATGCAGATTTTACTTCTTGGATTCAAAAAATTTTTGGAATTCAACCTATCAATAAAGATGAATATGAATTAACGAGAAGAGGCTATCGACGAAAAAATAATTCCCAATCGAGTCCTGAAGGGGTTAGAGGAAATGATAGTCGTGATCCGTCGAATATGACTGCTCTCTTTCACAATAGACAGGACCCCTATCAAATGAGTTCTCCTCCATTTAGAGCACCTGTTGGAAGCATATGGGTAAAGAAAGGATTTACTTGGAAGTTAGTATCTAACGAAGAATTTGTAGAAGAAAAGCAAGCCGAAATTAGAAATGGCTACGCTGATGTTTTAGGTGCTCGTTTACCAATTAAAAAAAGTATCTATGTTTATAATTTAGATGATGGCCAAGAAACGATGCTAAGAGCAAATGAAAATTATAGCATCCAAGTTTCGGGTTATGGCCCAAGAGAAAGTATTCGTATTAAGGTTTATGACAGTTCAGGAAGTGAGTTGCCTGGTGACTTCATTACCATTTCAAATAATGTTACAGAAGGAACAGAAAAGGCCATCGCTGATCAAGCTTTAAAAGCTATTGAAGAAATTCGAGATGCTGGAGATATTACTCCTTTTTGTCGAACAGATTCAGACTATGGTGTTGTAGCGGATGCAGTTGTTGAGGAAGATATCGATGATTCTGCAGCTCCTGATGTTTCGGCTCGACCCGTTGCTCGTCCTACTCAAAGATTAGATGATTACAAAGAAGGTTGTGAAGCTTTAGCGGATGGTATTACAAGTGGTGATGCTGCTCGATTAAAAGTTTGTGCCAATACTTTACTTTCATTTGTTAATGGCGGCACCCGTAATATGTGCCAGAAACTAGATAAGATATTCAGTCTTAATGAACAAGAGCAAGATTTTATAGGTATGCTTATGGCCACAAAGGCTGAGGCTCCTGGTGGATTGGCAGGAGGTTCAGCCGATCACCTCATGATTATGAAATCTCTCGATAATCGTAGGGCAGCTGTGAGAAGAAGAGGTTGGGCAGAGCCCATATCAATTGCAGATATTGCATTTCAATTTGATCAGTATTCTGCATTTAATGATCATAATAATGACAATCAATTTGATGCTCCTGGATTCTTAAGAAATTCAGGATATGAAAAACTTGTTGATTCATTTGTGGCCTTTCACAGTGCTGAATGGAGACCACCTGGTGTTATCGATAATGTGACTCATTATTATTCACCCCCTGCGATGATTCCTCGAAATTCAACCCCAAGCTGGGTTAGAAGTGGTATTCGCAATAATGGTGCACGTGAGGTAACTTCTGAAATTAGAGTTAACGGACAACCTGTGGTGAATTCTAGAAACTCATCACACGGATATCATAAATTCTATGTTGGAATTGATGGGCGTAATAACTATAATGCAAGCAGGGACACCAGAAGACAGATCATTGATCAATGTCGTTACTAGGATAAAAGTATGAATAGATTCAAAAAAAATATTGATGGCCTTAACTTTTTTAATCGTATCTCAGCTGAGTTTCGCTCAGGGGTCAGCTGTTTTAGGTGATGAAGTTAATGAATGGGATATCTATAAAGACAAGTACGGAAAATATCTTGGTTTAAAAGAAGTCCGAATGAAAATGATAAAATTAAGAACAGTTGGGCCTGATGTGGAACTTATAAAAGTTACTTCCCCAGAAAAAGCACCACATCTTGCTCTTATAGAATATAAGGCCGGTTCAGCGGGAACGAGTAAAATTGTTCACGTTTATCGTGCTGTCATCTACGATTTGAAAAAACAGCGTTTTGTTGGTCAGGCTCCCTTAAGAAGAGAGTCTGCTGATGGAAAAAAATTAGAGGCAAAGTGGTCTTATGAAAATGGACTACTGACAATTAAAGATCCTAGAGAAGGAAAACTAGAGTTTAAACTTTAGTATTCGAGGTCTTGCAAACCCCTTGATTTATTGACATACCGTGGTCGATTCACTCAGACTAATTAGGAAACTAATTAAGGAGTTTGAATTGAGAAACCTGAGTATTTTTGTCTTTTTAATGGCAGCCCTTGCCACTTCTTGTACCTCCATTAATCGCTCACATATGAATGCTTCTATTGGGATTTCTATTAGCTCTCCAATGGATGCACGTATTGATGTTGATATGACCAAGAAATTAGTAGGTTATGCTTCAGGTGGGTATCTCTTTCATTTATTAAGAGTGAGCGGAGATAATAAATTTGCTGATGGGATTCAGTATAATAGTCCAGGCAACTCAGATCCTAACTTCCTAGAGACATTAACTGCGGGCTTGAGTAAGGTTGATTCGGTTAAGTCTGCCGCTGCTTATAACGCCATCAGAACTTCAGATGCCGATGTTCTTATTAATCCTCAATATGTAATTGAAGAAAGTAACTGGAATCCGTTTTATAAATTAATCAAAGTTAAGGTTACTGGTTATCCTGGTAAAGTTATTTCAATTAAAAATAAAAGGTAACAAGAATTGACTAAGGCCTATCTTTCTTTTTCTCTATTTATAATCTTAGTAAGTAGTTCCACTTTTGCTGCTTTAGATTTAGATACAAAGCTCATTGCCAGAGTTTTAGGTGTATCTGATTCTAAGAGGACATTATTGGTTAATAGAGGAAGAGAACATGGGTTGGCCTTAAATCAGCATGCTAAAATTTCGCTTCCCAGTGGCGTGGTTGCCAGGGCTGTCGTGGTAAGAAATGCTCCTTCACGCTCTGTTTGGTCTGTGTATCGCTTTTATGCAAAAGATAGCATAACCGCTAAAACCGTTTACACATTCAAGATTTCATCACCAGTTAGCTTAACAACCGATGAATCCAAGGCCATCGGTGCGTTAGCCGAAAAAGTAGAAAAAAAGAAAGAGAAAATTCCTCAATCCGTTGAATTAGAGAGAAAGCAAAAGAAGATTATGAAGTCGATTATCAACTCAGAGAATGTTGTGAGCCAGTATGATAATGTAGACTACTCAAAGCTTAATGAATCTGGTCTAGAGCAGAAGAAGAAAGATGAAGATATTGATTGGAGTGCTTTGAACTGAAAAAAAGATGCAGAGAGCTTCGATGACTCATTAGATTACAGTAGCTTACGTTAGTGTCTATTCTGTAATGTTTACCTATTCATTCAAAAAAAATCCTAGGGACTTATAAATTTCATTAAAATAGGCCCATGAAAAATCTAATAAAATTAATTTGCCTTATGGGCTTACTCCTCTCTACTCAAGTCTGTGCACAGGAGATCACTCGAATAATCGTTCTAAAAGATAAACGTGAACTTCAGTTGTGGAGCGGAAAAGAAATTTACAAAACTTATAATATAAAATTATCTTCTGCCTATAATAATCCTCTTTTTAGCCCTGGACCTAAGCGTAGAGAAGGGGATATGCAAACTCCCGTAGGTTTTTACAAGATTTCTAAAAAAAGACAAAGAACTCGTTTTCCAAAGTCATTACTTATTAGTTACCCCAATTGGAAAGACAAACATAATGCAAAAGTATTAGGGATTCCTGAGGATGAAATCGGTGGAATGATTCTCATACATGGAAACCCATATAAGCCAACGAAATCAGTAATTGAGTGGGCAGCGAAAATTGGTATTTCTGAAGAAACGGTTGATCAGTGGGCGAGAGACTATTTTTATCCTCTATTTGATTGGACTGACGGATGTGTAGCTGTAAGTGATGCAGAGATGGATGAGATCTTTGAACTTGTAGATCAAGGCACACCGATTAATATTTATCCCTAAAATGTTTACAAAATAAATAAATAAAAATGTATTTAATGATAACTTCCTTTTTCGATTGAGAATATTTAAGGGGGTTATCATGTTCAAGAATATTTCTTCATTATTACTATTATTCATACTTTTTATTTCAAACTCATATTCATCAGAAAAAAATTGTGCATCATTTTCTAGAGCTGTTGTTACAGACCAGAAGAATTTAACTTATGCACTCGCATTTGATTACTTACAAATCAATCCAGCTCTTGTGATCTCACTAGGAACAGATCAGTATGAGTCCTGGAGGGGAGACTTAAATCAATGTGTTGTTGATATTTATCATTTTGCTGAGTTTGAACTCACTTACAAATCTCCAATACCAGGAGAAAGATGTACAGTTACTATAGATGCTTATGTACTCGATCATTTTTCAACGACAAATGAAAGAGAAATTAAACCTCGAAATGTGGCTAGAAAGTGTTACCAAGAAAATGCTGAACAAATGGCCATCTCTAAACAATGTGCGGCTGCTCCGAAATGTCCAATTTCTAATGATGGAATTTATATTCAAGACTACTCAAATAATTGTGAGTGTATCCTTCTAGATAAAGTTATCGAATTTGAAGATGTCGTTAATGAGTATGAAGACTTTTATAATCCTGATGTTGATTATAGAAAACCTCATGATATCGAGGACTTATTTAATAATTGATTTTTTGACGTTAAATTGACAGTGAACCCATGAACTTGACCTTTGGATTTGGCATACTAATTACAGGCAAGAGAGATGGGTTCACTACTTGAATAAATAAAATCCCGAATTGTCTCCCTAACTCCTTCCTGGTTCCTAAGGGCTCTGTTGCCGAATTTGTCCTTTATAACCGAAAAAAGCATAAAGTAGTGAACCCTTCCTGCCTTTGACTCAAATATTGTAATTCTTTTTTTTTCGAATTTCGTGATATGATGTGCTCTTGAATAGAATAATATTTTTAATCACATTATTTCTAACTTTATCTCTTTCTCAATTTCATGAAAGAGTTGATCAGCCCGTCCATTCTGTACAGACAACTTATAAATCTGAACTTGGTCTTCCGCTTTTTAATTCAATTGAAAAACAGAGTTCCCGTGCACAGAATCTTTTCTCTGGATTTTCTCCTTATGTAGAATTAAGAGACACGCCCTTATTGGGAAGTCTTCAGTATCTCTATTTCCAATATCATGAAGAGAGTCTTCTCAAATTAAAGCACTCTTATCTCTACAGTCATTCAGGCTTAAGCCCTCCCTTTTTAAGCTAAATATAGCCAATGAAATTCAGTTATTTTAGCTAGAGGAGGAATCCATGTCAGATTCTAGAGATAGCGAAAATAAGAAAGCAAGAAAACTAAATGGGAATTTAGGACTTTATCTCTTTATTCTATTCTTTGCTTTCAGATTTTTCGGTGCCATCATATTTGAAACTCTTTCAAAATAGTAAGGCCAAAAGAATATCGGGAGGGAAGTAAACCTCCCTTTATTTCACAAAAGGAAAGATATATGAAGAAAACAATATTTATTTTAGCCGTATTGGTTTTTCAAGTTTCTTGTGTTGATCAAAAGGTGCAAGAAGCTCCAAAAGAAATTCCAATGGCCACTGAATTTAAGCCTGCAGAAGGGGTTCGAAAATTAATGGGACAAAAGCTTTATGTTCCGATCTATTCCAGTATCTACAGTCAATTTGAAGAGAACTTACTCCACCTAACTGCTATTTTAAGCTTGAGAAATACTTCATTTAAAGAAAAGATCACCATATTAAATGTTGATTATTACGATACCAATGGAAAGTTGATCAAGCGCTATATAGATAAGCCTTTTACTTTGGGTGTCCTCTCGACTAAGGACTTTGTAATCGCTGAAAATGATCTTCAAGGGGGAACGGGAGCAAACTTTATCGTTGAATGGTCTTCAGATAAAAAGGTTTCTACACCACTCGTAGAGTCCGTCATGATGGGGATTTCAGGTACGAAGGGCTTTTCCTTTAGTTCAAGAAGCAAAGAAATTGAAGCCCATTAAAAAGACCGAGAGTAGGTGTAAGCCGGGTTCTGTCGAGAAACACCATTCATCTAGGCCATGGGTTACCCCACAGCTCGAGCATCCTACCCGTCTACACAGACTGGCCGCCTGATGAGTAGACCTATTTGGATTTGCACCACGTAGAGTTTACCTGATTTCACTACAGCCGAACTGTACTTGCTTTCTGTTGCACTTGTCCTCACCTCACGGTGGACGGGCATTACCCGCTACGCTGCCATATAGTGCCCGGACTTTCCTCCCGCGCCGAAGCGCCGGCGATGTTTTCCCACTCTCGGTAAAAAGTATATGCCACAGAGCGTCTTCGTTAGTCAACTATCAATCGATTTGTTATGAATACTAAACTAAATTATCTATATCGACGGGCATTTATCTAGGTTGCTTTAATGAAGAAGTTTTTGGTTCTGTTAACCTTTTTTCACTCTGTATTTACACATGCTGGACTTAACCAACTTGCACGTGAGTTTCTAGAGAGAAACTCTATCGTTGCTGAGGCAAAGTCCAATATCATTTTAGCTCAGCTTGATATCGAAAGCTGGAGCGCTTCCAGAACAACAACGATTAATTGGATTAGTGACTATAATAATAATTCTCTTGAATCATATTCAGCATTTGCTGCTCAGTTTGCTGGTGGTGCCTTTAGGCAGCCTATCGAGATTCAAACCCATGGCCTGACCCTATCAAAAGAATTCAACTGGGGTGGAAGTTTAAGCTTTGAAAATACATTTAATGCAATTGAAGCCCAAGGAACTCAAAAGATTTATGGTTTCACTCAAGGTCTGACATTTAAACAAAATATTGGAAGAGATTTATTTGGAAGAAATTTTAAAATAGAAGGGGAGGCTTTGGAATCGACATTAAAAGCTTCTACATTCAAATCACAAAATGACATCGATCAATCCTTACTCAATTTAATTAATAACTATTATTCAGCTTCTCTTTATAAGTCTTTAGTTGATTTACAAAATGAAGCACTTAAAAGAGCGCAGAGAAGATTAGATCTAATCAAGAAACGAGTTCGTGACGGTTTAAGAGAAAGAGTCGATATGATTCAGGCACGTATATCTCTACTTAAGGCCCGTGAAAGTGTGAAATCCGCTCGGCAAAATTTAATTTCAAATTTAGAATCCTTATCAACAGCTGTTCACCGTAATGTTGATAATAGCGATATCATAGGTTTGACGGAAAAAAGATTTAAAGCACATCAAGTCGTTCAGGGAGAAGTTAAAGATAATCTCAATTTAAAAACTCTAGAGTTTCAGGTTGAAGCCTTAGGAAAGAGTTTGAAAAGTAGAGAGAATAATCTATTACCGGAAATTAACTTCCAAGCCTCTTTAAAGAATAATAATTATGACCCGGGAATGGGGGAAGGGATTCGCGGAGGAACTTTTGGAAAACCTAATGACGAAGTTGCAGTGGGTGTTAATCTCACGTGGCCAATAGGTGGAAAACCTCAAAAGGTTGAAGAAACAAGAGCCCGTGTTCAGTATGAAACGGCCAAACTCAAAAAAGAGAGACTGGCCATTGATATCGTACAAATTGAAAAATCCTTAGTCGATCAAGTGAAAGTACTCGAGGAAAACTTAAAGAGTTCTAATTTAAGAATCAAATTAGCAGATAATGCGTTAGAAGAGTATACAAAGCTCTATGAAAGAGGTCGCGCAGATCTAGATCAACTGATTGCTGCAGAAGAAACACTTATTCAAACTCAGATAAATCATATTCAGTATCAGTCTCAGCGAGAACAGTTGAGTTATCAGCTATCGTTCATCTATGGAGACCTTGCAAAAGAGTTGGGCGCAGGGGAGAAAAAGTAATGAAGAAAATGATGGAGTTTTTTCTCGATAGACCTCTTCTTGTTAATCTAATCAGTGTTGCCATAATTTTAGTGGGCTCACTATCTTTGTATGGTCTACAGAAAGAAACATTTCCGCCCATTGATTTTGACTATATTTTAATAAGTGCAAGCTACCCAGGTTCTTCTGCTGAAGATGTTGAAAAGCTTGTAACCATTCCACTCGAAAGAGAAATTAAATCAGTTGATGGGATTAAGAATTTAAATGCGATCTCCTCTGAGGGGTCATCGATCATTTATTTAGAAGTTCAGCCAGATGCTGAACTTGATACCGTCTTAGAGGATACCAAAAATGCCGTAGATTTGGTGAATGACTTACCTGAAGATGTGGATGTTCCTGTCGTTCGCTCATTAAATAATAAGCAAAGGGCCATCATAAAAGTAACAGTGACTGGCGACAATTATGAAGTTCTTAAAGAGACTTCAAAAAAGCTTCGGGATGAGATTGAGGGAGTTGATGGTGTCGCTATCGTAGATCTAAATGGGTATAGAGTAGATGAAATCCGTATTGAAGTAGATCCTTTAAAACTGAATAGATATGAAGTAACCGTAGGTGAGATCTATCAAGCAGTTCGACTTAGAAATCTAAACTTATCAGCTGGTAAAATTGAAGATCCCAGTGGGGATATTATTGTTCGTACAGTCGCAGAATTTGAGACGGTTGAGGACATTGAGAAGGTCGTTATTGTTTCTAATAATTCAGGTCGAAGAATTCTTTTGAGTGATGTGGCTAAAGTGAAAAGAATCCCTGAGGAAAGTGGTGTTATTCAGCGGTCTAATGGAAAGCAAGCCATCTTTTTAAATGTTAAGGCCAGAGAAAAAGCGGATATTTTAGATACAGCTAGCGAAGTGAAAGAGAGAACTGAAAAGTTCTTTAAGAAAGAAAATCTCAAAGATATTGAATACCGTTACACTGATGATATGTCTTACTATGTTTCAAGGCGATTGGATGTTTTAAAAGACAATGGAATTATGGGGATGTTACTTGTTTTTGTGACGCTCATGTTATTTCTCAACTTTAAAACTTCATTAATTACATCACTGGGAGCTCCAGTCGCTTTTATGGTTGCCTTCTCTTTAATGGAAGTAATGGGGGTATCGGTTAATTTGATGTCAATGTTTGCTCTCATTCTTGTTCTTGGGATGCTGGTTGATGATTCTATTATTGTAGCTGAATATTATTATCAAAAACTTGAAGATGGGTTGAGTCCTCATGAAGCCGCTCGACAAGCTGCATTTTCAACAATTAAACCCGTAACCGCTACGATTGCCACTACTATGGTGGCATTTGGTTCTCTCTTTTTTATGGGAGGGATTATGGGTAAATTTCTTTGGCCAGTTCCAGCAGTTGTTATAATCTGTCTCTTGGCATCTCTCTTAGAATGTTTCTTTATTCTTCCTTCCCATTTATCTGACTTCTGTAATTTAAGTAAGAAACATAGTGGTAAGAGATGGTATGACGGATGGACTGAATACTATGGGATATTTTTAAAGAAAATATTGAATTTTCCATGGACTGTTCTTGTGGTGTTTACACTCGTCTTGGGGGGCTCGATCTTCATGGCAACAAAAATGGATTTTGAGCTATTTCCTGGCGATGATGTAAGGACTGTTTTTGTTCAATTGAAGGGAAAGGTGTGGACTCCTTTAACTGAGACAGATAAAGCGATTTTTAAACTCGAAGAATTATCGATGAAGCTTTTAAATGAAGAAGAAATGGACCAAGTTCGCTCTCAAGTGGGAGTCTTTATCGGAGATAATGGTGATAAAAGAGGAAGTCATTACGGCTCGATTATTCTCTATTTTACTCCTCCTGGTGATCGAGAACGCTCAACGGATGATATTTTAAGTGTTATTTCAAAAGAAGCGAGTGCAATATTACCAGGGTGGGAAGTGACAACTACGAAAGTTTCCGGAGGTCCACCTAAGGGGAAAGCTGTCGATATTGAATTGACGAGCAACTCCCTAAAAGACTTAAAAGCTGCTGCAGGATTAGTTCAAAAAGCCTTAGAGAACAAAGAGGGAATTATTGCTCCTGAGATTGATTTTGAGAAAGGTAAACAACAAGTTGTAATTGATGTCATTGATGAGGAAGCCAGTCGATTAGGGCTTTCAACTCAACAGATTGCTCTCGAAATCCGTAGGCTTCTTTCTGGAGATTCAATCACTGAAATCCGAGAGTCAGATGAAGATATAGAGATAAAAGTCTTCCTAGAAGAGAAGTCGAGATCTAAAGTGGATACTCTCATGCAACTGCATCTTATCAATAACGCTGGCAGAAGAATTCCTCTTAAGCGAGTGGTGAAGCTTCATCAACAACCCGGTGCTTTCGTTATTAGAAGATTAAATCGTAAACGCGTAATCTCTGTAACTGCAGATATCGATAAGAAAATAACTACACCAGTAAAAGTGGCCAGTACATTTGGAGAAGAACTCAAACTTGTCTTAAAAGACTACCCAAGTGTTAGCTGGAAGTTTGGTGGAGAAAATGAAGATACTCAAGAATCTATGATGAGACTGGCTAAGTCTGGAGTTATGGCCTTAAGTGCTATTTTTATTATTCTTGTTATCATGTTCAACTCTTTACTTCATCCTGTTGTGGTTATGTCGGCAATACCTTTAGGTTTAATTGGCGTGATTTGGACTTTCAAGGTTGCGAATCAATCACTTGGGTTCATGGCCTTAATGGGGGTTGTTGCACTTATAGGAGTTGTTGTTAATGACTCTATTGTTCTCGTAACCTTTATTAATGATACTCGTGATAAGGTTAAAGATTTAAAAGAAGCCGTCTATATAGCCTCTAAATCTCGTTTTAGAGCCGTTATCCTAACAACCTTTACTACTGTGGCCGGACTCATACCAATCGCACACCCAGAAGTAGCCTATTTATTGTCATTTGGAAGTAATACAGATTCGGATCCCTTTATTCAGCCTATGGCCTTAAGCTTTGCCTGGGGGCTTTTGTTTGCTTCAATGGTTACTTTAATCTTTGTCCCTTGTAATTATTTAGCTTTTGAGGGACTTAAATTAAAGATCAAGAATTTGAGAAAAAGTAAAGAAGCGGAAGCAGAAGATTCTACTGATGTTACGCCTCAAGAGGGATAAATAATCTCGAACATTGGCTACAAGTCTCAATAGATTGGAAGGTCTCAAGACGGTCTTGAGCCATTTGATCTATATGAAAATGGCAGAATTCACAAGTGTTGTTGATGACACGTACTAGTGGTCGCTTATATCTGAACTTTTCTCGGATAGATAGGAAAGTAGATACGAGATGCGGTTGAGTATCCTTGATAAGTAGTTGGATTCGTTTTTCATATTGGCCTATAGGGACATTCTCAGTTTTTCTAATCTCTGAGACCTCTTCTTCAATTTCTTTTAAAGTATTAAGAGACCCCTTAAGAAAGCCTTCAATTTTTTTCTTTTCTTCTTCTAAGAGTTCTAACTTCTCAAGTTTCTCTAAGCTTTCTTCTTGCAGTTGATCAACTTGTGGGGTGAGGGTCATAATTGTATTTTCTAGAGCTGTTGCCTCTTTTTGATTTGAAGCTAAGGGAAGATGTTCTTTACTTGTATTAAGCTTTTTTTCGAGATCAAATAATTTTACTTCCATTTGGTTGAGCTCATCTTGGATAGACTTTTCTTTATCTTCAATTTCTTTTAAATCTTGATCTTTTTGCTTTCTCTTTTGAACGATGAAATCAATACGACTTTCTTCTTCCTTGATTTTGTCAAGGTGGACTTTAATCATATTATCTAGAGAATGAATCTCTTTCAGGTTAGAATAATCATTAAGTTTCATTATGTAGGTCCTCTGTTCGAATGGGCAGTATAGCTAAATTTGAAAGTGAAATATAGAGAAGACCTTGAGAAATATCGTTTGGTATGAATAATTCTTAAAATTAAACGAGCAGGAGAATAAAATGAGAGGAAACTCTTTCGGGAAAATGTTGTCCATCACATCTTTTGGTGAATCTCATGGGGTTGGGATTGGAGTTGTTGTAGATGGGGTTCCTTCTGGTCTCGATTTTTCATTAGATGATTTAACAAATGAACTACTGAGAAGAGCACCTGGTCAAGTTGCAGGTACCACTTCTCGAAAAGAGTCAGATCAGCCAGAGGTGCTATCGGGGATTTTTGAAGGAAAAACCTTGGGTTCTCCTATTGCCGTTCTCATTCGTAATACGAATCAACGCAGTAAAGACTATGACAAATTGAAAGATGAGTATAGACCTGGTCATGCTGATGAAACCTATATAAAGAAATTTGGAATACGTGATCATCGTGGCGGTGGACGTTCCTCTGGAAGAGAGACTATTGCTCGTGTCATTGGTGGATATTTTGCCTCTCTTGTTTTAGATGACGTCATCGTAAAAGGATTCATGATTAAAATGGGGCCCTTTGAGGCAAGTGAATTACCGAAGAGTGAAGATTTAAAACGTAATTTTGCTCCCTATTACTTTCCTTGTGCAGAGACGGAAAAAAAAGAGAAAGATATAGAAATTAGAAATTATCTTTTAGACTTGAAAAAGAATGGGGATAGCCGTGGAGGTAAAGTTTCTATCATTGCTAAAGGAGTACCTGCTGGTTTAGGTGAGCCGGCTTTTGACAAACTTAAAGCAGATTTGGCCAAAGGGCTTCTCTCTATTGGCGCTGTCGTTTCTTTTAGCTTTGGGCTTGGGGAAGAGATGGCAAATTGGGAAGGTTCTAAGGTTTCTCAAGATAGGGCCCACTTTGGAGGAATTGAAGGGGGAATCTCTAATGGCGAAGAACTCGTCCTCAATATTACTTTCAAACCGACAAGTACTGTAGGTGAAAAGGCTAAAGAGGGGAGACATGATCCTTGTATTATTCCAAGGGCCATACCTGTCGCAGAGGCGATGGTTAAATTAGTACTTGCAGATCATTTATTAAGACAAAGAGCTTATGAAAACAGAAATTAAAATCATTGAAAAAGAAAAGATATTAAATGACATCGATGCTCTCGATACGGACCTGATTCTAGTGGTTGTTGATAGTAGAGTATGGCAACTCTATGGCAAAGACTTTGAAAATAAATTACCTTCTCATAAGAACTTTATTCTATTTAAATCCTTAGAGGGTGAAAAAACAAAATGTTTTGAAGAATTTGAAAGTGGTCTTGAATTCTTTTTAGAAAAAGGAATCCATAGAAATGCTCACCTTGTAGCGATAGGGGGGGAGCAACAAGCGATTTTGCTGGTTATATTGCAGCTAGCATATTAAGGGGCATAAGCTGGTCCATTGTTCCAACGACTATTCTTAGCATGGTGGATGCCTCTATCGGTGGCAAGACAGGGATTAACTCTAAGCATGGAAAGAATCTCGTTGGGGCTTTTCATATGCCAGATAGGGTTTGGATTGATGACTCTTTTTTATCTACCTTAGACCGGGGTGAGTATAAGAGCGGCTTAGGAGAGATTCTAAAATATGGTTTCTTAGATGAGAATGTAACTAAACTCTTAGAAGGTGAAACGGCTTTAAAAAAGGTAATTGAAGCATGTGCAAAGTCTAAAGAGCGAATTGTTCAAGAAGACTTCAAAGAGTCTGGAGTAAGAATAAGTCTTAATTTAGGACATACCTACGGTCATGCACTAGAGAAAATTTATGATCTAAGTCATGGTGAAGCTGTCTTTTGGGGTATGGCCTTAATTTTTAAGCTTCATCACACTAAGGATGAAAAGAATGTGCAGGAGTGTTTAAGTTATTTGCGTACTTGGTCAAAGAATTTAGGTGTCGATTTTGGAGACCCTCCTTGGTTAAATAAAACCTTTCCAGTAGCAAAAATCATGAACTATCTAAGCAAAGATAAGAAGAAAGCAAGCAGTGGCACAGTTAAAATTGTTAAAGTTAAGGAACTCGGGAAGTTTTCTACTGAGACGATTTCGTTAGAGAGTATCAAAACTAATTTAGAGGAAAGAGCAAATGAGCTTAGAACTTTCAACTTTTGAAGTGAAACCCTCTTCGATAAATAAAGAAATAAAGGTTCCTTCTTCAAAATCTTATGCAAATCGTTTGCTCATTCTTGCTGCCATTGATAAAGATCCTGTGGTGATTCGAAATATTCCTCTTTCTTCCGATGTTATTAAGATGGTTGAATGTTTAAAGATCATCGGCTTAGATATTAAAGTTAAAGATGATTCGATTGAAGTTAAGAATTCATTTCCCGAATGTGAGCAAGTTACTAGTGAGGCTGTCTGTTTAGAGACGGGAGATGGTGGAACAACAAATCGGTTTATTCTTCCTCTCTTAGCGAGAGGGAAAAATAGATATATTTTAATACCAGAAGGACATATGAGAGTCAGACCAATGTCTCCTCTTGTCGATGCTTTGAAGCAGCTGGGTTGTGAACTAGAGTATAGTGTTGATCCTTCTCAAGAATGGATTACAGTGAAAGGCCCTATCCATGTAAAGAAGGAAGTTGAAGTCGATTGTTCAGAGTCGACTCAGTTTATTACAGGACTGTCTTTGGCAACTGTAGATAAGGAAATTACAGTTAAGCCTTATCGCCTTGAGGTTTCACTTCCTTATTGGAGACTGACTCTTCATTTGTTGGAATCATACCGAAAAAAAGAACTCGATTATATAAATCCGGTGGATTTTAGTTCTTTAACTTATCCATTGGCCCTCGCTGCGGTAAATGGAAAAGTTCTGGTGAAAAATGCGAAAGAAGTTGATATTTACCAAGCGGACTCAAAGTTTATTCAGTGCTTAAAGGATATGGGAGCCGAAATAAGTTTTGGCCCTGAAGGGCTATTTTGTAAAAGTAGAGAACTTGCTGCTATTGAATTTGATGGTTATCAATGTCCAGATGCGATACCAACTCTTCTATATTTGTGTTCTTTTGCTAAGGGAAAGTCACGTATTTATAATTTAGAAGTCTTAACTCACAAAGAATGTGACCGCTTTTCTGAAATGATTCGTATCTTAGAGGCCTTTGGTGTTTCATTTGAAGTGAACTATAACGATTTCGAGATAATGATTGTAGGCAAAAGTGCTAAATCTCACTTCGTTGAATTTACTCCAGAAAAGGACCATCGAATGGTCATGGTGAGCTACCTTTTTATGAGAAGTTTAGCTGGAGGCATTCTGCATAATAGTGAACATGTTAAAAAATCATTCGCAAACTTCTTTGAGGTTATGAGTTCGCCAAATGAGTTAAGTTAAACATTTCTTTCTTAAAGGATGGATTAACTTTTCTAAGTCGTTTATCTCCCATCGTTTTGAGTCTTTCCATGCGGGAAGTACGTCTAGTGAGAATTGAATACCACTTTCAAAGGGAACTCTTGGTTGCCAATTACAGTCAAACTGGAATTTAGAAATATCAGCCCAACTCTTTTGTGGCCAAATATTTTTAACCGGTAGGACTTCTCTTTTTAGTTTGAGAAGAGTGCAGAGCTGATACAGGCTAAAAGATTTTCCCGAGCCAATATTGTAGAGAGCTTGGGAAGATCCCTCTTCAGCAGCGGTTAGAAAAGCATTCGCTACATCAGTGCAGAATATAAAGTCTCTTTCCTGAGATTCAGAGCCTAGTATAATCGCTTTAGAATTATTAAATTTGTGAGACATGAGTTGGGTAAACTCATTACCAGGAAAGTTTGAAGAGACTGAACGAGGGCCATAGGCATTAAAGATTCGTAACGAAATCGCTTTGAATCCATAAAGCTGACCCCAGTGAAAGATACTTTGCTCTGCCATGTGTTTGGAAAGAGCTGATGGGGATTGAGGATTAGGTCTATCTTTTTCAAGAGTTGGAGTTTGTGCGTTTCCATATATAGAAGAACTTGATGCAAAAACAAATGCTTTAAGCTGTGACTGTAAACTTGCCTGAAGAACTTTTAAGCTTCCTTGAACATTAGTTTCAAAGAAGGGTTCTGGGTTATGTAAACTGGTAAGATCACATTCTTGTCCTGCAAGGTGAAAAACATAATCAATATTTCTGAAGAGGGGATGGTCCTGAGAAAGGCTACGAATATCTAGATTATGCCTCTATAGAAGTTTTGCATCAGACCAATGGGAGAGATTGTCCCATGTACCATTACTTAGATTATCAATTGCAATCACATGATGCTTATTCTTCAAAAGAAGATCGACAACGTGACTTCCTAAAAAGCCCGCTGCACCAGTAACTATAGAAGTGTATGGATTTTTTGACATATAATCTCAATTTTTATTTAAAGTCTTTTCGGACTTTAAGAAGAAAATAATAAAGGGAAATAATTAAGCTAAGTGGAAGTAATTACAGAGATATTCCATTCAGATTTAATTGTCAGTTGAGATTAATAAGCTATAATAGCTAAATGAAAGCCTTTATTCTCTTCTTTATTCTTTGTAGTTATCCTTGGCAGATATTGTTAGCGAATGAAAACGTACAAGAAAATGAAGAGCCTCTTATTAAAATTAGATTAGGTTTAGAAGTGACTCCTGGACTACTCCAAGTTGATGGGGATGGATTAATCGATCGTGCTTTAAGAGAGATTGAAAGCAAAAGTCCAATTAGATTTAAAAGAACCTACTTATCCTATACTCGAGCTAAAATTGAAATGGAGAAGGGGAATTTGGATCTGATCGGTCTTACTCCTCATCGTCATGAGACTAAAAGTTTCTATAAGTATGCGCGAGAGCTCGACTGGAACTTTAGCACCAATTTAATACTCCTTTGTAGTTCTGAAAAAGCACTAGATTTAAAAAAGGGAGAGCTTGTAGGAACCCTATCTGGTAATGAAGAGTTTATTTCTGAAATTGCAGGGGTGGATATTGAATCGTTCCGAGAGGGAAGCTTAGAATCTATACTTTTAAGAGTTAAGAAAAAAAGAATTCCTTGTGTTTCTTTTGAAGAGATATCGACTCTCAAGATTGCGATGAGCTTGAAGATGGATGGGCTCTATTTCAGAAAATTAGGTGAAGTGCGAGGAAGTTTTGCCATTATGAATAAAAAGGGCTCAGATAAACTCAAAAAAACCTTAGAAGATGTTTTTAATAAGGTGGATTGGGACAACTACTTAAAGGGTGTGAAAAGGCTTCCAGAGGGAAAAAGAAAAGGAAAAGTGACCTTCTAAGGTCAGTTATTTCACCAAGAAATCAAGTAGTTACCCGATATATCAACAAAATGTGTAAATAACACAACAAATATTCATCATTCGGTACAGGAAAAAAACGAGAACCTCTAGGAAAATATATAAGTAATTGGAGGTTTTATGAAAAACACAATTCAGGTACTCGTTGTTTTATTTTCAGTTGTTCTATCGGTTTCATTTATTGGCTTTAATAGAAGTCTTAACGAATCAGAAATGACCGAAGCAAATTCGAAAGCTTCTGGATGGCTAAAGAAACAACTACAAAATAATGAATATGGTAAATTTCTATCAGCTATAGAATTAGATGAAGATGCAGAGTTAACCAAAGTTACTCTTGAGGTTAGAAGTTTAGTAGACTCATTTGACTGTAGCTCATTAAATAAAGTAATCACAATCGGTGAAGATGAAGTTGAAGCGATTCAAGACTTCAAAGTTGGTATTAAAAATTGTGCAACCGCAGTTTCTGAAAATTTAACTCAAAACCCAGAAAATGTAGTTGTCGACTTTAACAGAATGGTAGATGACTATAAAAGAGCTCTCGCGGAGTTGGAGTATCCCTCTGATGAGGTTTTAAGACAAGACTTTGAAATTATTTTCTATAGATATTCACACCTTATTCGTCAGACTGAAAACACAGTATTAGAACCAATGACAAATTACATCTTAGGGGATAGTGCTATGAGAGCGAATAATGAGAACCTTTTCATGGTTGGACCAGTTCTTCTATCTAAGATTGTCTTTAAGTACAAGGACTCAATTGAGATAACTCAATATGCTTGGGTTAGACTTCAAGAAAGTATTAGATTTGGATATACAGGGTCTTCTGGGGACAATACCCCTAGATCATGGAGTACTTTACTAAAAGATATGTCTTATATTGTTACAAGCAACACTTAAAAAAATTAAGGATTAATATTAAAACTCAAAGGAGGGAGAAATGAATTTAAGTCAAGAAATCCACAGAGAAACTTATAGAGAATCACAATGGCCACAACTCTTTGATAAGGATGATTACTTTAGACTAAAAGTAATTGAGCTAAAAGAAAAGAGAGCTTCAAGAAGATTGACAGATATTGAACATGAAATGGTTGTGTTAGAAAAAGCCATGGAAGAATCCGGGACGGGGCCACAAATTATCTATAAATCTGTGCTCGATACATTAAATAAAAAATTCTCTGAAATAGATGACCAAATATTAGCACTAGAAAATGGATCTTTAAAAGACGAGGAAGAGCTAATCGAAAAGATTGAATTTAATCTAGATGCACTAGAAGAGAAAATTGATGTATTCGCTCATTTCTTTAACACCTAATTTACGCCGCTAAATTACAATAATGAGTAATACACTTAAGTAACGTTTCTTTTTTTACAGGTTTTACTAAATATTGGTCAAAGAATTTATTGAGAGATTTTTCTTTGGCGTTCGCAGTTAAAGCGATGATAGGAATGGGTGAATAATGATTATCTTTAAGGAATTGTTTAATATAGGTCGTTGCTTCAATTCAATTAAGTTTAGGCATTTGGATGTCCATAAAGATTAAATCAATATCCTTATGTGATCTTATTTTTTCGAGTGCTTGGCGGCCATTATTAGCAAAAATTACTTCTAAGTTCTTATTGCTTAAATAATGTTGAATTAGATCTTGCGACTCAGGACAATCCTCTGCGATGAGCACCTTAATTTTAGTAAAATAATTTTCCTGATATTTTTTTAAAATCTTTTCCTCTTGAAACCCATTGAATTCATCTTTAAGTTCTGTTGGGTAATAAGGCTTATATAGAGCCCCTTGGAAGGCAAAGTTTTGAATCGCATTATTTTGTAGCAGTTTCTTTGATCGATGGCATAATCTAAAAACTTGACGTTTCATTGTGGAGTCAATTTCTTCAAACATTTGATATACTTTTCTCTGTCCAATTTGCAAGTTTTCATCAACGAAAACAAAGTCAAAATAACCTAGGTTGTTAAACTTGAGTTCGTTATGGAATTCATCGATAGACTCTAATCTCTTTATCATTTTAACATTATGATAGTTCAGATATTTACAAAGAACTCTCGTATTCATCATATCAGGATCAAATATAAGGACATTCGCGCCTTCTAGCTGGTTGGAGAATTCGTTTTCATCAATTTCTTTTTCGGGAAGATATTCTAAGGTGAGTTGTATCGTAAATATCGTCCCTTTTCCGATTTCACTACTTACAGAAATTGAACCATTCATTTCTTCAATAATTCTCTTTGTAACGCTAAGAGATAATTCTGTTTCTCTACTCTTTCCAGGACGCTTTTCGTTACTAGAGTAGAAGTGATTAAATAGGTGAGGGATTTTTTCTTCCTTGATTCCGCTACCAGTATCACGTATTGTTATGGCCATTTCCACCGAGTGATTGAGAAGATCACGTTCTAAGATTTTTGTTTTTAAAAGAATAGATCCATTCTTAGTATATTTATATGAATTCTCAAGAAGTCCATAAATAATATCTTTTACCTTCTCTTCATCAGTTAAAACAAATTGAGGCGTGTCTGGATCATAATCAAGAATTAAGTCAATATTAGGATTTTGGTATTTTAAATTAAGAAGATGATTGAAAGCATTTTCAAAAATAAGACTCGTTTCAACTTCTTTTTTATCGATATATATTTCTCCGGCTTCTAAGTTAGAGAGGTCTAGAATTTTATTCACAATTCCTAGGAGTTCCTCGCCTGAACTAAGAATAGTATTAAGATGCTCTCTTTGTTTGGGACTAAGTTCAGTATCACTTAGGATCTCAGAGATACCGAGGAGATGGGTAAGGGGTGTTCTTACTTCGTGACTCATGTTGGCTAAAAAAGCTGACCTGGTTATCATAATTTGATTCATTCTTTTTTCATTCTCAATGATCTGTCTTTCAAAGTGTTTACGTTCAGTGATATCAAACTGAATAGAAATGAATTTACTTACTTCTTGTGATTCTGATTTATAGGGGAAGATAGTTGCATTTACCCAATAGGGGCTCCCTTCTTTCTTTTGCTGCTTAAGCTCGCCTCGCCATACATTTCCGCTATTTATCACTTCCCATGTCTCTTTGTGTTCTTTAGTTGCAATTTCTTCAGGTTCTAGAAATATATCTTTTTTTCGATTGAGTTCATCTATTTTATACCCAGATATCTCTTGGTAATTATCATTACAGGAAAGAATTCGACCTTCACGATCAATTTCTATGACAATAGCTGCACTATCAAGTGCCATCTTTTGAGTAGTTAATGTTTGATTTACTTTTAACAATTCAGTGGAAAGGTAGTTAATGGTATTTGAAATTTTTTCGACTTCCCTTAGTTGTTCATATTCCTGATCAACACCTTGTATGCGACTACTTAGAGAGATAAGTTGATGAAGAGGGCGAATAATACTTTGAGCGATGAGTAACACAATGAAAATAGCACCTATGGTTAAAGCCGTTAAAAAAAAGAGATTATCTTTAAAGTCTTTTTGGAGAGACTGAATTAAAGGAACCTTATCTATCGTTATGTAAAGTAGGAGGTTATGATCGAGGTCAAATGGTAACGATGAAACAAGTTTTAGATTTCTCTTCTTTCCGTCATAGATAAAGTCCTTATAAGTGAGTTTAGGCAAAGGGATGTATTCTGAATCCATCTGAAATTTATTTTTAGAGGGCACACCTAGAATGTTTGTATTTACACGTATGACTTCAGTTTGTGTGATAAAGGAAAAATTTCTATGCAATTCCTTATCAATATATTTTTTTATGGATTTAATTTCGACATTTTCTTTATCATTAAGGTAATCGAATTTAAGAAGAATATTTCTCTCTGCATTTTTCAAATTATTTAAATGAAGTTTAAAATTATAGTCTCTTTCTTGTTGAAAGCTATAAAGAGTAAAAACAAGCCCCGCCGTGAGGCATAATGTAACGGCTAGAATAATGATCTTCGTATTAAGAGTATTTTCTAATTTCAAGGCCAGATCCTATTTTTAAGAAGTCTTAACCTCTATCTTAATTCTAGTGATTATTGTGGTAAATATTTTTTGTTTGCTTTTTTTAAATTCAATTATTTCATATATTTAGTGACTAAAATTCAGATATATAGATAATTTTATATATGGAGATTAGACTAAATTTTTTGTCATTTGAGTTTATTCTTTCTAGCGTTTCTCAAGTCTCTTTAAAAAACGAGAGTCATAAAAATTGAGAATGATGAGCATCATCATAAACCAATAGGCAGAAAGAAGGGCTATATTGGAATAGAGATCAGGAAAGGCAATGAGGTTAAATTTTAGTCCAGAAAGGTAGGAGAGTGGCCCAAATATAGCACCTAAGAAGGAACCTAATATTTTCTTATCAATAAGCCAATTTAAGGAATGCCCAATTGTCATTGCAAAACTCGCCCATATAACAACAAGCCATATTGGGATAAAAGAAGAATTGTGTTGTATGAATTCAAAAATATCAAAGTAAAGAAGTGTCGTATCGCCCACTGATCCTAAAAGAGTCACGAGAAGAACGAATACAATTTCCTTTAAAGAATGATCAGAAAGGCTAACTTGAATTGAAATAAAGAGAAGTGCTAAAACTGATGCAAAGATATAGGAAGGAGCATTAAGAAGAGCAGTCCACCAAATAATTTGAAAAAGAATAATATTGAAGAATTTTGATATTTTAGTTTTGATGGGATTCTCCCTGGTGGATTTTAATCTTATGCTTATAGATATAGGCTTCCATTATATTTTTCATATCTTCATGAGCGATGATTTCATAGCTTTTATTAATTCCAGATTTTCCCGTGAAGATAACCTTTTGAGGAAAATGATCCTTAACCTCAATAATACACTTTTCTTTCGTTGTTCGACCTTTGAGGTTGATATGGTAATTAGGAGTATTGACTTGTCGTGAAAAGAAAATTTTTTCAAGCATAAGATTGTATTGTTTCTGTCCTAATATATTCACCCTCTGTTCAATTGTCTTTTCAAAAAATAAGCCATCAGCATCAACACCTAAGAATGCCTGGTAGAGTGAATTTCTTTTATTTTGAGCACTTTTTCTAGAGCCAAATTTAAGTTCGGCTTCTGGATGTGTCTTGCTGGATACGACTTCTATTGAATAAAGGTCTTTCTTATTAAGTTTGAGAGCATAAGGTGTTCGAATACGATTAAGGGCCCTATTGAAATGAGGTCTTTTCAATTTTATTTCATTTGCTTCAAGAATGAGAGCTGCTAGTTCATTTCCCAAAATTGTGAAGTCGATTTCAGATATTTGGTTTTTTAACTCGATATCTTTTTTACGTTTTAGGTCGACTCTAAAATGGGTGAGGACCCTTTTTTTTATATTTTTACTCTTTCCAATGTAAAGCAAGTTATGATCTTTGTCGTAGAAGTAGTAAATACCTGGCTTTTCTGGAAGGGAGTCAACTTTTTCTTGAGATACTGTACTGGGAAGACTGAGTTGTTTGGATTGGAAGTCTGGATGTAGTTCACCTTTGGAAAGCAAAATCTTAAAGAGCTTTAAAGTCGCTTGAGCATCGCCCATGGCCCTATGTCTCGCAGTGATTGGAATATTAAGATCATCACAAATTTTTCCAAGAGAATAAGACTTATGACCTTGTATTAATTTCCTTGCCGTTCTTACTGTACAGATACGAGGTCGTGAGAATGAATATCCTAGTTCTGAAAATTCATATTTTATAAAGTTATAATCGAAGTAAACATTATGAGCGACAAAGATACTGTTTTCTGTCATCTCAATGATCTTTTTCGCAACTTGGTAGAACTTAGGAGCTGTTTCTACCATTTGATTATCGATACCTGTAAGGTGGGTTATTGAGTAAGGGATATTTTGTTCAGGATTTATGAGAGTGGAGAACTCTTCAATAATATTTGTCCCATCATAATTAATGATAGCAATCTCAGTGATCTTATGCCCTTTCTTATGACTGCCAGTGGTTTCAATATCGATGATGGAATATATTGTACTCATACATCATTTATAGCATGAGTGTATTTGGCTTAGAACTCATTAAAGTAAGACAATTTCTCATGACCTTCACGATTGAGAAGGTAATGAGATAGAGGACGTCCTTTTCTATTTCCAGGTATTATTGTGTTGTATTTTTCTAGAGACGGTAAAAAGTCATCTTTTTTAAGGCATTTTTGCTCGTAGCTTTTTGTATATTTTCTAACTTTTCTGACCGCACTTTTGGTCGCAAACTTAGAGCAGTTTATAGATTCATCAACTCCATCATCAAAATATTCTGAGAAGTCGATATCTTTATTCTTAACCCATTTCCCTTTGAAGCAGCTTACGAAAGGACCAACATTATATTGAGCCCCGAATATATCATCATTCTTTTGTAGCATGTGATTCCAAAATCGCATTCCATTAAAATTGGCTACGAGGTCTGCATAGGAGAAAACACCGGTAGCGAAAACATTACCTCCTAAAATGGTTTTTTCTAAAATGATTCCATACTTAAGAACTGAAGTAAGCTTCTTCTTTTTTTGATAGTATTTTTCAAAATAAGTAAATCCCATTCCAAATAAATGTTCGAACTTATCTGTACCAATATTACGATTTCCTATTTTTACTAATGGACCTAAGGCCAATGGGCTATCTTTTGCCTTATCTCTTCCTAGTAAATAGCCATTCCATACACTCCATTCATTATATAAAGAACTTTCTAGAGGAATAACAATTTTAGGGATTCTGCTGTCGTATAAGAGATCTTTTGAAAATTGGCCTTTGCTATGATTGGCAAAATAATATTGTAATTCTTTGTAGAGAGACTCTTCATTGCAGTTAAGATCATGGAGATTCGATCGGGTAATTGCCCGCTGTAAATAGAGATTGGCCCTATGATTTAAAGCATCTAATGCGTCATAAAGTTCGTTGTCATTGGCCGTATATTGATCAACTTCTGCAGTATAAGAAGGCGATGTTACGAATAACGAAAGGAAAAAAAGTATAAATAAACGTTGTGTGTGAATCATGTCTATTATTTATCATTTATTTGTGCACAATGTACTTATAGAGAAAAAGTTATAATCTTCATCTTGTTAGATGTGAAATTATTACCTTAATAAGGATAGGGTTTATGTGTATTATCTGTGATCGAGTGAAAATGGCCAAAGAAGGCTCTTTTGCGCCTTTTGTCCATGAGTTCGATACTTCCATTCTCGTAATAGGAGAGCATCAGTATTTTCAGGGGTACTGTGTTTTACATCATAAAAATTGCGTGAGTGATATTACTGAATTAAGTGGTGATAACCAGCAAAAATATTTTTCTGAACTTATGGAAGCAGCAGAAGCTATAAAAGAAGTTTTTAAGCCTGATCGCTTAAACTTCTCAAGTCTTGGAAATGTGGTTTCCCATCTTCATTACCACATCTTCCCCAGGTATGAAGAAGAGCTTTCTAAGAAAGATAAAAAAGATCCTTGGGCCAATGCAGAAGAGTTCAGTCAATTTATACCTACGGACCAAGAGTATAAAGACTTGGCCAGTAGGATAAAAGCTGTTCTTTAATTTTACTTATCGAGAAATGGGTAGTCTGTGTATCCTTCTTCGCTATCGGCGTAAAAGGTTTCAGGATTATAATCATTGAAGGGTTTTCCAAGTTTAACTCTTTCGACTAAGTCTGGGGTGGAAATAAAATACTTCCCCCAAGAGACCGCATCAGCTTTACCTTCTTGAATCAGATTTTTAGCTGTCTCAATATCAAGATCTTGATTGGCAATAACTGGTCCACCAAATTGTTCTTTAAGGTAAGTACTAAGATAACCATCTCTTTGGCCTTCTCTTGTAAAAATGAAGGCGATATTTCTATTTCCAAGCTCCTTTGCAATATGACCAAAGGTTTCTTTTGGGTTATCATTGCCCATATCATGTGAGTCGCAAGCAGGAGCAAGGTGAACCCCTATTCTTTGAGGGTCCCAAACTTCACTAACTGCATCTACGATTTCTAAGAGAAAGCGTGCTCTGTTTTCAAGACTTCCCCCATAGGCATCTGTCCTTTTGTTAGTAGAAGATTGTAGAAATTGATCAATTAAATAACCATTCGCTGCATGGATTTCAATTCCATCAAAACCGGCTTCTTTTGCTCTACGAGCAGCACTTTTATAATCGGATACAATAGAGACAACTTCTTCAGTATCAAGAGCACGTGGAGTAACATATTCTTTAATAGGACGTACGAGGCTTACGTGCCCTTCTGGCTTTATTGCACTTGGAGCAACGGGAAGTTTTCCCTCTAGAAAGAGGGGGTCTGATATCCTACCTACATGCCAGAGCTGAAGTACAATCTTACCTTCTTTTTCATGTACCGCTTGAGTGACTTTCTTCCAGCCTTCAACATGCTTATCATTCCAAATTCCAGGTGTATTTGCATAGCCTACGCCCATTGGAGATATACTGGTGGCCTCTGAAATAATGAGCCCTGCTGAAGATCTTTGGGCGTAGTATTTCGCCATCAGATCGTTTGGAATGCGTTGATCAGTTGCACGAGCTCGCGTTATGGGAGACATAATAATGCGATTTTTAAGTTTCAAAGCACCTAGATCTATATTTTTTAATAAAATTTCATTCATATAATCTCCTTGATTTAGGATATGAGTATAAGCGATCACTCGTTCTTTTTTGTCTTCTTTTTATTAGAAGAATGAGTTGTCTAAGATTCTGGAGAATTGAACTCAATAAAAAATATACCTGATTAATTTTCTATTTTGGGTATAATTCGACATGGGGAATGGAGTATGGTCAGTTGGATATTGAAAATACCCTGGCCCTAAATTTAAGTTTTCCCATTGAAAATCTCTAAATTAATTCAATCGTAAATTTTCGAGGCCAGAGATCTCTGGTCTCTTTTGTTTAAATTTATTCACAAGCTTTAATCAATAAATCGATTTTTTCTTTTTCTTTCTCGCTTAAATTATTTCCAGAAGTTAAGACCTTTAGTTTAAACGAGACAAGGAGAAGAATATGGTCCTCACAGAAAATTTTGGAAAGAAACTAATGACACTATCGCTTGTGGGAGCAATGGGAATGCTCGCAAGTTGCGATGATGATAATCCTATTGCAGAAGCAGTTGATGAAATTGAAGAGACTTCAGAACTTCAGCAGCTTCAAGAAACATGGCAAGCTCCTTGTGCTGAAAGTACAGTGCTTAATGCTTCAAGCGTTGAAAAGATTTCATTTGAAGGTAATGATTTTACAAAAACTATGAATATCTCATCAGATAGTTCATGTTCAAGTACAGAAGGCGTTGTAACTATGACTGGTGAGTTCAGCATAGATGAAACAAGTGCAGACACAGATGAGGTCTATAATTTAGACCTAACTTATCAACAAATGAAAATTACTCTTAACAATGAAACAGCTGTTGATATCTTCAATGCTGTTAATTTTTGTGGTGTAGAGGACTGGACTGTTGGTGAAGAGGTCGTGATAGAGTCCTCTGAAACAGGAGAAGACTGTTTTGTAAGTGAACTTCCAAAAACGGTATATGGAAAAGTTGAAGTTGATGACTCTGAAGATAAAATGTACTTGTCTGCTGAATTTGTAGATGAGTCTGAAAATAGACCTGAAACAGTTGATCGCGCTAAGGTATATACTGAAGTAGATTAATAAGAATATGGCCAGCCTTAGGGCTGGCTTTTATTATCTACATACTTTATTTTCTTGCATTCGTTTCATACAGTCGACGTAAGCTTGATCTTTAGTTCTTGCACATTTTATATCAATAATATTTCCGTCTATAGATAGACGAGATTCATATTTCATAAAGCAATCAGAGCTCACGGATTCACCTTTTTTAGCTTCACATGAACAGGCATTTTTGTGAGATGCTGTTTTACCTGCCAATTCTCTTAAAATTTGAAATATACACTTTCTATCACCACTTTTTTCACAGCTATCAATACGATCAAACATGTCGGCATGTGCAAAAGGGGAACAGATAAGAAAGGTTAAAATAATTAAAAAATTAGACTTCATTATGACTCCTCGAATATTTGTAAAGATTTATCTTTAATTAAGGATCTAGGCAATAAAGATTCTAAATTTATAGAGACAATGATTTTTTTACATTGTGAAACTTGACACCTCTGAACTCGCTACCATCTTAAAGTTGTAGAAAGATGGAAACCATCACTTAGGAGGTATATATGCAAAGACATCTAATCCAAAGAAACTCAAATCCCTTCTCTGTGTTTGACCAAATTGAGAAGGACATGAATTCATTAATGGACTTTTGGCCATCGCAAGTGCGGTCCAATTCCTTTGCGGGATTTAGTCCTGCTTACGAAGTCAACGATAGAGGTGAGCACTATATGCTAAGCTTTGATTTACCAGGGCTAAGTAAGGACGATGTTAGCCTCGAAATCAAGAAAGATAAACTTTATGTAAGCGGCGAACGAAAGTCCGAATTTAAAGAAGGTGACTACTCTGAAAAAAGATATGGTCGCTTTGAACGAATCATTGCTCTTCCAGAAGGAGTATCAGACAAAGACCTTGAAGCTCGTTTTGAAAATGGAGTTCTCTTTATCGCCATCCCAAAAGTTGGTGAGAAAGAAGTTACTCAAAAAATAGAAATCAAAGAAGGAGCGAAAGAAGGGATTTGGAATAGACTCCTTGGAGGAATCCATAAAGATAAGAATTCAAATCAAGGGCAATCTGAAAATTTAAATTCAGTTGCCTAAACTAACAGCCTAGGCCGGAGTCTCTCTCCGGTCTCTAACATTATAAATATTAAGCCCCAAAAGTAAGCAAGTCGCTTTTTGGAATTTATGAACTATCGACTGATGCTATATACTTTGAATAGGGAATTCACTTGATAGTAGAGATCGGCTAAATTTGGTGATTGAAGTAAGTCCATAGGAAATTTACAACTCAAATTATCCAACATATCTCCAAGAGGCCTAGAGTTAATAAGATCAAATTTATAGACAACCAGTCGTCTATCCCAATCAATATAAATATCTTTAAATTCAACTAAACTTTTAAATCCCGCTTTGATGGATAGATTTCTTGGAGTGATCTCAATAAAGGGATCTGAATACCCAATATTGCCAGAGACATGATCAGTGTCGAAAGCACATCTCGCTTGGCCTTCTATTATTTCATTCATAAGAACTTGTTTACCGTTTTGAAAATAAATATCATCATCTACAGTAAAGTCATGATTCATTTCAGAGGTAAATTAAATACCGTGATATTCAGAAGTGTAGGCTGGATTGTTGAGACCATCTATGTAACCAACAGAAAAATTTAAAGACAAATCTCTTGCTTGAGTCGCTTGAATTAATATAACGAAAATGAAAAATAACTTTGAAAGAAACTTCATAAGGTACCCCTATTTGCTGCCCATTAAATATAGTTTAAAGGTTCATACAGGGGCTGAACTCTGTCAAATAAATTAGGTTTTGTTACGATTCTTCATGTGATGGGACCAGTTAAGTGTATGTTTTCTGCTAAGCTGGGTGGGCGACGTGCTCTCTTTTAGAAATGTTTTTTGCAGAAAGCTCGTCCTGAGCCTGATTTGAAGTATTTTTCGAATTTGATTGCTTTTTCTTTTGAATTTATCCAAATAACAAATTCAACCTCCCATGGAGTATATTTTGAAGTGTGAGGAGATTGACCTGTATTGTGTCTTTTAAGCCTTTCTTTAAAGTTGGATGTGTATCCAGTGTAAACTTGGAATGGGTCTTTTTTACTTTTTAACTTATAGACGTACATAGTCTCAGTGAATGCAACGACTGAGTAAGATTTCTAAAGACAAATAGCTAGATTTATTGAAGTGAGATTGATGATGGTGCAAAGTTTTGCCCTCCTACGCTCCATCGAGCTACGGCGGGCATTCTTCGCCACCTCAAACAAAAAAACCCGTCATACCAAAGTAGTAACGGGTTTTTCAAATCCTTGGCCTGCCAGCCGAAGCCTTGGCGAAGGATGGTGGGACATGCTGGACTTGAACCAGCGACCACCCGGTTATGAGCCGGGGGCTCTAACCAACTGAGCTAATGTCCCTCAGATTGGGAAGTATTAAAATAACCTAAAAAGAGGGACTTGGTAAAGTCGAGAACGGTTGTGGTATATAGTAAAAGTGATTTTTTTAGGAGAAAATGTGGAATTTTCATTTTGGCGCTATTCAGCAACGGGTAATCTCTTTCTCTTTTTTGATAACCGAGAGCAGAAACTCTCGAATCTCGATTCTTCTCTGTATGAAAAATGGGCTGTTGAAAATAAGGTCGATGGGCTTATCTTTTTAGAGAATTCAGCAGACGAGAGAGCGGACTTTCATATGCGCTACCTCAATGCAGATGGTAGAGAGGTTGAGATGTGTGGAAATGGAGCTCGCTCTATCTTGCATTTTGCTCATCACATTTTGAAAATCGCTCCTGCGGAAATGGGTCAGTATACCTTTTCTACACTCTGCTCCCTTTATCATGGGAAACCCGAAAATTTATTTCCGTTACAAATGACAGAGCTCTCCGAGGTTGGAGCTATTGCAGTAGATGATCTTATACCTCAAGCGAAAAGTTCATATTATTTGAATACAGGCGTGCCTCACTGTGTTTTTGAGCTTGATGATATTGCGGACATTGATCTTCAAAAATGGGGAGCTAAAGTTCGTTATGATAAACGCTTTGAAAAGGGAACTAATGCGAATTTCTTTAGAATTCTAGATAAGAGTGTGGTCGAAATGAGAACATACGAAAGAGGAGTTGAAGGAGAAACGCAAAGTTGTGGAACGGGTGCGACTGCCGTCGCCTTGAGTATGGCAAAGAACTTAGGTCATTGTTCTCCTATTAAGGTCAAGGTTCCTGGGGGAGATCTAGAAGTGTCATTTAAGGATGACTTCTCTGAAGTTTACCTCGCCGGAGCTGTAGAGCTATTGGGAAGCGGAGTTGCGACTCTCTAGAGGCTTATTTAAGAATCTTTTTGACGGCATCTCTCAGAATAAAATGGGCAATGAGTACAGAAATGAGAACTCCAATACTATTGGCGATCATGTCGTAGTATTCAAAGAATCTTCCCGTAAAAGGTTGGATAAATTCGATAGCAATTCCTTGAATAATCAGAAGAACTGAAATGAGATAAATCCTTCTTGGGTAGGCCATAGAGTATAGGAGACCAACTATCATATAACTTAATCCATGATAAAATAAATCAGACCTTGTAATAGGTGCTGGGACATGGATCTTAAGAGGCAATAAACAAATTAGCCACAATCCTAGATTACAAAGCCAGGCCAAAATTTTAATAAGTAAATTGGGATTCATTTTCATATAGAGATAGCATAAGCGACAAATAGCCTCAGATGCAAAAGTCTTTTAAATTAAGGTGGAATTGCTTATTATATACGGATGAAATACCAATCGAAATATCTCTTTATAACTTTTATCTGCGTGATTTGCGGACTTTTTCCTTCTCAGGTGATGGCGCGACTCCTTCTAGATGTTTCAGTTCTTAATAAGAAAGGTATTGATATAGGACTTACTCTTGGAAGTGAAATTCATTCTCGCGAAGAAGTGAGAAGGGATGAAGATATAAATTTGGCGATGAAGTCTGGTTTAAGTGTTCTTTTGCGGGCCAGTTTTAACCCCGAAATTGAATCAGGAAAGAGCTTTACCAATGAAAACTTTGTTGGTCCTCGTCGACCAGATGAAGATGCTCCTGTTGTGATTATAGGCCCTAGTTCTAAAGTTATTATCAGAGGGCGAATTATTGGAACAGATGGCTCTATCATTAAAGATTTTTTTGAAAATCCACTAGTCGTTTCTCTTGGGGAAGAGACTATTGTAACTCATTCAAAAGATTCTCAATTGGTTGAATTAAAAATTAAACCTCATATTAAATAAATAACTTCCCTTAATTTATCTGAAGATAAGAGCTTTATGAAAGAAAGACTGGATCAACTATTAGTAAAAAGAGGCCTTGTTTCAACTCGCTCTCAGGCTGCAGCCCTTATTAAAAAAGGTGTGGTCACGATTAATGGTGAGGTTGTATCGAAACCTTCTTTGAAATGTCTTGAAAGCGTCGAAATCTCCATTAATCAAGATCATATTTTTGTGGGAAGAGGGGCGCAGAAAATGGAAGGTGCCTATCATGATTTTTCTTTGAGCTTCGAAGGGAAGATCGTTGGTGATATGGGTGCCTCTACCGGAGGCTTTACTGAGTTTGCTTTATTAAAAGGAGCAAGCAAAGTCTATGCTGTGGATGTGGGTCACGATCAGTTGGCCGAAGTGCTAAAAAATAATCCGAAAGTCATTAATCTAGAGGGAACAAATATTAGAGAGGGTTTTTCTGAAGAATTATTTAACCCTCTATGTGATATATTGGTTGTGGATTTAAGCTTCATCTCCTTAAACTATGTTTTAGCCCCTATGAGTACTGCTCTCAAAGAAGGGGGAGAGTTTGTTATTTTAGTGAAGCCCCAATTTGAAGTGGGAAAGAACTCTTTAGGAAAAAATGGCATAGTAAAAGATACCAAGGCCATTGAAGAAGCGCTGGAAAGAGTAAAGAATGAGTGCGAATTAAATCATTTGATTGTTGAGAAAACATCACTATGTGCCTTAAAAGGAAAGACGGGAAACCAGGAGTACTTTTTTTATGGGCATAAGATTAAGGAGTCCCAATGAAAAATATTTGTGTCTTTTGTGGATCTGGTTCAGGTAAAGGCGGTCATTATACGGAGATGGCCAAAAGCCTTGGTGAAGAATTGGCCAATCGAAATATGGGGCTTGTTTATGGTGGAGCTTCCATTGGTGTGATGGGAGCTGTTGCTGACGGATGCCTTGATGCGGGTGGTAAAGTCTTTGGAGTCATCCCGCAATCCATTATAGATTTAGAGGTAGGACATGCAGGGCTCTCTCAATTAGAAGTTGTAGACACAATGCATGATCGAAAGGCGAGAATGTACGATCTCTCTGATGCTTTCTTTGCCCTTCCTGGTGGGATGGGAACACTTGATGAGTTATGTGAAATTGTGACTTGGGCTCAGCTGCAATATCACGCCAAGCCATGCTATGTGATTAACTACAATGGTTTTTTTGACGCGCTAATGAATCATTTTAAATATATCAATCAACAAGGTTTTTTGAGTGATGCCCACCTGGAATTAGTTCGAGAATTTCCCGATTTCCAATCGGCACTTAATGACTTTGAACAACTTTAAACAGGGCCAATGCCTAGCTAAGTGACTATCTTAACGATTGTCAGAGGTTGTGGAATAGCTTACAATGGGCCTCAGTTGATAATCGCAAATTATTGTTTTTTAGTGGCCATTGGGAAGAAGTCCCTTGAGTGGCCGAAGATATTATTGGGCTATCAGGAGTGCTCGTATTATGACCAGACTTATTTACTTCATCGCTTTTGTTATTGGTCTCGTTATTGTGATGAACATATCAGATTACCAAGGTCAGCCAGTATCCAATGCAAAGTTTGATTTTGAAAAGAAAGCTGCATCCAACTATGAAAAGCAAAAAGAGATTCATGAGCTTCTTCATCCTAAACCTGTAGAGAAAGAAGAGAAGAAAGTTGTGGTTGAGAAAGTTCTTGTTGAGCTAACAACTCCTGAACTTCAAAATGGATCTGATCTTTATAAGAAATGTATTACTTGTCACGGTAAACGTGGTGAAGGGAAGAAGTCACAAAAGGCACCAGCAATTGGTGGACAGTATGACTGGTATATCGCTCTTCAAATTTCTAATATGAAGTCTGGTGAAAGGATTAATAAAGTGATGAATCCTTATATCAGAAACCTCTCTGAGCAAGATATTAAAGACCTTGCAAACTATATTTCTAAGCTTCCTCATATGGGGAAATAATCCATGTCTATTTATCAGTTAGGAGAGTGGAGTCCTACTATTGGAGATTCCACTTTTATAGCTGACTCAGCTGACCTCATAGGTCGTGCAAAAATTGGGAATCATGCCAGTTTGTGGTTTGGTGTTGTAGCACGTGCCGATGTGAATACGATTGAAATTGGTGATCATACTAATATTCAAGATCAATCGATGCTTCATGTATCCGGTGAGCATCCCTTAAAAATAGGCTCTCAAGTTACCCTAGGTCATAAGGTAACGGCTCATGGATGTACTATTGGAGATCATTGCTTAATCGGTATGGGGGCGATTATTTTAGATGGTGCAGAGATTGGAGAAAATAGTCTTGTCGCTGCTGGAAGTTTAATTCCTCCTGGTAAGAAGTTTCCACCTCGTTCTTTTATCATGGGTTCTCCTGCGAAGCTGATTCGTGAACTTTTACCTGCTGAAATAGAGCAATATGGAAACCACTACAAGGTCTATCTAGAGGAAAAGAATCACTACTTAAAAAAGCTTAAAAGACTCCTTTGATTTTGCTTAATTCTTCTTTAATTTCAAATAGATAAGTCTATTCTTAAATGTGTAAAAAAATTAATAAAATTCCATAATTCCTAAACGATTTTTAGTCTCAATTACGTGACAATAATTAGTGATTTCTCTGTTAACTCTCATTAACGGATATCGCCTAACTCATGGGCTCACCTGTAAAATAAACCATAATGAGATGTATCCCATAACAACCTGGAGGTTATACATGAATTTAGAAATTACTTTTCGCCACATGGAACATACAGAAAGTATCGATTCCAAGATTCGTCATAAGGTAGAGAAGTTTGGACAACGTCATCTTTCGAAAGCCGCTATTGTGAAGTGGACAGGTTGGGTAGAGCACCAAGAACATATCGCTACATTACATGTTATGGACCGAGGACATGAATTCTTTGTGAAAGCAAAGTCAGACAATATGTATAAAACTTTAGATCAAGTGATTTCAAAGCTTGAATCACAGCTTGGTCATGCTGATCATCATCCAGGTCATTAAGAACATAGTCTTGAATTAAAGACTCTATTAAGGAGAATTCCGTGCAATCAAATGAAATAATCAACGAAATGAAAACTGTACTTCTTGAGAAAAGGAATCATCTTATTGAAAGATTAGAAAAAATCCAATCTTCCAAGATTAGAACAGAGCCTCTTTCTGCTGACTCAGGAGAGCAGTCTATTGAGTTAGAAAATACAGAGGTAGTTGATGCCTTAGATGAAATGGAACATAAGGACTTAAAGCTTGTTAATCACGCTCTGGGAAGAATTGAAAATGGCGCCTATGGAATGTGCGCAAGTTGCGGAGAAGATATCAGTCTTTCACGCCTTAAAGCGTTGCCTTTTACTCCCTTATGCGTTCATTGTGCAGAAGAAGCTGCTTCTTAATTGAATTCAATCTAATCAAAAGAATAAAATAAAGCCGTTCTTAGGAGCGGCTTTTTTTATGGAATATAATCAGAGTTGGCTAAATAAAGAACCCAGATAGTACTTCCCACGGGAAGAGCAAAAATAGTGCAAAAGAGAAGAAAATAAAAAATCCAACCTTCTGTTGAGATTTTTTCTTTCTTAGATTGATCTGAATTTTCAGTGACAATTAACTTTTTCATAAGCAGTAAAAATCCTATAAATAATTGTGAAAAGACCAAAACTGATAAGACAGAGGCTTGTTAAATTTGGCCATGATTCTTTTAAGGGATTAAAGACTTTAGAGATTATATTCGTACCCAATGCAAGAGCTGGTAGTGTACCAAGGCCAAAGAACAGCATTCCTAAAGCTCCTGTAAAGGGGTCTTGAAAAGCTGCCAAGGCCAATATGACTCCGTAGAGAAGGCCACAGGGGAGAAAGACCGTAAAGATTCCCAGAAATAGTGATCGTAAGCTTCCTGCTTGCATTTGATAAACTCTTCCAAGAGTTAAGTTTAGCTTCTTATGTAGGTGAGCTGGAAGGGAGGGGTGAAAGCTTTTTCTTTTAAATAGGGAGAGTCCCCAAGCGAGAAAGAAGAAACCAAGAAAAACAGCTGGTATAATTTCCACCCATGGATTTTTAAAAAGTGTGGTGAATCCAGAGCCAAGTAGCCCCGCAAAAGCTCCAAGTAGAGAGTAACTTAAAATTCGTCCAATATTATAATAAGCGACATCGGATTTTTTACTCCCTAGCTGAGAGCAACTGGTTGCGAAAGCTCCACACATGACTACGCAGTGAAGACTACCGGCTAGTCCTGTGAGGAATGCGATGAGGGGAATTCCTGTGATCCCAGCTTGGTTGAATTTAGTGAAGAGGTCCAACAAGATTAACCTCCTTTGTGATGATGATTTGATTGGGTTTTTGAATATCATAAAACTGAAGTTCAATTTTTCTATTTCCTCCTTTTAGAAAATGGGGAGAAAATCTAAAGTGAATAAGGGAAGTTTTAGATCTTCCGGAATGCAGTTGAAAAGGTCGAGCTGGTGAGATTAATTCAACTTGCGAGCGATTCTCCTTTTTCTTTAATCTAAAATCAATCTTCAGCGCTTTTTCTTCTTTATAATCAAGCCTCATTTTATACAGATTAGTGATTTCTCTTTGGCCATTTTTGAGGATTCTTTCTCGATAAGGTGTTCCTGTACCGCGAATCAATGTAATTTTAAGCTGACCAGATTTGGAGATATTATAGGCCAGCAAGGAGAAAATCGTAATGAGGGCAAAGAGATAGATCCCTGATCTAATTCCAAATCGACTACTTTCTTTTCCTTCTAAGTTATTTTCAGTGTCATAGCGAATGAGACCTTTTGGCTTATTGATTTTAGTCATAATAGTGTCACAAGCATCAATACAATTGGTACAAGCAATACATTCCAATTGAGTGCCTCTTCTAATATCAATACCTGTAGGACAAGCTTTTACACAGTGATAACAATTTATGCAGTCTCCTTCTTTAGGATTTGAAGGATCAGTATTTAGCCCTCTTCTTGGTTCACCTCTTGCAGAGTCATAGGCAACGACAAGTGAGTTTTCATCCATCATCACAGACTGAAAGCGTCCATAAGGGCAAGCAATAATACAAAACTGTTCCCTGAACCAACCGAAGTCGAAAAGGATGATGCCAGTAATGATCATGGAGAGAATAAATAAACTAGGATGAGATGAGGGACCATTTAAGGTGATTTGAAGAAGATTTCTTGCTCCAACAAAATAACCAAGAAAAGAATGGGCAATCACTAAACTTATGAACGTAAAGGCCAACCACTTAAGTGATTTCTTATAAACTTTTTCAAAACTGATAGGAGATGAGTCCAATTTTTGTCGCGCTCTTGATTTACCTTCAATAAGTTTTTCGACTTTTAGAAAGAGGGTATCGATGAACACTGTTTGTGGGCAAGCCCACCCACACCATACACGCCCCCAGATACTGGTGATAAATCCCATGGTAAATACAAAACCAAGGAGTACTAAAAGTATAAGTGGTGCATCATGCGCGTAGAAGGTCGTACCAAAGAAGGTGAATTCTCTGAGAGGAATATTTAGAAGTACAATCTGTTTGTTGTCCCAGTTGATCCACGGAAGAACGAGATAGATTAAAATTAAAAACCAATAAACCTTTGTTCTCTGAGTACGCCAAAAGCCAGTTACATCTTCAGGATGAATATATACTCTATGACCTTGGTCATCTGTTGAGGCCAACCTTTCTTCATGTAAATGATATCTATTCTTATTCATGGATACTCCTCATATAGGGAAAGTGCGAAGACCTTCCCTATAAGAGATTTGTTTTCAAATCATGGGTACTACTTTAGGACCTTTTCTCCCTGGGGTTCTTTTCCAGGTTGATTTGTATTTTTTAATTTCATTAAAAAGGTAACAGCTGCGAAAAGCTCTTCTTTAGTGAGAAGATCTTGCCAAGCTGGCATGCCATTATCTTCGTTACCCACACGTATAAATCCGTAGAGCGTTCCATGAGATACTTCTTTTAGATTAAGCCAATAGGAATCTGTAAGATTAGGCCCAATATCACCGGTACCCCCTTCTAAGTGACAAGAGGCACAGTTGTCTTGAAATACTGTATTGGCCATTTCATCTGCATCTGTACTTGCTGCCCAGGCATTATATTCTTCTATGTCGAAGTTTCCGGTGAGCTTTCTTTGTTCTTCTAAAATAGCATTCACCTTTGACATTTCTTGGATATATTCCTCTTTTAAGCTTGGTGCTCCCGCAAAATTATAAAAGTAAATATAGAAAATCGCGAAAACCACGCCACCTATGAAAGTAACACTCCACCAACTGGGGAGAGGATAGTCGAACTCTTCTATCCCATCATAATTATGATCAAGTAAGAGCTCTTCTTCAGTTTTATTTAGAATGATATTATCAGCGTCTGTTTTTTGATGATTCATGATCGACTCCCTTGGCTCGCCTGACCTTCATCAAAGGGCAGGGGACTAACATCTTTGTATAGGGAACGAGTACCTTTTCTGAAAGTCCAGTAGATCATTCCACAGAAAAAAGTTAAGAAAATGAGAAAGGCCAAAATAGATAGTTCTGGCCAAGCAAAGTTACTCAACACTTGAGATTTCATCATCTCCTCCTAAGTCAGTTCCGAGACGTTGTAGATAGGCGATCAGTGCAACGATTTCTTTATCAATCATTTTCTTTTTCACACCACCTGCTTCGAGTTCATTCATAATTTTTTGAGCATGTTCCTTGGCGAGCATGGGAGCATTATCTATCTCCTCTTTAGAATAGGGGGCTCCTAGAGCAGCCAAGACATTGAGCTTCTTCGTGAGAGCCTCAAATTTAACTTTGTTTTTAAATAACCAAGGATAGTTAGGCATAATTGAGCCAGGGGTTACTTCTCTTGGATTAAGCATATGTCGGTAATGCCACATATGATTGTACTTTCCACCAACTCTCATGAGGTCAGGTCCAATTCGTCTAGATCCCCATTGGAATGGTCGATCATAAACATATTCAGCAGCTGTTGATACTCTTCCATATCTTAGCTTTTCTGCGGCCATGGGACGAACAAGTTGCGAGTGGCAAGTGTAGCAACCCTCTCTAACGAAGATATCTCTTCCGGCAACCTCAAGAGGGCGGTAGGGTTTTACTCGTGCATCTTTTGCAATAAAGTTATTAGAAAGAAGTGCAGGTAAAAGTTCAATCATAGAGCCAATAATAATGGCAACGAAGGAGAGCACAGAGAAAAGAAGAGTCAATCCTTCTAGTTTTCTGTGAGGTCCACCATGAGTGTCTAGTGGTGAAGCAGAAAGAGGAAGGGCTTTGAATTTTTCTTCTTCCTGATTCTCTTCTTTAGGAGCGAGCTTAATTGTTTTATAAAGGTTAATGATAAGGAGTATAAATCCAAAAAGAACGAGTACTCCACCAAATGCTCTTACCCAATACATAGGAATGATTTTGATAACTGTTTCTACGAAATCGGGATAAACAAGCTTTCCAGTTTCATCAACAGCTCTCCACATCAATCCTTTAGTAATTCCAGCAGTCCACATGGACATAATATATAAAAGAAGTCCAATTGTTGCAGACCAGAATTGAATATTGGCCAATCGCTGAGACCATAGTTCAGTCTTCCATAATTTGGGAACCATGTAATAGAGAACACCGGCTGTCATCATGTAGTTCCATCCAATAGTTCCAGCATGAACGTGTCCGACAATCCAATCTGTGAAATGTCCAATGGCATTAACGGATTTAATAGAAAGTAGGGGCCCTTCAAAAGTTGCCATTCCATAGAAGGTAACTGCAGTTGCAAAGAATTTAAGAATAGGCTCTTTTCTTACTCTATCCCATGCTCCACGCAGGGTTAGAAGACCGTTAATCATCCCACCCCAAGAAGGAGCCCATAGAGCAATGGAAAAAGCCATTCCCACTGTTTGAACCCATTCAGGTAGGGCTGAATAAAGGAGATGGTGAGGACCTGCCCAAATATAGACAAAGATCAATGACCAAAAGTGAATGATCGATAGTCTATAGGAATAGACCGGTCTATTAACAGCTTTTTGAATAAAGTAATACATGAGTCCCAAGAAGGGAGTTGTGAGAAAGAAAGCTACAGCATTATGACCATACCACCATTGAACAAGTGCATCTTGTACACCTGCAAATAGGGAATAACTTTTCATCCATGATACAGGAACTTCTAGGTTATTAACGACATAGAGAACCGCAACAGTGATGATCGTGGCAATATAGAACCAAATGGCAACATAGATATGACGCTCTCTTCTTTGCTTTAAAGTAAGAAAGAAATTCACTCCAAAGGTTACCCATACTAGAGCTACGGCTATATCAATTGGCCACTCTAGCTCGGCATATTCCTTTGAAGTTGTGTAGCCAAGAGGTAATGAAATTGCCGCTGCGACGATGATAAGTTGCCAGCCCCAAAAGTGAATCCTCCCCATTAGGTCACTGGCCATTCTTGTTTTAAGTAAACGTGGGGTTGAGTAATAGATTCCCGCAAAAATAGCATTACCCACAAATGCAAAAATAGCTGCATTGGTGTGAAGTGGCCTTAAACGACCAAAGGTAAAATATGGAGAATCCAAATTCATTTTATAGGTGGCCAATTCAAAGGCTACCCAAACACCAAGAAATAGAGCTACTACACCCCAGACCATTGTGGCGATGGCAAACATCTTGGTCAGTTTGTCATCATAAGAGAAAGTCTCAAATTGAGATTCTCTACTTTCTACTACTGCACTCATACATCCTTCCTTTCATGAGTTATAGGTTTATTAACTAAATGAGTTTCATCATCTTCTAAGAGCATTCTCTTGCTTGGCGTATCGAGATCATCGAATTGGCCAGAGCGCGTGGACCAAATAAAAAGCCCGACAAATATCATTCCCATCCCAAGCGCCATGGGGATAAGAAACTTAATGATCTCCATTAGAGACTCCTTTTTTTTGTAGATACTCATAGCGTGTGCCATAGATCGTATTTAAAAGTACGGTGAAAGAACTAAGAGGCATAAGAATGGCAGCCTCTAGTGGTCCAATAAAACCGAAAATGGCCAAGCTTGCTCCAACGATATTGTAAAAAAGAGAAAAGCTTAGATTCTGTTTAACTAAGCGAATAGCCTGTTTGGAGTTTGCTAAGAGATGTTCTACTAACATCAAATCATTGCGATAAAGGAAGGCATCTGACGATTTTAGGCTTACTTCTGCGGCCCCATGCATGGATATGCTAGCGGATGCTTGTGAAAGAGCGAGGGTGTCATTTGCTCCATCTCCAATAAAGACGGCGTTTTTATAATCTCTTATCCATTGAGCCATTGCTTCAGGACTAAGTTCTGATTGAACATGGAGTCTTGGAAATGAAAGCTCTTTAGCAACTTTTTCAACAATAGGTGACTTGTCTCCCGAGCTTAAAAAAAGATTAAACTTTTTGTTTCTAAGGCTATTTAAGAAAGGAAGAGCTTCTTTTCGAACTTGGTCTTTCAAAATAAAAGACGCCAAGGGGCTTTGATTTTCAAATAAGAAAATTGTGGTGTCCTCACCCTCGCTTCTAACTGAATGAATCTCATATTCAATATTATTGTAAAAGCCTCGTACACCTCTACCTATATGCTCTTCATATTGTGCCCATTTGATTGTACGTAAAGTTTTTTGTGCATAGGCAGATGTCCAATTTACGAGGGCTTTAGCAATAGGGTGAGAACTATGAGATTCAAGAGAAAAAACGATTTCTTCAATGGAGTAAGGGATATGTGCTTTCTTGTAACGAGTAACTTGATGAAGAGAAAAGTCTCCATATGTTAAAGTTCCTGTTTTATCAAAGAAGAGATTTTCCGCTTTTGCTAGAGCTTCAATGGATTGTTCTGACTTTATAATAATCCCCATTTTCGCACTCATACTCATAATACGACTAAAGACTAAAGTGGTGGCCAATCCTAGAGCACAGGGGCAAGTCACTATAATTAAGGCTAAACTTCTCATTAAGGATTCTTCGAGAGTAAAGAATATGAAGTTAAAAACGAAAGAGATCGAAGTAAGAAAGAGAATTGCTGTTATAAAGTATTTACTGATGCGATCAGTAAGTAGAAAGTAGTGAGACTTTTGATTATTTTGTCGCTCAACTTCTCCTAGTATTTTTCCAAGACGAGTTTCTTGTTCAATAGCTAAAACTTTTATTTCAATTTCTTGTCCTACATTTAAAGATCCCATGTAAACAAATGAGCCTTTCTTATGAAGAACCGGAATGCTTTCACCTGTGAGTGTTGAAAGATTAAGTTTGGTCTCTCCTTTTACTAAAGTACCATCTGCTTGAATGATATCTCCTGGCATTACAACTAAAGTATCTTCGACTTTGATTTGATCGGAGTGGATTTCCTCTATTTTTCCATTTGTATTAATTCTTCGAATAATTCCTTGTTGGAAAAAGCTCGCTAGGTTTTTCTTATCAAATCCAGTGTGTTGAACTTTTCTAAGTAAGTAACGGCTGGATAAAATGAGAAAAGTAAGAGTGGAGAGAGAATCAAAGTAGTGATGGGCACTACCTGTGAAAACAAAGTAAGTGCTAAGGATAAATCCCGCTATGATCGCTAGACTTAGAGGGATGTCGATATTTATGCTTTTTCTTTTCAGTGCTCCGAGAGCTGATTGATAAAAAGGTAGGGCTGAGTATAGGACAACGGGTAAACAAAGAAGTAGTGAAATATTTCCAAAATAAGAGATATAGCTTCCTGTTGCTCCGACATAAATACTGCCGGAATAAAGCATAATATTCATCATTGCGGCACCAGCAATACCGATTTTAATGAGTAATGAACGGTCTTCTTTTTTTCTAAAACTCGCTTCTTCTACTGAATTTGATATAGGGAAAGGTTTGTAACCCAGATGGTTTAAAGTGGAGGCTGCTCGTGAGAAATCTTGCTCTCCGGCTTTTAATTCGACTTCCACTAAACTCTTTCCTAGATTGAGAGTGGCCCGTTCAACGTTAGAAACCAATTCAGGTAACTTTTCAATAAGCCAGAGACAGGCTAAACAGTGCACGCCTTCAAGATAGAAAGTCATAATAAAACGATTATTTGATGAATAAGAATACTTTTTTAAAAAGTCAGAGGTGTTGAGATAGGAGAACTTTGAATGACTAATGTTTTTTACAGCTTTTGTATAATCCCCTGTTCTTTCTTGAATGGAATAGAAGTTTTCAAGCCCATTAGAATGTAATATCTCGTATACACTTCTACAGCCTTGGCAACAAAATGCTGTTCCTTTGTCATCGTAAAAAGGAGTGATAACTTTGTCATAGCAATGTTTACACTTCAGATTTTGGATAATATTTTTTTCTAGCTCTAAACTCAAATTAATATCCCAAGCGTGGGTTATTTATTAATTTGATATTAAGACTTGAATGGAATTTAAAACATGATGTAAATCATCTTTTAAAGGAATAATAATAAGCTATTTAGCTGGCGTGTTGATTTTTAACTTTAGATAGGATTTCTTTAAGCTCATGATCTTTATCAAGATTTTCAATTTCATTAATTAGAGAGCGATCGAGAAAGCAAACTTCACTATGTGATTTGATGACGGCACCATAAATACTCTTTTCATTTTGAATTAACTCTTTTAACCCAAATATGGAGCCTCTTCTTATTGGAATTGTTTTACGCCGTTTTTTGACTAAACTAGCTTCTCCAGCAATGAGGAGGTAGGCTACGATTGGTGTTTGGCCTTCGTAGTAGAGATGTGAATCTACGGTATATTTATGACCTTCGGAAAGGTTAATGATTTTGGCCATTAACTCTGGACTGACTTCAATGATACTTTGTTTTAATGTCTTTTTCGTCGTCATGCTATGACTATAAGAGATATTGATTGAGAAAAATATAATCTATGTCATAAAAATAGGTAAACTTAGTAAGAAACATTAGCCCAGTCGATTAATTTTTCTTCATCAGTTATGAAAATTTGTTTTCCGACTTGTTCAATAAGTCCTTCTTCTTTGAATTCAGACATAAAGCGGATGAGGGTTTCGTTGGCCGTCCCTATCATCGTGGCCATTTCTTCTCTAGTGAGTTTCAATTTAATAAGAGTTTTCCCATCATCTTGTTCTTCTCCGTGTGATTCTTTTAAAAGAAGAAGAAGCTCAGCTAGTCTTTCTCGAACATTCTTTTGATGAAGAGATGAGAGTTTGTTTTCTGCAGCTCCCATGTCGGTAGAGAGCTTCTCAATCACATTCATAGAAACGCTAGGGTTTTCTTGAATAACTTTCATAATGAACTTCTTATCTAGAAAGCATACTTTTGTATCTTCAAGAGCTGTTGCTGTAGCAGTGTAGTATTGGTCGGTAAATAAACTTCTATGTCCAAGAACATCTCCTGCGCTAGCAATTCTAACAATAGATTCCTTTCCATCATTACCAACTTTAGTAACTTTGATATTTCCAGTACTAATACAGTAAAGGCCAAAAGGATGGTTTCCTTGAACGAAGAGTGTTTGTCCTTTTTTGTAAACATTGGTTACTTTGTGATCAGAGACTTCTTTGAGCTCGTCATAAGCAAGTTGGCAAAAAATACCCTTACTAACTGAGGGGCAGTTTTCGCATGAGTTATCTATCTTTTTTGAAATCATAGGACACCAACTGGTAACACAATATCGATATTATAAATTTAGCATATCTTAGTGAAAAGAACATGATCTAGATCAGGAAAAAGAGATCAATACCCCTTATTGAGCAATTATATCATGATATTACATGTTATTTTGGTAAAAGCGGAACTTGATCTTCTCTATAAGTGATTGGGTATCACCCCAGTCGAGATTGGGTGAATCAGCATGGGCCTTTAAATGAATGATTTTATTCTCAATAGAAAAGTAGAAAAAACTTTCTGTTTTCAAAAATGAAGATTTCTTTACAGATTTGATCCACTGTTCTTTTTGATCGAGAATTTCAAACCCTAGGGTATGAAGAACGGCAAGTAAAAGTTCCTTGGCTTCAGGCTGAGGTCTTTGATAGGTGATTCCTTCTGTGTATCCGGATCTATCCTGAAACTTTGACTGGTAGCAGACCTTCTTAGATTCACAATCAAATCCTGTGGCATAGGAGATTTGAGTTATGAGCAAAAGACCCAAGAATTTATAAGTAGACCACCAGCGATTACTCATGAGAGTCCTTTTTGCTGAATGAGTACATAGGGCTCAATGATGAGCATATCAAATTTAATATCTTGGTCTTCATGAAATTGAGTCGCCTGCTGTGGTGTAGGTGTATAGATAAGTCCATCATCTAACCAGCGTTTGATTTGGGATACGCTATCTGTGGCCATGGATTCACCGACTTCCACTAAGTCCAATTCTGGCTCTAGATAATAGACGACACCTCTAGCAAAATGTTCGGCTAAGGGTTTCCAATTTGTTTCAAGTACTTCTGAGCTTAATTTTTCTTTTAATTCCATAGGCGATTATTTATCAGCTTCTGCCTAAAAAAGGCAAAAAAAAAGGCCGGAAACCGGCCTCGAAGTATTCAAAAAATACTAACTAGAAATCAGTAGCTTTAACTGTTTTTCTTCCGTTGTTTACACATCTTTCTTGAGCTTCTTTAACTAATTGGTGAACTCTTTCGTTAAGCTTATCAAGAGCTTCTCCAGATACGTTAAGTCCTGTCGACTTAAGAGCTTCTTTAGTTTTAGATCCAACGAGTAACATTTCCAATTCTTTTGACATCTTCATTCTCCTTAATGAGGAACGGTTAATGGGTAGTAGGGATATTCTAGTGAGAAATAACAAGGTTTCAATCAAAACTGACGAGTAATTTTAATGTCCAAGGAAAAAGCGATGGATGCTGCGATGGTTCACTTGTTAAGTGACCGAATATACTGCTCAGAACATTCAAGACGGTTTTTTAGAGCGGTGCATAGATTTTCAAATGATTTTTGCTTATCTTCCGCTGTAGGGATGATTTTTTCACCTTGCACGACGTAAATCGTACTAAAGGGCTTGGGTATTCTGAACTTATCCCACGCCTTATCTATTCTCCAGTACGAGCTGGGAAGTAAGCTCAGGGGAATAATGGGCGTCTTGGCCAAGTAGGCCAATTCAAAAACACCTTTCTTGGGAATGTGGGCAGGACCTTTGGGTCCATCTACGGTGATGGCCCCAGGAACAGAATTTCTAAGTTTGGTAATCATACCTTTGAGTGCTGAGCTTCCTTTACGGGAGGAAGAGCCCCGAACAGGCTGATGACCAAATTTCTCACAGGCATTGGCCACCAGCTCGCCATCTTTAGAAGGGGATATGATCATAGCGTGAGGTGTATCTTTATAAGCTATTAAAGCTGAAATTATATTTTGGTGCCAAAGAGCAAAAATATAATTTTCTTTACTGGGGTCCGCTTGTTCCCCTATGAACTCAAAGCGATAGGACTTTGAGATGAGCCGGATAAAGAAATAGGTAAAAAGGGAAAGTAATTTCATGAGGGAAGAACGATTTTGTCTTTTTTGAGTTTAGCCTCTACCTTCTCAGGATCATGAAAAACTTGAGATAAGATTTCTCTACATCTTACATAATTCTCTTGAGAGGCTTCTTTGAAGAAATTTTGAGCAGCTACTGCATATTGAGCTTCCCATTTCGTTTTAGTTCTTTCTTGGGGAATGTAGAATTTTGCTCCTATAAAAAGAAGGGCAAGAACAGCAATCATTCCAAATGCAATTATACGTATATCCATAAGTACTATTCATCAAAACTTCGTCTGTTGGTCAACAGATTTTAATCTCTAGAAAACTCAAATAGAGAAATGTTCAATCTTTTTTCATCTATTTACACGGTTCTGTTCAAAAATTAGACAGTAGCGAACGAACTTATAAGGAGTTAGAGCTGTATATTCTGGCATCCTTTTTGCTTCATATAATAGTGAATTATTGATTAGAGATTTACAAAATTTCTTGAGAGGAGAGAATTATGAAAACTATGGCCATGAGCTTATTCTTTTTTGGAGCCAGCTTGGTGATGCCAAGTATTCAAGCAGCACCTTTTGATCATCCCTGTGAAGTTCTCTATTGGAAAATGAATAGAGCAGAAGAAACTCAGGAGAGTGAACTTCTTCAAAGAAGATTTAGCACTTGTGTGGATCAGTTTGGTGAAACTGAACTTATCAGAGATGCTAAAGACTATTTAAGAAGAACTAATGATTATGCGGTAGATGTAGAAAAGAAGATCGAAGAACAAGCTGAAGTAGCACGTGGAGAAAGAGCTGGTAAAATTGTAAACGAGTTAAGTGAAGAAGAGATGCTCAATTACGAAATCAATCCTCTTGGAGCACCCCTTGTTTCAACAGCTACAATCTTTCGAGCTAGAAAGAATCCAAAAACTTATGAAACGAATGCAGATGATGTGTGTAAATACTTTGGCTATGATCGCAGTACGGCCTTCACACAAAGTCGTCAGTATGATAACGGAGATAGGTCTGATCGTGCGGAAATGCCAGAAGAAGTTCTTGAGCTGAGAAGAAAGGGATTCTTTGGTGGCTTTAAACAAGAACCTATTGTTCACAGAGCTAAGGATCACAATAGTTTAGATTACGGTATTGCTTTTAGGTATTACACTTCTGTTACTTGCGAAAGAGAAGTTGCTGCCGGCGAGTCTATTCAAAATTTTGATGTAGATATGGATGAAATTGGAAGGGCCGTAAGGTCACAGATGGAACCCCCACATCTTGATGATGAAGTTGCAAGAATTCTAAGCCTTAATCGTAATACAAGACCAGAGTCTGAGCTTGGTGAAGACAGAAGGGAAGACGAGGACCGCTTTAGAACAACGGAGTGGGATGATAATCCTTTCATCTACTCGAAATCTATCAATCAATAATTTGTCACCATTTCTTTATAAAATACCAAAGGGGTCGATTTTTCGACCCTTTTTTAATGCAGCAAAGAATCAGATTCTTGATATAATGAAAGATGTGACGTCTTATTAATTTTATGGAGATATATGACGAGTACCAGTTTTAACGATGACGACTTTTCCTTAGTAATTTTGTCGAATATTAATCCCGAAAGGGAGTTGCCTACTGATGTCTATATACATGTAGATTCAAAATATATTAAATTCAAGTCTAAAGGTGATCAAATTGGTACAGAGAAATATGATTATTTCTTAAGTAAGGGAATGAAGAATATCTATATTCCTGCAGAAGATATTATGACTTTTCTCTCTTGGATTAATGATGATCTTATTGAGGAAGAATCAGACTTTGTGAAAAAAGCTGGAGAGGAATCAAGAGACTTCTTTAAAAGAGGAAAGGACTTTAAGCAAAAAATCTACGAGGTCTATTTTGAAGATGAGCTTAATGGAAAGATTGTAGAAACTTTGCAAGATAACGTTGCAGACTTTGTCGATAATATCAAAAAGAATGAAATGACTTCGAAAGCAATCGCTTTTCTAATGAGTAAGAATTCATCTGTTGCAGATCATTCATTAAATGTTGCGAACCTTTCTATTTTTATAGGAATGGTCATGGGACATGGTCATCAATTTGTATTAGAGAATTTATACATGGGTGGACTTTTTCATGATTATGGAAAACTAAAGATTGATCCAAAAGTGTTAGAGAATAAAGAAAATAGAATGTACTCTCATGCTGTTCAAGAACACCCAATGACAGGTGCAAATCTCTTGAGAAAAACTGATGGTATACCTAAGCAAGTTCTTACTATTGTAGAACAACATCATGAACAATTTAATGGCCATGGATATCCAAATTCATTACAAGGGGATCAAATCTATGATTTGGCCCAGATTGTGAGTATGGCCAATGTTTTTGATAATATTCTTATTGAAAATAAAAATTTTGAAAAACGTCAAAAATATAAAAAAGCGATTAAAGTTCTGGAATATGATGGGGGTAAACACTGGAACCCTCGCTATATGGATCGAGTCGTCGAAGCTCTAACATTAGCCTATATTGATTAGCTTGCCTTTTTAGCTTTAAAAGAGCGTATCCCTTCAAAAATCTCGAAAGACATATTACTTAATGACACCTGCTTACAAGCAGCACCAATTTCAAAAGCTGCTTTGGGCATACCATATACAACAGAACTCTTTTCATCTTGTGTCAGTGTGTGATGACCCCTATCTTTAAGATTCTTTAAAGATTGAGAACCATCTTTACCCATTCCCGTTAAGATAGCTGCAACAATCTGATAATGTTTTAAATGAAGTGCACTATCAAATAAATGATCAATTGAAGGCGTGAATCGAGCTCCTATAACTTCATCTTTTATTCTAAAGAAAATCTTATTTCCATCTTGTCTTAAAGAGAGGTGTCGACCACCTGGGGCAATGTAGACTGTATTGGGTAAGACTTCTTCTCCGGAAGAAGCTTCTTTTACAGAAAATGGGTTTTTCTCATTGAGAAGGTCTGCAAAGTCTTTAGAATATCCAGCAGGAATATGTTGTCCTATGACAACGGGTGGAAACTGAGTGGGGAAATGACTGAGTAAGTATGAAAGAGCACGTGTTCCGCCAGTTGAAGAGCCAATAAGAATTAAGGCGTTATTCATTTGGACAGATGATGAAATTCGTCGTTGGACGGGAGAAAACTCAGTTATTCTTACCTTGGCAACAGAAGCTTCTTTGATTCTTTGAATTAAGGGAAAGCTATGACTGTTGAGCTCAGATAGTGCTGGCTTTTGAATATAATCTAAGACACCAAGGTTTAAAGCCTTGAGGACTTTCTTAGAGCTTTTATCGCTTGAAGTAAGTAGGATGGTAGGAATATGATATTTTTTTATAAATCGTTCATAGATCTCATCACCATCTATTCCGGGCATATTCATATCGAGAGTAATGACGTCGGGTTTGTTGATCAAAAGATCATGTTCAATTCTTTTTGTATCGTGGTGAATTGAAATACATTCAATAGAGCTATCTGACTCAATATGTTTCTTTAATACTTTTGTTAAAGTAACTGAATCATCTATAACACAAACCTTTATTTTTTTAGGTGATTTTATAGATGACGTTTGAGAAGAAATCGTGGGCGAGGAAGTCGTCACTTTCTTATTCTTTTCTTTAATTCGAAGAAGATTTCCTTTTAAGTTATATAGTGCATCCCCAGAAGATTTGAATAAATTTAGAGCAGAGAGACCTTGCTGGTCGAGAAGGCTCTTTACTCTTTTTCCTATGGAAAGAGGGGCTGCGATTTTATAATTTCTTATAGAGGAGTATTTTTTCAAGAAGCCGATAATCATATCTTGTGCGTGATTTAGATTTTTAACTTCTAAAAAACTATGAGGAATATTGGGATGTTCGTAGAAAACGACAAGGGCATGGCCAAACTTTAATTCAAGAGTCTTTCCTTGAAAATCTTTCCATTTATAAACAGTGTCTTGATTAAACTTATCGTGATCAAGGAAGTCGGTTACATGAAACCCCCAACTGGTAGAGGGCATTGCATCTATATGATGCTTAGAGTGAAGGATGGCCTTCTCTGAGAGAATGTAGGAATCAAAAGGTATAAAATCCTGTAAATAACTATAGGCATCTACACCTTGGTAAATACAGAATATTGGTCGATCCTCCGTTTGGAGTTGATGTTTGTAATTAACAAAGAAATCAAGGCTTCTTGAAAACTCAATTGATGTTATGAACTGACCTTTTGATTTGTAGAATTCTTTAATCTCAGATTTGAAGAGATCTATATCTTCATTCTGTGAGGTGATGATATGCTTGGGTATAAAACCTTTTTCGTAAATTTCCCTAATTAAAAGTAAAACTCTCTCTTTTGAGTGAGATTGCGCAAAAAGGTAGAGCGACACAGGAGTTAATTTCTTATTAACAGAGGGAGTGATAACGACTTCAGATCGAGCTTTAACAGGCTCAAGTGTTGGAATCGTTTCTTTTTTATCATTCAAAGAGAGAAAGGTGATAATTTTATTCTTTAGTTCTTCACTACATTCCGAGAAGTTTTTGAAGTTTGGTTTTTCTACATAATCAATAGCTCCTAACTTTATGGCCTTTCTTCCAAGGTCCTGATTGTCACGATTTACACTTGAGACAATGAGAACTGGAGGATGATCTTGATTATAGTGGCGTTCAAGGTAGCTGACTCCATCGAGATTGGGCATATGCAGATCTAATGTAATAAGATCTACATTAGGATGAGTTTTTAAGTAACTGTGAAGTTCCTCACCATCTTTACATTGCTTAATTAGATTATAGCGTGAATCTTCATCAAATATTTTTTTCAAAACTTTTAATACAGCGGGGCTATCATCAACCGTTACAATGTTATAAATCTTACTTTCTGAAGATGGGATGTGGATCGTTTGATTTTTTTGTTCATTTCTTCTGGTGTATATACAAGGGCCTACTTTGTCGATCTCCATTGTATAGGAACCAACTGGTTCACTCACGCCGGTGAATAATAGACCATTTGGTGCGAGTTTTTGCATTAAGTTTTTGAGTGATGATTTTATATTTTCTTCATTGAAATAGATAAAGACATTACGACAAAAGATAATATCAAATGGCTCTTGATGAGAAAGAGGCTCAAGAAGATTGTGGGTTTGAAAATGGCAAACGTCTCTTATAAGAGGAGAGATTTGAGCTGAGTCTGTACCATTTGATCGAATTCGATTCCAGTAGCCGGAGAAATAGTGGGCTGGAATTTCTTTGATCTTGTCATAGGGATAAATTCCGGCCTTTGCCGTTTCAATCGATTGAGGAGCAACATCCGTTCCTAGAATTTCAAATGAAAGGGATGTATGACGTTTTTTTAGTTCTTGATCGAGGAAAAGAGCAAGGGAATAAGCTTCTTGTCCTGTTGAAGCGGCAGCTGACCATAATCTTATCTTGGATCGACCCTGGGCCTTTACATTTTCAATAATTTGATCGAGGTTTTCTTTTAAATATTCGAAATGAATAATTTCTCTAAAAAGAAAAGTATGATGAGTTGTTAATAGCTCTACTAATAGTGGTTCTTCTTCATTGTAATGAACTTCTAAAAATTTTAAATATTCTTCAGGCGAAGACATATCTAATTCTAGCATTCGTCTCTTTAAACGGGTGGAGACCATCGTTTTTGACTTGCTGTCATAAACGTTGGCCGTGACCTTAGAGATCCTTTGAATTACAAAATCAATGAGTTTGTCCACTTTGTTCCTTACGCGGCTGTAGCTACTTCTTCTAAATCGAGAAGTTTTTCAAAATTAAGTAAGAAAACTAAGTAATCTTCTGGAGACTTCCAGATTGAATTTATAAATTTAGAATTTTTATTTTTTGTCGTTGTAACAATTTCAGATAAATCATTGGGGTTAACATTCACTACTTTATTTATAGAGTCTACAATAACTCCCACCTGTACATTATTGACCTTCACAATAATAGTTGCACATTGTGATTGATCTTCTTTAGGTTCGATATTGAGTTTTGTGTGAAGATCTACGATCGTAATAATCTGGCCACGAAGATTCATGATACCTTTGATATATTTTGGCGAATTGGGAAGAGGAGTTGTCTCAGGTATAGAAATAACTTCTATAACAGTTAAGAGTTCAACGCCATATTTTTCATTTCCTATATTAAACTCTAAGAAACGTGCACCAGTTATATCTTTTTCACTTCTGTCTTCCATTTTATCTCCTGCCTAGCATGCAATATCAAAATGAGTATTATTATTAAGTTTAAAGAAGTCCTTATATAACTCCTTAAGGTCAATGATAAATGATGGCTTACCATTTCCAAGTATTGTGGCACCAGTAATTCCATTGAATCCTTTGATGTCGGCACCAAGTTCTTTAATAACAACTTGTTGCTTATAAAGAACATTTTCAATTAAGACCGCAAATTTTCCATCTTTGTTCTCAGTAATGATGGCCGTGGCTTCTTTCAAGTCTGGCCGATCTTTTTTGAGATCGAGCTTTTCTGCCAGAGAAAATACCGGAATAATATTTCCTCTTAGCTTGTAGTAGAGACCGCCTCCTGTTGCAGAGGCAAAATTATCTTTTGAAATTTGCACGATTTCTTGAACCTGTGACAGAGGAAGTGCGAACTTATGATCTCCAGATTCAATAATGAGTCCATCTACAATTGCTAGGGTTAGCGGCAGTTCTATACGAAAAGAACTACCAGTTCCTACCTTACTTTGGAGAGAGACCTTTCCGCCAAGATTTTCAATATTAGTTTTAACCACATCCATCCCTACTCCACGTCCGGAGACTTCGCTTACCGTTTCCTTTGTAGAAAAACCAGGGTGGAAAATAAGTTGAATAACTTCTTCATCAGAAATAGGTGAGGACTCATTGAGAATACCTTTTTCAATACCTTTTCTGCGAATAATATTCGGATCTATCCCTTTACCGTCGTCAGTGATTTGGATAATGAGATTGGACCCTTCGTGAAATGCAAATAGTTCAATTACACCTTGTGAAGGTTTTCCAGCTTCTGTTCTTTCGTGAGGAGCTTCTACTCCATGATCTATACCGTTTCGTACAATATGAACGAGAGGGTCCAATATGAACTCAACAACCTTCTTATCAACTTCAGTATCTTCTCCTCGAAGTTCGAGTTTGATATCTTTATTGAGGGCCTTACTTGTGTCTCTGACGATTCTTTGCATTCTTTGAAAAGTCGACTTTAAAGGAAGCATTCTCAGGCTCATTGCCATAGATTGAAGTTCTTTAAAGATTTTACTCATTTGAGAGATCGAAGAAATCGAAAGATCATCAGTAATTTCAACTCCTCTTTTCTGTTCGAGGACGGTTTGAAGAATAACTAATTCTCCAATGTAATCATTTACTTTGTTAATTCTAGAAAGTTTAACTCTGATATCTTCATCGGTATCTTCTTTCTTCTTAGGGGCTTTGACCTGGGGCTTTTTCGATCCTGAAGCTTCTTCCTCGCTATTGGATAGGGGGAGGAGATTTTGGTCCAGATTAAGATCTGGCTGAGCATCTCCTTTGGCTTCATTTTCGTATTTTTCTTCTCTTTCATTTTCGAGTGAAGGGCTGTCTTCAGACGCTTCCATAGAGTCATGGTAGTCACCACCGAGGATGACTTCCAGGTTATGAACAACTTCAGAGATATCAAATGTCGCCTCTAGGTTTTCTTTGTAGCCATCTAGCATTTCTTCGACTTTATCTTTGAAGGCAAAGAGAACATCTATGACTTTAGTTGTAAGAGGGATTTCATTTTGTTGAATTTTAAGAATTAAATTTTCTGTATGATGGGTGAGTTCAGATATTTGCTCAAAACCGACGGCCATGGAAGTACCCTTTAAATTATGGGCAACCCTAAAAAGTAAATTCAACATTTCTTCATCAGGAGTAGAGTTTTCAAGAGTTAAGAAAACTTCTTCGGCTTGAAATAATAAGTCAGCAGCTTCAGAGATAAATTCTTGTTTTATCTCGAGTTCAAATTCATCCACACCTTTCTCCATGGTATTCGTAGGCTTATGCTAAATTTCTTTTCGGGAAAAAGGCGTCAGCTCTTAAACAAAAGTCTTGGGAGGTGCAGATATTACCTAGGGGGCAAGTTCAATATAAACAGGCGCTTAGGGTACAATATTTGTTATTGGGTCGACTTTTTATAAAGTGGAAGAAATTCTTTCTGAAGAAAGAAGACCAAGGCTAATGCAGGAAGAGAGAGACCAATAGTAGCTGATGAAATCCAGCCCCAATTTTCTATAGACCATGCTCCGAGTGCGCTACCAAAACCGCCTCCTATGAAAATAAAAGAGACAAAGACTCCGTTAAGTCGACTTCTAAGCGCAGGGGAAATGGCAAAAACTTCTCTCTGCCCTGTAACCATACTTAATGTGACTCCGGCATCTAAGAGAAGAGCACATGAAACCATTAGAATGATTCCAATGATAGATCCTTCGGGTGCAAAGAGGGTTAAAATATAAGAAAAGATAGAGAGAGTTAAGGCAAGTAGGGTGACCTCCTTAGCTTTTCCGGCATCAGCTGCCTTGCCAGCAAAAGGAGCAGCTATAGCTCCAGCAACTCCGGCCAAAGCAAATAAAGCAATTTCACTATGGTTGAATTGGTAAGCCGATTTTTCTAAATAGTAAGGTGCAGCTGTCCAAAAGAGACAAAAAGAAGAGAAGAGGCAAAATTGATAAAAGGCCCTTCTTTGGAGAACTGACTCATTTAAAAAGAGAGTCGCCATATGTTTTAAAATATTAAGATATTTTAATTTCTCTCTTTTGCCCTCCTCTTGGATTTGAGGGGGACGAGAAGGGAGTTTGAGCATCATGAGAAGAAGAGTGAAGCTCATTAAAATCGCACTAACGATAAAAATAGTGGTCCAATGAGCGATCTCAGAGACAAGGCTTGATAAAGGACGGGAAAGCATAATTCCCAACATTAACCCACTCATTAGAGTTCCCACTGCCTTTCCACTTCTTTCTTCTGGAACTAGGCCAGAGATATATGGAATGAGAACCTGAACAGATGCAGCTCCAATACCTGTCATCAGAGCACAAAGAATGAAAATCTCATAAAAGGGGGCGTAGGCCAATCCAAGTGAACCTAAGATCGTTACTGTTATCATGGACAGAATAAGTTTCTTAGGATCAATGATATCTCCCATTGGAATTAAAAAGAATACACCTGCTCCATAGCCAATTTGAGTAGCTGTTGAAATGAATCCTACTTGAGAGGGGAGAAGTTCGAGGCTTCGTGCCATCAAGCCTATAATAGGTTGTACATAATAGTTATTGGCAACAATCGTTCCTACCGCAAAAGCGATAATAAGCATAAAATTTCTTGAGAGGGAGTTTGGATTCATATATTTTGTGCTACTTTAAATTTAAGACAACTGACATAGAGGAATTTAGCATGAAAACTCAAGTCCAAGTAAAAACCAAGTTAGACACATACTATCTTACAGCATCTGAAAAAGGACTTATTTCTTTAGATTGGGAAAAAAATCCAGAACTCCCTCTATCGAGGAAAGGTAATCTCCATACTGATTTAGCTTGTGATCAGTTAATCAAATATTCTTTAGGTCAGCTTAAAAAATTTAATTGTAAATTTGATTTTGAATCGATGAAGGCAACAGATTTTCAAATAAAGGTATGGAAGGAGCTATTAAAAGTTCCTTATGGAAAGGTGGTTTGTTACCAAGATATCGCACGTAAACTAGGTGATAAGAATCTTGTAAGGGCCATTGGTGGAGCAAATGGTAAGAATAGAATTCCTGTTATTATTCCTTGTCACAGAGTCATCGCAAAAGATGGAACGATAGGTGGATACTCGGGTGGTCTAAATAGAAAAAGAAAACTTCTAAATAGAGAAGGGATTAATCTAGACTAAGATGGTACTTATGTAACAGAGATTGGTAATCTTTCGTTAAAATAATTTTATTAATCGACTGAAAGATAAGGTTCTTTAATTCACTATTTGTTTTCTTTGAAATAAGAACACTGTATTTCGAATCTCTAAATGAAGAAGGAAGAAGCTCAATATTACTGAACTCAGGATTTTTTTGAAGATAGAGTTGAGTAGGAACTACGTTGAGTACACCAATCTCAATCCGATTTAGATGAAGTAAGCGTATAATATTCTCTGGAGTATGAAGGTGAGTAATATTTTTCATCTGTCCTATCCATGCCCGCACTTCATCGGTATAGACCCATCCAGCTGCTACGCCTACGACCACTTTTTCCTTAAAAGAATTTAGGTCCGTCTCATTTTTAATTTTAAACTTCTTTTGAAAGCTCTTATTTATATAGAGGGCCGTTTGATTGTTCACATAGGAGGCAGAAGGTTCTGACCACTTAAGACGCTTCTCAGTCGGGATAGCTGCAAAAACGAGATCATTATTACCTGACTCGGTCTCTATCAAAAGTCGTTTCCAAGGCATGAATGTAAATTGTATTTTACAGCCAGTATCTTTAGCTATGAGTTGAGCTAATTCATAGTCGAGTCCAGAGATGGGTTTATTTTCTTTATCGGTGTAAATGAAGGGTGGATATGATTCATATCCAACTCGAATCATATGGTCACACTTAGACCATGTGGTGAGGGTATAGAATAAGCTCATTAAGATAAGAATGACTTTCATGATTAAAAGTAGCATGTTGCTGAGCAAAAGTTAAGTTAGCATTCTATGATTTGAGCTAGGGAGATATTACAAGAATATCAAAATAAATATTGTCGATTTAAAGTATCTCTAGACAGATCTGACTCTTATGGCCATAAGTTTTCTATACAAATAAAATCTTAAAAAAGTGATATGTAATGAGCGAAGAAACGACCCGCGACGGAAACTCTTTTGTCCGTCTCTTTATTAGTAAGCCTAGAAATTTAAAAAATGATGTTCTATCAGGTTTGACAGTGGCCTTGGCCCTTATCCCTGAGGCTGTTGCCTTCGCGTTTGTAGCAGGTGTTCATCCTAAGGTCGGTTTATATGCCGCTTTTATGATGGGATTAATCACGGCCCTCGTTGGGGGAAGACCAGGAATGATTTCTGGAGCTACTGGTGCAGTAGCCGTAATTTTCGCTCCACTTATTTTCAAAGTTCAGGATATGGCGACTGCAAATGGAGCATCGGCTGCGGAAGCTGCTACCATGGGATTAAATTATCTTTTCGCTGCTGTTATTTTAATGGGCGTTTTTCAAGTTCTTTTTGGAGTCGGTAAGCTTGGTAAGTTTATTCGCCTTGTTCCCCATCCGGTGATGCTCGGATTTGTAAATGGTCTGGCCATTATAATATTTAAAGCTCAGTTTTCTCAATTTACGGTTAAGGGCTCTCTCTTGGATACATGGCCTCTTACTGTCATGGGTCTCTTAATTGCACTTACCATGGGAATCTCAGTTTTTCTTCCAAGGCTGACGAAAGCAGTTCCTGCCACTTTAGTAGGTATTGTCGTTACCACTGTAGTAGGTCACTTTATTAATATTTATAATCCTGGATTAGTAAGAACAGTATTAGACTTCGTTCAAGATCAAAATGCTTCCGTTACAACTCTGAAAGTGGGTCTACCCATGTTTTCTCTTCCGCAAATTCCTTTAACTTGGGAGAGTATTAAAATCATCATTCCTTATGCTTTCTTAGCCGCCGCTGTAGGATTGATAGAATCCTTAATGACTCTGACTTTGGTTGATGAACTCACAAACACGAGAGGGAAGAGTAATTTAGAGTCGATAGGTCAAGGACTTGCCAATATCGTTAATGGTTTCTTTGGGGGTATGGGCGGATGTGCCATGATTGGCCAAAGTATGATTAATATTCGTGGTGGAGGAAGAGGGAGAACCTCTGGAATTGCTGCTGCTATATTACTTCTTCTCTTTGTTCTTTTCTTGGCCCCTATGATTGAGGTTATTCCACTTGCTGCACTTGTTGGGGTTATGTTTATGGTTGTGATTGGGACTTTTGAGTGGTCATCTTTAAGACTCTATAAGAAGATCCCAATGAGTGATTTCTTTGTCATCGTTTTAGTTTCCGTAGTTACTGTACTTACTGATTTGGCCATTGCTGTATTTGTAGGAATTATCGTTTCAGCTCTTGTTTTTGCTTGGGAGCACGGAAAGCATATTAATGCCCTAAAAACTAAAGAAGGAAATAAGATCAAGTATGAGCTTGATGGACCTCTTTTCTTTGCCTCTGTAACGAGCTTCAAAGAATTATTTAATTTTGAAGGTGATCCTGAACATGTCTATATCGACTTTGCTAAGTCCAGAATATGGGATCACTCCGGTATCGAAGCCTTACAAAATATTACTGAGCGATATGCTCAAAATAATAAGAAGCTTCATCTTCTCAATCTTGGTCCAGACTGTAAGCTCCTCTTAGAGAAAGCCGAAAATATAGTGGAGCTGAGTATCCAAGAAGATGCCCACTGGCATATTGCTGATGACAAGCTTGATTCTTAAATAGTCGACTAAGAGAATCAGGCTAGGGAAGAATCTGCATTTATAGTATTAATCAATACTTAGGCTTACAATAAAAAGAAACTTTTATTGAGGAGCCTTTGTGGATTCATCAGTCATTCAAAGTATATTCAGCTTCATGACGAATAATATCTTTTTGATTATCTATCTCTTTGCCTTTGTAGAGATCGTACTTGTCGTTTTGATTTTCTTTCTTATGAGAAATCATGAAATGATTCTTCTCGATGTCAGTGATAACTTACTGAAGGGTTTTAAGGATGCTCCTGATAAAGACTCGTCTCAAAATGTTCACGATAAGATTCAGTCTGCTCTAGACTTTATAAACGAGAAGATCTCATCAAATCATAAATTTAAAGCTGAGTTTGCAAAGAACGCAAATATGGTAACAAGAAGATCTTTCTATGATCGTCATTATAAAATTGAGATCTTTGCGAGTGTCATGTCCACAATTGTTCAAGTCTTTCCTCTGTTGGGGATTTTAGGGACGATCTTGGCCATTGCACAAACCGCCTTGAGTGGTTCTCAAACGATTGATGTCTCTACACTTTCCAGTGCATTTGTTTTGGGGATGAATACAACCATATTAGGTATTACTCTTTCTATTATTTTTATGATTATTGAAAGTACGTTTCAACCTAAAATCGAACGAATTATTTCGGAGAGTTATTACTATAAGCAAATTGTTTCTAGGATTAATCTCTCAACTAAAGAGTTGGCTGAAGAAGTCTAAAAGGTGGTGTTTTGAATAATCCAATGCAATCACGCTATAGAAGAAAAAAGCCTACAACGATACAGCTAACTTCATTGCTGGATCTATTATTTGTAATGGTCTTTGTATCTCTCTTGCAGCAAAAAGCTCCGCCTGCGCCTGCTCCAGTGAAAAAAACTAAACCAGCTGCACCTAAAGTGGCAGCTAAACCTAAAGCTAAACCTGTTGCTCCCCCAAAGAAAGTTGTTTCAACAATCGAAGCTACATTTAATTTCTATGGAACGGCGAAGAATCCTAACCTCCCCACAGGAAAGTACTTAATGCGAGGTGATTATAATTCTAAGACTCGTGAGCTTAAGCTTGGAGGTATTGGTTGGATTGATCGTCCCAAAAATTACGATATGGTTCCTCTGTCAGGTAAAATTGGTCCTTCAGGGAAAACGTTTACAGGTAGAATTGAATTTCAAAGCTGTAAGCAATTTACACTTCAAAGAACAACTAATAGCGGTGAAAGAGAAATAAGTGGAGATTGGAAAGGTGTTTATGAATGTGGTCAAGGTGCAACGGGACTGACTTTAACGATTCTGTAAAAAAAAGGGCCTCTAATTAGAGGCCCATTATCTATTAAAACTTCACGAGATATTCGCCATAAATAAAAGTAGAGTCATCTGGATTTCCTTGGAAGTAGTCTCCATGACTAAATAAGGCCATCCCTAATTTAAATGTCTCATACTTATTTTTCTTGTAATTAACCATGAGGTCAAATTCATTACCGATATCATCTTTTGTAACGTCACCGTTAATTTGTCCTGAAACCGCTTGGTTGTAAGCACCAAATCCATTGGCTTTTTGCTTAAAGTTCATCCACTTGAATTTGAAATCCCATTTAGCTGAGGCTTTGTAGTTAAGACCAGCATATAAGCTATCAATATTTCTACGGCCAACAACATCGATAATTCCGTTATATCTATGTCTATTGGTGTAGAGGTGGTCATAACGGTCAGAAGCTTGTGTCCAACCAACATAGGGATTGAGACTGTTTTCAAATTTATAGCCAAACTCTAAGTCAATATTGTGTTCTGTGGTGTCTGTTTGTTGGTGAGTTTGAACAATATTTTCTGTTCTATAAGTAAACCCATTCCAATCTCCTTTTAGACGAAATCCATAATTATAAGTTTCAAGAACATTTCTTTCGTTATTGTGAAGAATATAGAAGTCGAGATTTAAGTTCTTTCTCATTAATGCTTTGTAGTAAAGAATAACGAGGTCAGCATCATCTGTAGTATTGGAAGTATCAGAACCTTCTGAAATCTTAGAGTAGGCAAGATCAAGTTGTCCTTCTCCAATATCGAACATAAGCTTTATTGCATCAAAAGAAAGACCACCGGCCGTCCAGTTCCTTGTTCCTAGAATGACACTGTCACCATAGTTAAGTTGTTGACGACCAATTTTATAAGAAAGGATATCTCCCTTCGACAATACGTAGGCTTCAAAAATATCTACTCCGCTGTGGTATTTATCCCCACTTGAATTTCTAACGCTATCATTTTCATCGTTAGTAGCAGATATGAGTTCTCCATAATTCTTCGTTGCCTGTGGGCTTAACATAAAAGAAAGATTGTTATCTAGTTTGATATTGAAGTTGGCGCGGGCACGCAGACCGGTCAGGTTTCTACGATCAGCATTGGAAAAAGTAAATTCTCTATGCTGATTACGTACTCGTAGTTGACCACCATAATCGAATTCTAGGGAATGTGTGGGAATTGAAAATGCTCCTGTAAGTAGGAGCATGGGTATTGCTTTCTTCATTTAAGAGTCCTTTCTAATGTGTTTTCAAGCTACATCAGAATAAGGCTCTTTCTCAAAATTATCAACGGATTCCATTTGAGTATTTTTTGTCTCTTTAGAATTTGAAGGAGGTTGTTTATCATTCTTATAGTCAACTCTTTCAACAAGAGTCCGTAGGTCAATAATGCTTTTTGAGATGCGATGAACAGCTTCTTCAACTTTCTTGGAAGAATTATTTATCTTTCCAGCAGCATCATTGGTTGAAGCCGCTGATCCAGAGATATTTTGCATGGCCTGATTTACTTCTTGTACACCTACAAGCTGTTCACGAGAGGCTTCAGAAACTTGATTACTTGTTGAAGCTACTTCGTTAAAGTCACTCGATACTTTAAGTATGACTTCTTTACATTGATTTCCTAGCTCAACACTTTCTTGAACATATTTTTGATTCTCAGAAATAGAAGAGTTAATCTTCTCTTTTGAGTTACTGACTATTTCAGTCACTTTTGTAAGACTCTTTTCAAGTAGCTTAGTGATTTGCTCAGCAGATTCACCACTGATTCTTGCTAGGCTTCCAACCTCTTCCGCTACAACGGCAAAGCCTTTTCCATTTTCACCAGAGCGAGCCGCCTCGACAGAAGCATTGAATGAAAGAAGTTTCGTCTGAAAAACAATATCATTGATGACTTTTGTTTTTTCATTCACTTCATTGAAAACTCGAATAATTTCTGAGAGTTCGTCATTACTTTTTTGAATCGTATTAGATAAGTTTAGAGAACTCGATTCAACATCCTGAATACGTGAACTAAGTTTTTCGAGATAACCCACACTGTTATGGATCAAGCCTTTACTCTGTTCGACAAGGTGGGAAACACGATTTGCGCCCTCAGTATTATTCTTAATCATTTGTGTGATTTCTTCCATAGAAGAGGTCGTTTCAGTCGTCGCAGAAGATAGGCTACTTGAAACGTCTCTCATATCGATTGATCTTGTATCTAGTTCATGGCTAATACCACCAAGATTTTCACCCTCTGAAGTCATAAGCTCGACGATCGAAGAGATTTTAAAATTGATTGCTTTAGAAAAAAGATATCCCAGAAGAAGAGAGAGTAGGATTCCTCCAACTGAAATTCCAATGATTAAATTGTTAACTAAGGTGTAAGTCTTTTGAGCATCTTGGAACTCTTGAGCTCCAAAGTTTAATATAAGTTCTTGCAATTGATCCATTTGATCTCTTGAACTTTCAAAGTGTGAATACATGGATCCGAAAGATTTTTGTGTAAGTCTTTCTCTATTGTCATCGTTGAGGAGAAAGTCACCTTTTTCATTGAATATAAAGTCCGTTACCGAATCTTTTTCCCATCTTTGATAACGGGATTCAAAGGCTTCAACGAGCTTCAATTCTTCAGGAGTTTTATCTAGTGCTTTGTACTTATTAAATCTCTCAAGTACTTGTCCTTTATTTTTTAAATAATCTCCCATCTGAGCCTTTCTTTCTTTAGAGGAAAGACCATTGAGAAGAAGAGATCTCTCTGCCACCAGCATTTGCTGAAAATCGCGATCAGCTTGAACCAAGTAGTTAATACTAGGAAGTCTTGTGGAGAAGACTGAGTTCAACTTTTGATTGATGGAAGTTAGAGAATAGTATCCTATTCCCGCCAAGGTAACTTGAACGAAGAGCATGACACCGGATAAAATAAGGACTTGTTGTTTAATGGTTCTATTTTTCATGGGGTCTCTATCGGATTCATTTATAAAGATAATGAGATTTTTTTTAGAAAAAGGAAAAAAATGTCATAATAAAATAAATCTATTTTATAAATTTGAAGAATGCCCTTTATAATGACAAGGGATAAAGATAATCCCATTTCAGCTAGGAGGAGGTTGCTATGAATTGTCCACGTTGCCAAAGTCAAAAAATATCAGAATTTGATCATGATGGGGTTGAGTTTGATTTCTGTTCTGACTGTAAAGGTATTTGGTGTGATCATGGTGAGTTGGCAGAATATGTCGAAACACTTAAAGACATACCATCTGATTTAGATCCTGTGAAAAATGGAGAGCTTACTGTATTGAGATGTCCAAAGTGTCCAGGAGAGTATCTCTACGAAGTAAACTATATGAAAGGTGAGGATCTTTTGATTGATAGATGTCCTAGTTGTTCTGGTATTTGGTTGGATTTTAAAGAACTGGCTGTTATTCAAAAATTGGCCGTCAATATCGATGCTAAAGATAAATTAAAAAGAACAATTAAGCAGATGAAGGAAGATGGATTTATTGTAATAGAATCCTAATACATAGTGAAAGTTCATGAAATAAAAGGTTATATTCTTACGATTTACTTGGTTGAGAAAGAGGGAGAACTTCTTTTGCTAGACGGTTGTGCTCGCCCTGACTTTAATGTCGTGAAGGCTTTTATTGAAAATGATCTTGGTTATCAATTGTCCGATCTTAAACTTGTTATCTCAACCCATCCTAACCCTGATCATTTTGGGGCCCTTTCTCTTTTTAAAAAAGCTGGAATTCCTATTGCTGGCCCTCCTGAACTCAATGACTGGTATACTGGCTTTCTTGGATTTCTTACTTATTGGGTAGATATACTTTTGATGTATCTCGTGGCGATTAATAAAAAAAGGGGATTTTATAATACGTTATTTCCTCGCTCAGTAGAATTAGATCTTATTCTCAAGGACGGAGATAGAATTCCAGGTTTTGAAGAATGGTCGGTATTGAAATGTCCCGGTCATACTAATATGGATTTAACCTTGTATAATAGTGAATTAAGTTTGGCCTATATCGCAGACAATGTGGTTGGTAGTGAGAATAAACTATTTAGGCCATATCCTCTTTTTAAGCCTCATCTCTATAAAGAGTCTCTTCAACGTTATATTGATTTAGATATTCAAGAGATCATGATAGCCCATTATGGAAGATTTAAATTAAATAAAGAGAAATTAAAAAAATTAATTGAGACGACTCCTGAGAAGTCACGACGCCATATTAATACCTTGCCTGCAATTTTTCTCAAACTTCTACGCTCCCTCTATAACAAAAGATGACATTTGCTTAAAGGTACGGCATTCTTTTTGAAAAAGTAATCAAGTCAGTGAAGTTGGTGTAAGTCCAACACTGTCCCGCAACGGTAAGTTGATGTAAGCAACAAGTCCGATCCTGATAGATTATTTCCATTTTCTTACCCGAGGAGGTTATCTATGAATATAAGTTCAGACCTGTAAATTTTAAGTACGCAAATTTTTAACAAATTGAGCTCTTATGGAGAGCTAAGGATGAACTATGTCTTTAATTGAAGAAAGAATGAAGCAGGCTAGAACTACAATCGTTAGGGCGGTGTTTCCCGGAACTACTAATCATTACGACACATTGTTTGGAGGTAATACCTTAAAGTGGATGGATGAAGTGGCCTTTATTACGGCGACACGTTTTGGGAAAAAGAAATTTGTCACCGTCTCAAGTGATCGGATTGATTTTAATATACCAATTCCTGGTGGGCATTTTGTAGAACTCATAGGGGAAGTTGAAAAGGTCGGAACTTCAAGTTTGGTGGTCAAAGTCACTTTGCATCTAGAAGAGATGTATAGCGATCATAAAATTGTAGCTGTGGAAGGAAATTTTACCCTCGTTGCAATCAATGATGAAAGAAAGGCCGTTTCTATCATGTAGAAGATAAGGTACACCACCTTCTAAGAAAGGTGGTGTATTCTTATTTGCAGCTTTTTTTCTTATAGGAGAGGGAGTAAACTTTATTGAATTAAATAAACCATGGATAGGAAATGGAAATACAGAAATATACAAAGAAAGAATTTCTTCTCACAATACTTTTACTCCTTGGATTTCTCTACCCTGCTTATGGAAAGACTTCTGGGTTTAGGCTGAAAAGCTTTCGTGCAGATTTAGAAGTTGAAACTGTTGATGGAAAAACAAAGAAGTTAGAAGAAGTGTTAAAGGGATATCAAGGAGATAAGCCCATCCTTATCTATATTTGGGCAAGCTGGTGTCCCGATTGTATGGTAGAAGCACCCCACTTGGAGAATTATCTGAAGAGTCATTCATCAGATATATCTATGCTTTACTTTAGTGTGGATAAAGATAGAAAAGCTTGGTTAAAGAAGAAGAAGGATCTTAAGTATGGAGGACAATCGATACGTTTTCCATCCGGTTGGAGTGATAAGAGTTTTAGAAAGTCCATAAAACTAGACTGGATCCCTCGATATATACTTATTGATAAAAAAGCAAAGGTCATACATTCATATGCTATAAAAATATCCGATAAGGACTTACTAAAAGCAATTGAAGCACATTAGGAAGGAGTATAAATGGTACGTTTTATGAAGTTGGCAGGACTCCTTTATATGATTCTTGTTATGGTCCTATATTTTACATTTATTGATGTGATGAACGCCTTTGAACAAGCCGTTGGAAGAACAATGGCCTCCTTTATTTTAATAGCGATTACGGTTACAGGATTTCTTTCCCTTATGGCCTTAATGAAAAGAACAGGAAGTGGGCCTATGGAAGGGGAGGGAGCAGAGGAAATTGATTTCTCAAAAAATTCACCTACTGTAGATCAAAAGACGCAAAAGAAGTAAAACCAATTGATTACACAGGTAATGTATTCGAACATAATTTTGAGACTCTGGAAGAAGATCTCTCTTTTTTAGATAAGAATGCGCAAGGCGCTCAAAAAGATAAAGATGAAGAAGACGAGAGTAAGTAGTTAAAATAACATCTGATACTCAATAAAATATAATTTTATTCCGATATAGAAAGTGATGAAAAATTATAAATTGAGAAAAATTATTTGGTTGACCACTCTAGCATCGGTTTACACTTCCTGTTCCCATATGAATGAAAATCGAAGAATAAGACTTCCTTCCAATGCAAGTAAGAATTGTGCTGAACTTGTGAACTCGGTACTCAAATCTGGAAGAAAGAATAAGCCGCTTAGTGAAGAGAGTCTTATCGAGTTATATCAAGATGTTTCTCTAAAGAAGTCTCAGGTCGCCTACCCCGATATACCTTCCGTTGAGCAGTTACATTTGAGTCGATTTTCACCACGAGAAATTGTTAAACCCGAAAAGCTTTCTCCAGGCCTGTCCTCTTCTGAATTAGAAGAGGCTAGAGAGTTAGGGGGAATCTTTGAAGATTATAAGATTTTATCTGATGTGAAACCTCGAAATCTTTCAGATGATGAACTTGTAAAATTAAAACGTGAAGCGCAGGTGCATACGAAGCGTGAAGTTATTGATGAAAATAGTGATGATTTCAGAAGGGCCTATTTAAAGTTTTGGATTGAAAATCGCTATACCTTTGAAAAGGATTTGATACCTGCAGATAGTGAAGACGCTAAAGTGATGTGGAGTCTGAGACTAACTGATCCACGATTAATTCATGAAAATAAGGAAGCCTTTGATTATGTTGAATCTTATTGGAAGAACTTAATTCGTGAAACTCCTGAACAGACTACAGGAAGCATTGTTCCTCTTCCTTACGAATTTGTCGTAGCAAATTCCACTCGATTTGATGAAATGTATTATTGGGATACTTATTTTGGAATGCAAGGACTACTTGCCACAGGCAGGCTCGATCTTTCTCAAAAGATTGTTGAAAACTTTCTATATATGATTCGTAACTATGGAATTATTCCCAATGGGAATAGAGATTACTATCTGACTCGTTCTCAACCTCCTTTTATATCAAGTATGGTTAAAGATGTTTTTGAAGCAACTCTAAAGTCGGGGAAATATTCTGATAGTGAGGTGAAAGAGTGGTTGGCACAAAGAGCCTATCCTTTATTAAAGGGTGATTTCGATAATTTTTGGATGAAGCCCAATTCAAGATTTGATGAAAAAACATTCCTTCATCATCATTATGATGAAGTTGATCATCCACGCCCTGAGAGGCACAGTGCTGACAAAGACATGGCCGATAGTTGGGATGATGAACAGGGACTAGGCTTAAGTTATCGTGATACAAGAGCAGTCGCAGAGTCTGGGCTAGATTTTACAGATGCCCTTGGGAAAGAAGCTGCTCAAACGGCAAATACTCTTCTCAATAGTATGATCTATAAATACGCTAAAGACTTAGAAGAGTTTGCAGAAATCCTTGGTCTAGAAGACGATGTTCAAAGATTTAGAGAAATTGCACAGAAAAAGAAAAGGGCCATGGATAAATATCTCTGGAATGATGAGACGGGAAGTTATCAAAATTATTTAATTAAAGATGGCCGTCAGCTAGATGGATTATCGGCAGATAATTTTACGGCCCTCTATACACAGGTGGCTTCTCCTGAGCAGGCTTCCGAAGTCGTGAAGAAATTGAGACTTCTGGAAAAAGATGGTGGTGTCATGTCTTCTCTGTTCACTGAATCTCATCATCAATGGGATGGAGATAATGGATGGGCCCCTTTGCATTTCTTTGTCATTCAAGGCTTGAGAAACTATTGCTATGATGAAGATGCTGAGAGAATAGCTCTCAAACTTGCTAACTCTTATGCTGATATCTATAAGAAGGAAGGAGTCTTCCTGGAAAGAATTGATGTGGCCACGGGAGCTAGACCTGTTGAAGATGGTAAGAAGTATCCCGTTCAAGAAGGTTTTCTTTGGACTAATGGGGTTTATACTTGGATTTTAAAAAATATTTTAAATCAAGAATTTAAACCTGCGTCGAAATAAGTAAAGTCATTATGAACTATGAAAAAGTAGATATTGAAAACTGGAGCAGAAAGCAGCAGTTTGAATTTTTTCTTAAATTTACTGAGCCTTTCTTTGGAATCACATTTGATCTGACCATCACGAATTTCTTTAATAAAACGAAAGAAAGGGGGGACTCTATATTTATTGGATATATATTTAATATTTTAAAGGCCATGAATGAAATTGATGAATTAAAAATGAGAATCGTTGGTAGAGAAGTTTTTAGATATAATCAAATAGGTTGTTCTGCAACGATTGCTCGTGATGATGGAACCTTTGGCTTTTCATATATCGATTATAATCCAAACTATAAAGATTTTAAAATAAGCGCAGAGGAAGAGATAAATCGAGTCCAGAAATCAAAGAGTTTCGATCCTGGTCCTCAAGTATATGATACGATTCATTTTTCATCACTTCCTTGGATTAAGTTTACTTCACTTTCTCATGCACGACAGTTTGATCATCCTGACTCAATCCCAAAGGTTTCGTGTGGGAAGATTGTGGAAAAGGATGGTGAATACTTTATGCCTTTTTCAATACATGTTCACCATGCTCTTGTTGATGGCTTTCACATCGGCTTACTCGAAAAACGATTGTCAGAACTATTTAATCGTTAGAGCTGAACTTTGATTCCTAGTTGCTCAACTAGAGAAAGAGCTCCTGTCATATCGAGTTGGATACCTTTTACCTGATTACTTTCTAAATCGATATAGAGGTGAGAAGTATTGGTAAAGTTTGAGTCTCTTAGATCGCATTTGGTAAACTGAGAGTCTCTAAGGTGACTGCCTTGAAAGGAACTTTTTCTTAAATCGTTCTGTGTAAACTCAGAGTTTCTGCAATTCGAATCAATGAGCTTTAGCCCTGATAATTTAAGATTGTCAAAAACGCAAAATTCGATATGGCATGAATTAAAGCTTAAGCTAGATACTGAAGTTGCCTGGGCCCAATGTAAGCCTACAAGTTTGGAGTCAAAAAAATCAACCTCACGAAAGCTACATCCTGTTAATTGAGGATTTTTGAAGTTGCAGTTTTTAAATTTACATTCGATAAATTTTGACGATTTTATTTGATTTTCAGAAAATTGGATTCCCTTAAAGGTACATCCTAAGAATTCTCGATTTGAGTAATCATGGAAATCACCATTTTCAATGGTTAAGTCTTCAATATATTCTTCATCGCTTAATTTCATCATTCTAAGCTAATTATTATGAAAGGAATTGTTAAGGTAAATTTTTTTACTCTGAAAAGGATCTTACTGATTTGGAATAAATTTGCTCATCTTAAAAAGTAATAACGTTTTGAAATGAGGTGCTTTTGAAACTATACCGTTGATTTTTTTCTTCTATCAAATCATAATGAAGAAATAGGTATCGTATTCATGCCTCCCCCCTTCATAGGGAAAGCACTAAAGTGTGGAATATATAGAATCATATCATCTTACCTTTAATTAAGGATGAAACAGAAGAAGGGAATGTTTAGGTGCCTTAGTTTTGGAGGTTTAAGATGAAGTTATCATCACCCATTCACGTATTAAAAAGTCAGGCGAAAGAACTCAAAAGAAGTGAATCTCTTTCTATGATTGAGGCTTTAGACAAGATTGCTCAAAGAGAAGGTTACAGTTCCTGGTCATTGCTACAATCAAAAAACTCTAGCCCCTTTCCAAAGTCTTATTCAGAAGTTTTAGATTTTCTAAATGAAGGTGATCTCCTAATCATAGGAGCAAGGCCAGGCATGGGGAAAACAAGTTTTACAATCGGTCTTTTTGTAATGGCTGTTCAGAGAAAGCTTGCCTCTAATTACTATTTCACGTTGAATGAAAATCATAAAGATATTGCTGGCAGGATTTCTATATATGATAAAACAATTGGTAACTTTAAGGAAAGTTTAGGATATCCTGGAAATGAGCATTTGGGATATATTGGAGTCGACTACTCGAATGCTATAAGCGCTGACTATATAATAGAAAAAACGAAGGCTACGATTTCTAAGAAGTCTGTTATTGTTGTCGATTATCTTCAATTACTCGATGAAAAAAGAATAAATCCTCCTTTACAGAAGCAAGTTGAGAAACTTAAGAAATATGCCAAAGAGACTGGTTGTATAATTATCTTTATTTCTCAAGTTCGAAGAGAAATTGAAAATCAAATAGATAAAACACCGCGACTAGCTGACATTAGGCTGCCTAATCCTTTAGAGTTAAACCTTTTTAATAAAATCATATTACTCTATAGAAAAGAGAAACGATCAGAAAAGGTGAAGATCTGTTTTTATCGACCGAAAGAGCATCAATTTGAAGTAAGTTGGGATTGGCAAGAGAGTAGATTTTCTTAAAGAGATGACATAAATAAGCAAAAAAAAGCCCGAAGTGGGTTAAACGACGGGCTTAGATATTTCTTTCTCCGAAGAGATCAAAATTTGAATGGGGTGTTCGTTGAGAACAGCCTTATTTCGAGCCCTTAATTTATACTATTTTCTTTTGAAGTAAAGGAAATAATATCTCCTATTCTAGAATCGGGTAATAATGACAATTCTTCTGTTGATTCACGCAACTCTTGTCTTGTTAATTATGCATAAAGCTTCATAGTCTCAAAAGTAGTCTATAAACAAATCTTCATAACTGTAATAGAGGTGATATTGTTGCAAAACAAGATGTAAGTAGATGAAATTTGGTGCCTTGTTGTAGGTATTGTTTTTGAGAGATAAATATATATCTGAGGTATTTGTTTTAATTGGGGGAATGACGAATCCTGTAAAAGATATATTATTGAGCAGAGAGTTTAATCAATGAATTTCTTTGTTTTAATAATTTCTAGAAAACTTTTAAATTCATAGGTTTCTTCGTAGTTAACTTCTAGAATTAGTCCGTCAGAGAAATATTTTGCAAGAGTCTCGTCATTAGAGAAACCATCCTTTTTTAGCTTTATAAAAAAGCTGTGATTATAAAGTGTCATTTCAATTAGACTGGAATTATTAAAAGAGTTTATTCTTGGTGGTATAATTGCTGGGAACTCGCTAGATATTCTATATCCACCAATGATTAAATTGTGTTGTACAGATTCTGACTTCCAAGTATTTAGAAAGTAATCATAATATTTCTCAATAAAATTATTCCCATGGCTTTTTTCATATATGTGAAATCGAATAGCAACGGAAACAATAAACTGCATAAGATTGTAAATATCCTGCTTTTTGTATTTACGAACAGTGTTATTAGAAATTTCCCCATGATAGGTTTCAAGTGGTTGACTTTGGTCATAGAAATATTTAGCAGCATCATCATCTTTTTTAAATAAGAGTTCGCATTCGCTACACCATAACTTTCCCTTTAAGTCTCTTTGTTGGCCATGCTTGATTTTTTCTTTAGTAAGGCTAGAGTATCTTCCCCCAGACTTTATTTTTTTGAACAAAAACCTTGGAATTACATGACCTGTAATTATAAAACCATCAACTTCATTTTTACAGACAGGGCATATCATGATGTCTTTTTTATTAAAATGAGCAGTTTAATGTGACCATGTATGGTTGTCCCTTAGAGTCAAACATACTTAAAACAGCTGTATCATCGTTTTTTTGAGAGGCGACTATTGTTAATATGGTTTCTGCTTTAAAGCCAGACCTAGGATCTGTACAAACTAGCCACCTATTATAACCAACAATATTTTGAACTTTCATATAATCACCCATCTCAGCATAACATGTTAGAGCTGTACCCTGAATGGTTGGGCGAAAAGTATTGTCACCATGCTCATAAGTTTTAACTTCTTGGTCAGGGTACTTTACTTTAAAAGTACAAGTTACTGCATAAACTAGATTCAAATTACTTAAACTCATAGATAAAATAATAATAAGCTTTTTCATATATATCCCATGCGAAAATTTATCTTCACGTTAGCGAGTAGATTTACTTGAAATTACCTAGAAATATCTTTGCATCGATAGCATTATCAGGCTGAGATCCAACGTAGAAGAGCCCTATCATTCCATCTCTGCTATGTTTATTCACGATGATATTTTGTGTGTTAGCAGTGTAGTTATAACCACCATAATAATTCTTTTGAATTGTACCCGTCGTGTTTCCGCTAATAATGTAACTACTTGAATTACTATTCTGATCTACGGTGGAAAAGTAATCTAAACCTTGCTCTAGAGTAAGTTCGGCACATCTTCTTAAGAAAAACTTATGAACGGTATCGCTACCTGTATATCCATTTCCTTTAAAGCTGACTCTATAAAGGTCTTCACCCATTTTCATATCATTATATCCACCACCAAAGCCTTCTTTTTGATAAGCTGTAGCGCATCCAGTTAGTAGAAATAATAAAGATAATAGTATCAATAGCTTATTCATATATAGTCCTGTTTTCTACTTTAAGAGGCTTTTTTAAAGTCAATTTTTTCAAGTGGTGAATCGTAGAGGAAGGCTTCTAAGAAAGGATCCTCTACTGCCATAGATTCAACAAATGGAATGTAGTTGGTTGTATTGTTTATTGAATAAAATTTTAAAAGATATGGCTCTATTTCATTCTTTAATTGCAAACGATAGAGCTTAGTATTTACTTTATAAGACTTCCTTGTGCCTTTTCTAAAGAGTTTAGAAAGCGGAATATTCTCTTTTAGTAATTCTAATAAATCTTTTTTTGATGAAGATTTTTTGAAGCTAATACTACTTTTTTCAAGTATCTCGATGATTATCTGCTTTTTAAGCAACTTATTGAGTTCATCATCACTTGGGAAAAAATCAAGCTTCTTACTCTTCGCAAGGCCTTGATCTTCTAAAAAACTTAAATAGCTCATATCACAATTTTTATCAAACTCATTAGGTGGTTCAGATAGTAGGCTTGGTGATATTTCAAAAGTTGTTTGTAAATCTGTTGGAGAAAGAACACCTATTAAAAAATCAAAGTTTGCCTCTCCTTCTCTAATTAATGATTTTAGTAAGGGTGCATTAACCTCTTCAGTATAGAAGTCTTTCATTCTTAGCTCTTTGAGGTTTTCAAATGCACCATGAGGATCAAGAGACTTTAAACATGAGGAATATACAACGTCCTCAAACTGTTTCATTTTGTGATACTGAAAGGCCACAAAGCCTGTAATTAGAATAATTAGTAGGTATATCATGAATACTGATTCGTCCTATTTGTACGAATAGTTGAATTTTATTTGGTTAAGAAATCTTTAATTTGAAATGTTGTGACAGAAGTGTCGGACTGTTTATATTTTGAATACTAATTCTAGAAACTTAGAGAGGAGTTCCAATAAAAATATTAAGAAGCCACGAAGTAGCCCAAAGAAGCCAGTTGCATGAAATAAGATGAAATAGAGTGAAATAGTAAAAAGAAGTGCTTAGATAAACTACAGGAATCCAACTGATTGTTATTAAGTGTTTTTGTATTTTGGGGGTTATTTAGGCAGAAACAAATGGGGTGGCTGACGGGACTCGAACCCGCGACAACCAGAATCACAATCTGGCGCTCTACCAACTGAACTACAGCCACCATAAAATTTACGAAGCCCCAATTTAGGGCGAGACGGGAAAAGTGTCAATGCTTTTGGGGTAAAAAAGGTTGTTTTTATATGGTTTATGCTTTGCGTTGGTGGTTATTTATTTTGACCACTTGCAAATAGCTTCATAAAATAAAGGCTTTAACGCTAACCATATTCCCAAGGATTGGATTATGAAAAAACTGGCCCTTATTTCTACTTTAATTGGAGCGTTGGCGCCGGCCCAAGTTATGGCCTACGGAACAGGTTATGTAACCTATCCGCTTATGCCACAAAAAAGAATTATCTCAACTGAATTTACAGGAGTGACCTCTACAGGTGGAGGTGTAGGACTTCAAGGTAGATTCACACAAAAACTTAGTGAAAAAATGATCGTTGATGGTGGGATTGGGATCTCTGGTGGAGAGCGCGATAGTCGCTTCTTTGTTGGAGCAGATTACGAACTCTTCCCCGATTATATGAGACAGCCCCGGGTTTCTGTAAAAACGACTTATACGAATGCTCGTGAGTTTGATGTAAGAAGAAGTATTTTCTCCATCGCTCCTACTGTTTCAAAAGGTTTTAGCTTTTGGGGACATGAGGCATTTCCTTATTTTTCTCTTCCTATTGGAATCAACCTCAATAGTGATGATAAAACTTATGAGTCTCAAGTTAATGCAAGTTTTGGTATTTCTGGAAATCTACCTTTTGCAGACTACAAGCATCTTTAGGAAATGTTGAAGCAACCGTTGGTGTAAAAGATAGTTATACGGCCCTATTCTTTGGGGTTTCCTATCCTCTTAATTAATCGAATTATCGGTGATAACTCCTAAGCTCGTTTTCTCAGACTTTGATGGAACTCTTACGCTAGACGACGAGCTTAGGCCTGAATTCTTTGATGTACTTTCTCTTTTAAAAAACCATGATGTTCCTCTCGTTATTTGTACGGGACGTAGTAAATCATGGGCTCACTTTCTACTCACACATTTCCCACAACTTGATTATGTTATTACTGAGGGTGGGGGAGTCTTAACTTGTGTAGAAGAAAAAGAGGGGAGAAGACTGCTCAAAGATATTCTACTTGTGGATGAGAGTGAAGTCATTCGTCTTGAAAAAGCAGTTATTGAATTAAAGGAAAAGTTTCCAAATATAGAACTTTCAGTCGATAGCTTTGGACGTCAAACGGACAGGGCCATTGAATTGAGCTTCCTCGAAGATCATCCTGAACTCGATAAAGAAATTCGCTCGTTCTTCAAAGAAAAGAAGATCAATTTCTCTACTTCCAATGTTCATATGAACTTTTGGTGTGGAGATATTTCAAAAATTAATTCGATCAGAACTTTTTTAAAGGACTATAAGAGAAGTTCAGAAGAAGAGATTATCTTCTTTGGAGACTCTTTAAACGATGAGAGTGTTTTCAAAGAACTTCGTCATTGTGTTGGAGTATCTAATATTGAAAAAGTTAAGGATCGCTTTCAATATCTACCTCAGACTATTTTAGAGGGAAAGCATAACGAAGGGGTTTTAGGAGTTCTTAACTACTTAAAATCGATTTTCAGCTAATCTATCTTTTTTGAAATGAAGCTTCGATTACTTCTTTAGCTTCTGCAAAGAATTTATCATAATCCAAACTTAAATTTTCCCTGATCCAATTGCTCATATCTAGTGAAGGGTTGCAGTAGAATGTTCTTCTTGGCTCATCTTGTTCATTTTGGGCTTTGTCTTTAGAGTTTGGCCAAGGAATATTAATAGCGGTTGCGTGAAGGGCATGTCTTGGAAGTTGCATATACGCATAGTCTTCTGGGGAAGCGAGAAGGTCCTTAAATCTTTGAAACATAGGATAGCTACCATAGTAGATCTTATCGCCTAGTAGAGGGAAGCCGTGGGCCAGGGCATGAACTCTAATTTGATGTTGCCTTCCCGTTTTAGGGAATGCCAGGCCAAGAATGTATTCACCCTCTTCATAGAGAATTTTAAATCCGGTTTCAGCTCTTTTTCCTACATTGGAATCTTCTGGATGGTATCCAATTAAAACTCTAAGAAGGCCTTCGCCACCCGTATCGAGTCGCTCTTTAGCGGTAAACTCTTTAACTCCCTTATAATGTTCATTCTTTACACCAATAAAGAAATAACACTTTTGAACTCTTTCATGCTCAAAGTAAGTGGTAAAGCGATTAGCAGCTTCAGGGTTCTTCCCTACTAAGAGGACTCCACTCGTTTCCCGATCGAGTCGGTGTACAGAGTGGGTTCCGTGACCGCACAGAGACTCACAATAAACAGTTGCACAGTAGAATAGATGTTTTCCTGTGGGATGGGTGCTCATAAAAGCTGGCTTGGAAAGTGCGATAAGGTCATCATCTTGATAGATAACAGGTGGAGCCGTTTCTAGTTCTAGTTTTTCTCCGTTCCACCATTCGTCTTCATGAATTGTTTTGTAAATAAAGACAGTGATTTTTTCTTTATCATAGACCTTTGTATTGGGCTTCATTTTTCCAGGACGGCCAATAATCTGAACATCACCCTCTTTAATTTTTTCCTTAACTTGCTCTCTAGAAAAAGAGGGGAAAAAGATTTGAAGATATTGATCAAGGCGCATTCCATTTTGTGGGGAATGCACCTCATAGCAAACTTCAAAGCTATCGGGTTGAAACTTCTTATAGATGATATTCATGAAAGATAGATACCTTAATTCGTATGAATTTAATACCTTTCTTTTATCAAGGCCTTCGTCAGGGTTAAGGCTCCTTGCTTAGAATGACCGTACTTATGATGAAGATTATCAATAACCTTGGCGATCATTTCACGATTATCTTTAGATAAAGGAGTCTCATTTTCATCTCCCACCATTTCAGCTTCAAAGAAAACAAGATTTCGTGAAATCACTTGAATGACTTTCTTTTGTTCTTCTCTAAAACTTTCTTGAAGTCGATCAGATAGATTTGGGAAGACTTCAACATAGGTTAAGCTCCTTCCAGGATTATCTAAGCTATAGGCTCCTAATCTCGAAAGAAGCTGAGATCTAAAATTATCCGCATTTTCTTTTAAGTTAATACTCTTTTCAAATTCCTCTATAGAGTACATATCAACTTCTTCATATTTTCCCGTGATATGATTGCGAACTTTTTCACCTTTTATAAGAGCATTAATATTTTGGATATACTTACGAATATAGTCTTCATAGCTGCGATCATCTATTAGCCCTAGACTGTCTCTTAATTCTTTATCAAAGAAATCAAAACAATATTCTTTTACGAGATCAATAAAACGAGTGGGATGATGATAATCAGCCTGAGGTGTCATATTGAGGAAGTCGTAATCATTTTTCTTAGTAATAAGTTTTTTTAGCCCTTCAATTACGTCGATGAAAGTGATGTTGCGATTACGATTACTCAACTTATAGAGAAAGGCCTTTATATCACGAGGAGAAATACCAAATTTTCCTTCATAGAGATTTTCGTATTCGAATTCAGACTCTACGGTTGATTTCTTCGTCTCTAGAATTTGCTTTGACTCATAATCGAGTTTATCAGGTGAGATAGACTGAGCGAGAAAAATAGCTTTTTCTAGAGGATTCATATTTGTTGCAATATTGGCGAGTTTCTTATCTTCATAATTCTTAACTTGTGGACATCGTAGTCGAGTCATAACAGAGAAAAGACAAACCGCTCTCAAAGAATAGGGTTCAAAGAAACTAATCTCTTTTAAGCCCTCACACTGGTTGTGATAAATTTGTTCTTCTTTGAGAAAGTCGAGAAGATAGGGGACCTTTACAAAAGTAAAGCGTCCTTTAAAAGAATTAAAATCAGGATGCTGTTTGAAGGCGGATAGGTGGACTTCGTTAGATGTCCCAATAAAGAATATATCCAATTCAGTAAGGATTCCTTGGAGGTTTATATTCTTTGTTTCCATGGTTTGAAGGAGATACTTAAATGTATCAAGAGGTCTCTTTAAAAGATCCGAAAACTCGAGTACACCACGATTGGCCAATACCGCCTGTCCTTTAAGCGAAAAGAGGTTAAGCGATTGAAGACTAGGTGGAAGACTTGCTAATCTCTTATCCATTGTAATCTGTTGCATATGAGCATCAACATGAAGTTGAGGCTCAATCGTAACGGAACCTGTAGAGTAACGTTTACTAATTTTGAACCTTTCGACACGAATATGTTTTAATACATCACGATGTCTACCTTTATAGTTCTTAAGAAGAGCATCATAGATCATGCGATTTCTTTTAGAGAGATCACCATTGTAAAAATAGGTTTTTTTGATGGCCTCTAGAGTTTCAGGCTCGTCTTTAAAAAGATCTTCAATAACTTCACGACGATGTTCTCTTGGAACAAGAAGGATGGGATGATCTTTTAATTCCGATGTTAAAATAGCCGATATATCTTTATCTTCTAAATAAGCAAAAGTGGTAAGATCTGTTCCGATTTTTTCAGACCCTAGTCCTAGTGAGCCTTTGACAAAATTATCGATAGGAAAGATCCAGCTGAAAGTATAAAGAGGGCCGTTATCATCTTGGCTGTAGATTTCTAGGCCTTTCATTATTTTTTTTACAATAGATGATTTAGAAGATCCGTTAGGACCTACGAGCAAAATAAATTTATTGTTAAACCCTTCTTCTTTGAAGTTTTCCAAGTTTTGCACGATGGCCTGTTGAACTTTCTTTTGGCCATAGACTGCAGAAGCGTCATTATGTTCAAAGTCAAAGACCTTATAGGAGCCATCTTCATTGGTACCAAAGGATTCAATCATATCTTTAAGATAATTGAAGGTCGTTCTCAGCTCTCTTTTAGGATGTTTTTCAAAATGATCCATATAATCTTGAAAGGAGAGAAGCTCAAGCATCTCTTGTTCTTCTTTACTTGCTTTATCAATCCAATCTAACATGCTGTTTCCTTTTGGTTTTACATTGGCCAAAGGCAATACGCCTTCTTCTATTTTATACTTTTTGAAACTTTTTCTCTAGGAATGTAGGCCTGATGTAAAAATTAGTTTCTTCGACTAGAGTGAATATGACGAATCTTGTAGAGTATAAGGAAAAAGCCTTTAAGATAGGGGCTAGGCATAGGGTTGGCCATAAGGAGAAAGGAGTTCTAAGAAATTGAATTTAAGGGGCAATAAAAGCATATTAAAATGGTCGGGAATATTTTTCTCTCTTTTATCTCTATTTGGGGGATTGTGGATCTATTTTTCCCCATGGAATGATAGAACTTCTTTAAAAGCCCCCCTTGCTATGAAGCCTCATTGGGAACTCGCGATCGATGAAATTGTCTCAGTATGGGAGCAGGGGGTAGATACATCAGACCCTTATTTTTTAAGTCAATGCCCTGAATTCAAATCAGTGACTGCTCATCCGAATAAGGAATTGAGTTCATGCTCCTATTCTTTATTCAAATGTTTTTACTCAAATCGAAAAAATAAAGTACGTTTTAAAAATCATTGGTATCCCTATCGGGTAGAGATTTCTGAACCTACTCATCAGAGAGAGAACTTGAAATTAAAATTAATTATGGGAGAAGAGACTTTACCTCTTACATTAGAAAATAATTGCAATAAAGCTTCGTTACCCCAAGGCTATTATCTAGGTCAATTCTATAAAAGTTCTAATAAAATCAAAGATAGGCTTTGGCATACGAGTAAGGTTAACTATGTTGTAGATAAGTATCTGGTTAGAAACTTTGAAGTCATCCATTGGGCAAAAAGAAAAGGTCTCGATCAAATTCTAGATAAACTGAGTAAGAGTGACCCCTTTGAACCCGTTATTCATTTACTTTCTGAACAAATGGAGAATTTCTGTAAGGATCATAATTCTGAAGTATTGACTGCTAAAATTCACGATGCTCTTACCTATCATCATGGACGACAAAGCTGGGAAGAGATTAAAACGACTCCGCCTAGCTTAAATAGTGCTCCCCACCCATTTGGGCCTAGAAAAGATGACGGACCTCAATTCAAAGAAAAATTTGAAAAAGAAGGATGTCAAAAGGTTTATTCTAAAGAATGTCTCGAGAAGAAAGTTGAAAAAACTTTCCCAAGTAGTATGGGGTGGAGTGGGGTAGCAGAACTTCTAGGGGGACCTATGGAGTATGTTGCTAATCCCTATCGTCCCAGACGAAATCTCGTGGTGAGTAGTTACTATTTCGACTTTAATTCTTCTTGGCATCAGGCGGGTCAATTAGGCTATTGGAATGGTCAAGACTTTGGGAAGATGAACTTCAATTTCTTTGGAGAGCAGCCTGTAATTGATTCATCGAAGAAGGTTTCTTTTCATGTTGGATTTCGTTGCATGAGAAAAACTTATGGCGGAGAGAAACCATGAGATTCAAAAGTTTAAGAATTCTTATTTCTTTTGTGACAATATTCGTTGCTATTCATGTTCAGGGGAAGAAAGAGGATATCTATTGGGGCAATATAAGAAATCAAAGTCATTTGGAAAATAATGACCTGACTCGTCCAGCAGGAGCCTATAAGAAATTATTAGAGTGGAAGCTTCCGCAGATGGAGAAAGAGGATATTTTTCAGTGCCTTATCTATAGAGTCCCCTTTCCTGGTAAAGAAATGGGACGAATGATGATTCAATCCTTTTATAAGGAAGGCTGTGTTCTTGGGTCTCATTTTCATGAAAAAATTCTTTTTGATAAGAGGCCCGATGATTTAACCCTTAAAACATTTTCTGACTACTCAGGCTTTCATTTGCAGTTCATTAGTGAAGATCTCACTTATATTATGACTTTTCCGCAAGCTGGAAAAAATAAGAGATGGAAGAGTCTAAAATTTAATTGGGAAGATCAAAAAGTGAAAGAGGTGTCCTTAAAAAAGGGAGACTATTGTCTAAAGTGGAATAAGCATTGCGAAGAGGAAGTGAATGAGTGTTCTCATTGCCCAAGTGGACAATGGAGGGAAACTTTAAACTATAAAGAGTGTCCATCAAAAGTTACTGGGATTTGTGGCCCACGAGAGTGTGGAGGCAAAAATCAAAAAGCTTGTCTAAGGATGGTGTCTTTGAAATATCCTATTAGTTGTGAAGAAGCTCTCGAGTTTGTCACATGTGCGCCCTTACTTATCCCAAATTGCGAAGGCACAGGTGAGATTATTTGCCGTTAATAAATTTTTCTAGAATAGGATCTGGAAGAATTTGAGTGCCAAGAAACTTGGAAGGAATAAGTCCAAAAGCAGTATTTTCTAAGAAATCAAATCTTCTTTCGTTGACCTCTTCTTTAGAGGCATTGAGGACGCAATCCTCTAATCCTGCGAAGACTTCGTGACAGAGCTTGAGTGGAGGCAATATATAGCTTTTTGAGAAGTCAATTTCATGTTCCTTATCATTGATGACAAGTTTTGCAAGACCTATAAAAGACTGAGGTCTAGGAAGCCCTAAAAGCGGAGTTCCTAATATTTGTCCCGCTGTTCTCTTTAGACTTGGAGTGATGATAAGGTCGATAGTCTTAGGTGGAAGCTTTGAAAGAAGTTGATAGAGTTCATTTTTCTTTTTGTTAGGATCGCAATTAAATTTCGTAATTTCTGATAAGGGAATCGGGGTATCGTATAAGAACTCAGGGCAATTCATTTCTCCGTGGTACATGAGAATATTGAGATGCACATTCTGTGATTTGAGGATATTTCTTGTCCTTAAAACGGCAGTAAGGGGATCTTGAAAGTAGATACCATTCATTTCATTTTTCTGTTCATTGGAGAGTGAGTCGTAGCTTGTAACAGCAATAATCCCAACCGCAGTATCACCCACTTTCTTAATGGCATAAGAGAGGGAATGATCATTGACTAGGGGCTTACCCGTTTTAAGATCAAAAATATTAGAGTTGATCCATTGAGAGTGGGAATTGCCCTCTTTTTGATCAGAGGAGTGAGACTGGGTCCACAGAGCTTCTCTGTAGCCCATATGGTGATAATCAATTTTTAAATGGGCCAGAGTCATCTTAAGTATATCAATCTTTTTTTGGTCAAGAGAACTTATGGATGAACGTGTTGTAAGAGTTTCCGGGAGAGTGGCTCCCATTGCTAAACTGAGTAAGTGGATATCTTTTTCTTGATCAATTTTATTACGAAGAGTTTCTAAGTAACGAGAAAGAATAGGTAGGCCGCCTACTTTAATCGTTGATGGCATCATCGCTGGAGATTGTGGAGATCTCAACTCTGTCTGAGGATATATTTGTTCCGAAAGATTTGAAACAAGAGAAATATACAACTCTTGAAGAGAGGGTTCTGTTTCAAGAGTTGAATCTTTTTGTACTTTAAATTTTTTGAGTTGATTACTTTCTGGATAAGTGAAAAGTCTTTTAATCTGAACTTCGTCGTTACAGCTTAAGGTAAAACCAAGAATTAAAAATATACCAACTAAGCGAACCATAAATAAGTTCAATCTCCGATAGAATGAGGAAAGTGCTTGTTAGTATTTTTTGGAATGATTAAAAATCATTCCAATACTTCTCAATAGCTTTTAATCTGCGAGAGTTTATTAAAAGCACTTTCTAAAGCGTGGTATATCTTATCGTAGGTCTCTTGGTTTGCACAAGGTCCTAAGCTGATACGGACTGCTCCACGACCAATATCGTCGGTTACTCCCATGGCCTTAAGTACTTTAGAAGTCGTAGGTTCATTATCAGAGCACGCACTAGAAGTTGTGACATAGATATCTTGAGACTCAAGTTCAATTTGCACGGCCTGACCATGTATTCCAGGATAGGCAAGAAAGGTTGTACCTGACATTCTTGGTGCATCTTCACCCATGATAACAACCTTAGGATAGTTCTCCTTAATTTTCTTCTCAAACTGGTTACGCATACTTGCTAATTTTTCGAGTTCAGGAAGTTTCTTATCCATTGTATTAAGAGCTACGGCAATGGTTTCGAAACCAATATAGTTCTGAGTTCCTCCTCTTAAGCCTCTCTCTTGTCCACCACCAATAACTAATGTCTTAAGTAAATTGGGATCACGAGCAAGAACAAATCCTGCTCCAGTCATGGCCCCTATTTTGTGACCAGAAAGGAGAGCGTAATCGATATTGGATTCAGAGAAGTTAAAAGGAGCTTTTCCAATATATTGAGTTGTATCACAAACAAATGGAGTGTGGTGCTTGTTACAAAGTTCACCAATTTCTTTAAAAGGTTGAATCACTCCTGTTTCATTATTAGCGGCCATTACAGAAACAAGGGCTACATCTTCTTTGTGCTTTTCAAGAAGATTTTTCAAAGCATTAAGGTCTGCAACTCCATTTTCTAATGTGGGAAGAACGTGAAGTTCATAGCCTTCATTTTCAGCGTAGAATTTAGCATTATTAATGACAGCAGAATGTTCGATTCCAGAAATGATAATATGATTTTTTTGAACTTAGGTTTGTAGAGGAGGCTAAAAAAGATTTGAGAAATTCCTTCCGTTGAGCCTGAATTAAAAATGACTTGTTTGGGAAGAGCACCTAATTTCTTTGCCGCTAAAGCTCTGGCATTTTCCATCCCCATTAAAGCTTTTTGTCCTAGGTGGAGAATAGCATTGGGATTAGCGTAGGGTCCATTATCTAATCTATTCTTAAGGTAATCGATAACATCTTGGCACAAAGGTGCACTACCATTGAAGTCGGCGTAAATCATAATTTAAAATCCCTCTAATCAATAAATCTAATAGGTCATTCTATGACAGAGAAAGCATGGTGTCTAAGGCCTTCTTAGAACCAGCAGCTACTTTCTTATCTACTTTAATGACATTTATAGGTTTATCTTCCTTAATTGCTCGGAAACTGGCAAGTAACCATCTTGGCCTTACGCGATACATAGTCGTACAGAGGCACTGATAAGGAGATAAAGAGGTTATGGTTTTATCTGGATGAGCAGCAGCTAAACGATTCACAAGATTGATTTCTGTTCCGATAGCAATTTTACTTCCCGCAGGGAGCTCATTTACACGATTGATAATATAAGCTGTAGAGCCATCTTCATCAGCGGCTTTAACTACATCAAAGCTACACTCCGGATGAACAATGACATGGGTTTCAGGATCTTTTTCTTTGATGGCCCTAACTTGAGCAGCCGTAAAGCCTTGGTGAACAGAGCAATAGCCGTACCATAGAATTACTTTTGCTTTTTGAATTTTCTCAGGAGTTAAGCCCCCATTGGGGAGGTTCGGGTTATAAGTAACCATTTCATCGAGACCAATTCCCATTTTGTAACAAGTATTTCTTCCGAGGTGTTGATCGGGGAAGAAAAGAAGTTTTTCACCCTGGTCTAGGGCCCAACGAATCACCTTTTCAGCATTCGAAGAAGTACAGATACTTCCGTCGTGTTGGCCTACAAAATCCTTCAATGTGGCAGCACAATTAATATAAGTCACAGGAACAATTTTCTCTTGAGTGCAGCTGGTGAGATAGTCCCAAGCGGAGTCGATTTCCTCACGGTCGGCCATATCGGCCATGGAGCAACCTGCAGCTAAGTCAGGGAGAATCACAGTTTTATCATCGGCCGTTAATATATCTGCAGTTTCTGCCATAAAGTGAACTCCGCAGAAAACGATATAGGGCTTTTCAATACTAGAAGCGTCTTGAGCAAGCTTCAGGGAATCACCTTTTAGGTCAGCAAATTGAATGATGTCATCTTGTTGGTAATGGTGACCAAGAACGAGAACTTTGTCTTTAAGTTCTTCTTTGATTCGCCACATTTCCTCTATGACTTGTTCGTCAGAGAGTTCTTCGTGTGAGATTGGGGGCAGGTGTTCTCTGGCAGCTTCACCTTGGAATAAATCTAGCATATTTACATCCTCGCGTGATCCTCTTGGGATATTGCGTTGTCCTTTGTCGAATTGGCGCTCACAATACCCCAGAAATCACGAGAATGCACTTATATTGGATTATACAGTAGGATAACCTGAGTCAATCCAGGCCAAAATTCCACCTTCAAGATTGTAGAGATTCTCAAAACCTTCGCCTTGGAGCATCATACAAGCTTGAAGACTTCTTTTTCCACTTCTACATTGAAGAATCAGAGTCTCTTCTTTGTTCTCTAGTTTACTCATTTCGTCAGCAAAGTTGGATAGAGGCATGAATTCAGCTTTTTCAATATGGGCTTCATCCCACTCACCCTGTTCGCGACAATCGATTAAGCGGATCGATTCAGAATTATCGAGTTTGTTTTTGAGTTCTTCCACAGTCATATTGCCAATCATAAGAGTTCCTTGGTTAAGAGATATTTCCCTAAGTATACCATTACAATATGAATTGAAAATTGAGCCAGATCAAATCTCATGACTTCAATCTATTTTCTTTTCATGGAAAGAAGTTTTTGTATAAAATTCATAAGTTATTTCTTTTCATGGTGAAAAAGTGATTCTTTTGGCCCTCTATTTTTGGCTTCAACTTGCTATTGAAGACTCCCTTGGATTTTTAAATTCTCATTTGAATGAGGAAGGGGCTGTTATTTTAAATGGGGATGAGCGCTTCAAAGTATGGGAAAATGCAAATATCCTCTATGCTCTAAGTCTTGAAGGCGACCTATCAAATCCCTTGATAGACAAGGTTTCTCACTATCTTTTAACGAAGGGGAGAAAGAGAAGTGGAGCCTTTTCCTATAAAGAATGTCCCGACTGCTCAAATTGTATAGAAACTTCTAGTGTTGCCTATATAGCCTTAAAGAATACAGGTAAAATTAATGAACTTGAGGATAAGAGAGACAATAGGTATCTCTATTCACGCCTTCCCTCGAGTGGAAAATGGCAATTAGAATATTTAAAAGAAGATGAGCCTTATTTTCCCTCGGCAACGGGCTTTGGTATGGCCGTTGCTTCGAGGCTACTTCCTCTGAATCAAGAGGTTAAGTCTAGTTTAGAAAAAAGCTTTTCTTTTCTGGTGCAAGCGCAGAATAAATCTGGAGATTGGGGTATTTCCGATAATTACTATGGTTCCTATTTCTATGGAATCTATGCCGTATTATGGGGTTTATCGCAGCCTATTGGTTTAAAAGAGAATGAAAAGGAAGAAGAGCTATTAAAAATTTCCCTATTTGATCGAGCACTGGACTTTGTAATAGAAAGACAAACTCAGAAAGGAAACTTCATTGGTGATAATGAAAATACGGGCTCTCCGTTTAAAATTTCCCCTGAGCTTCATACAGCTTTGGCCTTGAATGCTCTCCTTCTCAAGCCGCGTATCAAGGACTCTTGGGCCATTTTAAAAGGAATTTATTGGCTTTTGAAAAGGCAAACTTCTGAAGGTTCTTGGAAAGGGGGAATCTACCCTTACAAAGAAACAAAAAAGGAAGATCTCTATGCAACGGCAAGTGCTCTTTCCGCCCTCATAGCTTTTAAAAGCCTTCTTTTTTTATAAAAATAGAGTGAACTCAAAGTTGACGATGTGTTCGAAGATTCTCTACAATTTTCATAGGCTTAACGCATAGTCTGAAACTCATGGAAAGAGTCTTCTGATCATTTTCTAAGGGAGAACCTTAGAAAAGATATATAAAGAAGATGATATATGGAGGAATCATGGAAGTTATCACCATTGCGAATAATAAAGGTGGAGTTGGTAAAACAATGAATGCATACCAACTTGTATGCCACCTTGCTAATCAAGGTCATAAAGTTCTCGTTATCGACTTGGACTCTCAGGCCAATCTAAGTTCAACTTTCGGAATTCAAATCCATAGAACTCTTATCCCTGAGTGGCTCATCGGTGATGTTTCTATCGAAGATGTCGTAGTCCCTTCAGAAGGTGAGGAAGAGTTTCATCACAATATCAGTGTGATCCCAAGTTCTCGTCATCTGGCCAATCTTGCAAAGCTTCTTATTCTTTCCGAACAAGAAATTAGAAGAAATGCAGGAAGAAAAGAAAGACTTCTTAAAAAGAGATTAGCTGAATGTGAAGCTAATTTTGACTATGTGGTTATTGATACACCTCCTATGCTTGGAGATGAATTGATTATGGCCCTTGTTGGAAGTGATAGAATTTTAATTCCAACTCAGGCTCAAGACTACTCGATCGATGGTCTAGAAGAACTTATGGATACCTTTGAAATTATCCGTGAAACAGAAAATGCCAATCTTGAATTTGCCATTATTCCTTCCATGGTTAATAAGCGTCGTAAGATCGAACAACAAAGACTATCTGAGCTTGCTCAATCTTTCCAAATCACTCCTCCAATTAGAAATCTCGTTCAGATGCAAGAGTCAATCTCTAATCAGAAACCAGTTTTTATGATGAGTGAAAAAACAGAGGGACATAAGGACTATAAAGCCTTATGGGAATCTCTCAATTTATAATTATCGACTAGCAGGACCAAGGATTTAGGTTATGGCAAAGAAGTTCTCTGCAAGAGTTTCTAAAAAACAAAGAAAGACCCTCGATATGTCTAAGAGTCTCGATAGAGACCTTATGGCCATGATGGATGAAAGGCTTCTTAAAGGGGCCAAGCTTGAAGAAATTAGATTAAAAGATATTATCGTTAAAGATCAGGTAAGAACGAAATTTAACGATAGTTCAATTAAAGAGCTAGCTGAAAATATCCTCGTAAATGGACTTATTCAGCCACTCGTTCTTCATCATGATGGAAAAGGTAATTACACTCTGATTTGTGGTGAAAGACGTTTCAGGGCCATGAGTACATTAGATGAAATGGAAGCTTGTCCCTGTTTCATCCTAGAAGGAAAGTCTCCTGAAGAATTGATGGCGATTCAATTTTCAGAAAACTCTTCTCGTGAAGCCCTCCATTATATTGATAGAGCTGATGGGATTTTAAATTATCAAAAAGCGACAAAAGCAAGTGAGAGAAAAATCACAGCAGCTCTTGGTATTTCTAAGTCTGAAGTTCATCGTTCACTTCTTATTGCTAAACTTCCTAAAAGAATCAAAGAAGCGGCTAAGAAGCATAATATTGAAAAATATGTTCTTCTCGAAATCGATGCTTTATCTAGAGGTCCACTACGTAAGGAACTTGAAAAGAAAGTTGTTGCTGGAGAGCTAACTAAGAGAAGCCAAGTGAAGAGGCTTATTAATAAAGGCTCTGTTGTTGCAGCTAAGAAGAAAATCACTAAGAAGAAGAAACCTGCTCTACCTGCTGGACTAACAGCAAACGCTTTTCTTAAGGCGATGGAATCTAAAACAAAAGATCTTGAGCTCGATGCAGATACTTTAAAAGCCTTGAAGTCGGTATTAAAAGAGACCAAGGATATGATGTCTGATCAGTAATTTTTATTTAAAATGACTATTCATAAAATAGCAAAAGGCCCGTAAAGGGCCTTTTTTGCGTTAAAATAGAAGGTGCAGAAGGCCACCGGCCAGTAATGTTTACTCAAATTCCGCTGCTATGCCCCAATTTTGGTATATAAGTTGCAACTTAATAGGCAGAGAGAAAACTAGGGACGTAATTTCCACAGTTTGGGAGAGTTAAATGAGTACTTTTTTACTACCATGCCTAATCTTTTTACAGTTGGCGGTAACAACATTACTAACAATGGGACTTTGCCCGCAGGCCAAAGCGAAATGGGATCGCTTTTCTGAATATCCCGTTCGCTATGTCTGGCAAAGCCCACAGTATTTCTATCCGGCGCTAACGGTAGAGGTCACCGCTCAATCAGATACTATTCAAAAGAAAAGAAGAGCTTCTCGAGGACCGGCTTCAACTGTGCCTAGAGACGATATTCAACCCGAGCCCATTACTCAAGAAATCTGGTTGAATAATGTATGGGTAGAGGACTCTGCTGGAGTCATGAATCAAATTAAAAATGAATTCTCTAATTGGGAAAAAATAGAAGAATATATAAGAAACTGGGATATTGAATCAACTGGTCTTTATGAAACTCCTGATCGTGGATCAAAGAGAAACTTCTTCAGTAAAATGATGTTTCGCTATCTGGATAAGAGGGTATCAGGAGAATTGAAAAATGCTGAAGAAGGTTCAGCTCTACAAAAAGTACGATCGGTCAAACAAGCCTTAAAGCCCAATACCACGGCATCGATTTCCAATAATATCAAACTTAAGTTTCGTGCAAAGCTTTTAAGAATGAGGGCCTACATGAAAATCGTTAATCCTTGGGTCAATGCAGAGACAGAATTCAACGTAAACGGACGCGTGTTCTCAAGATTACAGAAGCGCTTTGAGAGCCTTGGCGTAGATACAAGATTTGAATATCGTCTTCATGATAACGACTATACAGCTAGTGTTAGTAAGCCTCTTGGCAATAATATTACAGCAGTTGTGTCCAGTACTCAGTCAGCGTCAAAGGTGGCGTTTATGGGTGATGCAGATAGTACATTTCAACTGCAATATTACACGTCGTTCTAATTTGTAGATTGAAAATAATTCGAAAATACCTACTGCAAAATGCCTACCTTTGCGGTAATTTATTGGCCGTTTTATTCTATTAATGAAAAATTAATATACAAGAATACTCACGGACAAACCAAGGTAGTAGGTATGAGTTTATTTTCTAGTCCATTATTTAAAGATTCATTTGAACAATTAGAAGTTGCAGGTTCTGTTGGTGGTCTTGATCCCAACATTATCGAAAGATTAAAGTACCCTAAAAGGGCCCTTCAAGTAGCTGTGCCTATTCGTCTTGATGATGGAACAGTTAAAACTTTTATGGGGTATCGTGTTCAGCACAATATGACTTTAGGACCTGGTAAGGGGGGGATTCGTTATCACCCAGGAGTAGACCTTTCTGAAACGGCTGCTCTCGCGATGCTTATGACTTTTAAGTGTGCTCTCGTAGGTCTTCCTCTCGGAGGAGCAAAAGGTGGGATCTGTGTGGATCCAAATGATCTTTCAAGGCAAGAGCTTCAATCTCTAACGAGAAGATTTGCTACGGAAATTTCAATGATTGTTGGACCTTCTATTGATGTTCCTGCTCCAGATATTGGAACAGATGGACAAACAATGGGTTGGTTCATGGATACCTATTCCCAGTTAAAAGTATATACAGTACCAGGTGTGGTTACAGGTAAACCGATTGGTATTGGTGGATCTTTAGGTCGTGCAGAATCTACGGGTAAAGGTGTTGCTTACTGTGTAAACTTCGCCGCTCAAAAGATTGGAATGAAAATCGATAAGAGTACGAAAGTGGCCATTCACGGTTTTGGTAAGGTTGCTATTCCTGCTGCAGAAGATCTTATTGCTCAAGGGGCAAAAATTGTATCTTTTGGAGATGTAACAGGAGCGATTTTTAACGGTGATGGAATTGATCTTCCTAAGCTCATTGAATACGCAAAAGAAAATGGTGGGGTTTCCGGATTCCCTGGAGCTGAGAATATTACTAACGAAGAACTTTTTGGTCTTGATGTTGATGTTCTTATTCCTGCTGCCATTGATGGTGTAATTACAGAAAAGAATGCTGGAAATGTAAAAGCAAAAATCATTGCTGAAGGTGCAAACGGTCCTCTTACAAAAGAGGCCATTGATATTGTAACGAGTAATGGTTCTTTCTTGATTCCCGATATTCTTTGTAATGCCGGTGGTGTTATTGTTTCTTACTTTGAGTGGGTTCAAGGGCTTCAGAACTTTTTCTGGGGACTTGATGAAATCAATAAGAAGCTTCATGACATCCTTGTTAAGGCCTTCAAAGAATGTGTTGATACTGCTGAAGCCCATAATGTTGACATGAAAAAGGCTGCTTTTATCTCAGCTCTCAATAGACTAGATAAAGCGATGAGACTTAGAGGTCTCTTTCCGGCTTAGGATAAAGAAATTAATGACTAGAAAGGGCCTATTCTTAGGCCCTTTTTTTTTCCTTAAAAGCATTCGTTGCTGCACTCAAAAAATGAACGTGATAAAATAAGAAAATGAAAATCTTAAAGCTTCTCATCATTCTCATCCTAACCTCGAATCTTTCTAAAGCTGAAGTTTCGAAGTTTGATATAACGGGATATGATCGAACTCTACATACCTATAAAGAGGTTTGTCGGAAAATGGGTCACAAGGAGCTTTTGTTAGTTGAGCAAATTGATGCCCTTCATTTAGACTGCATGGGCCATAAGGTTAATGTCACTCAATTTTGTAGTAAGAATAAAGAGAAAACAAATTTATTACGTGGATTTGTAAATGCTCAACTTAAGGAAGTGACTTGTCAGTATGGACAGTCGGCTTTTCTCTCTGTTGCATGCGACAAGAGAGATAAGCACCTATGTTCATCACCGAGAAAAGGTTGCCAAATACTGAATGAAATTTATGCTCTTGAGCATAATCTCTTTGAGTATTCCTTTATCGAAAAGGATGTTGATGACGTTTTGAATTGCATGTTTCAAAAGAAAAACGTTCCTGAACTTCAGAAAGTGACGGAAAAAATTCTCCTGCCCTTTCAAGAAAAAGAAGTGATTGATCGTGATCTCTTCGCCGATAAAAAGTGATAGCTCTCTAAGAAAAAATTGAAAGTACTACTGTTTTAGAGTCAATGATTTCAAACCATTAAGGAATATTAGTTCCTTATAATCATGCAATGAAAATTGTATGGAAATAAAAATAAATGCTCTTGTATTAAATAGAAATAATTATCAATGGTGCGAAGTCTTCGGATATACCTCTAAAGGCCAACCTGGAATCGAAATCATAGGTCTAGGGGCAAGGGGAAGGGCCATTAAAGAAAAGCTCACGTATTTATCTAAGAGAAGAAGGCTTACTTTTCCTGTCTTGAGATTTGTGATTTGTGTAGAGGGGGAAAATTTAGATAAGGCAGATGTTGAATTTCTTGAACTGCCTATCTTATTAGCCTTTTGGTCGATGGCAACGGTGGTTCCCATAAAGAGATTAGATCATTGTTTCTGTAGTGGTCGGGTTAGTTTAGAAGGTGAGGTAAGCTATCTCGAAATATCAAATAATATTTGGGAGCATCTTGAAAGTAATCTCCAAAAGAAGAATAAAGAAATTGTTTATTTAGGTAGAGCTGGAGATATCGAATCTGAAAGAATCAGAGTTATTGAAGCCCACAATCTTCTCGAAGAGACTGTGGGCGGTTTCTTCTATATGGATAGGACTTTAGCTAAATTCTCCATTTGAGGATTGAACTTGTTGTCCTTCTTGAGGCATTCTTCTAGAGGAAGTTCAACAACCTTGCCATTGACGAGACTGGTTGCAATGGCTGAGCGACCTTCAATGAGAGCTTGTACCGCAACGTGACCCATGTGAGATGCTATTGATCTATCGTGAGCTGTTGGATTTCCACCTCTTTGAATATGCCCGAGAATACAAACATGGGCATCGAGCTGATGATCTTCTTTTAGTCGTTCTTGAATTCTATAACTTAAACCAGGGTTTTCGCCTTCTGCGCAGATAATGATAGAAGAAGACTTTCCTCTTTGAATTCCACGCTTAATATCTTTTGAAATCTGAAGAAAGTCAGGCTCACCCTGATCGGGAAGAACAATATTCTCTGCACCGGTACAGATTCCTACTTGGAGAGCAATGGCAGAAGACTTCCTTCCCATTACTTCAACAATAAAGGTTCGAGCATGAGAAGAAGCTGTATCACGAATTTTATCGACGGCCTCAACAGCAGTTTGCACCGCTGTATCAAAACCAATTGTATATTCGGTGCCCTGAATGTCATTGTCGATTGTACCTGGAACGCCTACAACTGGAAAACCATGCTCGCTATATAATTCGAAAGCACCATTGTAGCTACCATTTCCTCCGATAACGACTAGAGCATCAATCTTCTTTCTTTTGAGAATATGGAAGGCTTCTTTTCTAATCTCTGGATCAAGAAACTCAGGGCATCGAGAGGTTTGAAGAATCGTGCCTCCATGTTGCAAAATATTACCAACTGAAGATGCATTCATTTCTTCAAAGCTTCCATCCAAGAGACCTGCATAGCCTCTTCTGATTCCGTAAACCTTTAAGCCGGCACCTAAAGCCGTTCTCACAACGGAACGAATCGCACAATTCATTCCAGGAGAGTCTCCACCACTTGTTAAAACAGCAATACTTTTTAAGTTTGTTTCACTCATTACTACCTTCTATTTAAAAATAGTCTCACCCTCAAAATTAGGAGGAGAATCAATTCCAAGAACATATAAAACGGTAGGGGAGACATCCATAAGCGCATGTCCCTCGCCGTTAACTTCTATTGATGAATCTTTTAATTTGGGATGAAAAACAGCGAAAGGAACTGGAGCACCTGTGTGACTGGTGTGCGCTTTTCCATCGGGATATTGCATTTGATCACTATTACCATGATCGGCCGTTAGGAGAAGAGTGACTTCCTCTTCTTCACATTTCTTCATAAGTTTTCCAACGCAACTATCTAATGTTTCAATGGCCTTAACGGCAGCTTCAAAATTGCCGGTATGTCCAACCATATCTGAATTGGCAAAGTTAACGAGATAGAAGGTATAGTCTTTATTTTCTAAGGCTGCTAATAATTTATCTGTGACTTCAAAAGCCGACATCTCGGGCTTTTCATCATAGGTCTTAACTTCTTTTGGGGAATTAACGAGAACTTGGTCTTCATTCGGAAAAGGCTTCTTTTCACCTCCGTTAAAGAAGAATGTGACATGGGCATATTTCTCTGTCTCTGCTATTTTGAATTGAGACTTTCCTTGCTCTGATAAAAATTCAGACAGTCCACCAGGTACTCTTTCTTTATTAAAGAGGATCGGGAGTTCTACTTCGTCGGGAATATAAGGTGTCATGCAAAGAAAGTAGACGGGCTTAAAAGGACGATTGAATTCTCTAAAATTAGGATCTGTCATCGCCAAGGTCATTTGAATCGCACGGTCAGGTCGAAAGTTGATCATGAAAACTGAATCGTCTTTTTTCATGGCGTATTTTTCATTAAAGAGGACGGGCTCGATAAATTCATCGAAACGACCTTGGTCGTATTCTCTTTGGAGATATTCTTGGGGTGAAATTTCTTCGACATTACCAAAGCCTGTAAACGTGTCATAGGCCTTCTTAATTTTTTCCCATCTGCGATCTCTATCCATTCCTATACTTCTTCCCTGCATAGAAGCGAATTTGAATCCTGGCTCTTCCATCAGCTCATCAATATACTTTCCTCCCACATCTTTAGCTGTATCACGTCCATCCATAAAAGCATGGAAGAAAACTTGAATATCTCCTTCCTTATTAAGTGCCTTGAAAACTTCTTTAATATGGTTAATATGGGAATGGACACCACCATCAGAGAGAAGACCCATAACATGGATTCTGCCCCCATTGCGACGAGCTGTTTCTTTAAGTTCATGAAGGAGGGGGAGGTCTCCAAATGTTCCATTTTCAATGGACTCATTAATACGAACCAAATCTTGGCGCACAGGTTTACCCGCCCCAAGGTTCATATGGCCAACTTCAGAGTTTCCAACAACACCTTTAGGGAGTCCGACCTTGACTCCGCCAGCTTCGATTGTAGTCATTGGGTAGTGAGAAAAGAGTTGATCAATATTGGGTTTATGAGCATGCTTAATCGCATTTTGATAATCATCTGGATTAATTCCAAATCCATCTAAGATAACGAGTAGAGCTCTTTTAGAGAGTTTAGAAATAGAATTCATATGGGGGTCCTCGATAGGAAAAAAATCATAAATATTTATACTCTTTATACTTAAAGACTAGCACTTTTTCTATCGGTGGCAAAGTGCGCCAAGGCTGGAAAACCTTAGAAGTTATATTTAAATCCAACGTTGAAATCCATCATTTGATAGGAAGTGCGATTCGAAATGGATCTATTTGTTAATTCAACCCCATAAGAGAGAAGAATGCTTTTCCAAAAGTCGAGTTCTTGATTGAAATAAAAGCCTGCTGAGAATTGATGATAATTTAAAGGTTCGTGAGAGTTAAATTGTTTATAGAAAGAGAGTAAAGATACAAGGTCTATTTTCTTTGAGACCTTTGATTGATTGAGAATATGGGTATCTAAATAAAAGGTCGTCCCTAGAGATTCACCTTCTTGTTGAATACCTAGATCCCCTTGATACTTTAATCGCCACCAGCGACTACTTTCAAAGCTTTCAAAACTAAGACCAGAGGCTATGGCCACAGCATTTCTATTTTTAAATTGTTTAAGGGCCAAGGGCAGATGGAATTGCCACTTTCCATTTGGGGTCAACCAGAAGCGCTCATATTGAAAGACTTGCTGTGATCTTTTTTGGATCTCTGTTAAAGAAAGAAGATCACGACCACTTAGAAAATCTAATTTCAAATTAAAAGAGGATAGAGCATTTCCAGATTTATATTTTTTAAGCTTAAAGTCTGCAGAGAGGGAAGTGAAATTAGCTTCTTCCGTATTTTCAGATAGATTGGACTCATTGATAATATCAAGGCCAGCAACTAAAGAGTATTTTCGATTAATTTGATTTTGATAATAGATATTAAAATGATTGTGATGAGCTAGCGCACTTTGGTTTTCTAAACCTCTCTCTTGCTCGAAATCACTTACCTGTAGAATATTATTCTTGAACTTGAGTTGATAGTCATAAATGACATTAAAAAAAGCTTTTTTAATTGTTTCAGAGTAGGTTTGAATATACTCCCTTAGTTCTGGTGTTATACTGCGATCGAGACTTGCTGATTTCATGATCAGTGCGCCCGTTTCTGCAAGACCATCTTTTATTAGGATTTCGGCAAGTACGATTTGTAATTCTGTAGAGGATACCTTGTGATCTACAGAGTTCGTTTCTCGAAGATATTCATAAGCTTCTAAAATAGAATGGATTGCTTTTGGAATATCGTTTCGACTAATAGCAATTTTTGCTAATGAGTAATGAGTATCAACAATTTGATATTTATGTGCATAACAAATAAGGAGATACTTTTCTGCTAGAGAGAGAAGGTAAGGCAGATATTCGGGGGAGATTGTTTTCTTTAAGTGAAAATCATAGAGCTTATTCGCAACAAATTGAAGAATGGAAAGATCGTTGGGACTTAACTCATTGTAGGTGGCTACTTTCTTAATAAAGCTTTCTCTATCCTCTAATTTAATATTACCTTTCTTTATTCTGATTTGCAGATCTTTTGGGAGAGCGTGATTGGCCAATACTCGTAGATAGCGATAACTCTTCAGATAGAATTTTCTTTCATAATAGTATTCAACAAGAAAATGAACGGTATCTAAGTGAAACTTTCCTTTTAAATTTTCGTTTAAGAGTTGGAAAGCGGCTTTCTTTTGACCTTTATGAATGAGGACACGAGCTTTATTGAAGCGGATGTCTTGAGCTTGTGACTCTTCAAGTGCATAACTTAAAGAGCATACAAAGAATAAGATAATAGATAAAAAAACTCTGGTATAGATTTTCATATATCCCTAATGATTTGAATTGAATCTATTTTAAACTATTGAAACTAGGAACGCTTCAGATGGAAAACTTCTCCTCTTTATAGTTTTCTTTATAGTTTTCCTTGTCCTTTCCTTTGTCCTTTTCTTTTCACTCATTTAAGAGACTAAATATCCGATAAGAGTAGTGATGAATAGGTTATTGGCGACACTCCTTATATTTCTTTCTTATTTACCTTTGAGTATCCATGCTCAAAAACAGGTAAGTATTTCGGATATGGAAGTATCCGATGTCATTAATCAGGGAGTCATTACCGTATCAGAAATTTCAGGAACAGTTCTTCATAAGAAACTTAAAACTAAAGATCAGCTTGAGTTAGGAGATACATTCTTTGAGACGAGTTATATAGAAACAGATGAGTCGGGATTTACAAAACTCCTTCTTCCGAATAACTCCATGGTTTATATCGGTCCAATGAGTACAATCAAGCTGCATGAAATAAAAGGAAAATCTAACTCTGCGAGTATTACTTTTGAAGTCATTAAAGGTCGAATACGTATAATAGGCTACAAGGGTGAGCACTTTATCAAAACTCCTAAAGGAGCAACTTTCTTTTCTCACGCTGATGTCCAATGGGATGTTTATCGTATGGAAAATACAATTGTTTCCGAAGTGATTAAATATATCGGTAAAGTGCAAAGTAAAGGGGAGATGATAAAGGAGAGTTCTCCTTCGTCACGGCCAGAAGTAAATATAACGGCTATTGATTCCGTAAATAGGCCTTGGGAACATTGGTTGGGTAAAAAGGGAGCAGCCAAGGACTATCGAATTACCTATAGAGAGTCTTATAAAGTACCTAAATTTGATTCTTTCTCTGGAGGAAGGTCTATCGCCTCTGTTGATGAAGGAAATAATATAACCAATCAAATATCAGAAGAAGAGTTGGATTCAGAATTCATTCTTATCTCTGATGATCAAAAAGAAGAAGCATACGATTATCCTAAGGTTAGTAAAGCGATATACGTTCACGAAAACCTCTTTGATCATATTCTCATTCATGTTGAAAAGGCTGCAGAAGCTAAGGCAAAAGAAATTGCTAAAGTTGCCTATCATACAGGCGCTAAAGAGATTATTTGGGATGTGGCCTCTCGGTCTTTAATACGTTGGGGGGCTCAATATGCTCAACTTGCTGCTGTAAAGGAGATACCGACTAATCTTGAAGCTATGTACGAAGAAATTGAGAAAAGAGATATCAATTTTAAAAAGTCTAAAATCTATGTTGATTCAGTGGAGAGGATATCTAAGCTAAAAAGTTACACAACAGCTAAAAACACCATTAAGAATAAGGCGACAATAAAAGCAATTCAAGAGTCTCAAGCTTATCTTTTATCACTAACAAAGAAAATTGTGACTCCTCCTATGCAATATCAGGTTTATCAAGCGGCCAGAGAAAGTGCATTTAAAGCCGCTGATGAATTTATGGCTGAATCTAAATTAGTTAAAACTAAAGATGTTCAAGATCTTGCTGAATATTTAGCCCAGCTTGCGGCGAAGCGCTTTACGGAACGAGAGCTGAATAAAGTTGAATTGGATCAGTCTTATCTGGTCGCTTCTCAGGCAGTCCTTGAGGCCACTCAAAGAGGAGCTGATAAGATTGCGACTTATATATCTACAAAAGTTTCAAAGAGAACTGCCCAACTTTTTAACAAAATGCTTGATCAAGAGGTCGCAGAACGGGCGGCAAGAAACTTAGCCTCTGAAAATCAGCTCCAATTGGGGCAAAAATATAAGAATTCCAAGAGAATTGAGCAATTCCGCTGATTCTTTCAGCCTTTTTTCCTATAAGTATTTCTTTCCATTTTGTTTAAATTTTTAACACCCTAAAAAAAACTAATCAGTTATAAAGCTGTAACTCATTAAAATAAGGATGCTGATTCTTGGCACACTCCTTGCTTCTATATAGGCATAACAAATTTTGGATCTCAAGCTCATGAAGAAAGATCTAACGCCTACTAAGAAGATAAAGGCCTTACATCTTTGAAAGCTTGAGAATCAAAAACCTGACTTTAGGGGAGAAGAGAAATGAAAGCATTAAAAAAGATGAATAAATTATTAGGACTCTCATTGGTTCTTATGGTTATTGCCTCATGTGGTAGTGATAATAAGGTCCAAGTATCAAATGCGGATAATACCAGCAACACGAGTGAGTCCACTGCAACAACGGAAAGCGGAGTCGATTCATGTCAGGCAGCCTCAGATTTTTCTGATTTTAGAAATCGTGTTGCCAATATGAATTTTATTAAAGAGTCTTATACCAGAGCCTATTACTATTTCTATACATGTGATGAGAAAGAAGGATGGTTTGGAATAAATTATAATAAATGTAAGGTTCAAAAGACCGTACGTTATGAAAATAGGGACCTTGGTCGTGTAAATCACGAATATGGAACATCAAAAGCCGAAATTAGAGATAGACTTCTCACGATCATTGATGAAGCTGTCGATGTTCAAGGTAACGGAACTTACTATGAGATTGAATCTCCAAACGGTGAAGTACGAGGAATTAGTCTTTGTCATACACTCGTAGGAAACCCAATCTTTTGGCAAAGTGCTGATGATAAGCAAGCTTATCAGTATGCTTACAAAACGAATTACTAAATATGAATTGGTCTCGAAAGGGACCTGTGTGTGAAGTGTGTGTGAATGGCCCCCGCTCCCCTTGGGGGCCTTTCTTTTTCTCAAATGGCCAATAATCTAGGTCAGAATAAATCCAGAATAAGATTTGATTTTAAATAGCAATGGAGTTCTAAGGAAACTTCTTTCTCCTGCAACAAATTCTTGGTCTTGAGTATTTAAGTCCGTCCAGTGTTGAGTTTTAGTTTTATCTTTAAAGAATGTTAATTCAGATAATGTTTTCTGAACTTGGTCGTGATCGACCTCTAAAGAATGGATCGGGTTTTTATTTTGGTGAGACTTCAGAGAAACTGATTGGTCTTTATGAATCGTTAATAGAAATGGAGGAAGCTCTCCTTCTTCCAATGAACTTAAGAATGGATCTTTTAAGCTAAGAAGTAGTGATGGAGCAGCGAGTGTTTTTAATGGCTCAAATAACTTTTCAGTCACTTTATCTGAGGGAGAGCGGCCAATTCCAATATGGAGCAAGTCTTCCTTTGTTTGGTCAAAATAATCGAATTTTAAAGCAATATGAAAGAGCTCATGATTTAAATCAAAATAGAAGTATTTCACTCCTGCTGTTGGAGTCCCTTTGCCTGTTCTTAGAGAAATATTTTTCTCAAAGGAAGGAGAGGACTTTAAGTCACCTTTAAATCTTCGTAGTTCTCCCAATCCAGATATTCTTAGATCTTTCTTATCAGATGTTTGCCATTGAACTTTATAAAATGTTCCATCCTCAGGGGGAGCATTCTCACCTAAGAAATTACCGAGTTTGTCGTAGTAATAAGGGATGGCATCACCTTCATCTCTTAGAAACTTGAGGTCATTTTGAACATTTCTTTTGATTTCCGATTCGCTTACACCAAAAATTTGAGCAACATGCTGAGTGACTTCTGAAGTATCGATGGGACCCCAGCGATCTAGGACTTGCATGATTTTACTTAAGCGTCGATGTTTCGTAATTTTCATATTAACTCACCTGCCTATAAAATAAGAGATTTTGCAAATTCTTGGTTTTCTCTATCTTGATTGAGGTCGTTAGCAAAAGTAAAGCTTTGAGTAATCTTTAATTCTTGTCTTGTGGGTGGTTCAGGAAAAACGATATCTGCATAAAGGGCCATAAGACAACTCTTCGTTAGCTGACTTAAGTTTGGTGAATTTTCAAAAGAGATTTTTTTAGCTCGGCCTTTTTGGGCCTGGAGATAGAAGGATAAAGAAAGTTTACCTTTAGAGCCCTGTGACTCGTAATTCATACATTCTTGAAGATGAGGCTCTTTATTGGCCATAAGTTTAGCGATTTTGGCCTTAAAGTGATTATTCTTCTTAATGAGTTGTGCTTTGGCTTCGTAAAGCTCTTGGGGATTCGCTCTTTGTGTCGTGGGTCTTTGTGTAGTGACCCTTTGGGGAGTCCTCTTGTGATTCGCTAGCTTTTTGGATTTTTTCTTTTTAGTTTTTTTCTTCGAAGCAGTATGTATGGCCTTCTTAGGGAGAGCTTCTTTCTGAATTACTTTCTTTACTCGTTTAGAGGGGAGAGCTTTTTTGATTGGTTGAGTATAGTTAGAGACTCTCTTGGTAGACTGTAAAGTTTGAGTAGGGAAATGAGAATTTCTTCTTTTCTTGTGCATTTGGGATCGGCCCAAGAGTTCGAGTCCTAATAAAGTTAGTCCGAGGATAATAAAGCTTACGAGAGCAGCAGTGAGATGCTTGCTATTAAATTCTGGCCATTTCAATGAATCTAACAACGAATGTACAACGAAAAGAGGATTTTTAAATTCTTTGGGCTCACGAACTTTAGTAGAGCGTACTTTTTTTAGATTACGTATTTTCTTTTTAAAAGATAGGCACTTTATTTTTTCAGTCCCTTTAGTCTGTTGGCACAGTTCTTCTAACGTCTTGCCATAGGCGTAGAGGTCCCATTTGGGCTCAAAAGAAATTTCTTTTTCTCCGTCATATAGTGCGCTAATTAATTCAGGGCTGAGGTACTGTTCTTTACCTCTAAGTTTCGATTTATCGAGATAGCTTCCTGATTTTCTAGAGTCCTCAAAATCAATCAGTTTAACCTTATTGTCTTGAGTGATAATGATATTGTCAGGACTTATATCGAGATGAACAATTCCCTTTTTATCGTGGAGATATTGGAGAGCATGATCCATCTCCCAGATGAAGTTTTGAATAAAGTGGGAAGTGATCGTTTTCTTTTCAATATGAAGATGGAGATAATTTCTAAGGGAGATCCCTGCAAAGTATTGGACAATGAGATAGAGGGGAGCTTCCTCTTCTTCGCCTTGTCTACGGATATCGTATACTTTGGGAAAATAAGGACTCCAAAACTCTTCAAGTGTTGCCGCTTCTTTTAAGAGGCGTTGTTCGGCTTCTTCCTTTCTTTGGGGATCGAGATCTTCTCGTACTTTCTTGATGAGAACTTTGTCATTTTCTTCCGGCCAAAACGCAAGAAACAACTCAAAGCTTACACCTTGAGAAATGCGTTCCAATAACCAAATGTCTTCGTCAAAACGAGTACTGCTCATAGTTTATTGTTGCCGTGTGTCTAAGGGGGCCAATAATTTGTATGCCCTTGATATAGGGTACTTCTAGCTTAAAAAACAATAATTTGCCACTTATGGAGGTTGTAAACCATGAAAACGAGACTTGGATTTTTATTAACATGTATTTCTTTCATCATTTCGTCAAACTGCTTGGCAGTAGCAAAGCAAAATCAGCAAAAAGTTAACTCTGCTACTCTGCATGTTGATGGAGAATTTGAACAACAAGATGAAGAATTGAAATTTTTACAGGATGAGCTGAAAAATGTAAGAGGACTTAAAAGCGGATATAAGCGTAAGGCTAAAGTTTTTCAAAAGCTTACAAATGAGAGTGAAGAGCTAAAAGAGCATTTCGAATCTTATGTTGAAAATCGTGTTGATTACGAGGCAGCTATCGGAGACTACAATAAAACTATAGAGTGTTTAAAAAATGGTGATGCTCTTAAATGTCGTCCTGATCTTGCTAAGAAAAATCAAAAACGTCGTCCTCAGAGAAGACAACAACCTCAGCCAAGAAGAGAAAGACCTGTTACTCAAAGAGAAGTACAAGACTATGTTGGAACTTCTATGGCCGTACCTCTAAGAAAGAGCTCGAATAATGATATTCAAAACTTTATTCGCGACGTTGATCTTAGAGTGGCACAAAGAGATGGAGATCTGATTTCTTGCTATAGAGAAGGTGGGTTTTCACAAGAAGGTGTTCTTAAGGTTCAAATGAAAATTTCTGGTAACGGAAACCTTGGACATCTAGGATTTGAAGATACAACTCAGGTAAATGATCCTCGCGTAATCAGATGCCTTTCAAAAGTACTTTACTCCATTCATTACCCTGCAACACCGGATGGACGTACTAAAACGATAAGAAAACCCTTTATTTTCAACCTGATGTAGTCAATAAAGCGGCAAATTATTGATACTTCATTAAAATAATCAAGCAATGAGCGCCTGGAATCGGGCGCTTTTTGTATTTTTCATACCTTCCATCCCTTAAAATTTTGATCTACAACAATCTCGTCAAATAATTCCTATTAACCGTAACTTGGATATGGCCCTATACTATTAAGGTAAACATTATTGACTTAATAAAGGGGTAGTTATGCCAAAGTATAGAAATGATCTTCAAGATATTTACTTCAATCTTTTTAAAGATTTAGAAGTTCAGAACTTGGCCAAAGACTTCGGAGAAAATGATTTAAAAGATATTATCAATCAGTTTGATAAATTCGCTGAAAACGAAGTTTATTCGTGCCGAGTTGAGGGTGATGAAGAGGGCGTTAAGATGACCGATAAAGGTGTTATCGCACCTTCATCTTTTAAAAAGGCTTTAGAGCAGTATTATCAAAATGGATGGTATGCCCTTGGTTACCCTGAAGATATTGGTGGCATGCCTGCTCCTCGAACTGTTGCAAATGCTTGTACATCTATCTATGTAGGATCGAATGTTTCATTGTCCATGTATTCAGGACTTTCTCAAGGGGCGATGAATGTTATTCACGAAGTAGGTACTCAAGAACAAAAAGATCGTTATATCCCTAAAATGATGGAAGGAACTTGGGGGGGAACAATGTGCTTAACCGAACCTGGTGCAGGTTCTGATGTTGGTGCGGCCACAACTACAGCGACCCCGAATGACGATGGTTCCTATAATATTAAAGGCGTGAAAATTTTTATTTCATCTGGTGAAAGTGATTTATACGAAAATAATATTCACTTGGTATTGGCCAGAACTCCCGGTAGTCCTGAAGGGACAAAAGGACTTTCACTTTTTATTGTTCCTCGCTACAACCTCGACTCTGGTGAGTCTAACCATGTTAAATGTACAAAAATTGAAGAGAAAATGGGGATCCATGGACAGGCTACATGTGAGCTTACCTTTGGTGGAGAAGGTGAGTGTCGTGGAGAGATGATTGGAAAAGAGCACGAAGGAATTGTAAATATGTTCATTCTAATGAATGAAGCACGACTTCTTTGTGGAATTCAAGGGGAATCTCAGGCCAACTTAGCTTATGAACTCTCGGTTCAATACGCTAAAGAAAGAGGGCAGTTCGGTACAGAAATTATTAATCTTCCCGATGTTAAAAGAATGCTTTTAAAAATGAGGGCCATGTCTCGTGGTCTTCGTTCCCTAAATCTCTACACAGCAAATCTCTTTGATCTTGAACATGGTGGTGATGAATCTGCATCTAAAGAGCTCGCTTTATTAACTCCAATTTGTAAGTCCTTCAGTACTGATGAAGGTTATCAAGTCTGTGTTGATGCTATTCAAGTTCATGGCGGATACGGATATTGTACCGAATACGGAATTGAGCAGTTTGCTCGTGATACGAAAATCGCATCTATCTATGAGGGAACCAATGGAATTCAGGCCCTTGATTTTGTGATGAGAAAAATTCTTAAAGATAAGGGAGAAACTTTCCAAGCACTAGGGGCTAAAATCCAAGCTACACTTTCTAAGAAAGAAGCGGCAAGTTGGAAGGAAGAATGCGCTCTTATCGGTAAGTCGATGCAAAAAGCCGTATCTATTTTAGAAAAATATGGACAATGGGCTTCTGAGAAAAAGTTTGATTACATTACCGGAACAAGTATGGATTTCCTCAACTACTGTGGAAACCTGATTGTTTCATGGCGTCTACTTCACGGAGCCGTTGTAGCCAAAGAGCTCCTTGAAAAAGGTGGCTATGAAGATGAAGCCTATTTGAAGAGTAAAATAGTCGACTTTAAGGTTTTCTCTCAACATTTTCTTACGAGAAATGCTGGACTTGCACAAAGTATTTTAAATTTCGAGCAAGATTGGACGGCCGTAGAGCTTTAATAGGAAAAGTGTTAAACTAATCGACGGTTTAATATTTAATTAATAAAGCTAGGTTAAAAATGAATTTGGAAAGTCTTAATAAAACGATTGAAGATTTTTCAAAGGAAACACATGGGAGCACTGATTATTTTAAAGAGTTGATTTTCGTTCGCGGACAGCAACCTGATCAGTTTGCTCCTTTGAAATTTCTTTGTAAAAAGCATGAATCACTCGGCACTAAAGAGAGTTTATTCAAAGTCGGCTATGTATGTGATGCCTTTGATCTCTATGATCAACCTGCCTTTGAGAAATGGTATGAGCATCAATTCAGTCAAAAGTTAAAAAGAACTCAAGCTAAAGAAGTAACTATTCTTTATATGCCGGATAATAAAAGAATCTTTGATGCCATTGAATTGGTTAATCAAAGTTACGATGTCTTGAGAAATGAACATATCATTTTGAATAATAAGAACTTACCGATTCAATTAGGTGAGTGGTATGCAAAATGTGTTTTTGGCTTAGACCAAGTAAAGTCTACTTCTCAAAGAGGTTTTGATTTTCTCCTACATGGTAAAAGGGCGGAGATTAAAGTAGAGTGGGGAGATCGTTCTCCACCTAAGGGTGTGAAACTCAGAAAGTCTTTAGCAGATCTAAGTGACTACTGCATTATTATGTATGTGGCACGAAACTTTAGAATTAGAGAAATATGCTTCCTCGATAGTGACTTTGTTTTGAGAAAGTTCGGAGGCAAGGGACATACTATTTTTCTTAAAGATAGTGACGTTGATCAGTATTTCTTTAGCCGATCTCAAAAGCATTTGGATAAAGTAGCGAATCCTTCCGCACTATTGAAGTATTCAACTCCTACCTTTGCAATGAAGCTTTCAGAATCATTTTAATTAATGGGATTTAAATTCAAGAATTTTCTCTAGGAGAACTTCAAGTTCTCTTAGAGGATGATCAATTTCAAAATTTTCAAAAGTAAAAGCTTTAAAGCCAAAGTTCTCATGAAGATAATCTTTAAGAGTACCAGGGAAGAAAGTCTTAAAGTGATCTCTCGTATGTTGAACGGGAACCTTCATTGCTTCAGGCCCTCTTAGTACAGTAATAAAGGGATAATTATCACTTACATTCATATCTTTAGCTTGTAGAAGTTTTCCACCACAGCAGTGAAGATCAACACTGATTTTTGTTTTAATAGAAAGAGGTGCAATTTCTTCTTTAACAAATTCCGATAAATAATAACTTTCTTGTTGATTGAGTTTTCTCTCTAGAAAGTCTCTGTTGAGATCATGGCCGTTATATGTAAATCGAGACTTTCTTTCAATACCATCAGGATTGACCTTAGGAAGGATATAAATAACACCCGCTTGTTTTAAAAAGGCTTTAAGTGGATGAGTTACGGGAAGTTGATGCCAATAATTTACTTGAGTAAGTTTGTTGGTTATCCCCATATATTCATTTCCATGAACTCCTTCAGTGATCAAGAGAACTTTTGTGAGCTCATTTTGAGCATAGGAATCATCTACAATTTTATAGCTTGTTAGAACTCTATCTTCGTAGGATCTTCCGTAAGAACCTGATTTAACTATGGTTTTTCCATAAGTAAAGCTAGAGAAACTGGCTGCAATAAGGATGAGTAAAACGTGAAAGTGGGTCAGACGTTTAAGAACCATTAACCATATTTTATCAAATCTACATAATTGAACACAAGAGCTAGATTATATTTTCTTCTTTCTTCTCTAATCTAGTTTTGTAAACAGGTCTTAACCAAAAAGGCTAAGCCTGAATTGGCTAACTAACAAGGAGAACATGATGAATGTTAAAAACACACTAAAAGCCTTAACTATTGTTTCTGCTACTGCACTTACAGCACAAGTATTTGCTGGTCACCACGAGTCTTATAATAAGGCCGGAGCAATGGATGAGACTAAGCCTGAGCAAAGAGAAGCAACAACTGTAACTCAAGACCCAGCAGCTCCAACTGCAAGTGATACGATGGAAAGAAGTCGTATGGCCCGTCAAGATGAAGCTATGAACCAAAATGTAGAACGTTCTAATAAGAAACTTTCTCAATTATCTAAAAATGAAAAAATTAAAAGAGTTCAGCAAGCTCTTCAAACTGAAGGATATGCTATTACTTCAGTTGACGGAATTATGGGGCCACAAACAAAAAGCGCTCTTAAGAAATTTCAAGCTGATAATGGCTTAGAAGAGTCTGGACGTTTAAATGAAAAAACGATTTCAGCAATGGATCTGAAGTTTGACGAAGCTTCAAATCAAGAAACTGATTCTTACTACTCAGAATAATCTCTCTGTTTAGTCTAAGATAAGAAAGGGACCGCTAGTCGGTCCCTTTTGTTTTTAATAAATATTATAATTGAGAAGTCGGCATTCTAAAGGGCCATTCCAAAAGGTAAAGCGACTTTCAGTTCGAAGTGAAATTTTCTTTCTTAACGAAGCATCTTCATTAATCAAATAGCAATCAAATCCACTCCAATTCTTTTTTAGATTTTCTCCCATCTCGTGATACATCTTCTCTAATTCTTCAGACTTTTCTTCTAGCCTTACTCCATAGGGAGGGGTTGTTATGAGAAAGCCTTTCTTATGTTCTTTTTGTGGATAAACCGTAAGAGCATTGGAGTGAAAGGTTTTAAGTTGTGATTTAGGAAGTCCAAGGACGCGCCATGAATGTTCAACGAGAGGGAAGACCCTTCTATCTTTATCTGAGCCTATAAAACTAGCTTCTTTAAAAGACTTTCTACCTTGTTCACTTTTAGTAATAAGTTCACTTACTAAATTTCTAAAAATTGTGTGAGCTGCTTCATCATTTTGAAACCAACGATGGGCTTGAAAAGCAAAGGCTTTATGTCCTTGTGTAAGCTGTTTTAACTTAAGGTAAGTAGGAGCCATCTGAAAGGTGATCATAGCGGCTTCTATCAAGAAGGTCCCAGAGCCACAGAAAATATCATAAAGAGGACTTTGACTATCCCATTTTGTATTCATGATAAGTCCAGCTGCTAGGTTTTCTTTTATAGGGGCTTCGTGACCAATTTTTCTATAACCTCTTTGGTGAAGAGAGAAACCGGCCATGTCCAGCATAACAATTCCCTTCAAACCTTTTTTCGGATCAGGCTCTATTCTTAAAAGGAAACTATAATCAGCGTCATCAATATCAACATCGGGTCGACTCCCTTCTTCATCTTTGAATCGATCTACAATAGCATCTTTGAGAACAAGAGAGAGGTGATGAGAGTTTTTAAAGCGACTTTTTACTTCACGAGAAATAATACATCCTACTTTAAGCGTTTGCTCAAGATGCATAATTTTGGTCCAAGGTATTTGCTTGGCAGCTTCGTAAATTTCCTTTTCACGCATAAATTGGAATGACCCAATCTCTTTATAAACTCTACTGGCCACTCTAGATTCAAAGAGAAGGCCTAAAGCACCGGCCGTGTCAGTTTTAAAAGAAATTCCTCCACGAGTAATTTCAATATGTTCATATTCGTATTTCTCAATCTCTTTATAAAGAGTTTCTTCCAATCCACGTGGGCAAGAAGCAAAATATTTTTTTAAGGACTTTTTCATAGTAGAGGCTCCGACTTGAATTGTTCCCTAAAGCAACAGGCCCTAAGAAGAAGCTCTTGGTAGCTATTGGCCATAATAGGATTCATATTCTTGTCTTTAAAACGTTTAATTCTCCACAATGATATCGACATAAGGCCTAGCAAGATAGAGTCTGCTAAATTCTGCCTTTCATAGGTGGTGAGTTTTCTGTGCTCTTGATACCCCTTTACTAGAGATTGCACAAGACCTTGATTGATTTGTCCCTTTTCTAAGCAGCAGCCTGAAATGGTGATCCCAAGATCGAGAATAAATTCCCCGATTCCTCCCTGTTCAAAGTCGAGAATAACCTTAAGCTGATTATCACTAAACATAGAATTATCAATGTAGAGATCGCCATGGATAATTCCTTTGTCCCATGAGTGGTCGATAAACCAAGTCAATTGGTGAGGAAAAAGGATTTGGAATGTATCTTTGAAGTCTTGAGGACAAGAAGAACTTTTACTATAAGCTAAAATTTCTTTAGCCCCAAAACCAACCTTTTCATGATTTCGAAGTGTTTTAAATTCTTCTGTTGTTAGTTCTGTATTGTGAAGACGGGCCAGCCCTTTTCCAATTTCAAAACAAGACTGATCACTAGGTCCAGGGGGGATTCCATCAACAAAGGGAAAGATGACCCCATAGAGATCTCCATATTCATAAGTGAGTTCATCCTGCTTGGTTTTGTAAGGCATGAGTGAATATTGAAAACCTTTATTGCCAAGGAGCTTGAGAAGCTCCATTTCCTCTCTTAATTCATCGAGATTCTTATCATTAGAGACTTTGAGCAGGAGATTGCCTGAGCTGGTGACCACTTTATAGTTGGAATTCGAAATGCCAAGGGAGAGGGGGTGAAGCTCTTGGAGTCCGCTTCTTCCATAAATGGAGAGAATTTCTTGTGTGTCATCGTGCGTTAACTTGGTGTAATCGCCCATTTCTTTTCCTTCATTTGATCATTCTTAACTTTGCCAATTTACAGATTTCATAAGTCACTATGGGATGTCAAAGTTAATTCCAACTCAAGGGCTTTAAGTTAGCGCATGGCCCTTGTTGCTCTTATACCCTAGTGCTATATTACTTTGATATTTAATTTTAATAATACTTAGGACCTAGAGTGCGAGAACACGCTAGGTTTCAATGGGAGTATCAAATGAGTAATGACTATAAAGTAAAAGACATGTCTCTTGCCGAGTGGGGGAGAAAAGAAATTGAATTGGCCCAGGTTGAAATGCCAGGTCTAATGGCCCTTAGAGATGAATTTGGTGCTTCTAAGCCTTTAAAAGGTGCACGTATTGCTGGTTGTCTTCACATGACTATTCAAACAGCAGTTCTCATTGAAACTCTAGTTGAGCTTGGTGCTGAAGTACGTTGGTCTTCATGTAATATCTTCTCTACTCAAGATCACGCTGCTGCGGCCATCGCTGCTGCTGGTATTCCTGTATTTGCTTGGAAAGGTCTTTCTGAGGAAGAATATGACTGGTGTATTGAGCAAACTCTACGTTGGCCAGATGGAAAGGGTCTTAACATGATTCTTGACGATGGTGGTGACCTTACAAATATTATTCTTGATAAGAACCCTGAGCTTGCTTCTGAAATTAGAGGGATCTCTGAAGAAACAACTACTGGTGTTCATAGACTATATGAAAGAGTTAAGAACGGAACTCTTCCTATGCCAGCGATCAATGTTAATGACTCTGTTACTAAGTCTAAATTTGATAACCTATACGGATGTCGTGAATCTCTTATCGACGGAATTAAGCGTGCAACAGATATCATGGTTGCAGGTAAAGTATGTGTTGTTGCTGGTTACGGTGATGTAGGTAAAGGTTCAGCTCAGTCTCTTCGTGGACAAGGTGGGCGTGTTATCGTTACTGAAATTGATCCGATTTGTGCTCTTCAAGCTGCAATGGAAGGTTACGAAGTTATGCCAATGGAAGAAGCTTGTAAGCTTGGTGATATCTTTGTAACGACGACCGGAAACTTCGGAATTCTTCGTGGCGAGCACATGGAGCAAATGAGAGATTCTGCTATCATCTGTAATATTGGTCACTTTGATAATGAAATTGAAGTTGAATACCTCAATAAGAATTGGACTAAAGATAATATTAAGCCTCAGGTTGATATGTACACAGCAAAAGACGGACGTCGTATTGTTCTTCTAGCTGAAGGTCGTCTTGTAAATCTTGGTTGTGCAACTGGTCACCCTTCTTTTGTAATGAGTAACTCTTTTACAAACCAAGTTCTTGCTCAGATGGAGCTTTGGGAGCACTCACAGAAGTATGAAAACAAAGTTTATATGCTTCCTAAGCACCTAGATGAGAAAGTTGCTCGTCTTCACCTTGAAAGAATTGGGGTTAAGCTTGAAACTCTTACTCCTCAGCAAGCTGAGTACATCGGTGTAACTGTAGAAGGTCCATATAAGCCAGAGCACTACAGATACTAATTAAGTACTAATTCATTTTTAATGAACTCTATGTTCATGCAAAGAGATAGGCCCGCACACTAGCGGGCCTCTTTTTTTTAAGGTATAACATAAGTGTCTAAAATTTAATTAATTGGATTGGCCATGAAATTACATATGGGTAGCGATCACGCTGCATTTGAAGAAAAAGAAACCCTTAAAAATTTCTTAAAAGATTTAGGACATGAAATTATTGATCATGGACCTGAAAATGCAGAAAGATGTGATTATCCCGATTATGCAGCTAAAGTGGCGAAGGCCGTAGCAAAAGATGATTCATCTATGGGGATTCTTCTCTGTGGAAGTGGAATCGGAGTTTCTATGGCAGCTAACCGATATCAGAATATCAGAGCAGCTTTGGTTCGCTCTGAAGAAGATGCTCTCTTATCTCGTGGTCACAATAATGCCAATATTCTATGTGTAGGAGCAAGACTCACTTCGATTGAAGATATCAAGGTGATTACTAAGAAATGGCTTGAGACTCCTTTTGAGGAAGGCAGGCATACTGGTAGAGTGGCAAAGTTTAATGATTTAGGAGAAAAGGTATGAATATGGTTCCTCGCAAAGCTTTAGAGAGGATTGGATTTATCTTTGTCTTTATCCTCTGTGTGGTTGGTGTCTACTTTTCTCGAACCGATTTGCTTTACTTTGAAAGCTCCTATGTTGGAGAAGATGGTCCACTTGAATGGCTTACAGTCGTTGCTCTTTTAACGGGTATGATAATGTGCATTTATCGAGCAAGAATTTTATCTCCCTTTAGAAATAAACGCTTTGTCTTCTGCCTATATTTCACGGCCTTTGTTTTCTTCTTTGGTCTAATGGAAGAGATTAGTTGGGGTCAGAGAATTTGGACTGCACTATTTGACTTTAGGGTTCCTGAATTCTTTCAAAAATATAATACTCAAGGGGAAACGAATCTTCATAATCTAAAGTTTGGAAACTTCAAAATTAATAAAATTATCTTCGGTACCTTCTTAGGTATCTTCATCGTTTTCTACTTTCTCATTTTACCGGTTCTTTATAGAAAGGTTGAGTCTGTGAAAGAGAAAGTAAATGACTGGGGCCTACCGCTTCCAAAAAATTATCATATTGTAGCTTATGTTTCTTTGGCCCTTCTCGCGGAAGCAGTAATGGGGGGAAAGAAAGGGGAGATCTTAGAATTTGGTGGAAGTTGGATCGTCCTTCTTATGCTTTTTGAGCCCTATAATCGCACAATTTTTAGCCGTAAAATGCTGGATCGCTAGAACGTATATCCAGCATTAAAATAGAAAGTATCATTTGTTCGATAAGCACTCCAGTAGGAATTGGCCTTAGGTGATTTGATCAACTCTGCTCCAAAGGTAAAGATACTAGAGCGCCATGGAGTGAGGATATACTGAGCATTGAGTAGGTTATCTTTTCTCTTGAAATCGTATCTTAAAGAGAATCCCAATTGAGACCATTCATTCATTTGATAGAGCCCACCGATTCCAGCTGCGCGAACCCATTTCACGGTCTCACTATAAAAGTCATCACTACCTTTCGGGTGTTTGGAAAAATAATAGATTCCATTAAGAGACAGAGTGAGATCCTCCCATTGATGATTGTATCTAAGATGGGCATAAGTTTCTCTCATGTATTTAGGCTCTACTTTAAAAAATTCTGTTGAAAGAACATTTCTATTATTTTCATTCCCTTCATCAAGCGAAACCGATAGGGATTCAAAGTCTTTTCCCAATTTTGCTGTCGGGTCAACATAAACTAAGCCTGTAGTCATTTCAGACTGACCCCAATGCAGTCTTAGATCATAACCGAGGATGACATGGTGATTAACAATCGGATTGGCATTAACGGCGACCTTGTTAATATCGGGATCGTAGTAGGCTTCTGCATTTACTCTTAGATTTCTCTCGGGCTTATAAATCGCAAAGAAGCTGGCTTCTCCACCTGACTGACGATTACCCCAATAAGGAGTAATTTTTAATCCTAAAGACTTTTGAAAAAGAACATCTCTATATTCTGGAACATCGAGAGAGTAAAAGATATCGACTTCACTTCCCGTGATAATTGTTCGTTTAGGAGGTTGCTTATACCAGTCGACATTACTTGAAACATTTCCATTTTCAACGTCGACACTGGGATTGAGGGCGGGGATATAAAGATAGCTAAGAAAGAATTCAAGTCTAAAAACAGAATCTTTATGAGCATAATGAAAGCCGGTGATCCCTTCAAGATTGGTATCCATAAGACGGAAACCTTGAGTATTTTGAAAATGATTGAGCTGCCAGTAGGCTTCATTGGGATGCCAGTCTAGTCGAATACGTCCAAAGGTATAGCGAGATTCATCGGTACTCTTATATTGAAGATACATTTCAGATAAAGAGGGACTAAAGCTCGTATTGTTTATATAGAATCTTAGGTCTGCATCGACTTTAGAGCGAACAAAGCTTCTCTTTGATTCGTATTGAAAAGAGAAGTCCAGCCAATCTGAATTCTTTGTTTTATTTTGGGGATTATTTAAGCGAAGAAATTTTTCATAACCAACTTTCAACTCGGTATAAGTAATGTCATCAGTTGAGTCGATGATTTGCAATCCTACAGCATTTGCAGATAAGCAGGTGAGTATATAAAAACACAGTATATTTAGTAACTTATAGGATTTCATACTCTTATTGTGCCACCAAGCCTAGGGAGGAACAATTTCAGAGGAGAGTGCAGATATTTCCACTATTTAGAGTACGATTGTGCGCTAAATTTGCTGAAAAAGTGATCAGTTTTTGCACAAAGCTGTAACTACTACACCTTTGAGGCTATTTTATGTCGCAAAGAGTCTTAAACGTTTAAAATAGAAGGACATAACGAGGTAACGTATTGAAATTTAGAACAATTCTTATATTTATCATGAGTCTTGGCCTGCTTACAGGTTGTGGATACTTTGGTGACGATCCCGTAGAGGATAGTGATTTATATACGTCTGAAAACCTCTCTGGTGGTTGTAAGATTGATACGGATGAGCTCGCCCAAATTCTTGAAAAAGATGTGGAAGTACAAATTAATTGTTTAGAAGAAAATCTTGATAAATTCGCAAAATATGTAAAACGAGAAGACTCGAATGCTATTACCAATAAGGAGCTTTCAAGTTTCATCCAGAAATTCTTTTCTAATAACGCTGCTCTTATGGTGGGCTCGATAAAGCTGATGTTTGATATCAGTGGAATTGTTCTCAGTGATAATAGCTCTTCCTTACAAACCAAGAATATTAAACCTCTATTTGAACTTCTTAGAGTCGTAAATAAGAAGCTCTATCGTATCAATGATAAGATTGAGAACTTTGATGAGGTAGAAGGAAATCTGCAAGAAACCAGTGAAGCCATCAAAGCAGAGTTAGCTGAACTTGTTGATCAAATGGATCGTCTTATCGAGTATGCTGCTGGTGGAAATCCAAGTGATTTAAATCTTAAGACCTTCATTATCAATTTAAAAGATCAGTTCGACATTGAAGTGATTAATTTAGAATTAGTTGACTCTCTATTGGCCTTTAAAAAACTTTTCTTAGGAGGACAGAGAGAGGTATTGACTCAAAGAGAGTTAAAACGTTTTTTAGAAATGGTTCCAGAACTGGGAGCCCTTTCTTTCAGATTATTCTTTGCTAATAAAAATACGATAGGAAATAATTCCGAACTCTTTCACTTCTATCAAAGTCAAATCCAAATTTTAGAAGAGTTTATTTTTTCTCATAAAAGAGATGAAGACATTATTTCACGAGATGAGATTTTAGCTCTTGTTGAAACCTTTATCGATGAAGAAGGTATTGTATTAGAGACTAATGGCAGTGAGAAAGTGGTTACTCTTTCTGACATCATGGAAATTAGTGATAGTTTAAAGAGAAATATTTTAGGTCTTGGTGCTAATCCAGAAAATTATAATTTTCAAGAAGTCTCAAACTTTATAAAAATCGTTGAATCAGGTTTAGGAATTCTTTCCGTTTATGAAACCTATAATGAGGTTGTAGAGGGGGGGGTAAATTCTAAAGAATGGTATTCAGGTAAGGCCAAATTCATACAAGCGGTCAATATCTTTAAAGAAGAAATGGTCAATATTTGGGCTAATAATAATTTCTTTCCCAATTATATGAGGCCTGTTCCTTTTATCAATGATGTCGTAGAGCTTATTGTTGAAGATTTTGAATACAAGGATATCTCAAGTGATGTTCTAGGAATTGGAAAGGTTGCATTGGTTGGAGGTAATCGATATCAGTTGAGCAAAGATCAATTGATTGAAGTTATTTTCAAACTAGATGGTATTGCTGAAATCGTGTTTGATTTCGCAAATGCTGATGCTAATAATCACTCCGATCAAGATATTGTGAAGCTACGATTTAAGCAATTAAAAATTGTAAAAGAACTCTTAGATGAAGATCTCTTTATTCACATTGCAACTGTAGATGAATTACTTACTATTGCTTCTCACGTCATGAAAGATGAAGTGATTGTTTCCTACAAGCCTACAATTGAAGAGCTTAAAGGGAAGATTCTCGGAGGCTACCGTTCGACATTAACTTTAAGAGATATCAAGAACACTCTTGATCTCGTTATTGATTTTTATTCACAGAGGTATTTTGCGAGTATTTCCTATGACCTTTATAAAAATGAGCTAGAAAGTTCGCAAAAGATATCAAAGAATTTTGAGTATACACGCTCTCATGAGGATTTCGATTTATATACTCCTGCACAACTTAAAAAGTTAAAGGCTCAGTTTGTAGAGCTTACCTCTAAAATTAGATTGTTTCGCTCAAAGAATGGATATCAATATTATGGAGATGATATTCAAAGAACTAAATTTGGATTGCTTGAGCATTATATGATTGATTTCGCTTTCGAACTTTTGGCCGGTGCTATGGGACATGAAAATGAATCAGGTGAGTTGGAATTTACCCTTGAGGAGTTAAATAATCTACTCTTTACTTTTGAGCCAATATTAAAAGAGTATGGACTTTGGTCTGCGCATCCTGAAACATTTGCAAGAAATACTCTTCTCTTAGCTGATCTGTTTCAGGCCAATAGTAATGGAAGTGTTACGATAGATGCAATGGAAGTTTCTGAGTATGGAACACTGGCCCTATTCGCTATAAAAGCTGCTGATGAACTTATTGAAAAAACAAATAACTACTGTGATCAATATACTAAAAATGGTGTGACTGGATTTGCTCCTGAATGTTATAGAGAGCATTTCTTTAACGTTCTATTAAATGAGCTTAAACTTAAAGAATATCTACCGAAGTTAAATCGTTATATTACGGAGAGTTCTCAAGACGAAAAAATGGAATTTCTAGTAGCAATTGAAGGTTTTGCTAAAGATTATCCAGGTCCTGGTATGCCACAAGCAAGAAGAGATATGGTCCTTCTCATTGGGGCGATCCTCAATATTGAATCAACTTTTCTTCGTTATGATGCTGATCGTTCGAATCTATTAGAATACAATGAACTCGAAAATGGATTTCCTGTTTACGAGGAAGCCATTATCAATCTTGCTGGATTAACTGGTGGTAAGAAGAAATTTGCCAAGACCATTTTTCTCTACATGATTAAAGAAATGAAAGAACCAAGCCAGACGGATGTATTATTTTATCATTACAATCCATTTTCTGATAAAAAGGTTAATTCAAAAAGACTTAATATCGGTGCACTTCTTTATAATATGGTTCATGCTGCAAGTTCAGATGATTAGTGCTATTGATTAAGTTTTCCAAGAAAGGCCAATGCTCTAAGTTTGATGACAGCAAAAAGGGCTTCGAAAATGATTCCACCGGCCATCTTAGATTGTCCATCTCTTCGCTCATAGAAAACGATGGGAACTTCCTTAACTTTTAGTCCCATAGACCATACTTTATAATTAAGTTCCAATTGAAAGATATAGCCTTTAGAAATGATGTGGTTCAAGTTGAGACGGCTTAGCGCTTTTCTGGTGAAGCATTTAAAACCACCTGTCGTATCGTGAACAGGAATACCTGTGACGAGGCGAGTGTAGATGGATGCGACATAGGAGAGAAGAAGTCTTCTAAATGGCCAGTTGATAATTCGAATGCCGCCAATATAGCGCGAGCCAATAACAAGATCATTCGATTGAGCTGCTAAGAGCAGATTTTTCACTTCATCTGGATCATGTGAGAAGTCACAGTCCATTTCAAAAATAAAGTTATACTCTCTTTCTAGTCCCCATTTGAAACCTGTTATATAGGCACTTCCGAGTCCAAGTTTTCCTTTTCTCTCAATAATATTGAGATTTTCATAATCAACTTGTAGCTTCTTAACAACATCTGCTGTACCGTCGGGGCTACCGTCTTCAATGATGAGAAGTGATACCGCTGGATAAAGTCCAAAAAGGGTTTTAATCATGCGTTCGATATTATCGATTTCATTGTAGGTTGGAATAATAATGAGAGTCTCATGCCAAGGGAGCTGATCATATTTGGGGTGAAAATTTGATTTATGAAGATTAGACAATGAAGGCTCCTCTACAACTTGAGCTAAATTACAGTGAAATTCTTTTTCTATTTTTACATTTTGGACAACGAGCGTGCAATGTTTTACGGCATTTATTTAAGCCTGTGTAAAAGACGTCCATGGCCTTTTGGCCCATTTCACTTTCAATGAGCCAAGCAAATTTTTTGACAGCTGGGTTTTCGGAAGCGAGAAATTGAACGGCATGAGAGCCACGCAATACAGCACTTTTGTTCGCCGCGAGTATCAGATGGACCTCATCAAAGACTTCGTCTTTATTGAGGAAGGGAAGTTGCTTATAAACTTCTTCATTATAGATAGAGTAGTAATGAATTTTTGTTTTTAAATGAATTCTTTGTAGGGATTGAGCAAATCTCTTACAAAGTGGGCACTGCTCATCATAGAGCAGGCAAGGCGTTTTGATCTCATCCATGAGTCATCCTTATTTATTATTCTATTTCCAATCTTCTCCAACCACTAACTTGATATCGTCGAGATATGATTTCAAAAATAGGGCGATCTTTATTTTTGGTAATCTGAGCTTCTCTTTCTGCTTTTTGGGCAAACTTAAGAACCTTAGCATTATTACTTTTAGAGGACTTCTTTTTAAACTTGTTTAGCATTGAGTTAAAGTTACTGCCCGAGCCCCTTTTGCTATCTCTAATATTTGATTTAGGATTGTTAAATCTTAGAACCGCACCAGCTGACTTTTGAGCCGAGTTACTTCTTAATCCTTTAGAAGCAGCGTAATTGCCACCTTTAAGGGAGGCGACTTTATTTTTTCCAAAACTATTAATTTTTTGCCCAGAAAGAAGAGAGGCTACTGAGCGAGGGACTCCATAACTTGAAATGGCCTTAGCTTCTTCCATTTGTGATTTCGTTAAATCAGGAAGGTCTTTCACTTTTCCTTCTAGGTCACGTAGAAATTTCTTAGCACTTGCAGAATTAGAGGCGGTAGCAGAACTTAACTTACCATTGGTGAGTACACCATTGGTTAGATTCTTAAATTGCTTTCCTGCTGAACTATTTCCGAAGCTTGCTAAACCTGTTCCTTTAAGATCAGAAAAGAATTCATTATCAAAGCAACTCTCTCTTCCCACACATGTACAAGTGGCATCAGACTTTAAATCTTTATCCACACAGGGCACACTATAGGAAGTCGTATCACTTATTTTCTTATTGAGAATTTCAAGACAGTGATTGGTGTCGTATTGAGTTTCTGGCTGAGAGCAATAGCAATTCTTTTGAGTGTGTGGGTTACAGTCACCCTTTCCTGGTAGAGAGTCTGCGATGGATTCAACCTCGTCTGCGTACTCACTTTGTTTCTTCGATTCATTCATCCAAAAGAGGGTAAGAAACCCAGCTCCTGCGGCCTTGGCAATAACCTTCCAGTTAATGACGATTCCACCTGCGGCCATATAGTATCCATAGCATGCTGTTGTTGCCCCCCAGGTTACACCCTGTATTTTTGCGGATGAAGCTCTTGTTCTGTGGCTTCGAGCCGCTTTATATAACTGAGCTTTTTGAGCACTGTCTTGGCTTTCGGTATTTTCGATTTCCTCTTGTCCTAGAGTTTGCATCGTGGTCGCTACAAGCTCTCCAGCTGCCGGAATCATGGCACAATAATCTTTCTTCTCTTCACCTTTAGCTTCATCACCAGCTTTTCCACCTTCACCATTTTGAGCAGCCTCTCCTTCGACTTCTTGGCCTTCGCCTTGATCAGCTAAGTCTGACTCTGGCTTAGCCTCAAATCCGCCACCTTGCATACCCATGGCACCACTAAAGAGAGAGTAGACTCTCGAAACCATTTGAATGATATCTGAGTCGACACCCATGAATTTAGTTTTTCCACGGCCCCTACAGGCATCTGGATCATCGAGCTTGGCGCATTCTTCATCCATCATTCTTTGAGAAAGTCCTTGGTGAACATAGGTCTGAGCTTCCCAACGATCCTCGTCGGCGAGATCGTAATCTTCGGATTCAACTTCAGCATCAGGAGCTGCAGTGCCCACTACTTGTGCATAGTAAGGAGCATGGAAGCTGAGAAAAAACATAATTAATAGTAGGGCCTTCTTCACGATTTCCTCTAATTTTAACAACTTTCCCTATGAATTTATGAGAAATGGGCCAGTATTTAGAGTATTTTATCATCATGCATTACTTTTCCTGAGAAGTAGGTAAAGTTGCCCCTTGATTGATTTATCTTTTTCTATAATTACAGATACTTGAGCCATTGTTTGACCATGACTAACAAAAAGTTAATAGCAACAAAAAATTGTCGATTGACCTAGTGTTTCATTTACCGTTATATAAGCACATGGTTAAAAAATCTGAGACAAGTCACATTCCTGAGGCCGAACTATCCCATTCGATGGTTCATTATCTACTAACTATCCACAAGCTCAAAGAAGGCAAGGGCTATGCCCGCGTTACTGATATCGCTAAGGATCTTAACCTAACTAAAGGTTCTGTATCTACAGCAGTCAATAATCTAAAAAAGAGAAATCTTGTGATGGAAGAAGAGGATTCAAAATTCCTTCTTCTTACCGAAACAGGGCACGATGAAGTTCATCGTATTCTTTCTTCTCGTACTCTTCTTTTTTACTTTCTTAGAGACTTTGTAGGTGTATCTGAAGAAATTGCTGAAGTTGATGCCTGTCAAATGGAACATCTCATGAGTCCAGAGACTGGAAGAAAGTTTTTCACTTTTATGAAGGATCTTGCTTGTTCTTGTGACAGAATAGAAAAAGACGGTGGTAATATTCCAGAGCAGTTTAAATTTCAAACCGCTCTTGATTTATGTTCATTTAGTACTGCCGATGATTTTTTTGAATCACAAGAAGGAGATACTCATTTACCCGAGGCTGAAAAGTAGAATTATTTTTCTTTTTCTCATAAGCGGCTCCACATCTGGAGCCGTAGTCGATTACTGCTTTAGTCATAACCAATCCCTATCTACTGTTCATCAACATTTGAAAACTGTTCTCTCTCCTCAGGATGAAGTTATTTTAAATGAATCATCCCACTGCTTGAATGTGGTTATGAAAAATGATTATAAAGAGGAATTATATCGTAAATGGATTCTAAAAAAGTTCAGTCTTGTGAACTCAACTCGAATTCATCAGTCTGCAATGGTGAGTAATGCAAAGCCTGTGGCTCAGAAACAGCATTGTCGTCTAGAGGTCGAAAGAGTGAGTCATCTTCAAAGAAGAACAACAAAAGGCTCTCTCTCTAAACAATCCGTTGTAAATCAAACGAGTATCAAATCAAATGGATCGCAAAAGTCTTCACTACTATTAGGAATAGGATCTCCTGGAAGTCTTAGGGTCGATGATGATTATATAAATGTTATCTGCAAAAGTCGTAATGCGAGTCGAGTCTTTTTAGATATTTCCTTAACAGGGAGAAAGTCCTCAGTATCAACATCTTTAAGTATAGAGAGAGGACAGAAGGTTAACTTAGCTTCAATTGTAGAAGATCTTAATAATAAATATAAACGTTTGTCCTTAGCTCAAGGGCTTGAAGTAGAAGAGACTAAAGGCAGTAAGTCTTTTGATTATTTCTTGAGAATCAAAGATTAGTTTTTATAAATAATCTCAAGTTGGCCTGTCCCATTTTTTGATTTGAGCCAAAGTAAGTCCAATATTTTAGGTAATCAAATAAGGTAAGGTTCTCGTATTCGGGCAGAAACCAACTTCTGTAAGAGATATCCTTTATGGAATGACTATCTTTAAGTTGACTTAGGGCTTCCCTATCAGTTGTCTCCGTTAAGATATACTTGTAGTGGTTAAGTCTATTTTTTGTATAATGAAATTGATACTCATCTCTACCTGTTAAATACCAAGTGGTCGGCCATGTGTGTCCATCTTTCGCTAAAAAGAGGGGACCTTGTCCATTGGGAAAGAGATCCATTTCTTCTCTAATACTCTCAAGAGTACTTTCAAATTCTCTGGTGGTGTGAACCTGGCTTAATAAGTTTTTAGACTCACTTGGGTATAGATAATTACACCAAACCAAATTAAATATAACCTTTGGGATAATGAGATAGAGCAGTGGTACTTTTTTATTTGATAAATGCTCACTGAAATCAATGGCAAAGAATATAAGGGATGTCATCAGAGGATAAAGGGCCAACCAAGGTACTTTTTCTCCGAGAAAGGAATAAGTGAAAAGGGATGCTGTAAAAAAGAAGAATGTATAGGCATGAACTTTTTTATTTTGAAGTAAATAAGAAGATGTCCCAATAATCGAGTGATAGATAAGAGGGAAGAACAAATAAAGATCTAAATTTATTTTAACTTTGAGAATTTGAGTCATGAAGAAAGACTCTTTTATTTCTAAAGAAGTGAGTTGAAATATCAAGGCTGGAATAAAGCAGCAAATAAATCCTAGAATAATCTTTTTTGATTTTTCACGATAAAAGAAGAAGAGGTGCATGATGATCGCCGGTAGCCACCAACTTTCATAGAGAGAATTGATAAGGAAAGTATAGATGAAAGGGCCGGGGATTCTTTCTGTTGAATGTTGATTTGCCCAATAGGTAAGACTTTTACGATAGAGTCCATCAAGAATACCTTGGGGATAAACATATCCAGAAGAGTAGTAAAATGTTGCTATAAATATAAATACACCTAGTCCACATAGAAGAGCGTAGGGATATTTTTTTGTGAAGCTCATCATTTTGCTTATGAGCGTTGGAGAATCACTCTTTTTTAGTTTGAGAAGAAAAAACTCAAACAAAGAGAAGGTTATAAAAAAGAGTAGATGCACAAAGAAATTTTCTTTTGAAGTGAAATGAACTCCAGCCGCAGTCGCGAGTAATATCATTTTGAGATAAGGCTTTTGACGAAAAGAAATAAGAGCTAAAAAGAAAGAGAAGAACACAAAAGTATCATGGCGAATAAATCGTGACCAATAAACAAAGGTGGGGCCCAAAGCAATAAGAAGGGATGTGAATATCATTAAGTTCTTACTGAGAAAACGTCGAAAAAAGATTGGAGTAATTATAAAAAGAGAACCAAGCATAGCTGCTGGTAGGCGAAGACTCCACTTAGATATATCAATAATCCAGTAGAACCAGGGAATAATATGGTAGAGAAATGGTCCATGAAGAAGAGGATTATACTTATAGTAGCTAAGCTTGGGGTTTAGAAGATAATATAGGGAATAGACACCATGTAAAGATTCATCATGATGAAGAGCTCTATCTTCTAGATTGTAGAGTCGTAAAAAAAGACCAAGTATAAAAATGGCAAAAATGATTAAGCGAGATTTATCTTTAAATAGAGTCGCGATCATGGAGGAGTTAAGCGATCTTTAAATGCGCTTTTTCTTCATTTTTCTTCATCTTTTCTCTTTCGATGAAATATTGATCCTGCTCATTTTTTGAATTCATAAATTCTAATTTTTCATTAAGAGTGTAAGAGAATTTAAAGACTTCAAAAAAACTTTGAAAGCAAGCTTTGAGAAGTCCAAGTCTAATGAGTTTAGCTTCTCCGCTCGGACGATCAAAATGTTTAACGGGAATACTTTTGGTTTTTATATCTGGAGATTTAAAGCAAAGAATAGATAAGAAAATATTAGGAGCAAAGGCTCCTGTTGGTATTACCGCTAATAGATTTCTCAGATGAGTTTTGTGAAAGAGTCTATAAGGGATATTCGCATCGGGGATATCGATATTGTAAATATCAAATATTATTTTATGAAGAAGACCCGTTATAATTTTTCTCATGGGAGGATCTTGACGGTCATAACGTATTCCAAATATGGCCTGATGCTCTTTGCGATCATTCCAGAATTGAATAAAGTCTGCTGGAGTAAATTGATGATCACTATCAGTTTGGAAAATAAAATCATTGTTAAACTGACAAGCAAGTGAATATCCATATTTTATGGCGGCACCATGACCTGAATTATTTTGTTGATAAGTATGGAGAAAGGCCCATTGGGTAGAAAGGTTATTGAGAATTTCATTCGTATTATCCGTACTGCCATCATTTATGACAATGATGTCATGAGGAATATCCCACTTCTTCAGTCTATGATGCCAATCCGTCAAAACATTTTCGATCGTATTCTCTTCGTTGTAGACTGGGATCACTAAAGTGAGAGAGTCGTTTTTCACAATATTTCCTTTCGCTTTTATTATTTAGTTGGCCATTGAACTCAGCACTATCACTCATTATATATTAAATTTATTTTTAGAGATAATGAGGAAAAATAAGACCCCTACTGAATTTTTCGTGTTTTCTTATACTTAAGAGAGCTATCTCAAGGAGAGGATGTGTTTTTAATAGAAAAAATTAAATCAATTCATAAACAATTTATGGATTTACCTGGAGTGGAGAGAAACCGACTCTTTCAAACAGGTTTTGTTCTCTTTTGCTTGCTCTTGTCCTATCCACTTTTTCGAGCGACTACTACAAGTTTACTTTTGAGTTCCTATGGTGCGAAGGGTTCACCTTATGCTTGGATATTCTCCGTAATCGTTCTGTCATTGGTCGTAAGTCTTATTAATCAGCTTCAAAAAACGAAGACGATTCATTTTATATTTTCTTTAACTTCTCTTTTTACCCTCTTTCTCTTTGGTAGCTTTTATTTCTTATTAAAATACCAAGGTGTTTTTTGGACCTATCCTCTCTATATTTTAAAAGAGGTTTATATCGTCATCCTCGTACACGCTACGATTGGTCAACTCAATGCTTCCGTTTCTCAAAAGACTGCAGAGCTTGCCTATGGTCCAATTGGAGCGATTGGTAGTTTAGGAGGAATTGTTGGAGCCTTTTTAACCAGTCATATTTCTAAGGTGTGGAGTATCGAAGCAGTCCTTATTTTAGGAATGTTTATCATCTCTCTTGCTGTATTTATTTTTAATTATCCTACTGAAGGTTCCGCTACTCATTTTAAACAAAGCAAGAAGAAGGCTTCCCCTATAAGTTCAGTGAAAGGAGCTGGAAAATATGTATTCTATATTGGACTGGTTGTTGCTCTGAGTCAGTTTGTGATCAATATTGGAAATTATCAATTTAATATTTATTTGGAGAATCGATTTGCCGCAGCTGGGGATAAGTCCCTGCAAACCAGTTTCTTAGGTGAGGTATATGGATGGATTAATCTCCTTTCTCTACTCATTCAGGTTGTCTTTATTCCCTTTATCCTTAAATTCATTCCCCATAGGCTTACTCATTCAAGTATTCCAGTGATTTACACTATATTTGCCATGATGACGGCCTTGACTTTAGGTGGGGGAGCGGGAGCTTCTCTGTTTGTAACACCCGTTGTTATTTCTTTTATAGCTTATAAAGGAATGGATTATTCTATTTTCTCTGCTGCAAAAGAACTGCTGTACTTTACTCTCACTGATCTACAAAAGTATGGGGCCAAGTACATTGTAGATATGATAGTGTATCGCCTGTCTAAGGGGATTATATCGGTGATCTTGATTCTTTTACCCGATTCCCTTATTAATTATTTGATGTTTTTAAGCCTTGGGCTTTGGATCCTTGTTTTGATCCCATTATTTAAGAGATATCAAGCCCATCATGATTCTAAAGGAGAAGTCGTATGAATCCATTACTCCACAAATTTGAAACTCCGTTTGAAACGGTTCCATTTGATAAAATTAAGCCAGAGCATTTTCTTCCTGCCTTACAAGAAGCTATTTCTCAAGGTAAGAAAGATATTGAAGCCATTAAAACTAATACAGAAAAAGCAACATTTACTAATGTCTGTGAAGCCTTAGATAGTGCTGGATCTCTTGTCGGTACAGTTGCTTCTGTATTTTTCAACCTTCACTCTGCAGAATCGAATGATGACATTCAAAATATTGCAAAAGAGTTTTCTCCTTTGATTACTGAGTATTCAAATGATCTTCAGTTAGATGCAGAACTATTTGCTAGAGTTAAAGAAGTCTATGACCAAAAAGACTCACTTAACTTAAATAAAGAAGAAATGATGCTTCTAGAAAAGCAATATAAAGGATTTGTTAGAAATGGAGCTCTTTTAAGTGACGCAGATAAAGATAAGCTTCGTAAAATTGATCAGGAAATGTCTTCACTAGGCTTAACTTTTGGTGACAATGTTCTTTCTGAAACAAATGATTTTCTACTCGTTCTTGATAATGAATCAGACTTAGATGGTCTTCCTGAGTCAGCGATTGAAGCCGCTGCAGATCTTGCAAAATCAAAAGATCACGAAGGTAAGTGGGCCGTAAGTCTAGATTACCCAAGCTATATTCCTTTTATGACTTACGCCAATAAAAGAGAATTAAGAGAAAAAGTGTATAAAGCCTTTGCTTCTAAAGCCTTTAAAGGCAATGACAAAGATAACCAAGAGATTGTTAAGAAAATTGCAATGCTAAGAAAAGAAAGAGCGAATCTATTAGGTTATACGACCCATGCTAACTTTGTTCTAGAAGAGAGAATGGCCGAGAAACCAGAGAAGGTTAAAGAGTTTCTAAATAATCTACTCGATAAAGCTCGTCCTCAAGCAGAAGCTGAGATGAAAGAGCTTAGAGAATTTGCAGAAAAAAATGGTGGACCCAAAGCTGATGACTTTAGTGCTTGGGACCAAGGATATTGGTCAGAAAAACTTAAAAAAGAAAAATTTGATTTTGATTCAGAAGAGTTGAAGCCATATTTTAAATTGGAAAATGCAGTTCAAGGTGTATTTGATGTAGCCAATCGTCTTTATGGTCTTAAGTTTAAAGAAAGAAAAGATATTCCTGTATATCATAAAGATGTGACTGCATATGAAGTCCTTGATGAGCAAGATCGTCATATTTCTGTATTCTATGCAGACTTCTTTCCTCGTTCTGGTAAGAGAGCAGGTGCCTGGATGACTTCATATCGTGATCAGCACAAAGTAGGAAACACAGACGTAAGACCTCATGTTTCTATTGTTTGTAATTTCACTAAGCCAACTTCTACTAAGCCCTCTCTTCTAACTTTTAATGAGTTAACAACTCTTTTCCATGAGTTTGGACACGCTCTACATGGAATGCTTTCTAAATGTACCTATGAGTCAGTTTCAGGAACCAATGTTTACTGGGACTTTGTAGAACTCCCTTCACAAGTGCTAGAGAACTGGGCTTATGAGAAAGAATGCTTAGATCTTTTTGCTAAACACTATGAAACAGGTGAAGCTATTCCTCAGAAGCTAATTGATAAAATTAAAGAAAGCTCTAGCTTTCATGAAGGTCGTCAAACATTGAGACAACTCTCTTTTGGTCTTCTCGATATGGCATGGCATGCAGGAGATCCTGCTGATGTTGAAAATGTTGGAGCCTTCGAAAGAGAAGCTATGTCTCCTTGTGAACTACTCACACCGGTTGATGGAACAAATATGAGTGTTAGTTTTGGTCATATCTTTAGAGGGGGCTATTCTGCTGGATACTACTCTTATAAGTGGGCTGAGGTTCTTGATGCAGATGCTTTTGAAGCCTTTAAAGAAAACGGAATCTTTGATCGTGCCACTGCAGACAAATTCAGAGAGAACGTTCTAGAGAAAGGGGGCAGTGAGCATCCTATGGATCTCTATATTGCCTTCAGAGGAAAAGAGCCTACTCCTGATGCCCTTCTTAAAAGAGCGGGATTAGTATAAATGTTTAGAAAATTAAGGTCAGGGATTATTTCTCTGACCTTCTTCTTTTTTTGGGCCACCCAAGTTCAGGCATCTGAATTTTATAATTACCATTGTGGTTATCTCGAAAATGAAGATGGGAGCTTTAGTTATTTCTGGTCAACAGAGTTAATGGGCCCTCATCGCTACCCCCAATTTGGAGAGTCTGGTGAATTCGGATCCTTCATTTACGGTCAAAATCTGGCCGTGTGTATGATGACCGAAGGTAACGAATTGCCTGGAAACTCGATGAACCTATTCGTTAGTTTCTATGAGGGTGATCTTTTAAATTATGCACCTGGGGTATGTTCTTTTTTAGGGGCTCAAACATATCTGCCCTACGGCGAGCAGATAACCAATGAAGGTCATGTGATTGCTTATCACATTTCTCAATACACAGGAAAAGGCTTCTTAGTTTCTCATCGAGTGATTACAGAGCCCTCTGATTTTAAAAACGATAAGTGTAAAGAGGACCTTAAAGATTATCTTTAGTCATTTGAAGCTATTGGAAATTAAACTTCCGATAGCTTTTTTTCAAACACATCTCTAGCATTAGCAAATTCGGTGGGAAGCTCGTTTTTTTGAGTTAAAAACTCAATAAGATACTGAGTCAATTGAGAGCTGAAGTCGATACTACTTTCGCGAGGTAGTGTTGAAGGTAAGTTATCGACACTCATGATCTCTAATTCATTGCTCAGCTCTGTTTTTAAAAAGGGCTTCTTCCAACTTGTATGTTGATTATAGAGGGGGATAGGGTTGAGATCGCTATTGGGATCGCAACTTACGTCCGCGATTATCTCAAGTTGAGATTGATTATCATTGGCCAATTCTTTCGTTAGGAAAGGTTCGATCGGTTTTGTAATCAGGGCAGCATTAACAAAGATATGATGATCAATAATTTCTTTAAAAGGGCCACCAGCTTTCGTTTCAGGATAATCCCAAAGAGTTGTCTCTACTTGAAACTTATTAAAGAGTTCCTTTGCTCCATTTCCACAACGACCAAGAGCTCCGATGATAATGGCCCGAGGTTGAACTTTTGGCTCATCTTTGTGGGCCTGAATTCTTTCAAAGAGTGTTTCAATACTTGGATAAGAATCAAGAGCAGGAAATTCAGATGAGTTTGCCTTTTTATGGTAGAAGCGATCGAGAGCAAATGCAGCACCTGCAAAACCAGCCCAGTGCCCAAAGGCACATACACGTCGTCCTTCTTCATTTGTAAGGTATTCTAAGTCATAAAGGGTACCGCCTCCTTTTTTATACTGAGAAAGAATTTTATCAGCATGAGACTGTCCTTTAAAAACGTGAGCAAAGTAAATATGATGGTGGTAAAAGAGATGATCATCTTCGATTTCTTTCAGCCCTAGGATGACATAGTCCTTTGGTGCATCTTTCCAGCTATGAGCAGGAACAATTTTACAACCCAAGCGCTTGTATTCTTCTGTTTTGAAAATTCTATCATTAGATTCTTCAACGACGACTTCGATTCCAGCATCAAGGATTTTTTGTGTGTCCTGAGGCGTGAGAGGTGTCCTCCTCTCATTTGCTTTTGTTTCGTCTCTTAACCATAACTTCATAAGATACTCCTAATTTCTCTATTTTAGTGAGAATGACTAGGTTTGAATATGCCTTTTCACTTGGGCAGGGTTTACCGTCCATAAATAACGCATGTGTTTTAGAGGTGCTCTTGCGTAAACAAAAATAGCAAATGCGATCATTGAGTAAATGAGCATCTGTTCTGTTGGATACTTTTCACCAAAAAAGGAGATAAAGAGTCCCCCTATAATATTAGGTGCAATAAAAGAGAGTTCAATGAGGGAGTGAACTCTTGATAAATATTTAGTTTCTACACTTTGACTAATAAAATTCATTTGAGAAGTGATTCTTAGGAAAACGAAAAAACCCCAAATGAAAAAGAATAAGATAGAAGCGTAGTAATTTCTAAATCCAATAAATCCTGCAAATAAGAGAGGCTCTACTAAAATACTTACATAAGGTATTTTTCCATTGGGGAGTTTGATCATAATTTTCTTGGTGAAAAGACTTCCAAGAAAGCCTCCTATTCCAAATGCACTCATAAGAAATCCATATTGGGTTTCGGTTCCACCAAGAACTTCGATGACATAAGGAACAAGTAGGGGAATGAGTAATCCGATACAGAGGCCAACAGTGAAGGTGTTAAGGATAATAGCAAAAAGCTCGGCCCTCTTTTTAACGTAATTAATTCCGAGGAGGATTTCAGAAAAAAGGTTTTGTTGAGAAGAGCTTTCTGTTTGATCAGAACTATAGGGACGATAGATAATTTTAGAGAGTAGAAAGATTCCAAGAAAATAAGTGAGAAGATCAAAGATTAAAACTTCTTCTATTCCACCAAAGAAAGAAAATAGAGTAGCTCCTAGAAAGGGGCCCGCTAGATTTAAAATGGCATTAGTTGATCCAAAGAGAGAGTTTGCATCCACAATATTTTCACTTGGGACAACTTCGTTAACAAGTGCTTGGCGTGAGGGACGAAAAATTCCTGTAAAAAGGGCTACAAGAGAGTTACAAAAAATAACCCAGGCAACTTCTCTGTACCAAATAAGAGATAGGATTATAGGAATTCTTAATATTTCACACCAGACTAAGATTTTTTTGCGATTTACAAATTCACCTAATGGACCGCCTATAAGGCTTCCGATGGTTAAGAAGATAAGAAAGCATGAGCGCAACATACCTAAACTTTCTTTATTATTATCTGTGATTTTGAAGATAAAGAGCATGATTACGGTTTCCGTAATAAAGCTACCTATCTCTGAGGTTGAGCCGGAGATATAGAGGCGTCTAAAGTTGGGCAATGTGAGTAGACTCGCTTTATCAGACGCCTTTGAATCCATAATTCCTTATTTGATTAACTTTTATCTTCAGTGAGTAATTTCAGCTTATCAAACGCTGTAAAATACTCTTTTTCTAGCCTACTGATGATATCGGAAACAGATTCTTTTTGCGAAACAAATTCGATAGTTGGACCAGCGCACCAAATGGATTTGTAAGTGGCCGAGAAGGCTGCTTTTTCTAGAAGCTTCATTCCCTTGTAATAAGTTAGCATTTTTGCGTATTTTTTTAGTTTTTTGTTCTTATTAAGAAATTCTTCAACGAAATTTTGGTCGGTACCTATTTTTTCAACGAATGGAGTCTTTATGACTGTACAAGGGGTACCTGAAATTTTTGAGGTCATGACAATATCTTTAGCACCGTAATCAAGTATAGCTTGTTTGTAGTCGTCATTTACACCTGATTCAAGAGTCGCAATAAAAGGAGAGCCCATACTCACTCCTTCTGCACCAAGAGCTAGCACGCTCAATAGTCCAGCTCCTGTTCCTACACCACCAGCATTTATAATAGGAAGGTTGGTAGCTTCTTGAAGCATAGGAATGAGGATCGAGGCAGCAACGGGACCGGCGTGTCCACCTGCTCCGCTATTAACAGCAATTAAGGCATCTGCTCCCAAGGCTTCAACTTTTTTTGCATATTCAACGTCAATAACATCACAGAGAACTTTTACCCCAAGAGGCTTCAGTTCTTCGATTATTTTTCGTGGACTTCCAAGTGAAGTAATAATGAAGTCTGGAGTATATTTTTTGCAAATTTCAATTTGTTTATCGAGATGAACGTTACTCTTATTAGCAATGAGATTTATACCGAAAGGACCATTGCAATTTTCTTTTAAGTCTTTGAGTCCATTTTCAAAGTCTTCTATTTCACGCCAATTAAGTGCGGGGATACATCCCATGATTCCTGCATCGGCAGCGGCTTTAAGCATTTCAACATTTGATACGAGAAACATTGGAGCCATAATAATAGGAAGTTTAATTCCAAATGTTTCAGTTAACCAAGTTTTCATAACAACCTCGTAAAATATTTAAGTAAGTTATTTATCATAACGTAATTTTATTTCATGTAAGAAGTTAACAGACTATTGATAACGAATCACTAACTTTCCTAGGTTAGAATGATAGATGTCAATTTATATAGCAGAATTCGTCATGGATGACGTTTCTTTAATAATCAATACCAAGGAGGGTATCGATGAAAGCGTCTAAAACATTAATCACTTCATTACTTCTTTCTTTAGGCCTAGTATCTCACTCAGCTTTTGCGAGTGAATTTGTTTATATTACAACTGGGCAAGATATGACTACAGAGTCTCTTGTTCATATGAAGTCCAATCACCCTATGGAAATAGTTAAAGAGGAAAATGGTATTTCTCTTATTAAGGTTCATAAAGATTCGTTAGAAGATATTTCTCACGTTGCTCATGAGGAGCACAAAAGATGTGGGGGATATATCTTTCATAATTCTTTAGAAGAAGCTCAGAAAGAAATGAACTCTACTGCAATTAAGGCCTTCGCTAAAGAGGTTGTTTTTGCAGACTACTCACTTGACCAAGAAGTTACAGTTCAAAATCTTCTTCCTGAAGTTACGGAAATAAAGATTAGAGAAACGATTTTAAAACTTTCTTCATTTAAAAACAGATACTATCAATCTCGTACAGGTGTAGAATCACAAGATTGGTTGTATGATCTTTGGAAAAGCTTCGCTCCAAATCGTTCAGATTTTACAGTGGAAAAATATGAGCACCCATCTTGGATGCAGCCAACAGTAATCGCAACGATTAAAGGTAAGAGCGATGAAACAATCGTAATTGGTGGTCACGGTGATTCAATTGCTGGTTTCTGGGGAAGAGCAAATGCTAAAGCTCCTGGAGCAGACGATAATGCATCTGGAATCGCTACTTTAACAGAAGTTCTTCGTGTTCTTCTCAATTCAAATTATAAGCCAGAAAAAACAATTCAATTCATGTCCTATGCTGCAGAAGAGGTAGGTCTACGTGGGTCGAAGGAAATGGCAAGAATGTATAAAGGTCAAAATAAAAATGTTATCGGAGTTCTTCAACTCGATATGACAAACTACAATGGAAGTAGTTTGGATATTCTCTTAGTAAATGACTTTACTAATGAAGCTCAAAATAAGTTTTTAGGCTCTTTAATTGATAAATATCTACCAGGAGTTTCTTGGGGATATACAAAATGTGGCTACGCATGTTCTGATCATGCCAGCTGGACAGGGGAAGGTTTTCCTGCCTCAGCTCCTTTTGAAGCAGAAAAGAGAGATATGAACGGGCATATTCATACGAGTAGAGATACGCTTGATCAGTCTGATGGTACAGCAGATCATGCTCAAAAATTTGCTAAGCTAGCTCTTGCCTATGCCTTAGAGTTAGACCGATAAGAAATCCATAAAAAATTAGTTAATTTTATGCGTTAAAAAGGCTATTCTTGAAGTAAGTAAACGACTATCAAGGATGGCCTTTAGTGTCTCAAAATGAAGTACCCAGTTTAGTAGAATTTACAGAAATTAAAAATTTTCTCGATTCTGAAAGAAAAACCATCATAGCGGTTAACGGATTAGGAGAAGATGATCAAGATTATGTTCGATCCAAAGAAGATGCTAAAGTTGTACTCGATTTCCTAGAAGGCCTTCAAAAAAACCTCCATCACTTTTTCTCTGAATATCCCAGTTTAATACCATTATTTAATAAAGACTTTCTCTCTTTATCAGAATTTCTTAGTCGCGACTATGTACTCGAGCAGGCTTTTTTAGATGACTGCCTTATACCAGAAAAAGAAATGTTCTTTTATGGCCAAGATGGTGGCTTAAACCCAACCATAATGAAAGTCCACTATGATCACTTCGTTGCTTGGACTAAAGAAAAAGAGAAAGAACATAAGGAAACTCAAAAGTTACTTAAAGAAAATTTCTCATTTGATTTAAAGCCAAGCCAGTTAGATTGTTCCTGTGTTTCATGTAATGGAGACTATAGAACAAAGCTAAGAGAGTATGTCTTTGATCAGTGTAAGTCAGAAATAGAACATGCTGAAGATTCGATTAGAAAGAACATTGAAACAGCAAATTTAAGAGAAATCAGTGGTTATTTTGTAGAAATGCAAAAAAGTATTGAAAAGATTTTTCATAAAGTACGCTACCGATTAAAGAGGTCGACTTTAAATCGCTTAGACTCTCAAATAAAACCGTTGGTAAAAGATAATTTTACTTATCCATCTGAACTGGCTCAAGCGAGAGAGAAAACGATACGTCCTTTTCTTATGACCATGCTTTATGATGCTGGATTGAACGACGACCTTGTTGGAGATGAAGAATTTAAGAGATTCTTTAATCAACTCGGAATAAATATTTGGCGTTCAGAAAACTACATAGAGAGAGAATTTAAAAAACTCGTTAAGTCTGTCATGCTATTAAAGCGTAAAGATATTTCGGGGAAAATTCTTCAAGAATATATCGGAGAGTTTTGGATTCATTCTCAAGCGAGAGAAATAAAGCGCAAGATTGTCTACCATATGGGACCTACAAATTCAGGGAAGACTTATCACGCTATTCAGGCGCTTATTAAAGCGGATAAGGGGTGTTATCTTGCTCCTCTCAGGCTATTGGCTGCTGAACTCTATGACACTCTAAATTCGAATGAAGTTACAACAACGTTATTGACTGGTGAAGAGGTTATAGAAAAAGAAGGAGCCACTCACTATTCTTCGACGATTGAGATGGCACGTTTGAATGAACGTTTTGATTGTTGTGTGATTGATGAAATCCAAATGATAACTGATCCGCAAAGGGGATGGGCTTGGACAAGGGCCCTTGTGAATATTTTTGCTGATGAAATACATCTCTGTGGAGATCCTTCGGCTTTCGAGCTTGTTGAAAAAATTGCTGAACTTTGTGGCGATGAAATTGAAGTAAAGAGATATGAAAGAATGACTGAACTCAAAGTTGAGCCAAACCCAGTTGTTCTAGGTGATTTACAAAAGAATGATGCCCTCATCGTTTTCTCTAGAAGAAATGCTCTTCGCTATAAGAGAGATTTAGAAAGGCTCAATTTCAAAGTATCCATTGTTTATGGAAGACTTTCTCCTGAGGTGAGACGAGAGCAGGCACGAAAATTTGATGAGGGGGAAACTGATATTATGGTATCTACGGATGCTATCTCAATGGGGATGAATTTACCCGTGAGAAGAATCGTTTTTTCGACCCTATCAAAATTTATCAATTCACAAGAGTATCCCATAACAGAGAGTGAGATAAAGCAAATTGCTGGTCGTGCCGGAAGGTTTAAGCGCTTTCCTGTAGGTTATGCTAACTGTCTAAGTAAAGTTGAAGATGGAACAGAAATTATACAAGAGGCTCTTAATACTCAATTAGAGCAGCAAAAGAAATGTATGGTAGGTCCTGACCTTGATATCTTTCGCCAAGTGAATGGAGCACTGGAAGATAATGGACTACCTCAGTTGCGCTTAAGTGAGTTTTTGCGACTCTTTAATACAATGACATTCCAAAAACCATTCTATTGTGTAGAACTTAAGGAAATGATTGAACTTGCAGAAATGGTTGAAGAAGCTGATGTCGATCAGAACCTTACACAATCTGAAATTTTTGGATTTGCTTGCGCTCCCGTAAATCAAGGACTCTTAGAGCATATCCAATATTTTAATTGGATCTTAAATCATTATGTAAAAAATCATCCTATCAAGAATGAACCTATTGATCCTCGCTCTAATGATATCGATTATCTTGAGACATCTATTAAATGTGTTGAACTCTATCAATGGCTTTCAAGGCATTTTGATAACAAAAACTTTGAATATGATGAGCATGAATTATTAGAAAATAAGTCATTTGCCATTGAAAAGTTGAATACTCTTTTGAGTAATAAAATTGTCCCAACTTGCTCGAGTTGCGGGATTAGGATGCCAGAAAATTCTAAGTTCAATATTTGTGAGTCATGCTTTAAGCAGAGACGTTTTGGAATACGATCAAAAAGCTATGCTAAGAATGGACCTAAAGAAGATCGCAAGGACTTTGGTAGAGGTAAGAAAAACTCTAAGAAAGGGGGACGTCGCTCTTCTCCTGGTAAAGGAAAAAAAGGGACTTCTGGTGGTAAAACATTTAATCGAAAAAGAAAGAGTACGAGTAAGTCTTCAGGTAAGGGTAGAAAGTAATTGAATGTATTTGAATATGCAGAAACTATTTTATTAAAGGGAGATCTCGATAACAAACTAATCGATAAGGAGATAATCGATTGGTCCGTTAAGTCACCAAGATCTCCCATCGTTGTTGATTTACCTGTTAGGAATGACTCGATTAGAATATCTTCAGATCAAGTTAAGTTTCCCAAAAAAGGTGCTTTGAAAGATTCTTATCAAAGAGGAAAAGCACTTCATTTTTTTGCTAATCACGAGTTACTGGCCATTGAAATGATGGCCTATGCAATTGTGATGTTTCCCTTTGAAAAAGAGTCGGTATACAAAAGTCTTGTTGAAACCATCTCGGAAGAGCAGAAGCATCTTAAGTTATATATAAAGCGCATGAATGAATTTGGTGTAGAATTCGGAGATTTTCCTTTGAATCAATATTTTTGGTATTTTATGGAAAAAATGGAAAATATTGAAATGTTCTTCAGCGTAATTGCTTTAACTTTTGAACAAGCGAATTTAGACTTTGCCCTCTATTATAAGAATCTTTTTAAAGATCTCGGTGATAGTAAAACAGCTGCTGTTATGGAAGTTATATATCAGGATGAAATTAAACATGTTGCAAGAGGCCGATCCCATCTAAGCAAGGTGGTTTCTAAATCAGAGGAATATATTTCGTTTTGGGATTACTTTCTAAGTTTATTACCAGCTCCACTTACTGCTGATAGGGCCAAGGGGATGATCTTTGATGAAAAAGGCAGACAAAAGGCTGGCCTTGATCAAGCCTTTATTCAAAATCTAAAAGACTATAAAGGTGACTTTAAAATCACTCAAAGAAAAGAATGGAAGTCATAAAATTCTATACGAATTTTACTTTTGAAGAGGAACTCTTAAATGGTTTTAGGAAGGGAATCTACAATAAAAAGAATTACTTCTTTGAATTCCTCTTTCTATGGATAGAAGGGGACGATAAAATTCTTTGGACACCCAAAGGATATGATAAACAATATCTAGATCAAATAAGAAGATTGACGGGATCAGTTCCCCACATCTCGGAGAAACTAAAAAAAGAAGACCGTCTTGAATTGTGGTGGGGAGATTCTCAGAAAAGAAATGAAGTTGAAATTAACGATAAGTTGACTAGCTTTAGGGCGCGTAATGAACTTGGCTTTGGTCTTGAGAATTCATGTATCATTTCTCAACAAGAGGAGTTGGCTCAATATAGTGAATTCCCAGAAAAGCACTATCTCTTTAAAAGTCGATTTGGATTTTCCGGAAGAGGGATGAGTTCTGATCCTATAAAAGCGAAAAATTTTAATTTACCTCTTCTTGTAGAGCCTCTTCTTTCAGTAGTTGATAACTATGGAATCACATTTTTTAATGAAAATGATTATTTTGTGATTAAAAACTATAGTGATCATTTAGGACAGTTTAAGGGTGGGGAATTTGTGGATTTTCAAGACAGAGTAATTCTTGAGAAAATGAAAAAGATCTTTGAATGGTACAAATTCAACTTTAATGTGGCCCGTTTACAAATAGACTTCTTCTCCTATCTGAAAGAGGGAGAGTTGATGTGGAATTACTTAAGTGAAGTCAATCATAGAAAAACAATGGGATATATCCTCAATCAATTAAAAGAAAAATTCGGTGATCGTTACGCATACTTAAAAATTGGAGCTGTAGATACAACTTCACTTAAGGTCTCTAAAATTAATAAAATAGAACTTTCACCAATAAATCATCCCATGAAAGTGACTTACTTAGGATCAGATCATCCCAATATTAGAGAGCGTTACTTACAAAATTTAGTGTGAACTTCTAAAATCAAATCTGCTGCCTCTTGCATCGTTTTTCCATAGCTGATGACTCCATCTTCATGACCTTTCATTACAATGATACCTGAAGTTTTGTTTCCTATGGAGCTTTGAACGGCTTTAGCCATCTCTTCTGTGCCATAGGGAACATCCTCTGGAGTTGAGTCATACTGTTGATCAATCATACCTTTCCATATTTCCTTATTATGGATATGAAAAACACATTTAATATTTTGAGAATCAGCCTCATAAATGGCTGCATGAGTGAGAGCTTCACTCGAAGCCTGTAATGGACCCATGGCCTTGATAGACCAATTCTTAAAGTTATAATCAAGTACTCTAGTATAGTATTTCCCGTCTAAATGCTCTCTTCCGCCTGTCTGTGTACCCGTAATGACAAATTGAGAATGATTAGTCTGATGAAAATTTGAATAATCCATTTTTAAGGAAAGATTTCCATACCCGATTTTTTCAGGCAGGTATTCTCCAATAAGTTTGAGCTGGTAGAGCTGATGGCGCCATTTTTCAAGATCTTCGTACTCTTGTTGCCCTAGAGGCGAAGAGAGGGTAAACCCTGATGTATCGTATTTTATGACACCGTCATCTATTTCAGACATCCTTATTTTCCTTGAAAGCATTTATTTTTTGAATTATTCGGATTTTTAATGAGTTATCCTAAATATTTTTTACAAGTTTTCGATAAGTTATAAAATGTTTAAATTTGAAACTCTATAAATACCGAGGCTTGTAGTTAAAGTCACGGTTAGATAAGAAAATAGGGATGAATTTCGATGTCAAAAGTCGATGAGCTGAAAGAAAAATTTTCAAGATTTATCGAAGATCTTAAAAAGAAAATTCCTTCTAAGAAGGGAGGGGCTGAAGATCATGATGATTATGAAGATGATGAACTCATTGACGATGAGTTTGAAGAAGCTACGGGAAAGGTTGAAGTAAACCCCGATGATCTCGAAGGTGAAATTGATGATGACTTTGAAGAGTCCACTGAAATTGGTGGAGAAAAAAAGGCATCTCAAGGTTCTCCTGATGGTGAAGAAGATGATGAAGATTTAGACGATGATGAAGAAGAAGACGAAGAAAGTGAAGAGGCCAAAAAGCAAAAACAAAAAAGTATGCTTATTCGTGGTCTACTTGTCGTTATTATAGTTTACTTATTCTATGATCAATTTACGGGTGGTGATGAGCAACCTGTTCCAAATAATCAGGTGCAACAAAAGAAGCCAATTAGAAAGAAAAAGCTTGCTCCAAAGAATCCAAAAAATCTTAAAAAAGAGAAGAAGACGAAGCCGACTGCTGTGGTAACTCCAAAACCAAAGCCTGAACCGACACCTGAGCCAACGCCAGAGCCGACACCTGAACCAACGCCAGAGCCTACTCCAGAGCCTACTCCAGAGCCGACACCTGAACCAACGCCAGAGCCTACACCAGAAGCAACTCCAGAACCAAAGGCCGAGGTTAAAAAAGAGAGTATGACTCTAACTCTTAACGAAGATGAGAATAAATTAGGGGAAAAGAAGGATTCAGAGGAATCATCTTCAGATACAATTGATGCTATGAAGAATGCTATTAAAGAGGATCTTATCCAAAAAGCAGAAGATAAGAAGAAGGTAAAGGAATCTTTAGAGCTCATGGAAGAAGATATGGATTATGTCGCTCCTCCAAATTATAAACGTTTGGGAAGAGGGTTAGTTTATAATTGTATCGATAAGCATTGGGCTTGTGTCGACAAGTTTGCTTATTTTCAATGTCGAGAAAATTTCAAATACAATAAAAATAAGAAGAAGAAATCAGAATGTGTAGTAAGAAATGTCTATGCAAGTGAAGATGATTGTAGCGTTATACAGACATATTATATCAATATGGGAGAGCCTACTGATTTTTGTGATGATTTGAAATCTTCGGAGAAAAATACAATAAAAACAAAAATTCAACTCAATGGTAACTAGGAAAGTTTAAAATATGCATAAGGATAAAATTATATTCTATTTAAGTCCAAATTCTTCAAAAAAGAAATTTGATCAAGAGATTAAGTCTTTATTTGAGAAAGGAAAGTGGGATGCAGAATATAAATCCTATTTTGAAGATCCAAGTCGTAAGGGACTTGTCTTTTGTTCAAAAGATGAAGTCGATCACTATAATAGAGCGAGCTTAGCAAGTGGTGTGATTATTCTATATAGTGATGGTGAGCTTGGAGAAGAAGTTGAAAGTCTAGATGAGAACTTTGGAGACTTTATTAAAGGTTATCTTGATGACTCTAAGTTGAAAACATTTGGCCCTAGGCTCATTAAATCTCTTATACAAGACAAGTTACTTGACTCTACTGTGGAGGACACTCAAGAGCATTTAGGAAAAGTTTTAGAGCAAAGCTTACTCGAATTGCAAAGAGTTAAGAAACTTCATGAAAAAGTAGTCCCCATGAGGCAAGAGAAGCTAAAAGGGGTGACTGTATTTTCAAAATTTGCTGCTGGGTTTAGTTCTGGAGGTGAATTTTTTGATATAAAAAAGTCGGAGAAAGAACTTGTTATTATGCTTACAAGTACTCAGTCTTATGTCGCTTCATCTGTGATACTCGGTCCCTTTGAAGAATTTCAAAAAAATGGAGATTCATCAAAGGAAGGAATAGAAGACTTTTTAGAAAATCTTATCGATGAATGTCGTTCCTTAGATCTTATAAGCCGTGAAGACTATGAACTTTTACAATTGGATATAATCCGTCTAGACTTAAGAACATACGAATATGAAGGCTTCCATTTTGGAAAAGGTTGTTATTATTCTGACGGTGTAAAAAAGATATCTTCTAATACATTGCCGATAAATGAGAATTCGTTTGAGCAATCATATTTTCACGGCGTGTTAAGAAGAGGTCAAAAACTAATCTACGTTAGTCCTGGAGCATTTCAAAACTATGCTGAAAAAGGTCAAAAAGATAAAATTGAGACTGTCATCTTAGAACAATTCAAAAATGGTGCCCGAGAAATTCTTAATGAAGCCTTTTTTCAATTGAAAAAAGATAACGAAGAAGATTTTTTGAAGTATGATGCTTCTATTATCTATCTCGAGGTTGACCCAAATGCGTTTATTCAAGTTTAGCTTAATTGCCCTATCTTTTTTTACTCTAACGTCTTCACTTGCTTTCACTACAAATGAATGCTTAAGAAAAGACTTTGATTTACAGGTAAGTCATAAAGGATTTCCTTTTGGTCTCTTAGAAGTAAAGCTAGGCCTTAAGAAGGAAGGTTGTAATCTAACAATTGATCATCAAGAGTTGAAATATCTTAATTCTGCTTGGCAGGTCGATGTATGTAGGGGACCTGTTCATATTAAAAAAGGTGCCGGAGCTGTAGAGGTCATTAAAAAAGTAAATAATTGCACTCAAGCCTCAAAAGATGACTTTTGCTTAGAGTTTAAAGAACTAACTACTTTGATCCAAGATGACGGTCTTATCTTTGCGAGTGGTGTTAAAGAAAATATTTCTTCAGATCATGGCCAGGTTTACTGTGGATTTCTTTTATTAAAGAAGTATTTGGATGAATCTCTCGTCTTTAGTGGCTCCAGCGATTACGATGATCGACTAGAAACCTTAAAGGGTTCAAAAATTAAAGATAGAACTTCTGCTGACTCAGATCAGAGGTCTATTGCCCCTCGTCCGGTTATGGATGACTCACCTTTAGAAGTATCAGACTCTAAAGATGAAGAGAGTGACTTGGATGAAAGAGGAGAGGGCTCATTTTAATAAAAAAAAAGGGATCTTGTAGATCCCTTTAGTCTTAATTGTTTTTTAGATAGACTTGAAAGCCTTTTCAAGATCTTCAATAAGATCGTCACAGTCTTCAATTCCAACACTTAATCGAATGAGGTTATCAAAAATACCGAGTTCTTCTCTAACCGTTTTAGGAATAGATGCGTGAGTCATGATTGCTGGATGTTCAATTAAACTTTCAACCCCACCAAGAGATTCAGCTAGAGCAAAGAGCTTAACCTTCTCTAAGAATTTACGAGATTTTTTAATATCTCCCTTAAGAAAGAAAGTAATCATTCCACCAAATCCACTCATTTGGGATTTTGCAATTCTGTGCTGAGGGTGTGATTTAAGTCCTGGATAGACAACTCTCTCAACTTTAGGATGTTTCTCAAGATACTGAGCAACTTTCTTTGCATTTTTTTGATGAGCTTCCATTCTGATCGCTAGAGTTTTCAGCCCTCTTAGAACAAGCCATGAATCAAATGGAGATTGACTTGGTCCCATTGAGTTTTGAAGAGTCCAAACTTTATCATAGAATGACTTTTTATTAGTCATAAGACATCCCCCGACAACATCAGAATGACCATTAAGATATTTTGTCATGGAATGGAATACAACATCTGCACCTAGTTCAATTGGTTTTTGAAAGTAAGAACTCATGAATGTGTTGTCGACAATAGACATTGCCTTATATTTCTTAGCAAGTGCCGTCGCTTTTTTGATGTCTGTGATTTTTAATAGAGGGTTTGTCGGAGACTCAATCCAAAAGAGAGTAGGCTTTAATTCTTTGAGCTTTTCTTCTACTCGTTTAAGGTCTGTCGTATCTATGAAAACTACATTATGTGTCTTATTAAATACCGTAGTAAGAAGTCTATAAGTTCCTCCGTAAACATCATCACCACATAGAATAGTCGAGCCTTCAGGGATAGCGTGAAGAATCAAAGAGGCAATCGCTAAACCACTACTTGCTACTAATGCATATTTTGCACTCTCTAGATCTGCAAGACACTCTTCCAGACGTGATCTAGTTGGATTATGAGAACGTGTATATTCGTAACCTTTATGCTTACCCGGAGAGGATTGAACATAAGTGGAGGTTTGATAGATAGGCGGCATGATAGCGCCTGTTTCTTCATCAGGGTGTCCTCCTGAGTGGATTACTTTTGTTGCAAATTTATGTTGTGTTTTCTTGGCCATAATAAATCCTTAATAGCTTCTTGTTTTTCCGAGGTATTGAAGTACGTCGATATTAGTAAGTATATCTACAAGCTTTCCATCTTTAGTAATGAGAGCAACATCTTTTTGAAGAAGGGCATCGGCTACAGTTGAAAGCAATTCATTGATATCTACTACCTTATAGTTTTGGTTAAAGGCCAATGAGATATTATCGTCTTTACCAAATTCTCCCATCATAACTGGCTTTAAAAGATTTTTCTCAGTTACGAGTCCAGTAATATCACCTTTAGAGTTTAGGCAAGGAAGTTGCGAAATACCTTGCTTATCCATTAATGCGATGGCTTCACCAATTGTCGAATTATCATTAATAGTTAAAAGTTTTCCTGATGATTTTTCTAGAGAGCTAAGGACATCTTTGATTTGAACATCAAATGAACTGTCGAGATAACCATTGTCACTCATCCAATCATCATTATAAATCTTAGAAGCATAGCGATTCCCAGAGTCGTGTAGGAGGACAAGAATTTTCTTACGCTCTGTTTGCTTTTCTGCATATTTTAAAGCTCCTGCGATAGCAGCTCCAGCAGAACCTCCAGCGTAAATCCCTTCTTCTTTAAGTAGACGTCTCGTCATAAGAAAAGACTCTTTGTCACCAATCACTTCCCAAGTGTCGATATTTGGAAAATCATAGTTTTCAGGAATGAAGTCTTCTCCAACTCCTTCTAAGACATAAGTTTTCGCTTCGATCATTTCACCTGTTTGAGCGTAGTGAGCAACAATTGATCCTTCACAGTCAACACCTACAATTTCTACATTAGGCATCTTTTCTTTAAAGTATCGGCCACAACCTGAAATCGTTCCTCCGGTTCCAACTGTGGCAAGAAACACATCAAAGTCTCCACTTGTTTGCTCATACATTTCGGGGGCAGTCCATGTGTAGTGAGTATTTCTATTGTGGAGATTGTCGTATTGATTTACATAGAAAGAATTAGGAATTGTCTCACTAAGTCTCTTTGATACACTATAGTAACTTCTTGGATCCTCTGGAGCTACATTCGTAGGACAAACTACAACTTTTGCCCCAAACGCTCTAAGGTTATCAATTTTTTCTTTGGACTGTTTGTCAGCTAAAACAAAGATACACTTATAACCGTGAACCGCGGCCCACATGGCCAGACCCACACCGGTATTCCCCGATGTTCCTTCTATAATCGTTCCCCCTGGCTTAAGCTTTCCCTCTTTAACAGCTTGATCAAGCATATAGGCTCCAATTCTGTCTTTAGTTGAGCCACCAGGATTCATGAATTCCATTTTAACGTAGATATCGCAGTTACAGTCTTTAGTGATATGGTTGAGTTTTACAATAGGTGTTCCACCGATAGCATCAACTACATTGGCCTTAGCGCCTTTCATAAGTGTCATTTTTTATCCCCTGATTCTATTTATAATACGTTTTTAATTTCAATCGCCCCTGCCATTGTCGATAAACGAGCAATAACAGAATAGACCGCTTCCTTAGCTTGGAAGTCATTGTCTTGTTTAATTTCACTGATACAGTATTTCTTAAAAACCATACCACGACTATTTAAATTTTCCTGAGCATCTTTACTTGAGTTTGCTCTCACAAATCCACCAACGGACTTCCCACCAACAAGATAAATGGCGACTTCCGCAGCCATATCATCATATTTAAGCATAGAGTCTACGCCTTCTTGTATAATGACAGATGTGAATTTAATCTTGTTCTTACCGATATTCATCTTGTCTCTATTTTTACGATTCATTTCGATAATTTCTTTTCCAGATCCCACTACCGAAATACCCATTCCATAAGTACCTTGGCTGGCCTTAACAAAAACTTTACTCTTCTCTGGAAGTGTGGAAATGAGTTGATCTACTTTTTGGCCAAGTTCTTCTAGTCCTTCTTTCTTAGAAAAATCTACACCTTCGATGGTTTCAAACTTCGCCATAAGAAGATCGGGATTAATTGAAAATTTATTTGAAAAGTCAGCGACCACCTCAGAATAAATTTTAAAATGTTCATTCTTTTGTCTTCTGAACCAACCAATTCGAGGGGTGGGTACGACTGGGGTTTTAAGAATATCCCACTCCACATTTAGAGGATTGGATTGATCATTATTTAGAATTGCAAGATCAAGTTTATGCTCTCCTGCCCAAAGAACTCCTTCTTTAATTTGACCTTTGTAAATTTCAATCTGAAATTTAGAATGACTCATCAAAGTTAGGGCAGATTCTTCTGCAAAAAGCTCTTCATCTAAACCAATGAAATAGACTTCAAAACCTGAATCGCTTAATGATTTTTGAAGAAATGCTAAGTGATCAAGATAGAATAAGTTCTTGGTGTGAGACTCATGTATAATTCCTATTTTCTTTACTTCAAGTTGGGAAAACTGAGAATGGATCGTCTCTTTGAAAACACGGCTTGAATAATCGAGATCCATAAGACAAAGGTTGTTAAATCCAGCAGGATAAATATTCATATCCACAGGAGCAAACTTCGTTTTACTTTCTCTAATATCGACACTGGAATAAATTGGTGTCGGTAGGCTCATCATATTTTGATCAAGGTAATCGTTGACCTCATTCCAATGGGAGCTAATAAAAGCTTCGAGCTCTTCTTTTGTATTGTATTGGTACTTCATTTTTAGTCCTTACTTAGATGAAAGGGGAGTAGGAATAGAGGGGGTTTATTTCCAATGCTGAGCAAGCTCTTTGACATGCGATTGGGGCAGTGCGCCCAATACTTCAGGAAAGAAAATCTCTGCCTTATGTCCTACAGTTTTCGATAACTGTTTTATCTTATTTTCCCTATCTTTCATAGACTGTCTAAGACGAATAAGTTCACTGTTTTGGTCGTTAGGCTGCCACTTTTCGAGGAAAGGACTAAGAGATTTATTGACTAGTAAATACGAGTCCTTATGCATGAACTGATTGGCCTCTGTTTGAAGCTCTTTTGCTTCATCATGCTTGAATTGCTCCACGCTTGTCACAAGAAACCAGTTGGAATAAGACTCTTTTTTTAGATTCTCTTGAAACTCAAGGGCATCAAGGAAAGACTGGCGATTCAGATAAAGACCACTAATGGCCTCTATGAAGTCTTCAACAAAGTCGGCACCGGTTACTTTTTCTAGGTACTTAAGAAGCTTCTTGATTCCCGAGGTCACAATCAATGAGAGAAAACCCGATTTTTGTCCCTCTTCATTACGGTTAAACTTTTTACCCATATATTTAAAGATTTCAACAAAGGACTTATCGAAGAATTGCTTAATCTTTTCACTGGATTGAAGAAAGTCGATGAAGTGTTTTCCTGGGGGAGTATCTAAGATAATCGTATCAAATTCTTTTAGCGATAATTGATATTGAACTTCAATGATGGCCATAATTTCATTCATACCTCCATAAGGGCGGGTAAGAATATTAACAATAGGATTATCGAGTTCACGCTCATTTTCAGACTTTTGGGCCATTCTTTGAAGAGTGGTTTTAGGGGACATTAATAGTGCACTAAATTCCACATTGGGTTCATCAAAAATGGCACAGTCAATTTTATGAAGGGCACCAATTTCTTTATCTTCTAATCCAAGAACTTGCTTAAGGCGTCGAGCAGGGTCAATGGTGATAAGAAGAACTTTCTTTTTTTGTTTGGCCAGAAATAGGGCTCTACTTGTCGCTAGGGTTGTTTTCCCAACACCACCAGTTCCACAAAAAATCTCTATAGGCTTTAAACTTATTTCTTGAGTCATGATGGATTACCCCCATGATTAAGATAATGAACAATGGCGGTTACGAGATTTTTATTATTGGTTTCTGAAAAGTGAGCAATAGGATTCCATGATTGATCGAGTTCCTTAAGAACTTCTAATTCAAGTTTACACTTCTCTTTTATGAATTGAGGTAGTTCGTCATTATTCTGGGAATGATCTTCATTGGTATTTTGAGAGTTTTGCACAGCTGAATTTAAATGAAGCAAATCATTGAGTATAAAAAGTGGGTCTTTTACATTTCTCTGTTCAAGTTCAACAGCGAGATCCTTTGCCTCTTGCGTGGCCATTAATGTAGGAAGTGCTGCAATGAGAACTTGAAGATGTTTATTCTTAAAGAGAAAATCTTCCATTCGGTCGATATCATTGACGATAAGCCCTGTTCTAAACATATCTCGAAAGTTAAGTGGGCTTTCGAACATGGTTATTGCATGCCCTGAACTTGGTGAGTCGATGACAATGGTGAGTTCAGGATCTTCTTCAAGCATATTGATAATATGGCCAAGTAGGATCATATGACCAAGTCCTGGTAACATATTAAATAGCGAGCTAAAGAAGGGAGTCTTCATAATCCAGCCCGCAACAGTCTCCGAGTGTAGCTTTTTGCCAATATATTCTTTGGCCGAAGTGTCCATGCAAAGTTTGAAGTAGGGGATCGAAAGCTCTTTGAGCAAACCTTCTGGCAAAGGCTGATCAAAACTATTATAGAGAACTTTTCTAGAGTCAGAATCTTTTAGGTATTTGGCAAAGGCCATGGCAAGGGTTGTTTTTCCAACTCCACCCTTACCGGTAACTATAAAAAGACGTTTTTCTGGGTTTTCTTTACTGGAAAGTATAGAAGGCAGTAATAAGGAGTTTGTAGTATCTTCCTTCAACTTGTGGACCTACTTCTTGTTTAACGTCAAAAGGATTATGGTATGAAGCATACAGCCCAACCGTCATTTTGTCATTTAACTTAAGGTCACCACCACCACCTAAATGGTAGCCAAAGACTAATTTTGTCTTAGACTCAACTAAATCGTTACCGATTTGTCTTCTCACTTTAGGAGCATAGAATCCTAGTCCTGCCACAGCAAATGGTGAGAAGTTATCAATTTGATAGAATTTTGACTTAAATCCCATATTCAAACTAGTAAGTTGAGTATAGGTATTGGCAAAAGATTGTTTGGAGTGATGAAAGTCAACAAGGAGATCGAATGAATAACTTGCAGTGTAGTTATAAAGAAGATCCCAAGTGATTTTGTCTTCACCAGTATCCCCAAAGTCTCCAGCAACAAATGTCTGACCAACTCCAATTCCAACAGAATGTTTCTGAAGGTCAGAGTAGGAACTCATTTGGGTCGCTACCTGAGATGCGGACTCGCTAGAGGTTAAATTTTGGATTTTTGATTTGGCAAAAACAGAAATGCCAGTGGTCAAAAGAACCACTGGCATTAATATTTTTGTAACGAAATTAATTTTTGATTTCATCTACTCAATCTCTATTTAGCAGGCTTTTTAATTAAAGCCGACACTTTTAATTTTAGTTTAAAGTGTTGCTAGTTTCAACTGTGGTAGTTGTTGTCGTAGTAGAGAACTCATTGTTGTTCATGAAAGGCTTGAATTCTTCATTAGCAGGCTTTTCTTCAACAACTGGTGCTTCAATTCCTTCAAGACCACGGATATAACCAGTGAATGTCCCTTCAGTTGAGCGAATTACTCTCTTAAGAAGTTCTGTATCACCAGCTTTTGTAGATTTTTTCTCTTGATCAAAAAGAAGTTGAATTTGAGTTGTGTAAGTAATGTCGTTCTTAGTTTTGTTGTCAATTACTTGGATCTCATGCCCTTCACGGATGATTTGAGCAATTTCTTCCAATGTTACGTAACAACTTTGGTGTGTATCGTAAAGTTTACGGTTTTGGTAGCGCTTGATGATTCTTACGTCATTCATCTTTGTTTCCCCTATTTGTGTGAAGGATTAAAACTTATCCTGTTATTATTTAATTAAAATTTATTAACTCTTTATAAAATTGCACTTATTTAGAGGCGCATGGCAAAAGTGCTCTGGTGCAAGTCTTATATCAACGTTTGATTAATTACTTAACACGCAGTGTAATATTTTCTTAAGAAGGTTATGGGATTTCAATAATTTTGCTTTTTTAGCCTCTGATTTCAGTTACTTAAAAAGCCGATATCGCCTTAAAATCGACATAATGCCTTGCTTAACTTTGCGAGGTCTATGGATAGCAGCATTAAAATGATGCTGTCAACCTAAATACAGGGAAAAATCCTTACAGAAACCACTGTCAGGATTCAGATTTCGTGTTTTTGACTAGTTAGGTCGGAATCTCTCAAGCCCCTTAGGGCCGGTAAATATTGCTTGTATAATAGAAACATCGCATTAACCCTAAGTTTCACGGAGGAAGAGGACGAAAAAGTCTAGAGAGCGAGAATGGTAATTCTCTAAAGCTCTTAAAGTTGAAATCAAGAGTAAGGTTGGATAAATGAAATTAAATAAAACCGCCCCCGTATTACTACTAAGTCTCATTCTGGTAGGTTGTGCTACCGGTCATAGAGAGGGTCAGCAAAATTCTCCTGAAGAAAAGATTTCAAGTGCGTCCTCGAATGGAGAAAAAGAGCTAAGTGATGAAGAAGTTGCAAAAGCTTTTGATAATCTCGATAAGAGAATGGAAGAGATGGTGGCCAGCGCAAAAAAAGAGGGTCCTGAAGCCGTAAAATTTGTAACAGATGATCTCTTTTTTAAGGCCAATGATGCATCGATGAGAGGTGATTCCCATACGGCAGCTTATATCTTTAAGCATCTTGTCGCTCTACAACCCAAAGACTTTTATATTCGAAAAAAATATGCGGTTGAACTTATCCGTATAGGAAGTCTTGAGGAATCAAAAGAAATTCTAGAACCTTTACTGGTTGAAAGTGATTATAAAGACGAGACTCTTGGATTAATTCTTGGAGGTGTTCAAACAGCACTCGAAGAGAAAGAAGAGGCGAGAGAAACTTATTCTAAAGTAATGGTGAAGCATCCTGGAAATGAAGAGGCATGTATTTTTCTTGCGAAGTCCTACGGAATGGAAGCGAAGTATAAGAAGTCTCATCATTTACTGGATAAATGTTTTAAGAAAAATAAGAGAGCAAGCTTTCTCTATTATAATGGGAAAGTATTTCTTAAAGAGGGAAAAATCTCTCTTGCCCAAAAGAAGTTTAAACACGCTTTGAAAGTTGACCCTACTTACTACCAAGCGGCAATGGCGATGGGACTTACAAAAGAAGATAAAGGCGATACAAAAGGAGCTATTAAAGTTTACAAAAACTTTCTCGAAGCTTCTCCTCAGTCTTTTCCTGTTCTTTCTCGTTTAGTACAGTTGATGTTTTCAAAAGAAATGTTTGCAGAGGTCTTACCGTATGCTGAACGATTGAGCTCTTTAGATGCTAGTGATCTGAACTTAAAAGTTCGTTTAGGGATTCTTTATACTGATGCTAAATCTTTTGATAAAGCTATTGGAGTCTTTAAAGAAATTTTAGCGGCAGTCCCGTCTTCTGATAAAGTTCTCTACTACTTAGGAACTCTTTATCAAGAAGTAGAGAAACCAGAAATGGCGATGGACTATTTTGGACAAATTCCAGAAACAAGTAATCTCTATGCAGATAGCTCCCTTCAGATGGCTAAAATTATGCAAATTCTAGTTGAACTTGATCATAATAAATGGTCAAAAAACTATGTCAGCCACTTAGAAGAAAGAGGTCAAAAAGTAGAAGCTTTAAAAGTTGAGTTTCAGGTAATGATGGCCACTTACTATGAGTCTCAATACCAATACGGAGATGCTATTGCATCACTGGAAAAGGTTCGTGAAGTAAATGATTACACAGAAAATCACGATTACTACCTAGCCTCCCTATACGAAAAAAATAAAGACTATATATCTTCTCGTAAAATTATTAAGGCCATCTTGAATGATGATCCTAATAATGCTGATGCTCTTAATTTCTTAGGATACTCTCTTCTAGAGAGTGGGGATGATATTGATGAAGCGTATCGTTTGATTACAAAAGCCGTTTCTCTTAAGCCTGAGGATGGCTATATTAGAGATAGCTTGGGTTGGTTTTATTATAAAACCGGAAAAATAGAGAAAGCTCTTGTTGAAATTCAAAAAGCCTTTGACTTAGTTAAGACAGATGTTGTCATCACGAAACATTTAGCTATTATTTATCGTGACCTAGAAAAATTTGATATGGCAAAGAAATACTTTGTAGAGGCGCTAAGAAATTGCAAACTAGAATCGGAAAGAAAAGATATTCTCGACTCCCTTGGACCTCTAAAGGATCTAAGGTTACCCGCTTCCTCTGTTGTGGATTAGTTCTCGTTGGACTAGCAACCACATCATCTTGTTCCCTCTTTCAAAAAAAATCTGATAAATCCCTTGTACAAAGTCTACAAGGGATTTGTTTAACAGGCTCTGGTAAGGGTCGTATCGAGTTTGAAGGGGGAAGACACCTCTTTAACTATGAATCTCTTTTAAAAGATAGAGAGCAAAGATGGGCTTTGGGCCTAAATCTTCCGATCATTGGTCAAGAAATTCTCGAATTAGATATTCCTCGTAAGTTGGGAGAGCCTTACAAGGTGAGAGGGACTTTCGCAAAACGACTCAAACTCGATATCAAGTCAAAACGGGATCGCGTTCTCTTAGGGAAATTCTTTCAGCGTTTATCTGAATTTACTTGGGTGGTGAGTCATAAAGATACTTCTTCTGCTGAGGCCCATGGCTGGGGCTTCTACCATGATGGCGAAGATATTTTCGGAGAAGTGCAGATATCTAAAGAATTTACCTTTAAGTTTAAATCGTTCTCATTTAACCAAGATGAAAAGTTCTATGAACGTATTGGATTGTCGATAGCGAGAAACTCTAGCTCAAAAGGGTCACGCAAAGCTCAAGGATTTGAGAAAGACTACATTCAATTGCAGTTATTTGTTTCTAGTTGTGAACTCTAATTCTTGATGCGATGTGTTTCTATCATTTTCTTAATCCCTTTAAAATTAACAATTTTTCTTATATAAGAACCCCCTACAATTGAATTTCAATGTATCTCAGGCAAAGGATTTTTTTCATGATGAATATCGTCAAAACATTTTTAGTATTGCTTAGTGCTCTAAGTTTTGCTCTTGGCTTAACTTCTTGTACGAAGAAAGAGAATTTCGATGGCAAAATGTTAAATATCGCAATTGTTTCTACGATCAAGGGTTATGACCCTATCTATGCGAATGACAGATATTCTGCGAATGAAGTGGCGAGAGTTTATGAAGGCCTTCTCCAATACAATTACGTAAAAAGGCCATTTACTTTAATTCCTAATCTCGCTGAGTCACTTCCAAAAGTTTCTGAAGATGGCTTGGTTTATACTTTTAAAATTAAGAAAGGGATAAAATTCCAAGATGATGCAGCCTTTGCTGAAGGAAAGGGAAGAGAACTCGTTGCTGCTGACTTTGTTTATTCTTTAAAAAGATTAGCAGACCCTCGACTCCAAGGACTTGGCTGGTGGTTACTCCAAGGACGAATTAAAGGTCTTGATGAGTGGAGAGCAAAATATACTGAGCTACCTGAAACTGATTATAATGAAGAAGTTGAGGGGATGAAGGCCCTTGATAAATACACACTCCAATTTACTTTAAACAAGAAGTTTCCTCAGTTCCTCTATGGACTGGCCATGCCCTTTACTTTTGTTGTGGCAAAAGAAGTTGTTGAAAAATACGGTAAGGAATTCTTGAACCATCCTGTTGGTACCGGCGCTTTTAAAATAGATGGCGGTGTTTTCAAGCAAAATAAAAAGATTCGCTATGTGAAGAGTCCTAATTATAGAGAGGAGACCTTTCCTTGTGATGCCTCTGAAGAATATGCTGAAATGGCCAAGAAATATTGTGGAAAGAAGCTTCCATTTGTCGATGCTATCACAGTAAAAGTAATGGAAGAGTCTCAGCCTCGTTGGCTTAACTTTCAAAAAGGACGAGTCGACTACTTAACTGTTCCAAAAGATAATTTTGATTCGGCCATACCTGATGCTAAAAACTTAGCTCCTGACTTTAAGGAAAAGGGGATTGAACTGATTGTTTCTCCTGCCCTGGATATTACTTACTCGGGATTCAATCACGACTTAGAAATCTTTAAGAATAAGAAACTTAGACAGGCAATGTCTTTAGCCTACGATAATGTAACCGCGAATAAGCTTTTCTATAGTAATCAAGCTATTCCAGCTCAATCCATTGTTCCTCCTGGAATCGCGGGACATATTGATACAATGGAAAATCCCTATAAAGGTAGAGGAAGAGCAGAGGATATTGAGAAAGCGAAGAAATTGCTAGCAGAAGCGGGATATCCAGAAGGAAAAGGGCTTCCTTCAATCACTTATGACTGTCCAGTAAGTACGACTTCATTCCAGATGGCCGAATTTTTTAGAGATCAAATGAAAAAAATTGGTATCAATATTCGAGTTATCCAAAACCCATTTCCTGAACTTCAAAGAAAAATCACAAGAAGAAGTATCATGATGTATGGAATCGCATGGGGAGCCGACTACCCTGATGCTGAGAACTTCTTGCAGCTGCTCTATGGACCTAATCGTGCTCCTGGAGCTAACGGATCAGGATACGATAATCCTGAGTTCAATAGACTTTTCAAAATTGCCTCTACTATGCAGGATTCTCCTGAAAGAACGGCACTGTATGAAAAAATGAACAGGATGGCAGCAGAAGAGATGCCTTTGATGTATGGTGTTCACCGTCAGACTTTTGTAGTTAAACATGGCTGGATTAAAAATTATGTAGCAACTGATTTTGATTCAGGTATTGGAAAATTCATCGATATCGATGAGGCAAAGAAAACTGAAATAATGGATAAGCTTTAATAGTTGAAATTCAAAAGGTGTATTTAAAGTGAATGTTTATTCCTACATACTAAGAAGATTATTGTATGTGATCCCAGTCCTACTAGGGGTTTGTTTTATAATCTTTATTCTATTCAATGTTGTTTCCCCTGACCCCACACTTATTATGTTGGGCAAGCACGCTTCAAAAGCACAGATGCTTGAGCTTCGTACTGAGCTAGGATTAGATCGCGCATGGCATATCCAATATTTTGATATTGTTAAATCTGCCTTCACTTTCGACTTTGGGAGAAGTTGGTCTACCAAGCAGGATATTTTTGACATGATCAAAAATGGGGCTGTACCTTCAATGACAGTAACCATTCCTGCATTTACCTTATCTTTTCTGATTTCGATTTCGATTAGTTTGCTCGTGTCGTTCTACAGAGGAAAGTTTATTGATAAGAGTGTGGTATTGTTCTGTGTTGCACTGATGAGTGTTTCCTCACTTGCTTACATCCTCTTTGGACAATGGTTCTTTGCTTTTAAATTGGGATGGTTTGAGATTTCAGGCTATGAAGAGGGTTTTCCTGACTTTATCCCATATGTTCTCTTACCCATTATTATTTGGGTAATCTTAACCGTTGGTCCAGATGTGCGTTTCTATAGAACGGTTATGTTAGATGAGATCTACCAAGATTATGTAAGAACAGCTCGTGCAAAAGGTCTCAATGAGAGAACGATTCTTTTTAAACATGTTTTAAAGAATGCGATGGTATCGATTATTACTTATGTAATTATTCAAATACCTTTTCTGATTATGGGCTCGATTCTAATTGAATCATTCTTTTCGATTCCAGGTCTTGGAGGGATAACTCTTAAGGCCATCAATACTTCAGACTTTCCTGTTCTCAAGGCCATGACTGTTTTAACCTCAGTGGCCTATATTATGTTCAGTGTTTTGACTGATTTTCTCTATACTTTAGTAGATCCAAGAGTGAGGTTAAAATAATGGCATCAGGTTCTTCAAACTCATTATGGCAACATGCTTTAAAAACATTAATTAAAGATAAACTTGCTGTTACCTCTTTAATTATAGTTCTATTTTACTCTCTTCTGGCCGTACTTTCAGCGACTGGACTTATCGCTTCTGGTTGGTCTGAGGAAGTTGGGCCATCTTATGCTCCACCATCTGCCGATTATTTATTTGGTCTCGATATTTTTGGAAGAAGTGTTTTAGCAAAGACGATTAAAGGAACAGAGATTGCGATGTCTGTTGGTCTTGTCACTGGGTTGATATCCATGGTTATTGGAGTATTCCTTGGTGCCATTGCTGGCTACTATGGTGGAAAGGTTGATGAATTCATCGTTTGGTTTTATACGACTTTTACTTCCATTCCAACATTCATGCTTTTAGTTTCGATCACTTTTATATTAGGAAAAGGTATTCTCGCTGTTTATCTAGCATTAGGTCTCACAACTTGGGTTAGTCTATGTCGTCTTATACGTGGTGAGTTTATTAGGCACAAGGATAGGGACTATGTACAAGCTGCTTCTGCAATTGGTGGTGGAGATTTTAGAAAAATCTTCAAACATATTCTTACCAATGTATTTCATATTGTGATTATTAATTTCTCGCTTCAGTTTCAAGTGGCCATTAAGTCTGAGGTAATTTTGAGTTATCTTGGTCTTGGGGTTCAGGGCAAACCTAGTTGGGGAATTATGATTAATGATGCTAAGCTTGAGCTGGCCCGTGGTAACTGGTGGCAATTGGCCGCAGCCACTGCAGCGATGATGATTGTTGTATTGGCCTTTAATATTTTAGGGGATGCTCTTCGAGATGCACTTGACCCTAAACTAAAAGGTAAATAACCAAGTCTTTGGCTCGGTCATTTAAGAAGTGAAGGGTGTAACTTACTAATTTCACTTCTTGTAATGACCGACTTTTTCTTTTTCCTTTCCCTGAAAATACCATCCTCTACCTTTAAAAATTCTTAAATATTCCGATAAGTTAAGTGGATAATTCCCTAATTCCAAGGAGACTAGGATCACTAACTATTGGGAACTAAAAACTTTCTTGAAAAAAAGAGAGGCAATAAAATTATTGCAGAGGCTTCCCTTTACTTTTTTTGACGTATTCTGGCTTAAGTCTAATGGAAAAAAACTTAAAATTCATAATAGAGGAAGTTATTTAACTTCTCGAGAAATCGAAAAAATTTTAAAAAATCCTGAAGCGTTTGAAATGTCTTGGGAGATCGATATTGATTGGGTGTCAGAAGGGCTCCTGTTTTTTGAAAGGCTTCATGAATTAGAAACAAAGAAGCCAATAGACTTAATAGAAGTTGATAATTGGAGAATCGAGTTTATTAATTGGTCTGCACCATCTCTTTGGCATGGTGATGAAGCTCAGAGAAGCTTTCTCGACTTTACGGCGCTAATGCTTTTAGGTTGTGATATTCAAAAGTCTGATTTCTATGAGAACTATGAAAACTTACCGATTGAAATTCAAGCTAGAAATATCCTACTCAGTTCAGTGATTGGATATTTTTCTACTCTAATGGGCTATGCGAGTCTCTCTGTAATGAGAGACTTATTCAAAGTATTTTTATATGCAGATCCGCTTTATCAAACTAAAGATTGGTCTAATTCTGAAATGAAGATTCTTGATCAGATCAGTGAGAAGGGATGGTCATCTCTTAATGCTCAAGAACGTAATATTTTGGAAAAAAATTATATTGAAAAATTAAAATCTTCTATTGAGAGATTGGAACAGCAACTTATAAATAGAGAATATGCACGTCTTCTTGAGTTTTCAATAGAAGACTATTTTGGAAATGGGCTTCTAAGAAACGTAAAGATGAATGAATGTAATGATCTTGAGCTTCTTGTCATTCTTATTTCAAATAATATCAATAAAGAATCCTTCGCTCTAAGTGAATTAATTGAACGTAAGTTTAATGATTTATTTATTAGTGAAAAAAATAAGTCAGATCGAATAAGAAGAGTCATTTCTTCAACGGTTCATTCTGCGAGTGTTAAGAATAATAACTTTTTAAAGATTTCTGGACTGTAAGGTGAGTAAAGATTTTAAAATCTTATTTAATGGAAATATACCAACGGAGTTTAGAAACTCTATGGGGGATTATATTTCTAACTCGCCAAATGAATATATTTTTTCCTGTGGAGATGAGAATGAAAATCTCTTTTTCCAAGCAGTTGACTTAGATCACCTTGCTGGAGCTCCGTGTGCCTATGTTGATGATCAGATCTTCAAAAGTGAAGTCGCACAAATGATTATGCGTAGAGCGGCAGGGAATGTAGGTTCACTGAATATAGATGATCTGAAAGATGATCTAATAGAGAAGAGTTTTACGGTTAAAGTTCTTAATGAATACTCAATAGGCCATATTTCAGATATTGTTTTAAACTTTGCTTTAGAGAGGAAGGTCGATGCTCATGCTGTTAGACCCTTTGTTATAAATCTTTTAAGCTATTTAACTCTATTAAAGAAGTCTGAAATTATTAATTTTCCTGTTGAACTTGATTGTGGTTTCTCTGAAGATACTTTTTTCATTCAAGTACACTGTAAAAATAATGCATTTGTCTTTGATAATATTAGAGATAGTCTCAATGAAAAATCAAAATATAGCTCTGAGCTCTTTAAAGATATCTTGAAATATACAGATTTACTAAATCTCTTCACAATCGATTCAAGTGAAAAATTAGTTGTAACAGGCTGTTGGTTCTATGAAGGGATATGGGAAAAACAGAAAGAATACAGCTCTCTAATTTTACATGATATAAAGTCTCTTGGTCTGGATAAGATCGAAGTCGAAAACTCGGTAAATACTTTTCTAAATCACTCTTTGACCAATATATCTAAGCATAGAGAAGTACAGGATAGACTTCCTAAGAAATATATTTCCAAAAAAGAAAGTCAGGGCATAGAGGCCGTCAATCCTGTTAAAATACGAGGGATTTATAAAGCTCTTAAGGATCACGTAAGAATTCCTGTTTCTGATCATTTTGATGCTGATGACCTGGATGATTTACTTTCAACTTATCCAAGACGAATACAATCTAATTCATTGAATAAAACTGAGAAAAAAGAATTAGTTAGACTTCTTAAAAGTGGAGTTAGTTTAGAAGAAGAGAAAAACCTTGATGAGGAAATTCGCAGAGTTAAGGGGAAGATCGATAATAAGGAATATGCTTCTCAGGTGATTAAAAGTGTTACCGAACTCTCTACAGATCAAGTAAGAAGAATTGCTGGAAGTAAAGAAGATCTATCTGAGGATATTATCAAAGTAAAAGGCTCTCTCTATGAGCAATTTGATGAAGGAATTCAAAAAGTATCTGGTGTAACAGAAGTCATTAAAGATGATGTTCGAGAGGTTGAATCTTCTGAGTCAAAACCTAAGAATGATCAAGATGAAATAAATGAGAGAGTTAGAGCTTCACAGATATTCGATGATGAAGAAGTTTGGGAACTGAAGAGAAAGAATGTTCTTGAAAAAATGAATGTTGAGCTGTCTTCTCTCTCTGAAGATGATTTTGGCCACGATAAAGTCGATGAAAAAGTAGAAGGTATTTTCCAGTCTGAACTTGGAGTGAATGAACAAGATAGTAAGCAGGTTGTAAAAGAATTGAGTGAAAGTGCTACTGAGCAATGGGTAGAGGAAAGTGTTGATGGTGTTAATCAAGAAATCAGGCAAAGATTTAGACTTGAGAAAGTAGAATCATTGCTTGAGGCAAGAATTAAGCAAGTTGATAAAATGAAGGAGTTGATCACTCGACTTAAAATAGAAAATGGAAACTTAAATGTAAAAGTTAGAGAAATGGAAAAAGAAGCAAAGGTCTTGGATTTCCATGAGAGAAGAGCTGCGGATGCGGATATTGAGGGAGAAAGTCAATTTGATCAAGAAAGTCGCAATAGCGTGAATGAAGGTGCCGATCAGAGTGAAGAGTCTGCAAATGGACATCATTTACAATTAGAAGTAGAAAACGAAAAGCTTAAATCTCAAGTCGAATCTTTAAAGAAGAAAATTAATTATATGTACGAAAATTCTAAGGCCAATGCGGGAACTAATCTAGATACGAATGATATACAAGATATGGCTGCTGAGAATGAAAGACTTAAGAAATCAATTGCTGGCTTTAATGCTGAAATAGAAAAAGTTAAGTCGGAAAAAAGGGATGCCGAAATTTTAGCGCAAAGACGAGAAAAGGAACTTGAAGCGAAAGAAAAGTTACTTGCAAAATATATAGAAGAAGGAAATCAAACTAGTCATAAAAAATCTCAAGAGGAAATTAGGCTTCTTAAAGAGACAATTAAAGATCTTAATCAGACTAATAAAGAATCTGTTCTTCATGCTAAGTCTTATGAGCAGAAGCTAAAATTTGTGAATGCTCAGCTTGAAAGATTTAAAAAGCAAGAGAAACGACGTGCGCAAGCTGGTGCAGGTTCGGGGGCTGTAGATCCTAAAGTTAAGAATAAAATTAAGAAAATGGAAATCATGCAAGATAAGATGAAGCAGGCCCACTCTAAAGCCCAGAAAGAGCTGGCAGACAAGAAGACGGAGCTCCATAAAGTGACTTTAGAGAATAAGACCTTAAATGTTAAAGTTCGTGAGCTGGAAAGAAAGTTGGATGTTCTTGGAAGAAAGGCCTCTTAATTCCTAAAAATATTATAAAATAGTAAAAAATCTGACTTAGTTCTTGTCAATTTTGATCACATAGAGTAAAAATATCTCCACGTTTGATTCATAAATGCCGCAGTGGTGAAATTGGTAGACACGCTAGACTTAGGATCTAGTGCCTTTGGCGTGGGGGTTCAAGTCCCTCCTGCGGCACCAAAAATATTTTAAAAGCTAGTCACGAACTAGCTTTTTTTGTGCCTATTTTCCGATTTTTTAATTTATTATTGAGTAAGCATGTGACCAATCAGGCCCACAAGGAAGCCTAGAACTGCACCTAATGATGGTGCCCAGGATTTTTCAAGCTTGGATTGTGGCGCTACATCCTGAAAAATTAAATAGAGGATTCCTGAAGCAGAGAACATCATAATCGTAGATTTGATAAGAGGTTCTGTTTGAAGAAAGAAGTGGCCACTCAGCGCCGCTATAGGGCCTACCAATGCGAGGAGACAGAATAAAATAATCCATTTAGATTTGCTTACGTCGTTGTGCTCAGTTACTTCTCTATAAGCATTAAAGCTTTCTGGAATATTTTGAATTGCGATAAGAACGGCCATTAAGATAGCTGTGGCCTTGTTGTGAGCAAAGGAAGCTCCAAGGGCAAGGGCTTCTGGGATGAAATCTGTCATCATAGCAATCATATTGGCCACTGAGCCCCCACGTTTTTCAATAGAGCGATCTATGAGCATGAAGAAGACTCCACCCGTTAAGAAGCTAATGACAGCGAGGGAGAGGGAGAGATTTTCAAGTCCCTCGGGGATCAAGACTAGGGATACTGCCGCTAAAAGAGCGCCACCGCCAAAGGAGAGGATAAAGTGGCGCAGTTCTTCCTTTAGCCATTGAGGTTGTATTTTGTTGATAAAGCCTAAAGCTGTACCGAGGGGGATTGAGGCACCTGCTGCTAAGGAAAGAAGAAATATATTAATCCATTCGGGCATAGGGTTCCTTACTGAACGTTGAGAGGTCGGGATAAGTTGTCTAAATGACCAATTCTTTCTACAATTTTAATCACTTGCCCTAAGGCTGGCAAAAGTTGGAGTGTAGCTTGTCTAAGAATTCAAATTTTATATTTTGCGGTGGAGGAAGTGGAGGACATGTCCTTCCTGCCCTCACTCTTTTTCATTACCTCAAGAAAGAATGTCCTGATGCGAGATTTATTTCTATCGGAAGTAAGTCAGGGATAGAAAAAGAAATTTTCACAAAAAACTCGCTTGAGTACTATAGCATTTCAACTGGTAAGTTGAGACGCTACTTCTCTTGGCAGAACTTTCTCGATATTTTGAGAATTATAAAGGGAACGGTTCAGTCTTTTTTCTTATTGTTGAAGTGGAAGCGGGCTCATTCAGTTGTCATCGCTACAGGCGGATTTGTTACTGTCCCTGTGGTATTTGCAGCTTGGCTTCAGCGCAAGAAAATTATCGTACACGAGCAAACGACACGAGTGGGACTGGCCAATAAAATATGTAGTTATTTTGCAGATATGGTGCTCGTCACATTTGAGGATTCTTTAAAATATTTTCCACAAAATAAAGTCAAGCATTTGGGATATCCTTTAAGGGAGGAGATCTTTACTCCTATTGCTGAGGAAACCAAGATCAAAGATTTTACTCTAAAGGATATAGAGCGTCCTGTCCTCTTTTTGACGGGAGGGGGGAATGGCTCAAAACTACTCAATGATATTCTGGATCAGATTAGACCACAGATTGAAAATGAGTTCTTCATCGTTCATCAGTGTGGCAAAGCTTATGAAAGCGAATACCAAAGCAGAGAAACTCCATTTTATAAAGTTTACGGTTTTATCGGAAAAGAGATGATCGATCTTATGAAGACTGCCGAAGTGATCATTTCACGCTCTGGAGCTGGGACTGTGGTTGAACTTATGTCGCTTGGAAAGGCATCTATATTTATACCTTTAAAAATTGCTCAAAAAAATGAGCAATATCATAACGCCATTTCTGCGCATCAAATATTAGGAAGTAAGGTTATTGAGGAAGATGAACTAAGTGCAGAAAGTCTGCTTGAGGCCATTGAGGAAGTTAGGAAAATAGGTAAAAAAAGTTGGGTTAAAAATAACCCCACTCATGTCATTGGAAATTTAATCAAAGACTTTTAATTACTATTCTTTCCCAAGAAGCTCATCTCCTAAGCGCTCATCTCTAGCATTGATAAACCAAATGCTAAGTAAGGCCTTTGAAAAGGCTTTGTCGCCAATAAAAGGATGCTTTTGTCCTTTCACTGAAACTTGGACTCCTTGATCTAGAAAATTGATAAGGATGCTATCACCTTCTTCTACATCTTTCATCGTAGCATTAAACTTTTTAAATGCTTCCATCATCGGTTTACGATTTTCTTCAGATACTGCAGCTTTAAAGCCTTCAAGCCATGCATCTTGTAAATCCTCAGCATCTACACTTCTTACAAACTTCATAGTGATATGCTTCGGATTTTCAGCATTAATGATTTCATTTGCGTCTTGTGACTTTTTCAATACATAAAGTCCACCTACGTAAACTTTAACATTGAAAATAGTGGCTCTTCTAATCCCGATACCGTTTAGTACCAGCTCTTTTCCGGCAAGATTCATATTGTCGGGAAGCTCAACATCTGCTTTTTTAGCAGCAAATGAATGAGAGATAAAAAGGAATAAACTAAGTATTAGGGATAGATTTTTCAAAACGACTCCTTACTTTCTGATAACGCTTCTTTTATTAGACTCGAGAACTTTCTTTCTAATTCTAATCGATTCTGGGGTTACTTCAACCCATTCATCATTATCAATCCAATCAAGTGCCCAATCAAGTGTTCTAGGCTGAACAGGAGGTAAAGAGATATTCACATCTTTACCTGCAGTACGCATACTTGAGAGGTGTTTTTCTCTAACCGCATTAACGTTCGTATCGTTTGTCTTGTTATATTCACCAATTACCATACCCTCGTAGCACTTTTCACCTGGCTTAACGAATTGTTGTCCAAGATTAAGCAAATTAAAAAGTGCATAGGGAGTTAGTTTTCCTGGTCTGTCTGCAATGATAGCTCCATTTTGACGGGCCAACATATCTCCAGCATAAGGACGATAACCAAGGTATTCAGAACTCATAATCCCTTCACCACGAGTATCTGTTAAGAAGCGTGAACGGTATCCAATAAGCCCTCTTGAAGGAATGCTGAATTCCATTCTTGTACGAGTATCTCCAATTGGAATCATTCCTTCCATGATCCCTTTTCTCATGGCCAGTTTTTCTGTAACTGCACCAGTTGAGTCTGAAGGAATATCAAGAACAAGCTTCTCATAAGGTTCTGTCTTTTGACCTTCTTCTTCTCTGAAGAGAACTTCTGGACGAGAGAGCATGAACTCAAAGCCTTCTCTTCTTAACTCTTCAAAAACGATGGCCAATTGTAGCTCACCACGACCCATTAATTTATAAACTTTAGGATCGTCAGTGGATTCATACTTCAATGAAACATTGTGACGACAACTATCTTCAAGAAATTCTTCAAGCTTACGTGAAGTTAAGTATTCACCTTCTTGACCACTAAGTGGAGATGTATTTACAGAAACAAAAACTCCAACCGTTGGAGGTTCAACTTCAATTCTTTCTAGAGCCTCATTGTCTTTATGAGTACAAACAGTATCACCAATTTCGGCACCTTCGATCCCTGAGAGGATTACGATTTCGCCAGCCTCAGCATTGTCCACCTCTGAAGTACCAAGCTTATCGTAAACTTGAATGCTCGTAACTTTGAAATTTTTTGAATTATCTCTTCCTTTGATGGCCGCTTGCTGATGTTTCGCAACTTTACCTTCTTGGATACGTCCAATAAGTAATGAACCAAGATAGGAAGAATAAGAAAGATTAGTAACAAGAAGCTTCAGATCAGTTTCAGTATTGAACTTCGGAACTGGGAAATAATCACTGGCCATGAAGTCGAGAAGAACGGTTAGGTTATCTGTTTTTTCATCAGGAGATTCACTACACCAACCATCTTTACCTGAAGAGTAGAGGAAAGGAATATCGAGATCAAAGTCTTCAATTTCTAAGAATGTTGCAAGCTCAAGTAGGAGATCTTCAATTTCCTCTTTTACTTCAGCAACTCTTTGGTCAGGACGATCTACTTTATTAACGACAACACCAATTTTAATTCCTCTTTGCATCGCTTTTGAGAGAACAAACCTTGTCTGAGGAAGACAACCCTCAGCTGCATCAACAAGGAGAAGAATACCATCTACCATCATTAAACTTCTTTCTACTTCTCCACCGAAGTCGGCGTGTCCCGGAGTATCAAGAAGATTGATTTTTACATCATTCCAAAAAATAGCACAGTTCTTGGCCTTAATGGTGATCCCTCTTTCTTTTTCCAGCTCTCCAGAGTCCATAACTCTTTCTTGGATCTCATCTCTTTCACCGTAAGTTCCAGATTGTTGAAGAAGTCCATCAACCATAGTAGTTTTTCCATGGTCAACGTGGGCCACAACGGCAATGTTTTTTAAAAATTTGTAAGGTGTCATCAATAAGCCTTTTGTGCATCCAAATGAGAGCGTAAATTATCTCATTCGGATAATGTTATGTAGCGTCATTTATCACTTTATCTATTGTGTAAATACCGCTAATCTGTCCATTAATATTTACTCAGAGAATCTACTAAAAATGATCCAGTTGCAAGAAATAAGTAAGTCATTTGGCGAAAGAATCCTATTTAAAGACGTTAATATTGTCTTAGGTCCAAAAGAGCGTGTGGGGCTCGTTGGTCGAAATGGAATGGGGAAATCTACGCTCTTTAAAATTATTCAAGGTGAGGAGACTTCCGACACTGGTGAAATGGCCATACCTAAGAATTATCGACTTGGAGCCCTTGAACAACACCTTGAATTTACTGGAAAAACAATTCTTGAAGAAGTGATTCAAGCGCTACCTCAAGAGCATATTTATGATCATTGGAGAGGTGAAAAGATTTTATTTGGTTTAGGATTTAATGATGAAGATCTAAATCGAGCACCCGCTGAGTTTTCGGGTGGTTTTCAAATTAGGGTTAAGTTGGCGAAGGTACTTGTTTCTAATCCAAACCTATTGCTTTTGGATGAACCCACTAACTATCTTGATATTGTATCGCTTAACTGGTTGGCCCAGTTTCTAAGAGACTTCCCTGGAGAAGTTCTAATGATTACCCACGATCGTGGATTCATGAATAAAGTTTGCACCCACATCATGGGTATCCATCGTCAAAGAGTAAAAAAAATAAAAGGTGACACTAATAAATATTATGAACAACTTTTAGCTGATGAAGAAATCTATGAACAAACACGCTTAAATCAGGAAAAGAAAAAGAAAGAGTTAGAAAACTTTATAGAAAGATTTAGTGCAAAAGCTTCAAAGGCAAGACAGGCCAATAGTAAGAAGAAAATTATTGATAAGATGGATGAAATTGAAATGCTTGAAGAGTTACCTGAACTCAAGTTTTCATTTCACTACAAAGATATTCCTTCGAAGTTTCCAATGGAAGTTAAAAACTTAACCTTTGGATACGACGAAAATGAACCCTTATTTTCAGACCTTTCCTTTTCCGTAGGAAAGAATGATCGTATAGGTATTATTGGTAAAAATGGAAAAGGGAAATCAACCTTACTTAATGTTTTGGCCGGGGAACTCACTGCTTGGGAGGGTTCTATTTGGACTGCTCCAGGTGTATCCATGGGGCACTTTGGTCAAACGAATGTTGAGAGACTTCATGCTACTAATAATATTATTCAAGAAATCATGAGTGCGAATGAGTCCCTTTCTATGACAGAGGTTCGAGGACTTTGTGGTGCGATGATGTTTCCTGGTAATGATGCTGAAAAAGAAGTTCAGGTGCTATCAGGGGGTGAGAAAGCAAGAGTCATGTTGGGAAAAATCTTGGCCACTCCTGCAAATATCTTGATGCTTGATGAGCCTACAAACCATCTTGATATGGAATCCATTGAAGTCCTGACTTCGGAAATTGAAAAGTTTCCAGGTGTGGTATTTGTCGTTACTCACTCCGAATTGCTCTTAAGTAATGTTGTTAATAAATTGATCGTTTTTAGAAATGGTGAGGCTTCGCTATTTGATGGAAATTACCAAGACTTCTTAGATAAAATTGGTTGGGATAGTGAAGAGTACGATGCCCAAGCTACGGTTGAGACTTCTCCTAAGAATACTCGTAAAAAAGTAAAGATAAGTGAGAGTGAGACCTCTAAGAAGAAGCCAACAAGACCTATCGAAGAAGTAGAGGAAGAAATAATAAAGTTAGAAGAACTCATCTCGAAGTATGAGAAAATCTGCCAGGATAAGTCTTTTGCTGGGGAAGATATTTCTGATTTATCTCAAACATTGGCCAAACTTCAAGAAAAGGTTGATGAGAAATTTGTAGAGTTAGAGCTATACGAATAGCGATTACTCTCTTATTTCATTTCTCCCTTTTTTGAGTCAGTTTCACTTTTTTCGTTCTCAACATGAATGAGTGCTGGAGAATTCACACAGTATCTAAGACCTGTAGGTTTGGGGCCATCTTCAAAGACATGACCGAGGTGTGCTCCACATCGTGAGCATATGACTTCTGTACGACTCATGAAAAAACTTGAGTCATCTCGAGTTTCAACATTTCCTTTTTTAGCAACATCACTAAAGCTCGGCCATCCCGAGCCACTGTCGTATTTATGTTCCGATGAAAAAAGGACTTGCCCACAATTGGAACATTTATAGACACCTTCTTTATAAAACTTATTATATTTTCCCGAAAAGGACCTTTCTGTACCACCTTCTCTTGTTATTTCGTACTGTTCAGGTGTGAGTACTTTCTTCCAGTAGTCGTTTGATTTACTTTTGTAATCAATTTCTTCGGCCATAAGGGACGAACAAAGAAGTAGAGAAAGTAGTGAAAATATAGAAATGAATGGAGAAGCGATCTTCATAAAATCTCCTTTTTTCTATTTTATATGGATTTCGATCTTTGGGTCAAAGAAAGAAGCTTATACGCCCTTGTTTCGGCTACTTAGAGTTTTTAAGCCGCTTTCTTCGATAGATCATAATTGCAGACATTAAAACTGCGATCAGCAGAACGAGTCCTATAAGTCCTTGTCCCATGGCCAAGATACTTTTGAGAACAACGAGAAACACAATCGCTATTAGAAAAATGGTTGAGACTTCATTCCAAATACGCAGTTGTGTGCTGGTGTAGGAGCTCGTTCCTAATTCTTGTTTTTTGCGGATATGGCCTAAGCTTAAATGATAAAGAAATAAAAAGAGGACAAAGCCAAGCTTTACAATTAACCAAGGGCTGTCACTAAGGGGAAACCAATTATGAATCATACTAAGACCGAAAAGTAGGGTGAGAACACAAGATGGCCAAGTAATTCCATACCAAAGCCTCTTTTGCATGATGATAAATTGAGCTTGTAATATTCTCTTTTCGACTTCAGGTTTCTGTTCTGCTTCTGCAAAGTAAATACATAATCTAGGAAGGTAGAATAGACCTGCAAACCAGGTCACTACAAAAATAATATGTATTGCTTTGAAGTAGAGATAAGACATGGCGGAAATCTATCTTTTTTTTACTCACACTTCAAGATAAAATAGATTTATGAAATTTTACCTATTTAGACATGGTCAAACAGACTGGAATAAAGAAAGAAGAATTCAGGGGCATTCAAATATTCCTTTGAATAAAACGGGCCAAGAGCAGGCATTGAAGTTGAGAGAGATACTTTCTCATCTTGAATTAGATATTATTTATTCTAGTGATTTAGACCGTGCTTTTGAGACAGCTGTTATTGGTATTGGTGATACCGATATCAAAGTAGAAAAAGATATTCGTCTTCGGGAGGCTCACTTTGGAGAAGCTGAAGGAATGCTCCTTGGTGATATCGTAAGTAAGTTTGGAGAGGATACTTGGAATAAGTTCATGACTTTAGATCCCGATGATCTTGAAATTTCCTTTCCTGGAGGAGAGTCTAGAAAGTCTTCCATTGTGAGAATGCGAGCAGTAATTGATGAGCTAAGAAGGGATAATAATTTTGAAAGGGTGGGGATATCTACTCATGGGGGAGTCGTAAGAAATCTCCTGGCGAGCTACTTAATCGAAAGTGGTAAACAAGGAAAATTTGATATACCCATTCCTAATTGTGTCGTCTATGAGCTTGATTTTTCTACTGGTGAGGCCATTGTCTCAGGCCCTATTGAGTAAGTGCCGCAATTTAGGGCATCACCTAAGGGTATAATATCTCCCTGATGCATTAACTTCTGAACTTCAAACCTGTATAGTCAGGTTACATTATCAATTAAGGGAGTGTTATATGAATAAAGTAATTTTATTAATTGTTGCCTTTGTACTAGGTTCTTCAATTTACGCTGGTGATGCTAAAAAAGGAGCAAAGGTTTTTAAGAAAATTAACTGTGCTCTTTGCCACAAAGCTGACGGAATGGGGAAAGCAAAAAATGGGAAGCTTTCAATTTTAAAAGCTCCAAGAATTGCAGGTCTATCTGAGAAGTATATTATTGAGCAAGTTACAGCGATTCAATCGAAGAAAAGAAAAACGGCATATACTTCAATGATGTATTCTAAAGTTAGAAAACTTAGTAAGCAGGACATCGCTGATGTTGCAGCTTATGTTTCTGGTCTTTCTAAAGACAAGCATAAGGGAATGAAAGAATAGATTGAAATTGAAATTAAGAAGAAATAAAAAAGGCCTCTTTCGAGGCCTTTTGTTTTTTATGCTTTGTAAGTTGGAGCACCATCAATATTCGTTTGATAGAAGTCTCCAAAGTTTTCCATTTGCTTATGGAAAGAAGCCGCAAGCTCTTTAGCTTTTTTATCAAAGGCTTCTGGGTCTTTCCAAGTTTGTCTTGGATGAAGGAATGAAGTGGGAACATTTTTAACCGCTTCAGGAACGTCGAAGCCAAAATATTCATCTTTTTGAGTTGGAACGTTATTCAGTGTGTTTGCCTGTACCGTTCTAATGATTTCTCTAGTGATATGTAGAGGGAATCTTTGACCTTCACCATAAGCTCCCCCTGTCCATCCAGTGTTCACAAGCCATACTTTGATGTCGTGACGATCAAGAAGATTACCAAGAAGTTCAGCATAAACAGAAGGATGTCTCATCATGAAAGGAGCTCCAAAACATGGAGAGAAAGTCGCTTGAGGCTCTTTTACTCCAATTTCTGTACCTGCTACTTTTGCTGTATACCCAAGAACAAAATAGAACATCGCTTGCTCTTTTGTTAGACGAGCAATTGGAGGAAGGACACCAAAGGCATCCGCGCATAGGAAGAACATATGCTTGGGAATTCCACCTTTTGAAGTGGGCTCAAGCTCTTTAATAAAACTTAGAGGATAGGAACAACGACCATTTTCAGTAAGGCTATTGTTAAAGAAATCAGGCTCTCCAGTTGTTTCGGTTAGAACAACGTTTTCTAAAATAGCTCCAAAAGTAGAAGCAGCATCAAAAATTTCTGGCTCACCTTTCTTAGTTAACTTATATGTTTTAGCGTAGCAACCACCTTCAAAGTTAAAAAGACCGTCATCAGATAGTCCGTGCTCGTCATCACCAATAAGAAGAGTTCCTTCGTCAGTTGAAAGAGTCGTTTTGCCTGTTCCAGATAGACCAAAGAAAACAGATGTATCTTCATTTTGTAGCTTGTTAGCCCCTGCATGCATAGGAAGTACATTTACATCTGGTAGGAGATAGTTCATTACACAGAACATACTCTTCTTAATTTCACCTGCGTAAAAGGTTCCTACAATAATAGTGGTATTAGTATCAAAACAAGTGGTAACGATTGTTTCACTCTTTGTTCCATATTCGTTGGGATCAACTGTTAGATCTGGAGCATGAAGGATAGTGAAGTCTTTATCACTCATTTCCTTCATAGGGTAACGAAATAGGTATTTTGAGAAGAGTGAATGCTGAGGACGGTTTGTAATCGTTCTTACACCGATATTTGTTTCAGCATCAGCACCAACACTTCTTTCTGTTATATAGAGATGATTTTCACCATTTAAATGATTGATTACTTTTTCTTTAAGTTTAGAGAAAGTTTCTGGAGTCATTTCTGATAAAGAGTTGTCCCACCAAATTCTTTCTTCTGTTGAAGCAGAACGAACAATATATTTGTCTTTTGCAGAACGACCAGTGTGCTTTCCTGTTGTGACAGTAAGAGCACCTTCTTTACTTAGCTTTCCTTCACCTGAAAGGATTGCATTTTCAACAAGAGTGTTAAGGGGAGCGTCTTTATAGACACGATAAGGGGCACGTTCGGTTTTTAAGCCTAAATTCTCGTAGTACTGGAAATCCATAATTCTTCCTTAAGTCTATTTGCATACTAGCTACAAATGCTGGTTTATCATGATTTAAAACTACTTGAGTTTAAATCATAGCCCTACCTTGTGCCAAGACTACAGGGGAAATAAATAGAATGGATTTTTAAATAATTTACTTATTGAACTGCGTAAAGATGCTGTTTGGCCTTATAAAGAATGGCCTTGTGAGTTGCATCCCACATTTTACATCGCATTCTCAAGGATTGAACTCCAGCGTATTGAGCTCTAAGTGTTTTCGTTTCATTGTTACCACAGATCTCTTTAAGACATTTCATGGCCAACGGGCCGTGACTATAGCCATCTACTTCAATATGACGCTCAAAGTAGTATAGGAGAGTAGGGCACTCAATATTTTCTGATTTTAATACTTTAACCATTTCACGAAAGACATCAGGTAAGAGCTTTTCTCTTCCATAGAAGAAAGATGCCGCAACTTCTTCGATTCTTCCATTCATCGCTAAGTCTAGATTGAACTCTACGAATTCTCTAGCGCCTGATGGAATCAGTTCTGTATTAAAAGTATTGAGGAAGTCTTTGATAGCCGCAGTATTGGCTCCAACTTCTTCCATGGCCCTTAAATAGAGTTCAAAGTGGCTGCAAGGTTCGCCAAATTGATCAACATCGCTTTCTTCACCTAGGACGATTTCGTTGATCATACGTACAACTTCCGCGGAATAAGAGCTTGGCTTCCAAGGAACGCTAGTGCACGTGACTTTATTTTGGATAGATTTTAAAAGACTCATAAAGTCCCATACAGCAAATACGTGAAATTCCATGAAAGTACGAATATCATCGATATTTTTTAGGGACCGGTACACGGGGTGAGCGATAAGCTCATTATGATGTTCTGCAATAATCTTTTCCATAATCAGCACCCTATCAAACAGTTTTTGAAGCCGCTACTGGAAAATGCGCAACACAGTAAAAATTAGAAAATATCTAGGATATTTCAAAATATCCATGTAAAAGAAGAGAAATTAATGGAGTTTTAAATATGCATAAGTGGATCCTAATTAAAGGGATGATTCTCAATCCCCAATCTGATAAGTCGTGCGAGTTTATTAAAGAGGGTGTCCTTATCCTAAAGAAGGGAAAGGATAAATATACAATTGCAGACTATGGTAGACGAAGTCTTATCAATGACTATGAAAAGAAACGCTCTCTCAAAGTTGTTGATCATAGCGACAGCCTAATTATTCCAGGCCTTCTTGATCTTCATTTTCACTGGGTACAAAAAGATGTCACCTCTATGCCAAAAGATAATCTTCTAAAATGGCTTGAGAATTTTACATGGCCCACGGAAGCTAACTTTAAAGATAAGAAATATTGCAACTCTGAAGCAAAAGAATTTTCTTACGAACTTATTCGTAATGGAACATTAGGAGGAGCTTGCTACGGATCGATTCACTCTCATTCTGTAGATGCAGCTTTTAAATATTTCAAAGGAGATTACTTCGTTGGAAATGTTCTAATGACGATGAATTCACCTGAGTATCTAATTCAAACTCAAAAACAAGCTAAAACATTACTTGATAAATTATCTGCAAAGTATAAGAAGAATTACGTAGTTACTCCACGCTTCGCTCCAACTACTGACGAAGAAGTTATGAGACATGGAAGTAAAGTTCAAAAGAAGTGTAAAGGTCTGATTCAATCCCACTTATGTGAAACAAAGAATGAGATTGATTGGGTTCTTTCAATTTATAGAGAGAGAAAAGGTTTTGAAGATGTAACATCCTACAGTGATATATATCATCGTTGTGGACTACTTGGTGAGAAAACCATAATGGGACATGGTATTTATCTTTCTAAGGAAGATATGCAACTTCTGAAAAAAACGAATACAGCCATTGCCCATTGCCCAACCTCAAATGCTCCAGTCAAAGACAAAGGTCTTGGATCAGGTTTATTTGACTTTAAACAAGCTGAGAAGAATAAGCTCCGCTGGGGACTTGGTAGTGACATTGGTGCTGGGCCATTTGTTTCGATGCTTGATGTAATGGATAGCTTTGTTAAGCAGAACAAGAAAATAGGGAATAAAGCGGCGACTTATACAAAAGCCTTATATCGATCGACTTTAAAAAATGCTGAGATTTTAGGTATAGACCAGAATACTGGAAATTTTGATTTAGGGAAGAGGGCCAATTTGGTTGTATTAAAACCATTAAAGCTTTCAGCTTCAATCAAGACTTCTGAACAGGCCTTAAATGAGTTTTTTAAAGCCATCAAAAGTAGAGAAGAGTTTAGGCAAGCTGTGACTGAAGTCTTCTATGAAGGCCAAGTGATTTCTTAAATTAAGAAATATTCTAGCCATAGAAGATTTATGAAGCTGATCCCTGTGGTCATCCTATAAATGGTCTTATCTTCATTTATCCATAAGTAAGTAGGAGTCGCTCTAATATTAAGAGATTCTTCTAACTTAGGCTTTGTCGTAATAAAATGAAATGGGTAGCTATTCTTTGTTATAAAGTTCTTGATGACATCTTCATTTTCGAAAGGATTATAGGCCCAGACTCTTTCTTGAGGTAGGTCTCCATCCTTAATCGCACTTTTTAATCTTTTCATTTCGAGTTTACAAGGAGCGCACCACGTAGCCCAAAATAAAACGACATGGGTACCTTGGGGAGGAAAAGAGATAGTCTTGGATGAAATGATTTCTGTGGCATTCAATTTTTCTAGCCTCTTTCCTTGTTGTTGGAAATTATTAACTAGATTTGGTCCAATTGTAATTCCAAGAAATACAAGAAGAAGTAAACTAAAAAAGAGGTTTTGCTTTTTCATTAAATCAGCTTAATCGAATTGAAGTCAGTTGGGAAGTTAGACCAAGCCAGCTCTTATTATTAGACTAAAAGATATAAGCTGGCTTGGGGTAGATTAAGCGATAGTTTTGCTTAATTGCTGAGGGTATAGCCAAGTAGGATAGTTAGAAAAATCTGTGATTTCTTTGATATGAGATACACAGAATTCTTCTCTTTTAGAATAGTTTCTCGAATACTTGAAATGGCCACGCAGCTGAACCCTCTTGTTAATAAGTTTAGAAAATTTCTTTTTCCATTTATTTCTAAATTGAAGAATGATTTCTTCATCATTATCTAAGAATAGACTGTAGCGACTTATCTCGTTTGATTCGTTCCATTCAATAGGGGTTAGTACTCCTTCAAAGGTTGTATCAAGATAAGGGATAAACTCTTTCATAGTACCTCCTGTTTTTTTACTAATGAAGGGTGGTTAAGAATTTGGACTTGAGGAAATCGAGACTTCTTCCACTGTTCTATCTGAAAGAGTATGTCTCGTTGTAACTCTATGAAGCAACTAAGCGGATTTGCACCTTTTGTTGATGTTCTAAATATTTTTCCAGGAGAAGTAATGGATAAATGGGTCTTAATCCCTTGTTCTTCCGATTGATGATCTTTTATAAAGACTAATGTGATAAATGAATTATACGGAGAGATTTGGTATAGGCTTTCAAGCTTTTTCTGTATCAAGTTTCTTTGAGCCTGATTGAGTTGAATACCAAACTCTTTAATAGAGACACTTATGTCATCTTGATCAAAGTATCTAGATTTAATTAAACTACTCGACATCTTAAAACCTCCTTGCATAAGAAAATTAAAAGAAAATAATTTTAAAAAAGTGTTAAAGTAAATTATGCTAAAACTAGCCTGATTGAAGATAGGTCTATCCTCAAATATATAATGCCATGATTGGAAAAGTTGTCAATAATGGGAATTTATGATTTTACAAAAAAATGACATATTGAAAAGGCCATAACAGACTCATTACGATAACTACCGGAAAATAAAATGTATAAAAAATTATTTCTTAGCTGCATCTTCTCCTTATTAGCAATATGCCCAATTTTGGCCAATGGGGAGCTCGATTCCTGTGAGAGTGAAGTAAAGAGGCTATGCCAAAATCAGACAGAGAGTATTAAGAAAACCTTGGCCTGCCTTAAGAAGAATCACAAGTCTCTTAGCATTCAATGTCGGAAAGAAATAGAAAGAGGCGTGAAGCAAGAAGTACAAACAAAACCACCAACGGGGATGCTATTTAGTGGGGGCGGTGGTCTTGGCGGTCGTTTTAGTTTTATTCCTCTTATTAAGTATCAAGGAGAGAACTTTGGGCCTTTAGGTTCAGATGATGAAGATAAGAAAACAAGACTTAGAAGGCAGTCAGTGGAAGGATCTACTCCAATCGGTAAAATTGGGGGAGGTTTTATTTCAACTTCAGTTCGTTATGGAGTTACTCGTTTCAAAGAAGATCAGTTTTTGAATAATGGTACAAAGGTTAACGATAAATTAGAACAATTGGAATTGGGAATCAATTTCAATCGTCCTCTCGAAAATAAAAAGAATATTAATATTAGGGCTCAGTATGGATATCGAGGAGATAGAATAGGGGGGAGTGACTATAACTATTCACTTATGACAGGCTATTCTCATCCAACGGAATCAGGTAGAGGGAGATGGCAATACTTTTTAATGTTTAGTAATAATGGGCCACTTGGTAGCAATATCCCAATCCCAGGAGTGATGTATTTTTATCGTACTTCTACAATGAACTTATTATTAGGGCTTCCTGTTCTTTCTTTTCAATGGACTCCAGAGAATACATTATTTAGTTTATCCCTCTCAACATTCGGACCATTTTATAATCTTGAAGTGAATTACGGTCTCGTAGACCAAGTACAATACTTTATTTTTTCACGCTGGAAACAAGAAAACTTTTTTCTTTCTGAGAGAAGATTTGAAGAAGACAGACTCAATTTATATGAAAAAGTTTCTGGTGTTGGTATGAGGTCTGCACTAATGAAAAGTAGTGTTGGTCTTGAATTAAGAGCTGGTTATTCAAGTGACCGCAAGCTTTATCTTGGAGATGGTCTCTTTAATAATGATCGTGGCTCATTAGACCTTTCAGACACTCTCTTCTTAAAACTCATGCTTACTAAGGCGTTTCGGTAGAAAAAGCCCATTCCGAGTGTAGAGCATCTTTTTAACGATAAATATTGACTGAAATCAAGATAAGGCATAAACCTATATAGAGGATTTTGAGAGAATTATTTCTTTCAAAAGGATAAAAATGAAGCCAAAATCTCAATTTCGTAATCTAGAAGTTGTATCCACTTGTGAGCTTTCACAACATTTAAAAAGAATTGTTTTTACGGGAGAGGATCTTGAGGATTTTCCCTCAGACTATGAAGGTGGATATGTAAATGTCATCCTCCTTGAGGATAAGTCTCTAATTCAAGAGGGTGAAAGACCCAAAATGCGCTCTTATACAATAGCCGAATTTGACACAAGTAAGAAGCAGTTAACAATCGATTTCATGATCAACCATCACAATGGGCATACATCTGTATGGGCCAGTCGTACTAAAGTTGGAGATAGAATTGTTATAGCTGGACCTGGTCCAAGGAAATTAGATAACTTTAAATCTAATAAATATTTATTTTTTGGTGATCTTACTTCCGTAAATGCGGTTAGAGGCTCAGTTAATAAACTGAGTAAAGAATCTAAGGTAGAGATAAATCTCTTTGTTCCCACTAAAGATGATTTTTTTGATCTCAATCTAAAGAATCCCTTTTCCGTGAATTGGATTGTTGCCGATGAAAGTGACTATTTGACTGATGCAGCTAGAAAGAGTCAATTGCTCGATAGTAAAACAATTGTTTTTGCTGCAAGTGAAGCCAAAAGAATTAAATCATTAAGAGACTATCTAACGAAGGAAAGAGGACTTGTGAATGATTCTCTTTTTATTTCTGGATATTGGCGTGAAGGATTAACAGACGAACAATATAGAGCAGAAAAGCATAAATATAAGTAGGGCAATGCCCTACTTCGTTAAAATTTAAAAAGCTTCTTAAGTTTTTTCTTACTTTTTTCTAAAGCTTTATTTGTTTTATTTTTGAGTTGCGACTTTGATTTATTAGAAACAGAATCCGTTAACTCTTTGATCTTTTGATTGGCCTTCTCTTTCTCTGCATTGATTTTAGACTTGTACTGATTTTCAAGTTTATTGATTTTTTCTTTGAGTTTGTTCTTTTGTTTCTCAACTTTACTTTCCACTGACTCTCTCAATTTACGCTTAAGTTTTGCAATTTTTTCCTTTAAGAGACCACGGAAAGATTGAGCGATTTGTTGTCCAATATTCGAAGAAATATCCCATTTGAGATCAGATGCTTTACCACTGGCTTTTGCGCTCAGATAAGAACTATTAATATCATTCAAAATATCTTCTAATATGGACTTTGTTTTATCAGAACTTGACTCAACTTTAAATTTTGTGCTGTTAAAATTGTTTCGTAAGTTAAGGGTCACATGGCCTTCGGTGTGTTGGCCCTGAAGATTGAAATTTGAATCTGCTTTGCTCATCGTAATTTTTACTTTAGAAGAGTCAGATAGTTTTACTCCTTTTATAGGGTAATTTCCAATTGAGAAAGCGAAAGTTTCAAACTCTTTCTTTGTATGATGATTTGCTTGAATTCTAAGTTTAACTCCACTAAAACCTTGTTTAGGGAAATTTCCACTTAATTCAAAAGTTGCAGGCTTCTTAATATATTGGGGATTATCCGTAATATGGGTAACCATCCCCGAAAGATCTCCGCTGAATCCGGGACCTTTTGAAGACTTAGAAGAGATTACAGATTTTTTTAACCAGAATTTAGGATATCCTGTTGTAACGGGGAATTTTATATCAACGCCTTCTCCTCTTTCTCTGGACTTAATTTTTTCTTCTTTATTTTTTTGTACTGTTTCTTTTTCGGGAAGATATTCTTTGGCAAGACCGACGTATTTTCGAACTTCTTCTTCATTTTGACCGATCATCTTTGAAAAAAAGGCCAACGAAAGTGATGTCGGATCAATATCAGGAATATTATATCGGCTTTCTAGGCTCTTAACATCTTGTTCTATTACATCATCTATTGATTTATATTGGGTCTCAACAATCTTAATATCTTTTTCAAGTTGAGAAACTGCATCTGAATATTGCTTAACTTTATTTTTACCTTCTTTTATGGTTTGAGACAGCTCTTTTATTTGCTTGGCGGCTTTTAAGGGGTTTTTATCAAGCTTAGTATCTTTTACATCTGATATTAATTTTTTAAACTCTTCTTCCTTGGGTAAGCTTTTAATTCTCTTGTCCCAATGTTCTTCTTTTTCATCAACAAGATTTTCGATCTCTTTGATTTTTTTCTCTGTAGCTAAGTTATCTTTAATTTCTTCAGTATAGGTTTTAGTGTCCGTTCCATCTAATAATGAAGCAATGTCACCTAGAGCATTTTGGTTGAATTTTTCTTTCGCTACATCAAGTGCATTATCTCTACCTTCTTTTAAGGTTTCACTTTTTTGAATGAGGGAATTTTCATCTTCTGGGAGAATTTCGCCTGGATATGATCTTTCTGTATATATTGCAATTTGCTTAATAGAAGATTCATCTATAACAATCTTTCCTCTAAGAATAGCATCCCACAGTAGCTTGAATCGAATTGAATCTATCTGGAGGATATTGAGCTTAGGCTCATCTTTATTTGTGAATTGTATATTTTCGATAAGAAGATCTGCTCGAGTAAAGCTTGTTGTAAGGTCTTCTACATTAACCTCTGCACCGTGAATATGGGTTAATGTCCACTCCAGTGCAGATTTAAGATTTCGGTCAAATAAAAATTTGAAGTATAAAAAGCTTGCCGTGAAAATAAAGACGAGCGCTACAATGAGTCCTGTTCGAAAAGGACCTTTTGGTTTCTTCTTTTTAGATACTTCTTCGGCTTTTTTATCCATAGAGGCTGTCATATTTGTAATACCATTTGTAAAAGGAGGTTGCTTTTAATGCTTTAAAGAATTTTGTATCTTTAAAGCGTTCAACAACAGATTTCCTATATTTAACAATTAAGATTTTTGAAGTGATAAAGACAAAAGGAGAAAGGATAATCGAAATGACTCCGGATCCCATGACAAGGGTATTGTAGAATCGAGTCATTGGAATAATGGGAAGATTATAGAGTGTTGTAAATATTCCCTGAAGTGAATCTAGTTGGAGTACAAATAGTCCTGCACTATGAAAAAGAGGATCTAAGATAAAAGCTATAAATGAGAAGAAAAATAGAGAAACAAACATCGCTCCTAGTTGAATTCTAAATAGTAAACATAGAAAAAAGATAAGGAGAGTCTGAAGAGATAAAGCAGGTGTCATACCTAAAATAAAACCAAAGCTTACTCCTGCTGCAATTTGATTTGTTTCTGTCTCAGAGTTGAGGAGTTTTAAGAGTGTAAATATTTGTTTTAGTATTAAAGTCATACTTCTTCCTGGTCACCACATGGGAAACAATAAACAATTTTCTTCTAAATCATCCTCTTAGTTGTCCAATCTTTCAAGTCATCTGGAACAATTAAACTTTGACGATCAAAACCAAGAGGGTCGAGATATTCTTCTGGTGTTATATTTTGTCTGCCCTTTCGAATTGTGCTTTTGATAAGGGCTCGGGCCATCTCTTTTTCTCCGCTCCATACTCTTTGCAGCATATAAAGCCACTTTTCTTCAAATCCAATAAATTGAGTAGTGACTTCAAATTCTTGAAAAAGGGTTAAGGGACGATAATAGTCCAGCTGGACATGGGATAGGGGACCGATCCATCCTTTTTTCAACGCGAGCTTCAAAAAGCCACTTCTCACTTGAAGATCCCAGCGAGCAGCTTCAAGATAATTTAAGTATTTTGCGTGGTTCATATGTCTATAGACATCAATATCGATTGGTAAAACTCTAAACTTATGACGAGTAATGTGATTGATATCTTTTATAGGCTTTCTGAATTTTGATCTTAGTAGTGTTTGAATAGTTCTGATAAATAAAGTCATTAAGAAATTCTACTTAAAGATAAGCATTTGGCCATAAAATACCTGATCACTAAAATAGGTTGAATCATTAAATCTTTGCCTAATCAAATCTTCATTTCCCTAAATTATGAAAATGCGAGAAACTGTTGCAAAAAATAAATTGGAGTTTTTATGCGTTATAAAATGATGATCTCTTTAGGTCTTATTTCTCTTTTTACATCTTGTCAGTTAGGGCGTTCACACAAAGCAGTCGTTGCTAAAAATGCCATACTTTTTGTAGGAGATGGAATGGGGATAGCCCAGATGACTTCAGGAAGGCTCTATGCTGGAGGAAGCTTTCACCAGATGAATTATGAGCAGTTCAAATATACTGGATTTTCCAAAACGTATTCTTCTGATAATTACACAACAGATTCTGCAGCAGGAGCAACCGCATTGGCTGCGGGTGTAAAGTCTTACAATGGTGCCATTTCTATGACTGACCCTAAATGGGAATCAGATCATAAATCTAAGAAGCTTCAAACCTTATCTGATCTTGCAAAATCCTCAGGAAAGTCGGTTGGGATTATCACGACAACTAGAATCACTCATGCAACCCCTGCCTGTTTCTATGCACACGTACTCAATAGAAATAGTGAATCAGAAATTGCTGAGCAAGTATTAAAGTCAAATGTTGATCTTTGGATCGGTGGTGGAAGAGAATTTTTCTTACCAAAGAAAAGGGGAGGAAAGAGGCCTGACGAAAGAAATATTTTGGACGAAATGACAAGTAAAGGAAATGTTGTTCTAGATAATATTAAAGACCTTAAGAAGTATGGAAACTTAGATAAGCCTATTCTTGCTCTTCTTGCGGACTCTCATGTTGGATATTATCAAGAAGGTAAAGCTGAGTCTTCACTTGATCAAATGGTAAAAGAGGCCGTGAGGCTTTTATCAAAGAATCCAAACGGTTTTTTCCTATTAGTTGAAGGAGGGCGAGTCGATCATGCTTCTCATATTAACCAAGAAGAAAAAATGATGGCGGAAATGGTCGAATTAGATAAGGCCATCGGATCAGTATTCAGACTAACAGATAGTGATGAAACTTTAGTCGTTCTAACTGCAGACCATGAGACAGCTGGACTTGCTATTAATGGATATGGACCTCATTCCATTGCTAAAGGAAAAAGAATTCTAGGTAAAACTATAGCAAGACATCCTAAAGAAAAAACAAGACCTATTATAACTTGGTCAACTGGTCCCGGAAGATCTTTATATGAAATGCACTCGGCAGCCCATACAGCAGTGGATGTACCGATTGCAGCGAAAGGACCTGGAGCAGAGAATTTTTCTGGTTGGATGGACAATACAGAAATAGCGATTAGAATAGCAAGAAATCTTGGACTTGAGTTCGTTGAATCTACTAATCTGCGCTCAATGAGATACTTAAACAATCTAAAAAAATAAAGTTACATTTGATGGGGTCTTGGGGGATAGACTCCGTCAGGTGTATTTGAAATCCATTCTTTAAGCTTATGGACGATTCCTTTTTGATCCCGAGGCAGTGTTCCCGCCAGAGGGTTTTGATTGGATACATGGTTGGCCCTAAAGATGACAGGGTTGAGTTCAAATGAGCTTTGTTCAATAATATCATGCATCTCAGTGAATAACTCTTTAGAGGTAAGGGGCTCAATGAGTCCCATTTGTTCCATCTTGTGATAGGGAGTTCCCGGTACAGAAAATGTTGTTAAGAACGAGAAATATTCAGGACAGGTTGCACTTAAGATTTTAGCTGTTCCTTCAATATGTTGCTTTGAATATTTTCTACCACCAACCCCTAGCATAGCTATTGTTGAAAGTTTAAAACCACATCTTTTAATCTTTAAACTCGCATCTTCCATTTCTTTTGAAGAGTTACCTTTAACAATCATATGAAGAACTTTATCATCACCACTTTCAAGCCCTAAATAAGCTATGGTTAAACCCAGAGAGGATAGAAGTTTTAATTCGTCTTCAGTTTTTTCGAGGATATTTTCTGCAGTTGCGTACACTCCGACTCTTCTAATATTAGGGAATAATTTTTTAATCTCTTCCAGTGTTGCAACAAGTGTCTCCATGGGAGCTCCAAGAGCATCACCATCACAAAGAAAAATTTTTTCAGGAGACATACCAGATTGATAACATTTTCTGAGGTCTTCTTTAATTTGTTCAATTGGTTTAACTCGATAGGTCTTGGAGCGATACATATCGCAATAAGTACATTTATTATTAGAACAGCCAATGGTTACCTGGATAAGGAGTGATCTCCACTCAGAAGGTGGACGATAAACAGGTTCTTCATAGGAAATAGGGAAGTTAAAGAGCATAAGGAATATTTAACATAATCTTAGGTTGAAATCGAAGAAAATTCTGGGCTTTTATAGAATTTAGGAATTCCTTCTTGAAAGAAGAAGGGTCTGAAAAAACCAGGGTAATGCTTGCAAACCGTTTCGTCAGTAAGACCTGGAGTTGTTGAAACAATATAATTCTTCGGGAGTAAGTGTACCCCATCTCGGTGGTGAGCAGAGAGCATGGCGTGTAAAGTTTGTTCTGTAACCCATTTATTTTGATAAAGTTGCTCATTTTTTAGCCATTGCTCAATTTGTTCTGCATTAAAAATATCGTGAGCAACATTAAAAAGGCCGGAATTAATCTTTTCAGGAATTTTTAGAGAAAAGTTTTTTTCAATATCTTCCACAGTCATACTATAAGCAAACTGTAAGTCTTCATTATAATAATTCTTTTTTATATCTTTCGAGATAATGAGATCAGGTTTTTGAAAGAAAATAATATCAGAATCAATAGAGATGATTCTTTGAGCTTTAGACATAATGAAGTAGTCCCAAAGCTTTACCGTGGCAATATTGGATTGTCTGTAGGCTTTAGATAAAGGGAGATTGTTTTGTTCAAAAAAGAGATTTACTTTCTGATCAGCCTCATCTTTATCAATGATATGAGCCTGAGGGAAATGATAGAGGAGTACTCTTATATGACTCTCAAAGAGACCCCCGTCATGAATATACAAGGGATAGTCAACTTGAGAAGTCGAATAGAAGCTTTTTAAAGCCCATATCAAATTGATATAATCTTTCCTCCAAGTAAGAACTCTAATCTCAATTTCACCATCCTTAGCAGTCGTTATCGGTTTTGTTTTCAGAATTTTTCTTTGGATACGTAATCTTTTCCAAGAATTGAGAAGTCCTTCTCTCATTGCTTCCCGTAAAACTATATAGAGATGGAATTTTCTTAAAATGAATCGTAATATTTTCATTTTCACTCTTCCTTTTTTATGGCGAGGTGAGGATAATTGCTATGAATATAATGAATGACCTCTAAAGGCCCTGTTTCTCTTAAGCATTTAGCTTCTTTATATATACACTTAGGCCAATATGGAGAGAAATCTCTATTCTTATGACATGGCCAACACTCTAAATTAGAATGAAAGAACTTTATATGTGTATGGCTCTGGGGAGCTATTTTATAGGGGTTGGTTGCACCAAACAGTGAGATAGTTGGTCTTGTTGCAGCAGTCGCTAAATGAAGTATAGAAGTATCGCCAGTCATGATTAAAGAACATTTCTCTATTAAATGATAGAGTTCTTTAATTGAAAATTGACCAGCAGTGAGAATTAAATCCTCAGTGTCACACATATTGATTAAGTTTTGGCAAAGATCTACTTCAGAAGGTCCACCTGAAATAAGTATTTTATTTTTAGGGCTTTGATTAAGATAAGAAATAATTTGCTGGTAATATTCATCGGGCCATTTCTTTGTCGCCATTCCATAGCCTGCAACCATGGGGTGTATCAGTATTAAGTTATGATTGAGTAACTCATTAGATGCTAACCATCGCTGAATCTTTTCTTCGGCCTGGGGACAAGGATAGATTTTAAGTGCTGGTTCTTCGGTATATATCTTATCTGTAAGGGGCTCAATAACTTTAAGAAAGTAGTGAGGCCACCACAGAGGAGAATGATCCGAGTTAGGTCTAGGCTGATTATGAGATAGTTTTTTTAGAATTCCTAATTCAGAGCTTATGATATATTTAGCTTTTAAACGATGGGCTATAATTTTCAAGTTATCACTTGGTCTTACACCCATTTCCAGAATAAGGAATAAATCAATATTTCTTCCTGAAAGTTCAGAGATTTCTAAGTGGAAATGAATTCTATTATAAAAAGTAGTGGGGTTGATATCGATGATTTCATCAATATAGGGATTATTTGAAAATATATCTAAGCAAATCCTGTTACAGACTAAGGTTATCTTTGCATTGGGATATCGCTCTCTAAGTTCTTTGAAAACTGGCGTCACCCATATCGAGTCTCCTAAGGAGTCAAGATTGGCGACAACAATGTCCTTAACCGTTTGTTCTTTAATTTCTAAAGAGCGCTCAGGAAGGAATAAGTTTATTGTAAAGGGCAAGTATTCGGAAATGAATTTACCTATAAAGTAACGTTGATATAAAAATATTAGTTTGTTTTTAATTCTAGCGATCACGAAGCGATCCTAGTTTATTAATTAAATAAGTTCGATCTGTAGTATCTAAAAGTAAGTAAAAAGAAATAAGTGCACTTGAAAACGTAATAAAAAATCCTGAGAAAATAAAGTTAAGTGGAGACAATATTGCTTCATGAGGAAAGAAGAAATAGTACAGAATTATATTGATCAGGAGATAAATAAAAGAGGGGGTAGAAGATCGAAGTAACTCTTTTACTGTAATCTTAAAGAGCTTTTTTAATATGAATATATTGATTATCAAGGTGATGGATATACTTGTTACAAGGGTTCCTAGAATAGGACCTATTAATCCTAAAACTTTAGTGAATATAATCGATAATGTAAGATTTGAAATAGTGGAGAGAATAAGGTTTTTTCTCGCTAACTGAGTGTTGTTAGTGGAAGAGATAAGCCATCCCCATAGACTCATTAGACTTTGAATAAAACAATTTAAAACAATAATAATATTAAAAGTAGTGCCCGCTTGGAATTCCTTTCCCACCCATAGAGATATAAATGGCGAGTTTAAATAGAGTATAGGTATGAGAAAAAATAGAGCGACATAAGAGCTAAGTCTTGTAGAAAAAAGAATCTGTTTTCTTAGATTGTCCCACTCTTTATTAAAATACATATTACTTAGGGCCGGCCAAAGAGCATTGGATATTCCAAATATAAAGCTGGATACAATTCCTACAAGTCTTTGTGAAAGATAAAAAATAGTTACCATTTCAATATTAACGAACCACGAGAGAATAATAGAGTCAGAGGAAAGATTAATCTTCCCTGCTAGGTCAAATAGAAATATGTCAGATCTTGTCGTTCCTTTGTTTACTGAGAGTTGAGGCTTGAAAATATCTGAAAGGGAAATGTCTGATTTTAAAAAAATGAATATATGACTTGCTAGATGAGAAATGAAAAGTACGAGAAAGAACGTATGGAGTTCAATTTTTATAAATACAAATATTATAATGAGTAAAATATTAAGAGCTTTATTTATGAAACTTGCCGTCTCGGTTAAATAACCCTTTTGCTCTGCTTCCATCTTAGCTTTTAAAGTGGTTATGGGGAGAAGGGTAAAAATAAGAGAGATATATAAAGCAATGGGCAGTAGTTGATCGTCGCTAATTTGATTAATTTGCGAAATATAGGCTTTAAAATAATAAAGAGTCCATAGACTGATAAGTGATATGAGAGAGGTAATGATAAATTGTATGAAACTGTATTGAATTACAGAAAGAACTTTTTCTTTGCTCTGAGTTAGAGATTCACTGACGAGAATTCTTGTTGTTGAGTAGAGACCAAATTCAAGTAATCCAAAGTATCCAATATATTCTAAGAGTAAGCGATACTGTCCGTAGACTGTTTTACCGACAGCATCTAGAATAAACGGAGTGGCGCAAAAGCTCAGAATCATCAAAATGATGGATGAAGTACTCTGGGTGAAATATGTGAGTATTGATCTTTTGGCCCTCATCTAGAGTGGTCCTTTAAAGTCGTTAGACCTTCTTAAGCTTGAAATCAAGATAGCAAGCGGGAAAAATCCAACACCATTTTTGTTCATAATTCCAAGGGTTTTTATTCGCCCATTTTTCTAAGATTTTTTTGATCGATTTTCTGCGATCAAAGTAGAGATAGCGCTGTTCAACAGAGAATCTAGCTTTAGAGTAATAGAACCTTTCATGAGAAGGATCAAAGAAGTCAAAAGAGTAATAACCCAGATGATGTTGATGAGTTGGATCGGTATAACTATTTGCTGATGAAAAATGAGGTGTGGTGATATGAAATTTACCGCCTTTTTTTAAAATGCGATAACACTCATTCATAACATCGATAACATTATCAATGTGTTCTATTACATCATACATTTGGATCTGATCAAAAGAATCATCCTCAAAAGGGTAGGGGAACTCGTTAAGATTCCAGACGACATCTGGTTTCGTTTCAGGAGCTATATCAAGTGTTGTTGTGTTTTCGTCTCGCTCGTCAAAGCCAGATCCTAAAGATAGTGTTTTCATAGACTTATTATAATTGAGAAGACCTATTTATGGGCAGGGGGTATTATTTAACTTGTTTCAAAAGCTGAGAAAAAATAGGGTCTTTCTGCGCTATTTGATAGAGAGATTGGAAGATTTTATCATAATTTGGGTCGTTAGTTTTTTTGAGTGGATTGAGTAGAAGAGGATCATCCTCTACATTGAAGAGCCTAAGCCCTTTTGTACTGGAAAAGTTTAATCGATAATTACCTTTGATTATACTAAAGGCTTTCTTGTTCCAATCTCTAAAGTCATTGATTGTTGAAACTTTTATCATACGTTGGTGATCAATTTTATTTAAGAGACTTATGCCATCAAGTATAACGGTTCGATCATCTTTAAGGTTTAGGTCTAGGTCCGGATGAAGTATGTCTATTATTGTAGGTAGGATATCTACATTTGAAATATTCTTAGTTCGATTTTCTTTTAAATTCTTAAAAAGACCAGGATGTTGTTGCTCCCAATTTTTTGGAATATAGAGTGAAAAAGGAATATTTATGAAATCTTCGTGTGGTGAATTAATCCTTGCCAATTCGTTGGCGACAGGATCTTTTTCTCCATGATCTGAGGTGAAGAAAATAAAAGTATTCTCCAGTAAGTGATTTCTTCTTAGAAAAGAATAAAGCTGGCCCATGGCATGATCAACAATATAAGCAGATTTTTCATAAGGAGTTAGATTTGAGGGGGCTGTAACAAATTCGCTTTCTTGTTGAAATGGCGCATGCATTCCATTTGAATTGAAAATTCCTAGAAACGGACTTTTTATAAGGGCCATGTTCTTATTAAAGAGTTGAGTAGAGATATGGTCATCGATTCCAATGTCATGAATAACTGGTGAGTTAGAATTTTCAGCTGTAATAAATTGGTCTGGAGGAGAGGAGAGAAAAAATTGATCGAATTTGGCCCATTTGAATCTCTGTGAACTTACAAGAAGAGAATTTAAACCTAATGCTTTAGTCCACTGCCATAATAGAGGTACTTGATGAAAGTCTTTTGAAGAGCGAGTTGAATAGAGCCCTGTTAAAAGGGAGGGTACGCTTAGATCTGTAGCTGTTGAAGCAGTATAGGCTTTCCTGAATTGAATGACATTTTCTTGATTTCGCTTTATGAAGTCGAAGTAATGGGGCATGATATGCGGACTTAGTGTGCTCTTTCCCCATGATTCATGATAAATCAAAATAATATTATAATTATCTTTGATTTCTCTTTGTCTTTTTTCTTTATATTCTATAGGGGGATTCGTTCTTATCGAACTGTATAAGAATGAATTCTTATTTATCTGAGATAATCCTCTTTTTAATGCCACAAGAGTTGAACTTAAATAATCTGTAGAAGAGTAATCTTCTTTCCAGGTAAGTCTATTGATTAGACTCCAGCCCATTCCAATAAGGGAGAAGAAAATAATAAAAGTGAGAACTTTAGATCTTCCGTTAAGTTTATTTGAATAGGGCTTCGTTTCTCTAAAAGCTAAGTAATTTCCAATTAGTATTCCAAGAAGGCCAAAAATGGACATGGGTCTAAGAAGATACGTTTTAGTTAAATCAATAATACTACTTATGTCACTTTTTAAGTAGAAGAGCATTTCATAGGTCAGATATTCATGGAAATTTTGAACAACAACCATATTTACAAAAAGAATAAGTCCTATAAAAAGAGTGAGGAATACTTTGAATAATTCCGTCGCATTTTTAGAGATAGAGGAAAGTAGCGAATAAAGAGTTTCTAGGGCGCAAATAAAGACAAGTGTCGTTAAAAAAGACATGACACCTGTACTTAATTTGGGAGCCTCCTTAATAAAGAATCGTCCCCATAGATTGATGAGAATAGATGTCGTTAAGATTAGAGTTGATATTCTTAAATTCAATTTCTTGCCTGTGGACGGAGAAGTTCTACTTTATCAGTGAGTACGACTTTCAATTCATCGAGATCTTCAAATTTTTCAAATTCTTCTATTTGATTGAGAGTGAAAAGAAAGAGGGGGATATTTTCAAAAGTATTCAGAACTCTCTTGTTGACGAGAGAATGATCCATCGAAATTCCAATGAAATCAGATGAAAGGATAATGAATTTGTTTTTTAGATTGTAAAAATAATGGGCACGCGTATTAGGATAAGGATAAATCCAGAAGAGTGATTGAATATTCGCATGGGAAAGCTCTCTAAGGGCCCATCCGTTTTGTGACTCAATATGAGAGCGCGGTCTAAGATTAAATTGGGTATCTAATTCGTTGAATCGATCAGTCACGAGCTTAATATTTTTTTTGGTTAAGTTTTTTAAATCTAGCCATAAATTAAAGTCAGTAGGAATCGTTTTTAAAAAATCTTCTAAAGTGAGTTTTGAGTTCTCTGTAGGTGATTCATGAGTAACAAGAAATTTTTGATTTTTAAAATAAAGATCGATTTCAATTCCCTTGAAACCTTGTTGAATTGTTTGCTCTAAATGATCAATGCTATTTACTCTATGTTTCCATATATCCTTATGAAAAGAGGGCTCTGGGAAGTCCTTAGAGGAATAGAGGTATTCCAAGGAGCCAAGACCTAAAGTGAGTAAGAAGCTGAATGTGATACAGCAAATGATAAAATACTTGATTATAGTATTCAGTTTAGTTTTCATAAAATACACCTATTCTGTCTTCTTATTTTAGCAAAATGAAATTTATTAATAAAAGGAGGTAAATAAAGACGTATAGAAGACTTAAGGGCCCTTATATATTTTGCCAGCTTTATTTCATTAGGCGATAGGATTTATAATTAAATAAAAAAGGAGTTATTCATGTTTAAAACCACTATTAGTTTTCTATTTGTAATATTGTCAATAAGCCTCATGGCCTCAGAAGAATATCCCCAAACATGTATAACTCATGGAGAATGTCAGAAATCTCTAGGCACCGTAACTTCTCCGATGTGTTTAATTGTAAATACTGGGACTAATGCTAGTGGAGAGGTGACGTGTACAGTTCGTTGTATTTCTGCTGTTGCAGGGTCGTATTGCGATAAACCTGATGACTACCAGTATGGATTCTGTATGAGAGAAACATTCGATATGCCGAATTTTGATCCATCAAATCCTGATTGTAGTCGGGCCGTAGAACTTTAAAGATTGCTCTTTAATTTAAATCAATCTTTCTATAAAGACCTTCGACTCCGCTATAAATGGAGAATGAAAGTAAACCAAGCGAAAGAGTAATAATAAGGAGGTCTCCATAGGGGAGGCTTCCTAGAAAATTCCAAGTTTGATCTAATCCACCTGATTTATCTGAGTCCTCTGTAATTCCTGCAAAGGTGATGAATCCACCAATGAGAACTAAAATGAGGCCTTTTGAACAAAGTCCGATTTGAGAGATTGTATTTACGAATGTTAAATTCTTATCCAGCTCCATATATTTTAAATATTTCTTCTTATAGGCTCGTATGAATTGAGAGATACCTGTCATCAAAACAGAAACGCCGATTATGATGACAATCGCCATACCCAGTGGAAGAGAAATAATATATTCGATATTTTCTTTCATTGAATCGCTATTGCCTCCTTCGGAGAGCCCTGTAAATACTATTTTGAAACAGCTATAGGCTAAAAGAGCGTGTGTTAACGAACTAACAAGTAAGGCCGATCGAATAATGATTCCTCGGAAGTTGAGTTTATGGTTATCTATATCGGCAATGGACTGTATAAATCGCCACAAGGCATAAGAAGTTAATCCACACGCAAGAATAAATAAAAGTATTGGGCCAAATTCAGAGTTTAATAGAGTTGTGATCGCTCCTTTGGAATTGGTTGCTTTACCCTCTATATGGGGTAAGGGAATAATAGAGCTTAATGCTAATATACTGATCAAGAAATAAATAAATGCTCGAGAAAAATAACCCATTTTTGCAGCGAAAATTAAACAGCTTTCTTTCACAATAACTCCATTTCAAAAATCGTAAAAGTTAATTGAATTAATGAAATTATAGAACGATTTGAATATTTATTATTCTAGAGAATCTCAAATGATTGTTTACCTTTGTTCACATCATAATAGAGATAGGGAGCTATTTTGGATTTAAAGATTATTTAGAAGATGTTATGCGAATTACACAAAAATTTCATTTTTTCAAAAACTAATCTCGTGCAACTTATATTAAATTTAATTCAAAGATAAGTAAGAAAACTTATCTGAATTACAGTTAATATAAATGTGCTTTAGTAGGCACTTAATTTTTTAAGGAGATTGTTATGAACAAAGATCAAGTAAAAGGTAAAGCAAAAGAAGTTTCTGGAAAAGCTAAAGAGAAATTGGGTGAAGCTCGTAATGATAAAGAGCAACAAGCAAAAGGAAAAGTCGAAAAGACTGAAGGTAAAGTACAAAAGAAATATGGAGATCTAAAGGACTAATTTAGATTAATTTGATTTTTAGCTTTTGATTTTCAAGTAATTCAAAAGATAAAATATAAAGAGCTGATCATAACAATTTATTGTTTGATCAGCTCTTTTTTTTTTGTGTGCAATTTTGATTTTCTATTCGATAGTTTCCTTATTAAGAAGATCGGGCTTATTCAGTTCTTGTTTGGCCTGTTTCCTGACAAAATCAATTTCATTAGTTTGAGTAGACATAAGACTTTCTATATTCTTGAGTTCAGAATTCTCTAAATTCAATGTTGAAGATGTTGAAGATGATTCTTGCTCTATATTTTTGATTTTAATAATGTAGCTAGGGTCAGGGATTTCAATACCGTGATCTTCAATTGATTCTTTGACTGCTCCAACAGCTAAACTTCTCACTTGGTAAAAGTCACTCTTGTCTTGATCTACCCAGCCATAGAAAACTAATACAATAGAGGAATCTCCTATGGATTCGATATGGGCCAAAGGAGGTGGAGTATCCAGAACATCATTTAAGTCTGTTAAAACTTTTAGCCCTATTTTTCGAGCAAAGTTTGGATCAGCGTCTGGATTGATTCCAATCTTGAATTCAAATCTACGCTCTGGAATAATGGAAAAGTTTATGATCACAGATTTAAATATCGTTGCATTTGGAATAGAGACATTATTCCCATCAAAAGATTTAATCATCGTCATTCTGGTAGTCATTCGCAGTACAATTCCCTCATGGTCAGCCACCAGAATGTGGTCCCCTTTGCGAAAAGGTTGCCTTATACTGAGAATAATTCCTGCAATATAGTTTTCGATAATATCTTTAAAAGCAAAACTAATCGCAAGACCAAAAACACCAGCAGTTCCTATTATGAGTCCTACAATTGATTCTGCCCCAAGAATATATAATGTTATAACAATCGCTGTTACTCGTATAAAAATGGCGAGTGATTGAGCAAGGAGATCAGCAAGGAGTTGCGTTTCTCCTGTAAGACGGTAGAACCATTGCTTATTTCTTGTGATTGAGTTTGAGACACTAAAAAAGAGAAAGAGCACAACTAAACTTACCAAAATAAGGATAAGAACTTGAATCCAAGGATTTAAGCCTTCAATTAGTCCATTGAGTGATAGGCTGATATTTCTATTAATTGTTTCGAATACTTCTTTCATAAAGAGCTCTTTTTTTAGTTGAAGGCAAAGATGACCATATTTTACAAGAGAGCTTTTTCTAATATTTCAAATATTTGATTAGAGAATGTGTATTTTTGTTCAAGAGAAGGGAGGAAAGAAGTTAGAGTAGGAAAATCTAGAAATGAGAAAGATTTGGTGCCTCGGGGGGGACTTGACCCCCCACGCCCGTGAAGGCAACGGATTTTGAATCCGTCGTGTCTACCATTCCACCACCAAGGCATAGAAGCTAAAATTTAATACAATATCGGAGTTATGTCTATTGAATTCAAAGTCGCAAAGCGTTGTATTACTAGTCAAGTTTCGAAATGGTTAAGGCCTCTTTTGTTTTATAGCGGAAGAGATCTGGACCTAACTGGGATTTGAGAAGTTCATTGTCGATTATGCAGGAATACTTTAAGTAATCGATAAAGTAACGTGGTAACGACCATGCCATCGCCTGAGCTAGGCGATTACTAAATTTTAAAAGAAAACTAGGAATAGGTGTGGTCGGTATATTGAGAACCTTCTTTGCTTCTTTTAAGGAAATACATTCATCCGGGGCAACATTGTAAATGCCGGAAGATAAATCATGTAAAGTTCGAGTTAAGATGCTGGCCATATCGAATTCATGAATGAACTGGTACATAGGGTTAAAGTCAGCACATACTGACATATAAGGCGTTAACAAATAACGAGTCATCGTATTTTTGATTTGGGGGCCAATAATGGTTGCAGGCCTTAATACGACAGTTTCTATTTTCCTTTGGTTTTTCCATAACCAATTCGTCGCTATTTGATCCATTTCTACAACATCTCTTAATTCAGGATATTTAATGGAAGCTCGAAGCGGATTATCTTCCTGAAGAAATGCAGGATTATCATGAAGGGCCCCATAAACATGATAGGTACTTAAGATAATCACTTTTTTAACATTGAATTTTAACGAGAGATCTAGAATCCTCTTTGTTTCAATAAGATTAAGGTCGAGTCGATCTTCCATGCTACTGAGTAGATGGTCTTTCCCGTGAGTTAATCGTCCTAAATGATAAACGGCATCGAATTGATTATCACGAAAAAGCCTTTCAAAGCTTCCTCGTGTGTAGCGAATCTTCTTGAACTCAATCCCTTCCATTTGGGTTGTGTTGCCTCTTGGAGATCTTTGATCCACTCCCGTAATTTTAATTCCCGGAAATTTCATGAGAAGGATTTTTGCCGTAATATTTGCCAATCCACCGGCCATTCCAATGATTAATATATGTTTATAAGGTTCACTGCTCATTTAGATATTACCTTTTTGATTGGCGAAAAAAGGTCTTCTTTTTTGAAGTCCCTGTTCTATTAAATATTGAATTTCTTTTTTTACTTGCTGAACATATACTTCAATTTCACGATCTGGCGCATCTGCTGATAATCCCTCTGGGAGTTCGATAGGCTGACCAATATGGATATCTACTGGACTCGGAAGAGGTAAATATAGTGGGCTGATCGGAAGAGCTGGTGTACCTAGGAATTTGGAAAGACCTTTTGCTTGATAAACCCAAGGGAAGATTTCTTCGCAACCAACCACAGCTAAGGGAAGAATCTTTGTCCGAGTTGAAAGGGCCATACGCAAAAAGCCATGAGTAAATTTTTGCAGCTCATAGTAATCCTTGGTACTTTTTGCTACTCCAGTAACGCCCTCTGGAAAGGCAAGAATGGATTGCCCTCGCGTGAGAAGATTATGTCCGTTTTGGCGATCACCTAAAACAGCCCCACCACCTGCTGCAGCTGTTGCTATCCAAGGGAGAGCAGTAAAAAAACGATCAACCATAGAGCGCAATATGCGTGGAGGTTTTATTTCTGAGGCAAAGGCCGTTGAGATTAACATTCCGTCAATTGCAATTTGACCAGAATGATTCGAAATAATGATATAGGGCTCATCGGCAACATTTTCTTGCCCAAAGATTCTCGTCTTAAAATAATGTTTATAAAGTGGCCATACCACTTTGAGTGTTGACTCCGCTTGCTTTAAATTTAAGCCCCATGGATCTTCTCCATCGGGATAACGTTGTTGAAGATGGCCCATGATTTCAGAGATTTGTTCCTCTGAAATGTTAAGACCAAGTTCTTTTATCAGCTTTTTGAAAACCACGACATATTCTTTGGTTGGAGTATTTTTATATGATAACAAAAAAAGTATTCTTCTCAATCGGTAAAAGATGAAGTCATGCTATAATTCCATTGTATTTTTTAGTGAGGAAATATGGAAAAGAACTCTGATTGGAAATTAAAATTCAATGAAATCTTTCAAATCTGCCAAGGCGAGCTGAAAAAAACAACAGATATTGGTAAGAAGATGCTTTCTGCATCTAAAACCAATTCTACTTTGAATGAATCATATGAAGAATTGGGACGAATGGTGACCAGGGCTTTAAATGATAATGAGATAGAATGGGAGAATCCTCGGGTTCAAGAAATCCTTAAAACGATCGAAGGATGTAAAAAAGATCTCGAAAAAATGGAAGAAGAGGTTAACGATATTCGCTTTTCTGATGAAAAGACCTCTGACCCTGAAGCTAATGAAGACGTGGATAATCCTAAAGAAAAATAAGAAGCCTTATTCAGATTCTACCGAATTCTTCTGGTTTTGCTTACCTAGTTCTTCTAGTAAGAAGGCAAGGATACCTTGTTCAAGTTGGTCGATACCTTGTCCATTCTCAGCAGAAGTAAAATGAATTTGCTTAACCCATTTATAACGAGTCATTAATTCCTTTTTCTTCTTTTGAAGTTGGGCTTTCTCTTTTTGTTTTTTAAACTTATCAACCTTATTGAAGGCAACCATCGTGAAGTGAGGTGCAGTTTCTAAGAATTGATGAAATTGCTGATCTGACTTTTGGTCAGGATGTCTAGCATCTTGAATATTGAGTAAGGAAACACTAGTGGGAAGTTTTTCGAAGAAAGTTCCCATGAGAATTTGCCAATTACGTTGCATTTCCCTTGAAACTTCAGCGAATCCATATCCTGGTAAATCGAATAGGAAAAAAGGGGGAATTGATTCGTCAGCACCTTTATTATCCCCAACTTGAAAAGAGAAAACATTTATCTCTCTTGTTCTTCCAGGAGTTTTAGATGTACGAGCTGTTTTTTTTCCGTAGAGGGTATTGATTAAACTCGACTTTCCAACATTAGAACGACCGACAAAGGCCACTCCAATCATGTTGGGGTTTTTTTCAAATAATTTTGCGACTTGTTCGGCCTGATCCAGACCAAGCTGAAAGTGGGCACTACCTCTAATAAATTCCATGGGCTATCTTTACCTTGTTTTAAGGTGAGCTACAAGCAAACAATTGGAATTATGAAATCTTTGCTCTTTTTTATGACCTCTAAAGGCATATTTTATAGCTTTTGCGACCGAGAGAAGACTCTCTATCTAAAAAAAATCACGACTAGTATAGAGGAGGAGATTTGAGCTGGGATAAAGCACTTCAAAGTAAGGCCATAAAGATTGGGGACTATTTAGAATTTGTGACTTCGGATGGCAGAAATGCAAGATTTCGACTAAATAGAAAAGTCATAAAACTTACCTTAAAGCGTAATCAAATAAGTAAATTTACTACTCATCACATATACTTACCGGCTATTCATCAGGTTGGGGAGTACGAACTTAGATGGGATGAGCAGTGGAACTGTTATCGTTTTAAAGGATGCTCAGGAAGTTTATTTATTCACAATCGTGCATGTTCCGAATCAAGTTTGATCTTGGAAGGCGATGAGTTAAGCCTCGATTACAATCTGATTCGAGTAAAACGAGTTGAAACGATAAAGAAAAAACAGGATTTTTCCTTTCGTTGGCCAGAAGGGGTACCTATTTTACTTGAGGGAGAAACGGGTACAGGTAAGTCTAGTCTTGCGAGAAAGTTACATCATCTTCACGTGGGAGAAGATAAACCCTTTGTAGGAATTAATCTTTCTTCACTCAATCCTTCCCTTATTGAAAGTGAGCTCTTTGGTCATGAGAGAGGAGCCTTTACTGGAGCAATTAGGGATAAACTTGGGGCTGTCGAATTGGCCAAAGGAGGAACCCTTTTTCTAGATGAGATGGATAGTCTCGATCGAAGTATGCAAGTTAAACTCCTTACATTCTTAGATGATCTACGTTTCAGGAGGGTCGGAGGAGAAAAAGAGCTTCAAACAAATTGTCGTTTAATCTTCGCAACGGGGAGATGTTTGAAGAGTCTCGTTGAGCGCGATCAATTTAGGGCAGACCTTCTTTACAGAATATGTTCTGGAGTTGTGGAAAAACTCCCGGCCCTAAGAGAAAAACCTGAACTCATTGTACGGGAAGTTTCTAAGTTTGCTTCTGAGAGGCACCTCTTTATTGATCAAAAATTAATTGAACTTTATCAAACTTGCTTGTGGCCAGGGAATTACCGCCAACTCCATTCTCATCTCCAGAGAAAAGAGATGATCCATTATAAGAAAAGAAGATTAGGGGTTTGTCTTTTGGATCATGAACTTGAGAGAAAAGGATTTGATGAAACTTTGGAGCATGACTCTTTAGATGAGATGAAGAGATTCCACTGCCGTAAAATTTATTTGGAAAGTCATGGAAATATGACTGTAGCTGCTCAAAGGCTTCAAATCTCTAAAAATACATTAAAGAAGATTATGGATTAAGGTGAGCTTCTTAGTAATTTTTTACATAACAGAGTTGCCACTCCCTTATGACCTCGATATGAGAGGGGACCCTAACATTTTTTGGAGAACCCCATGATCAAAAATCTGTCCCTACTATTTCTTTTATTATTTCTTTTTCCATTGAGTACGAGAGCTTATTCTCCCTTGAAGGATACTCTCATGTATCGTTGTCAAAACGCTGCTTGGGCCTTAGGCGGTTTTGATGAGTACTATGTTGAAGTTAGTATTGATAAGGTTTCTGTGACTGAAGAGGCTCTATTTGAATTCTTTCAATTTACTGAAAGTTCTTTAAAAGTGAAAAGTTCTCGTGAGATCAATCACCGTACTCATTTGGTGGTAAGAGCCGAAAATTTAGTCGATTGGGATGTTGTAGCAGTAGAGTTGGAAGAGTTTTTAAAACTTGATGGATTCTATGGAAATTGCCATCTTGATCTTTAAGTCTACCCACCGATCATAGAGTGAATATAGACGTTCTTGATTTCACCTTTTATTTTAAGGCGTTTGAGTAGAGCGTTCATTTCACTCTTAATTTTATCTTTTACAATAATCTTTCCTTCTGTCTCTAAGGGAAAGTTAATGGAAATAGGCTCAAGGTTAGAATTGAGTGTATCTTGGATTAAATGTGGATTTTGCCACATATATTGTTTGATATATTTATTGGAAGATTCAAAAGTAAAGTCGATAACAAGTTTTTTTAGAGGGCCATCACTTTTTAAGTAAGCCGGTAGGATAATATTTGTTATCTGAAATTGTTTTTCTATTTTTTTGAAGTATGCAGGTCTTCTACTTACTTCTGTTGCTTTTTCCACTTCTTCTACGAGTTCTGAAGCCGGTGCACGATTCGCTTTTTCTGATATTTTATTTGACTGAACATAGATATTCACTGAAGCCAGAGTTCCAATGGTAGCAAGGGCTACACCTGTAGCAATGGTAGTGGGCTTTAAGCTTAAGTACCATATCTTTAGTTTCTTTAGAGGAGGGAGCAAGACCGCTGCAATTGCGATCATTATCTTTTGAAAACTTAAAGAACGAATATCGGTTTGCCTTGCTTGATCTACCACTTCCAAAGATTTGTTTTTTAAGTGATCTACTTTTTGTTTGGACTCAATTAAGGTGCTAACAGACTTTGACTTCAGATCTTCGGCTTTGACTTTAATTTCCAGTTTTGTCTTCTTGGAAATCGCCTTACCTTTAGTAATCGTTCTCTTTATTTTCTTTGGAGTTAGCGATTCAATGCCCTTTTTCATAGCAAAGGTTAAGGACATGATCAGTCTATTGATTAAATCTTCTATATTTTGAAAACGGTTCAATGAAAACTCCAACTCAGTAATTCCACTTACTTTATCGGATCGTTTTACTCAGAGCTAAAGGGAAAATCAGAATATTAAAGAAGTTAAGGTGCTGAAATCACATGACAGGCTCGGGTTTAGCATAGACGTGAGGTAACTTCTTCCGCTTACGAGATAAAAGAGTATACGAGATCAAAGGCCTTTACTTAAGCACCGATAGGGAGTTGAGAGTTCACAAGGGATGCTAAAGGAGTCAATCTCATGCCCACAAAAATGTTGTTAATTTTATCTATGTTGAGCCTATTTTCTGGATGTGCAGAGCTTCTCCAGCGCAGATCTTTTATTGATGAAATGGATCATCAAGATGATGAACTCTTTGTGGCAGGAAGGGACTTTCCAACAGTAGCGGGAGACTCTGGGGAAGCCTATCGTTCACAAGAAGAAATCAATGAAAGAACCCCAGCTTCAGAAATGGAAATAGCCCAAAGAGCAGAAGAGCGCTCTATTCATAGAGAACTCTCGATTAAAGAAAGTACGTTAACTCCTTATCAACAATCGCTCTATCGAGTTGCTGGTCAGTATCTCCACTCGCCATCTGAAAAAATATATTTCCTCAATCTCTCAGATGAGGAAAAGGTCGAATATCTAGATTCTAGAAGTTTGAGAAACTATAATACAAACCGCTCTGGTGCAGGAAGAGGGCTTGCTTCTCTTCAGCCCATTTACAGCAATGCCCTAAGTTTAGGTATGACTAAAGATCAGGTTGTCCAAACCTGGGGGAGACCGGCAAGGGTTGATGTCGCTGGAAATCCCATAAATGAAAATGAGCGTTGGGCGTTCTATGGTAATGGCGGTGTGCGCTATGTTTTCTTTGAGTCTGGTCGTGTGGAAGGCTGGAACTTACAGTAATTCATTGTATTTTTAAAATCTGCAAAAAAAGAGATATTCGCTCGGATATCTAATGTATTTTCAGTAGTTTATATTGTAGGCTTGACGGTCAAAGCATTGTTTTCTCGATTAAATTTTTATAAGGTTGCGGGAAAATAATTTTATTCAAAAAACCGTCGAGGTGGACATATGAGCGATCTGTTAAACGATTTTACCCTTGAATTTGAAAAGCCAGTAAAGGCCCTCGAAAAGCAAATTGAAGAACTCCAAGAAGCTGAGAAGAAATCTGAAATCGATATTTCTAAAGAGATTAAAGCTCTTCAGAAGAAAGTAAATTCTTTAGTTCATGAGATTTACTCCAATCTTACTTCATGGGAAAGAGTACAGCTTTCTCGTCACCCAAAAAGACCTCACACCATAGATTATATCAATGCTCTTGTTACTGACTTCCATGAAGTTGCCGGAGATCGTTACTTTGCGAATGATCAGGCCATGATCGGTGGCTTTGGCTATATTGGAGATAAAAAAGTTTGTGTGATTGGAATTGAAAAAGGAAGAAAGACTAAGGAAAAGGTAACTCATAACTTTGGAATGCCTAGACCTGAAGGCTATCGCAAGGCCATCCGCTTAATGAAAACAGCATCACGCTTTGATATTCCAGTGGTTACTTTTGTAGATACTCCTGGTGCTTATCCTGGAATTGGCGCTGAAGAGCGTGGACAATCAAGTGCTATTGCTGAGAACCTAGCTGAAATGTTTGATATTGAAGTGCCGATTCTCTCTCTCGTCATTGGAGAAGGTGGTTCTGGTGGAGCTCTCGGAATCGCTATCGCAGATAGAGTTTTGATGATGGAGTACTCAATCTATTCTGTTATTTCTCCTGAATCATGTGCATCTATTCTATGGGCGGATCCTAAGAAAGCAGAAGTTGCTGCAAACTCATTGGATATTGGACCCAACCGTGCTTTAGAGCTTGGTGTGATTGACGATATCGTTGCTGAGCCAAGTGGTGGTGCTCATAAAGATCCCGAAGCAAATTTTGAAAATGTAAAAAAAGTTCTCGTCAAAGAAATTAAGGCCCTTCAAAAGTTAAGCAAGAAAAAGCTTATGGATGCTCGATTTCATAAATCTAGAAAAATGGGGAACCAGACCATTGATACAATGGAAGATGGTGACTTCAAAGTTTATCAATAGGGATAAAGCCCAAGCGAGGAATGATGACTATTTATTCAATGACAGGATTTGGTCGTGGTGAAGAAGAGAGTGATAAGTATATTGTCACTGTTGAGATTAAATCCGTTAATCACCGTTTTAAAGATACTCGTTTTAAAATGTCCTCGCTCTTTAATTCATTAGAGTTAGATTTAAAAAAAGCTCTTTTTAATAAAGTAAAAAGAGGTAGCTTTGATATTTACATCAACTTTAAACGAGCAGAATCAACCTCTAAATTTGATGATATCGATGAATCGAAGGTTAAAGACTTTGTTGATAAAATGAAGTCAATGCTCTCTGGTGAATCATTAATGATAAAACCAACTGACTTTTTAAGAAGTGAGTTTCTCTTAGAGCAGGATCTATCTAAAGATACTGAATTAAGCGACATGGTGGTTAAGGCTTTTGATAAGAGTCTAGATAATCTCATGCTCTCTCGAGAGTCAGAAGGTAAAAAACTTAAAGAGGTTATGTCTAAGCATAAAAGTGCTTACGAGGATTACTACTCGAAGATTGAAAAGCTCTCTGTAACTTTTCAAGCTAATGTTGAAGAGAAGTTACGCAAACGATTTGAAGAGTATAAATCTGAAATGCAAATCGATCAGCCTCGATTTCTACAAGAAGTGGTTTTTTATTTAGAAAAGCTTGATATCCATGAAGAAATCAATCGAATTCAGGCCCATCTCGAAAAATTAGACGGAATTATTCAAGGTGGCGGTGAAGTTGGCCGACAAATAGACTTTCTCATTCAAGAATTAAATAGAGAAACGAATACGATAGGTTCGAAGTCTTCTGTGAAAGAGATTTCGGACTGTGTAGTACAGATGAAAGTTCAGTTAGAGAAGATTAGAGAGCAAGGTCTTAATCTAGAGTAAAGGAATTGAGGATATGACGGAAAGAGGCAAGATTATTATTATCGTAGCCCCCTCAGGTACAGGTAAATCCACCTTGATCAAGCGCTTAAAAGAAGAATTTCGCGACCTCCACTGGTCAGTCAGCTTTACTACGAGAAAGATGAGACCTGGTGAAGTTGATGGTAAACACTATTTCTATATCTCTAGAGATGAGTTTCTTAATAAAAAAGAAAAAGGTGATTTTATAGAATGGGCTGAGGTACATGGAAACTTCTATGGTACCTCTAAAGGCTTTGTAGAATCTAAGGTAAGTCATGGCTATGGCCTTCTTTTTGATCTCGATGTTCAAGGAACAGATAAGATGAAAGAGATCTATGGTGATGAGGCAAGGGCCATTTTCATTGCTCCCCCAAGTATTGACACCCTTGAAAAAAGGTTAAAGGGTAGAGGTACGGATTCTGATGATGTGATAAGATTAAGACTGAATAATGCCAAAGAAGAGCTTAATCGTAAGAATGATTACGATTATCTGGTGATAAACGATGATCTTGAAAAGGCTTATGCCGATTTGAAAGAAGTTGTTACTGAAATTCTAGGTAGCTAAGTAAAGGAAATCATTAGTGTTTAAGTCCCTGGATTTTTCCCACGAAAGAGATATTACTGTCGAAGATGTCATTCGAAAGGTTCAGACCTATTATCCTGAAGCTGACTTCGATTTAATGAGGAAAGCATTTGCTTTAGCCGAAGAATCTCATAAGGGCCAAATGAGAAGCTCCGGGGAAGAATATATTATTCACCCCATAAATGTGGCCATGACTCTGGCAAAATTGAGAATGGATGCAGATTCCATTATGGCCGGCTTCCTTCACGATGTTGTTGAAGATTGTGACGTTCTACCTACTGACATTGAGAAAGAAATTAATCCCTCTGTGGCCATGATTGTTGTTGGTCTGACTAAAATTAGTAAAATTAATTTTCGCTCTAAAGAGGAAGGTCAAGCCGAAAACTTTCGTAAAATGATCGTGGCCATGGCCAAAGATATTCGAGTTGTTATCGTCAAGCTTGCTGATCGAATGCATAATATGCGTACGCTTCAATATGTTTCCGATGCAAAACAAAAGAAAATAGCGCAAGAGACCTTAGATATTTATGTTCCGTTGGCCAGTCGTTTAGGGATTAACTCCGTAAAGTCGGAGCTAGAAGATCTTTGCTTACGCTTTATGCATCCTGATATTTACTATCGTCTTGCTGAAAAAGTGGCGATGAAAAAGTCAGAGCGTGATGACTATATTGGGGACACCATTGAAATTCTAAGAGAAAAACTTTTAGATCATGGAATGAAGTCTGAAATTAAAGGACGTCCTAAGCATTTCTATTCTATTTATAAAAAGATGACTGCACGAGGTGTGGATTTTGAACAGATTCACGATATCTTAGCGTTTCGTGTAATCGTGAGTAATATTACTCAATGTTATAAAACATTGGGAATTATTCACTCTGCATTTACACCGATTCCAGGTCGCTTTAAAGATTATATTGCTATCCCAAAAGTGAATGGCTACCAATCTCTCCACACCATGGTGATTGGGCCCAAAGCTGAGCGAATTGAGATTCAGATTAGAACAGATGAAATGGATGAAGTCGCTGAAACAGGGGTTGCTGCTCACTGGAAGTATAAAGAAGGAATTCATTCTGGAAGAGCGAAGCTTGACTGGGTTGAACAGCTTCTCGAGTTTAATCAAAATGTTACCAATAATTCTGAGTTCATGGATGTCGTAAAAAATGATCTCAATGTGGGAGGAGTTTTTATCTTCACACCAAGAGGGGATGTATTTGAATTACGTCATGGTGCCACTCCTTTAGATTTTGCATTTGCTATTCACTCTGAAGTGGGAAGTCGATGTGTAGGAGCTAAAGTAAATGGAAAAATGGTACCTCTTCGATATACTTTACGTTCTGGTGACACTGTTGAAGTTCTTACGAGTAAGAATCAAACTCCAAGTAAAGACTGGCTTAATATTGTTAAGTCATCTCGTGCGAAGACAAAAATCAAACAGCATCTTTTAAAAGTAGAAAGAGAAAATCACAAAGAGATTGGAAAAGAACTTTTAGAAAAGGCCTTTCGAAAATACGACACTTCAACCAAGGCCCTAGAAAAAGCTGGAGAGTTGGATAAGGCCTATCAAGGATCAAGTCTTTCTAATGTCGATGAGATGTTCATTAATGTGGGCTCGGGAAAGTCTACTGTTCATCAAATTTTAAAACATATTCCTTCGCTAAAGGCGAAGCTATTAGAAGAGCAAAAGAGTAAAGAAGAGCTTTCTGATATCGATCAATATTCACAAAAACTCTCACAGGCGGCTAGACGCAAATCTCATAAAGATAATGCAGTCATTGTTGATGGTCTTGACGATATAATGGTGAGAATCGCAAGATGTTGTAATCCTATCCCTGGAGATCCTATCAAAGGTTATATCACTCGAGGACGTGGAATTACTGTTCACACTGCTGCTTGTACTCGTATGGACCAAGGGGAAATGGGAAGGGACGTACATGTTGAATGGAACCCTGACTTTAACTTTAATCATCCCGTTAATATTCGAGTGATAACTCATGATAAGCCCGGAATTTTGTCGACAATTTCTAAGACGATCAATAATTCAGGTGTGAATATCCGATCAGCTCTGGCCAAATCACTTCCTGATCGAAAAGGTTCCTTTATCTTTGAAATCGAAGTTAAGGACTATTCAGAGCTACTTAAAATATGTTCCCAAGTCGAAAGTCATGAAGAAGTTATCTCTGTAGGAAGAGTATAATTCATATTGCGCTCCTATCTTAAATAAAGGATAGAAGCGCATATCTATTTTATATAAGGTCCCAAGCAAATTCTAAATAAGTTTTACCAGTGGTTTCGTCACATTCACTAGTGAAGGACTTGGGGATGTGAACGGATAAGTAGGCATTGAATTTTACATGATAACTAAAGCCATCTTCTAGCAGCTGATCTAAATATTCTTTCATATCACTACAGGCTAAATCGTCATTTATCTTAGATTCATAAAAGCTCGTTTTAATCTCTCCTTTTTTACGCGTAAAAAGAGCTGAGTAATGACATATTTGATCGACTGATTGAAAATTTATTTTTGCAAGTCTCGTGTTCTTAGTGATATCGAGGCCTAAAGCTAAATAACCTTTTTGATTGAGCTCAACACGAGAGGCATCTTTTTTTGAAAAGCGAGTACAAGAGTAATTTTTAAATTTAGTTTTAAAAACAAATTTAGGTGCACGAGGTCCACCAGCTGTAAATGATGAAGAAGATAGAAGGAAAATAAATAAAGTTGTAATCAGTTTGGACATGGAAGTTCCTTTTAGTTAAAAAACCTCCTCATATAGACCCTGAATTTGAATAAGTAAGAAATAGGTGAGAGCTCTCTAAACGTCAATGAGAGAGAATAAAGAGTGAATATAATTCATAGATTAAAGAGAATACTCTGAAGTGTCCCAGATCATAAGGAAGGCGTAGGTACGAATATACTTATAGACTTCCGTATAAAGGATTTTGAGATTCTTCCAATCAGTATAGTCACTACTTACGCCAGAATAGAAAAGTTCAAAATGATCGTCATCGGCCATAATGGAGTGAAAAATGGTTTTGATTCTAGGAATGTGATAGTCGTGACTAATGACTAAGATATTCTTAAATCCTTTTTTCTCTCTTAGATAGCGTAGGGTTGAAATACAGTTTTCCACTGTATTTCTTGCGTAGTAATCAATCTCAAGTAAGTTGTGATCAATTTTGTCTTCTAATTCGAGAGGGGCTAAAAGCGTCTGAACAGAGTTCTTCTCATAAACCCCTGTGATGAAAATATTAGACTGATCAAATTTTTTGGCCAAGGACATTCCATAGGGGATGCGGCCTGATTGACCGGTAAAGATGACAATGAGGTCTGGAGAGTCTTTGAAAAAACGTTGTTGAGAACGGTCATTTTCATTAGCGCTGAAGAGAACAAAGAAATAACCGCAGATAAGATAGATGAAGAAGAAAGTAAACAAGAGGATAAAAGCATTTCGAGTATATCGAAGTGTTCTTGTTCCTCTTGTTTCAAAAATATACTGTGGTCCAAACATAGAGTTATTTTACCCTATTTCTTGGCTGCAATCACCTCTATTTCTACAAGGGCTCCCTTGGGAAGAGCAGGTACTTGTACACAACTTCTTGCAGGGTAGGGCTCTGAAAAATAAGCTACATACGCCTTATTCACCAGATCAAAGTTTCCAAGATCTGTAACGAAAATTGAGGTTTTAATGATATGTTCACGAGTTAAACTTTGTGATTCAAGTAAACCATCAATATTTTTCATAATCTGATCAATCTGTGATTGAAAATCAGACTCCATAGTCATTGTTTTTGGATCGAGCCCAATTTGACCAGAAAAATAATAAACACCTGCATGCTCTACTCCTTGAGAGTAAGTTCCTACGGCTTCAGGTGCTAAATCTGTACTAACAATATTCTTCGTAAATCCGCTCATTGTAAGTTCCTTATTTTAAATTTAAATGCTCTGCTTGGGTTTGAAGAGCTGTTAAGTTACACATATTGATAATTTCTGCTACTGGAGCTGTTCTCTGAATGATATTAACGGCACCATTCATGGGAACAAGGATAGGTCCAATTGCATTGGCTTCGGAAAGCTGACTTAATAATTTGTAACTAATATTGGCAGAATTTAAGTCTGGAAAAACAAGAATATCGGTTTCACCACTAAGCGTGTGAAAGTCGAATAGCTTATCTAGAATATTCTTATTAACAGCAACATCCGCCTGCATTTCTCCATCAACAATCATATTTGGATATCTTGATTTAGTAACCGATACCGCTCTTCTTACTTTTCTTGCCTCTGGATGTTTATTCGAACCAAAGTTAGAAAAGCTTAAGAAAGAAACCCTAGGCTCACGTTTCATAAGGAAACGAAAGAGCTCTGCAGAATTGGCTGCAATCTCTGCTAGATCTTCAGAACTGGGATTGATCTGCGATGTACAGTCAGTTAAGAAGAGAACTCTATTTTTAAATACCATAATGTAAATACCACTTGAGCGTGAGCTGTCTTTAGTCCCAAGTACATTTACAATTGGCATAAGGTTTGAAGCGTAGTCTAAAGTCGGTCCTGCGATGAAAGAATCCACAAGATTATTCTTAACTAACATAGAGCCAAAGTAGTTTTCTTGTACCATAACATCTTCAGCGTGATAGAGACTCACACCATTTCTTTGGCTAGCTGCTGAGTACTGGCGGTAGAAGTCTTCAAAATACTTAGACTCATTTGGCTGAATAATTTCAAGATCACTTAAACTATCAGAGAGTCCAAGATGATCCATCTTTGCTAAAATTTGTTTTTTATTACCCAGAAGGATGGGCTCAATTCTTCCTTCTTCTTGAAGGATTTTTGCGGCTTTAAGAATTCTAGTATTAGCTCCTTCTGCAAAGGCCATTTTTATTTTATTACCGCGCTTGTTTACTGTCGCAGTTAAACGATCTCTTAAAGACTTCATGAAAGAAGCTGTTGTTCCGAGTCTGTTTTGCAGATTGGCAGCATATTCTCTTAGGTCAGAAATTTCTTTTCTAGCAACTCCAGACTTCATAGCCGCTTCGGCTACAGCAGGAGTAACTGTTGTCAAAACACGAGAGTCAAATGGTTTAGGAATGATATAGTTAGGACCAAAGGTAAAGTCTTCATTACCATAAGCGAGTCTAACTTCTTCAGTTACTTCTTGTTTGGCCAGCTCTGCAATAGCTCTAACGGCAGCAATCTTCATTTCTTCGTTAATAGCAGAGGCATGAACATCTAGAGCTCCACGGAAAATGAAAGGGAATCCGAGAACATTATTCACTTGATTTGGAAAGTCACTTCTTCCAGTGGCCATAATTGCATCATCTCTTACTTCTGCAACTTCATCTGGATAAATTTCTGGCTCAGGGTTGGCCATGGCAAAGATAATAGGCTTTTTGGCCATGGTCTTAACCATATCTTTTGTAAGAACTCCACGGGCACTCACTCCCATGAATGCATCGGCATTTTTCATGGCATCGGCAAGAGTTCTCGCTTGAGTATCAATTGCGAATTCATCTTTATATTTATTCATTCCCTCGGCACGACCTTTGTAGATAACTCCTTTAGAGTCACACATCATTAGGTTTTTAGAAGGAACACCAAGACTTTTGAAAAGTCGAGCACAGGCAACAGCAGCAGCTCCAGCACCACTGAAAACAACTTTTACATCTTGGATTTTCTTTCCTGTTATTTCCAATGCATTGAGAAAACCTGCACAAGCAATAATTGCAGTACCATGTTGATCATCGTGAAATACAGGAATATCCATGATCTCTTTTAACTGCTCTTCAACTTCGAAACATTCTGGAGCTTTGATATCTTCTAAATTAATTCCTCCAAAAGTTGGGCCAAGTGATTTAATGACTCGAACCATTCCCTCTACTGAATCTTCGTCGATCTCAATATCAAATACATCGATGTCAGCAAACTTTTTGAAGAGAATCCCTTTTCCTTCCATAACAGGTTTACCTGCAGCCGGACCAATATTTCCAAGTCCAAGAACAGCGGAACCGTTAGAGATAACACCGACAAGATTTCCTTTTGCTGTATATTTATAAACATCATCTGGATTTTTAGAAATTTCAAGACATGGCCATGCCACACCTGGGCTATATGCTTTAGCTAGATCAGAGCTTCCGATAGTTGATTTAGTAGATACGATTTCAATTTTACCTGGGCGTCCTTGCATGTGATATTCAAGGGCGGCTTTCTTTTGTGCTTCACGTTGATCAGTCACAATCATTCCTTGGTTAATTCAATTTAATGCCCCCAAGAATAACTTAAAAGTTAAGGCTCTGTAACCTTTGTCCTGCGGAGATATAAGATTATTATGAATTAAGAACGGCTGGATTTGTGCTGTGTGTGAATTAGTCCATCTCCAAATAAAAATAGGGAAGTGCTTAGGACACCGATATAGAGGGAGTCTATCTCTGCCCAGATTCCTGAACGGGGTGAAAAACTCCAGATTGTCATAGTGACAACCCCTGTTAAGCAAGAGGTTACAAAGCTTTTGTCAGCGATTGTTCGCTTTGTGAAATGTCCATAGAGAACGGGGAAGAGGAAGCATCCCGCAGAATAACTCCCTAGAGTTTTCCAAACCATTTTAATATTGCCTGAAAAGAGGTTCGCCATCAGGATGCTGATTATGGCCACGATGAGAATTCCGAGAGAATGAAGATACGGATATTTTTTAGCATTCCTAGGATTTAAATCGTAGCTTAAGGTTGCTCCAGCAAGAAAGAGGTAGCTATCAAGTGTAGAGAGTATGGTGGCGAGTATTCCTGCGAGAAAGAATCCCTTAAGGCCTTGAGGGAGGAGTTGAAGAGCATAGATTAAATAGCCTTGGGATGAGGAAGCCTCAGGAATGACTGCACGAGCATACATGGCACCAAGTGTTGTACAAATATCAAAGCAAAACCAAATAAGAGTCGAAATAATAATCCCTTTTTTAGCTACCTTTGGGGATTGAGCGGCAAAGCAGCGTTGATAGAAGTTGGGGTCGACAAGTGTGCTCAAGGAGATGAGGCCCCATACCAACATAGGTAAATATCCTACATCTGAGGTTATTGAGAAGTAGTGCTCAGGTAGCTTTTCTTGTAAAAAATCGAAGCCACCGTATTTAAAAAGGGAGAAGGCCAAGACAGCAAAAACACCTCCACACATCGTATAAAATTGAATCATATCGGAAAGCACGACAGAGCGAAGGCCTCCCTTTAGTGAGTAGGTCAAAACCACAATTAAACCCACGGCCATAGAAATATTTAAACTCCAGCCTGAGAGTGAGCTGATAAAGAGACCAATACTGATGGTATAAGCGATAGGTAAAACATTAAAGAAGTTAAATAGTGAAGCTAACTTTGCAGACTTTGGCCCAAACATTTTTCCAATAAGATCTGGTAATGTGAGCGCTTCGTAGTGACTGACTTTTCCAACGAGAAAGAATGCAAATATAAGATAAGAGATATACCAAAAGAGACCTTGAGTAATAAAATTATAAATTCCTTTTTCAAAGGCAATTTGGGTAACGCCAAATATACCCCCATACCAAGTGGCCACTAGAGTTCCTATAAAAAGAGGAAGAGTGAGTTGGCGACCCATAACGAGGTGATCAAGTGTACTTTGAACATCATTATGCGATTGATGCTTTTTATAGTTTCCAATAAGAACAAAAGTAAATGTAAGTATAAGAATGAGAGAGAATACAATCCAATCAAGAAGAAAAATCTCTTGAGAGATATCAAACACTGAATTCAAGGCATCTCCTTACGAGCGTCTTAGCGCTTTCAAGTTCTTAGGGTCGTGCCTACACAATGAGGTACCTCTCAGCTAATTAGCTCCCCTGACCTTTTTTATTATAGATTAAGCAACTTCTTTTAAAAACTCTATTGAACGATCTTCAGCCCAGAAAGACAAACCTTTATTAAAGTACATAAATCCCACATGACCGCCTGTAGGTGTTATTTCCAAGAATAAGTTTTTATTCTGTCTCGCTTGCCGAAGAGGAAAGCATTCTTTAGTGAGAAAAGGATCATCTTTTGATTGAACAAAAAGAGTAGGTATTTTTGTTTTATGAATAACATTTATCGCGCTTGCTTCTTCATAGTATTCGTGAGCATCTTTAAAACCATGAAGGGGGGCAGTAATTAAATTATCAAAGTCGATAAAGTTCCTACAGGCTCTAATTCGCTCAGGGTCTATATCAAGAATTCCTAATCTCTGCTTTTCTAGAGCTTTCTTTCTCATGGTTACGAGAAAGCTTTCAGAATAAAAATTACCAATTTGGGTATTGTGCAATTTTTTAATACTGGATTCAAGGTGAATAGGACTAGAGAAAATCGTAGCTGAACAAACTTGAGAAATCTCACGATTTCCAAACTGTGAGGCATAGAAAGCGGTTAGATTTCCTCCGAGACTAAAACCTATCAAATGAATTTTCTTATAGTTTTTACGAGAAAGAGCATGGAGAAGAACTGCATTGAGATCACCGCAAGAAGCTGCATGGTAGAACTTGTCTCTTCGGTTGAGCTCCCCTGAACAACTTCTCATATTCCAAGCAACTACATCATAGTTATGCATTTCACCAAGATGCTTGGCCATTCCTCGAATATAACCTGTATTAGATGATCCCTCTAGGCCATGGGAGAGAACCACGAGTTCATCTGATTCGCCTACAAGATAATCAACGTCAATAAAGTCACCATCTTTAAGATCGATTCGGTCTCTTTGAAGAGTTACAGCAGGTATTTTTCTAAAAAAATAGGGGTAAAGAGTTTGTAAGTGACCATTATTAAGGAAAGTATTTACTGGAAACTTTGAATCGACCAAGGGCATTGTATCTCCTCCATTGAGTACTCTATATTTTGACATAGAATGGACAAGGTAAAAACTATGGAAATTAATTCGATATAAAGACTAAAGTACCAAGAGAATTTGTTGCATTTAGTCAGTATTTATTTATACAAATGTATAAAAATTTTATACTGTAACACTCTGATATTATTGTAATAAATTAGACAACTTGGTAAAAGTAAGAATTTGAAGGCCAAGAGGTCTTCCCCCAGACGAACGTCTGTGCTACAGTAAATTTACTTTAAGGTAATGCCTTTTCTAATGCCGTGCTTACGCATGCCCCAAAAAAAGCACTAAAATTAATTTGAGCTCTAGTTCTTCGATCTCAGTTAAGAAAGAAAAGGATTCTTTGCGTTTAAAACTATGGAGGTTACATGATTAACACGATTTCTTTCGCTAATGTTGATGAAAAAATGGCTCACTTACAAAGTCTTGTTAATATTCCTTCTATTAATCCAAAGACCTATGACGAGGATGTTGAGTATTTTAGGTTAGACTTTATTAACCATCCTGAGTTCGGAGTTGGTTTCGTAGAAGAGGTTCTAAGCGAGAAGGAAATAAATGTTTTCTTTTCTTCAGGACCAAGAATGATTGAGCACAAGAAATACCTACACGGTAAGATTGCCAACTAGTTATATCTTGGCCCGCGTTAAGCGGGCTTTTTTTTGTCATTATTTTCATAGCCCCCAAATATCACTTGTTATTACTTCCTCTAAAATGTTATTTCCTAATGATCTCAAAAAGAATGAATAAGCCAATTAGAGGAAGGAGCGCTTCGTGGCCAAGTGTAAATTTTGCTTAAAAGAAATTACCTGGATGAAGGATGGAAGAAAGAATGTTCCAGTAGATCAAGATGGAGGAATTCATTCTTGCGAAGAAATGAAGAACTCAAGAAGATCACTTCGAACGATAACTCCAACGACTTTGAGTCCTGAAGAGATTGCAAAGTACGAAAAGAGTATTAACGAAAAAGCAAAGAAGTAAGCTGGCGCCAGTGGCAAAAAGATTTAAACGTGTCCATGTAGAGATTTCTAATATATGTAACGTTCAATGTTCTTTTTGTCCTATCGTTGAAAGACCTAAAGAAATAATGGATGAGCTGCAGTATCAAAGAATACTCGACCAGCTAGTCCCCCTTACTGATGATATCTGTCTCCATTTAATGGGAGAGCCTTTAGCCCATCCTAAATTTGAAATTCTCATGGAAAGGTCAAGCTTAGCAGGTGCTCAAGTTCAAATTACAACAAATGGAATCTTGATCAAGCGCTTAGGAAAGATGCTACTTAATCAAAGTAGTTTGCGACAAATTAATTTTTCCTTGCAAGCTTTTAAAGATAACTTTCCAGAGCGACCAGTCTCTGACTTTCTAGATCCTATTATTGATTTCACTTTGAATTGTTTTAAAGATAGGCCTGATGTTTATATTAATTACCGTTTATGGAACTTTGGAGACAAGAGTTTCAGTGAGAATGAAGAAGTATTGGATTATCTTGAAGCGAAGCTTAATTGGGGTGAGCTTAACAGAAATGTAGAAGTTGCGCATATTAAGAGTAAGAAGATTTTTAAAGATAGAAAGCTTTATCTTCATTTTGATTCTCGATTTGATTGGCCATCTGAAAACTTTCCTCTACGTTCAGAGCAAGGCACATGCCAGGGGTTGAGAAATCATTTTGGGATTCATGCTGATGGTACGGTTGTCCCATGTTGTTTGGATAAAGAAGCGGTTATTAAATTAGGTAATGCGTTTGAGCAAAGTATAGAGGATATTCTATCTAGTGACCGTTCTCTCGCAATCAAAAATGGGTTTGAGAACGGTCGATTAGTAGAGGATCTTTGTAAAAGGTGTACATTTATTAAACGATTTGATTCAAAGCTCTAAATTATTCTCAACTATGAAGTAGCTAGATTCATTAAAGTATTTCGCTCACTAATTTGTTCGTTTAAAGTCCAAAAGTCATAAAGGATTCCGAATCCAAAAAGACCACCTGTGAGTAAATAGAAAATTCCCCACAATATTTTACCCATATAAAAATGATGGATACCAAGAACTCCTAGAAAAGTTAACATTGCCCAAGCAATATTATAATCAATGGGACCACTCCGGTATGTGATATCAGTTTGATCATCCATTCCAGGTATTAGAAAAAGATCGATAAGCCAACCAACTCCAAGCAAGCCAAATGTAAGGAAATAAAGAGTTCCACTCTTCTTTCGTCCATAGAAGAAACGATGAGCTCCCAAAAAGCCGAAAAGCCAAAATATATAGCCAAAAAGCTTACTGTGATTATCTCTTAAGGTAACAATCTGATTCATATGCTCTCCTGTAGCCTAAATAAATCTATATTTGTAGATTTCAACACAAATATTTAACGAAGGCCAGATTCATAAAATTCTAATTCTCTATAGAGTTTAGATAGAACAATCCTAATAGGAGGGGATACATGAACAGCAAAAAAATATTATATCCATTAACTATTTCTGCAATCCTATTCACAAGTTGTGCCCACGATATAGAAAGAAAGAAAATGGCTCAAAATCTAAGTCCTAACGAATTGATTGAGCAAAATCTTATAGAACTTAAAAGGGCCAAAGTTAATCAATCTGATGTTCTAGCCCCTAAATCATATGAAGCAGGTCTTTCGCACTATAGAGAGGCAGCGGAACTCTCTAAAGATGAAGATCTTGATAGAGAAGAAATTGCTGAAATTAGAAAGAATGTAGAGTTCTCGATGGCCCATCTAGAGAAGTCATTAGAACAATCTGAAAATAAGAAAGAATTTTATGAGCCGGTTCTGGAAGCTAGGAAAACTGCAATTTCATATGGTGCCTTACAGAAAGAAGAACTGCGAAATAAGCTATCTGAGATAGATGATGAGTTTAAAAGTGCTGTAGAAAGTGGAGAAGGAAAAGCTGCTGATGATACTTTCGTTGCCTTACAAAAAGACTATCTCGACCTGAGGACCCTATCTCTACAAGAAAGTGAGTTAGGTCAGGTGAAAAAAGTATATGAAGATGCTATCGATCGTGGTGCAAGAATTAAAACACCTGATCAACAAGAAAAAGCTTGGAAGGCGATTGAAGTAGCTCAAAATAGTATAAAGAATTCTCCGACAAATGAAGAGGGTTATATTGAGCAGGTTATGAAGGCCACCAAGGAAACGATTATTCTAAGTGATCTTATGAATATTGTAGAAGAGAACAAAGGTGAGGTTTCTGAAAGTGTTGCTATGAAGCTCTATGAAAAGGAAAACACCATTCAAACTCTGGATAACAGAGTGGATGCTCTGAGAACACAGGTGGCCTATCAATATGGGCAAATCAAGTCTTTAGATAATAAGGTATTCTTTCAAGAAATGGCTCTCGATTTTGCTAAAGATGAGGTTCAAGCTGAAGAGAAGTATAAAAAAATCAGAGGAGAGTTTAAGAAGAATGAAGCTGATGTCTTTAGAGACGGTAAAGATATCGTTATTCAACTTAAAGAAGTTAACTTCCCTGTAGGGAAAAGTACTTTAACCTCTAAAAGTAAAAAGACATTGAATAAAGTGGAAAATGTTTTAAAGCAAATGGATAATAAAAAAGTTGTCGTAGTTGGACATACTGATGCAACTGGGACAAAAGAATTTAATGAAAAACTTTCTAAAGATAGAGCGAAAGAAGTTGTAAAATATCTAGAAGGTAAAATTGAAGATATGAGCTTTGATGTGGAAGCTAAAGATTTTGAGAAACCTGTAGCAGTTAATAAAACTCAACAGGGAAGAAAGCTTAATAGAAGAGTTGATATCATTTTAAAAGATAGTATTTAAGATGTGTGGCCTAGGTTTCTTGCCTAGGCCTTTTTTTCGAGTTCAGAATATTCTAACAATAAACGATGAATCCACATGGAAGCTTGTTTGGGATGTTGTTGAAGAACTCTATGTCCAATTCCATCTTCTAAAGAAAAAGACTTAAGTATATTTTTAGGAATTCGGTTATAAAAATGTCTATGAGCAGCGATAGGAACAACTGTATCTTGGCACGCTGTAAGCAAATGAATTCCAATCGGTAGATAAGTCATTTCATCTAGAACTTTATCTGTATTTAGATCTAAAATTCCCATCGTTAATTTAGATAAGGCCTTCATTCTTTGTGAAGTCCAATTCGTTTGAGGATTAAGCCTTCCTTTTATTTTTGCGCTCATAAAGTAGGGGGGCAGACTATATTTAGATAACATTTTATAAAAGGGATTATAAAAACTTAAGCCATAATAAATACCTGTTAAACCGGCTTTATAGGCTTTGAAGTTAGTCACATAGGGGGCAATAAGCCCAAGCCCTAGAACACGTGCAGGATAATCTTTAGCGTATTGAAGGGCAACGCCACCGCCATAGGAAAGTCCAACAATAAAAGCTGAATCGATTTTATTCTTTTCTAAAATTTGATCGAGAATTTCAGTTTGTTCTTCAAGTGTTATTTTAGAAGAATAAATATTTCCTTCATCATCTCTTGTTTTACCTTGTCCCCTTAGATCAATACCTAGAATGCCCCATTCGGGATTGTATGTTCTAAAATAATTAAAGGCGGTCTCATAATGAAAAACACTATCATCAAGGCCAGGAAGTATAACGATTGTACCTTCTCTATCATCATCCTTGTAGGCCTCTCCAGATATGGTGTGAACACTCAAAGTGAGCCTGGGACCATACTTCTTAAGTTCGATATTCTCAATCTTCTCCGTTAATTTTCTCTTTGTTTTTCCGAGCAAAATAGTCGCCTTTTTTAAGAATTCAAAATTATACAAACTAGACAACAAAATTATACAAAAGTACAAAAAGATGATGCAAGTTAAAAGTAATATGTTTAGAATAAATATACTAAACGTGACCTATAAGGAGGTTGTCATGGAACAAATGAATGAAATTACTGGAGAAATCGGTAACATCGTTAAACGCTCTTATGAGCAGGCCAATGAAACTTCAACTCGTCTTACTACAGAAGCTACGAAAGCAATGGAAGATAGCTTTGGACAAACACGTGAGCTAGTTGAGCTTGGTCTAAGAACACAAAAAGCCCTTTGGGGTGAGTGGATGAAGTCTACGGAGACAGCTAAAAACCTTTGGGATGATATGATTCGCAATTATTCTAAAGCTTATGAATCAAAAGCTCCTCTTAAGGCTGCAAAGTAAAAAGCCATGGTTAGCGCTCTTAAAAACTCCCTTGCAGGAAGAATGATCGTAAAGTCCTCTGAAGACATAAAGAAGAACTCCAAGCGAGCCGTAAACTTGTTGCGCCTTTTTGGAGATTTTATAGATGAAGAGGTTGCTCCGACTCCTTATTGGGAAATAGGTTTTAGAGGGCGCTGCCGGCTTTTACATTTTCATAGTCGAACTACGAAGAAAGAAGCAACACCCGTATTAATGATTCCTTCTTTAATCAATCGTTATTACATTCTTGATCTTTATAAAAAGAATTCGATCATTCAAGACTTATTAGATGAAGGTGTCGATGTCTATCTCCTCGATTGGGGGGAACCAAGGGATCAAGATCGATATGCAGATTTAGACGACCATATATTAGACTGGATGAATTGGTCAGTAGATCTAGTAAGGAAAAAAACAAATCAGAATAAAGTGAATCTCTTCGGCCAATGCGTAGGGGGAACCTTTTCTTGTATATACACCTCTCTATTTCCTAACAAGATAAATTCTTTGGCCTTATTAACCACACCTATTGATTTTCATGCTCAAGGTATTCTGCAGGCATGGGCTTGCCAATCTAAAGTAGATTTAAGCCAAATGGTTGATGTTTGGGGAAATATAAAAGAAGACTTTCTAGATAAATCATTCAAACTGATTCATCCTCTTGGAGATTTAAAGAAGAAGCAGCAACTCTTAAAAAATAGTTGGAGTGAATCCTATATAAGAAAGTATTATGCTCTTGAAAAGTGGCTGAAGTCAGGAGTCTCCTTTCCAGGAGCAGCTTATGAAAATTTTATTAATCAGTTTTATAAAGAGAATAGACTAATAAAAGGGAAGTGTTTAATTGGTAAACGTAAAGTTAGTCTTTCTAATATTCATTGCCCAGTGATGAATATTGTTGCTAATGGCGATTCAATTGTTCCAAAGGATAGTTCGCTAGTTTTAGAAAAATATATTCAATCTAATGTATATGAAGAAATTAGAGTTGGTGGCGGACACATTGGATGTCTTATAAGTGATAGACATCAGAAAAAGTTGAGTGAGAGTCTACAGCAGTGGGCATTAAAAGAATATGAAAATGAGTGTTTTTATTAAAAGGAGCGGGAAATGATCCTTAAATTACAGAGAAGAATTTGGGAAAATAGTTTAGATTTTACAGAAAAGAGTTTGAATAAAATGATTAAGGATGAACATTTTCTTCATGTGAATTCATTTGGGATGAATTCTCATCTTTGGTGGCAAAAAAACGCTGGAAAGTTAGGAGAAATTGTTCTCAAACAATTCAATCTTCCTGATAAGCAAGTGATTAATCGTATGCAAAAGAATATTTTAGGTTTAGAGAGAGAATTGAATATTTGCAAAGATCGAATTGAAAAACTTGAAAGTGAAATAGAAAAAATAGCTAGTCGATCTAAGAAATCTGCAAAGAGTAGAATTAGTACTGATGAAAAATCAAAAACAGTTAGTGCAACTGCAAGAGTTAAAAGAACTCGTAAGAGTTCAAAACAAGTAAATGAATTATTTGCTTAGATTAAGAGTAGCGAAGACCAAGAATGGTCTCCGCTACAATTAAACTATGGGGATACTGGATCAGAAGAAACATCAATATTTTCTTCTTCTGATTCAACAGGAACTTCCTCTTGTGTAGTATCAGATTCGAGGTCTAAACTCTGAGCTGTAATCGTTACAAAAGCTTTATCGAGTTCTTCCTCAATCACTTTAATCCCTTTGGGAACTTTAATATCACTTCCGTGTAGAGTATCACCTTCTTCCATTGAACTAATATCAATTGTTAGGACGTTTGGAATCTTTCTTAAGTCACCTTCAACTTGAATTGTATCTAATGGTGTTTGAATTGTATGATAAGGCTTAATCCATTCCGGACTACCTTCAATTTTAATGGTAACAGGACGTACGAGTGTATTCTTACTCGCTCCACCTTCGAGAGCTTCTAAACTAAAGTGAATAAGGTCATCTTGCTTTACTGGGTCAGTTTGTACATTAACAAGTACGGCCTGACGTGACTTCAGTTTTAATCCATTAAGCTTAATTACATCATTTCTGAGATTTGAAATTTTCTTAACTTCATTTTCAGGTAACTGAACATGAACAGATTCGTCATTAGTAAAACTAATAACTCCTGGGATTTGTCCTTGTTTACGAAGTGCTTTGTTATTAAGACTTAAATCTCTATTGTCTAAATGTACGGTAATCAATGTATCCTCCATGTTTTAGTTAATTAACTCAGATAGATAATAGAAATCTATCTATCAAGTTATTGAACAAAACTATTTTTACAAAAAGCGTGGCTTAAAGATTCAACCTGTTATTAAGTAAATGTGTAAATCTTTACAACTTTTTAAATGTGAATAAGACCACACAATTTCTAGTTAAAGTATTGAGGAATTTTAGCGATTAAAAGGTGAGGATTGAGTAACAGTATTAATATAAGGAGGAATAAATGAATAGAGATATGAAATACTTCATCCATCAAGGTAAAAGAATCGAATATTTAATCATGAAAAGTGATAGATCGGTAGAGACTCGTTTAAATGAAATGGGTTCTCTAATTAAGGATATGGCATCTGAAGCATCACAAGTTGTATCAAAAGCGCTCTCTTCAAGAATGAAAGAAGCTGAGAACAAAGGTTTTGAAATGGCCTATAAAGCTTTAGATACTAAAAATAAAGATGAACTCTACACAATGGCCCAAGAATTGGATATCCACGGTAGAGGTTCAATGAATAAAGATGAGTTAATCAATGCTATTCTAAAAGCATAGATTGATGATTAGTCTTTAGTTAAATCTAATTCGAATGTAGAAATATAGAGCCCTTGGTCATTTTCAATTTTTAAACCTGAACCATGGGCTCTTAAAATTTCTTCTACTATTTCAAGGCCATACCCCAAAGATCCTTTATCAGTCACATCTAAGCCACGCTGACGAATCTTTGATGAATCCGTAGTATTCTGTAATCTAAAGATACATTTATTATTTTCCACAACTAGATTCAATTGAACTGATGTTTCTGGTTTTGAGTATTTAGTGATATTTGAAAAGAGATTATTAAATACCTGAAGCATACGGTCTTTATCTAATTCAATTTCGATATTCTGTATATTTGAAATGACTTCTAAGGAAGCTTGTTTAAACTGATTTTCGTAATTTGATAGCGATTGACTAATAAGATGTTCTAGTCGAGTAGGAGAAGGAGAAAGCTTTAGATTCCCTTCACCGACCATTGCGGCTTCTAATATTGTATGTACAATTTCTAAGCTTTGATCAGCTTTCTGTTTGATCAGCTCAAGCATTTCTCTTCTTTCTTCCTTTTCTTCTTCTTCATCTAATTCTGGAATTAACTCACTGAGAGAGCTGATATTTCCTAGCGGAGTACGAAGATCGTGTGCAACGAAGTTGGTTAGCTTTCTTATGCGTTTATATGATTTTTGTAATTTTTCTTCTTTATCTTTAAGCAAGAGAAAATTACCAATAGAATTGGCCATCATTCCAATAAGTTCGCGTTCTTGCTCGGAAAAGCCATGTTCTCTAATTTCTGTAGATGAGAAATTAAGGGTGCCAAATATTTTATCATTCACATAAATTGGCGCAGAAAGATATGACTCAAGTTTCATTCCGATATAAACGGGATGATTCTTCATTTCCTCAATATTTCCTACATGAGGAAATCCAATGATATTACCCGTATTCACGACTTCTCTACAATAAGTTCCTTCTACTTGGAAAAGGTCTCCTTTGTGAAGAGTGTCGTCTGGAGAGACAGCATCTCGGATGATGTAATCCCCATCTTTAATTTCAGAAATGATTCCATACTTCATTTCAAAAATTTTAAGACCAGCTTGTAAATAATCTTTCAGTAAGGCATCAAAGTCTACATAATGAGATGTCGTTAGCTTATGAATTAATTTTAAATTTTGGCTAAACTGTTTAAGGATATCAATTTCAGAGAGCCCCACATGAAGCTCTCTAAATTCTTCTTCAGTAATAAAGTTTGGATATTTCATATATAAATCATAGCTCGATTTTCTAATAGTTGCTAATACCGGCTAAGAAGTGCATATTGTATAGTAAGAGTAGGTTATTATATTATTTTTGATCGCTCTTATCGCTGGTTTGATTTTCTTCGCATTTAATGAGTAAGTCTTGGGTAACTGTGCCGAGGCCATTGAATACATCAGTATTTGTCGTGGTATTGATGATCTTGTAGTTACCTTGGCATAATTCGCGAGACTCTTTATAACATCTTTCAATAAATCCACATCTAACAATGTAGTGGGGAGTTCCGTCTGGTCCAATTATGGAAGAAGGGGAACTGCAGGTGGCTAGAACGGAAAGAGTGAGAAGAGAAGTTTTATTTGATAAGTTTTTAATTAATGACATATAGGGTCTCGCTCGATATGAATATTGATAATCAGGAGTTAACGTGTCTTTAAATATATTAGATTATCATTTCCATTTATACTATGATGAAAATACCATTGATACTGCTAAAGAAGTAGCAAAAGAGTTAAACAAGCTCTTCCATGTTCCTTTTCACACTTTTCATGAAAAGCCAGTAGGCCCCCATCCTGAGTGGAGTGTCCAACTGAGTGTGAGTGTCGAACAATTTAATGAGTCCTTTAATTGGTTAGTTTTAAACCACAAGGGGTTAACCGTTTTTTGTCATCCGAATACAGGAAATGATTTGCTCGATCATTCTGAACATGCTTTTTGGATAGGTGATTCTAAAAAACTAAAGGTCGATATTTTTAAATAGAATAAGTCAGACCAACTGGACTTAGGAATGTATAAAATCATATTGATAGGTTTTCTTTTTCTTTCAAACTTGATGGCCTATTCATCATCAAAGATATTATCGAAGAATCCTTGTGTTCTCTATGTTATTCCTAGAAGTTTAGACGATCCCTTTTATCAAAAAACATATGCCTTTTTGAAAGAGGCCGCTTCAGATCTTGAAGTAGAGCTTCACTTGCTAGAATTAAAAGAAAATCATTTTATTGCCGCAGAGTTAGTTGAAAAGAAACTCGAGAAAATCAAGAAGCGAGTCGATGCTATTATTACTGTAAACGTCAAAAAAAGTGCACACAGAATTTTGAAGCTTGCAGAGAGAAAAAAGATCTACTTCTTTGTGGAAGATGCTCTCATTCAAGAAAAAATAGATGGAAAGGATAAAGAAGACTTTAGTTTCTACTTAGGCGAAATGACTCCTAATAGTTTTGATATTTCATATTCATTACTTAAAAAACTATATGAGAGTTCTAAAGTAAAAATACGGGAGGATCGTAAAGTTAGAATGATCGGCTTACTAGGACCTCATGGAACAACGGCAAGTAGTGATCGTGAAATAGGAATGAGAAAAGCTTTGTCTGAGTTGGAAGGAAAGATTGAAGTTCTTCAAATTGTTAGAGCAGACTGGGAAAGAGATTTAGCCCGGGCCAAATTTTCCGCACTAAGCAAACGCTATAATAATGTGGATATCGTTTGGGCAGCAAATGATGTGATGGCCTTGGGAGTAAATGACTATTTAAAGGCCAATCCAAGTAATTTCAAAGTAAGGCCACTTATAACTGGAGTTGATTGGGTTGATGAGGCACTAGATAGAATTGAAAAAGAAGAAATCTTGGCAAGTGGTGGTGGTCATTTTATGGAAGCAGCATGGTCATTAGTTCTTATTCATGATTTCCTGAAAGGTTATGATTTTCGAAAACGAAAGAAGAATTCTTTTCTCACGAATATGGCGATAATCACAAAAGACAACCTAAAGAATTATCGAACCTTTTTGAATCAAGAAAACTGGCACAAAATTGATTTTAAAAGATTCTCTAAAATCTATAATAAATCCCTCAATACCTATGATTTTAATATTGAGAAAGTATTCGATCAGCTTCAGGACTTGAAGATATAGTCTATTCTACGTTTCTTTGACTCAGTTTGAAGATAGTGAAGAGCAGAATGAATGGTGAGTTCGGACAAAAAAGGCAAAAAAAAAGCCTGTCCGAAGACAGGCTCTTTATAAAACTGGTACTCCCAAGGGGATTAACAGTGACCCAAAAAACACCAACCATTTCAAGGTCTTAGACACGAATTCAGAAGCTTATCTCTTTTCTTTTTCCGGACTTTTCATCGTTTTTCATCTCTTTTCATCATCTATCACGAGCAAAAACGAGCAGCTTTAAGTTGATTGTTCTTCTAGAAGTAGGTTCTACGAGAGATGCTTTTTATTTCTAGCCATTAATCTCATATTTCAGGAATTTTTGCAGAGATGGCATCGCACATATCTCTTACAAGAGTATTGATTTCTTTATGTAGTTTAAGTTCAAGATCATTATTTATACGTGCCTTTTTAATGAAGTTAATAATTTCATTTTCATCAGAGTCTTTGAGAGATGGAGGGATTAATACTTTATTTGCACCTTTAGTCGTTGATATTGATAATCTTTGAAATGTATTATCCTTACATCGATCCTCAAAGAGTTTTAGATCATATTTTTTATCAACCATGCAAATCAGTTGATTTTGAGTTATGGGGAGACAGATTGGTATGAAGCTTCTTGTTATTAACTCAGGGCTATCGAAATTGAAGAATAGTATAAGACCTGAGGATGGGTAGAATAGAGGAGTTGTTGGATTAATAACTAGTCTGATTATCTGATAGTTCTTATTTATTGCAGAAATCATATTATTAAGGTCTAACTCACTCATTGAAAATATATTTTGATCAGATCTTCCATTTAACGAGATGTTTAGTCGGGCTATCATTTGAAAAATCATTAATACAAAAGCTCTATAAACCTTAGTTTTTTTAATTAATACGTCACCTTTGGTTGTTATTGTATCCATATACCCAGAAATTGGTGCTTCAAAATATTTATTTAAAAACTTTTCTTCCTCTTGTGTAAATAGACCCTCTTTAGCAAAAAGTTTCAAAGAGTCCTCTTCTTTAATTTGTTCGTCTTTGAAGCAGTAGTATCTTAATTTCCCTTTTCTGATTTCCCATTTTTTTGTGAAAGATTTTGGAATAATGTGCGATAGGATATCTTTTTGCATTATGGATTTCGTTTAAGTATGGTTAATTTTTGAAGTATTTATTCCCAATTTTAGTTAATTGGACTGTCTAAATAGGTTTAAGTCTATAAATAGTGCCTTTTCCTACTCCTTCCCGAATAATTATTTTCTTATCAACTAATCTTTTCATGAGAGATTTTAGCCCTGCTCTAGTTAAATTTGTTTGCTCTAGAAGAAATCCAATTTTACATTCACCATTAGCCTTAATGACACTATAGATGAGCCTTTCATTTTCATTCAAAATGCTGGCCGGAGATTCTTGAGAGATCCTAGATTGGAGTATTTCCGTTTGAGTTGAAACAACCCTTAAAAAGAATGAAAGCCATTTATCATAATCTGAATGACCTGATTTAAAAGTTACTTGAGTATCTCTTAGCGCAATGTAATAGCCTTCCTTGTTATCCTCGATGACCTTTTCATGGGATGTGAATTGTGACCATAAATAACCATGGCGTAGAAGAAGTAGCCCTGTAAGGAGGCGACTAAGCCTCCCATTTCCATCCCTGAAAGGGTGTATAGCTAAGAAATTAACAATAAAGCCAGCCGTGAGAATTAAAGGATGGCATTCTCTATCGTTGTTTAATAGATTATATGTTGAAACTAAATGCTCCATCGCCGTATTTGTAGCTGGACCAGGAGGGCTTGTTTCAACCCAAATCTTAGATTCTCCTGTTACAAGGTTTTGTTCAATAACATTATTTGTAACGTCTTTGTAAGCTCCTCTCTGTTTTCTTGGTAGTTGATCCTCTGTCAACTCTGATGTGAGTAGATCATGAATTTCACGAATTGTTTTCTCCGATATTTCTAATGATTCATAGTGATCATAAATATAAGTAAGAGCTTTTATATAACCAGCAACTTCACGCTCACTTCGAGATGAGACTTTGTTAATTTGGCATCCATTATTTAATAGCTCTCGTACTTGATCATCAGTCAGGATTGCCCCTTCTATTCGAGTGGAAGAACCAGAAGAGGTTATAATTGTCGTCTGCTTTAGATCATCAACTAGAGCAGGTCTTTGAAACTTAGTTACCTCAAATGCGCCTTGAAACCTCTCAATTTTAGTAAGTAACTGAAGTTGATATGTGCTAAGTATATGATTTTTAATATTATTCATTAATACATCCAAATAACAGCTATAAAACATCCATATATTATCACAGATTCATCCATAAAAAAGCCAAAAAACATCGAGAAAATATGGATATATATGGATAGAATTTTGGATATTAAAGCTTATTGAAGGCACTACTTGATTATAGAGTCATCAACCTTGGGGTCAATCATTTGAAGATACTCATCTTTTATGGATTTCATTAACTCTTTTTCGATTTTAAAGTGGGCAATTATCCAAGTGTAGTCCATTCTATCTTTATCAAATTGAGTATTAATGAAATTTGAAATGACACGTGTCTTTAGTTTTCGACTATTTACAATGAAGATTAATTGTATCTGCTTAATTTCTAGGTCATTTGAGTTTGAGATCTGATTATTCAGTGTCGGAAATCTAAATATAGAGGAGAATGGCTGTTCCATGTCACTGATTTTTTTTCCTATAAACCAGTTGTCCGGCTGTAGATCTGACGTTACTGAAAATAGACTCAGATTCTCTGTTTTTGTATCTGCATTTTCTAACCTGTAATTGTATGGTTTTGAATCCAAAAGTAGGTCATGTCTATCACTACTAAAAGGCATAAGAATTAGGGATTTAACATTTAAAACCCTGTTGTATGTATTTAAGTGATTTTGATCTAATGGTGGTGGGTTTTTAAGTACAACTTCAACTTTTATTGAGAAGCTATTTAATATACTGTTATTTAAAATAAAAGACTCTACAAGTTTTGCAGAAATTTCCTTTTGTTTATCTGTTGCATTCTTTTGATTTTGATTCTGTACTTTTAAATCATGAATAGTATTATTTTGCTCAATCATTGATTTTCGATCATCAATAAATTTAAAGATACCCACGGTAAAGGCAATGAAGACAAGGCTAAATTCAAGGACAGGACCTTTTGATGAGATTTTACTGATGATATCTATTTGAAGTAGAAATTTTATAAATGGACTACTCGGAAATGTTCTAATGCCAAGTAGTAGCATTTCACAAAAAACTAGAAGCATAGCTATAGTATTAAATATCCAAAAACTGGTCATTATCAATTCCATTCAAAAATTTTCAGAGCTTAGGACGTGATATCAATAAATAATTCAAATTGGTATTAAATTTTCGTGAGTAGCAATTTATGCCAATTAGAGTCATAAAATATATCGATTAACTAAGTCACGGATTTAGTTAGTTGAGCTTGTTTCTTTCACGTAATTATTAGGTGAAAAAAATAATTTTACCTTCTGAAAAATTAGAGAGACTTAGCTTCATTTTTGGATTTCACGTAGATATTACGTGAAATCTTTCTTTATTTTCTTTGATTGTCTTGGTGTATTGGCCTTCTATTGAGCTTTATAAATTTTAAAAATTTTATTTTTGAAATCAGATTTGTAGTTGGATTGGTTTCTATGGGGTCATTTGTGGAGTTAAGTAAGAGTTAAAATGAAGTTCAAATGAGTTAAACACGAAATTTTCCCCTGCCCAATTCCCCAATGATTTCGGCCAACTACGAGACGTGATTTTTGACCATCCCTCTCCAACCAGTTTGAGAGATATGGTCAATAAGTCAGTCCTACGTTGGCCGAAAAAGGAAATTGGGCAGGGGAAAATAAAGAGAAGGAGGTGAAAGAATTAGAAAAGGGTTTGTGAATAAATGGGAAAGGTAAGGGTTTAGAGAAAAGAAGGAGGTCTATTGGAGAGAATAGAGGCCATAAATTTTGATAGGTTTGAAGACAAGAAAAAAGAGGTGAGGTACAGTGGCGAGAATCAATTGTTGCTAGATAAGCAATTGAAGCTCTTTGACAAACGAATATGGCGCGTAAGCGATGTAGCAAAGTTTTTAGATTGTTCTGTTGGGCATATCTATAATCTATGCTCGATGAGACTGAAGCTGAATACATGGAAGCTTCAGCCGAGAAGGAAAAAAGGTAAGTTTTTGTTTTTCGTTCCAAACGAAATCCTTGAATGGGTATTACAAGGAGATTGTATATGAAGACGAATACAGAAACTAAGAAACCTCGCTACGAGAAAGTAAGCTATCGTGATGTAAAAGGAATTAGAAAGGACACTCAAAACGGAACTTTCTTAGTTCAGAAATACATCCGAGGTGAGCGCTATTTTGCAAGTTTTAAAACACTAAAAGAAGCGGCGGACTGGAAAAGAAACTTCCACCCTAGTCTTAACCTCAAGCCTCTAAGAAGTCTGAATAACCAAAAGCTTAATGAGAAGATGAAAGAACTCTCAACTCACTTTAAGCATCAAAATGCCATTGAATTAAAAAATGGTAATGATTTTAGCTATCGCTTTCTCGAAGTTTGGGAACTTTATGTGGCCAAGCATTTGTCGCTTATGGAGAGATCAACTTTTAATCGCAAGATTCAAAATGCGAAAATCTTCTACGACAAAATGATGGATCAGCCTATGGTTGAAATGACGGCCGGATTTATTTCAAGGTATCTCAGTCTAAAAAAAGATGAAGCCATGAATAATCTCCATAGTCGTCGCTACAATTTTGATGATGATCTCAAGTCACTTAAAGCGATTTTTAATTGGTATCGAGAGTACATTGACGCTCAATTTGTGAACCCGATACTCAAACGCCACAAAATCGAAGGTATCATCAGGAAAACTCCTAAGAGGAAAAAGAAAATGAGAAGGCATGAGCTTTTAAATTTCTTTGATGAGCTTGAAAAAGACAACCTCTTTTGGCGCGACTTTGCAGAAACTCAGTTCTACTTTTCAGGACGAGTGCAGGAAGTTGCTGGCCTTCAATGGGGGAGTGTTGATTTTGTAGATGGAATGATTGAGATAGAGAATGTCGTTGTGTGGGGACCAGGTAAGGATGTTAATTACCTAAAAGAATCTCCGAAAAATGGAGAGGAGCGCTTTGTTCCCATGACCGAAAAACTCTTTACGATCTTTCAGCGGCGTTTAAGTGAAAGGAGGCCTTCGAAAGTGATCGACACGAGAACAGGAAAACTTGTTTCTTGTGATTTTGTTTTTCACATTGGTGGGCAACCTCTGAGCTATCGTCCAATTCAGTATCGTTACAATAAGGCCCTAAAGAAAGCAGGGCTTTTTCATAAGTATTCTTCAACTCATATCTTGCGCCACTCTATGGCAAATCTTGTTAGAGAGCGCATGGGAATTGAGCACGCGCAAGCAGTGGGAGGATGGAAAACAAGGGAGCTAGTGGAACATGTTTACACTGAGCGACAGGCCCATTTGACCAAAGATGCGCTGAAGAATATTGAGGAATTTATGAGTGAGAATGAATCGACGACGAGCAAATAACGAGCAGGCAAAAAAAAGCCTGTCCGAAGACAGGCTCTTTATAAAACTGGTACTCCCAAGGGGATTCGAACCCCTGTTACCGCCGTGAAAAGGCGGTGTCCTAGACCAGACTAGACGATGGGAGCATTATCTGGATTTGCTCTTTCAGTTAAACAAATAAATGTTAAGTGAAACAACAAATCCGGTAAATTACCCATAGGAGTAGTCACCAGTTAGGTTTTTAAAGTGGTGATCCCGCTGTGACTCGAACACAGGACCCTCTCCTTAAAAGGGAGATGCTCTAACCAACTGAGCTACGGGACCAACATCTTTAAAACGTGAGATAGAAATTAATGTTTCTTGGTATATTTGTCAATTACAAAAGTTAATAATTAGTTATTTTTTTCATATCTATTTTATGAAGGGTTGTGCTGGAGCTATAAATTCGTTAATCTCCGTTACCTTTATAACTGTGAACATGCGTGAATAAGCGATATGAGCGAAAAGTCGAATTCGATTAATTTAAATGAGTCTGCAGGACTCAACAAAAAAAGAGTATCTTTTCATACATTAGGTTGTCGTCTGAATTTTTCAGAAACGGGCTCAATCGCGCAAGGTTTTGTTGATAGAGGCTATGAAGTTGTCGATTTTGGAGCCCCTTCAGATGTTACTTTTATCAATACCTGTACAGTAACGGATGGAGCCGATTCTACCTGTCGTAATTTAATTAGAAAGGCGTATCGCTCTTCTCCGGAAGGAAAGATTGTTGTTGCTGGTTGTTATGCTCAGATGGACTCTGAGCGCATCTCAAAAATGACTGGAGTCGATCTCGTCCTCGGGACATCTGAAAAATATAAGGTATTCGATTACTTGGAAGAAGATTCTGAGCAAACCGTACATATAGATAAGACCGCCTCATTTTATGGTGCGGCTACCTCGGAAGCTGAAGGTCATACTCGTGCATTTTTAAAAATACAAGATGGCTGTAACTATGTGTGCTCCTTCTGTATTATTCCACAGGCCAGAGGGCGTAGCCGAGCTTTACCTATTGCTGAGGCAATTGAGAACGCTAAAAAGGTGATCGATCAAGGTTTTAAGGAAATTGTACTCACCGGTGTGAATATTGGTGAATATGAGGTGAATACTGGAGAGAGGCTGACAGATCTCGTATCTCAACTGCTGGAATTAGAGGGGCTAGAGCGTCTACGCCTTTCAAGTGTAGAGCCTAATACAATAACAGATGAGCTACTCGATGTTTTCGCTAGTTCTCCAAAGTTTATGGATCATTTTCATATCCCCATGCAAAGTGGTGATGACGAAATCTTAACTCTCATGAGACGTCGCTATAGCGTTGACCAGTATAAAGAAATTATAAACAAAGTGATCTCTCGTTTTCCAAATGCGGGGATTGGTGCGGATATCATTTGCGGATTTCCAGGTGAAACTCAAGAGCAGTTCAATCATACCTACGCTCTTCTCAAAGAACTCCCAATAACGCACTTCCATGTTTTTCCTTATTCGAGTCGAAAGAATACATTAGCAGCTCGAATGGAAAATCATATACAACATGGCGTAAAGAAAGAAAGAGTGAGAGCTTTGAAAATGTTTGGTGAAGCGAAGTTATCTATGTTCGCCGAAGACCAAGTCGGTAGTTCAAATGAAGTTCTTTTTGAACGTCAAAATGATAAAGGCTTTTGGGAAGGTTATACGAAGAACTATGTTCGAGTATGGGTTAAATCAAAGTCTGATTCAAAAAATCAAATCCGCCACGTTTATCTCAACGACTTTGTTGAGGGGCAATTACGTGGCGAAATTCTCAATTAATAGAGTATATACTTTAAAGGGTTGTAAACAAAGGGTAGGCCACGTTTTACTCTTTTTGAAATTTTCTCTTGATTAAGATTTAAATTTTCAATCCCTAGCTCTAGATCAATTTCATCTTTATTGAGAACATTGAGGACCGCATAGTAATCTAAATCTTTACGATAAAATTTCGAGAGTTGGATCTTGAAGTCGAGTCCAAGATGGGCAGTGTAATATCCCATATTTGGATCATAAACTTTAATATTCCATCCTTCTTGATCATCACTTTCTTCTATGTCAGTGGCCAGTACAACATGAGAGACAGGTTTAAATCTCTTTGACCCTTTATCAGTCATCCCAATAATGAGTTCTGTTTTATGACCTGACTTGATTAAAGACATGAGGTTTTTAAAGGTATCTTTGGTTACTTTTTGTCTACGAAAGAGTCCATCTTTAAAAGATTGAACGGCATCTCCATTAATTTCGTGCTCTATCTTGACCAAGTATTCTTTAAGATCTTCTTTATTAATGTCTGAAGTGAAGTCATGAATATCTTTATATCCTGGTATAGCGATATATTGCCCACGATAGATTTGGTCTATGAGTGCAATTTTATCGAGAGAAGAGTTTACTTCTTCGTCTGGGAAAAATGAAGCTCGAGTTAAAAGGGCCTTTTGAATTTTAACCATGGCATAACAAGCACCAGCATAACCTTTATCAAAGTCAGTCATATTATTGATTGCTAAAATGGATGAATCTTCCGATGGATTCTCCTTTTCTAGAATTGCTGAATTCATACTAAGATGAAAAATAGCTTGAACTTCATTACGTTCTAATTGAACAGAGTAGTTAATATGAGTTGGAGATATCCAATCTTTGGTTCTTGCAAAAAGTGCTGATCCTACTTTTTGATTTTTGAAATAAATCTGATGATCTTCCTTATTGTATTGAAGGAAGTTCATATGGAGGGCCAATTGTTCATTTCTATTGTCTACGTCCTTCCATCGAATCTTTAAAACGGGGAGATCTCTATTTACTAGAAGCTCATGCTTAAAATGACTTTTAAAACGAGGTCTTTGAGAATGGGGAATTGATGCTCTTAAGTGGACAAGTGATTCATCCGTCGTACTTTCAAGTAAGGCACGATAATAAAGTTTTCCTGTCTCTGATTCTGTAGCATACAGTTTTTTGTAAAACGTAATGGCTTCACTTTTTAAATTATGATCATTGACAACAAAAGGTGATCTAAAAGCAAGAGATAGGAGTTGAAGATAGGCATGTCTTCGATTTACATCCACTTCTGAAAATAAATTTTTTGTAAAGTCTCTTTCATTGGTTAACTTTTCAAGATGCTCGGCAAGTTCAGAATTAAATAATTCACTTATCACCTGGTTTTTTAGGGAAGAGAGACTTGGGTGGTAAATATCTTGAGAGATTAGGCCGTGGCGACGTAATTCATTTTCTAAACGCCAAGGATGTGACTTTACCTTAAAGTCTAAGCCTGTTGCTTCTTCTAGGGCATCTGCTGCGAAGAAAGAACAGTTCTTATTAAAGAAGCGATACTTAGCTGCAGTATCTTGAGAGAAGAAATTTTGAATATAATTTACGAGAGCTTGGATTTGTTCAGAAGAAAGATTAAGAGGGTACACATAGACATCTCTATCTTCATTCTTTGTCTTTGTAAGTTGATAATTGATGAAGGGTTCGATCTCTACCGTAACGTCATAGGCAAAATTACCAAAGATTCCCATTCCTTTGGCGTATTTTTTTAAAAGGCCTTCTCCTTGTTCTAATTTGGCCACAAACTGTATATTGGTATCAAAAATACTAAGTTCTTGGTTTGGAGAAAAGCGAAGAGCAATATGTCCGAAACTTGATTCACTTATTCCATCTTTTGAGCCAACAAAGACTAGCGAAACTTTCTTAGTATTTTGAATAAGTTCTATCGGGATAGGTGACTCTGCAAAAACTTGAGAGAGTAGACTAAAAAAGAAAATAAATCCTAAAATCAACTTCATGAACAATCCCTTAAATAAAATGGTGCTTAATTAATTTTAAGTGATTTTGAGTTAATTTCGTGACGGATTGAAGATTCTACAAGGGGAGTTTTTTTCTTTTACAGTGGGATTGTATGAGGCTAAGTGTTTGAAATTAAAGATAAGAACCAAGGGGCCAAAGCCCCTTAGTTTTAAATTGTATAGATTATTGACATCCACCAGTAGCTTCGATGGATTGAAGAACTTGTAGCTCAATTTCAGTTAGTTCATCTACAGAGCTATCACAAAGAACTTGTGCAGCTTCACTTTCTGTATCAATCATTAATGAACCATCATCAGCTAGTACAATTAGACCAGCAGCTACACCAGCAAAAGTTGAAGTTGTTGATGCACCTGCAATTCCTACTGGAGCTTGAGTAACACATGAACCTGGACCATTTGCAGCCTCACAAATTGAATCACCAAGTACGGCAATAGCTGCACCAACGGCAAAAGATGATTGAATAGTTAGAAGTAAAGAAGCGGCTAAGATAATTTTTTTCATGTTTAGTCTCCAACGATAGGGGGGTTGTTTTTTGTTTTAGAGAATCTAGCACATGATAATTTTTTTTAGTGTAGAGTAGAAAAGTCTATAGTGGGTGTATAAAAATAAGACAAAAAAAAGGCCAAGAGATAATCTTGGCCATTTTTCTTTAGAAGTAATTTTGTATGAACTTGATTTGAGATCTCTCTGGGCCAAATGCTAGTATTCCAACTTTTGCTCCAATTGCGCCTTCAATAACATCTAAGTATTCTTTTAGTTCTTCAGACATTTCATCTGACTTAAAGTCATCATTAAATGGTTTCATATCTTTTAAAATAGGTTCTACTTGAGAAAGGTCAATTCCAGGATAGGCGCAATCAATTTCCTCTCCTTTATAGCGGTAGCCGACACAAACCTTAAGTTCTTCTATTCCAGAGAGAACATCTACCTTGGTTAGAGCGATAGAAGTAATATTTGAAGCCTTTACTGAGTACTTGAGAAGAGGAAGGTCAATCCAACCACATCTTCTTTTTCTTCCTGTTGTAGCACCGAATTCATTTCCGATGGTTTGAATCTTTTCACCTAAGTCACAAAACATTTCTGTAGGAAAAGGTCCTTCTCCTACACGCGTAGTATAGGCTTTTGTAATACCTAGTACTTCTTCAACATATTTTCCTGGTAAACCTGCACCAGAGTAAATACCTGCTGCAGAGGTAGAAGAAGAGGTTACAAATGGGTATGTTCCGTAATCGATATCAAGGAGTACACCTTGAGCACCTTCAAATAGAATTTTCTTGTCGTTTTCTACGGCCTTGTCAATCATGCTAAAGGTGTCTGCAAGAAAAGGTTTAATGAGCTTCCCTAATTCAAAGAGCTCTTCTACTTCTTTTTCAATTGACGGAGATTCAATATTATAAAGATGTTTGAAAAGAACTTCCTTTTCAATCATATTCGCACGCAGTTTTTTCTCAAGGATTTCCCTATCTAAAAGATCTTTAAGCTTTAGACCTTTACGTGAAGTTTTGTCTTCATAAGCTGGTCCAATTCCTTTTCCTGTCGTTCCAATTTTTACTGGACCCTGAGACTCGCGCTGGGCATCTAAAATCTTATTGTAAATTGTAATGACAGAGCAGTTCTCAGAGATCTTTAAACGCTCAGGAGTTATATTTACTCCACTAGATTGAACATCTTCAAGTTCCTCTTTAAAGGCTCGAGGACAAAAAACAACACCATGACCAACTACCGAAGTACAATGATCATGGAGAATCCCAGATGGAATTAAGTGAAGAACAATTTTTTGGTCTCCTACAATTATAGTATGACCGGCGTTGTTACCACCTTGATAGCGAACAACGTAATCGCACTTTTGACCTAGTAGGTCTGTAATCTTTCCTTTTCCTTCATCTCCCCATTGGGATCCAATAATTGCCAGTGATTGCATTACGCCTTTACCTCGTTAACAACATTATTATTGATGAAAAACTCTTGAAGTTGATCTACGGCCATTTTTCCAACTCGTAGTTGAGCTTCTTCTGTTCCTGCACCAAGGTGAGGAGTGAGCACAAGATTATCTAATTTTCTTAATGAAGAGTATTCAGGAAGAGGCTCGGTTGCAAATACATCAAATCCCGCTGCATAAATCTTCTTATCTTTGAGTACGGCTTCTAGAGCTGCTTCATCTACAATTCCTCCACGTGAAGCATTTACGAGAACGGCTTTATTCTTCATCAAGTTTAAAAGTTCTGAATTAATCATCCCTTTTGTTTTATCCATAAGAGGAGTGTGAAGAGTGATAACATCACAGGTAGAGAAAATCTCATTTAGGTCTTTAGCTTTCTTTGCGTAAGGAAGCTCACTTTTTTCAATGAATGGATCAAAGAAGAGAACTTCTGGCTCAAAACCTTGAATTCTTTTTGCAACAATTTGCCCAATTCTTCCAAAGCCGACGATTCCGACTTTTTTATTTGTGAGCTCAAGACCAGTATATTTTGATTTATCCCAACCACCATTTTTCATGGTCATATTGGCGGCTGCTGTATGTCTTAAGGTTGTCATCATGAGAGCAACTGCGTGTTCAGCTGCTGAGTTATTATTGGCTCCAGGTGTATTTTCTACTTTTACACCTTTTGCTTCGCAGGCTTTTTTATCGATATTATCTGTTCCTTCTCCAGCGCGAATGACAAGCTTTAAGTGAGGAGCTTTCTCAAGCGTTTCTGCTGTTACAGTTGTTGCTGATCTAATGACCAAAGCAGTGGCTTTGGGAAGAAGTTCTGCAATTGTCTCTTGAGAATTTTTTGGCTCAGGATGAACTTCAAATTCTGAAATACTTTGAAGGTTTGAAAAGACGTCCTTATCCATACCATCACAAACTAAGATAAATGGTTTCATGTGTGCCTCACTTTTGTGGAATTATTCATAAAGAAAAGATGATTTATTTGATTGGTTCTATGCATTTTAAATCCTGGAACCCCAGAATTATACGTCTCTGAACAGTTTGTGGAAAGTTAGAATATGGGGGTTTTTGATAATTAATTTGAGGCTTTTAAGCTCAATTAATAGGGGAGAGAAAGGGGATTAGAGGGAGGTTATAGAGGTGAATAAAAAGAGGAGACTTCCTGTCTCCTCTTTCTTATTTATTAGCTAGCTATTGCACGAAGCTCAAGGCCAATATGCAATTGATTTAAAGTTTCCTGAAACTCATGAAGTCTTGGTAAGTTTCCAAAATGAGTATTCTCAAATGTGTTCTGAGCTATGAAATCAAAGACTTCAATTGGTTTTGAGGACTCTGCATCTCTACAGAATGCCCTACAGTTGGACTTTCCATTTTTTTGATATTCTCTGAAAACATCTTTTACAAGTTGCTCACGAGTCATCACGCCTATGCCGACAACTTCATGAAAGCGATTGATTTCAAGATACCAAACTTTGTAGTCGGATCGTCTCTCTGGGTGTTGAAATGTTTCAACTGCTACTGCCATTTTCATAAATGCCTCCTTTCTTTCCTTGGAACGGGTCGCATTATTCCTTCGTTTTGGGGAGGCACCATTCCTCGATGCTCTGCCTCTTTTCGAAGGTCCAGGTGGTGTGTGTGAGAAAGAACTTCCTGTTCAATCTGTTACCTGTATTACTTATTATAGTAGAAGCTGAAACACCGATTATCACGGGCTATAAGCTAATCTTTACTTACGGCGTGGCAAGATTATGTAAGTCCTATAGGGGCACGGTAGGACCATTTTGTAAGGAGTTAAAGGAAATTGGATACTTAAGCTAGTATCTTTTTGGCCTCCCGTTATGCGTCATGCACAAGGCTTAAGAGGTGATCTTCAAGCTTTTTCAAAAGTTCTGGAGTGACATCAATTTTTCTGTACTTGATACCGGTTAAATCAAAAATTTTCTTAGCTACACGAGTATGTTCTCTTTCTTGATGTTTATCGGAGAGATAAATAACCTCTGATACTTTCTTACTTGCAATGAGTTTTGCACATTCATTGCAAGGAAAGAGAGTCACGTAACAGCGAGAACCTTCTAAATTCTTAGTGGTATGTAGGATTGCATTAGCTTCAGCGTGAACAACGTAGCCATATTTTGTATCTTCTAGGCCACCTAATTTAGTCCAAGGAATTTTAGCTTCATCAATTCCAGCAATAAATCCATTATAGCCCATGCTAATTTGGTGATTATTTTGATCTACAAAGACAGAGCCTACTTTAGTAGAAGGATCTTTAGAGCGGAAGCTTGCGATCATGGCCTGAAGGATAAAGTATTCATCCCAAGAAAGTGGGGCTTGAGGAGTAGAGTTGTCCATCATTATGCTCTCGTCCTTTCGTAAATACGTTCGCAAGCTTTAGTCATTTCATCTTTATGTTTTTCTTCAGCTGCAAATCGAATTTTATCTTCAGCAAAGCGATCATTGATATTCATATTATTACGCTCTTCTAAGTATTTGAGTTCTTTAATGTCAGAGTACAGGTCAAAAACGGCTTTGAAGTCTTGATGGTTTTCATCTAGAGCGTCGTATTTCGGAATGAGGTTGGCCATTCTTAAGCTTGCTTCTGAAAGCTCACATTGTCCTTGAATAGCCGCCAATGAAATAATGCGTAGACTTTCTTTTAAATCATTTTGTTTTTCGTGATATTTATCTAGGAATTGCTTCTTTCTTTGTTCTCTTTCATCTTTAATATCTTTAAGCTGAGTCCACTGGAGATAGACTGCGTAACCTAATAATGGAATAAGAAGTCCAAGTGCGATGAAAAGATAGACTTTATATTGAAGTAAAATTTCCCACATACTATTTAGCTATTACCGTTTGGTTGTTTATTCTCTGAAGATCTATTTTTTTTCTTAAAGTTTCCTTTTTTAGAAAAACGTTTTTTGCTAGATGGATCATTAGAATTTTTGTGATTTTGTTTTTTCTTTGATTTCTTACTGAACTTCTTAGAATGCTTAGAGGTTTTCTTTTTCTTTGATGATCTATTGGTATTTGTTTCCTCTACATAGACATTGCCATTGGCTTCATTGTTGTTAGCTTTTCTAGCTGCTTTGACTGACTTAAGAACTTTTATAGAGTGATCTTTACGTGTTCTATTTTTCCAGTCTTGAAATTCTCTAAGTAAATAGTGCTTTATAAGGCCAGTTTCTTTAACAGGCTTCACGAAAGAAGGTGTTGTGTCTAAGCCAAAGACAGCTTGTCCTGAAAGGAAGGCATGACCTGAAAGTTTTCCACCATTAAAGAAGTGACAGGAGAGTTCATCATCATCTCTACCAGGACCCATGACGACAAAGTGGTCATGAGGATATTGAGCAAAAGGTTTAACTTTTGAACGAATTTGTTTCTCACGTTCCTTCTTAAGGCGATTTATAAGTTTTTGATCTTGTTGATCAATATAAGCAAATTCTTGCTTTTCTATATCGTTGAGCTGAAGCCTAATCCAGTGAACAGCATCATCTTTATTATCTGAAATATACAGTAAGTCTCCCTTTCCTTTGAAAAGAGGAAAGGCTCGCAGAGAAAAGGGGTTTTCTTTGAGAAATACACCCCAAGAAGTTTTTCTTTCTTCCATATTAAGAGCTGGACGAATTTTTCCAATTCTCTCTTCTTTTTTTCTCATGGCCATAAGAGAGTCTTTGTATGTTCTTACCTGAACATCATCAATACTCTCTTCATGTTTTTCGTAGAAACGGACTAAATAGCGGGGAAGTTCTTCTTCTAAGTTTTCAAATCTATCGATATAGATTGTTTTTCCTTCACTATTAAAATGAACCACACCCGGTGATCGTGTTAACTCACCAAGAAAGCTCAGATCTAAACCTGGATGGGTTTTGTGAAGCTTTGTTAAAGAAGGTCCGCCGTCATTCTTAGGAGATCTTTGTTCGAAGTATGTTCTTTGAAAGAGCTCAGAGCATGCAACCGCATCATCCATGGCCTTGTGATTAAAGGCCAATTCAATACTTAAGAGTTCACAAAGAGATTTAAGATCATAGTTGGCCAATTCTGGAAATTGTTTCTGGGCCAAGACTTGGGTACATTTAGTTTTACGATTAAACTCTATGCCCATAGTCTCAAATTCATCTCGTAGTAGACCTAAGTCAAACTCCACATTATGGGCAACTAAAATACAATCTCTAGTTAGTAACTCCAAGTCCTCTGCAATTTCAAAAAACTTGGGAGCGGTGTCGAGTTCCTCTTTTGTAATTCCAGTTAATTCAAGAATTGAACTGGGTACCTCTGTTTCAGGATTAACAAGAGTGGAATAAGTCTCTTTTAAAGACATATCAATGCCATTGTCCTCAAATATGAGTACGGCTACTTCAATAATTCGGTTTTTCGGCTTTGTAGATGATGCTTCTAAATCTATGATAGCGAAGCGCTGAGCCGAGGGGGCATCTGTTTCGAGCATGGGAAGTAATATAGTGTGTGCAACATGGAGTGCCAAGATTTAAGAAGGATAAATCTCTAATTTTTAGCTACTTCTCTAATAATTCGGCACTTTTCTTGTTATATCTCTGTGAAATTATTTGAAATATGTTCTTCTCTTTATTTTTTTCGATTTGCCACTCTCTATTTCCTGTTGGCCTTGAAGGAGTACCACGGAGCCATGCGCTAATGTTTTGAGAGGCGGGGAGGCTCCCTTGAAAGGAAGCCAAAATCTTTTGGTATTTTTCCTTAGATAAAACTCCGCGCTTTAAGGCCAAGCTTAGGTCAGCTTGATTTAAACCATATTTTGCCATGAAGGCCTGAACGAGATGGAGATTATTAGATTTCAGGACACTAAAAAACTTAGAGAGATTACTTTTTTCTTTATAAGGAGATTGTCCATTAAACGTTAGGGTTTTCGATCTCGAAGCACTATTTGTTTTTGACCCTCTATTGAGAAAACCCTGAGAGAAAGAGGAGAAATCATTTTGGTCTTTCCCTTTTCTACTACTTGAAGTGTTGATGGCTCCCATACCACCTCTTACATTATTGCTTACAGCAAATCCAAGGCCTTGATTGGAATTCCCTGCTTCTGGAGCCTGATCATTATTGTGGGTAGAGAAGTCTTGAAGTTTTCCCATCGAAGTTTCATTAAGTGTATTGAGATTTTGTTCTCTAATGGAATGGACTTGTCTATTGAGTTCTGACTTCTTTCCCTCGAGGTCATCAATTTTGACCCCAATTTTATCGAGGTAATCTTTTACCTGGTCTTTTGCTTTCTTATTGTGAATATACTTAACTCCAATACGATTAACTGCTCCTGCGCAAGGATTCGACAGTGTGGGCAGTGAGGTATCAGCGAATTTGATATTGGCGACAAAGGCTTGGTAGCCTTTTACACCAACATCTTGATTGCGAGAATAATACTGATTACATTCTTGCATCAAAGAAGAGTGATTAGGCATTTCTTCTAACTTTTGAATTAAAATATTCGCCCTTTCTTTTTGAAAATCGATCCGAGCAGCGGCGGCCATAGAAGCTGAACTTGTTAAATCTGCGGCAGCTGTCAAGGAATCCGTTTGTAGAGCATCTCCTGACTGTTTCTTCAGGTTTTCAAGAGCTGCATTTCCTTGAATTTTTATATCGATTGATTGTTCGTTATGAAGATCTTTTTCAGCATCTAGTAAGTCGTTGTGTGCATTTAGCATCTCAAGACATTTTTGATAATCAACACCTTCGCTTCCACGATACTGACAAGTGATACTTCCATCGTTTGATTTAACTTCTTGAACAGTATTGGGATTGGGAAGTTGAAAGTTTGTAGAATTAGAAATGGAAGCGAGCATAGCGCACTCTCTAATTTCAGCTAAGTGTTCCCTAGCTTCACTGACAAGCTGGGTATTCGTGATATTGTCACTTGATTGATAGAATAAATTTTCAAAAGAGACCCAAGATCCTTGAAAAAATTGATCTGGGTGCGCACCACCTTGAACGGCCGTGACGACATCACCCCAAGGACGATCCGCGTACTGCTGACAACGTTCGTATCCTTCATTTCCTGCATACTGTGCTTTTCCAGATGAATTGATTTCTGGGTTTTCTTCTTCAAAGTCAGCTGGCTCTGAAGCATCATCAAAGCCTTCTGCTTCATTATCATCTGCTCCGGTCATTTCCATAAAGTCTGTACCTCCAACGTTTGGCGAGGGGTTATTGAGGCGTTCAGAAACACTTTCGAAGGGCGGAGGGTTGGAGTTATCGATTCGATTTCCGGAGGATTGATTATTCGCCTGGGCCACCCCCATTAAGTCTCCTTCGACTTCTGGGTTAAAAACTTCGTCTTTAAAAGCATAAAGTAAGGTTCCTCCATCTAGGGTGGATAGAACTTCATCTAATTTAAATTCAGGTATAGCAAAGCAGCCCCAGCTCTCTCCAATTACACCCCAGTTGCGAGCAAAAGTTGCTCCTACATAACTTCCTGAGTGAATGAGAATCTCTCTTTCTTCGGCCTTACTATTGTATTCGGGACCGGAAAGACCATAGACGGCTACATAGGGACCTACGCTACTTCCTACATTTCTTCCTTTGACTCTATAAAAACCTAGTGATGAAGTTTTAGTTTGAGGAGTATTGGTAAAACGAGTGGGATTAAGTTTGTCACCAGCTCCTGAACCGGAACCAACACAATGAGCAACATAATCTCTGTAAACAACACTTGGATTTGAATTAGAAATATCAACTGTAAAGAATCGAGGTTTGTTAGAAGGGATACTAAAGTTGACATAAGTAATTAAAGACTTATTAAAGTCACCCTCTTGTTTACCTTTAAGGAAACGCTGATAACCAGAGAAGAAATGATCAAAGGGAACTTCTGATTCACTTAAGCCGGTTTGAGAATAAAGATCTCGAGCATGACTTTCAAGTTCCTCATTAAATTGGGCCTGTGTTGATAAGGAAGAAAATCCTAGAAGGGCCATCACTATGAAAATAGCAATTTTGTCCGCGAGAATAGAAAGTCCAAAACGATTATTCATAATATTATTTAAAAGTACTTTCAAGCCTGAGGCTATTTGAATTAATTCTAATTTATGGGTCAAAATAGTCTTAAGACCTTAGAGGCTTATCGGCAGATAAAATTTATTTTTGATGTGGCAATAAAAGTAGGCACTTTAGGGATAGAGAAGCTTCAGGCGTTCAAGATCAGTATAGCTGGGGCGAATCAGCTGATGAGAAAATGAGGTACCATCAATTTTCACCATGCTGTAATCACTGGAGTTGCTAAATGAATATGAGTCATAGAGCATGATGGATTCAAATTCAAAGGGAAGGTTATTGAGGTCTTGAAGAGCTTCGGGATAACTTTCGACACTAAAGCGTTCAAATTGAGTCCAGTTTTCTTCATCTATATTTTCCCAAAGGACTTCAATATGGTCGTCTCGATCGGGTCTATTTTGTTCATGAAAGAAACCTAGCACGTGAAAGAGTTCATGGTAGATTTCTTTTTCACCACAACCTGGAGATAGACTGACGTAGCTTACTCCAACTCTAAAGCCCACATTGGCATAGCAGTGTTGGTCTCCTCTTTTAAAGAGTACATAACTCTCTTCAGAATTCTTTCTCGGGTGAAAGTTTATACCTGATACCGTATTGAGATGTTCGACAGCTCGTTTTATTAATTCTTTTTGAATGGGATCATCTAAAGATGAATCAAGCTCATAGGGGATATCTCCTTTTGGCCAAAGAACGGGAGGAGGAATATCAAGATGCTTTTCTCCTGATTGATAATCACTGAGATCATCAGCTGAGCCTATGATGAGATCTCCATAGGCAACAATATATTCATCATCAACTTTTACACTTCTTGGAAAAATCTTTCCTGACTGATCTGTCTGTGCACTATGAAGAGGGTCTCTTTCTTTATTGTTATCTTCATTTTTATATTGATGAAGAGAATTAGGTTTTTTTCTTTTTTTTAGTTTTGAGTGGGAAGGAGGTAAAGGTTTTTTGGAAGGTTTATCTTGTAAACTTATTTGACCTTCGACTTTTTTGCTCTGAGAGATACTTTCGAATTTTTGAGAATTAAATTCTCCGTCGGTTAATTTTGTATTTGGGCCGAAAATAAAAGAGCGAAGAATGAAAATAGAGAAAAATAAAAGCAGAGAAAGGAGAGCGATTTTTTTCATTCTTAGAGAGCGGGTTGCGTTTAGAAAAAACAAGGCCCAACATTCGCTGGGCCATACCTTTAATATTTAAAATACTTTCTTCTCTAAGTTAGTTTAGAGAAGTGGTCAAAGACCTGTCATAGCTTTATTGTTACCAATATATCAATGACAGGTCTAGTTATAATCCAAGAAAAAATATTTCTTTCTAAGGGATTTTGAGCTTTTTATTGTGCAGTGCTTTTTATTGGATAAAGCTTTTGTTCTGGCTTGAGGGGCTGTAGCGGAAAGGCTATTCTTAACTAGGTAAAATCATTCAATTTGATGTAGGAATTTATGAGTTGGAAAGGTCATAAGCAATTTTCCCTTATTTTTGCGACTTTAAAGATGGCATTGGCCACCTTTTCGAGTCGTATACTCGGTCTCGTTAGAGAGCAGGTCATGGCCGCAACTTTCGGAGCTTCAGGGATCACTGATGCGTTTACTGTTGCTTATAGAGTTCCCAATATGTTGAGGGACCTTTTTGCTGAGGGAGCTTTTAGTTCTGCATTCGTACCTGTTTTTACAAAAGCACGTTTAGAAAATGAAAAGGCTTCAAGAATTCTTCTTTGGTCTATGGCCATCTTGCTTGGGAGTATGACCTTAGTCATTGCAGGTGGGGTTATTTACTGGGCTCCATTTGTCGTTAGGATAATGACTGATGATCAATTCATAGCCGATACGGAGCGTTTTGAAATTACCGTTCAGATGGTACGAATCATGGCTCCCTTTTTAACTCTTATCAGTTTAGCGGCTCTTTTTATGGGAGCTCTGAATTCTTTAAAAGTTTTCTTTGTACCTGCACTTGCTCCTGCTTTATTTAATATAATAATGATCGCCTCTATGATTTATCTTCCTCCAGTCGTTGAAGCCAAGGGAGTTCATCCTATCATCGCATTGGCCATTGGAGTTATAGGAGGAGGATTGGCGCAAATGTTATTGCAAGTTCCTTTGCTTTTCAAAAAGGGATTCGGTCCATCGGGCGAGCTGGAATTATTTGGTCCCTATACTAAGAGTATCCTTAATCGCTTAGGCATTGGAACAGTGGGAGTTGCCGCCACTCAAATTAATATTTTAATCACAACGATTCTCGCTACGGGAACTCAGCTTGGAGCTGTGAGTTGGTTAACTTATGCATTTCTACTTTTTCAATTTCCTGTGGGAATTCTAAGTGTCAGTATTGGAGGATCTAATCTTGTTCACTTTTCAGAAGCATGGAAAGCTGGGAAAAGAGAAGAAGCGAAAAGTACCTTAGCTACAAGTTATCTCTTTAGTTGGCTTCTTATTCTACCGGCCTTCGTATTAATTATGGGGCTGGCCAATGAGACAGTTCATTTAATTTTTGAAAGAGGTGCCTTTAGTTCACGGGATTCTGCTCAATCTGCCATGGCCCTTCGTCAGTATATGTGGGGCTTGCCTTTCTATGGTCTTTATAAAATTTTTGGGCCTACTTTCTTTAGTATTGATCGACCTAAGATTCCCGTATTCATTTCAATTACAGCAATCGCGGCCAATATTATTTTTTGCCTTTTAATGGTTCCCCAGTATGGATTTTCTATTTTGGCCTTAGGAACCAGTTTATCGATGATGCTCAATTGTTTTCTCCAATCTGTTTATTTACATAAATATCTTAGACTTGGGGCGAAATTTTTTATCTCTACTCGTTTAGTGAAATTTCTAATTTCTGCTGGGCTTTCTTGGCTAGTCCTTTCTTGGATTAGGCCATTGTTATATGACTTCTCTGCTGCGCTATTACTGCGATGTGTGCAATATGCGACTTGTTGTTTAATCACCGTTGCTACTTATGTTGCTATGCTCTTAGTCCTAGGAGAGTCAAAGACTGTAAAAGCTTTTCTTAATAAAAAGAAATAAATAGGCAATTCTATGCTTGTAGGAGTTGTTTCAATTCGTTAGACTAAAATTAGTATGTTATAGGACCCGCTTGATGGGTTATTAGGGGATATGTTCATGAGAACTGATTTTGACACGTTACGTGCCCTGTCTGTTTATACGACTAATGTATTAGCAGAAAATGGAATGATCGAATTTGATATTGATAAAAGAGAAGCTTTAATTGAGGCCATGGCCACAGAATATGGTGTGAGTTTTGCTACGGATGAAGATATCCGTGATCAGGCCATTGAAGAAGTTGAAGATAAGATGGGAGTTGATAATCTTCCTGAAGATGTAACTGAGAGTGAAATGTTTAACCATGCGAGAAAGGAAATTATTAAATCTTTCTCTGGAGAGAATATTTCAGGTCTTTACCTTGTAGAAAGTCTTCACCAAGCAGCCAAGAGAATGACTGGTTTTCTTATGGAGTGTGATCTTATAGATGATGTTTTTGGAACAGATGATGAGATTCATACTTTTCTAGTGAGAAAAATAAGAAATTTCTCTTCTAAAAGAAATTAATTCTAACGAATACTCAATTGATATATCTAAGAGGCTCCTATTTGGAGCCTTTTTTTATTTAAGCTTTAAAGAGAACATCATTTCTTCAAAATAGGGTCCCTCGACAAGACCATTTAAAACAGAGGATAAGCTGGTTGCAAAGAGGCAGCTTTGTTCTCGATGGTTTCTTACAAGAAAGGCATCAAGATACCTTCTTTCAATCCCAGCTTGAGTAGCGGTTCCTTCAATTCGTACAATTTCAAGCTCACCACTTTTAAAAGACTCTCTATTCTTAAAGTCCTCTGGAGTTCTGATATCAGAAGCCTCTAGATCAAAGACAATTTTCATCTCCTCAATCCTATTTTTAAAATCCTCTTCAATAGAAATTTCTTGATTTAAATTCTCTTCATAGAAGAAGTGGGCAGCCCAATCATAGCGGGTATCTGTACGTTCCCACTTAAGGAGCTTTTCTTCCTGGAGGGTTAAGCCCCACCAAGAAGGGTAGTGAAAGGAGTACTCATGAAAACTCATCGGTTTTGCATTTTCTAAAAAGGTAGTCTTCTCCTCTTTTACAACAATTAATGTGTAGATGAGGGCCGAAATAAAGAGGATAAGAAGGAGCCAACTGCCCCAGTGGTCTATAAACATGGCTGCATATTGCCGTGATTAGATAGGCTTGTAAATATGATTGAAATTAGATTCTTAGTAATTATAGGCACTTAAGTCATTTATTAAATCATCCAACGCTTGGACTAAAGTTATTTTTCGAGTTCTCCGATACTTACGTAGAGAACGTATAAAAGTCTTCGTAAAAGTGGTGACGAAAGACCTATTGGAGCTAAGTTATGAGCTTTGTAAATGTTAAGAAAGCAAACTTTAAAATTCACAAAAGGGACCTCCTCATGGGCTTAATGACCCTCTCGTTTCTACAAGCGGAAGTCGTTAGGGCCAGTAGTGGATTTGAGGATTGTGATTATATCAATCAAAACCGGTATCAAACGGAATATCAGGCATGTCTTCGTAGTGAGATTGTGATGAATTCCGGAACGGATTGTGTGGATTGTTTATTTTCTCAACAACAAGAATCGAATCCTTGGCTCGAAGCCTTAGGGATGGTTGCAGCTCCGCTTGCTTATTTTGGTTCTGCCTATGTGGGAGCAAGATATGCATATAAATCACAAAAAGAATGGGCCGGAGCATATGAGGCAGGTTACCAAGCATGTACCTCTCAATTTAATTCGGCACTCGATTATAATATATCTTCTGGAGCCACGGCCTATACAGCAGATGAGATGTCTGGACTGATGGGGTCATGTAATGGATCCGGTCTTGGTGGATATGCTGGGTATGGTGGCCTTATTGGAAATGGCTACGGAGGATTTGGTAATCCCTACTTAAGTGCTGGGTATAGCGGTGGCTTCATGTCTGGAATGATGGGACCTTCTTTCGGTATGGGAGTAGGAAACGGACTTGGCATTGGAGTTGGAGCAGGGATTGGAATTGGCATCGGTGGTCTAGGTGGACTAGGCGGTATGGGAGGCTACCCAGGTGGAATGGGTGGAATCGGTATCGGCGGTTATCCTGGAATTGGGATCGGTGGAGGTATTGGTATCGGTGGACTCGGAGGTCTTGGAGGCTTAGGCGGGCTAGGAATGGGTAGAGGAATTGGTATCGGTGCTGGAGCAGGAATTGGAATTGGAATCGGTGGCTTAGGTGGACTAGGCGGCATGGGAATGGGTGGTTACCCAGGAATAGGAATTGGTGGCAGTATCGGCATGGGTGGAAGTCCATGGGGTATGGGTTACGGCATGGGTAATGGATTAGGTAATGGTATCGGAATAGGTGGCAATATCGGACTTGGTGGTCTAGGTGGACTAGGTATGGGTCGAGGAATTGGTATTGGCGCTGGAGCCGGAATTGGAATAGGAATTGGTGGCCTCGGAAATGGAATGGGTGGACTAGGCGTTGGCTATGGTCTTTCACCTTATGCAGGACTTGGGGGTAGCGTAAATTTAGGACTTGGTAATAATGGTGGATGGGGTTACTCCTCTGGTATTGGTGTACCTAATATGACTGGAATGTACGGTCTACCTGGAGCAGGTCTTGGAGGCGCTGGCATGTTTGGTGGAAACCTCGGATTAGGAAATGCATACACTAGTGGTATGTATGGAAATGGTATGGGGGGAAGCTGGCATCCTTCTGGAAGTTATTACAATAATACAGGTGGTATGAATCAGTATTGGCAACAACAGCAACAAGCTCAGCAACAAGCCTATGGTAGAGCTGCGGCAAGTAGCAGTATCGCTAATCAACTGAATACTTCAAATTATAATACAGCTGCTGGAGCATCGAGCTCTCTTTATAATAACTATATGCAAGCCGGGCAAGCCTACGGAAATCTTCAGGGAAGCTATGGAGCCTATGGTAGAGGTTATGGTGGCTATTATGGGTCTACACCTTACGCTGCTGGCAACATGGGATTGAATTTCTCAATCGGCGGCTATGCGGGATTTGGACTCTAAGAAAAATATAAATGAATATAAAAAAGGCCCACATAATGTGGGCCTTTTTTATGATATAGGAAACTGAATTATTTGTTATGGATAAGTGTTTTAATATCGTGACGAAAGATAACTTGTACTTTGTCTGCATCAATTAACTTATCTACAATACCTGGTCCAAACTTTGGATGATCGATAATATCATTGAGTTCAAACTTTGTTTTAATGCTGTACTTTTGAGACTTAGAAGTTGCTGAAGCTACTTTTTCTAACCAGATATCAGAGATAGAGTTTTGAGTAGTTTTCTTTGTTTTACTCCCAACATTTTTCCCTCTTTTTGTTTTACTGGCCTTAACAGCAGAGGGGTCTTTGTAAGCGTGAGTTCCTTGGCAAGTTTTACATTGAACTTTACCGATTGTTGTCTCGCTTTTCATGGTAACGATAATATGGGCCAGAGTTAATTTACATTTGTTACAATATGATAGAACTTCTTTTCCAACGCTCAACTGAGTCATGAATATCCTTGGGTAATTAGAATTGAGTCTAACTAAGGTAGTTGAGCGGTGCTGCAAAGTAAAGACTAGACGCAACGAACAAGAACGAATGTTTTCATCTCTTTTTGATATAGATAAAGTTATTGAGAAGGGCAATAAAACTTGAATCTAATGTAAGGATACTGAACTCAAACACTATGACAAATGCCACGCCCCAACTCATAAAGTTACAGGATAAGGCCAGGTCTCTTCCGACAAAACCCGGCTGCTACTTAATGAAGTCCAGTAAAGGGAAAGTCCTCTATGTGGGAAAGGCAAAGAGTTTAAAATCTCGAGTTTCAAGTTACTTCCAACTTTCTGCAAAGTCCCCTAAAACAGAAATTTTAGTAAGCCATATAAGAGATTTTGATTTCGTTCTCACCGATACGGAGTCTGAAGCTCTTATTTTAGAAAATAATCTTATTAAAAAATATCGTCCCAAATATAATATCTTGATGAGGGATGATAAATCTTATCCCTATGTTTCCGTTAAGATTTCTGAAGAGTTTCCTAGGCCTCAATATGTAAGAAAGGTGAAGCGCGATCATAATCATCGTATTTATGGACCTTTTGTTCATGGCTCGGGAATTTCAGAAGTTCTTAGAATTCTGATGAAATCGTTTCAATTGAGGGATTGTACTATTCGGGAATTCAATTCTCGAAAAGAACCTTGTCTGCTTTATCAAATCAACCAATGTTCCGCTCCCTGTGTGGGGAAAATCTCGAAAGATGACTACGAGAAAGACTTACAACTTGCTTTAAACTTTTTTGAAAGCCGGCCTAATGAGTCTCTTGAAGTTTTAAGTAACAGAATGATGGATGCAGCCGAAAACGAAGAGTTCGAATACGCAGCAATGATTAGAGATAATATGGAAGTTCTTAAGCGCTTTAGTGAATTTTCGAAACAAGAAAATGTAGAATTACTAGGGGACTTAAAGAATGTAGATATTCTTGCCTATTATGAGGGAGAGATTGAAGTAGAAGTTTCCGTCTACTTAATTAGAAATGGTCTTCTCTTAGGACATAAGAATTTTCATTTCCCTGTTGTGGATTGTACTGATTCAATTGAAAGTGAAGTGATTAATTTTATGTTTCAATATTATACTTCTGGAGGAGAGTCTCTCCCCGAAGTTGTCGTCGTTGATTTTGAAAAAGAGAATCGTGACCTCTTTAAAAAGGCTCTTAACTCTTCAGAAAAAGTAAAAGTTATTACACCAAAGACAAAGAAACATAATTTTCAATCATTGATGAAGTTGACTCTTGATCACGCGAAAGAGCATCAGCGAGTGAGAAAGGACAATGAGGATTCAGTCTATGTCGGTTTAAATAAATTGAAAGATCTTTTAGGCTTGAAGGAAAGGCCTGTTGTTTTAGAGTGTTATGATATTGCCATCTTTCAAGGTAAATCTCCAACCGCTTCTCAAATCGTTTTTAGAGATGGAACTCCAGATAAGAAAAATTACAGATATTATCATCTTCAGGAAAGACCCGAAGGAAATAATGATTTTGCCATGATGAAAGAAGTTCTCGAAAGAAGAATGGATAATGGAAATCTTCCCGATGTTTTTATCGTTGATGGAGGCAAGGGACAATTAAGTATTCTTCAGGGTGTACTTAAAGAAAAGAATCTTGATATTCCAGTGTGTGCAATTGCTAAGTCTAAAGCAAAAGGAAATTTTAAAAAGGAAGAGATTGCAAAGAGTGAGGAGAGACTTTTTATTCCAGGGCGATCTAATCCTTATCTTCTTCATAAGAATAAGTCTTTATTTAAAATAATTACTCAAATGAGAGATGAAGCCCATCGTTTTTCTAGAGTCCTTCATCATAAAGCAGAAAAGAAAAGAACATTCAGCTCATGGCTGGATCAAGTAGAGGGAATAGGTCCAAAAAGAAAGAAGGAAATTCTCCAAAGACTTAAAGTGAGTAGAGAAGAATTGGCAAGGTGGGATGCTCCTACAATTGCGAAGGAGCTTGAAGTATCTCACCAAATTGCATTGAATATTTTAAAGGTCATTAAACCTAGTTAAGAATATGAATTAATTTTTTGTTACCACCACCACATTCTGGACAACGTGCTGTTTCCTGAACATAGAGATTTTTATAATCTGAAAGATGGGTGAAGATCAGCTTTCCTCCACAAACATTACAATCATCTATTTGTTTTTTGACTTGAATAGCGTCACCGAAATATTCTTCAAATCGTTCGAATCTAAAATCGACCTCTTTGGACATTTTTTTTCTCCTAAAAGGGGGTACTTGACCCGTTGCAGGTAATTAATTTTTCGACGTGGAAGCGGGATTTCTTTACATTACCGAGTAGAAGTGGGATTTAATGGAGATAATTACCCCTTACTTCAGAGTATTGATCCAATGTCCGATGATTTTTATTTAAAAATGAGAAAAATAGCTCAGCATAATCAAAGAAAAGGAGCATTTCCCTTTCCTACTTATGCTGAAGCCCTATTCTCCCAAGTTTTGGTGAGTAGGAGAGTATTGTCATCAAGCTTTGAGAGACCATCGGAGAGAACACCTGTAGCCTCTCGTGGGCCAGAAGACGCTCCATCTTCTTCAAGGGAGATCACTCAGGGCCAAGCCTTGAAGGACTCCAAGCAAGGGCCAGGATCAACATCTAAGGGCCTTCAAGAGAAGTCATCTGAACAATCCTTGCAGAATTCAAAAAATGGCCCAAAAAACGAGGGAAAGAAAGATAAGTCCCTATCTGAAAAGAAACAACTCTTCCAATCACTCGATAAATTTATTGATCAAAAAATTAATGGCTCTGATAAGTCGAGTGTCTCTTTTCCTGGTGGAGAAATTTCAAAGAATCCTGCTCTTGGTTTTTCTGATGGATCGAGCGTTAAGCTTACAGATCTAGAGGAATTAGCAGGTGATCGTCCTATCATTTACGATCACGATGCCTTTGAAGGTTCAGATCTTTCTGTCATCTTTGTGGGTGAAAGACCGAAAGACTTTGATGATGAAAATCCAAAAGCGGATCTTCTTAGCAAAATGATTTCTGCTATGAAGTTAAAAGATACAGAGTATAGCCGTATTTTTCTTTCTAAAGATCCAGATATGGCCAGATCTGAGTGGTATAAAACTCTGCAGCTTTTAGATGGGAGAATGCAACTTTGTATCGTCCCTCTAGGGGCCAAGGCTACAAATACGATACTTGGAACAAAAGAGCGTCTCTCTAAGATTCATGGTCAGCAAGTTAAATTTAAGATTATTGGTCATAAGACAGAAATCGATTTGAGTGTTTATCCTGTTTTTCATCCCGATTTCTTACAGATTAATCCCAATATGAAGCGCTCGGCTTGGATTGATCTTCAAAAAGTTATGGGGCATCTCGGTATTAATTAACTTAAGTTACCGAATTTTCTTACAATTGTGCCTTGAGAAAAATTCTTTAAAAAGATAGAATAAAGAGGTTGAAGCCGAGTGCTTTCTTAATCGTCTGCGCATTAAGAACAAGGCTTTAGTAGTCAGAATGACTTGGTATTTTGGGACCACGGAAGGAGCCCCTCGATTGAAAAACTGGATTCTATTATTTTTAATTTTTGCAAGTATTGCATCTGAGGAAACCAGTGCTAACTTCACCCGTGTTTACGGAAAGTATCTTCAAGAAAATGCTGTTCAAAAGGGACCGGAGATTAAGTCTGCTCCTTCAGTAAGAGTGTTGGTTCAAAAGTCTAGAAAAGATGTATCTATTTCTGGATTAGATTTAAAAAGAAAATTCCATTTAAGTAATCGAACGAAGCATTTTGCAGGTCGAAAGAAAATTAAGTTTAAGTGTTCTGAATTAAGAAGCGCGGATTTTAATAAACCTGTTCTTCTTGCTTCACTTGGTTCAAGTGCAGGACTACTTACTTTAAATAATGATGAAAAGTTCAATGGCCTTATTCACGTAGTAAGTTCAAGAGATAGTGAAAGTTGTGATGTCGTTCATGAGACGGACATGGATACTTATATCGCTGGTTTACTAGCGAAAGAGATGAACTCCAAATGGCCTATTGAGGCGCTCAAGGCACAAGCTGTTGCGGCAAGAAGTTATGCCCTTCATAAAATGCAAAGTGGGCAAGTCAGAAAAGAAGCAGGCTTTGAAACTTTCTATGATCTCGAAAGTTCGGAGAAGCATCAGGTTGCAGGAAATTTCTTTGATGTTAATCCTAAAACGAGAAGTGCAGCTTTGGCGACATCTGGACAAGTTCTCGTCAACTCACGATCTAAAATTGCTCCTGTTTTTTTTCATGCAAAATGCGGAGGTCAAACATTGAGACCTTCTCATGTTTGGCAAAATAAAGTGGATAGTTATACTTCTGTGAAATGTCCTTTCTGCGAAAATCATGGGCAAAGAGCTTATAATAGTAAGTTGACCCTTTCTAAAATTAAGAAATTTATTTATTGGGCGAAGAGAAAAGGACATCTTCCTGCTTCTATCAAAGAGCATATGAGTAAGCCCTTTCGACTTGTAAGAGATAAGAAGTTCAATCGAAAGATTCATTTCTATCTTGGCTCCCATAATTATTCTTTTAAAAAGACTTTATTGAGAAGATACTTTGGACGATTTATAGTTCCTTCTAATAACTTTGAAATGAAAGTGATAAGAAAGAATAAAAGTGCCTATTTTCAGATTGATGGAGCAGGTCTTGGACATGGAGTTGGAATGTGTCAGCTCGGAGCCCTTGATTTAGCGCAAAGAGGCTGGGATTATAAGAGAATCTTATCTTACTACTTCCCAGGTCATACTCTGTCGAAAGTATACTAGTGTTATAAAATGAAGAATAAGCTACTAATCACATTCGTTATCATCTTCGTCATAAGGCCAGTTCTTGGCTTTACTATTTTGATTGACCCCGGTCATGGTGGAGAGGATGATGGTGCAAGAGGCCGCTACTATTTTGCTAAGAAAAAATGGCGTCTGATAAAAGAAAAAGACATTGCATTATCTCTATCCAAGAAAATCCATGAACAATTACAAAAGAAAGGGTTTTCAAGCTATCTTACAAGAAGTGTCGATCGTTCTGTGAGTTTAGCCGAAAGAGCAGAGATTGCAGAAAAGATTGAAGCCGACCTCTTTATTAGTGTTCATATTAATTCATCCGATAAATCGAGTCCTCGAGGATTTGAAACCTACTATTTAGATAATCACGATGATTCTGCTGTTAAGAAAGTAGAACAAGTGGAAAACAAGGATCTAAAAGGGGAAGAGTTAATTATTAATAAAATATTAACTGATTTAGTTATATCCAGAACAGTCACAAGTTCAAAAGGATTGGCGACAAGTATTCATGCGCGAATACATGATAAGGTGGGGAAGAAATATAAGATGAAAGATCGAGGTGTTAAACCTGGACTTTTCTATGTGCTTGCACTTACGAAAAGACCGGCCATTTTATTAGAAGTTGGCTTTCTTTCTAATTCAAAAGAGCTCGCTAAGATGCTGAAGGACGACCTTCAGGATTCCTATGCTTTAGCTGTTGCTGATGGCATTCAAGACTACTTAAAGAAGCAAACTAAGATCGAACCTTCTTTACTCTAGGTTGAGATCTTTTCACCGTTACTCTTTATTAAATTAAGTTTCAAATACCTCTTAAACACTTTTTTTATTTCTCTACACTTTTTTCAAAAGGAGGAGGGAAAAGCTCGCACTTTTTTAATCCCTCCTCACTTTGGAGAGAGTAGAGAGTGGCCCTAGAATTTTCCAGGGCCATTATTTAAATTATGTTTGATTAGTAACAGGTTGCGCTGTAGTAGCTTGTACCGAATTCAAGAGCACCATTACCGTGACCATTGAGGCTGGCGTAGTTGCTACTTGTAAAAGAGAAAGTCCCTCTTGCAAGAAAATCATGAGAACAGTCTAGTCCATAGTTTTCTGCATAAGCTCGACTAAAGTTGCTGAATTGAACATTGCTAAGAGAATCATCATCACCAAGAATAGTGTAAGTTGATCCGTACATTGATTCACCAACAACACATGCTGAGATTACAACATTGTAATATGTTGTTCCACCGCTTACCACCTTTTGGACGGCAACGGTACTTCCATTATCATTTCGACCTAGCCAAGTACCATTAGTTGTTCCTGATATAGAACCACTTTGTAGAGATGGGCTATTTCCAGTTGTGTAATAATAGCGATCACTAGCTCTACCATATTGGCTTTGACAGTTGTTTGCACTTTTAAAGTTGCTCCAGTCTGAAGCAAAACTTCCATCATTACTACTTAAAGTACTTGATGATTGTGAACTACTTGAGTTCGAACTTTTGTTGCTATCTGACCCACATGAGGCTGCTAGCATAAGGGTTAAACCGAGAACCCCTAGTTTGCGAGTTAAGGATCGCACCTTTAGTTTATTATACGTTTTCATACTCTCTCTCCTTAGTAAAAACGTTAATTAAAGATTTGTACGGTTATAGATGCCAAATGCGTGCCAACTTTTGGATAGGGGGTAAGGGAGAGAAATAGAAGGATGAGTTACGTAATTTAAGGTGTTTAGACGATTTTAAGGTGGGGATGTTTAGATTATGCACAATAAACTGCTGTAGAAAAGACAACATCTGTATAAAGATTAGGCACTGTCCATATTGATTATCGTACCTATAAAAAGGCGTTAATCGTCTTTAGCTTACAGAAAACTAACAGAAAGATAGTCCTCGCATGGCAAAGTATTTTGGAATATAGCCGAAAATAGCATTAACTCTGTTTAACACTTTATATAGAGAAGATGAGGAAGCATTTACCGAGGCGAATTAAGTGTCTGATAACTTTATAATAAAAGGAAATATTAATGGATTTGGAGTAGATATGAGCACTGCAGAGGCAGGCCTTTCTCATTTTTTTATGCAACGCTGGTCTTTATTAAAAGGAAAGCTAAAAGATACTGAAGTACAGTTCAGACTCCTCACTTCATTAAAAATGACTCTTATTTTTTTAACCTCTTTTATATTGATGGGAAGTTACATCATTATTCTATAGGGTGTTAATTTAGTTTTTTTCAAGGCCAATGAGTCCTTTGGGATAAAAGAGTTTGAAGTTATCTTCTATGACTCACTTTTAGGAAGCTTATCTGACTTTGCAGTCTATGGGTCACTGATTTTAGTCTTTATAAATATCGCATCTATCTATATATCAGATCTCCTTTTAAGACCCTTTCGTATTATAGGAGACTATTGTGAGAGAAAAAGTCTTGAGAGTTCAGATCAGGACTATAATCCTGATTTCTTCTCAGAGCTCAAAATTTTAAGTCAGTTTAGTGAATTCTTCTTTAACTCAATTGAAACAGCAGCAGAAAATAAGAAGTTAAGTAAAGTTGTCATTCCTAAAAAATATAAGAAAATTCATCAACCTGTATTTGAAACCATTTTCTTCTTCCATTTTTCCTTCTATGTATTAGCTTCTGTCTTGCTCTTGTCGATTGCTATTATCACTTTCTCCGACAGCTTATATGAAAACTTAATTCAGCTAGCGGGAACCACTTTACCGAATAGCCCTTCTATTAATTACTTTATGAAGGCGCAGAATCTAATAATGGATCAGATTACTACGATATCTTTAACGGTAGGAATCCTTCTTTATTTAGCTTTGGCCTATCACCTTTATAGTAGGGTTTCGACTCCTGCTTTTGCTTTCTTTGCGACTATGAGATCCTTTATGAAAGGCAATTATAGGCAAAGGGTTCATTTGATAGGATATCCTTATTTAAGAAATCAAGCACGAAAGTTTAATAAATATCTAGATTGGGTTGAAAAAGAACTTGTTGAGTCTAATCAATCTAAGACTTGATTTTTTCCAATACTAAGTAAGAATAGATACAAAACAGAGTCTCCCCAAATTGAAGAGAGAACTAAAGGAAAGAAAAATGAGAAAAACGAAGTTAATTTTAACTATGCTTGTAGCGACAACGCTCTTTGCTTCATGTGTAAATGAAAAGAAAATTGGTGAAATCCTAAAGAAGAATCCTGAAATTCTTCATGAGGCCATCAAAGCTGATCCTGCTGGATTTATCATGACATTACAAGAAGCTGCTGCTGATGCAAAAGACTCTATGGAGAAGAAGAAGTTTGAAAAGAGCTTTGATAATCCTCTCGAGCCTTCTATTTCAGACAGAGACGCTGTTCGTGGAAATCCAGATGGACCACTCGTTCTAGTTGAGTACTCTGACTTTGAGTGTCCTTATTGTTCACGTGGTTACGCTACGATGAATCAATTTATGGAGAAATATAAAGGTCAGGTGAAGTTTGTATATAAGCATTTACCTCTAAGTTTCCATAAGCAGGCGATGATCGCTTCACAATATTTTGAAGCTATTAAACTTCAAGATCAGGAAAAAGCATTTGAATTTCACGATGAAATTTTCAAAAACCAAAGAGGTCTTAAGAATGGTGAAGCTTTCTTAAAGAAAATTGCTCAGAAGGTTGGAGCTGATATGGGGAAAGTGGCAAAAGACCTAAATTCTGAAGCCGTGAAGGATAAAATTAAAGCAGATATGGCAGAAGCTGCTAAGTTTCAAATTCAAGGGACTCCTGGATTTGTTCTTAATGGTGTTCCAATAAGAGGAGCTTACCCGATCAGTCATTTTGAAATGATTGTAGAGGAACTGAAAAAGAGAGATAAAGTAAAACTCAACTAATCAGATAAAAAAAAGAGCCTCCTTTATAGGAGGCTTTTTTTTATAAATCAATGCAGTTTTGTTCTTTTAGATCGGTTACGAGTTCATTCGTGTCAAAAGTTAGAACTCCAGAACATTCAAGATCATAACACATATCCCAGTGGCATCCTGAAGTTTGATAAGTAAAATCAAGTTCACATAAGTTCTCATTACATCCTAGAAAATTCAGCTCATCTACATAGCTCACACCAAGTAAACGACCGTTTCTAATCTCTTCATTCACTTCTCTTTTGACAACTCTTTCAGATAAAGCAAATGACATATTTGATATAAGCACTAGGCTCAAGATAAAAAGTGACTTCATATATAACTCCTACGTAAATTAAAGTTTAGAATGATTTAAAAAGTAGATTACCTTCAATATCTAAGTAAAGAGCATCCCAGCCATAGCACTCTTCAGGGTTGCACTGAGTAACATTGAAAATATAACCAACAGTTTCTTTTTGTTGATTGATCACTTCGAATGCATCTGTCGTTTCGTTCTCAGAAAAATTGATAACATACTCACTTTCTGTAGAAGATATCGTGTCCCAATCATTGAGAAGATTGAGATTTAAATGGTTAAGGGCTTTTAATATTTTTGAAGGAAGAAGGTCTATTTTATGAATAAGATGGATAAACTCTCTATCTTCTTCATTAATATGATCTAGAGTAATGAGGTTTCTATACTCTTGAATGAAGTGACTCATGAGAGAATTATTCATCGCTTTCTTTTTTGAACAATTAAGTAATTCATTTGTTCTTCCCCCAATACCTTCACGATAGAGAGTTAAGTAAGCTTTAAATGAAGTTTTACTACTTTGAAAGAGATCTTTAGGTAGGGAAAAGTAGAGAGCATTGAAAAGAGTCGAAGCGGAATACTTTGCAAAAGCATAAGATGATTCCTGAGTTCTAATCGATCTTTCAAAAGTTAAAGGGCTTAATCTCAATTCCTGATCAAACAAGGATGAGCCTGATAGTTTTAACTTAGCCTCGGATAAGTTCACTTCTCCTTTCAGATTTATATCAACCTGAGAAGAGACAGCTTCGCACTTTATAGATAGAGCATATGATGAATTCATCATAATTAAGGCGATGAATGCCTTTAGCAAAATTTTCATAAAAACCCCTCGTTTTCATAAAGAGTTACTTCAGTAAAATCTCTTTATGAATAGTCCGTGTAGTTTTTACTTAATTTGAATACTCAAAAAATGTTGAATATCAGAGTTTGGTTAAACTTTTATGCTAATATCATATTATGTTTGAAGGACTGTATTCTAATATTTCACAGAAGTATCCTAAGAGGCGCGATCTATACGATCGTAAAGTTCTCCTTGAAGATTTTTTAAGAGATGAAAAAGAATTTAATCTTAAAGAAGTTATAAAAACTTTTATTGAAAACCTAAAAGAGCTTCTTGAAGAAGATGAGAGTCTTCTTTTGATTGAAAAAATATCGCTCTTAGATGGAACTTTAAAGAAGTTAAAAGAACAGTATAGTGATGAGGACCTACCAAATCTGGAGGACTTTTATCGAGACCTCTCTCCAGTTCTCATGCAGAAATATTGGGAGCTCAACCTGAACCCCCACAATAAAGAGGCTTTCGAGCACCTCTTTTTACACTCATTACATATCGCTCTAGAGGAAGAAATTTATATTTGGCAAGAAAAAATTGTCTAAAAAGTACCGAAACAAGCTTATAGTCGATGTTTTGGAAAAAAAATTTGTCATTTCATATTAAATAAGTGAACATTTTCTTACGCAATAAATACTAACTAACGTTTAGGAGTTGGAATGAACAGAAAAGAGCTTATTGAAGCAATCCTTAAAGACAAGCAACTTAACCACCTTACAAAGAAAGATGCTGATCATTTTGTAGCTACACTTATTGATGTAGTTAAGAAAACAGTTAAGAAAGGTGATGATGTATCTCTAATCGGTTTTGGTACATTCTCTAAGGTTCGTCGTGCTGCTCGTACAGGTGTTAACCCTGCGACTGGTGAAAAAATCAAAATTAAGGCGAAAAACCTTCCAAAATTCAAGCCAGGTAAAGCTTGGAAAGATATGCTTTAATTCTTAAATCAAATTTAAGATATTAAATAAGAAGCCCCACTTTGTTGGGGCTTTTCTTTTTTTAGATCGAAAAGAATCAAAATATAAGGATTTTAATCTATTTTGATACCAAAGCGTTTAAGTCTCCAATAATATGGGCCTATAGGGGCAGGCAAAAATTGCCTCGTGTCAGTAAAATGACTTTTTTAAGTGAAAAACACAGGTAATTTTAAGAAGAATGGGTAGAAAATTCCTTCCTCTTCGCTTCAGGCTTGTATCCTGAATCTGAACGTGTATAATTTTTGACAGAGGGTAGGAAAAACTATCCGAATGTCATTAATAAACCAGGATGGTAATGATGGCCGAGGCCAACGAGCAAATGGAAGTGCAACCCCCAGCGAATGAAGTTTCTTCAGGAAAAAATCCATTACTCACAATTTTAGTCTTAGTTAACACCTTAATGATGGGTGCTATTGGATACTTTCAGTTTCAAAGCCATGAAAAGATGAAAGCGACTCCTGATATTAGAGATGTAGTAAAAGCCGAAATGCAAAAAGCTAATGGAGAAGAAGCTACTGGTTTAGAGGGGAGCGGACAAGCCCAAGCTGATGATGGAATTCTCTTTCCTCTTGATGGGTTTACGGCCAACTTAGCTCAAGGTGATGGAGCTCGAAGATTTGCTCGTATCAATCTTGTTTTGAAGTTTTCAAAAAGCTCTAATGAAGAAGAGTTTAAAAGAAGAAAAGCTCAGATAAGAGATTCAATCATAACCATTTTGAACTCTAAGAGACCGGAAGACCTTTTAAATGTACAAGGTAAAGGTTTTCTAAAAGAAGAAATTAAATCATCTATCAACTCATTTTTAGTTGATGGTAGTGTGATAGACGTATTCTACGTCAGTTTTCAAATTAACTAAGTCCAAGAATAATCTTGGCGGCCGGTGAGCAGGAAGCTTACTTAATACTTTTCCCAGGAGGGGATGAATATGGGCCAGCAGGTACTTACTCAAGAAGAAGTTGATGCTCTATTAAATGCAGTTAATGACGGTGAATCTGAGGATATTCTCGGTGGAGGCGGTGATTTTGAAGCTGCTGAAGAGGTCGATGATAATATTCAAGCTTATGATTTAACTAATCAAGATAGAGTTATTCGTGGGCGAATGCCTATTCTTGAAATTATCTATGAAAGATTCATTAGATCTTTTCGTGTATCTCTGTCCAACTCTCTTCGTAAAATTTCTACAATTTCAATGATTTCTACCGATCTTTTAAAGTTTGGTGAATTCGTAAACACTCTGCCGATACCATCTTGTATGTGTATTATGCGTTTCAACGAGTTAAGAGGACCAGCACTACTCGTTTTTGAATCGAAACTTGCTTATGCGATTATCGATTCTTATTTTGGTGGAACGGATCGTCCCTTTACAAAGATTGAAGGAAAAGAATTTACCATGATTGAGCTTTCTTTTATGAAGAAAGTAATGGATATGGCGATTGGTGACCTAGAAGAGGCTTGGGCACCGGTACATAGAATCGACGCTCAGTATTTAAGAACAGAAATTAACCCACAATTTGTCGGGGTTGTTCCACCTTCTGATGTAATTATTGCTACGACACTTGAAGTTGAATTTGAATCGGCTTCTGGAACCATCATGATTGTCGTTCCGTATTCGACAATTGAACCCATTAAGCAAAAACTAAGTTCAAGTTTTCAAACAGATAATGATATGGCGGATTCGATTTGGACGACCGCTATGAACGACCACATTATGGATGCTCAAACCGAACTCATCGTTAAGCTCGGAGAAGCCTCAATGACTGTGGGGGACCTCGTCACTCTAGAGAAGGGAGACATTATTCCCTTAAATCAAGAAGCCTCGGGAGAAGTCAGTTTAGCTGTCGAAGGGGTGGAGAAAATGAAGTGCTTAATCGGTACGCACAAGGGAAATAGGGCAATTCAGGTTACGAAAGTCCTAGAAAATGACTTTGCTCAAAAATCACAGAAATCATATGGAGATGAATAATGGAAAATGAAATCAACAATGAAGGACCTTTGAAAGGAATCGACCCTAACGATATTCAGGAAATTTCAAATATCGCAGACGATGTAAAAGCCGGTGATGATGCACTTAATAAGCTTAAAGTGCAAAATCTAGACTTTATTCTGGATATTCCTCTTAAAGTAACCGTTGAGCTCGGAAGAACTTCTGTAGTGATTAAGGATCTTCTTCAGTTAGGTCAAGGTTCAGTTCTTGAACTCGATAAGCTTGCCGGTGAGCCTCTTGAAATTCTTGTAAATGGAAAGCTTGTAGCTAAGGGTGAGGTTGTTGTTGTGAATGAAAAATTCGGAATTAGGCTGACAGATATCATCTCGCCAGTTGAAAGGATTGAAACCCTTAAATAAGTATTAAAGTAGATTTTAGGACGAAACTATGAAAAAAATTCTTTTTGCTATTACTTTACTCATAACTTCTCTTTCGCTATTCGCAAAGGGCGTGAAAGTTGAAAGTGTAACCTTCGCTGATAGAGGTCATGAAGGTCGAGTAGTTATTGAACTAGGTGAGGAGCTTGATGGGTTTCCAGAGCTAAGTGTGAAAGGAAACTACGTACAGGTGGCGATACCTGGTAGTTACGTTTGGCCTAAAATTGAAAAGAAGTTTAGTTATCAAGATCAATTTGATTCGACCATTATGGCCTATCAATTCAATAAAGATCGCGTAAGAGTAAGAACCATTCTTCCTGAATCGATGGAGGGAAGAAGCAAACAAGTTTCTCTATCTCTTAAGGGTAAGAAAATCGTAGTTAATTTTCCAAAGAATGGAGCTAAGAAAACTGCTGCTGTGGGAAGAGCTCCTGCAATCGTTGGTGCAGCAGAAGATGTTAAGCAAGTTGAAAAATACGATGAGTCTTATTTAGATAAACTTTTAAAAGAAAAAGAAGAGTCGATTAAGCTGAAAAAAGAAGCTTCATTGGCCAAAAAGAAGCCAGTGGCCCAGAAAGAAGAGCAAAGCACCACCACAGATGAGGTCAGCATGGCCCTATCAGGGACAAAAAAGAAGGCGAACGACTTATCTTTAATTGGTTACGCAGGTAAATTTGCAGGATTTTTGTCCTTGGTCTTGCTTATATTTTATGCAGTTGTGACTCTTTTTAAAAAGGGAGCCTTTAAAAAGGGAAAACTAGGATTTCTCAATAGCGCAAAAATTGTTGAAGTTCTTAATACTACATATATTGGACCTAAAAGGAGCTTACTTCTGATCCGTGCTCATGAACAAGTATTTCTCGTAGGAAGTTCTGAAAAAGGGCTTCATATGATTTCTGAAGTGAATGGAATGAGTGGAATTTTTAAGGATGGAGAGAAGGCAATTAGTGGTTCTAATTTTGATACAAACCTTGAGACTGCCGAAAAGAAAAACCCTTCTTTCAAATTAAAAGAATTCCTTAATCAAGAAAACCTAGATGAAGTGAATTCAGATGATCTTGATGAAAACTTTGCATTAGCCGCAATCAATAAAGAAACAGAAAGTTCAAATAAGTCAGAAAAGAAAAATGAAAAGTCTGCAAAGGTTAAATTTAGTCAGCAGATTAAAAACAAAGTGAAAGACCTTAAACCTTTGCAGTAGGAATTAAATGAAGAAGTTAGTTACACTCATATTTATGGTTTTAGGGGCTTCAGCATTTGGCCAAAACTTGAACTCTCAATTACCTGGACTGTCTGTTAATTTTGGGCAGGGAACAGACTTGGTTGATACCATGCAGGTCCTTGCTCTTTTTACTGTTTTAACTTTAGCTCCTGCTGTACTTATTCTGTGTACATGTTTTACACGAATCATTGTCGTCCTTTCCTTTATGAGACAGGCCATCGGTACACAGAACTTACCTCCGAACCAGCTACTCGTTGGTTTTGCTTTGTTTCTATCTATCTTTGTTATGAAGCCAACGGGAGAAGCTATTTATAATCAAGCAGTTCAGCCTTATATGAAAAAGCAAGTTACAACAACTCAAGCATTGAGTGTAATAGAATTTCATTTAAGAGGCTTTATGGATAAGCAGGTTCGTAAAGCAGACATTGCTTTGTTTTATGATATTACAGGAGATGCTGCTCCTCAAACGATTAAGGATGTTCCCATCCATTATTTAATTCCTGCATTTATTATTTCAGAACTTAAAACTGCATTTCAAATTGGGTTTTTACTTTATATTCCATTTTTGATTTTAGATATGGTTGTGGCGTCTGTTCTCATGGCGATGGGGATGATGATGCTTCCTCCTGTTGTAGTTTCTTTGCCATTTAAACTTCTACTTTTTGTACTTGTTGATGGATGGCAGTTAGTAACAGGCTCAATTTTACGCTCTTTTCATTAATTAATATTTAAGGATAATTATGGGTTACGATATTTTTTCAGAGATTACGAATCAGGCCATAAAAGTAACCTTGATGGTGGCTTCCCCCATGTTGTTAGGGGCTTTGGTCATGGGTATTCTTGTTTCTCTTTTTCAAGCTGTAACTCAGATTAATGAGCAAACACTTTCTTTTATACCTAAGATTCTTGTCATCGTTGGAGCTTTAGTTATCTTTGCCCCATGGATGTCTGAAACTTTAACTAATTTTACTCAAGAGCTTATTTTAAATATTCCCCAAATTATTAGCCAGAACTAGGAGCTGAATTGATTAATATATCTGTAGTAGACATTCAGGCCTTAACGTGTTTTTGGTTAGTCTTTACCAGATGGTTGTTAATTCTTATTCAACTTCCAATTTTTGATAATAGTGGGATACCAAATACTGTAAAAGTCCTATTTTCAATTATTATTAGTTATTGCTTTTATCCTCTTGTAAGTGGAGAAGTTTATAAAGACATCCAGTATCTTGGTGTAGAGAACTTTTGGGCTCTAACTATTTTCTATGCTGTCGTGAGTTTACTTATTGGGTTCATCGTTAAGGTTCTTATGGATCTCTTTACAGCAAGTGGTTCAATTATTACTCAGCAAATTGGTTTTGGAGCTGTTGCCTATTTTGATCCCCAAAGTGGAAGCCGAATTGGACCATTCGAGAGTCTAATAAAGTGGACCATGCTCATTATGATCATAAGTTCGGGGGCTCTTCTTCCCATGTTCAAAGGTGTTTTTAATTCATTCTTTAGTGTCCATGCCTATGATATTGGAAAAATGGTGAGGTCTCCTGAGTTTTTTATTCATATTTTTAAAGGACTTTTCCTTTCAAGCTTATTGTTAGCAAGTCCTCTTATTTTTACCAATATGTTAATCACGAGCATTTTAGGAATTGTTGCAAGGACAGTTCCTCAAATGAATGTGATTATGGTGAGTTTTGTAGTGAATATTGGACTGGGGCTTACTGTATTTGCCGCCAGTTCAACAGAATTTTTTAACGTAGCTTTTAGATTATATACAGAGAAATTGGGCGATTGGTTCCAATTTTTAATCTAAAAGAAGGGGTAGTTAATGGCAGACGAGTCAGATAGCGACGCAGAAAAAACCGAAGAGGCGAGTCAGCATAGGATTGACGAGTTTCGTAAGCGCGGGGATGTAGCATCTTCCCGTGAGCTTACTTCTGTACTTGTTTTATCCGCCTGTATTTTAACTCTTATGCTTTCTATTGTTTATGTATATGAAACAATGGGAGAGTTTATTGAGTGGCTCTACACTTTAGATGTTTCTGTTGCTTATACTGAAAAGAGTTTTAAAACAATTGTTACGAAAACAGTAACAACAGGATTGAAGTGTGCAGCTCCTGTGCTTCTAACTGCTCTTTGTGTAGGTGTGATAGCTCACGTTGCACAAATTGGATTTCTCTTTTCTCCAGAAATTTTAGAACTGAAAACAGATCGTATTAATCCTCTTAATGGTTTCAAAAAGCTCTTTTCTGTTAAAAGTCTTGTTGAAGCTCTAAAAGCTTTAATGAAATTCGTTTTTATTATGGCCATTGTTTATTATTCACTTAAAGACGAACTTACCAATTATCAAGGTTACTTTCAGGTTTCCTTTGTTGAAGGCTTTATGCATGCCCGTTGGGTAATGGTGAAAATGGCCTTTTCTATAATTGTTGGAATTTCAATTATTGCTTTAGCTGATTTTGCTTACCAAAAAATTAGTTATGCCAATAAATTGAAGATGACTAAAGAAGAAGCGAAGAAGGAACACAAAGAACAAGAGGGGAGTCCTGAGATTAAGCAAAGGATTCGTTCAGTTCAGCGTGAGATGGCTCAAAAAAGAATGATGACAGATATTCCAACAGCGGATGTCATTGTTACGAACCCTACACACTTTGCTGTTGCATTGAAATATGATGGTGAAACTATGGTCTCACCTCAAGTTATTGCTAAAGGTGCAGATCACTTAGCCTTTAGAATTAGAGAGATTGCAAAAGGTCATGATATTCCTATTGTAGAAAATGTCCCTCTTGCAAGAGCTCTTTTTAAAACTACTGATGTTGGGGAGCCTGTTCCTCGAAATCTATATAAGGCCGTGGCTGAAGTTCTTGCTTTTGTTTATAAACTAAAGCGAAAAAATAAAGCCCTATCTTAAGTTGAGTACGATTTATGGATGAATTGTTTAAAAGATTAAAAGTATTTTCTCAGAACTCTGATCTGACGATTGCGGTTGGTTTAATGCTCATTCTGGGAGTGATGATTGTTCCGATTCCACCCATTATATTAGACCTTCTTTTGGCCTTGACTCTGTCTTTGTCTGTCATGATTCTTTTGGTTTCTGTTTACTCAAAGAAGCCTTTGGACTTTTCTACTTTTCCATCTGTTCTACTTGTAATGACATTATTTAGACTTTCATTAAACGTGGCTTCAACCAGAAACATTCTTCTTCGTGGAGGAAGTGAAGGAACTGCTGCAGCTGGCGATATTATTCGCTCTTTTGGTGAATTTGTCGTTGAAGGTAATTATGTTGTTGGGATTATCGTTTTTATAATTCTTGTCATTATTAACTTCATGGTTATTACAAAAGGTGCGGGTAGGGTTGCTGAAGTCGCCGCTCGATTTACCTTAGATGCTATGCCTGGTAAGCAAATGGCCATTGATGCAGATTTGAACGCTGGACTTATTAATGATTCACAAGCTAAGGAAAGACGTAGGGAAGTAGCCGATGAAGCGGACTTTTACGGGTCTATGGATGGTGCGAGTAAGTTCGTTCGAGGTGATGCTATCGCAGGTATTCTGATCACTGCCGTAAACGTAATTGGTGGAATCATTGTTGGTGTTGCCCAAAACGGAATGGATGTTGCGAATGCAGCTGAAGTTTTTACTCTTCTTACGATTGGTGATGGTCTTGTATCACAGATTCCTGCGCTTATCATCTCTACTGCTGCTGGTGTTATCGAAACTCGAAATACAAATGACTCTTCTCTTGGAAGCCAAGTTGGAGAGCAATTCAAACTCCATCCTAAAGCAATCTATATAGCTGCTGGAACTCTCTTTGTATTCGCGGCTATTCCAGGCTTACCGAAGCTTCCTTTTATTGTTACAGGCCTTGGTCTCGTTTTAGCTGCTTATAAAATTGAGCAAGGTGCAGAAAGGGAGCTTCAAGAAGCGAAGAAAGCTGAAATTGAAGAGATTACTGAAAAACCTGAGAATCTTGAAGATCTATTGAGTCTAGAGCTTGTGGAATTGGAAGTAGGTTATGGTTTAGTTAATCTTGTGGATTCAGAGCAAAACGGTGATCTTCTAGAGAGAATAACTCATATAAGAAAACAATTTGCCCTCGACTGGGGACTTATTATTCCTTCGGTTCGTATTAAGGATAATCTCGAATTAGCTCCGGGTGGATATTGTGTAAAAATTAAGGGGATTAAAGTAGCAGAAGGTGAGCTGATGACAGATCACTATCTTGCGATGGATCCAGGTGGGGTGATCGAGCCAATTGAAGGTATTGAAACAACTGAGCCTGTTTTTGGTTTACCTGCTGTTTGGATTAGTGAGGATCAGAAAGAAGATGCTGGATATAATGGGTATACTGTAGTTGATTTATCAACTGTTGTGGCGACTCATCTGACTGAATTACTCAAGTCGAATGTTCACGAGCTCTTTGGTCGACAAGAATTAGTTAATTTATTAGAGAATTTCAAAGAGCATTACCCCAAGATTGTAGCAGATTTAATACCTGACATTTTAACTATGGGACAGGTCCTGAAAGTTTTACAGAATCTTCTAAGAGAAGGCGTGTCAATAAGAGATTTACGTACGACTTTAGAGACACTGGCCGAGTATGGTGCTACAATAAAGGACACGGATAGCCTTACAGAAATGGTTAGGCAATCCTTGTATAGAACAATAACTCAGAGTATTCAAAGTGAGCAGGGAGATATTCCATTATTTACTCTCGATCGCGGAATTGAAGAGTCAATTGCTCAAAATATTGTTCAGACAGAGAAGGGACAACAAGTCTCTCTCGATCCAAAAGTGACCCAGTCTATTTTGGCCAGTCTGAATGAGAAAATTGAGGAGGCCACAAGCATGGGTGAAAAAATGATTGTGTTGTGTTCTCCGGTAATTCGAAGTCATTTCAAAAGATTGACTGAGAAGTTTATTCCAAACTTGGTAGTGGTTTCTCATGATGAGTTAAGCCCAGATGCTAATATTAGATCACTAGGGACGGTGAGGTTGTAGTATGTATGTTAGAAAGTTTGAAGCAGAAACTTTAGATGAAGCACTAAAGGCCATCAAAAGAGAGCTTGGTCCAGATGCGATTATTCTGAAGACTGTTACAAATAAAGGAATCAAGGGTGCTTTCAAAAAGAATCGAATTGAAATCACTGCTGCCATCTCTGAAAAAAATTACACTAAAAAAGCCCGTGTTGATCATTCACTAGATAGTGAAAATCGTGATAAATTTTATGAAGGTAATTCAAACTATATATCTTCGATGATTGATAATTATTCAGATAACAGAAGTGAAGAAAAAGAAAGTATGCCAAGTGGATATGGATCTGTAGGACTTAATAAGTCAGTAAAAAATATAAGTAATAAAATGAAAAACTCATTGGATGATTTTTTATCTGGTGGTCAAGATGAAAGTGCTAGCGCAAATAATAATCATCTTGGAGCTCAAAATACATACCGCGATAGTTTTAATGAAAGTTATGGTGAACAGTATTTAGAACAAGAACCAAAGCAAGTATTTGTTGGTCAAAATGAAAGAGTTGATAACTTCTATCCTCGTGAAGAAGAATCTTTTGAAGAAGAGATTTATCAGGCCACTACTGAAGCGAGAGCTCCTATTGTTGAAAAAGAAAGGGCAACTCTTTCAGAAAAAGATTCTCAAGAAATTATGAGTCAACGTCAGAAAATTGATGAACTTGAAAAAAGACTCTATGAGTTGACTAAGAACGTGCAGAGAATTGAGCGTCCTGAGCCAGCAGGGATTTTACAGCTTAGAACTACTTTGAGAAGTCTTGATATCAACGAATTGACAGTAAATGAAATTATTAAAAAAGCGGTTTTTGAATTAAGCGAAGATGATATTCAAGATGTAGATACTGTATTTGAATTTGCATTAAGAGAAATGTTAGACCGAATCCATGTTCAAATGCCACGTTTTTCTAATCTCGAAGGTTCTGAAGAGCCTTTCGTAACGATACTATTAAGTGAGAATTCTTGTGGACAGAGCTCAATGCTTTATAAGCTTGGAGCTTTAAAAGAGGACTCTGTTCTTATAAAATATCAACCTGGAAAAGAGAACGATTTTACTGAGAAAGTATTTGGTCTGAATGTGGCCAAAGTAAACACCATTCCAGAGATCATTTCTCAGATCAGAAAATCAGTAGAAAAAGGACAGAGTGTATTTGTTGATTATAGAAATTATAAGACTGAAATTAACGATACGAAGAAATTTATCGATGGTCTAAAAAGATCATTTGGAAAGGTGGAAGTAATGATCTGCCTTTCATCAATTCATTCAGAAATATATAATAGAAAAGTAATTTCAACTTATCAGAATATTTCTGATGGGCTGATTGTTACCCACTTAGACCAGTGTTTAAATTATGGTGCGATCTTTAATATTTGTGAGGAATACCCAAAACTTCCTCTGAAGTTTTTTGGGACTGGAGACGTTATTCCTGATGATATTGAAGCAGCAACAGGAGAAAGAATTTTAGCTGGTATGTTTAAGCTAAACTAAATTCTTACTAGGGAGTTAGTAAGAATTACTAAATTTAAAAACCCATTCTTCTAGGAAGGAAGTATTGAGGAGTTAGGATGTCAAGGAAGACCCCAGCGCAGTGGTTGCTCTCACACCACTCTGGATTTAATCCCGGCGAAAACGCCAATTTTGAGTTTAAGCGTAAAGATAGAAAAACGAAGACGATTGCCATCTCTAGTGGAAAAGGGGGAGTAGGCAAAACTTCAGTAGCCATTAAAATGGCCAAAATGCTAGTGGATAGGGGAGAGAAAGTTCTTCTTATCGATTGTGACTATAACCTCAGTAATACTGCTGTTAAATTGGGAATTCCTTTAGATAGCAAGTTTTACGATCTATTCGTCAATAATATTGAATTTTCAGAGGCTGTTTATAAAGATGGAAATTTTCATCTCTTAAGCGCATGTAATGGAAATATAGACCTATTTGAACGTTCAGTAGGGATAGAGAATCTCATTGTAGATATTCTCGAGACTCATAAAGACGAATATGATTCCATTATTTTAGATTGTCCGGCAGGATTAAATAAAGAAGTCGCTGTATTAAATACTTACTGCGATTATCGATTTGTAGTGATTACTCCAGACCGTTCTTCTATTACTGACAGCTATTCGCTTATAAAGGTCCTAGAGCAGCGTCACAGCCTAAAGTCTTTTCACCTTATATTCAATAAAATTTCAGGCAAAAAACAATATGAGAGGCTAACAGAGACGTTTCTAAAGACTTCTGCTCATTACTTAGATTGCCGACTTAAAGTATTGGGAGGAATCCCATATTTTAACGAACAAGTTGATGACTTTGATCGGGAGCTGTTAAAAGTTGCCGGTTCAAATATTCATAAGAGTTTTAATAAAGTCATGACGAGGTTCTCCGAGGAGGATAACGGCAACAGTTTTACCGATACACCTTATTTCTTTCAAGAAAGTTTGGCATCGGTGAAACCGGAACAAGAAGTTCATTCAATCTAAGACCTAAGGAGTATGTCGATGTCTTCCCTCTCAAAAAGATTAAAAAACCTCAAAGACTACAAATGCGAAATTGATGCAGCTACAAAAGACGAAATAATTGTTGAGTATGCTCCTCTGGTAAGATTTATTGCTCAGAAAATTGCAGCAAGACTTCCTTCAAATATTGAACTGGATGATCTCATCAGTTGTGGTGTTATTGGTTTAATGGATGCCATTGATAAGTTTGATCCTACTCGTGATAATAAATTTAAAACATATGCAGAATTTAGAGTTAGAGGAGCTATTCTTGATGAATTGAGAGCTCAAGACTGGGTACCTCGTTCTGTTAGAGAAAAAGCTAAACTCGTTGAAAGAACATATGCCAAGCTAGAATCTGATCTAGGTCGTCCTGCTACAGATGAAGAGATGTGTGAGGCGCTTGAATGTACGCAAGAAGAGTTTCATGATCTTCTTAACAAATCTAAATCGGTATCCCTTTTAAATATCGATGATTCAGCTTCTTTTAACCGTGGAGATAAGAAATTATTAGCGGGACTAGTGGAAGATTCTAAGAACTCTAACCCTTATCATGCTGTTAGCTATAAAAATGTTAGAGATAAAATTAAAGAGGGAATTAAGTCATTACCTGAAAAGCAAAGACTAGTGCTTTCTCTTTATTACTATGAAGATTTAAACCTTAAAGAAATTGGTCAAGTACTTGATGTGACAGAATCACGTGTTTCTCAGTTACATACACAAGCAATTATGAAACTCAAAGGTAAATTGAGAATGGTATTTGAACAACCTGAGGATCTTGCTAGTTAATCACTTTAATTGTAATAAATATTACTTGATAAGGGAGATCGGATGATCTCCTTTTTTTTTATTTTTCTTTCTCTTTCGTGTTGAATATTTGATAATAAAATCGCTGTCTTAAATCTATCCAGGAAGGAGATTGGTTGATGCGTTCTCAAGTAGGTCGATCACTACATTATTATTATGTAACTCTTATTATTCTTACTCTTATTGTCTTTGGTGCTGGTTCAAAATATTTTTGGGATCATGGGCCATTTAATTCTGAAAACGTTAGAGCTTCTTATGAAGCTTCTATGAAATATGATGAGCTGAGTAATCGTAAACCTTTAAAAGGTGTTGATGCTCTTGTGAATACAGATAGAGCAAGAGAGGCCATTAATAAACTCATTAGTTTAGAAAAGAGTACAAAGGATCTTGATAATCAGGGACATGTTGAGAGTGTTGAAGAACTCAATATGGGATTTAAAGAAACCAAGAGGTACTTAAACCAATTGATTAGTTATCCTCAAATGACGAGTGTCATATCTGTTCTCAGTAATAAAGTTTCAAGTTTTGAAGATTTTGTTTCTAAGAATAATTGGAGAACACTGACAAGAATTTCCAGAAGAACGAAATCGAGAATTTCTGGACGAGTTATTCAGACCCCAGGTTTTTTTACACTTAGTAAATTGAGAAGCCTGTCTCGTAATATTAATTCCGAGATAGAAACGATGGAAAAAGTAACAATGGGATCTGTACTATCTGCTACAGATAAGCAAAATATTGTTACGAAATTAAGAACCTTTGATACCGAAGTTAAAATGCTTGAGCGATATGTGAACTCTCTATCTGGTTATAAGAAGTCATATAAGAGCTTAAAGAAAAAGTATAATGCTTGGTTAGATGATCTTGCTCCTGAGATTACTTTGGCCAAAATTAAGATGGAGAAAAATACTCGCCACATGGCCTTAGGTTTAGTTGGAATTGTAGGATTTCTCTTCTTAGGTCTTATCGGAGGATTTTTTATAAATCGTCGGTATAAGAAGAAATCGCAAGAAGCCCTCGAATCTAATATTTTAAAGGTGATTCAAGAAGGTCTTATTCCAATTGAAAATAAATTACAATACGAAGGATCCCCTGATTTTAAAAGGGAGTTTGAACGCTATAGAGAATACTTCCACAAGAGAATTTCATTTGGTTCTGTGTTTCAAGAAGCTGTTCCGTTTAGTTCGGTCTTACTTGATTCAAATCTAAATGTCTCCTGGGCCAATGAATTATTTTATCAACATTGGAATTTAGAAGATACTCACCACAATGGTGGCTCTATTTCATGGGACTTCCTACAACAGTATACAAATCTAGGTGATGATGACCCTGTACTTATGGCACTCAAACAGGGGATAGCAGGGATTTATCAAATCCAAATTAGAAATCCTAAAAAGCCAAGTGATGTTCTTCCTTATGAGATGTACGTTTCACCGGTAGAGTATTCGGGATTAAAACGAATAATGATTTTCTTTTATCCACTACGTAGTTTGGAAGAAACTATTGTTGAACAAACTAAAGCAATTGTAAGTCCTGTATCTAAAACCATCGATGCTCTTAGAGAAGGAAACTTTAAAACTGAGCTTAGAGAGAAATTAAGAAAAGATTATGACATTGCTGGAATCGGTGAAGTATACGACAAGTTTGTTGCTTATGGCGATTCGATTGAAAAGCTGAAAATGGATTACTCTACAGAAATTCAAAACTTAGAAATTGCGGTAAGTGAACAAAATGAACTAATTGAAGAGTTTGAGACAATTAGTACTCGTAAAATTAATTTAAATGATTCTATAAAGTCTGATTTCGAAAACTCTAAAGAAGCCATTATCCATACTATAGATTTAAGGTCTGAGTTAGAAATGCTCTTCAATAAAGTTCATGAGCTTACTGTTGGAATGTTAAAAAATGAAAATATCCTACTTGAAGGAACGAAAAATTCGAATCGTGTGATCGATGAGAATTTTAAAGCTTTTGAAGCCGTCAACCGTACCAAGGAAGACTTTAAAGAGCTAAAACTTTCAATGGATGAGTTAAGAGTACGATTAAATCAGTCTCTAGAGCAGACCATGATGAGTCTAAGAAAGAGAAGTGGAGGCGATTCACGTTTCGATGAAAATATTTCTGGAATTAGAAACGAGATGAAGTCCATTGAAAAAGTACTTCAAGGTTTTACGGGAGTATTGAGAAACTTAGATGTTGGTTTAGGGAAAATGTCTTTGATCATTGAACAAGTTGAGAAGTTTGATACAGAAGGTATCGAAGAATCCATGGTAGAAAATAAAAACTACTTAGAGGATATTCTATTTGAATATGGAAGGCTTTCTAAATCAAGTGAAGCGACGGATAACTCTGTTGTTGAAACGATGAAGTCAATGTTTGATACTTATACCTTAATGGCCCAGTTTGATAGAAGCTCTGAAGACTTATTAGATAAGTTTAGAGAAGAAGAACTTGAAAAGAATGTTATTTTCACTGGTTCTACTGAATTAGAGGAGACGATCATGGATAGCGCTGAAAACTTTCCTGATCTCTCAAAAATAGACCTCAACAGTGTAAATGACAGAGATGATCTTGGTTCTCAACGTCAGCTTGAACACTAATTCATTATTGTAAAATTTGATCTAATAATTCGAAGGCCCTTTTTCTTAATTGATCAGGGCCTTTGTTATTTTCAATACTATAATGAGCAAGCTCCTTTTTCTTTGAGAGTGGCCATTGAGCTTGGATGATTTTCTTATGGGTATCTAGATCGGTGCCATCTCTTAACGAGAGCCTCTCGAGCTGTGTCTGCTCACTGGTGTAGACTACGATAGTGAGATCAAATTGAGACTCCATTTGCTTTTCAAATAACAAAGGAACATCGTAAACAACGACTTGTTTGGTATCACTAGGTAGCGCCTCTTTGAAAACCATAGGAAGTCTTGCGTAGAGAAAACTTTCCAGCTCTTTTTTAATCTCAGGTGAATTGAAAAAAGAAGTTCTTAAAACTTTAAAATCAATAGTGCCTTGAGATTGAATTGCCTGAGGGCAGAGAGAGGAGACTTTGTTGAGAGTCGCTTCTTCTCTATAGATTTGATGAATCAGCTGATCTGCACAAATTGGCCATAAACCCCTTTCTTTAAAGAGATGGGTAACTGTAGACTTACCAGTTGCTATGCCGCCGGTTAGACCAATTAAGGGGTTTGGGCAGCGATGTAGCCTGGTCTCTTGCGAGAGTTTAATTAGAGACTCTTTTAAATAGGAGGGAGGAGGATTGGCCATTTCTTACTATTACTTAGGATTTCTTAGCTTCATTCCAATAGGAGTCTAGCTGGGCTTGAGTCATATCTGTAAGCTCTTTTTGATCTGCCTTGACTAGGTCTTCCATCTTATAGAAACGCTTTAAAAATTTAATATTGGCCTGTCTTAAAATCTCTTCTGGGTCCAGATCAAGATGCCTGGCCAACTGAGCTGAAGAAAATAAAAAATCCCCCAATTCTTCTGCCACTCTATCTTTATTAATACGAGAGGGCATAAGTTCTTCTTTTAATTCCTGCCACTCTTCTTCTACTTTATAAGCGACTTGCTGAGCATCTTCCCAGTCAAAATTCAATTTTTCGGTTTTCTTTCCAATTTCGTAGGCGGAAGTTAAAGAGGGGGCGTTGAGAATTTTTTTCTTGATCGATCTTTTCTAATTTTGATCATTCTTTTCTGTAGCCTTGATATCATTCCATCGCTCTTTAACCTGTTCTTCAGTAATTTTCTCACCCTCCGGATTGTCAAATACATGAGGGTGGCGGCGGATGATTTTTTCTTTAATCGTCTTGGCGACATCATCGATATTAAATTTATTTTTTTCAGAGGCAAGTTGTGAATGAAGAACTACTTGTAACAGTACATCTCCAATTTCTTCTCGCATATGGTCATAGTCTTCATTATCTACAGACTCTTTGAATTCATAGGACTCCTCAAAAAGAAAACTTAGTAGGGTTTTATGGGTTTGTTTGAGATCCCAAGGACAACCAGTTTCTGGGTCTCTTAATGCCTTGACGACTTGTACCAATTCTTCAAATTCACTATGGGCCACGTTGATCCTTTTATCCTATATTTAGAGGGTTTCCGTTCTAGTAGTATTCAACTATGAATGCTACCATAGCTTTATTAAAAATGAATAATTTGCTTTGCGCCAATCTAGACTTGGTGCTAATTAAAATGAGAATGAGAAGGTTATACAGAAAATGTCTACTGATGATTTATCAGACAATGAAAATTTCTTAGAGCTCCAGGCTACCGGAGTTGATCCTTCACTTTTTCAGGCTGAGTTAACCTGGAATATCGCTTCTGATGAGTGGCCTTTTGAGAAAGGATTTGAAAAGAAATTTAATCTTGCTCTTGGGGTTCTTCAACGTTTTATTTGTGAGGGGCATAAAGACTTTCCTGCTCTAAAGACTACGGAAAATTCTCTTGAATCGTTATTTCTCCATATTTCACTTTGTGATGACGAACAAATGATAGAGCTCAATCGAACCCATCGAAATAAAGATAAAACAACAGATGTTCTTTCTTTTCCTCTTTATGATGAGTTAAGAAGTGGAAAGGAAATGATTTTTTCTGAATTAGAATTCGGGGATATTATTATAAGCTTACCTGTAATGAAGAAACAGGCCGTGGAGTTTAATGTTTCACCAGAAGGTGAGTTTTTTCATCTTGTCACTCACGGGTTTTTGCACTTATGTGGTTACGACCATGAACTCTCTGAAAAAGAAGAAGAGCTCATGGAATATCACGAGCAAAGAATTATAAAAGAAATTTACGATTTAATTTATTAAAGGAATTGATATGAATACTGAGATCAAAATAAAGTTGGATGAATGTCGATCTGAAATTAAAGAGTACTAAGATAAGTTGGCCACATTACGGAGGTCACTTTGAAATCGATAAGAAAAATGAACGCCTAGAAGAAATTGCTCAGATGGAAGCCATGGCCGGCTTTTGGGATGATGCAGATAATGCCTCTAAAGTACAAAAAGAGAAGAGTCTCATTTCAGATGTTGTAGATACTTATAATCAACTACAAGAATATCACGATGAGTTTGAAATCCTAACAGAGTTTGCTGAAAGCGATGATGAAGCAAGCGCTAGTGAGGCAATCACTGTCTTTGATCGTTTTAAGGAGAGCTTTCTAAAAGCAGAACAAAAAGTTTTACTTAGTGATGAAGCTGATCCAAACAATGCAATTATTAATATAAATTCTGGAGCAGGTGGAACCGAGTCGTGTGACTGGGCCAGTATGCTGCAAAGAATGGTTCAAAGATGGGCAGAGTCGAAGAAATTTAAAGTGAATATTCTAGACGTTCAAGCCGGAGATGGTGCGGGGATAAAGTCTGCAACGATGGTCATTGAGGGACCTTTTGCCTATGGTCTTATGAAATCAGAGACAGGGGTTCATCGATTGGTACGTATCTCTCCCTTTGATTCAAATGCGAGAAGACATACGTCATTTGCTTCACTCTTTGTTTCTCCCGAAGTTGATGATGACATAGAAATTGAAATTAATGATGCCGACTTAAGGATAGATGTCTACCGTTCCGGTGGAGCTGGTGGTCAGTCTGTTAACACTACGGACTCTGCTGTTCGAATTACCCATGGTCCAACGGGGATAGTTGTCACCTGTCAGAATGAAAGATCTCAATTACAAAATAAATTGCAGGCCATGAAAGTTCTTCGGTCAAGGCTTTACGAACTTGAGCTTGAAAAACGAAGAGAGGCTGAAGCCGAAGCTGAGGCAGGTAAACAGAAGATTGAATGGGGAAGCCAGATTCGCTCTTATGTTTTACATCCCTATAAAATGGTTAAGGACCACAGAACTAATTTTGAGAGCTCCCAAGCAGACAAGGTTCTCGATGGTGACCTTGATGGATTTATGGACGCCTATCTTAGGTGGAGTGTAATGGAATCAATCTCAGAAAACGAACAATAGAAAAATTGGAGATTGATTTTGCTACCCCTTAATACCTTCACTAAAACCCTTATCTTTGACCGTTCAAACCTTAAGTTTGCGATTGGCGTTTGGTTAGGACTCTCGTTTTCGATCGCAGTCATTTTAAGCACGATTGGGATCATGGATGGTTTTACTAAAACGATGCGTTCTGGTCTTCAATCGAGTATGGGAGATTTATATTTCTATTCGCGCTCAGGTTTTTTTGAACTCACTCCAGATGAAGAGCAAACCATTGAAGACATTGGCTTGGTTGATTTAACAGGCTATATTGAGACTCAGGCATTTCTTGTCTATGAGGGAAGTTCTAAAGGTGTAGCCGTTAAAGGCATTGACCCCACTGAATTTTCTAACCTTTCAGGCCTTTCGATTTCTCCTGAGGAGGGAAAGGTCGCAATTGGCGCTCAGTTGGCGAAACAATTGAAGATTAAAGAAGGTGAAGAATTAGTGATTGTTTTGGCCAAAGGAAATAAAGGGATGGAAGGACTTCCTTCTTTAAATCGCTTTACGGTATCTGAGATCGTTAATCATGGAATTTATGAAAAAGATTTACGCTTTGTATATATGAACCGAGAAGAGTTGTCTCAAATTCTGGGAGTTACAGGAAAGAGAAATGTATACGCAGTAAATGTTAAAGACCGAAATCAGAAAAACTTAACAAATATAATTGAAAACTTTCGTTTTCAGTTAGAGGACCAGCTTGGCCTTGACTATAGAGTGAAGCCTTATTGGTATGACTACGATACTTTATTGAAGGCGGTTGAAATACAGAAACTCACCATTGGTCTCGTTCTTCAGATTATTGTCGTGGTTTCTATTTTTAATGTTCTTTCATTTATTACCTTTTTAGATGATCGGAAGTCTCAACAGATTTTTCTTTTCCAAGCCCTAGGCATGGGACCTAAGGATATTCGAAAAACTTGGTACACCGTAATTACTTTGCTTTGGGTTTGTAGTTGTGCTTTTTCTCAGGTTTTTGTTGAAATATTTAATTTTGCTCTTGGAAACTTATCTATCTTACAACTTCCAGGAAGTGTTTATAATTTAGAACGAATTGAACTAAGTATTGGAGCAAGTGATTATATTCTCGTTTTTGCTTCAACACTATTTTGGATGTTTTTAATCCTTTCATTTGCCTTGTATCGGATGTCAAAGAAATCGATATTGAGTGGCTTAAGAGAAGAATTTGCATGATTAAGGAAATGATATGGCCTTCGTAGAAATTAAAGAAGTTTCAAAAACCTATGGTGAGCAGCATGCTTTAGATCAACTCTCTCTTTCCATGGAGTTAGGGAAGCAATATGCAATTGTGGGAGCTTCCGGCTCTTGAAAATCGACCTTACTCTATATGATGGGAGGGCTTGAGCGTCCAGATCAAGGAAAGGTGATTATTGATGGTAAGAATCTTTCTTCCTTGGAAGATGGAGAGTTGGCCAAATATCGTAACCAAAATGTGGGTTTTATTTTTCAGTTTCATTTCTTACTCCCAAGTATTACCAACTTAAAGAATATTCTATTGCCTTGTGAAATTGGAGGGGGCGATAGTTCTCGTGTAAAAAAAATGGCTTTAGAATTAGCAGATCATTTAAATGTTGCGCACTGTTTGAAGAAATATCCTTATCAGCTTTCTGGCGGGGAGCAGCAAAGAATTAATATTATAAGGGCCTTGTCCATGCGCCCTAAGCTTTTATTGTGCGATGAGCCTACTGGGAATTTGGATTCTGAAAATAGTTCTAAAGTTACCGAATTATTGAAAAGCCTTGCCACTGAGTTTGGTTCAACTCTTGTGGTGGTTACTCATGACAGAGGCATTGCTCATTCTTTCACTGATAAATTTATTATGAAAGATGGAAGACTTAATTTGTAGAATGACGCATCTTGCATGCTGCCATAAAAGTTGACTCAAATAGTTGTAATCTGCCCTAATTATTGATAATTTTCATATCTATGTATTTCGAGATCAGGTGGGCTGAACCATCTGAATTAAAAAGAATCTTCTGGCCTAAGGGCGGGAACAAGGACAATTCCATTTGAGAGCAATTGAAGTGATGAAGTTTAGACCTTCCCTAAAACAGATTACCCTTATTCTATCTATTACCCTCGGCCTTTTTTCTTCAAAAATGATCTTTGCTTTAGAGGACTTGGGAAAGAAAGTAGAACTTTTTAAAGTTGAAGAAATTGTTATTGAAGGTCTTAAGAAAGTTGAGAAAGAAGCTATTTTGGAAAAAATAGGAACTCAAAAGGGAATGGTTCTCGACAATTATTTGTTAAAAAAAGATATCCAAAAAATATACGGGCTAAAGTATTTCGAATCTGTAGAAGCTCACCAAGAAGTTGTAAGAGGTAAGAACGCTCTAGTTTTCAAAGTAAAAGAAAAGCCAATCATTACAAATATTATTTTTCGTGGAAATGATGAGATTGACGCTGACGACCTTAAGGGTAGTTTAAAAACCAAAGAATACGCCATTTTAGATGTAAACACGATTCAAAATGATGCTCAGGCCATTGTTAAGCAGTATGAAGAAAAGGGTTTTTACCTCGCTAAAGTTAAATATGATCTAGAAAAGATCAGCGACGAGAATGTTAATCTGGTCTTTAATATCAAAGAATTTGATAAGGTTCTTGTGAAGAAAATTCTCTTTTTAGGAAATAAGGCCTTTCAAGATGACGAGTTAAAAGGAATTATGGAGACCCGTGAAGAAGGTCTCTTTTCTTTTATGTCGGGAAGTGGAAACTTTAAGGAATTCAACTTCCAGACAGATATTGAACGAATTAAGTACTTTTATAAAACGAAAGGATATCTCCAAGTTAATGTGGGAACTCCTGAAATTACCGTTTCTGAGGATAAGAAATGGGTTTTCATCACAATGAAAATTAATGAAGGTCCTCAATTCTCAGTTAATAATATTAGTTTCCAAGGAGAGGTTCTCTTTCCAGAAGAAGAACTCTTAGACCGTATCCAACTCAAATCAGAAGCAATCTATTCAGAAGAACTCTTACGTCAGGACATTCAGGCCTTAACAGAAATGTACCAAGATAAAGGTTATGCTTTTGCCAACGTTCTCAGAACTCTTCAACTTGTTCCTGGTGAGAATAAGGTCGACGTTGAATTTTCATTTGAAAAAGGAAAGATCGCCTATTTTGGGAAAATCTCGGTTAAAGGGAATACGAAAACAAGAGATAAAGTGGTTAGAAGGGAGTTATTCATTCATGAAGGAATGAAATTTTCTGGTTCACGTCTGAGAATGTCGAAAGAAGCCGTTAACCGACTTGGTTTCTTTGAGCCTAACTCAGTTCTCTTCAATACCGTATCTCCCCAAGGAAAAGATGATATTCTCGATGTTGAGATTCAAGTAAAAGAACGAAATACAGGGCAAATTAGTTTAGGTGCAGGTTATTCAACTGCTTCAAAAGGCTTCCTCCAAGCCTCGATTTCACAGAATAACTTTAGAGGACTAGGGCAGAACTTATCCTTCTCTCTGACTCTCTCTGGAGTTCAAAATACATTTAACCTTGGTTTCACTGAACCTTATCTCTTTGATACGAAGTGGACAGCTGGCGGTGATATCTTTAGAACGACCAATAGAAACTCTGACTTCTTTACCTATAAAAGAGAAGGTTTCAATTTAAGAGTAGGTTATCCCATTCTTAATTTTACGAGGCTCTTTGTTACTTATAAATTTGAAAATACGGAGATCAGTGAAACTCAAGACCCCACCATTAATACTGCCGTTGAAAATGGTGAAGCTTCAACGATTAGATTCTCTATTATTCGTGACCTAAGAAATAATGCTTTTGAGCCAAGTTCTGGTTACTATCTGTCTGCTGCTACGGAATACACGGGTCTAGGTTTTGAAAAGAAATGGTGGAAAAATGAGCTCGATGCGAGATGGTATAAAGGGGTTTATGGAGACCTCGTTCTAAGAACAAGACTCTTTGCCAGTAAAATGGAGCGCATTGATGGAAGACCCATCCCACGTTCGGAGAAATTCTTCCTTGGTGGTTCTCGAAACCTAAGAGGTTATGACATTGAATTTATCGGGCCAAAAGAACTTGTGACATTAAATAATGGACAACAAGTTCAAGTGAATCAACGTGGACTCTTTTCAACCTTTGCTACAATTGAATTTGAGCATCCTCTTGCTAGAGAAGCCGGACTTAAATGGGTGGTTTTTGCTGATGCGGGGCATGCTGGGGGAACGAGTGACTTTAAACTCTATAAAGACTATGGATTTGGTTTTAGATGGTTCTCCCCAATTGGTGTACTTCGTTTTGAATTCGGATACCCAATGGGAGATGAAGGAGAAGGTAGCCAATTCCATTTTGATATAGGACAATTATTCTAACTTTTTAAACACTTTGGAGTGATCATGATGAAAAAACTACTATGTATTATAGCTTTGCTATCTCTTTCTTTTGGAGCGGCAGCAGCAAAAATTGCTAAAGTTGATGTTCAAAAAGTCCTACTTTCTGTAAAGGAAGGACAAAAAGTTCGTACAACATTGAAAAAGAAATTTGATGAAAAGCAAGAAATCATCAAAAAAGAAGAAGATAAGATCAAGAAGCTTCAGGAAGATTATCAGAAGCAAAGTGCGGTAATTGATCAAAAAACAAAACTTAAAAAAGAAAAAGAAATTCAAAGTAGAATTATGGCCCTTCAGCAAAAAACAATGGGCTTTCAAAAAGAAATCCAAAATCAAGAAAATGAATTGAAAAAGCCTATTCTTGAAAAAGTTCGTAAAGTAATTGAAAAGGTTTCTAAAGATGGAAATTACGACATGGTATTTGAAGTAACGACTTCTCCTATTTATGTAAAAGAAGTGGATGATATCACTTCTAATGTCGTTAAGGCCTATGACAAGATGTAATTTTACGGCATGAATTAAAGCCTCACATGAGGTGAAATAGAAAGGGAACCTCTAATGCGTTCCCTTTTGTTTTTTAATGGAGTCTGCAATGCATATTTCCGAAATATCACATTATGAAAGTTCATTTAATCTCATTAAAAATCAACGATCAGATGATTTTAGAATTGAGGGAATATGTGACCGCCACGGCTTCTCTAGTCACCATATCTACTTTTGTGCTTCAAAACCTTTTTGGACACATTTAAGAGATGGAGCTCAGAAAGGAAAGATTAAAGATACCTTTATTATCTTCGATATTAAGTTTTTAAAATTAGTTGAATCTGAGTTTGATGAAGTTATGACTGATGTTGCTGGTTGGGGAAGTGTGGAGAGTGTTCCCCTTGCCATGTCGAATTTATCAAAGCCTTTTTATGACGATATAAGGGCAACTTTCAATGATGAGATCGATGGCAGAAAAATGGGGACGGCCAAAATCGATCCTACGGCTAAAATCGCTGATAATGTTTTCATAGGCGCTGATGTCGCTATTGGTGCCCACGTCGTGATACATTCCGGAGTGCGTATTCTTTCTCAATCTTCAATTGATGAAAATAGCGAAATCTATCCCAATGTCACACTAATGCCTAAAACTAAGATTGGAAAAGAGTGTAGAATTCACTCTGGTACAGTCATTGGCTCTGATGGTTTTGGTTACAACTTCGATGCTGGAATTCATAAAAAAGTCTGGCATATGGGGGGAGTTGTTGTTGGTGACCAAGTAGAAATGGGAAGTAATACTTGTATTGATCAAGGAACCTTTAGCCCGACAGTTATAGGGGATGGTTCTAAACTCGATAATCAAGTTCAGGTTGGCCATAATGTACATCTTGGAAAAGGAGTCATTCTCTGTGGTCAAGTCGCCATTGCGGGTTCTACGATCATTGAAGATTACTGTGTCTTTGGTGGACAAGCTGGGGCTGCTCCCGATATTAGAATTGGAGCAGGTTCACAAGTAGCAGGTGGTGCGGGAGTAACTGGATCGCTTGAAGCAGGATCTACTGTTGGTGGGCATCCGGCACGTCCTGTAAAGGAATGGCTACGTACTCAAGCAACATTGAGAAAGTTAAGTTTAAAAAAATAGTGGTTTATAAAGTTTAGTTGTAATACGTGTTATATGCGAGGGGCATAAAATGGAAATTGAAATTGATGCAGTAAAGAGCTTTTTACCTCACCGTGATCCTTTTCTTTTTGTAGATGGGGTTAAAGAAATCATTTTATCGGAAGAGTCAAAAGGAAAAGATGAACTTGAAATGAAGGATCTCATCGGCTCAACAGTTGTTGGTCTATATAAAACAAAGAAAGAGCATCCCATATTTGAAGGACATTTCCCGGGGAATCCTATTCTTCCTGGTGTTGTACAAATCGAAATGATGGCGCAAGTTTCTTCATTTGCCTTAATGAAAGCTGTACCCAATTGGCGAGATATGAAAATGGATGTGATGTTACTTAGTGTAAATTCATCTAAGTTTAGAAAACCTGTTTTTCCTGAAATGGAATTAGAAATTCATACAAAATGTACGAAAATTCGTGGCCCTTTTATGACAAATGAATGTGTTGTTTATCATAACGGTGAGGCCATGTCAGAAGCTTCAGTAATGGCTTCTGTGAAATTTGTTTAAAATAAGGATGTAAAATGAAAGCCGAAATTCATGACTTGGCCATTGTATCTCCAGAAGCAAAAATTGCTGAAGGAGTAAAGATTGGTCCTTTTTCTATTATTGGTCCTAATGTAGTTATTGGAAAAAATACGACGATAGACTCTCATGTGAAAATTGAAGGTCATACCATTCTTGGAGAAGGCAATAAAATTTCATCGTATTGTGCTATTGGAGCACCTCCGCAAGATAGCTCTTATAAAGGTGAGCCAACTGAAACGATCCTTGGTGATAATAATATCATTAGAGAATACGTAAGTATTCACCGTGGTACGATGAAAGATAAGGCCAAGACTACAGTAGGCAGTAATAACTTACTCATGTCCTATGTTCACCTCGGTCATGATGTTGTTTTTGGTAGTAACTGCATTATCGCCAATAGTACAAACTTCGCTGGTCATGTTCATGTTGGAGATAAGGTTATTATTGGAGGAGGATGTAATATTTCTCAATTTGTAAGTCTAGGATTAGGAAGTTACTTAGGTGGAGCCTCAGCTATCGATCGCGATATTCCTACTTATTGTACAGCTTATGGAAACCGTGTCCGTTTAAAAGGAATTAATATTATAGGAATGAGACGTGGTGGTCATTCTAAGCAAGTTATCTCCGAGGTTGTAGACTTTTATAGAGTGATGGAAGCCAATCCTCTGAGTCCTAGAGCATTTGTTAATCATAAGGAACTGATTGAAGAATATGAAAATAATCCTGTTATTCAACAAATGATTGATGAAATCAATAAATCGGAAGTGGGTATAGCTCCTTTTATGTCTTAATGAGTTATTTGAAATCAGGAGTAAGGAATGATTAAAGTCGTAGTTTTTGGTTATGGTCATTTAGGAAGATGGCATGTGGATAAAGTCGTTGCTTTAAAAGAGGAAGGACTTTGCGAACTCGTAGGAGTGGTTGATCATCATCCTGAAACAAAGAAGAAACTTTCCGATAAGGGTATTGAAGTTGCAACTTTCAAAAGCTTTGAAGAATGTAATGTCGAATATGATGCTGGAATTATTGTTACTCCTACCTCCACCCACTTTGAGCTGGCTTCGCAACTGATTGCGGCGAAGAAACATGTCTTTTGCGAAAAGCCGATGACTTCCACTTATGAGGAAGCGACTCAGTTAAAGCAGATGATTGAAGAAGCTGGGATTAAATTACAAGTTGGACATAGTGAGCGCTATCACCAAATTTGGCCTGAATTAAAAGATAAAGTCGACTATTTTAAAGGGACACCGATTTTAAGACTTGAAAGACAGGCTCCTTTTAAAGGAAGAGCTACTGATGTCGATGTGGTTCAAGATCTAATGATTCGCGACATAGATCTCATGATGTTTATTTTGGGTGATAGACCAATCAGTGTTGAAGCTTTTGGAAAGAAGCAAAGAACAGATAAATGGGACTTTGTACGCGCTCTATTCAAGTTTAACTCGGGTGCTGTTGCGACTATTTCTGTTGGTCGAAATCACACTGAAGAAATCAGAAACTTTGAAGTGGTTAATGACTTTGGATGTCTTCAAGTTGACCTCTTTAGAAGACAGCTTCGTGAAGCACGCTCTTCAGCTACAGAGGAAAGTGAGTTTGTAGTGACAAAAGAGTATCCTCCTCGAGATCATTTATTAGAGGAGCAGAGACTTTTTTATAATTCTATTGCCGCAGATGAAAGAACTGTTGTTAATGAAGAAGATGGTCTTAATGCCGTTTATGTAGTGGAACAAGTCCTCAACTCTTTAGAATTAGAAAAGTCAGTTTCATGGTAGATTCAAGCTGTTTAATCATAGCAGGGGAAAAGTCTGGAGAGGAACATGCTATGAGCTTTCTTCCGACCTTAATGGAATCTTCTCCAAAAATGAAATTCTTTGGTGTTGGTGGCGATGAAATGTCATCTTTAGGTGTCGAGAATTTATACCATTTGAAAGATTTTTCTTCATGGGGCTTTAGTGAAGTTATAGGTAAAATTCCATTATATTTTAAGGCCCTAAATCAAATCGTTGAAGAAGTAAAAAAACGTAAATGTAAATTTGCGATACTTATTGATTTTCAAGATTTTAATTTAAGACTTGCTAAGAGATTAAATCGTGAAGGTGTGCGTGTTTTTTATTATGTTGCCCCACAGGCCTGGGCATGGAAAGCTTGGAGAGCTAAAGCTCTAGAGGAGAATGTTGATACACTTTTTACTATTATTCCATTTGAGAAAAAATGGTTTGAGCAACGTGGAGTAAATCGTGTGAAATCAGTACCTCACCCTTTATGGTTCCATTATAAAGATCGAGTCCATCATGAAATTTTAGGAACAAAAGTGAAGTCCTTTCAAGCTTTACAAGAGAGAAAGAAAAGACTTCTCTTACTTCCAGGTTCTCGTAACTTCGAAGTTGCAAAGGTTCTCCCTATTTTTTACGAATACTTAAATAAAAGTAGAGAAGAGTTTGAAGTCGGACTTGTTCAGTCTCCAAATGTTCATATAGAAAACTATCGACCTTTTCTAGATAAAGTGACGAGAATTTATCAACATGATGATATTTCAGAAGCTCTAACCTGGTGTGATTTTTCTCTCGCCGCGAGTGGTACAGTTACTTTAACCTGTGCTCTTTTTGAAGTCCCTACAGTCGTTTGTTATGGATCGTCTCTATTAAATGAATTTATTTTCTATACTTTTCTTTCTTATGATGGACCTATTTCTTTGGCCAATATTGTTCATAATGAGAGAGTTTTCCCAGAACTCGTTCAAAATGAATTGAGTGCTTATAATATTGAGAAAGAGTTGGAGAAATGGTTCACCTCTGAAAAAAGTTATACGGTCATAAAAGAGAAGTTAGCTAAAACATTAGAAATTATTGGTGGCGACTCTGAAAATGTAGGAACCATAATCCATCAACTCATGAACCAAGAAGGCTCAAAAGAAAAGGCTTAAGGAAATATAATGACTTGGAATAATCCTATTCTAAAATTTTTAATGATTCTCTTAACCCCCATCTCTTTTTTATGGGATGGAATCTATCGTTTAAGACGTTTTCTTTATAGCTATAATTTTATCAAAGTGGATAAGTTTCAAGTTCCTATCATTTCTGTAGGAAATTTAACTTTTGGTGGTACGGGTAAGACACCTTTTACGATTTGGTTGAGTGAATATATTAATCAAAAAAATAAAAAAGTAATGATCTTATCTCGAGGCTATAAAGGAAATCTTGAAAATAGCAGCGGTATTCTACGCTCGGGGAAGAAGCTAGGTTTTAATCCTTTCGAATACGGAGATGAAGCTCTACTACTTGTTAGACGACTAAAGAATGCTGTCGTTGTTGTGGGAAAGAAGAGAAGAGAAAATCTAGAGTATTACTTCGATAAAGAACATCCAGACGTCGTGGTTTTAGATGACGGACATCAACACTTGAAACTTAAAAGAGATCTTAATATTGTTCTCTTTGATGCCTTAATGCCGCTTGATCGCTATAAAGTAGCGCCAAGAGGATATATGAGAGAAGGGTTTAGTGCGTTGAAAGATGCTGATCTCGTTGTCATCGGAAGGGCCAATCAAGCAGAAAGAGAGAAGGTTCTCAAGTTACAAGATATGATTAAGAAATACGCCCCTCCTCATATCAATTTTGCTCTTATGGATTATAGGCCTTCTGGTTTTTTTAATTCGTCTTATATCAAAAAGCTGTCTCTTGAAGAGATTCAAGGAAAGAAAGTCTTTTGTCTGGCCGGAATTGCTTCTCCTGAATCCTTTTTCAATCTTGTCGAATCTCTAGGAGGAGATGTGATTGAGAATATAGTGTATCCGGATCACCACTTCTTTAAAGTTGAAGAAATTAATCAAATACTTGAGAAGGCAATTGAGCAAGATGCTTATGTAATCACAACAGAGAAAGACATCGTAAAGATAAGAAGAATTATTGATGATCCAAGGCTTCTTTATTTAGAGATTCAGGTCGATTTTGTTGCGGGAAAAGAAGATACACTTAAGACAATTGATCAAGTAATCTAGGCGTTTGAAAACCTTACCGGTAGCTGCTTGATTCTCTCTAGAGTATAATTAAGCCTGTGAAATTAATAAAAAAAGATCCATTCCAAAAATATTTGATATCTCAAGACTGCTTTTCCATAGTGGTCTTTTCCCTTTTACTTTTTCTTCATTCTTGTGCCACTAAGAAAGATACTGACTTTATCGATGTTGAGTCTAAGCAAGTCGAAAGTTCGCTAGGAATAGATGAGAAAAAGTTTAATAAATTTAAAGTTGAAGATGATGCTGATGAGTCTCAAAAAGAGAAAGTATCAGCAAAGAAGGTATCGAAATCTCATCCATCTAATGAGAAAGCTCTTATTAAAAAGGATGATTCTAAGCTAAGAGATAAGGAAGCTTCTCCAAAAGAAAAATCTAAAGATAAGAAAGTAGTCAACGCTCCTTCTAAACCGACTTCCAAGAAAAGTCCTGAGAAAGAAAGTAGTTTGGACTCCGATAAAATGGAAGAGGGAAGTCTTAAGGAAGATGAATCAATAGACCCTTACCCTGAAGTCTTTTCCCAATATGATCGAATATCTAAGAAGATTTGGCCAAAAGCAAAACCTATAATTGATATAGGGGAGAAGTTTGTATTTCAAGTATCTTATTTAGGAATCACTGCGGGTCATATTCAAATGGAGACACGAAAGCCCGTAAAAATCGGAGGAGAAAAAGCTTATCATTTTAGCGCGAAACTTCGATCTGCTCGCTATTACAGTTATATTTATACTCTTGATGACTCGCTTGATTCTTATGTGACTCAAACTGAATTTATCCCTATGAAGTATGTATTGGCCCAAAGGGAGAGCTCACAAACTGTGGATGATCTCCAACTTTTTGATAGGGAAGAACTTAAGACTTACCACTGGTATAAGAGAATCAAACACGGAAAGCTTAAAGAAGTTGAACTTACTAAGCATATACCTCGATACTTTCAAGATTCTTTCTCGGCGCTACATTTTGTCAGATCCTTACCTCTCAAGAAAGGAGACCTCTATGAGTTTCCTATCGTAACAAGAGGAAAGATTTGGATACTCAAGCTTAAAGTCGAGAGAACGGAAACAATTGAAGTTATGGATGAAGACGTCTCGGCCATTCGAATCAATGCAGAAACACGCTTTCCAGGTGTTCTAGAAAAAAGAGGAGATATTCTTTTTTGGTTCTCTGCAGATGAGAAAAAGAAGTTATTAAAATTTGAAGCTCAAGTAAAAATAGGATCAGTTGCAGGAGAACTTGTTGAGTACAAAGCAGGAGAACCCCTCTAAATTACCTTTTCAAGGACTTAATTTTTTCTATATGGGTCTCACAAAGAGGGGGGGAACTGAAGAGAGAATGATCATTAAAGACTGTAGGCTTGCCTTAAAGGGTGGAGCTAAAGTCTATCTCTACACCTATAAGAATACTCGTTTACGAAATAAAGCTCGAGAACTTGGAGTAGAGTGCATCTATCACAAGGGTAAGTTTGCTTCTAAAATTTTCGAATGGCATAAGCTTAGAAAATTAAATCGTTTAATAGACCAACTCAATATAAACGTAGTCCATTGCTATGATATAAAGGTTTTGTGGCCCCTTTGTTTCTATTTGAGACAAAAGAAACTAACTCCTCTTATCTACACGGTAAGTTCAGAACTCAAAAAATACTATAAAGACTTTTGGTATCGTCCTCTGTCTTCTCGAATTGATCAAGTCGTACTTCCGGTGCCGGATATGGTGGAAAATATTTGGGGGCATTTGGGATTACCTCCGCGAAAAATTAATTTTGTAGGTATGGGCGTGAAAACTCGTGTCTTAGAAATTGATCGTCCTCCTTTTCGATACACTGAAGATCGTTGGTATATTGGGACAAACTTAAATGGAATAGAAACAAATACTAAATTTCTAGAGACTCTCTTTCACTCATTTAGAGTCATGATCGAGAGAAAACTTGAGGGGAAGAATTACACTTTCGCTCTATGCAATGAAAAGAGCTGGGCTGATACGAAGCTGACAGATGAGCTAAGAAGACAGGTTAAAGATTGGGGATTGGAAGATCACGTGGCCTTTGTTGGCCCCTGCGATGTGGCGGAGCAGCAAAAGTGGGGAGACCTATGGCTTGGTCTACGCAGAAGAGAAGATCTAGAGGACTACGCCATTCAGTCTCTCATATCGGGAACACCTATTGTGGTTCCAAGAAGCTCTACCTCCATGGAGCTGTTGAGCTCCCATGGCCAAGTGGGAGAAACCTACAAGCTTGGGGATTCACGTGAAATTAGAGAAAAGTGTGAAGTTGTTCTAAGAAATCTAAGTACTTATAAAGCTAATCTTCATAAGGCGAATCAGTTCCTCTGTGAGTCCTATGGCCATGACTTTTACGAAGAAGTTATGACCAAGTCCTACTCAAAACTCTTAGGCCGTAGAAGAAGGCTACAGAGGCTGAGGGCCAAACGAAGGAAATTTTTATCATTGGGAAAAAAGCCTTAACATCATCTCTCTCTTAAGTTACACTCCGCGCGTGAATATAAATATATCTTTATGCTTACAGTAGTAAGGTGAAGGTGCTTAAGCATTGCTTAGGTTTAATGAAACCGAGTTTTAAATAAATAATTTAAAACTCAAAAAGAGGTGTTTTATGTCAACAGAGGACATCAAACAAAAATGGATGCAGGACTTCGAAGTTGTTTTCGGCGAAGACGTTGAAACAAAGGAAAGTACTGAATTCTCAAAGCTTCTCGAGTCAGAGGAGACAAAAGATTTCACTGAAGGTGAAGTTTACAATGGAAAAGTAGTTAGCATTGGTCCTGACTACACAATGGTAGACATTGGTTACAAACAAGAAGGTCTAGTTTCAACTAGAGAATTCCAAAACTATGATGGGACTCTTAAGATTGAAGAAGGTCAAACTATCGAAGTTTACCTAGACAAGCTTGAGTCTGCTATGGGTAACCTTGTTCTTTCTAAAGATAAGGCCGAAATTCTTAAAGCATGGGATAAAATCTCTGAAGCTTGTGAATCAGGTACTCCTCTTGAAGGGACTGTTGTTGCTAAGGTTAAGGGTGGTCTATCGGTTGATATCGGTGTTAAGGCTTTCCTTCCAGGATCTCAAATTGATCTACGTCCAACTCGCTACCTTGATAAGTACATTGGTAAGCGTATGGAATTCAAAGTTATCAAGTTCAACAAGAAACGTGGTAACATCGTTCTTTCTCGTCGTGCAATTCTTCAAGAAGAGCGTAATAAGATGAGAGGAGAAATCCTTGAACAAATGCAAGAAGGTATGATCGTTAAAGGTGTTGTTAAAAACATCACTGATTACGGTGCATTCATCGACCTTGGTGGTATCGATGGTCTTCTTCACATCACTGATATGTCTTGGGGACGTGTTAAGCACCCAAGTAACCTACTTAATATGGGTGATGAAATCGAAGTTAAGATTCTTAAGTTCGACAAAGAAAAAGAAAGAGTTTCTCTTGGTCTTAAGCAAGTTCGGCCTAATCCTTGGGAAGATGCTCAATCTAAGTACGTTGCTGGTAAGCAAGTTTCTGGTGAAATCGTATCTGTTAAAGATTACGGTATCTTCATCGAGCTTGATGATGGGATCGAAGGTCTTATCCACGTATCTGAAATGTCTTGGACAAACAAAATTAAGAACCCTGCTAAGCACTTCACTGTTGGTGAGAAAGTTGAAGCTCAGGTTCTTGATGTTGACGTTGAAAATAAGAGAATCTCTCTTGGTATTAAGCAACTTCAAGAAAATCCATGGGATGAGCTTGAAGCTAAATACCCTGTAGGGAAGAAGGTTACTGGAAAAGTTAAGTCTGTTGTAGACTTTGGTGTTTTCCTTGATCTTGGTGAAGAAGTAGATGCTCTTATTCACGTTTCTGACATCTCTTGGACTAAGAAGAATGTAAACCTTTCTGAAGAGTTCAAAGAAGGTCAAGAAATTGAAGCGGCTGTTCTTTCTGTAGACAAAGAAAATCAAAAATTCTGTCTTGGTATCAAGCAATTAGAAGAAGATCCTTGGAAGAAGATTGAAGAAAGACTTCCTGTTGGAACTGTGATTGAAGCTGAAGTTGTACGTGTTACTGACTTTGGTGCTTTCGTAGAGCTAGAAACAGGAATCGAAGGTCTTATCCATATTTCTGAGCTTTCTGAAGACAGAGTAGAAAAACCAGAAGAAGTTGTTCAAAAGGGACAAGCTGTAAAAGCTATGGTTATCTCAATTGACAAAGACGCTAAGAAAATTGCACTTTCAATGAAGTCTGCAGTAAACGCTGAAGCTAGCGGTTACGGTAAAGATGAAGTTGTTAAGTCTGCAACTCTTGCTGATAAGCTTGCTGGTTTTAAGGTTGACGAATAAGCCTTAATTTAAAGCTACAAATAATGAGGGTCTAGTTTTACTAGGCCCTTTTTTTTTCTAAGTCCTTAATTTTATTATTCTCCCCGAAGGCTTCCTATATAATTTTCAAAATCCTACTAAATTTTTAGAAATTGAATATAATGCGCTGCGCACAAGCTGTTCAATCAGAGGATTTAATATGATTTCAAAAGCCTTAGTGGCCGTAACGGTCTTATCTTTTTCTCAACTTACTTTTGCTGGACCTTTCTGGAATCAGCTTATTAAAAGTAGTGGATATAATCCAGATAACCATGCCTTCTGTTATACCGATAGCGAAGGAGGAATCTCTGGTGAAAATATTCATAAGAAGAGTTATTTGGCCTCTATTACAAAACTTGTAACGAGCTACGCTGCTGTTAAAAGCTTGGGAGCTGCTTTCAAGCTCACTACAAAACTTTACTATAATCCTGAGACTAAAGAGCTTCATATTAGTGGAGGAAAGGATCCTAATTATAGTAAGAGAAAACTCTTCTATCTTGTAAACCAATTGAATAATGCAGGCATTGAAGAAGTATCTAAAATTACTTTTGATGATCAGTTTACCGCATGGGCACACTCTGAAAATACTGGTGTAGCTCAGAGAAGGCCTCATGAGCAGTCACGCTCAGATGTAGCAAAAACATTAAAAGCATATTTACACACACCCGAATGGGAATTAAATAAGAAGGCCTACACAGCCTTTATAGGGAGTAGTTCTCGCGACTGGTTGGATTTCTTACGAATGGAAAGAAATCCTGAGAACTTAAATTTAAAGATCGGTCAGGTTGAATATAGCGAAAAAGCTCCATTTGATGTGAAATCAAATGGGGTTCGCTCATTCAACGTTTTATCGCCTCGAATTGAAGATTATCTTAAATACACTAATATCCTTTCCCATAATTACTTTGCGGATGAGCTTTTCAGAACGGTTGGCAAGAATTAGGTTCAAAGGATTCTTTCTGAATTTATGAATCAAAACTTTCCTAACTATAAAGAAACTAGAGTAGGGTTTAAAGATAGTGAGCCCACGATTATGATTCATAATGGTTCTGGATACCCGCTATCTAGTCCTCGAAGAGATAATTATGCAACATGTGCGATCATCGTAAAGATGATTGAAGAGATGGACCAAGAGCTGATTACAGCAGGTGAAGAAATTCAAAAATTAGTGGCCGTTACGGGTGTAGATGCAGGAACGATTCGTAGTCGCCTTCGTGGTGAGCAATTTGAAAATAAAGGTGTTGTTAAAACAGGGACAACAAATCCTGTGAGCGCCCTTGCTGGAATGTTAAGTACTAAGAGTGGCCGTCGTTATTTTGCAATTTTCAATCATCGCTGGGCCGGGTTGAGTTCGAGTCCCTTAAGAGCTTTTCAAAACAGAGTTGCGAGAAAACTTATGAGTGACTTTGGTGGGGGAGAAGCTTTTGATTATACACCTAAGAGTATCTACCCTGTAGATGAATTGATGTCTGAACAATAGGACTTTTTAAAAAGATGAAAAAGAGTACCTTAATTCCCCTTTTTCTAATCGTTGTTATGGGAGGCTATCTGTTGGTCTCCCTTGGCCAATCTCATTCTAATAGAGAAGACAATAAGCTTGTGGCGATGGATCATTCCAGTGAAGATTCTATAGCTAGAGAAGAAAAAAAGTCTCGTTTAGAAAAAAAATCAATGAGCGAAGAAGAGAGAGAAGAAGTCGATAAGTCGAGTCTATCTAAGCTTTCTAAGGAATCTAAGGAAATCGAACTCTTTAATGCAATCGAAACTAATGAAATTGAAAAAATAGAATACCTTCTTTCTGACTCTTCGATTGATCTCAACGTAAGAGATGAGCAAGGAAATACTTTACTCCTTCGGGCCATGGATGAGGGGAAGCTAGACATTGCAAAAATCTTGCTTGAAAAAGGAGCCAATCCTTTGGTGGAAAATAAGAGAGGGCTCAGTGTGGCGACTGCTGCTGCTCTTCAGTTTGAGGCTGAACTTTTTAAAGATTTAGTCAAAAAGGGAGCAAAGGCAAATCCTTCTGTTTTGGGAAAAATGAATTTACTCATGAATCTTTCAATGGAAGGACAAAATGAACTTGTTTCATTTATAGCAGAGCAAAAGCCCGAAGATGTAAATCTACAAGATGAATTTGGAAACACAGCTTTGCACTATGCAGTTCAAGGCGGACATGAACAAGTTGTAAGAGAACTTATTCATCATCAAGCTCGAAATGATATCAGAAATGCTCAAGGAGATAGCCCATTAGATATGGCCAAGAACGATGGTCATACTACAGTTATAAAGGCACTCTTGGAAAATTAGTCTAAAGTTTAAACACCTGTGAAAATTATCCTATTTTGATGTTCTGGAAAACGTATTTGACGTATGTTAGCGCCATGAAAAAACGACTCCAAAGCTTACTGATTCTTATTATCTCACTATTTTATAGTACTTCTTCTTTCGCTTCTGCTGAGGGGGAGGTCGATAGTTTAATTCAAAAACTATCTTTAGAGGAAAAAGTTGGTCAGTTACTTCTTGTAGGCTTTAGAGGTTTTGGCGTTTCAGAAGAAGTCGAAACAGCAATTAGAGATTATCATGTGGGCAGTGTTATATATTTTGATTATGACGTGGTAACAAAGTCGAGAAGAAGAAATATTAGGTCCTCCCATCAGCTTCGACTTCTAAGTGAAGATTTACAAGCAATATCTAATCTTCCTCTTTTTATCTCCGTTGATGAAGAAGGTGGAAAAGTATCCCGACTTAAATCACGTTATGGCTTTTCTAAAAAACCATCACCTGCAGAGTTAGGCCATAAGTTTCAATGGCAAGTTAGGCGAAGTGCCGAGAAGCTGGCAACTGAGCTTATTGATCATGGGATCAACGTCAATTTTGCTCCTCTAGCCGATGTGAATACAAATCCCTACAATCCAGTTATTGGAAGCTTAGGGAGAAGTTTCTCAGAAGACCCTAAAGAAGTAGAAGACTATTGTCGAAGCTTCATAGAGGGACAAAATAAGGCCGGGGTTATTTCTGTTTTAAAGCACTTTCCTGGTCATGGAAGTTCGCGTGGAGATAGTCATGAAGGTCTCGTAGATGTTTCTCAAACATGGAGTGAAAAAGAGCTTATTCCTTTTCAAAATCTCATCGCAAGTGGAGATGCCGATATGATTATGACGGCCCACATCTATAATAGAAATCTGGATATTAAATATCCTGCAACTCTTTCTAAGAGAACGATTCAAGGTTTATTGAGAAATCAACTTGGTTTTGAAGGTGTAATCATAAGTGATGATATGAATATGGGAGCGATCTCAAAGCATTATGGTATGAGAGAGGCGATTGCCCTTTCCTTAAATGCTGGTGTCGATATCCTTCTTTTTGGAAATAATCTCGTCTATGACAAGAATATTGCTGCAAAAGCTCACGGAATAGTTGTCGATTTGGTAAAGAAGGGGACGGTTCCCTTAGCTCGCATCAACGAAAGTTTAAAAAGGGTACTTCTTCTCAAAAAGAAATCAGGAATTTTATAAACTCAAAAATCTTGAAGCAGATTTAAGGGCAATGATCATGAGAAAAAGAGCAAATCCTTTTCTCATTTTTTGTTGAGGGAGTTTATAGGAGAGTTTGCTTCCAATTTTAGTAAATATAATGCCTGTCATACCAACTCCAATTAAAGCTGGAATATATATAAATCCAATCGTTTGAGCTGGAAGTGTATAACCAGAAGTATCTTGAAAAAGACCTGTTAGAGTTCCACTAATCGCAATAATAAAACCTATGCAAGCAGAAACACCTACTGCTTTATGAATCGGAACTCCCTGCCAAGAAAGATAGGGAATTGAAATAGTGCCACCACCAATACCAAGAACAGCACTTTTTATTCCAATGATGGCCCCTACTATGTAGTTTAACATCGAGGATGGTTTTTGATCTTCATTCGCTTCTACAGAAAAACCAAACCACATCTTTAAAGAGACGGCCGTTACATAGAGAGTAAATATAATCTCTAAAACTTTGGGAGGAAGATAGGTGGATAGAAAAGAGCCTAGAACGGTTCCTATCAATACTCCAGGTCCTAATTCCTTAACAATGGACCAAGAAATGCGACTGATTTGATTGTGGGAGTAGACTGAGAGAGTAGAAGTTAAAATGATGATGGCCAGAGAACTCTTTATGGCCATGACGATTGCTGTTGCATCACTTATACCTAATTGAGTGAGTACAAAAAAAGTGATGGGGACTGTTATAAGTCCCCCACCAATGCCAAAAAGGCCAGCTAAGGAGCCTACAAAGACTCCTACTAAAGAAAAGATTAACCAACTATTCACCTAGTTAGTTTACAAGGAAATAGGTTGAAAAATACAGCTATTTTGGCCTAGACGCTCTGTAAATTTCTCAAGCTTATCATAGGTGTCAAAGTCATATCGTTTAAATATTCCTCTAATTCCATCACGTGTACTATCAAAGAAGATCGTATCGAGTTCAAAGCCTTCAGAAACAAATTCAATCTTACTATTTTGAAGCTTTTCTTGTGAAATGCGCTTATCGCCAATATCAACACATAATCCATAAGAATTGAGGTTGATTACATTCACATAATGTTCCCAAGTATTTTGAGGACATTTAAGTTTTACTTCACCTTGATAAGTCCATCTTGGTTCAAGAATTTTCTTCTCAAGAGGAATGTCTGTTTCTGTATAGCTGCTGATCCCTTCATTCTCTTCTAATTTTCCATGGAGAGAGAAGTTACGATAAGTATTAATCATAAGTTCTTTTTTTACAAAAGGAGCAAGGTGATCACAATTTCTAAGTATTCCAACAATTCTCTTTTCACAACGATTAGCAACTTCTAGACACTCCGAAGGAGTTGTAAAGTTATCGTACTCACCTGCGATAATCAGGTTTTCACACTGAGGAGCCTTTTCGCCCAAGCCGTTAAGATTAAGAAGTCTCGTTGTGTTAACTAAGTAACGTAATTTATCTTCTTCGGTTAGACTTATAAGAGATTTATGAAATCCTCGAATTAAAAGTCGAGGAACCTTTGTACGTCTTCTTTGTGAATAGTTAAAAAGGTTGAGAATAACGCCAGTTGAGAAGTCTTTCATTCTCCCTTCATTCATGGCCTGAATACTTTCTTCTAGTAGAATCCTTACAGACTTTCGTAGCTTGGGTGTTGTTCCACCAAGGATAAGTCTGTGGGTTCTTTCTGGGTAATGAGCTGCAAAAGTAAAACCGATTGCAGAACCATAACTAAGAGCTACGGGAACAATTTTTTGAATTTGATGATAGTCGAGAAAGTCTCGAAGGATTGTTGCGTAGTCTTCAAAGTTTAGCTCTTCTCCTAGTTGATCATTACTTCCTTGTCCTGGAAGGTCGACTAGAATTACGGGCATGTCTTGGCAGAGAACTTCTACCTCTTTTTTGAAGCTGTGAAATTTTTGAAATGCACCACCGAGTATAACTAAAGGAGCTATTCCTTCGTTAGTATATTTGTCTAATGAAAAGCAAAGATAATTTACTTTCCAACCGCTTTTAAGCTCGATACTGTCGGGGTTGTGCAGATCGATATTTGAAAAGATTGAAAATTTCATAGGACTCGTCTCCTAATTTGGGGCAATTAAATTTATTGCTTTGCCTGTCAACTCCCTCATGGAGTCTATGCTTTCACACATTGAAAATTAATAGCATTAACTAATTCATAATAGAAATGCTTTTATGCCCTTAATCGAAAAATAACACTCAATGCTATTAAATGTTAGATATCGACGAAAATAAGTTTCCTTATGACACCATGTAAGTATTTGATATTAATAGAGTAAAGCAGTTATATATTGGGGTGAATTTTGTTTAATGACACGTTCCGCATTTCGTGTCAGATTGATTGGGGAGATGGTCATCAATCTCATCTTGGAGCTCTTGATCAAGCTTATTGAGCTCACGCTGTTTAGCCCCTAAGCTTTCAGCTAAGGTTCTGGCCAAAGAAGGTTTTCTTATTTCAACCTCAATCTCCATAGCTTCCATTTGTTCCGCATATTCATAGGCCTTCTCCCACTGGTCTCGCTCAAACTCTTTGAGGGTAAATCCATCTTGATCTACGATTTGAATTTTACTCTTACTCATAAAATCACCTTTCTCTATGGGCTTGACAGCTATCAGGGAAGTGCTTAAGTTCCTCAGAGCATAGCAAATATAAATCATGTCGAAAAAGAATTTCTGCGGAAATAGATAACCCTTAGGTGATGAAAGTGAGAAAAGTTTTTCTATTAGAAAGTGATCCCTTGATGTTTAAGGCATGGGAAGTGACTCTTAGAGAGAGCTCGTGGCAGCTCTATGCCCTAGACAGGGAAGAGGATTTCAACTTTAGAGTAGAAGAGTTTGGCCCAGATCTAGTTGTCATTAGCGATCAGGTCTCTTTAGCGTCACTTCAATTAGATACGCAGATTCCTGTTGTTCTATTAGGTCCCCTAAGCGAGGAGGCCAAAGGAAGCGGGATATCTCTTAATTTGGAAAAGCCTCTTGATATCAATAGGTTAGAGAATATTCTGGATGATCTTTTTACTCAGATTTCAAAGAATTAGACCGATAAAAGAAATATGGATCGAGATCAAATCGTCGTATATTTTGGCCTAGGGCTCGTTTTTGTTGTCTTCTCTGTAACACTCTACTTTAGAAGTGGAGCTTTCTAATACTGTCTATTTAAATGACGGCCCCTGTAATCCTTTCGACTTAACTCCAATTTCTTTCTCTCTATTCTAAAATGGGACAAACCCCATCAAAAGGATAGATATTATGAAGAGCCTACTCTTTGCTATGACCCTTGTTTTAACTTTTTCTTCCTTTGGTCAAAATTTAAATATTTCAGAAGACCAAGGTTACTATGATTCAACTCAAGATTTTTGCGCTCAAACCTACTTAGAAGCATTTCTAGAGCTAGAAGATATTTCAGAAACATTTAATAAAGATGTTTATTATACGGATGCCGAGTTTATCGCTGATTACACAGGACATTCAGGAAAACTAAAAATTAGAAATACTTCGTGTAAATTTAAACTTACGAAAAAAGAGAAAAGAGATATCCAAGACTGTAATCATGCTCTTAAGAATATCTACGATGATCTAAGTGACCGCATTAGTATCACAAGAACAATTTTTGGTGGAAGCAGCAGTGTTGAGGAAATAGATATGCCTTCAAAGTGGAAAACAAGAGCACTTCTTGTTAAAGCTACAGCGATCTGTGCTGCTGATGGAATTATCCTCGATATCTAAAAGGTATCTTTTGCATTGGAGAAGTGATCAGCTTCTTCTGGTCTTAATACAAAATTGTGGAGTCCTAGCTGATTGAAAATGAAGTCTGGGACTCTCACTCTATAGAAAATTCCTTTCTCATGATTACTTGTTTTAATAATATTTGTTTTCGAAGCAACTGCTGAATGAGCTGCACCTTCTTCATAAGGAATGAAGAGGTCATATTTTTGCTGTTTGTTGAGAAAATAATTAATGATTTCAGATCTCAAGTTTTTCATATCATCTTGATCAAATGAACTGACGACATAAGAATTAGGATGAACTCTCTTAACAATTTTTGCTTTGATAGGGTCGTTAAGGAGATCTTTCTTGTTAAATACAGTTACTTTTTCTGTGTCATGAACGCCTAGTTCATTAAGTACTTCTTCGGTAACTTGAAGATGTTTCTTATAATTCGGATCAGAAATATCACATACTATAATCAGTAAATCAGCCTCAAGTGCCGATTCTAGGGTTGTTTTAAAACCATCAATCAAAGTATTGGGCAGGTTAGAAATAAATCCAACGGTATCAATCATGATCATGGGTGGATGAGTATCAGGATTTAAGGTACGAAAAGTAGAATCGAGAGTTGCAAAGAGTTTATTCTCTTCTTTTATATCAACTTGGCACAGGCGATTCATAAGTGAAGACTTTCCTGCGTTTGTGTAGCCAACAAGTGCTGCTGTTACGGCTTGGTTTTGTCTTTTCTTTTTCTGTTGTTCTCTAGATTTTGCAATGAGCTTTAATTCCTTTTTATAAAACTCAATCCTTTGACGAATAATACGTCTATCGAGCTCAATTTGCTTTTCACCTTCACCACCGCGAACACCAATTCCACCTCTTTGTCGTCCTAGGTGAGACCAAAAGCCTGAAAGACGAGGAAGTACATATTGAAGACGTGAGATTTCAATTTGTATTTTGGCATCCCGAGTTCGAGCATGTTTGGCAAAGATTTCTAAAATAACATGAACTCTATCTACAACAGCGAGACCGGTTATTTTTCTTATATTTCTAATTTGCGAAGCCGTTAATTCAAAATCAAAAACCAGAAGAGTGGAACCTTCATCCTTAGCTTGGTCTGCAATTTCTTTGAGTTTACCAGAACCTAAAATGGTCGCTGGATCTAATGAGTTTCTGGTCTGCACATACTGGTAACCCGCTTCAATATCTAAAGTGCGCAGTAATTCTCTTAACTCAGTTAAAGAGCGTCCCGTTTCTATTTCTGATTTATGCTCTTCAAAACGAGGGCAAATGATAGAAACCAGAGAAGCTCGAGCATCTTGAGAAATATGAAATTCATTATCTAACATCAAATATCCTAAATTAAGAGGTTATCTATAAGTCGAGTATCTCCCAGGATAAAAGCCCCTGCAACTACAACTTTACCATATCCTTCATAGCTAGTGGGGATATTTCCCGTTAAGCTCTGAGTTTCTAGTAATTCAATATATTGGAATCTTAGATCTTCTTGAAGGGTGACATCTCGGAAGCTAATCGCTGAACTCTTTCCTTGATTCTTATATACGTTTGCGATTTCATTTAGTTTTTGGTTGAGTTTAACCGCTTCCTCTCTTTGAGTACTATTTAAGTACTGATTTCGGCTCGATAGGGCCAACCCATCTTCCTCTCTAATAATGGGACACATGTGAAGTCGAATGGGAAGCATAAGGTCTTTGGCCATTCTTTCAATGATCTTAAATTGTTGAAAATCTTTTTGACCAAAATAGGCTTGATCTGCTTTAGTTAGAGCGAAGAGTTGATAGACTACTGTCGTAACTCCCGAGAAGTGGCCATCTCTGAAGCGGCCACAAAGTACTTTATCGAGTCCATTTACACTAATAGATGTTTGGAAGTTTTCAGGATAGATTTCATCATTACTTTCAGGATTAAAAATGATCAGGCGATCACTTCCTTCGAGAGTGGCGAGTTTATTGAGATCTTCCTCAAGTGTTCTTGGATATTGGTCGAAGTCTTCATTAGGGCCAAATTGCTTAGGATTAACAAATATAGTGACGACTACATTTTCATTTTCGTTAAGGGCCCTCTGAGTTAATGATAAATGCCCTTGATGGAGATTACCCATCGTGGGAACTAGTCCAAGCGTAGACTTAAGGTCGTTTCTCCAGTTAAGAAATTCAATTCTTTTTCGAAAGAGTTTCATTGATCCTCTATTGTAAAATTTGGTTGAGTACTTGGTTGGCCATTTCTGACTTTGAAAGAGTTTGAGCAGGAGAGAGTTTACCTTGATTATTAACAAAGCGATAAAGAGCCTCTTGAGTTCCAAAGCCCCTTTGCTCCCCATCTTTGTTGATAAGCCCTGTGGATACTTGGGTGCCAACAAGAAAATCAACAGGCTTACGATTATACTTTTCTGCTAAAACTTCATCGGTTAATTCAGTCTCTGCTGCGAATCCAACAATCTTCTGATTGGGTGATTTAATCTCTAAGACAGATTTTAAAATATCTTGGGATTGAGCAATTTCTAAACTATTTCCGAGTGTCGCTTTTTTGAGTTTATTTTCTGATTGAGAGACACTTGGAAAATAGAAGTCACCAATTGCCGCTGTAGAAATATAGTAATCACATTCTTTGAAGTGGAAGTGGACTCGGTCATGCATTTGATCGGTCGTCGTCACTCTTTCTAGCTCGAAAAGAGGATGTTCGGAAAAACGATCTAAATCACGGGTTGCGTACTTTCCTGCAATGACAGTTGTACGAATACCTCTTGCCAGGGATTCTTTTATGAATGGAACAGCCGTTTGGCCGGTGCTTGCATTAGTGAGATAGCGAACAGAATCAAGAGGAGCTAAAGTTGCACCTGTTGTAAGAAGTAGTTTCTTATTTTGGTCTTTTAAAGTGAAACTTTCAGTCAATGCAGCAATCGTCTCAATATCTTGAAGTTTACCTTCTCCTTCATCACCACAGGCCAATTTTCCTGAACTCGTATTTCCAACAAAGACGTAGGGCAGAGTGTTTAAACGTTTTAAATTTTCTGAAGTGAAGGGATGAGTAAGCATTAATGTATTCATAGCAGGAAAAACGAGAAGAGGTTTCTCTTTATTCCAGGCCAAGAACATTGATGTTATTAAATTTGAAGCTTTACCGTGGGAAAAGTCTGAAAGCGTATTTGCACTTAAGGGAGCTACGACCATAACGTCTGCCCACTTAATAAGGTTGATATGTAAAACCGGGCCTTCTCCTTGATCTAGATTTTGCATGGTAAAGTCATCTTGAGGACCATAGACTTTTGTAGCACCTAGGTAACTGAAGGTCTCGAGTTTGATAAATTTAAGTGCCCCTGAAGAAAGAATGACTCTAACTTCATGGCCGGCTTTTACATATTGTCGTGTGAGGTCATAGGCTTTGTAGGCGCTAATAGACCCAGTGACACAAAGGGTTATTTTCATGCCCCCAATATTCCATAGAATTTAAAGGACGTCCATACTTTTAGAAGGAAATATAAGGGGTTAAGGTATTGTTTATATTATAGTTTAAATGAAAAGAGATTGAGAAAAACAAAGGTTTTAATTTGAAGAAGACACATCTCATACCATGGGTGATTTTACTTTTTTTATATTCGGCATTCTGCATGTGGGGACCACGAATTTATATCTTTGAGCAGTCGGTAAAAGAATACGGTTTAAATAAGAAGAATGACTTTCTTTTTCCTGTGAATCTAGACGAGGTTTCTGGATTAAAGCTAAAGGAAATTCCAGCCTTTTCAAAGGCTCATAAATTTATGCCTCTCATCCTTCACTCAAAGAAATGGTCTTTTATAGGTTGGAATTATAAGAGGCAACTCATTTTTACGGACAAACTAGGTTTTCTTAATTTCTATAATTTAGACAGCTTAAAAATGGAGAAGAAAGTTAGAATGACCTCAGGTAGTCCAACCTCTAACTATTTGCTTAGTGAAAAAAATGAAGAAATTTATTTAAAAGTTAAAAAGGACAAAGATTCTTTTCAAATCATAAGTGTATATGATTTTGAAGGAAATCTAAAAAGAGAAATAGAGATCGATCTCAAAAACCTCTATGAAAGGAGAAGACGTGGGACAGGTGATTGGGTTGAAGATAAAGTATGGTGTAAAACAGGATTAAGCCTAAATAAGTCTGAGAATACTCTATTTTTCGGTTGTTCAATAAAGTCTCAAGTCTATGACTTAAAAAGAGAGCTTAAATTCTACGGAACTCATCAAGGTGTGAATGGGTCCATTGTGCAAGTTGATATAAAAGAAGGAGATAAAAAGAGAATTTTTCTCACTTCAAAAAAGACTGAGCTAAAAGGAAGTGGTCTGGATACTGGAATTTATTTATCCGGAGGAAGTCTTCCTATTGTGGATGAGAAGATATTTGCAGCCACAGGAAATGGACCTATCGAGAGTAACTTGAATCACGGTTGCTCACTCTTACGGCTTAACTCTGAAAATCTATTTTACGAAGAGAAGCTACTTCCTCATCCCTTTTATGATAATGAATGTCACTCTCTTAATTTGGATATGGCGAGTTCTTCTCCTGTTTTTACAAAAGATGATAACTCTAATAAAGACTATGGATTCATTGTAAATAAAAGTGGTGAACTCATTGCTTTTGACACCCAAAGTATGGGTCGTAATTTTCAAAAAAGACTTCAGGTGAGTGAGCTTCCCCACTATGCTCAAGGTGCTATCGGAAAAATACCTTATCAGGTAAAACAAAGTGCAGCCTTTTTTACTCATTTTAGAAAAACGAATCGAGGTGTTGTAAGCTTTTATTCCACAGGAGCATTATTTCAAGAAGATTTTTTTCAGAAACAAGGCTTCAAAAAAGATCGTTGTATTGGAGAATTATCAGAGGGTGATTATCAACTCTTATATTCTGGAAGACTGAGAGATAATTTCTTGATTGTACCAAAAGGCAAGGTGTCGAATTCTTTGCAAGAAAGAATAACTCCAGAATTTATTCCACGGCATCCTCCTTTTCTCTATCCCACGAAGGGATTATGGCCATATTACAAATTAGTGGATGAATTCACGATCAATTATAAGGATCGAAGCGAAGAGCAGAATTTGTCTCAATCCTTGGGGAGAAAGCTGACTCTGTATTTTATGGATCGTGATGAAGAAAGTTTTATTTTATCCTCTGACTTCCGTTCCTTACAAAATATAAGTAAAGAAGGTTGGGATAAACTCACCGATTTCAATTCTATGATTCGATCATCCCGTTGTGATTCAGACTATTCATTATGGGTCTACAAGAAAGAGGTGGAGACCAAAGATACTCATGGAGTAAAGGGGTTTGTCGTTTCAGATCAAAGATTTAAAGAAGTCTTTACTTATGAATCTTTAAAATATCCTCGAATTGAAGCTTCTAAGCACCCTGTCGTTCTTTTTAAAAGAAGAGGGGAACTTCATCTTCTTTATATTTATCGGACAGATAAGAAGTCCTTTTTGGAAATGATTAACTTTGAAACGAAGCAGACTATTTTTGAAAAAAGTTTCGATGGAATTATTCATTTTTCAGCTCCTCTCATAACAGAGCATGAGGTTCTAATACCTACAAAAGATAAGGGAATGATTTATTTTGAATTTGAATGATGATGAATAGCAATACTAAAAAGACTTTGATGAATTAGGTGAGGATAATAATTTTCTAAGGAAAAGACTTCCGACAGGATCTTACCTGTTCCACCGGTGATCACTGGTGTATGGGAAGAGTACTCGCCAAGAATATAGGTAAGTATCGATTTAAGATATACCTTTGTTGCCTCTAAGATGGCATCCTCTGTATTGTGAGGGAGATCTTCTTCTAAAGAAGAGAGTGCCTTATTTAATTGAGGTAGTTTTTGACCTCGGTTATAAGAACTGAGAAAAGCATTTATCCCTGGAAGGATGAAGCCCCCTTGAAAACCGTCTTGATCAATGAGGTCAATCGTTATGAATGTCCCAGCATCAATAAGAAGAATTCTTTCTTGAGGAAAGAGTTTGTGGATAAAGTAACTTTGATAAAGTCTATCTTCGCCCAAAGTCTTAGAATAGTGAACAGGCATATCTATAAATGCTCTCTCTGTTCTCAGATGGTCCAGTCTATTACTTTGATCAATATTCATTCGGGTTACATTTGAGCTGACCCAGTTCATTTCTTTTGTAAAAGAGGAGAGTCCTTTTTCAGGAGAAAGAGGAGAGACTGAGATAAGTTCTCCTTTTTGAAATTCACCAATATGGGGATGACTATTTCCTAAGTCTACGGTGTACCAAGGTTCTTTTGCCAAATTATGGCAAGCAATTAAATTTTGAAAGTGATCAAAAATTCTTTGATCAATGGAGGCTTTCGTTACTTTCATCGTTATTTGAATTTTCCTCATTCTTAAAACGAGCAAGATACTTATTAAGCACTTCTTTCTTCACTTCAAAGAGATCGGCCATGGGCTTGCAGAAACTAGGAGGTTGGTTAGGGCCTAGTTTTAAAAGATCATTGATAACGAGAACTTGACCGTCTGTTTTTTGGCCACTTCCAATTCCAACTGTAGGAATTTTAAGATTTTCAGAAATTCTTTGAGCAAGAGTCTCTTCTACAAATTCAAGAACAATGGCAAAGCAGCCCGCTTTTTCAAGTTCCATCGCCTCTTTATAGATACGGGCTTCGGAAGCATTTGTTTTACCATGGACATAATATCCCCCTTGTTGATGAACGCTTTGGGGGGTTAGTCCAATATGTCCCATTACGGGGATACCGACTTCAGTAAGTCTTGTAATTAATTCTAAAAAAATAGGGGATGCGCCTTCAAGCTTTACGGCTTCAGCCTTTGTTTTTTGAAAAATTTCGATGGCACTCTCTAGTCCTTTATCAATAGTGGCATAAGAACCAAAAGGAAGGTCTATAACGGTGAATTTTGAGGGGGCTCCTCTCTTAACGGCAGCTCCAAAGGTGATCATGTCATTTAACGTAACTTCTACAGTCGTGTCATAGCCTAGAACTACATTTCCGACAGAGTCTCCCACAAGAATCATGTCCAGTTCAGTTTGGTCTAGCAGTTGAGCTGTTTGAAAGTCGTATGCCGTGAGCATGGATAAAGGGGCGGCGCCTTTGTGGAGTTTTCTTTTTTTAATTTTTCTCTTATTGAGAGAGGGAGCTTTCATGTTGTTTTCTCTTCGTTTTTCTCTTCGTTTTTTTCTTTATCGATTTTCTTTCTTATATTGTGCCTATTTGGGAATGAGGTCTTTTTTTAGTTGGTTAAAGGTATCTTGGATCTCAGACGAGGACCACCGTTGGAGAACCCTAGTTCGAACCGCTTCGATATCTGTTTCTTGGACCTCTTTAAAAAAGTCACCATTCCAAATGTTATGACGCATATCTTCTATGATTCTTTGCTGTTCTTTGTCAAAAATTCTTTCTTGGGCAAACTCGCTTCCTACCAATGCATGGGGACTTATGAGTTTAAAGAACTCTTCAGGTCCCATTTTTACCATGGCATCGGCTATAAGCTTGACTTCGAGCCAACACTCCATAAAGGCCAATTCCTTAGGTATATCGTGGGATCTCAATAGGTCATAGGACTGCTTTGCTGCATAGGGAAGAAGCCCACAGAGCAGGGATTGTTCACTAAAGAGATCTGCACGGGCCTCTTGTTCAAAAGTGACTTCAAAAGGGCCGGCAGTTACACCTAGAGCTTGAGATAGCTTTAAAATGAGCTCTTTACTGGGTTTAGGGCCCTCAAGATCATTAGGAGATAAGCAATAAACAGCCCCCAGTTTTCCTTTTTGTTCGTATTGATAGCGAATTTCGCTAGCGATGGCCTTGATGGCCAAAAGATTAAAACTCCATTGAGGAAAGAGCTCTGGAAGAGAGTGCTCAGTAATACTTGCGCCATGAGCGACAATTATGACAGCTCCTTGGGAAATTTGATCTTTATAAGTCTGTAAAAAGTTTAAATGCTCAGCATCAGGAATAAGGAGAAAAATGAGCTTACTCGATTTGAGGTCTTCACATAGAGAAAACCCCTTTTGAGAAACGAGCTCATAAGAGGAACTGTCTTTTCTTAGAAAAACTTGAGCCTCGATATTAGAGTCTCTTAAATTTGAAATCCATGCTCGAGTTTGTGAACCAAAGCCTATAAAGGTAGGATTCATTTGAGCTAACATATTCACACCATTGATTTGAAGATATAATGGTGCAGTATTTACCATAATTTATTAACGAGATCGAATGATTAGTGTAAGCCCGTCACTACATTTATTAGATGGAAGAAGTCCAAATCGAGAAGATATTGGCCTTTTGTTGGAAAACTCAGCCTATTTATGGGGCAGCTCTGTTTTTACAACAGCTCTTATTCACAAAGGAAATCTAGCCTTTCATGACTATCATTTGAAAAGATTGATAGAAAGCGCGAAATGGTTGTGGAGTAAGGATTACTTAGAAGAATGGATTACAAATTCTTGGAATGAATCTTTTCTCCATCTTAGAGAGCAGCATTTTAAAGAAGAATTTTATAAGCTGCGATTTACTCTCTTTAAAGATCCACAAAATGAAATCCATTCGCATCTTTGTCTGTCTCCATTTTCGAAGGGGACGATGGGAGTAGAACTCGAATTAACTCCTGTACCCATCTTCTTTCCTCGAAGAGAAGAGGAGCTAACCTTTGATCCTAAAGTCGGGTCTTATTTAGAAACCTTTCGTTCTTGGAGCCAAGCTCAGGCCATGCCTCTTTTTTATGATAAAGAGGGCCTAGTCTTAGAAACTCCAATTTCAAATATTTTCTTTTACAATAAAAAGAGTAAAGAAGACGTATTTATATACCCTTATGTGAAAGGACAAATGCTGTTGGGGATTGGACTTGAGCAGGGATTAAAGGGATTATCACTAAGACAGGAGAGTCTAAATATTGAACAACTCGATAAGTTCACCCATGCCTTTGTAATCAACTCTTTAAGGGGTCCTCAACCTGTGCTAAGTTTAGGAAAGTCATTTCTTTGGAAAGAGGACGATATAAGTAAAAACCTTTTTCAAAGAGTCTTGAAGCAATTTAATCAAAATATTGAAAAAAGTCAGAGGAAATTATGGCCAATGGAAAAGTGCTAAATGTAGCTTGTCCTAAATGCAAAGAATCTTTCAATTATTACGAGTCAAGTTTTCGTCCCTTTTGTAGTGAAAGATGTAAAGAAGTTGATTTAGGTCTTTGGTTTACTGAAACTTATAAAGTGGCTTCGAAAGAACAACTTAATTAAGAAGATATGCAAGCTGTGATCTCTAACTTGGAAGAGTCTAATCAAGGTGGTCATAATGAGTAAGTTTCCTCTCACTCAAGGTGAACTAAAAAATATTTTAAATAAGACACTGGAAGCTTCAGAAAAAACGGGAAAGAAACTCCTTAAACATCAAAGAAAGTTAGGTGATCTTAAAATTAGCTCAAAGCAAGCCCAGGGAGTTGTTTCCAATGCAGATGTTGAAGCAGAGAACTTCCTGATTAAACAATTAAAGCCTCTCGTAAAAGATGCAGAGTTTCTCGCTGAAGAGAGTGCCTTTGAAAAGTTTGGAGGTCGCTCAGATGCTTATCAAGCTTATCAGAAGGTTCCTTTTGCTTGGATTATTGATCCTCTAGATGGAACCACTAATTATCTCAACAATATGGACTACTATGGAGTATGTGTTTGTCTTGTCCATTATGGTGAGCCGATCCTTGCTGTCATTCATCGCCCTAGAACCTCACAAAGTTACTACGTCATCAAGAACAAAGGCTCTTTTCTTTTAACAAAGTTAGAAACTTTAAAAGGACCAAAAGTTAAGAAAACAAAACTTGAACTGGGAAAGGGGAGTAAAAAGCTAAGGAACTCCTTGCTCGTAACGGGTTTTGCTTGTGAAAAGGGCCAAGAGTTTAAAACAGAGTTCGAAATCTTTTTAACGATGATGAAATCCGCAAGAGGGATTCGTCGTATGGGAAGTGCTGCTCTCGATATGTGCCTTGTGGCTGAGGGAATTTTTGACGGATTCTGGGAAAGAGGTCTCTCTCCATGGGATATGGCCGCCTCATCTTTAATTGCTTCTGAAGCTGGCGCTTTTGTATCTGACTATAATGGAAAGGCATTCAATCCATTTTTGTCGACTATTGTAGTAGGACATAAGAAGATAAAAAAAGAGCTTCTTAACAATTTGAAATAACGAGATAGGAAGAGCCTTGCTCGTTGACACGAATTCATAGTAACCATTATAATTCTATATAGTTGTATATTGCTCGGAGAGCGATTTAATTTTATTCCAAGGATGGAAGTGTGGAATCTATAAGATTAGTCTTAACACAATTTACTGATGAGACCATGAGCATAGTCATTGCTATTTTGGTTTTAGTATTCTCAGTTCTTGTGGCCTATTGGTACTACAATCGTAGAAAGTTTCATCAACTCTCGCATCAAATTCCAGCTTCCGTTGTTAAGAATTATTTGGATTCTATAATCGCAAATTCAAATGCATTAAAATCTTCTCTCTTTAGAGGTGGTGGATTAGAAGTGGGGGAAGGCGTTCCCGCAATCCTACCTACCAGTGATCTTCCTACAGGTGGTATTTCAGTTGGTGGCGCTAGTAGCGAAGAACTCGCTCAAAAGAATGCAGAGATCGCTAATCTTAAATCTCTACTTTCACAAAAAGATGCAACGATAGCAGAGCTTGAAAAAATGCTAGAGGCTGCAAGATCGAGTAATGGTGGCGGTGTTTCGCAAGAAGAATATGATATCGTTAAATCTGAAGTGGCCAGCTTAAAGAATCAACTCGAAGAAGCAAATAAAGCACTTGAAGAGGAAAAATCATCAGGTGGTGCTGGAGATCCTGAAGCTGCTGCAAAATTAGAGCAAGTTTCTTCTGAGAGAGATGAGCTAAGAGAAAGGTTAATGGAATACGAGATCATTGAAGAAGATCTTGCTAATCTAAAAAAATACCAACAAGAAAATGAACAGTTAAAGAAAACAATTGAGGAACTTCAAACTGGTGGAGCATCTAGCCCGGCACCAGAACAGGCGAGTGAGCCCCAGGCTCAGGAAGAAGCTGTTGCTGAAGCTCCTGTCGCTGAAGAAGCTCCACAAGAAGCTAGTGAACCAGAAGCTGCTGCTGAACCAGTAGAGCCACCACCGGAAGTAACTGCAGAAGAAAATCCTGCTGCCGATGACGGAGCTACTCAAGCAGCTGCAGAAGAAATGCCGGATGTTCCTTCCAATGGTGGAGATCAAAAATCGGCTGATGAGCTTCTGAGTGAATTTGAAAAAATGTTAGGATAATTTTTTAATCAAATTAAAATTAAGAATAAGGATTACACTTATGTTAACCAAGTCTGCATTACTATTGTCCGTATTAGTACTCCTTCCTTATTCAAATCTTTCATTTGCAGGTCAAAAGGCTCCAAATCTAAATAAAGTCATGGTGAAAACTCCAAGGACTCAGTCTGCTGTGAAAGAGGTCATCCTTTCTGAATTTAAAAAAGAACTTTCTAATAAAGAAGTTTTAAATTTGAAAAAGCAGGTTCTTTCCTATTCAGGAAAGGCCATTCCTGCCCTAATCGATGTTATGAAAACAGGTACCTATCCTGATAAAAATCGCTGGATCGCGACTTTTCTCGTGGGAAGAATTATGGGGAAGAAGAGTAGTCCTTTTCTCGCAAAATTCTTAAAACATCCCAACTGGGTCTTAAGAATGGCCTCTTTGAAGACTTTATTGGCCCTTAAAGAAAAAAAATATTCTTCTCTGTATGGAAAGGCCCTAAAAGATAATAGCTTCATCGTAAGAAAACAGGCCCTTGATAATATTCGCTTGCTTAATGCTAAAGACCAAGCTCCATACGTATGGAGCATGCTCTATGACAAAAGAAATTATTACGCTCCAAAAGATGGTACTAAGAAAAGAACAAATCTTATCAAGCAGGCCATACGTACTGTTGGAGAACTTAAATTTGAAAAAGCTAAAAAGCCTCTTCTTAGCATGATCCAAAAGAAAAAATACGAAGATATTTTTAATGCGATCGATTACAGTCTTACAAAAATTACGGGTAAGAAATCTCCAGAAGAACACAATTTAAAAATGCGTTTTTGGAAGAGAATAGCGCTTTCTGAAGTTACTCTATAAAAGCGACTCTTTCCTCGTCAAAGGTCAGTTTTAGAAGTTCGCTTCTAGTTCTTTGGCCTTTTGTTCTTCAATCTTCTTAAGTTTTCCAGCGATAGCGAGATTTCGTTCTATACGATAGAGAATTGTTTTTTCAAGAATTCCATCACTTGGGATAACCTTCCAGCCTTGAAGAAAGTCTTGTTCGATCATCTGTCGACGGTAAACAGTAACCTTAGCGACTTCACGTTTACTGCGATAGCCTTTAACGACGTTGATGATAAGTTTATACTTAGCGGCTTTTACAGCATCACTAGAGCCAAAGCTGTCTGCAAAGTTAACCTCTAGAGTATTGTCGGTCCATCGAGTTTTGATGACACCAGCTTCTTGATTGGTTACTTCTAGATTGTACTTTGTCATAACTTGTAAAACGGCGAGCCAAGTTTGATTGTAGTCATTTTTAAAGACTTTCTGAGGGATTTCGAATTCTTCTGTGATATAGCGAAATTGCTCGTAGCTACTGCATGTTGATAATGACCCTAATAGGGAAAGGTAGATTAGAGTAAGAGATAGGAGTTTACCAGTTCTGGAAGTTTGGAATATTTGGAAAATATAGATAAATGACTTCATTTTCATTAAAATAATCCTAAAAAGAATAGAGGCATTCTTTAAGTTGAGCATTTATCCCTATCGATTAAATTTAGCATTGTGGAAAATTGGGATAAAGCTTTGTATACTTCTTCTATTGTAACCTGTGTAAGATAGAGTGCAAATTACTAGCCTCATTTTCCTCTTGGTGGAGTAAATAATTATGAGTGATATCAAAGGTCAAAGTGCTGTAGAGATTATGGCAAATGTTTTAAGTATAGAAGCTTATGCCATTAATAAAGCTGCAGATCGGTTGAGTGAGGACTCTGCTCATCAACTCATGAACTTATTCCAAGAACTGATTGTTCAAAAAGGAAGTTTGATATTTTGTGGAGTGGGGAAGTCAGGGATTATTGGCCAAAAGTTAGCGGCTACTTTCTCATCACTAGGTCTTCCTAGCTTTTTTCTTCATCCTACAGAAGCTCTTCATGGAGACTTGGGAATGGTTCGATCAGAGGATGCAATTGTTCTGATTTCCTATTCGGGAACAGCAGAAGAAATTCTAAAACTGATTCCTTTTTTAAAAATTGAAAAAAATAAGAGAGTGGCACTGGTTGGGAAAGAGGATTCTCCGATTGTTAAAGAGAGTGGGATTTTTCTAGATTGCTATGTGAATAAAGAAGCATGTGTGAATAATCAAGCTCCTACAACGAGCTCTACTTTAACGATGGCGATGGGTGATGCTATGGCCGTTTTATATGAAAATATTATTGGTCTCTCTAGAGAAGGTTTTGCTCTCAATCATCCAGGGGGAAGACTAGGAAAGTCTTTGAGGTTGAAAGTTGGTGACCTTATGATTGCCAAAGATAAGTGCCCATGTTTGAGCCCAAAACAAACCTTAAAAGAAGCGATTGTGGCCATGACTGATCGTCCAGTAGGAGCCTGTTTTGTTTTAAATGATAAAGAAGAAATCGAAGGTTTACTTGTCGATGGTGATATTAAGAGATTCTTCTCTAAAGATAATCTCAATCTTGAGTCTGATATTCTTTCTCTAATGAATAAAAGTCCGATTACTATTTCTCAGGATGAATTGGCCGTTGAAGGACTTAAATTGATGGAAGAAGGAAAGCGACCATTTTCACTTCTTCCAGTTGTAGATGCTGATCAAAAATTTGTTGGAGTTCTACGGCTTCATGATCTTTTTAAAGAGGGCCTGTAGATTTTTGTTTCAAAAATCAGCGCAAATAAGAAGCAAAGAATCGCAATGATAAAGAAACTCAAGAATCCATAGCTTTGCCATAGTGTAGGACTACGCTCTGGAGTGTGAAGATCAATATCTAAAACTGATTCCGTAAATAGTTTTAAACGTCGAGATTCTGAGCCATCTGGATAAAGTAGACTTGAAATTCCCGTATTTGTCATTCTTACAATAGGGATATTGAATTCTACCGCCCTCCAATGCGTGAGGAATTGATGTTGAAAGGGTTCACTTGTTCTTCCATACCAGCTGTCGTTGGTTAAATTAATAAGGAAATCCGTGTCTCTTTGTTCATTTAAAAAATCTCTAATATAAGAAGAGAATAAGATCTCATAGCAGATTGCTGCAATAAATGTTTTCTTATTCTCTAATTTAAATTGAGTGAATCTATTTCCGCGGGCGAAGTAAGAAATATTTTTAATAACTTTGGCCAAATAAGGATTGAGTGGGCCAAAAGGTAGTCCTTCTCCAAAAGGAATGAGCAGTTGTTTATGATAGACATCATTAAACGTTCCTTCCTTGTTAATGAGAAAAGCAGCATTATATTCTGTCTCGTAGTAATTGCCATCTTCTTCTTTAGATTTGTCATATCCACCAAAGAATAGTGGAGCGACAGAAAGGCTTGTGGTTTGCTGTACCAGACTAGGAACAAAGCTTGGATTCATTCGTAAAATAGCAGAGTTTAATAGCTGGGGGTAAGCCGTTTCTGGCCAAATAACGAGGTCAATTGGCGCTTGTGCACCCCTGGTACTTAGGTTGAGATAGGATTTATAGATTTCCTGAATAGACCTTTGATCACCTGATTCAGACTGAAGCTTCATAAAGTTTCCAACATTCGCTTGAACTAATCTTAAGCGTGTTGGAGAGGAGTCATTTTCTGGATTCCATTGAAGAGGAAAAATAAAGTTTAGAATAACAAAACAAAGAAAAGCTCCGATGGCCAAAAAATCAATCTTCTTTGTTCTCCATAGTGAAGTAAAGGAGAGAATAAACCAATAGCTCATAAAACTAAAAAGAGGTACTCCAAAAAGAGGAGCTAACCCTAAGTTAGGTGCAAGGCTTAGCCAAGTATGACCAATATGAGCAGGAAATTGTTGAGGAATAAAACGATCTAGTAAGGTGAACAGAAGAGCAAGTAGAACATTTCGGGAATAGATATTGCCGGCCAATTTTGAACTTTTAAAATTAAGTTTACTCCACATATGAATCAATAGAATAAAAACTAAAAGTTGAGGCATAATTATAAGAGAGAAGAGCAAGCCTAAGAGAGTATTGATAGGAAATGGAACGGATCCGAATTCATTAAGGGTATAAGGAATCCAATAGTATCCACTTAAGCAGTGACCAGCACAAAAGACGAGGCCAGTGAGAAGTTTTTGATAGAGCTTTCTCTCATAAAGTTTTTGCGAAGCCTCTCGTGAATAGGGGAGCGAAAGGGAAATAAAGAGAAAGAATATTCCAAGGAAGCTATAACCCATGAAATGGGGGAGATCCTTCATAGGGAAACCCATAGAATAGAGAAGGCCCCCTACAAAAGGTAAGAGATAGAATAAAATCCAAGGCTTTAAAAAAAATGAACTCATGAAAACCTGCAATAAACGTGTTCACAAAGAAAGGCCTTCACGTTATTCTCTATAGAGAGGGAGTGAAATCCTACACTTTATAACTATATCTTGCAGAGGTATCATTTGCTAGAGCCCCATATAAATTCTCAAAAAAAGAAAAAGGTTCTCTATATTGATGACCCTTTGCGTCTTGGGGAGAAGATTGAGGTAAAGGATATATGTCCCTCCTGCCACTCTCTTCATATTACCAAGTCTCATTGTGAATCTTGTGGCCTCCAGTTTTGGATAGATATTATCGGGGAGCCTTTTGGTGCTCGTAGTTTCTTTACTTTGAAGGACGACTTTTCTTTAGAGTTGTCTCGTATGAATTACATTCATTGGAAACTTTCTATAGAGAGCTTTAAAAAGAAGTCTGAGGTTCAGAGGTATTTAAGACATAGTTTGAAGCGCTATAGAGATTTGATTCAATTCTTTTCACAGCTTGAAGAGCATTCGATTGAAAGTGATCAGTTACGACTCTTTATTTATGAAACGAAAGAGTTGATGCACGAATATAATAAGTTTAAAGGTGATTTATCCGCTCTTTTTATTCCCTTACAATCAGCTTCTTTTGATTCGTCTTTAGCGATGGCCGTAGAAAAGGAACTTTCTTCGTTTCTTAATCAAATGGAGCGTTGGGAAGATCATTCAAGCAATGGACAGAGTCCTAAACGAGGCTTTTCTTCATGGACTCTGCTTAAAAGAGGTTTTCTATTTGAGGCTTTGGCCAGTATTGGAGCTGTGACATTAGCCTCTTATCTTGTTATGCGTTTTCTTGTATCTTAATTTGCTTTTCTGTAAATAATTTTTCCAGGAACAACTCTCTTGGCCTTTCTTTTCTTACTAACCTGAGCAACTTCTCTATTCTTAGTTGCAAGACCACGAGTTTTCTTAGCTTTTAGGTATTGAGCTGCAAATACTTGAGCATGACCAGCATCAAGTCTTCCACCACTTGAACATTTTGCCATTAGTGTTGCTTCTTGTTTAGCAGATTGCTTAATCACTTCTTTAACTTCTTCTGTTGAAAGTTCTGGATATTGACTCATAATGAGAGCCGCTGCTCCTGATACAAAAGCGGTTGCTTGACTTGTTCCTGTTAAGTAACCTGATCTTCCTTTCGGTAGAGCTGAACGAATTCTGTAACCTGGTGCAGAGATATCAACACTCTTTTTTCCCCAATTAGAAGAACCAAGCATTTGAAGTTGTTTATTATGAGCCGTTACAGTAATAATATTCTTAAGTCCGTAACTTGCTGGATAGTATGCATTAGAACGAATATCAATATTTGATTCTTCATTTCCTGCTGCTGCAACAACAAGGATTCCTTTTCTTTCAGCTTCTTTTAAAATCTTAAGCTCCTCAAGTGCTGGCTCTGGACCTCCACCTGAATAATTGATGACATCAACATTTTGTTCAACAGCATATCTTAGAGCTTCAATAGTAGAGTCAAGATTATCTTGTCCTGATGCCTTAGGGTTATAATATTTAAGAGATAGAATCTTAACATTTGGATAAACACTTTTGATAATTCCTGAAACGTGAGTACCGTGTCCGTGATCATCAAATGGTTGGCCAGCGTTCTTTCTATTTTTTGAAAAATCAATTCCATAATTCATTACAGAAGGTGAACCTTTCGTTACATAAATATTATCTTTTAAGAAGGGATGCTTAGGATCGATACCTGTATCAATAACAGCAACCACAATATCTTTCTTTTTTCTAAATGTTTTCCAAGCAGGAACAAGATTGATAGATGAAGTTCTGTTACTTGGTTCAACACCCCAGCTCGAGTATTCAGATGTAAGTACACTGGGGTCAAAAGAGAGACGAATCTTCTTCTTTTCTTGTTTCTTTTTATCGGATTGAAATTGCTTTTTAATAACTTTATTCATCATGTGCTGAGGAAGAGATGACTTTCTCTGTACTGTTTTGGCCATAGTTGTAGCACTGAAACCAGTAAGAGTGATCAAAGTGGAAACGAAGATCTTATCCATTTTGGTCTTGTTCTTTTTGTTCATCATGTTTTCTTCCTACTTAATAAAGTTATTATTACTACGAATTTCTCTCTGTTATAGAAGCAAGGATTGGGCCAAGTTAAACTAAGTGATATTAGATATTTAGGGCGGCATTTTGCCGGGGGATGCGTTTATTTATTTGTGGGCCGTATAAAATTTAAACAATTTGAAGCAGGAAGAAGAAAGTTGAGTGATAAATCTGTAAAAGCTTTAAACAAACGCTAAGGGATACAGTCCCTGGAAACCTTGTAATATCAGGTGCTTATAAAATGTTAGATAGAATAGGGAGTCTAGGGCTTCTTAAGGGCCTTTAGGAGCGAAATCAGTATAATTTGAGTTGAAATGATATTAAAAAATTGGATTGAGAACCCCGGAGGGAAAATGGATACTTACTCATTTGATGAATTGATTTTTAGCTCTTCTTATATAGGTGGGGAGTTTAAGAAATTCTCAGATAAGGTTTTCCCTGTAAATAACCCGGCCAATAGCGAAAAGTGGGCTGAAGTTAGTGATGATGGAGTAGAGGGAGTTGAAAAAGCTATTGAGGAGGCCAAGGAGGCCTACCCAGAATGGGCCAGTTTAACGGCGAAAGAAAGAGCTGAAGTCCTTGAAAAGTGGAATGATCTCATTCTTGCTCATAAAGAAACACTTGCTCAGATTATGACTCTTGAAAGTGGTAAACCCATTAAAGAGAGTCGCGGAGAAGTCGAATATGGTTCTTCTTTTATTAAGTGGTTTGCCGAGGAAGGAAAGAGAACATATGGAGATATTATCCCAACTCCTTCTGCGGATAAGAGAATTCTAACGATTAAACAACCCATAGGTGTCGTAGGCGCAATCACTCCATGGAATTTTCCCTTGGCCATGATTACCAGAAAAATTGCTCCTGCACTTGCCGCTGGATGTACCGTTGTCGTTAGACCAAGCGAACAGACACCTCTAACGGCACTGGCAATTGCGCGACTTTCAAAAGATGCAGGCTTTCCAAAGGGAGTAATTAATATATGCATGGGTAGTGATTCTTCTGGAATGGGGAAGGCCATTTGTGAGTCGGAAGTGGTAAAGAAAATATCCTTCACTGGTTCAACTCGAGTTGGTCAAATTCTAATGTCGCAAAGTAGTGATACTTTGAAAAAGATGAGTTTAGAGTTAGGGGGGAATGCTCCATTTATTGTCTTTAAAGATGCCGACCTTGATAAAGCCGTTGAAGGTCTCATTGCTGCCAAATTTAGAAACTCTGGTCAAACCTGTGTGTGTGTAAATCGAATATTTATTCAAGATGAAGTCTTTGATGAGTTCACAAAGAAATTTGTAAAAAAAGTAAGAGAATTAAAAATTGGGCCTGGTATGGAGGAAGAGAATCATATTGGACCCCTTATACATGAAGATGCCGTTAAGAAAGCTGAAAACTTTGTTAAAGATGCCCTTAAGAAAGGAGGAGAACTCCTAACAGGAGGGGAGGTCGAAACAGGACAATTTTTTAAACCAACGGTTATTTCTAAAGCTACAGAAGAAATGAATTTCTTCAGAGAAGAAACATTTTCTCCGATCGCCCCTTTATTTAAATTTTCATCAGAGTAAGAAGTAATCAGAAAAGCAAACGATACAGAGTTTGGATTGGCTTCTTATTTCTTTTCTAAAAATATGAATCGCATTTGGAGAGTGAGCGAAGCTTTAGAATATGGAATGGTGGGAGTTAATACAGGGATCATTTCAAATGAAGTTGCACCTTTTGGTGGAGTGAAGTTTTCAGGAATGGGAAGGGAAGGTTCAAAGTATGGAATCTCTGACTTCATGGAAATTAAATATATCTGCTTAGGTGGAATGGATAGATAAAAAAAAAGCCTATCGTGTAAGATAGGCTTAATTCTTTATTTAAAATAGAATTATCCGTGCTTTAAAAATCTCATCTGCTCTCTTTCTGCTTCTTCTGCATGTTCAATACAAAGATTAGCGAAAGGTTGATTATTTAATCTCTTGAAACCAATACTGTCCCCACATTCTTCGCATTCACCATAGGTTCCATTTTCGATACGGTGAAGAGCTTCATCGATTGCTCTTAGCTTGGTAAGCTCTCTATGTCTCATATTGAAAGATACCTGTTGATTAATTACGTTGGTGGCCAGGTCAGCTTCATCAGGAAGGTCATCACTCGTAACGTGAAGATCTTCTTTTGAAGTTAGGTAAGAACCGTTGAGAACTTCCTCTTTCATTTTAATTAGTTTTGCTTTTAGTTCATCGAGTTGTTCTTGCTTCATTTCGTCTCCTTAAAGGCCTACTTGTTTTTTAGACTTTCTATGACTTTAACCAATTCCACTCCAATATTTTAAAGGAGTTGGATAATCGGCAACAAGTAAAAAATTATGCCTTGAGTTGAGCCCTCTTTTTTTAGGCCCATCATTCAAGGTACGTCTTAGCTTTTCGGAAGATCATTAGGGGAACATAAATCTTTTTTTAGATACTAAGTGGTTGAATTTAAAAGATTTTAGAGGTTTTTTATTGGATTCTGATTCCAGCTACTTAGAATGAATATGACAAGAGGGGAGAAGAAGTTCTGAGCAGGAGGAGTAAGGGAAAATCCTTCCTCCTGCCGGCCAAATACTTACTGTTTGAGATCGCGCCAACTCTTTCCTTGTCTCGCTCTTCTGTTTTTTTGAAACTTTTCTACGGCCCTTCTGTGCTGAGCATAGGTTTCAGAGAAGATATGAGTCCCATCATTTTGGGATACAAAATAGAGGTAATTATGCTTCTTTGGAAAGAGCACAGCTTTTATAGAGCTTAAGCCTGGATTAGAAATGGGCCCTTTGGGAAGAGCAGGAATTTTATAGGTGTTATAAGGGGTTTTTTCCAATAGATGTTTCTTTCTTAAATTGCCATTGAAGTTTTCCCATATTCCGTAGATCGTCGTTGGGTCGGACTGGAGTCTCATTCTCTTTTTTAGACGGTTAATGAAGACGCCAGCAATCATTGGTCGCTCGAAAGATGCACCTGTCTCTTTTTCTACAACACTAGCTAGAATGACAACTTCATGCTTACTTAGGCCAAGGGGAGCTGCTGTGAAGTCTAGGCCTTTCGTTTTCTCATTAAAGACATCCACCATGGCCTTGATGACATCTTCTGGTTTTGAGCCTGGAGTGAATTTGTAAGTCTCAGGATAAAGATAGCCTTCAACTCGGTCTGCTTGAATTCCCAATTGAGAAGCAAATTGAGCGCTCTTTGCTAAGGAAATAAATTCGCTAGATTTACCTTTTTCAATTATTTTTTCTTCTTCCATAATTGCAGAAATTTGAAAAAGGTTCTTTCCTTCTGGGATCGTCACTGGGGCAGTGATGCTTTGTCCATGAATAAGAGTATCAAAGACGTCGAGCATGGTTGAGCCTTGATTGATTTCAAACTTCCCAGCTTTGAACTTGGTCATGAGTCCATTCATCTGAGCATAGCGATGAAAAATTTTAGCACTACTGATAAGGTCCTGATTATGAAGTCTACCGTTTATGCGAGAAAAGCCTTCTCCTGGATGAACTTCGAAAACGACATCTTTTCCTTGGTATTGCCAAACACCTACCATGTAGTAAATCATTACACCGGCCATAAAAAGAGCAAGGGCTGGGGCTGCTAATACAAATACCCACCAATATTTTTTCATGATGAAACCTTTATTTATTTTTCTTGTAGGAATGATTCAATAATAATGGATGCAGATAAGGCGTCAATTTTTTTAAGGTCGACTTGAAAATTGAAGCGAGGATCATTCTTCATTCTCTCCTGCGCTTCAAATGTTGAAAGGGTCTCGTCCTGATAGTATAGACTAACTGCGCTAGGGATTTTCTCCTCTAAACTTTGGCCAATTTTTCTAATTTTAACGGTCATTTCGGACTCTTTTCCATCGGTAAAATAGGGCACGCCCCACACAACAATATCTATGAACTCATCTTCAATGATTTGGAGTAGGTCTTGAAGAATGTCTTGGGATTGCTCTGTAATTATCCTACCAAAGAGAAGGGGAAAGGGTTCTATTCCAACTTTATACGTGGAGAGCCCGATGACTTTTTCTCCGTAATCGACACCGAGGATATTTTTGCCATGAAATGAACTTACTTTATCATCTGAATTTGCCATATTTTCTTCTTTAAATTACTGCATATCGCTGTTCACTTTGAGCCAGCAATAGGGAGCTCAGAAGCGTTAAAAAGACCAATAAATGGGGATAAGTTACCTTGACTTACTGTCCAACTAGGTTAATACTATCAAAGTCTACATACCTCAATTTATATAATCAATAATACATATATTTCCTTGAGAGGATTTAACCAATACATTCTTATTAATCAATCATCATATAATTAATTTTAGCGGGGTAAAACTCAATGCATCTTAACGATCTAAGAGAAATGGAAATCAAGAAGCTCAACAAGTTAGCTACTGAGCTTAAAGTTGAAAACTCGAGTGCTATGAAAAAGCACGAAGTTATCTTTGCGGTACTTAAAGCTAAGGCCAGCAATGATGAAGAAATCTTTGGTGGTGGAGTTCTTGAAATTCTTCCGGATGGTTTCGGTTTTCTTCGTTCACCAGGTTACAACTATCTTCCTGGTGCTGATGATATCTACGTAAGCCCTAGCCAGATTAGAAGATTTGGACTTAAGAAAGGGGACTCCATTGAAGGTCAAATTCGCCCTCCAAAAGATGGGGAAAGATACTTTGCTCTTCTAAAAGTAAGTACGGTTAATGACCAAACTCCTGAAAAGCATAAGAAAACAGTTCTCTTTGATAACCTCACTCCGCTATATCCCGATAGAAAAATTAACCTTGAATCAAAGCCTACGAATTATTCTACTCGTATTATTGATCTCTTTGTTCCTCAAGGTTTTGGACAGAGATGTCTTATTGTTGCTCCTCCAAAAGCAGGTAAAACAGTACTTCTTCAAGATATCGCTAATTCAATTACGGACAACCATCCAGAGTCTGTACTTATTGTTCTTCTTATCGATGAGCGTCCAGAAGAAGTTACAGATATGAAGAGAAATGTTAACGCTGAAGTTGTTTCTTCAACATTTGATGAACCGGCAAATCGTCACGTTCAAGTTGCAGAAATGGTTCTTGAAAAGGCCAAGCGTTTAACCGAAGCAGGAAAAGATGTTATTATTCTTCTCGACTCCATTACACGTCTTGCTCGTGCCTATAACACGGTAGTTCCACCATCTGGTAAAATTCTATCTGGTGGGGTTGATTCTAATGCCCTTCACAGACCTAAGCGTTTCTTTGGAGCAGCTAGAAATATTGAAGAGGGTGGTTCTCTTACAATTATTGCAACGGCTCTTATTGATACTGGTTCAAGAATGGATGAAGTTATCTTTGAAGAATTCAAAGGTACTGGTAACTCTGAAATTCAACTAGATAGAAAACTTCTAGAGAAGAGAATTTTCCCTGCTCTAGATATTAATAAATCTTCTACTCGTAAAGAAGACTTACTGATGGATCCGAATGACCTTCCTCGTACTTATGTACTTAGGAAAGTTCTTCACCCTATGAATACAATTGATGCTATGGAATTCATTCTCAACCGAGTAACAAAGTCTAAGACAAATGCTGAATTCCTAGACTCTATGAACGGTTAGCTTAAAAGTTAGTTTTATCTGAACCCTCTCGTTTCTCTAATTTTTTAATTGTGAGAACGAGAGGGGTTTGTACGTTTAAGGGAATTAATTTTTAAAAGAGTTTAGAAAAAATAGGATAGGAAAATGTCGATATTTAATAAATTAGATGCAGTCGTTGAGAGATTCAATACACTGACAGAGAAAATGGGAGATCCCACTCTCTATGAAAGACAAGATGAATATCAGGCGATTACAAAAGAGCGTTCGAACCTTGAAGAGATAGTCGCCGCTTATAAAGAATATAAGCAAGTAAAGGCCGATGTCGAAGAAGCAAAAGAAATTTTAAAGAATGAAAAAGACGAAGATATGAGAGAGATGGCCAAAGAGGAGATCTCTGAAAAAGAATCTGAGATTCCTGTATGGGAAGATCGATTGAAGATTCTTCTACTTCCAAAAGACCCACTCGATAATAAGAACGTAATTGTTGAAATTAGAGCTGGGGCAGGGGGAGATGAAGCCTCTATCTTTGTTGGAGATGTCTATCGTCTTTATCAAAACTATTGTCGTTCTCTAGGGTTTAAAACTGAGAATATTAGTTTCTCTGGTGGTGACGAGGGGATTAAAGAAGTTATTTTCTCTGTATCTGGAGATAAGGTTTATTCAAAGCTTAAATACGAATCAGGTGTGCATAGAGTTCAACGTGTTCCCAAGACTGAGTCACAAGGACGTATTCATACTTCAACGATCACAGTTGCTGTTATGCCTGAAGCCGAAGATATCGATTTCAAGCTAGATATGAATGATGTGAGGGTTGATGTATATCGCTCTTCTGGAGCTGGTGGACAATCGGTTAACACTACAGATTCCGCTGTTAGGATGACTCACATTCCTACAGGTGAAGTGGTAGCCTGTCAGGATGAAAGAAGTCAGCTTAAGAACAAGGATAAGGCCCTTAAAATTCTAACGGCTAGAATTTACGATAAAATGGTTCAAGAGAAGAACGATAAAGAAGCTGCCGAACGAAAAGGACTTGTTGGGACAGGGGATCGTTCTGAACGTATTCGAACTTACAACTATCCTCAAGGAAGATGTACGGACCATAGAATTGGTTTAACACTTTATAACTTAGATAAAATCATGGAAGGTGAACTCGGTGATGTCACAGACGCCCTTATCGCCCACAATCAAGCAGAACTCCTTAAGGGACAAGAAGAATAATCTTTATTCTCATCTTGAAAAGAGTTTTGAAGAATATGGTGAGACCTGGCAGAGTTTCTATCCGGGTCTTAGCTTTTCTTTTTTCATAAATCATTTCTACGAATATTGTGGAAATCGTTTTCCTCGTGATAGCTTTTTTAATCAATGGTTTGGTGGGCTCATCGAATTAAAATGGAAGAGATATTCGTCTCTTCTCGACTTAGGAAAACCTCTTTCCTACATCACTAAAAGTGGCTATTTCTTTGAAACTGAATTCTACGTTGACGAAAGAGTTCTGATTCCTCGCTTTGAAACGGAGGTTTTACTGGAGGAAATTATAAAAGAATTGAATCAGCTAGATAAGAAGTCTCAACAAGTGATTGAAATGGCCGAAGTTGGTGTTGGACCAGGCACTCTTTCACTTAGTGTCGCTCAGCTGAATTATAAAAATGGATTAAATATAGTCGCAGGAGATCTATCCCAAGATGCGTTGGATGTTTGTCGATTAAACTTATTCCGCCTTGGTTTCTCAATTCCTAATAAGAATAGAGTCAGTCTTATTTGCTCTGATCGTTTAGCTAAAATGAAAGGAAGTTATGATCTCATTTATAGCAACCCTCCTTATATAAAGAGACAAGGGGATCTAGAGGATGTTCATAATAATGTAGTTAAGAATGAGCCGGAGGTGGCCCTCTTTCTTGAAGATGAAGAATATGAAAATTGGTTTCAGCTCTTTTTTGAACAAGTAAATACATGTTTGAAGGAAGGAGGTCTTTTTTTGATGGAAGGTCATGAAAAGCATCTCCAAAGTTTACTCAAAAAAATAAAGGAGACGTTCTCCTGTGAAGGTTCTGTAATTCAGGATCTAAACGGTAGAGATCGTCTATTAAAGATAAGGAAAATAAATGGATAAGTTATTAATTAAGGGACCAGTAAAGCTCAACGGAGAAGTAACCATTTCTAAAGCTAAAAATGCATATCTACCTTTGATGGCAGCTTGTATATTAGCGGAGGAAGAAGTTCGCTTTAAAGAAGTTCCTAAATTAAGAGATATTGGAACGATGAATAAGCTTCTTTCTCATTTAGGGGTTGAGATCAAAGAGGAGGGGAGTGATATTTGTTATCATCTCAATGAACTCAAAAGTGATGAAGCACCCTACGAATTAGTTAAAACGATGAGGGCTTCTATATGTGTTCTAGGGCCTATGCTTTCGCGATTTAAAAAAGGTAAGGTGAGTTTACCTGGAGGATGTGCAATTGGAACACGTCCTATAGATCTTCACTTGAAAAATTTGGAAAAAATGGGGGCCCACATTGAATTGAAAGGTGGCTATGTTGAAGCAACTACTGATGGACTGAAAGGGACACATCTTACCTTAGATTTTCCTTCAGTAGGAGCTACTGAGAATCTCATGATGGCAGCAGTGTTGGCAGAAGGGGAAACAATTATAGAAAATGCAGCACTAGAGCCTGAGATTACAGATTTAGGTAATTTCTTAAATTCTCTAGGCGCTAAAATTTCTGGACTAGACACAAAAACGATAAAAATTGAATGAGTTCAATCTCTCAAGGGTGGTGAATATACCGCTATAGGGGATAGAATTGAAGCAGCTACCTATATAATGGCAGCCTTAATGACGGGCTCACAATTGAAAGTAAAGGGATTTGATCCTGGGCATATTGATGCAGTATTAGAAAAACTTGAATCTATGGGTGCAAGTCTTGAAAGGTTTGATAATGGGGTAGAAGTATTTCCTTCAGACTTAAAGGGCGTTGATATTGATACGGCCCCTTATCCAGGTTTTCCCACGGATGTTCAAGCTCAAATGATGGCCTTGGCCACTCAAGCAAAAGGCTCATCAATTATTACGGAACATATTTTTGAAAATAGATTTATGCATGTTCCTGAATTGATTCGTCTTGGAGCTGATATTACAATTAAAGGAAATTCTGCCATCGTAAAAGGTGGTAAAGATTTAAAAGGTGCCCCTGTCATGTGTACTGATCTTCGTGCATCAGCTGCATTAGTTATGGCAGCCCTTTGTAGTGAGGGAGAGAGTGAAGTCAGAAGGGTTTATCATTTAGATAGAGGATATGAGAAATTAGATAATAAACTGAAAAATATAGGTGCAGTTGTAGAAAGAACAAATGAATAATTCATGAGGAGAATTTATGAGTGATTGTTTATTTTGCAAATTTGTTAATAAAGAAATCGAAACGGAAGTTGTCTTTGAAAATGAAAATGTAATGGCTTTTAAGGATCTTTATCCTCAGGCCAAGAAGCACTTTCTCTTTATACACAAAAGGCATACGACACATATAAACGAACTTATAGAGCAAGACCCTAAGCAACTCACTCATATTTTTACGGCGATTCAAGAATTCACTCAAAGTAATAATTTAGGAAGAGATGGATTTAGAATTGTAAATAATTGTGGTTCTCATGGTGGGCAAACCATTTTTCACACTCATTTTCATGTCTTAGGTGGTGAGTCTCTATCTCAATTTGGAAGCTAGTTTATTATTTGACTGCATTAAAGCTTTAACTCATCGATTTTTAGATTGATATTATAATGATCTATCCTCAATTTGAGATATTCCAAGTATTGAGCGGATGGGGTGTCTGTTGCACCCTTACCCCTTAAATCACCTTCCAATTGACGAATGGCCTTCGTCAATTCTCTAGCTTGATCGATATCATAAATTTGACCTCTCTTTTCGAAATCGGAGAGAACTTTAACGGCTTCAGCTGCATTCCTCTTTCCCGTTATGCCACCAATCGCTCTTGAAACTTGGCTTGAACTCCATTGGCGAGATAATTCAAAGGGAAGTTTAGTATGGTCTCTAGAGCCTGTTAATTGTCTAATCTCTGATATAACTTGCGTACGAGCATGGGTCATTCTTCTGGTTAAGATTGAATTTTCAGTTAAGTCCCCAACTCTCTCAAAAATGGCTTGATCTTCTATAGAGCGAGGATTTCCTTCTCTCTTATCAATAATTTCTCTGATGTGGGCAATGGCCCGTTTATCGCTTTGACTAAGAGTTCTACCGGTTCCTGCAAGTAGGCCTTCTAGATTATCTTCAATGGTTTCTACTTCATGTTGCCTGAGAGGAGAATATTTTCTCATGATATCATCTTGCCTAGAGGTGACTTCAATCATTTCATCAATCGTTAAGCTTCTGGAGTCCAGCTGAGCTTGCAAACGAAGATACTCTTCTTGATCTGTTTTATGCATGGCCTCTCTTGCCATGGCATTTACTTTTGCTTGTGCTCTTTGTTCGGTTGTGAGATCGGAGTACCTTGATGAGCTAAGAATTCCTCCTTCTCCACTCAAGTCATTACCATCATATGTCAAACTATCTGCTCTTACCTCTCGATGTATAATTCTGCCATCCGAAGTTTTTACTCTGATTCGAACTCTATCATCTAACTGATTTTGAGGGATGTGCTCAACAACCGAAACCTCTTCAAGATCCCCTGTAATTGGATTTCTTCTATGAGCAGTTAAAGGTGAAATTTCACTTACAGAATGTAAATCAGTGATAAGGTTATCGTATGAGCTTCGTTGACCTCTTGTGATCATGGGTTGTTTTAAGAGATTTGAAAAGGCATCAAGATCATCTTGAGTGGCGTCACCTAAGTCAGGTGCTTCAAACTGAGTCGCATCTTCACGGAGAGAGTTTCCTGCTAGTCTTCCTTCTAATGCATCAATATCTACTTCTTGAGGCGTATCTGAAAGAGTTGTTCTTGGCGTTACTTTTTGTCCCATGATGAGTTTATAGAAGTCTGAATCCTCTTCTGAGTCAACGGACTGAGCAACCCTCTCGTCGATTTCTATTTGTTCTCTTTCTGATCTTAATCGATCTAATCTTCGTTCCGCACTTCGCTTTTCTGCAGGTGTTGATCTGTAGTCTGACTGAATTTTCTCTAAATCACTTTGTGCTGATTGTATTTCGTTATCTAATACTTCAGAACGAGTTGGAGTTGGAGCACTGTCTACTCGAGGAGTAACAGGCTGCTGAAGCATTCTTTTAAGATCTGGATCATTAATAAGATCACTTAAGCTGCTACTAGGTGTGCAAGTAGCAAAGGTACTTTGAGTTGCGAGCATTACAAAAGTGAGAATCGCTATGAAGGAATTCGACATACGCCTCCTTCTAGCTCATTGGCCTTATCAATGAGTCTCTGAACAAATAAGGCCTTCTTTTGATCATCAAGTCTTTCAAATTGAGTTAAAAATTCGAGAGTTTTACTATTTTCATTATTTTGAAGAAGAGAAATGACTTTGGTGATCTCTTCATCAGAATGTCGATTTGTACTCAAGATTTTCATGAGGCTCGCCTTTTGCGACTCATTCGCCTTGGATAGTAGGTCAGCTATTTTTTGATTGTCTCTAATAAGGCCATTGGCATTATCCCCATTTCTAAGAAGAAAAGCACTTCTTAGTCGAGACGTAAGTTTTGTTGCGCCTGAGACAGAGCCCATACCGGCTAAGGCCAATCCTGCAACGGCTAAAGTCATATTTCGATCACTATCAAGATAGCTCTGGCAGAGGCTTTCATCACCTTCTTCGCATGCATTAGCAAGGGCCAGATCACGTGCGTGAGTCATTGAGTCTAAGATAGAAACCGTGTCTGCCCCGGCCAGGGCAAGATTGGAAACTCTTAAACCCTTGGCCAAAACTCCAGTTCCCTTAACCATCATTCCTCCCACCCCTGTGAACATAGAGAGGGCCGATGCTATTTCGATGGCCGTATTAACATTTTCTTGGTTTCTTAAAGCTTTGAATGAGTCACAAAAAGCACTCAATGCCATAGGGTTGGTGATTAAGCTATTCATTCCCGCTTTAGGATTGGCCATAAGTAAAAGAGCTATATCCACTTCTTTAGAATCACCTAAACTTGTCAAAGATTGAGCAGCATCTCCCGCTAGATTGAGAAGATTTTCGGTCGTTGATTCCGACTCTGTTCCATATACTCTTCTTCCCATATGGTTGATAAAGCCAACCATTCCTTCAAGTGATTTAGTATGAGACTCTTTAATTCCATTTTCAGTATAGGCATCTAAGTAACTTCTTGTATCTAAGGTTTCTCTTCCATGAGGAGTGTAAACATTATTGGGATCAGACCCTAAATTTCCTAAACTCATTACGACATGGGAGCCTTCTATTTCAATCTGTTCGGCAACACCTCTTTCTAGAGATTCTGAGTCTAAGGCCCTACCGTAGCGATCCATATTTGGAGTGACTCCTGAAAAGCCATTTTTAAGCGTAATACATTGAGGCTCACTGGAAAAACCTAATTCTTCATAGCTCTCATTCATTTTCTCATCTTGAGAAATGATTCCTGATAGACCCATTTGAAACGATTTAGACTGGAGTTGACTAAAGTGTTGGGAGGCTCTTTCTTGTAGAGATTTAATTTCATTAACTCTTGATAAGCAGTTTTGAATTTCATTTTCAACTTCTTGTGAGCCTCTATTTTGGTAGCCACTACCATACAAATGAGGGGCATTGACATCTTCACCTTCATTACCTGGTGTATAGACTTCTTTCCAACGATCAGATAAAGCTGCTTGTGCTCTATCACCATAGGTAGCTTCATATAAGTCTTGGATGGGACCAAGTACTTCTGTCGACGACTCTTTGTAAGTTAAAGCCGAGTCTCCATTTGATTCATTAAGAGCTCTCTTTCTTTCTGGAAGCATGGGAAAAAGTTCATTAGCAGAAGCTAAGAACTTTGGATCCGTATCTTTGAATTTTGAACGTGAACGATTAAACGAATCCATCAAAGAGGGAAGGGATTGCTCAAAGAGATCCTTACGTAAATCTTCAACATTGTAATTATCATTCTTTACTACATCTAAAATGGAATCGGCATCAGAGGATAGCTCTTCAATTGCTTCATTTGAAAAAACTTGTCCCAAACAGTCAGAGGAGGCGGCAGCGATGAAGAGAGCATCGATTCCTTTATTTATTTTTTCATGACCTGTATCGACACATTCTTTAAGCTTTTTTACGATTACGGAAGATCGAACAAGTCCTATGAGCTCTCTTTTTAACGAAGGGTTTTCTAGGGAATTTAACGTATTCTTATTATTTTCATAGAGGCGAAGAATCTTATCGTGAATGGTATCTGAGTATCCTCTAACTTGGACTTCGTTCTTAATATTTTCCATTTCCACAAATAGCTCTGCTTCGCGAGCAAAGCAGATCGTTATCAAGGACAAACAAATAGAAAAGAAGAGAGTTTTCACTCTCGTCTTATCGGTCATTTATAGAAAATAGTAAGTCTTTATTTACAGCTAAGTATAGGAAATAATTTACTTTTGGAGACCATCAAATAAGCTTTTGAGAAGGGCTTGCTGAAGCTTAGTTATTTCATGTGTCTCGGCCATAATAATAATAGGACTATTGTTTATTGAGCCTAAAATAACGAGTTTTCCTGTTTCAGGATCAAAGCTATGGATATTAAAAAGCTCAGTGAATTGACCTTGATAGTTGGTAAAAAGAGCATCTCCCAACTCTTTATTTTCTGTTGGATTGGGAAGCTTCTTACCTTCAATTACAACACGAATCAGCTGATTCTTTTCAGTGTCTTTCTTTGCTTTTTGTAGATGATTATAGGCTAGCTTTAAGTTCTTTGTTCCAAGATTATTTTTTAAGAGATGCCATAATTCTTCAAAGAAAGTTGTACGGTCATTTGGCCATAGTGCTTTTAAGTGATGAATATTCTCAAAGAGATTTTCAAGCAGATTGAGATTATTTTGAAGTACCCAAGTTGTCGTAACTTTTCTGGTGAGAACCATGGCCTGATCCTCTTTTAAAGTTTCAAAGAGGTCAATATTGAGCTCTTCGGACGAAATGGGTTTAACAGGGGTAAATTTAGATTCTTTCGATATCTTCTCCAGAACCTCTTCATTATCAAGGAGCTCTGTTGGTATGAAAATCGTATCTGTTTCTCTATTTTCTAATTCTTCAATTTCAAAAATTTGAGCACGTGAAGACTCATCGGATTGAGAGTAGTCGTGGTACATGACTTGGTTTTCATTTTTCACAAAAGCTATCGCTAAATTCATCTAAATTCCTATTCTATATCTAATATCTGACTTTCGCAGACTGTTATTCTATCGAATGAAAGGGGCCTTTGAAAAGGCTTCTTTTGCCACTTAAGGTCTTCAAATGACGATAATGTTAGAATAGAAATATGAGATTTTTGCTGTGCGTATTAATCATTCTTTCCTCTATTTCAGTACGGTCCCAAGATGAACGGGTCTTTAGAGAACTCCTTACCCATAAGATTCAAGAAGATAAAGAGAGAAGCCGTAAGCCCGAGTATGACTACAAAGCGAGGGGACACCGATATTATCTTGATTTGAATGGTGATGAACTCCCTGAGAGTTTCTTTATTTCTAAAAAAGATGGTGGAGATTGGCTCCAACTTTTTGATCGTGCAGGCGAGAAAATTTACGACTATAAATTCGATACTATTGGTTCTTGGAGTCGAGTATTTAAATTACAAATGAGAAATATATCAGGTGAAGCAAAGCTGGTGATCTTATACTTCTATGAAGGCATTACTCGTTATGTAAACTTTCAGGGGACGGCCAGAGTCTATTTCTTAACCTGGGACAATAACGATTTATCAACTCTATCTATGTATAAAGGTCCTTATGTTTGGGATGAGAAAAGAGATTTTAGAAATCACTATCATCAAAGAAAATTTGAATTAAGTATGTTCGACTTTGATGATGATTACACACGTGAGATCGCGATTAGATATGGCAGTATAACTCGAGTCTATAAGTATATGGGCAAGGGGAAATGGGGAAGCTATACGAGGTAACTTCCCTGTAGTGAATTAAGAAGCCTTATCCACTTTTTCTGTGGAACTTTGATCTTTGGACTCTTCTCTCTTTGATCTTTCTGCAGCAAGATCAATCGTTACTGATTGATGACCAGTATTTTCAGGTTGGCTTGGGGTACTTGGAAAAGATTTCATCAAGGCAAACCACATGGCCAAAGGAAATGCTGCTAAGGCTGCGAAAAAAAGTAGTGTAGTCGTAACAGAGCTTGCTGAGCTGTAGTCCGACTTCTTACCCATTAATCTAATATGTTTACTTTGATCTTGATCCCATTTGAATCCAGGGTCGTTCTTTGGGTCAACTTCACGATATTGATCAATAGATATACCAGTGACAGGCTCAACTGCTGGACTCCTTCCCATTGTAGAATAGGAGAAGAGTAAAGAAGCTATGAATAAGAAAAAGATTTTAGTATTTGTTTTTGAATTCATTGTAGTTACCCTTATAGAGATTCCTTACTCTTTATCGGACGAATTTCCTCAATCCTTTAATGCAAAAATAGTGAAGTTCTTGAAAGTAATCTTCGTAAATATAACTACTTAGCTCTAGAATAAATTCCTTTTCTGAGCCTCTCTAATAATTATAGCATCAATATCTTCTGCATAACGAGCTTCGAGTTCTCTATATTGAGATATTTTCTTATTTATGGCCGTGGGTGAAAGTCCCAACTTCTTTCGTATATTATCGTGAAGGGCTTGAGCATATTTTGAGATATCGGGATGAGCATAGGGACCCATTTTTTTGAGCAGGTAACCTTGCTTGGCCAATCTCCACTCCATACGTGTAAGAAAATTTTCTTCTTTAACTAGACCGTCTTGGACTGCCTTAAATCGATCAAAGACATTGAAGAGCTTATCTATCAAGCTCGCATTAAGTAACGCCCTATCTTGATTTTGATTAAAGTAGAAAAACTCAATTTGTCTCCCGTATCCAACGACTTCGATCATGGAGTATGGGATATCCTTGGAAATAGGAATTTCTTCAATATTAGGCTCAACCAACTTATAGGCTGCTTGGGCAATATAGGGGTGCTCTGGAAAATAACGGGAGAGCCACTCAAGTGACTCTGGTGCAGTTGAACGGCCCTCTTCTAATACATCGTGAATCATGGTGTAGAGATAGGTTCGTTCGGCTTCTGATGAACTATCTCCAATTAGATATTCAGATAGGTAAGAGAGTTTTAAAGGGTGGGTGGCGTATGGGATCCCCTCTCCTCGTCTTATGCCTCTCATCTCTTCTAGATTTATTTGAGTGGCGAGTGCCTGCAGAGGTGTTTTTGGTGATCGCGGAAGAGTCTGGAATTCGTAGTATTGAATTGACTCGTGCATCGCTTTGTCTTCAAGCTGGCGCAGATTTTTGTTTTGTTTTCGATAGCTTAACCGCGAGCTTAGAATAGAAGAGAGGAGTTCTTTGCAATTAAAGAGAGAACTAGGAGTTCTTGTCTGAGATTGATGAGAACATGAACTTATAGATAAGATCATAATTATCAAAAGGGTATAAATCTTAAATTGATGAGTTCTCAATAGATTTCCTAAGCTTAAACTTGTGAATCTTATCGGAGAATAGGAGAGAATTCTTAGTTCGTAAGGATTTTAAAATGCATATGGGGATCACAGACAACCATTTCACCTAATTTTAGGGGGTGCCAAATATTTTCACCGACTAGGGGCTCACTAGAAAAAATGAGATGGTTAATGACTCCAGTTTGAGTAGGAGCTTCACATTCGGGTGAGAAGCTTGGACAAATATCTCTTTCCTGGCATCTATTCTTGTAAGTAGAGTAGTGCAGGTTTTTACTACCCTGGAAAGCAATCATGATTTTTCCATTGGTAATAATGAAAGTATAATAAGTGGCATCTGCACCGGAGTTATCTTTCTTAGCGGGCTCGCCAGCAATAGAAATTAATTTATTGATGGCCTCTCTTAAAGTTTTTGCGAATTTTTGTGTATCAATATCATGAGCATTCAGGTCATGTTCATCTTCTAAATAACTAAGAAGAAAATAGAAAATCAGTTCCGAGTCGGTGTCTCCTAATATGAAACGCCTAAACTTGGGAGAAACTTCTGCTAAAATAGAGTCTCTCTTGTCCTTATAGTCAGTGATATTCCCATTATGAGCAAATACCCAACTTCCATATTGAAAGGGGTGAGTGTTGAGAATATTATTATTACCAATTGTTGTTTTTCGAATATGGGCCAAAACCGTTTCTGAAGAAACAATACCTGAAACCTTTTTAAAAATGGCATCACCAATTGCTGCTTTCGCGGACTTTACAACATGCGGACTATTTTGAACGTAATAGGCAACCCCCCAACCATCGGGATGATCATTACTCTGGATTCCGAGAGCATTTTCAGCATCTACTAAACTTGAATGAACTTGACTTTGAATAACGGATCTAAAACCAAATAGCCTACACATAAGATCTATTATAACACTATTTGAAGAGGGAGAGGGGGAAGATAAAAGTGCCGGTTTTAAAACCGGCACTTAGATTTAATATTTCTCAGAGGTTAAATATTTATAAACTCGAGTATTTGAAACCTTTTCCATGAAATCTTCAATGATTCCAAAACCTGCAGGTACCCAAATTAGAGTTAATATGGTTCCTGTGGTAAGTCCCCAGGCCATGGCCATGGTTATAGGAACTAACATAGAGTCTGAACCACCAATACCATAGGCTGTAGGAAAGAGTCCTCCCATTGTTGTAATGGAAGAGGCCATAACAGGTTTAAGTCTAGTAACGGAAGCATGAACCAGAATCTCTTGCAAGGACATTTTTCCTTCTTCTTTCATTTGATTAATATAATCAATGAGAATAATCCCGTTGTTCACGATAATACCGGCAAGTCCGATAATCCCAATCATTGCAAGGAAACTAATTGGACGATCATGGAGATAGAAAGATACTGATATCCCTAATAGTCCTAGAGGAATTGTCGTTACAATCAACGCAGGTGCCAGATAGGAACCAAAGATATAAACCATAATTCCATAGATTCCAATTACGGCGAGAACCATTGCTGAAGCTAGAGAGTTAAGAGATTCTTTTGTACTTTCTTGCTCTCCACCATAGACTACAGATACATCATGGAATTCATCCTGAATTTCTTTCCAGTAGTCTGAAACAATTTTATTCGCTTGAATTGAAGTGATTTTCTCAACATCAACTGATGCCATTACCGTCTTAGCTCGCTTGTAATCGTAACGCTTAACCTGTGCTGCTCCATCCTTAATTTTGAAGTCAGCAAGAAGAGATAGAGGAACTAAGTTTCCTTTTGGGTCAGTCACTGTAATCTTTTTAAGATCTTCAATACTTGATTTAGATACATTTCCAAATTCTACTTTGAGATCAATTTCTTTATTGAGCAAAGTAACATTGGAAACAATAGATCCTGTTAGAGCAGTTCTAATAGTATTTCCAATTTGAGATGCCGAAAGTCCAAGCCTAGAGATATAATCATTATTGAGATCAACAACCACCTCGTCAGGACCAAAAACATCATCAATCTTTTCATCAAAAACGCCATCGACTTCTTCAAGCTTTTTGATCATCATATCGACTACTTTTTGCAAGTTTTCATCATTAGAAGAACGGAAAGTAACATTAACGGCTGTCCCAACTGGAGGCCCATTAATCTTTTCTTCAATAATGATAGTCTCTGCTTCTGGTATTTCCAGTTTTCTTAACTCTTTTAAGAAGTCAGTGTAGTGAACATTGTATTTAGCATAGTCTGAAGCCATGACTTTTATAAGGAATACATTGTCCCCAACTTGTCCTCTTTGGTCTAAAAGGTTGACGAGTGTATAACCTGAGAAGGCAATTGTTTCTTGCAGCCATTTCTTCTCAATGGTTTCTTCAACTCTTTTAGATACTTTTTGAGCGATACTATCTGTATATTCTAGTGAACTATTTACTGGGAGTTCTACTCTAATATCGTATTCTTCAGTTTGTTCAGCGGGAAATAAGATAAACTTATTAAATACAATCATAACCACAAATGAGAAGGCGATGATTAGAATCCCACCTAATGCTGAAATGTATCGATGCTTAACAACAACTTGCATAAGCTTTTCAAACTTTTTCGCAAATTTTTCGTACCATCCATTTGTTTCATCCGTTTTCTTTTCAAGCTTAATATTTCTTCCCACAAAGTGAAGCCTCATAGGTAAGAGAATAAAACATTCAAGCAGACAGAAGAGTAATGCAGCGGTTACAACAATCGGAATTGGAGTAATAAATCGCCCCATAATACCTGTGGTGGCAAGCATAGGTAAGAATGCAGATACAGTCGTCATGGCCGTCGCTGTAATTGGAATCCATAAGTTAACAACGGAATCAATAGCAGCGTCGAGTGATTTCTGACCTTCCTCTCTTCTTCTTATATATTCTTCACTAATAACAACGGCATTATCAACCAGCATACCCATTGCGATAATAAGGGCCAAGATTGAAATAGAGTTAAAGGTTAGACCAAAGCTTGGCATAAGCCCCACAGCTGCGAATAAACTCGTTGGTAGAGAGATGGCAACCATAAGTCCGATTCGTCCTGGCATAAAGAACATAAGTACTAAAATAACGACCACGATACCTGTAACACCATTGGAAGATAGAACGGCAAGTTTATCTTTAACTTTGATCCCTTCATCAGTGTAGACAAAGAATTCAAGGTCATTCTTGTATCGTTTTTCGTAAGTCTTAAGAATTTGTTTTACATCTCTTACGAGCTCTAAAGTATCAGCACCCGCTTTCTTTTGAACACTTAAAAGAGTAGCTGCTTTGCCATTGTACCGCGTTTTGATGGTCGCATCTTCTTCTCCGTCTATAACGGTCGCGATATCCTTTAGTCTAATCTTCTTTCCAGAGAAAGAGGACCTCACAACGGTTTCACCCAATTCTTCCGCTGTTTCCACTTTATTATCAATAGTAACAAGTTTTTGTTCTTTACCTAATTCTAGGTCTCCACCTGGGATATTGATATTTCGTGAAATGACAGCTTTTGTTACCTCATCTACAGACATATGGAGGGTTTCCAACTTCTTAGAGTCGAGAAGAATGTTAAATTCTCTTTCTTGATAACCATAGAGATTTACGGCCTTTACGCTGCGAATATCTTCAATATCCTCTTTGAGAAGATCCGCCGTTTTATTTCTTTTACGTTTGTTTCCATTCTCACCTGTAACAGCAATTTCAATAGCTGCAATTTCTTCAGCTTTAAGTTCTGTGAATTCAGGCTGCTCAGTGAGATCAGAAGGTAAATCAGTTACTCTCTCTAGAGCAGTTTGAAGATCGGAAACGGTTTCTTGAACATCGACTTTTGGATTATCCATATCGATACGAATCGTGATCTTAGATTGACCGGCCTGAGATACTGAACGAACATCTTTTAAACCTGATACTGTTCTGATTTCATCTTCAATGGGTTTTGTAATTTTAACTTCGATATCCTTCGGAGTCGCACCTGGATATACGGTTTCAATGGTAGTTGTAGCAAAATCAACATTAGGATATGTCTCAGCAATCATACTTTTGTACCCTCTAATCCCGTAGATGAACATGAAGAGAGTGACGATTAAGGTGAGCTTTTGATTTACTACAAAAAAGCTAGCAAGTTTTTTCATGATTTAGGCCTTCTTATTAAAGTCACATGGAGTGTCGTTATATATTGTTAAGTAATCTAAAACGATATTTACAATTTCGAGTTGTGCATTGATAGTGGATAATTGAGCGTTCATATAAGCATCTTGGTCAGAGATAAGGTCACTAACGGTTGCTCTCGCTTGCTCGTATTTCTTTCTCATGTACTTAATTCTTTGAGATAAGTTACTCGCATTAATTTTTTCAGACTTTACTACTGAAGCAAGGTACTTAATGGATCGTGCGAGCTCTTTATGAGTTGCTACCATATTGGCCTTGGTTGTTTTAAGTGTCGCCTCAAGTCTTTTTTGATCGTACTGGTTGAGGAAATCTTTTGTAGTTTTTTGTTGTTTTCCCAAAGAAAAGCTTACGTTTACACCAACTTCAAAACCTGTACGATTATGTCCTGTCATATCATCGATACTCTTTCCATAGTCACCATTGATAATTTGACCGTTTCGATCTGCTCCTACACCAGTTGACTTAACTGTTCCATAGAGATTTACGTTGGGAGAGTCATACTGCTCGTTAATATCTTTGTAATTCTTTTGAACACCTTGAATCATTCCCACAAGTTCATCATAGTCTGTGTTTTCATAGGGGATACCTGAATACTGAACAATCTTAGAAGTACAAGAAAGGACTTCGTTTACTGTATTGTCTAAATTATATGTTCCCAATTCTAGGTCTTGTTCATTAAATCCTGGAATCATTTGTCTGAGTTGCTTGATTAAACTTTGCTTTTGATACTTGTAAAACTCTAAACTTGACTCTCTACTGGCCTTTTGAGCTTTATATCGAAGAACTTCGTCTCTTTCTGTTACTCTGTTCTTTAAACGGTCTTCAGATTCTTTAAGTTGGAGATCTGCTGTTTTTAAGAGATTATTATATATTTTTAAAGACTCATTATTCGCAACAAGTGCCCAGTAAATCTTACGAAGAGAAATTTGATAAGAACTCAAATTGATTTTCTTTTGTAACTTTGTTTGATCTTCAATGAGCTTTAAATTTTCGACTTGTTTTTCAGAAAGTTTTCCGAATAGGTCTTTCCAGATATCCATTTCTGCAGTGAAACTTACGACAGTGGTTGTCGCGTTGTCGAGTTCTGGAATAAAAGCATTACCTTTTGAAGAGGTTTGATAAGTTGAAATATCTACTGAGGTTTTTACTCCATTATAGAATTTTTTCTGAAGGCCAATCTGAGTTTGAGTAATTGGAGTACTCACTACCTGAAAGCTATTAACTGGTCTTTCTTTGGTTTGCATATGACTAGCACCACCATAACCATTGAGTTCATACTGCTCAAGGAATTGAGATCGGTTAATTTGCGTAGATAAAAGCGTTGATTCTAATTGATCCATTTGGGGCGTATCTTTGATCGATTCGCTCAAAAGCAATTCCTCTGTTAACAGAATTTTTGCTTCAGGACTGACCATCCCCATGGAGAGAAGTAATAAAATGAATTTCATAGTTTATCCCTGTATTTAATTAATATTTCATATATAGATTTGTAGGCACTTAGAATTTTTTTTCGTTCAGCTACTGTCATTTTGTTAAAGAGATGTTCTAGGTTCTTTTCTAGGTTATCTTTCTCTTTATCGATGAGCTTCATTCCTTTAGCGGTTAGGCAAATGAATGTTTGACGGCTATCTTCATCGGATTGTTTTCGCACACAGTACTTTTTTGTGATGACTCTTTTGATCGTTGTTGTAAGAGTTCCTCTTGTCACTCCTAATCGATTGGCCAAGTCCTTCATCACGAGTCGACCTGAATTTATATATAAGTTATATAAGATTCTAAAGTCAGTGTGAGTAATTCCTTCTTTTTCACATGCCATCATATTTTTAGAGTTCTTTTTTATAACATCAATGATGACTGGGAAAATCTCAGCGAGCTCTTTTGCTTCTTTCATAATTCACTTTATGTTAAATGTTCATCTAATCTTATTTAGTTTGATATTCAAACGGTTTGAATTTCAAACCATTTGAACATCAAACTATTTTTGAGTCAATGGAAGTTGAAGTCTTGTCTAGATAATAGGATTAGAATGTATCAGAAAGTACCTGAAAATAGGGGACTGTTAAGGGAGTTAACTTAAAAATTTTTATGGTAAAGGAGATTAACTATTATTCTTATTAAGATCATAGGAAGAGAAAATTAGTAAAGCTCATTAACCACTTTACTCTTCGAGGGCCTCATAAAGTTCTAAGAGATACTCTTCTTTTTCTTCTTTTTTCTCTGAAAGCTGGGCCAGTTTTTCTACCCCTTCACTGGATTCTTGATGAATCGCCAGTTCATTCATGAGAGCGTCAATTTTCTCAATTAATGCTTCCGTTTCAGATATTTTAGTCTCCAACTCAGCTGGACTAAGATTTAATTTTTTCTTTTTCTTAACTTCTTGTTGGATAGCAGGCTGACTATCATTGATAGGAGGAGATTTGGTCTCGGTATCCTCGGTAATGCTCTCTTTTAGAAGTTGGTCTTCAAGGGCCTTGACCTCAAGATATTCTTCAGCCTGATCATATCCACCTTCAAATACCTCAATTTGTTGATTCTCAATAAGAAGGAGCCTATTTGTAATATTTTTCAGGAAGGATCTATCGTGAGATATCACAAGAATACAGCCACCGAACTCTTGTAAAGTTTTCTCTAGAATATCAAGAGTCTCTAGGTCAAGATCATTGGTAGGTTCATCAAATACCCAAATATCAGCAGCATCTTTTAAATTTAAGGCCAGTTGAAGTCGATTTCTCTCTCCACCTGAAAAGGTGTGAAGAGGTCTATGAACTTCATCTCCACTAAATAAAAACTTTTTGAAATAACTGATGACATGTTGAGTTCCCCCATTGGGAAGTAAGACTTGGTCTGTACCATCACCTAAAATTTCAAATGGTGTCTTATCTAAGGGAAGTTCTGCTCTTTGTTGAGTGAAGACTTTAATTTTTATATCTGGAGCTCTTTTTATTTGTCCGGAATATTCGTTAATTTCACCTGAAAGAATCTTGATAAGAGTTGATTTTCCAACACCATTTTCTCCAAGAATTCCGATTTTGTTTCCTCGATAGACGGAGAAGCTTAAATGATGGAATAAGTCTTTATTAGGATAACCAAAACTTAAGTCCTTGATATCCACAAGTTGTTTTGATTTCTTATTTCCCTCTGAGACATTGAGCATAAGGGTTCTCTTCGCTTGGCCTTTGAGCTCTGATATCTTCTTCTTAACATCGTGAAAACCTTCAACTCTTTTTTTAGATCGAGTCCCTCTGGCCTTAATACCTTGTTTCATCCAGGCATCTTCACGACGGAAACTATTCTGCAGTTTATTGAGTTGAGAAAGGCGATCTTGCTCTCTTTGAGCCTCTAATTCTAAGAAGTCTCGATAACCACCTTTAAAGGAGATTATTTCTTGATTCTTAATTTGAAAGATTTTAGTGGTTACTTTACCTAGGAGATATCTATCGTGAGTAACAAGAATATAGGCTTGATCTGTAAGTAAGAGCTCTTCTTCAAAGAGCTTAATCGTTTCGATATCAAGGTGGTTGGTAGGCTCATCCCAAAGTATTAATTGGTCTTTTGCACTTAAGCCTAAAGCAAGAAGAATCTTCTTTCTTTGACCACCACTTAGATCGTTTAGGGGAGCACTCAGATCGATTAGACCTAAGGACTTGCAGTACGACTCAAAACTATGCACCAGACTCCAGACATCCTCTCCCTCGAATAAATCTAAAATTCTACTTTGTTCCTCTAAATCACCATCACTTGCTTCACCTTTTTCGATGAGCTGATTGAGTATTTCTAATCTATGATGAGATTCTTTGAATTTAGGATAAAATTCCCAAAAGCAGTTTTGGATACTCGTTTGACTTGGAATTTCAGTTGGAATTTCTTGAGGGACATGGAATAGAGAGAAGCCCTGTGTTTTATCAAAAAGAAAAGGGGGAGTACTGGTGTCTGCTCCTTGCTTGCCTTCTAGTATTTTAAATAGCGAAGACTTTCCTTTTCCATTGAGACCCAAGAGACCAATTCTATCTCCTTGCTCAATAAGTAGCTCTGCATTTTTAAAAAGAACTTTTGAACCAAAACTAAGGCTTAAATTTTTAAAAGAACAGAGGATCACAACAACTTCCTAATATGAGTTAAATTTCATCACCTTATAGCAATTAAGCTGAGAAAAAGCGAATTTATCATAGTAATTTCAGCTTCTTAACAAAGAAAGAGGCAATTATTACCCCTACTCAGGTTCAATTTTTTGACGATGTGTATAATTATTATTGATCAGGAATTTTCTTGATCTTATTTTTAGATAGAAGGGTCTTATGAATTTACCCGCAATAGCAGTAAGAACTTATAATCAATTAAAGGATGATAGTTCCTATCGTAAGCTATTGAAGTATATTTCTAAGAAATTAGACAAGATTCGAGATCCTATAAAACGCAGTCGTTATGTTCACAAGAAAATTGATGAGGAGATTGCTTATCAGTTTGAAGACCCTGTCGTCAGAAACTTGACCCAATGTAAGAAGGGTTGCTCCGCTTGTTGCCACTCTCAAGTGGCCATAACAGAAGATGAGGCTCATCTACTCGTTAAAGAAATTGAAAGAGGTGCGCAGGTTAACTGGACTCGCTTATGGGAACAGGCTAAAGCAGGTAATGATACAAAAGCTTACATGAAAATTCCTTATTCAATGAGAGCCTGTGCATTTCTCGACGAAAAAGGACAGTGTTCTATCTATGAGTCACGTCCAAGTGTTTGTCGAACCAATTACGTCATTAGTAATCCTAAAGATTGTAGAGTTGAGGAAGGTGAAGTTAAATCGGTTCAACTCTTAAATACCTTTGGAGCAGACTCCTGGGTATATGGATTATTCTCAAAGAATACCTATAACGGCACCCTACCTGTAATGGTGAAATATCTATTAGAAAAAAAGGGTACGAAATTAGAACAAAAGCGTAAACGTTACCCAACCCTTGATGCTTAAAGACTTGTTTATTCAATAAACTCTTCGCATAATTTGGACTCGATTTTGAAAAAATTAGGGAGTCCATGTGAAAGTATACGGAATTAAAAATTGTGACACTGTAAAAAAAGCTTTAAGAAAATTAAATGACTCAGGAGCTGAATACGATTTTGTAGATTTCAAAAAAACGCCTCCAACTCAAGCTCTAATTAAAAAAGCCAAAACCTACCTTGGTGAGTTACCTGTTAATAGAAGAGGAACAACCTTTCGTAAAATTAAAGAAGACTATGAGCAATCTAACGAAGCTGAACAAATCAGACTTCTGGTAGAGAATAGTTCTGCTATTAAAAGACCTTTAGTTGAAAAAGAAGGGAAGATTATTGCAGTTGGCTTTAAAGATGATTGGGACTTCCTCTAAATTAGAAGAAATTCCAAATAAAGAATAAGGGGACCGAGAGGCCGACTAGTGCGAGAATTCCGCCTCTTCCTTTAATACCTTTAGATCCTTTAATCATAAAAATGGCCGAAAGTGCTAAATAGAGCAGGAAAATAGAATAGATATCAGAAGCAACAATCCAGTAGCTCTTGACTTCATTGACATGGAGTCCATTAAAGGCCCTTAAAAAAAGTCTTGGCTTTAAAGATTCATAAAATAAGGTCTTTTGATCTTTCATTAACGTGACCGTTGTATCATGAGGAAAGAAGATCTTTAACTGATTAGGAGAAGACCAGAAGGCTCCTTTTTCTTTTTCTTGAATATGAAATACTTCCTTAGCCTTTTCAATATAGTCATTATCTTGGAATGACTTATCGATTTGAATTTTTTCTTTTTTATGAACGAATGAATAATTGGGGTTCCAATCATCTCGATGATTAAGGGCCAATCCTGACAAGGCAAAGAGTATAGTGAAGCCTATACTTAGGTAACCAATGTCACGATGAAGGGCCCTATTTAAAAGAAATAGCGACTTCTTATTCAATATGAACACCTGATGGTGAAAACTGATAAAATGTTTTAGGTCCTGTTATTTGAGAGAGGTCAGCTTTCTTATTTTGCTTTTTAGCATATTTCTTTTCTTGCGCAATAAGCTCTTCCTTACTATAGGTTTTGTACTTTAAGGTTCCTGTTGCGTAAGCAACTTTACCTTTTGCAGAAAGAGGGAAGACCATATCTCCATCGCGAACTTTTAAACGCAGAGTTTGATAGGCCTTATCACTTGCAAATTCCATCCAACAACCACGGTAAGAACATACATTTGTCACCATCCCTTTAATCGTGACTTCTTTGCCATCGAATTTCTTAGCATCTGCAAGAAGTTCAGAGATAGGAGTAAGTTGTGACTTATTCACTTTTTTTCCGAATTCAGTGGCTGCATGGGCAGTGGTAAAGAGAAATATTAATGAGTTGAGGATGATGAACTTTTTCACAATGAGGTCCTTATTAAATAATGAAGCTCTATTTTGCCCTTGATACTTCTGTTTAGTAAAGTTATCTAGTATAAGAAATATAACTGCCAAGTCTTAGAAATTAGGAGAAGCCAAGTATGAATGAAGCAAGTGTGGCCTTAAAGGAAATGATTCTAAAAAATTTAGGTCAAAACGGTTTTCCCATGAAAAAGGTCTCTCTTCCTTTAGAAAAGCTCTACGAAGTTGCTGATAATAAAGGGGCAAATCTCAATCATATACTTGAAAGTTTGGCCCAAGAGGGAACGGCTCATGAAAAGTCGGGGGATAAGATCATTTTTGAAGCGGTTTTGCCTGAGAGTATGGCCAATGGAATGAATCAAGAAGATATGATGAAGCAAGCTCAAGAAATGATGGGACAAATGAGTCCTGAGCAAATTGCGGAAATCCAAAATATGGTCGCCAATATGTCTTCAGAAGAACGGGAAGAGATGATGAAAAAGGCCGCGAGTATGTTTGGTGGTGGTAGTCACTCTTAGATCAATTAGTCATTTGAAGGAATGTAAAAAAGATTTCAGTAGGTTATCTCGATAAGATATCCATTGGGAGCTTTGTTTGGCGGCCGCTTTACCGTTGTGCATATGCGACGCCGCAGCGACGTAGTGCATGGGCGGAGACCAGTTTTGCCTAGAAGGTTTTTGCACACGAAAAGATCTGTTTAAAAATTGGTTTTGGTGTTGGGAATGAATAGGGGTTTTGAAGTGGCGCACCCGGCAGGATTCGAACCTGCGACCATTCGCTTAGAAGGCGAGTGCTCTATCCAGCTGAGCTACGGGTGCATTGAGGTAATCAGAAGATATATTCTACTTATTTTAGAGAGAATGACAACTGAATAATAACCGGAATTTAGGTCTATATCCGCCAGATGTCAAGACTAAGAATAGGAGGAAAGTAATTTATACTGATGATAATTAAAGTGGTAAAGTCTGGGCCATGACTATTAAACAACAATTCTTACCCTCTTTAGATGAGCTTCGACAGGTCTTTGCAAAAAGAGCACCCTTCATTTTTCTCGGCTCCCGTACATCTACTGTCATTCCTTATGATAAATTAGAGAGTTTAGAAATTGATTGGATCGTTGATAGCTCTCAAATATCTCCGCAAATGGAGCTGAGTAGTGAGCATGAGCTGAAGCTCTCTGGAGCAGTCAACTGGAAAGAGGCCAAGGCCTATTGCCAGACTTATGGGCGAAATATCAAGACTTCACCTACAGAAGAATTGGCCCAAATTTTAAGTGGCGTAGCCACCAGTTGCACAGGAGAAAGGTGTTTTGGTTATGGCACCTTGAGGGATCAGATAAAGACTCTTACTTATATGGATACAGCTGGTGATCAGCATACTCTCTATTCGGATAGAGATTTGAGTGAGCATCATCTCTTTGAGTCTAAAGAAGCAAAAGATCTCCTAAAGCGCTATCAAGAAAGTTACAAAGAATATAGGAGCTATAAGAATGCCCCTTTTCCTAGATTTGAGAAAGAGACAGATCTCATGGTTGGAACAGAAGGTCAGCTAGGGGTGATTACCGACGGGAGTTTTTCAACAGCTCCGTCTCATGAAGTTGTTTTTCTCTTTTTCGCTCTTCCTAAGTGGGAAAGAGATGACAGTATACACCTTGAGATCTATGACTGGGTTCAGCGCTATCGCCATCAAATTCTTTCCTGTGAATTAATTGATGAGAACTCTTGGAATTATTTAGATAAAGAAGAAATTCCGGTGGTTGGTAAAGATACAATTTTTCTAGAGGTGATTGAAAAAGATCTCGAAGAAGTCTATGAAAAGCTGACAACAGAATTAAATCTTATAAAAGATGACGCCATTTTCTCCATGCCCGTCGCCAAGTTTCATCAGTTAAGAATGAAAATTCCTAGGGCCATTTTTGAAGTCAATTCTCAAATGGGTGTTATAAAAAAAGGAACTGATGTACAGGCCATTGGCCCAAAGTTTAAAGAACTTCTTCAGCTATATAGAAACTTTTCAAATGAAGGAATTCGTTACAATCTGTTTGGCCACTTCGGAGATGCTCATCTTCACTTTAATTTTATGCCTTCTAAAGAAGAAGCGGATAAATGTGATAAAATTCTTGGTGATTTTTATAAAGATATAAAATCGTTAAGGGCTTCTCCTTTTGCGGAACATGGAATTGGATTAATTAAGAAAAAATATATTAAAAGTTTTTTAAGCCCTGTGCACTTTGAAATGTTTCAATATTTAAAAGCTAATATGGACCCCGAAAATCTTCTTTTTCCTTGGGGATATATGAATATGAAGTGGAAAATGGAAGAAGGTGAATAGATGAAAGGTCGAGTCATTCGAAGTTCAAAACGTGAATTTGATGTTCGCAAAGAAGATGGAGAGATGATTAGTGCAACAGCACTAGGTAATCTTCTTAAAAAAGATCGCAACGTAGTTGTTGGAGATTATGTTCTTCTTGATAACATTCCAGAGACCGGAGAATGGCAAATTAAGGATATTGAAAAGAGAACATCTGAAATCTACCGAGTATCTATTCGTGAGCAAAGAAAGAGAGTTACTGCTGCTAACTGTGATCTCCTTGTGATTCTTTCTTCTGTTTCCAGACCTGCTTATAAGCAGGGGATTGTTGATCGTTTCTTAGTTCGGGCTTGTCAGTGGGGAATTCGTCCTATTGTTGTTTTTAACAAAATGGATGAGTATGACGGTGAAAATGGACCAGACCTATTATTTGAAAGACGTAGATTGGAACTCTTAGGTGTAGAATGTTTTGAAGTCTGTGCTAAAGAGGGCGAGGATTATTCTCTACAGTTTCTAGATAAAGGTTGGAAAGATCTTGAAAGCGCATTGGAAGGTCGAACTGCTATATTCTTAGGTCAGTCTGGAGTAGGGAAAAGCCAAACCATTTCAAAACTTTCAGGTGGTGAAGTTGAGTTGAAAACTAAGGCCGTGGGGAAAGTAGGAAAGGGATCCCATACTACCACATGGTCAGAACTCGTCGAGTTTCCTCATTTCTATTTGATAGATTCCCCTGGTATACGTTCTTTCTCCTTAGACGATATTGATCCTAAAGAATTGATCACCTATTTTCCCGATCTTGAAGAAGTAGGGGTTCAGTGTAAATTTACAGACTGTCAGCATGAGCCTAATTCAAAGGGATGCGCCTTCCATAATCTTGACCTTGATGATCAAGGGAAAGAGGCTTTATTTAGTCGATTAGAGTCTTATAAGCGTATTTATTCTGAAGTTTCTCAGATTCCTGTATGGAGTAAAAAGATTTAGTCCATAAAATCAGTTACTTAGTAAAAATTGCCGCTTTCAGTGCCTTTCTCTTTTTTTATCAATCTTTCATGATTTTCTAAAAAGTGCCGATAAGATCCTATGAATAAGTACGTTACTTAACCAAGTAGCCACTCATAATGAAGGAGATAAGCATGGCCGATAAGGTTCTCGATTTTGTAGGCAAGAGACAAGAAAATATTGAACATAAGAGGCGTCAATTTGAACGTGTTCTATTCAATAACTTTCTAGGTGCTTATACAGAAGTTGATCAAGGGGGGAGTAAGTATCCCGTTTCTTTGGTTGATGTTTCCTATGATGGGTGCCTCTTTCAAGTTCCTTGGAACTTTAAAAGAGACGCAAAGATTGAAGATGGAACAGAGATGACAATGCGTATGTATTTTACGAAGCACTCTTTTGTACCAGCTGTCGTTAAAATTAAGTATGGAAGAGAATTTGTAGATGAAGACGGGCAAACTTATATGCAATATGGATGTGAGTTTGATAAGTCGATTCCTAGTTTTCAAGCCGTTCACTCTTTTATCGATTTTCTCTATAAATTTGCTGAACACTCTAGTGTTGATAAAGGTTCAAGCACCGTTTACTTTCTCTAAGAGAAATCAAATAAACAGGTATATAGAGGCGCTTTTTGAGCGCCTTTTTTTTTTAGACCACTAGCGTTGTACGCTAGTCTGATGGTCATAAAAATGCTAACAATTGATTATGAAATTAGCGATATTAGGAACGGGTCCCATGGCAATGGAATTGGCCCTATATTTTCACTTAGAAGGGGCAATGGTCAAAATGATCGGCCCTCAAGCTCCCGGTGGCAAAATTAAAAGAATGGCGGAAAATATCCTTTCTAAGGATAGGGTCTGTGAAAGGATGGAACTATCCCCATGGGGAAGAGAGTTTACGACCTTTAATTCTGAAGATCTTGAAGCGGTAACTTATGAGAATATTTGGAATCAATACTATAAGAAAATAGCCGCTTTCCTAAGCTCTGAGCGCGTTTTTGTTCCCAGAGAGTTGATCAGAGTTCAAAAACAATTTCTTCATCCAGAAGAAGAAATTGAAAATCGCTCTCGTCTCGTTGATCTTTTTAGAGTGACCTATGGACTGAATGCCTCTGGATTAGTCGAGGAGCAGTTAGCAGAGAATCCTGAACTAGCAGAGAAGATAGGTTCCGAAATTTTAGAGTCTCTCAAAAATCAAGTGGAGTCCTTTGAGGACTTTGATTTAGTTGTGGATGCTCGAGGGCCATTCCAGACTCCTCATCGAATGGGAGCAGGATATGATTACGCTCTCAATGAAGCAGCTCTATCAGAACTGGGAATGATCTATTATGGCCATGAATTTCCCGTTGAAAAAATTGAAAAGGAATACAAAACTGTAACTTTGGTTGGAGATGGGGAATTAGCGGCCATTCAATTATGTCTTCTTGAGAAGTGGCTTGCTCATTCTGGTCATGAATTAAATATTGTGACCCATCAAAGCTCTGCTTTTGAAAAATTTCTTGCCGATAAAAATCAATCAATTGGTTTAAAAACTAAAGTTCGCTCGATCATTACTCAATATATGAAAGATTGGCGTATTGAATGTGAAAATATTGAAAAAGAGATTCTAAAGTGGAGAGAGTTAGACCCTCATGAAAAAGCGAAAATCCCTCGACCAGAATTTCCTGATCCTAAAATTAAGCTTTATGAAGGCTATACAATTACTTCGGTAGATAAGCTGACAGATAGAGATCAGTTATTTTTAACTCTGGAATTACCAGCTTGGAAAAATAGTGACAATGATAGAAAAGAGCTCATTACTTTAGCTCAAGACTGTGCTTTAGTTTGTACAGGATTTGAAAAAGATGATGATGCCCTAAAAAGTATTAAGAAAAGAGAAGTAGAGCCTGGTTTTATGGAGCTCGATTGGGCAGGTAAAAGTCTTAATCCAACTCAAGGATTAGAGCTTGTTAAAATTTGTATAGATGAGATCTTCACTTTTTTCTCAAAAGGATAAATACAAATGACATTAAAGAGAAAATATAATTCTCTTAAGATAATATTAAATATTGAAATATTTCTTGTATTGCTTTTAGGTGTAAGTTGTTCCTTTTCTGAAACTTCGCACAAGCGTAATGAACTAGGGCCAAACGCTGGATTTGAGCGCAGAAGAGTTGAAGAATATTTCGTAAGCTCCGGTGTGGAGAGGTATTTTCTTCCAGAGGTTCCTTATTGGGCCAACTTTAATGAAGAGGCTCAGTGTCGCAGAAAAACGTCGATTAAATTCTTTAATATGGATTCGTTAAGATCATCGTTGAGATTAAGCTATGAAGAATCGATTCATTTGCAACTTATGTTCAATCATGAAATTCAAAAATTAAAGAAAGATAAGGGAGTTAGTCACATTCCTTTTGATAAAGAAGAGGATACTTTCTATAAGGTCAGCGATCGAATTCAAGCAGGTATTCGTATTTTCAGAAAGCCAAGTTTTAAAAGAGTTAATATTATTTGGATAGATCCTTATGTAAATAATGAACAGGAGCTAGCTGCTAAGCTACAAGAGCCACAAATGTATAAAGGTCATCCTGTATTTGTAAGCTTATGCATGACTTATGTTGAACTAGAAGAGTGGATGAAAAAATCGGGATTGGGACAAAAGAATATTCGACTCATGTCCTATGAGCTTTTGACTCCTTACACGAATAGTGGAAAGCTCGATACGAGTTATCATTTAGATTTTGATGAAGTTTTAAAAAATAAGAAGAAATATATTTATATTAAAAAGGGATGGAATATCCCAAGCGTATTTAATGGTAATTTTAAAACCCAAAAACTTTAAACTTAGGAGAGTATATGTTTGGTATAGGTGGAACTAAGAAATCAGATCATAAAGAAGATATCGATCGTGCAGTTGCAGTTTTTCAAACAAATCTAGGAACTTTTAAAGCAGAACTCTATGCTAAAGAGTGTCCTGAAACGGTATGGAACTTCATCAATTTAGCAGAGGGAAGACAAGAAACAAGCAAAGAAGGGGCTTTCTATGATGGCCTTATTTTCCATCGTGTAATTAAGGGCTTTGTTATCCAGGGGGGATGCCCCGATGGAATAGGTACTGGAGGTCCTGGTTATCGCTTTAAAGATGAATGTCTTCCAGAGCTTAGACATGATAGTGCAGGAATTCTTTCAATGGCGAATGCTGGACCAGGTACTAATGGATCTCAGTTCTTCGTAACTTTGGCCCAAACTCCACACCTTGATGGAAGACACACTGTTTTTGGTAAAGTTATTGAAGGAATGGATGTGGTTGAAAAAATTGGTACCACAAAAACTGATTATAACGATAGACCTGAAGAGGCTGTTGTTATGGAGAAAGTTACAATAGAGAGATAAGAAGTTTTCTTTTTTCTAATAAAATGGCCTTCTTTACGGAAGGCCTTTTTTATTTCGTCTTAAATTTCGTCAATCGTGATTCTATCGACCATGAGCTGAATATATTCATTTCCATTAAATCGATTGATTCCTAGGGTGAAATAGGCCGTAATCTCTTCATTATTTTGTCTTGTGAATATTTCTTGAGGATGAGCTTTATTAAAGCTTCCAATGTAGTTGAAACTGATCCCTTTGAGGGGAGGCATTTTAATTGCTGGATCCTTGGGAGCAAAACTCCATCGAACATGAACATCTTTAAGAAGGTCATAATTGGTGAGCTTTATGCCTTTCATTTTAAAAATAGGCTTTTCATTACCCATACCGAATGGCTCTAATAAATCGAGTTCTTTGACTAGTTTGGGATTAATTTCTTGAGGAGCGATTTCAAGATCATAATGTTCGCCCTTCGTTCTCTCTATTAGAGGAATCTCTCGGAGAAGGCCTTCCATTTTTTCTCTAAAGAGTGGCAGATTTTCTTTAGGCATACTAAGGCCTGCAGCAGCTTTGTGTCCCCCAAATTTGGCAAAAAGATCACTGCACTCTTGGAGTAGATTGAAAATATTAAGATCACCTGCCGATCGAGCTGAAGCTTTTATGATTCCTTCTTGCTCAGCATTCGTAAAAACAATGGCCGGTACCTTAAAACTTTCTACTAGCTTACTCGCTACAATTCCAATCACTCCTTCATGCCAGTCTTCTTGATAGACAATAGCGACAATTGGGTCACTTCCATCAAAAGTTTTCAGATATTGTTCTTTAGCTGATTGGAAAACTTCAGCCTGAATGAACTTTCTTTCTTTATTACTGACTTCAAGATGAGAATAATTTTCATAAGCTTCAGTTGAATCTGAACTTATGAGAAGGTTTAAGGCTTTTTCTGGGTGATCGAGTCTTCCTTTTGAATTGATAAGAGGCCCTACATTAAAAGATAGCTTTTCAGAGGGGATCATCTTTTGCTTTCTTTCCTCTGGACTAAAGAATGCGCGAATACCTGCATATTGAGTTTGAGGAATTTGCTTTAGGCCATGGCGAACAAGCTTTAAATTCATAGGTGTTAATTTGGCCAAGTCACAAATCGTCCCTACTGCTACAAATTGAAGTAGAGGATAAAGGGAAGGAATAGATTGTCCTTTATTTTCAAGTCTCTTTCTCACTTCCCAGCAAACTGCAAAGGCTACACCCACCCCGGCCAATGGTCTGAGGGGAGAGTCTTCGGGCTCATCTCTACGATTAGGATTGACTACTGCCAAAGCATTAGGCATTTCATCTCTTGCGTCTTTATGATGATCCGTAATGATAAGATCTAGCCCTTTTTCTTTTGCATAATCAGCGGCTTCATTATTTGTGATACCGCAATCTACTGTGATGAGAAGGTTAATACCATCGTCAACGGCTTTATCAATACTACTTGCATGGAGTCCATAACCTTCAATAAAACGACTTGGCTGAATTAAAGAAACTTTAAATCCAATCATGTCAAAGAAGTGCCAAAAAAGCGCACAACTTGTAGTTCCATCCACATCGTAATCTCCATAGATTCCAATATGCTCATGGTTTTCGATGGCCTTTAAGATTCGATCAGCTGCTTCATCCATACCCATCATTTCTGTGAGCTCTGGAAGATTTTTGAGATCCCAAGAAAGGAATTCTACTATTTCGTCTTGTGACATACCTCTTTTTTCAAAGAGTCTTAATATAACGGGATGTAGTCCGGATTTCTGTTGAGATTGATTATGATTTTTCTGTGTCGGTTGTGTTGTAGTCTCCATGTAAGGATTGTACATGGCTCGATGGGGATCGAATATAGATTCTTTAGATGACGCCTAGTGTAGGCGTCATAATGTACTGATATTCTGTAGTAAAAAAAAGAGATAATTTAGTTTTGCTTTTTACCAAAGAACGCTAAGGCCTTTGATAAGCTCATCTTCATGCAACTCATCACTCATACTAAAGAGTTGTGAGTATTCTTCTGTATTTTTTGCGTGAACTTTACTGAAGTAATTACTTGGGAGAAATGATTTTTTGCAGCCACCACATTTCTGGAGTTCTTTATAACTTTCAGCTATGTGTCCACATTGGTGACATTTCTTAATGAGTACTTTACCTGTTTTCTTTTTTACTGGTGTTACTTTCATGAGATACCTTCCTTCCTTCATTCGATGGGTATGGGTGTTCTCGAACCCGTTTTAGCAAAATCACTTTGCTTATATTTTTTATCGTCAGAAAGGAAAGTAACCTTAGGAAAAAATTGCCGATTCTTGTTTATGCCGGAGCATAATACTCGGGCATAATTAAAGAAAGGCTCCTAAGTTATGAGTATTGTATACAGAATATTGGTCTGCATAGATTGAGTTGCTATGATAGGGACTCGTCTGATCGTTGGTATCGTACATGCCATTCGATAAACTACCATTGGCATTAAATTGGGGACTCCAAGATTGATTCCTTTTTATTCCTAAGGCCATCTGATTATATAGGGCCATTCCGGCGTAATTATTTAAAGCTTGAGAGCTTAAGCTACCCGTATGATTTCCAATGATCATAGTGGCGTCACCAAAGCGAAGTGTTCCTGGCGATTGTATTGGAGTATTCATATATGAATGGCTAAGCATTTGGTTTGTATAGATTTGCTGTAAGAGTAATTGAGAAAGTATATCTTTCTCTGACATTTTTTTTAGTTCTGACTCAATTGATTTTTCTTTATTTGGCGTTTCTAGTTTTGCCAGAACTCTTTCAACTTTTTCTTTTTCTTTTTGAAGCTTTTCAATTTCTTTGGATAGATCTTCAATTTTCTTTTTTTGAGCACAGACATTTTGAGCTTCTTCGATAATTTCTTCACTTGAAAGTTCAGTCTCTGAAGATTCAATTGAAGATACTTTTCTATACGAAGAAGAAGTAAGATGACCCTGATAGCTACTCAGTCTATTCGCGTTCGAATCTAGACCCTTTTCGGCCATAAAGAGAGGGGAGATCATGGCCAAAGAGGATAGAGATAAGCAGAAAATATGACTTCTTATCATTTTCTTTAGTTTTGATTGTTTGTAGTGGGCCATCTTATTCGTCCTTATTATTAATTGAATAATTTCTGAGCATTTACTGAAAGCCCAGGATTATTTTGTGTTGCCATATTATTGCTTTGAAGAGCATTACTTCTTGGGTAACTCGGTATCATACCTTGAGTGGACTCACCTTGTTGCTGAATGAACGGGTTCATCATCATTGGATCGCCTTGCATATTCTGAGCTTGGCCATTTAACGGAAGGTTCATAGTTCCCTGACCTTGATTGATAAATGATGAAGGTACAGCGTAAGTTTGATTATTATTATAAATGGGGGCGTAGGTTAATTGGCTCTTTCCACCAAAAGAGCCGAAGCCACTATTTTGATTGAGCATACTTGTTAACATTAAAAAGTTCATATCCATACCGCCCATATTTCCAAACGGAGAACTTTGACTAAGGAATGAGTAATCTGGTCCCTGGCTTGTTCCCATGAATCCTTGGGAGAAGAATTGAGATGGATTCATAAATAATGCAGGATGAAGATAGTTTGCGTATTCGCTATTTTTTAGCTTTTCTTTATCTTTCTTCTTATCATCCATTTCATCAACGACCTCTTCCTTATCTTTTAAGAGACGTTCAACCTTAGCGGTTAAAGATTCAAGCTCAGACTTCTGAGAGCATACTCTTGATTCTAATCTTTCTAATTCAATATCTTTAGCGATAGACTTTTCTTCTAGTGTAATGATGAGAGCTTCATCTAATGTATTTTCAAAATCTACAATATTGAACTCATCTACTCTCTTGCGAGAGTCAGCCAGTAGCTTTTCAATTTCTTCTTTATTTTCAAGAGGGCGCGGTGGCGCTACAGGAGGTGCATCAACTCCATCTGATTCTTGAAACTCACTTTCTGCTTTATCGGCTAGGTCTTCACGGTGCTCCACTGGAACCCTGGTGATCTGATCTCTTGCAGGAAAGTTAAGTTCGGAAATGAATTGTTCTGCCTTTTGTAAACGATTCATGAGAAGATCTCTTGTTTTCGCTATCTCATCTAATTTATCTTTTTTGGCATTTCTTATAAGGTCTTTAACATCTTGTTTTTTGAGCTCTTCTACAAGCTCTTCTTTTGAACGCTTAAGTTTTAAACTAAGATTGCTAATTTCTTGGGCTTCTTCTCCTATATTCTCTAAAGAGAGCTGCTCTAATTGAGAAGCTATAGATCGTGAAGCATGGGCTTTTGATCTAACTTCTGTGAGGTGTTTTTTATAAGCGACTTGAGATGACCAACCTGAGCTTAATAGAACTGCTGCGAGTACGAGATGTCGACTTTTCATATATTTCCTCCAAAAGATGTATTGCTAATTATGTTTTCAAAATTAGTGCCAATTTAAGAGGAGGTTAAGTTGTTGAATTGGTGTAACTGCAATAGATGGGGCTGTTTAAACTTTATACACATGGTGTAAGAGTTCTCAAATTATATGAATTAATTACCTATTTATAGTTAAAGATTCATTGAAGAATTGAATACTCTTTTTACACATTTTTAAAATAAAACATTTCTCATCAGAATGAATATCTAATTATAAGTATTTAACGAAGTTAAGTTGGCACTAGATTTGCTTCTTCATAGGACACAAACTTTTAGTCGTGTTCTTAGTCGTGTTCTTTGTACTCTTATATAAAGGAGAGGTTATGCTTTCAAAAAAATATCTTGGTCTCGCATGTATAATGATGATGAATGTTCCAGTCTTGGCCAAGTCGCCATTGAAGTTATTTGTAGATGGTGCTCCCTCTTCTGAAGTTCAAATTGAATCACCTGTTTTGAAAATTATTAATCAAGTGAAACCTTCTGTAGGTAAGCAAAAAAGTGTAAGTGAAGCTGAAACAATAGGGGACGAACAAATTGCGACCTTGATATCTTTTCTAAATGATAATAAGTCTCTTGTGCTTAAAAATCTAAAAAATTCTGAAGAGATTGGGAAACTATATTTTAACCCTCAGTTTGATAAGAATAAAAAGGGAAAGGTCTTTTTAAGTAATGGTTCTGGTGCTGTAAGACTACAGCAATCTCTTTACTATCGTGATGATTCAGGAAAGACACATCATGTTCCTTTTGAAGGTGCTGAAGTGGTGGTCTATATTAAGAAAGAAGGAGAGGATCGCTCATTTGGTAATATTACCTCTATCAACTCTTCATTAATTAATTCAAAAAAATATGAATCGAAGGTATCTCTATTTAAAGATTTAAATGATGGTTCTTTTTCTAAATTTAAGAATTTATCGACTTCTCAAAGAGATGAATTTCTAAAAGAAGTTTTTAGTGATGATCAAATTGTTGACCAGTGGGAGTCAGTAGCAAAGAGTATCTATCCTGATGAGAAGCTAAGAACAAAGAAGATATTCCTTGAAAGAGCAAGGCAAGACTCAGACTTTATTGTGAAGTTTCTTAAAAAGACAGGTGCTGTGGAATTAGTATTTTCCTCAAAGGATGGATTGAATTCCTTCCAGTTGGTCTATAAAGTTTCTGCTCCTTTCGCTATTCCTAAAGTTTTAAAATTAAATGTTGACCACGAAGAGTTAGGACTTTTTCACCAAGTATCTCATTTAGATAAACATGTGACTGTTAATATTTGGCGAGGATCACTTTTTAAATTAAAGAAAAGTAAGAAGCGCTCTGCTGAGTCCTCAAAGGCTAAGGACTTTGAAATTGATCGTGGGCTATTTAGACAAGAGGATTATGATCTTGCTCTTATTAATATTTCTAAAGTTGTAGAAGAATTTAAAACAGACTTTAAATGGAATGGATTTGATAATAAGGGCTCAGCAGTTGATGCTACGGTAAGATATAAAGGCTCAAAGCTACTAGGTACAAATGTTCTACGCCAGAACGCTGCTTGGATTGGAAGTCCTTATAATCAATTTATTTTTGGTCGCGGTGGAGATGATTTAGATAATTTTCTCGAGGCTTTTGATGTTATTGGCCATGAATATTGTCATGCAATCGTTTCTCATACGGCCAATCTAGATTATGCTGGAGAATCTGGAGCACTTAATGAGCACGTCTGTGACATTTTAGGTGTTGGGGTAGAAAGTAATATTTTAAAAAGAGGTTATGATTTTAAAATAGGTGAGGTAGTCATGCAGCAAGGAGATAAAGCCTTGAGAGATTTCTTAATCCCTCAAAATTCAGCATCTCCTCAAGCGATTCACATGAGTCAGGTTAATGATCTTTTTGGTGACTGTGAGCCTAGTGAGGAAAATGACTCTTGTGGGGTTCATATTTCTAATGGAGTTACGAATCAAGCTATAGGTCATTCCATCAAGGCCATCGGTTGGGATAGAATGAAGGAGGTTGTTTTTGATACGGTTTCCAAGCGTCTGAGATCGAGCTCGAACTTCTTAGACTATAGAAGACAAATCATTGCCAGCTGTATGGATAACTCTAAAATCACTGAGCGCGAGTGTAACAAAATCAAAACGTATTTTGATCGTGTTGGGGTAAAAGAAGTTCAGTAATAATAAATAGGACGGGCTAAATCGACTTTCTTAAAGTAGATTTGGCCTTCTTCTTTTGATAGACCATTTCTTTTTTTTGCTTAAGCATTTGTATGGTCTCAAATACATTTCGTATCGACTTCTGTGAGATCTCACTTTTAATAAGTACTTTTTGTTTTTGGTCATTCTGATTTCTATCAGAATTGAGTTTCAACTCTAAAGCAAAAGAATTTTGAGTCATAAATAGGAATAGAGCACTAATAATGAGCTTCACGTATTAAATACCTTTAATAATTTGTTTCTACCTAGATACTTGAAATGATACGTTTTGACAATACGAGTTGGAAATTAATGAGGCTCAGGTATATGCTTTCTTACTTTTTCTAAAACTTTAGACTGGTTATCAAAATCCACAACATATTCATTTGCACCCTCTTTAATGGTAAGCAATATATCGTCGGGATCGTGGGCCCTATTGAGTACAAGAATGGGGAAGCTACTTTTATCCTTAAAAAGATTTCGCACTAAGAGCATAATTTCTCTTCCCGGCATATCTTCAGAATCTTCAACGATGATCAATCCACTATACGACTTCTGTTTGTGATCAATAGCGTTTTCGAGAAGGCTGATAACTTGGAAGCCTGAATCTGAGACTTCAGTGGTATGTCCAACGAGTCTTAACTTAGTTGCAAGATGAGAACGACGTTGAATATTAGTATCCACGATAAGGAGGATTTTATTTTGTATCTGACTTGAGCCCATAGTCTATAGAGCATAATAGAATTTCAAATGGCCAACAAGAAATAAATATAAGTGGTTGAAAGTAGGGAGAAAATGATAAAAGTAGTTGAGCAAAATAATCAAGTTGTCGAAGAGGTTCTTATGAAGATTAAATGGACCCATTCTTTAACTATTCTTAGCTTACTGAGCTTATCTCTTATCTATATTTCCTTTGACCCTAAGGGTTCTAGGGGCCAAGTAGCAGGTAAAGTCTCTAGAATTCCTGCTTCAACGACTCAAGATCAGAACCCTGATAATCAAAGGGGTGTTCGCTATATACTTCCTCTATGGTAAAAGACAGCAATTTCAATTAGTTATGTGTTGAATGGCAAAGCTTGCTGCTTTGTTTAGAGCATAGAAATCCTTTAAAATTAACACTTTAGATCACTCAGATGTCTTTATTTAAAGAAATGGGGTTTTGCAGTGAGGTTAGGATTTCTATACCAGTCCATTTGGACCATAATTTTTCTCTTCACTCTAAGTGATATTCAAGCCGCTGCTATGAAGCGTGTTGTTCTTGGTTTTTGGGATTCGACTGAGTACGAATACAAAGATAGCTCTGCCAATCATATTCATCAAAACTTAGAGGTTGTTCTCAACCACTACGGATTGAAAGTGGAGTATATTGATGTCGCTAAAGAATTACCAAAAGAGTTATTTCAAGTAGAGAAGTTAAAAAAATATAGGGGAGTTCTTTCTTGGTTTCGTGATGATCAAATGAATGATCCTGAAAACTATCTTAAAGTTTTAAAGAATATTAGAAAGGCGAACTTACCCTTCTTGCTTATGGGTGAGTTTGGTTTTTTGATAGATTCGAGCTCCAAGGGAAAAGAGAAGAAAGAATTCGAGCCTAGCGTTGTCAATAAAGTCCTTAATGATTTTGATCTCGACTTTAAAGGCGATTATTTTGATAATCCGATGATTTTAGAGGCAAAGAAACTAGCTTCTCCTCATTGGATAGAGTTTGAAAGAACTTTAGATAATGAATTAAAGTCGGTAAGAGTTGTCAACAGAATGGGACCTGGTGAAACATGGTTACAAATTCAAACTCTAGGTGACAAGAGCCAGTCAGATGTAATCTTTGTAAATCCTAAAATTTCCTATGTTCAATCGGGTTACGAAATTTTTACGAATCCAATCGATTATAAAAATCAATGGCGAGTAAATCCATTTGAAATAGTTAAGCAAACCTTTTTTAAAAATGGCCTAGAACTAGCTCCAGATATAACGACACTATATGGAAGTAGAGTTTTTTATACTCATATTGATGGAGATGGATATATCAATGTGAGCCAGGTTGATCATAAAACTTATAGCGGGGATATTATAATTAAGGAGATTATTGACCATTATAAGCTTCCCATCATGGTAAGTGTCATAATTGCTGAAGTCTCTTCTAAGTATCTCGGAAATGCATCCATCGAAGAAAATGTTAGAGAAATGTACAAGCTCCCCTATGTTGAAGGGGGAAGCCATACCTTTACTCATCCTATGAGTTGGGATTTAAATCCTACTCTGGCAGATAAAAAGATATATTTAAAAGGCGAGGATATAAAGAATCATAAAGGTCCTATCGTTGGCTACCCTTTAAAAGATTATGTCATGAATTATGAAACTGAGGTAGTCGGGTCTCTTAATTACATAAATGAAAACTATATGCCAAAAGGAAAGAAAGCGAAGACGTTATTATGGAGTGGCTCTTGTTCTCCTCCTGAGAAACCATTGGCCTTATTAGATAAAGAAGGCTTTCTCAACATGAATGGAGGTGATGGAAAGTTTGATGGAGTAGACGCTTCGTATACTGGACTTTCTCCACTTTATCGTATGGTAGGAGGCTATACTCAAGTTTACTCTTCGAATGCCAATGAGAACTTATACACAAATTTATGGGAGGGTCCCTATAGTGGTTTTAGAGAAGTTATTGAGGCTTTTAAGAATACCGAAAAACCAATTCGAATTAGACCCATAAATATTTATTATCACTTCTATTCAGGCGAGAGGGTTTCATCTTTAAAAGCATTGAAAGAGACTTACGATTTTTCTTTAAAACAAAAAATAAATCCTATTTTTCCTAGTCTCTATATTGAGATGGTTCATGACTGGAAAACGATAGAAATAAACAAAGTTAATTTCGAGCATTATAAAGTTCAGACAAAAGGTAAAGTTAAGACATTTCGAATTGATGAACCTGAAAAGGTTCCAGACTATAAGAAATCTGTAAATATAATAGGGCACCAGGTAATTAACGAAAGTCTATATGTCTTTTTAGGGAAAGAAACGAATGCTGAAATTTATCTGACAAGCAAGAAGCAGACTCAACCATACATAAGTGAAGCGACCGTCCTCGTTAAAGATTTCAATAAAAAAGAAATTACAGGGGTAGCTCATTATCCAGGATATATTGAAGTGATGAATAAGGATAAGAAGAAACGCTTTGATATATTAAAAACTGGAGAGTTTCGAATTCAATTGGAGTCGATGTGATTTTATTTAATAGGGTTCAGGCCTTCTTGTTTTTGTTTGTCGTAGTTGGGGTCATTATTCTAACCATTCCGAGTCGAACTAAGTTAGGGATTTTATATTTTAACTCATATCAATATGAAAAAACATTAGAATACCTTTCAGAGTCAGAAAGCTTAAAAACGGGAGATGTCTTAGTATTAAAAAAGATTAAAGATTATTTTACTCTTCAAGGAGATATAAAAAGAGCTCTCGAAGTGATGGAGAAACTTCATACTTTACGTCCACATAATTTGGATTATTTAAAAGAACTTGAGAAATTATCTGATTGGAATCAGCTTCCAGTAAAGCGTCTCTACTATCAAGAGAAAAGAGCTGAGCTATTGAAAGGAAAGAGTGACAGAGAAAAACTACTTTTAGAAATTGCACAAGGATATAGATATTTACGTGATTTTAAAGAAGCTAATCGTGTCTTTCAAAAAATAGAGAATTCTGAAAATAGAATGATTCAAGAACAAATGATTTCTTACTATTTAGCTACAAAACAAGCTGATAAGGCCATCGAAAGTATTGAGGCCTATAAAAAGAAATTAAAAGATAATAGTGAAGTCCGGTTGAAATATAATATTTATCTATATCAATCCTTTACAGTATTGGAAGACTATAAACGTGCCATTATTCAAGCCTTCCAGATTTTAGGTATTAATAAACTTGATTCAGTTAATGAAATTCCTAAAGAGGTATATTCACTTAGCAAGCAACAGGTGAAAGATAATCTCTATTACTTAGAGGGAATTATTTATCATTATGAAAAACTTGAGTTGCTAGGTAACTCTGAGGAATTAACTCTCTTTCTTGCTAATACAGTTCCTGTAGATACAGAACTCCAATTTAATCTCGCAGAATTTTGGTTTAGACATAATGATAAATCAAAAGCAAAAAGTAAGTATGTAGATATCTTAAAGCGCGATAGATTAAATAGAGAGGAAATGTTGAGCCTCGTAGACCGCTTCTATGATCTAGGGGAGAAGGGGCGTGCTATTGATGCGTTGAAAAGGCTTGTTAAGCGTTATCCTTTAAATAGGGCATATTGGCAGAGGCTGGGTGATCTCTATGATGAAATAGGGGAAAAGAAAAAGGCATTAGAGGCTTTTTTAAAACTATTAGAATTGGAAAAAAAGAAAAATCAAACATATATAAGAACTTATCTGAGACAGGGACCTCAGCTTGCCATGAATTCATCCTCAGATGATGTTATTTTCATAAAGAAATACCAAAATCTACCTAAATTTAATTCTAGAATTTATCAAATTGAACAACGAATCGTTTATTTATTAAATGAGATTGGTGACCCCGAAGAAGTTATTAAAGTCGTGGAGAGGCTTTTAAATGATGATCCCAATTCTTCTGTCCTCTTATCTGCTTTGGCACAAGCCTATTATATGAAGGGTGATTATAAAAGAGCAGAGAAGTTATTTGAAAGAGTCATTCGTTTAGAGCCTAATCACAAAATGGCACTTGAAGTTCTTTTGGCTAAAGACATAAGAGAGAAAAACTTTGAGAAGGCCAATGGTAAGATCAAGACACTTGAAAAATTAAGTAACGAAATTAAGAATAGTGAAGAGCTTTATCTTCTAAGCATGAAAGAAGAAGTTTTCTTTCAAGAGGCGGGGGCAGAATCTAAGTCTTATAAAGAGATATGTCAGGTTATTAATGACTTGAATAGCTCTCAAGCAAAAAATAGCAAGGGATCTGTAAATTTTGAGCTTCAAAGTATTAGGTTGAGATGTCTAAGACGAAGAGGCGAGGAAGAGAAGGCTTTTCAATTGAATAAAAGCCTTGTTGCTCAGTATCCTGAAGAGTTGATATTAAGAGAACAGTTAGCTTATCTGTATTTGGATCGTGGAGATGTCGAAAGCGCTAAGAAAGAATTGGATGTACTCATTTTAAAGTCGGACCAGCCCGAGATACAGTACAAAGCTTTAAATGAGTATTATAATTCGAGCTTGCTTTCTGAAAAAAGAAAGAATGCATGGCGATTGGTTACTGACAATTATCATTTGTGGACAAGTGAATTTTCTTTTAGCCTCATGAGTATAGAAGTAGCAAAACTCTTTAATGATTTTGCTATTGGCCTGGGAGAAGAATTCTATTTATTGAATAAGGGTGGAAATGAAAAAATCAACTATAATGAACTCTTTTTTGAATATCGGTTGAGTCTAAATCAACTTATACGTCTTCAGCTGGGTATTTCTACATTAGACAAAGAAGTAAGTGAGAATTTTGGATTCCAATATATTTATGGCGACACCACAAGTTACTTAAGCTTAGAATTCAATAATTCTATGCCTTCTTATCAAACACTATCCCTATTTCAAGATAGGGGAGCATTTGAAAGAGGATTCGTTGGTTATTATGAAAGATTCTTTAATCGCCTTAACTACCTTGCGACCTCTTTAGATATCTTTGAAGCGAACGTCTCAGATGGAAAGTCTATGGGAATAAGGTCACGCTTCGAATTTTCCCGTAGGCTAAATGTAGAGAGTTGTTATGAAGTGGGGGCTTTAGTTGGGTATTCGAATATCACGAAGTCGAGTCCATTGCTCAATCTTGGTTACTTGAAGAATTCAGTACCCTATTATCTTCTTATGAAATGTAATAACCGACATCTTCGATCTCTAGAGGGACAAAAGTGGATATACGGATTAGACCTTGGGATAGGAGGAGACTTAGGAAGGGGAATTGGTTTTGTGCATTCCAATATGTTTAGAGCAGAATTGTCTTACTTGTTTAGCCCTTATAACAGTGTAAAATTATACGGAGAACATTATACTGAAGCTTTGAATGTATCTAGGGGAGCGACCTCAATGATTGGAGTTCAAGGACAGTTCTTTTTATTTTGATATACATAACATTGGGTTTGAATTGGAAAAGAAGAAAATTTTAATTGTCGACGATAGCCATGAATTTTCCTTTCTCGTTGTTTCTTTAATGAAGTTTCATGATGATATTGAAATCGTGAGTGAGACTTCATCATTGAAAGCTAGTGAAATCGTTGAAAAGAGTGCATTTGATTTATTTATTATTGATTATTTGATGGATGAGCTTAATGGCCTTGAACTCATCGAAAAAATTAAAAGTACGAGTTTAAATAAAGATAGAAAGTGCATCCTATTAACAGCTAAAGACTTAAGTGATTCAGAGTTAACTAAGCTTAATGAATTTAATGGTCTTTACACGAGAAAGCCTATTATGCCGAATGAGTTCTATAAGCAAATCATTGATATTATGAATAACGAATAAAAGACGTTGAGAAAGTGGAAGAAAAGAATCAATACTTAAAAGATTTTATGATTTTTACCGTTGCAGTAGCAGTGGTTGTTTCTCTACATTATTTTTATAATCCTAATGATCTTGCCATGAAAGAGATCAACCCCAATCCGATCTTTGTACTAAGCGTTTTATTTTCCTGCTATAGAGGTTTTAAATTTTCAATATTTTGCTCTTCCTTTTCAGCATTGCTTTATTTTTCTCTACTTACCATTCAAGTAGATTTTCAAGAAGTGGAATCAATTTTTAGTCTAGAGTTTCTCATGGTGCCTATATTGATGATTTTAATCTCATTGGTTGTCGGTGATATTCAACAAAGAACCATTAATAGACTCAATCAATGGAGAGAGAAAGTACAAGTTAGAGATAAGGTCTATGAAAAACTAAAGTTAAAACAAGAAGCTCAAGATAAAGAAATTCATTTTTTGAAAAAGAAAATTGTAACAAGGCTTGATACAATTAAAGAACTTCACGATTCAGCTGCTAAATTAAATAGTTTAAGTGTTGAACACTTGACCCATAATTTTATAGAAGTTGTGAAAACAAGAGCCCATGTAAGTAAAGCATTTTTTTATAATTTAGATGAGCAAAAAGGTGAGTACATTTTTATCGCTCCTTCTACTGTAAGTCAGGAGGAGGTAGATCAATTTGATTTGAATAGTTACGTTTGTCAAAAAGCGATAGATACTGGGCGGCTTGTAACAATTAAAGAAATAGCAAAGGAATTGACGCTTAAGGATGCAAATCATTCTGAAGCATTAAAGAAAGAGCCTTTGATATCTCTTCCTATATATAATGCCGGAAAAATATATGGCCTCTTTGTGATTCTAGAGATGCCATTTTTAGAATTTATTCCTGAGAATATTAATATTATTAAAGAATTGGCTCTTTGGTATGAAGATTCTCTTCTAAAGGCGATAGAGTATGAAGAGTCTGGAATTAATGCAGAAGCAGATATTAAATATAAAGCCTATAAATATGATTATTTTTTACGAAGGGCAAGTGAAGAAGCAGAGTTATCCCAAAGGTACGGAATACCTTTAAATATTATGAAAGTCGTATTTGCTAATTATGATACGGCCAGTGAGTACAGAAAGCGAATGCTTAAAAAATTCATTGTAGAGTTTTTAAGACTTAATTTAAAAAGTCGTGATTCTGTATGTTTAAGCAATGTGGAGAGTGAACTCTTAATCATCATTTTAGATGATCATACAGAAGTGAAAAATAAAGCAAAGAAGCTGGCGTTGGAACTTGATAAGTTTAATCTTGTGGTATCTGACACTGATGAAAGATTAATTGTCGAGTTTCAAATCTCTTCTGAAAACTCTGTTAAAGCAAATAGAATTAAAGAATTAGATAGTTTTGAGAGAGTTTCTTAATGATTAAGCTTGTTGCCTCCATACTATTGAAAATAGTGATCCTCTATTTATTAGGGGGCTTAGATATCTCTGTTAAGTTCTTTGTCTTAGTTGCCAATCCTCTATCGGCTCTTATTCTTGCATACTCTCTCTATAAGAATGAATTGGAGAAGGAGAAGGTCTTTCTTATTCTCTCCCTAGATGTATTTATCCCTATTGTTGGTTTTTTAGCGATAGGCTTATTTCTGATATTGACACCTCTTTTTCGATTGATGAAAAGTGAAGAACATTCTGATGTCTATGATCTACCATTGGGAAAGGAAGACTTTGAGGACTATTCCACGATAAAAAAAACATTGCTTGAAGAAGATGAAGTGCATAAAGAAGGAGCCGGGTTTAAGTCATTAGAAGTTGAACCTTATATGGAAGTTTTTAATGGAGATGATCTCGCTAAAAAAGTTAACGCCATTGAAAAATTAACAGAAATTTCTGATAGAAAGAGTATTGAAATTCTAAAGAAATGTCTGGATAGAGATGATTACGAAGTTCGTTATTTTGCCAACGGGGCTCTCGGTAAAATTGAACAAGATATGATGACTAAAATTGAGTTAGCCTCTGATAATATTTCAAGACATCCTACAGATCACATCGCGTATAATATGAGAGCAGTAGCTTATTTAGATGCCTATTTATTAGGAATATTAGATAAAACGTTAGAGGAACATTTCTTAGAATGCGCATTGATGGACTATTTAACTTCACTTAGTCTTAATCAAGAACAGTCCTATTTATATGTTAAAATTACTCAAATCTACTTGAAGTTAGAGCGTTATGAAGACCTTGTTTCGGTTGCTAAAATGGCACTTGCTGCAGATATTAAAGAAGAGGATGAAGTTAAAATCAAATTCTATCTTGCGGAGGCAAGTTATAATAGTCGAGAAATCCTTAGCTTGATTGACTACTGTAATGAAATTAAGGATTTTGAAACAGGATTTCAACTTATTAATGATAGAGTAGATTGGTGGACTAGTGACTCAGTATGATCATTACCTGAAATTTCTTGATCTACTTAATTCCAATGTTTGGAATGAAAGGTCCCGTGCCACCGTAGAATTAAAAAAAATAAATGATGCAGAAATTCTTTATAAGCTATTTAAAGTAATTGAAGATAGAAATGATGATAACTTAAGATTTAACTTTTTGATCCTACTCGAAACCCTCTTAAGTTCTCCAAGGCATGAGGTATCAGGTACCGCCCTTTTTGGACTCGTCTTATGGAATGGTAAAAGTGGAAGTCATTCTTTAAATAATAAGTCTTATCAGCTTATCCAAGATTATATTAAATCAAGTAAGGTACTACGGTATATGAAAATAAAGTCTATCCGTTATGCCTGGGGTAGATTACCTAGATCAAAAAGAGATATTTTATTAGAAGTTATATCTAAAAATCATTTAAAAGAACTTTCTAATATTGTTCTTACCTGTTTTCAAATACGCGATGATGACCTTTGGATAAAGGCCATCAATACTTTAATCAAATTTAAAGATAAGAGAGGGAACCGATATATTAAAAAAATATTGCTGTCAGGTTCGAAAAATCAAGATTTATTGAATACTGCAATACGTGCGATTGGCACTTTAGGGAGTTTTTACGACTATAAGCTCCTTAAACCTTATTTTGAATCTTCACATTTGAAAATTCAAATCTCTACCATTCGTTCTTACTCTAAAATATTGGGTGCATTTTCAGTTAGGAGACTAGAGAAAATATTCTTAGAAAATGAAAACGACCGCATCAAATTAGAGGTACTTTCTCGATTAGGTAAAATAAATCATAAAAAAAGTTGCACTGCTCTTATTCGGTTCTTACATCTTGGATTAAAGGGAGATGTAGGTCTTCATGTAGATTGGGCTCTTCATAATTGTGAAAACCGTATTAAGATTCCTCTGTTGATCGCTTCATTTCATGAACAAGATGATAAAGGAAAAGTAAGAGTTCTGAATTTCTTCACTGATGTATATGATTTTAGACTAGAAGACTTTATTTTGAATGTTCTTAGCTCTGATCAACCGGATATTATTCAATTGATGACTTTAAATCTTTGCTCTGGATATCCTTCTGATAAGATAAAAAAACTCTTAGAAGACTTTATCTTTGAATCAACAGGTCTTAAAAGCTATACAGCTCTTTTAGAGCTGTATCAGATCAATAAATTAGAGGATGAAAAGATTTTGTTTCGGTTCTTTGAACAGAATCCATCTCTCGATTATTTATCTCACCATGTGATCCTTAAGAAATTATCAGAGGGAAGAATAAGTGATGAATTACAGCTAAAAGCGCTTCCTTATCTGGAGAATATTTTAACTCACGGAAGAGTAGATCTTGTAAACCTTGTTTTTGATTGTCTCTTATATAATGCCAATGAAAGTTTAATTGAGAAAGGGTTGGAGGTCGCTAAAAATACTTCGTTAGATGTGATTAGAGATCATGCGATCAAAGTCTTCGCAAAGCTCATTAAAACAAATAATCGATATTTGAAAATTCTAGAGCCTCTATTTCACGATAAATATTTTTTGATAGAACTCTCTTCTGGAGATGTTTCTAAGAAGTTTATTTTTGAGCTTTCTTCGTTTCTCATGAAGCGAGATGATATTGATTACACTCTATTCTTTAACCATACTGTAAGTTTAATAAAAGATAGAGACCAAGAGTTATTTAAAGGCATAAAGAGTGATGAATTGCTTAACGAGCTTTATCGATTTTGGATTTCTTATGATCTTAGGTTTTCAGAAGAAACGATAGAAAGAATGATTAACCAATACTACTCGATGTTGAATGAGGAAAATAAAATAAGCTTCCTAAAGAAACTTAGTCAAAATGCACACATTCATCATATGAGCTTCTTCTATAAAGAAGTTATTCTTAGGAAAGAAGCTCTTGCTCCACTTGTTAATCAATATATTAGATGTATTCACGAGGAGGTGTTATGAGTGATGTATGCTTAATCCTTGAAGGTACATATCCCTATGTTACAGGGGGAGTTTCAACTTGTGTTTATCAACTTATTAAAAATACACCTTTTATAAATTATTCAATCCTCTATATTGGTGCGACTTCTCATGAAAATGATGAATACCGTTATCCTATTCCAGATAATGTTAAATTGATTAAAGAAGTCGAGTTATTTGACTATAAGGTAGATGATGAACTACCAAATAAGAATATTGAGCTTGATCTAGAGCTACTCTTAAAATTCCATAATGCACCGAGAGAGAGAAAAGCAGAACTTTTTGGAGCAGTATATAATGAGGTCATAAAACCTCTAGATGATAGCTTTAATCCCTTTGATATACTAAAGAGCAAACAAGCTTGGAATATGCTTTCCAATTATTATAAAAATAAATTTAAAGACCAAGAAGCTCCATCTTTTATTGACTACTTTTATACCTGGCGCTTTACCCATTATCCTATTTTTAAAATATTAACGACAGAATTACCAAAGGCTAAATTATATCACGCTCTCTCTACCGGATACGCAGGTCTTCTTGGGGCAGTGGCCAAAGTACAAGGAAACAATGCTTTCATGCTCACTGAACATGGAATCTACAGTCATGAGAGAGAAATTGAGATTTATCAAGCGGATAGGATCTTTAACGCTGAAACAGATCTACAGGCCAAGAGTAATATTTCTACATTCAAAGAGTGGTGGATTAAAATGTTTCATTTCATGGGACAAGTTGCCTATCAGCAAGCTGATCTTATTACCACCCTATATGAAGGAAATAAGGAAAAACAAATTCGCTATGGAGCCGAAGCTGACAAAATAAAAATCATCCCAAATGGGATAGTCTATGAAAGCTTTAGTTCAATCACTAAAAAAAGTAAAAAAGAGAATGAAGTCCATATTGCGCTCGTCGGAAGAGTCGTACCAATAAAAGATATAAAAACTTTTATCAAAGCTGCATCGGGGTTACGCAGACTTCTTGATGATCATATCAATCTTAAAGTGAGTATTCTTGGTCCTTATGATGAAGATCCTGAATATTACGAAGAGTGTAAAAAACTTGTCAGCTTTCTAAATCTTGAAAATGTAATTGAATTCACAGGTAAAGTTAATGTTAAAGAATACTATGGTGTGATTGATACATTAGTATTAAGTTCAATAAGTGAAGGACAACCTATGGTTATTCTTGAGGCTTTTGCTGCAGCAGTCCCCTGTGTAAGTACTGATGTAGGTAGTTGTAGTGAACTTATTTATGGAATGTCTGATGAAGATAGGGCATTGGGGGCAGCTGGTGAAGTTGTTCCCTTTGGTAAGCCTGACTTGTTAGCACAGGCTCTATTTAATGTTGTTTCTAGTCCAGATGATTTAATGAAAATGGGAAAAGTAGCCCAAATTAGAGCTAAAAAGTATTATCGTGAAGATATCACTGTGAAGAATTATTTAAGATCTTATAATAAATTATTAGGCTCTACTGATTAGGAGATATTTGTGGCCGGAATAGGTTTTAGGTTAACAAAATATTTTTCTGGAAAAAATGTTTGGGATAATCTCAAAGGGACGATCTATTCTACCGTCATTTCCTCCGGGCCTTGGCTCATATCAGTTCTGTCTGTCTTCTTTGTTGGTCTCTATGCTCAACATGGCCTTAATCGCCATGATTTATATGTTTTTAAATGTATTATTAGTTATACCTTTGCGGCTTCCTTGTTACTTTTTGGAGCCTTTGAAATGCCATTGACTCGTTATCTCGCAGATAAGTTGTATATGGCAGACATCTCAACATTTAGAGGTGTCTTCATAAATATTGTGACTATCGCTGTAATAACTTCCGGAACATTAGGATATTTCTTCTACGCCTTTTTTGATTGGGGGATCATTCTTAGAATGATCTGTGTGGGTTTACTCGCTGCAATTTTGATTGTCTGGTCGAGTATGATTTTCTTATCAGCATCAAAAAATTACGTAAAAATTGTAATATCGTTTCTGATTGGGGGAGCAAGTTCATTTGTTTTTTCAATTGTTCTAGGTAAACAATTTGCACTTATTGGTTATATTGGAGGTTACGCTCTAGGACAGATCCTAACTGCAATTCTCTTAGCCCAGAATGTTTTTAGTGAATACAGTGACTTTGAATATTTTTCTTTAGAATATTTAACCTATTTTAGTAAATACAAAAAACTTATATTCGTAGGCATGTTCTATTATCTGGGGATATGGGTAGATAAATTTATCTTTTGGTATTCAGAAGTAGGAGATCATGTAGAAGGCCTTTTTTATACTAATCAATATTACGACACGGCTATGTTCTTATCGTATTTGACTATCGTGCCTTCCTTTGCTGTTTTTATGGTACAAGTTGAAACTGATTTCTATATTAAATACACTTATTTTTATAGAGCAATTGAAGATAAATATAATTTAAAATTTTTAGAAAATGGCATCGAAGAAATTACAATTTCTCTTAAAAAAACAATTGTTAATTTGATTAAGATTCAAACCTTTGTAAGTGTGATTTGTTGGTATTTTTCTCAAGAAATTGTTGAATTATTATATCTTCCCTCGCTTATGGAACCCGTTTTTAAGTATGGTGTGATAGGTGCTTTTTTGCAGATTCTTTTTCTGATTTCTAATATTGTTCTTCTTTATTTTGAAGAGAGAAAGCCCGTTCTAATTAATTATCTTATCTTCTTAATATCAAATCTTGTCTTAAGTGGGATTACTGTGGAAATGGGAGTTCGATATCATGGCCTAGGATATGTCGTAAGTTCGCTTCTTACTTTGATTTCTTCTTTCTATTTTCTTAACGAAACCCTTAAGAATATTGACTACAAAACCTTTATGTCCCAAAAGATGACGAGTGAAAACTTTATTACTAATTAATTTACTTATTTTTTTATCTGGAATGATCTCCTGTACACACTTAAAGGATAGGAATGTGGACGAGTTTAAGGTTTGGGGTTATCAGCTTCAAGGTTATAATAGTCCTTATGACTATAGAAGAATTTACGAAACCCAAAATACTCTTTGGGTAATTGATCGCGATTATAAAGATAGAAAAGTTGATTCGTCTAAAATAATGCGTTTGAAAGAGAATGGAAATCTGATTATCAGTTATTTCTCTATAGGTGAAGCAGAAGACTATAGAGATTATTATAAGAATATGCCTCGTGATTTAGTAGAGCACGAAAATAAAAATTGGGAAGGCAATTTTAAAGTAAAGTACTGGGATAGTCGATGGCATAAAATTATGCTTCGTTATCTTGATGGCATATTGGACTCTGGTTTTGACGGCGTCTATCTCGATATTGTAGATGCCTTCGATTATTATCCTGAAGAAATGAAAAAACAAAGGGCCAATCAAATGCAGGGTTTGATTGCTCTAATAAGTAAGCATGCAAAACGTAAAAATCCACAATTTAAAATTATTCAACAAAATGGTAGCTCCATTATTCATTATCTCGATGATCCGACGAAATGGTATTCTCTAATAGATGGTCTTGCTATTGAGTCCATGTTCTTTTCGGGGTCCAAAGCAATGAATAATGCTTTCAAGTTAGATGACTCCATTATGAGTACACTAGGCTCTTACCGCGATCAAAATATTCCCATTTTTAGTGTGGAATATATATCTGATGATGCATTAATAAATAAATATGCTCAGCTTGCAAAAGAATATAAGGTAATTCCTCTGACTTCAGATAGAGAATTAATGGGAAGTTTAAAGTTTAGCTCTGAGATCTTTTCGAATTAAAATTCAGCGTTAAAATCTTTATTCAAGGTTTGAATTTCAATATGACCTTGAATTTTATCTTCATTTTTAAGACGATACTCTATATTAATCAAAAGAGTATCATTTAATATCTTTTCGAGTGCTTTATCCTTTAATGCAAAAGTACATATTTTTTTTCCTTTTTTCTTTTTAGCTTTAGCAAAGATGAGACCATTTACTCCTCTTGTTTGTTGAGGAGCCGTAAGACGGGTGATTTTATAGTAGCAAGTCGCTTGAGAGTTTTCTTTCTCATCAGCCTTCAGTTCCAGTAGATATTGTTTTTCATAGCTTCGTACTTGAAACTGAATTAAGGATTCTATTGAGGGTAATTTGAATTCTCCTTTTACTAAGACAGGTTCTTCATTTGCATAAAGATTTAGACTGAGTAAATTAAATAGGAGAAAGAGGATAATCTTATTCATTGCTTACATATCCTTGCTGTATTCGTTCCACAATGTACTTGTCCATTTAGCAGGTGATAGCCAAGTCCATGGACAAAGGTGGCACCAACTCCAAGTTTCGTAAGTTCATCTTCCATATATTGATCGAAGGGACGAAAATAAGTTCTTGGCATAATTATGGTAGAAGTATTGTTCTGATTTGTATGGACGACACCATTGACTAGGTCGGGCGCATAAGCAACTCCACCTCGAAAGAAAACTGGAACTTCAACAACGGGGGGAGCGGAACATCCACTGGTCTGTGCTAATTCTCTCAAGAGAGCATCTTTATTCCTATTCATTACATCTTCAATAGAAGGAGGACCTTCAAGATTTTCTCTTTTAAGGATTTGATATTCATCTGAATCCACAAATGTTGTTACTGATTGATCATCAATACAATTACGTTCATAGACTTCGTTAGTTTTTCCCTCACTTATCTCCTCAAAGGCTCCATCATAAAGAAGTTCGTTATAACTCACTTCTTCGCAATCGATATCCTCAGAAGGAGTATCGTCATCGCCACCAAATAGTTTCATTGCTCCTGCATGAGCTTTAGGGATAAGAAGGTTTTGAATATCTTGAATAAATCCGGCATCACCTTCATTTTCTTTTTCAAGATTGATTTGATTGGCAGTCGACTCCATAAGTTCAAAAGCCTTTCTTGGGCTGGCCAAGAGAAGGGCAAAGTTACAGGGGGCAGGTTGATTGGTTTGCACAAAGTTAATAATCTCATCTACGTGACCAACACTTAGAAAAGATGTGTCGAGATCTAAAAGTTTATTGCCGTTGGCTTCAAGAGATTCTCTTTGAACCTTTTGAGCTTGAGACTCAAAAGGGACTTCTAGACTGCCATTTGTATTGTACTTGGGAAATCCATCCGTTTGAATGGTTCCGCGATACATTGTCCCTCCAGGCATGGTCTCTAAATTTCCACCACTATTTAAACTATTGTAGTCTGCATTATTGGGATCAACCATATCAGGGGGGATAAGGTAAGGAACATTACAACTCTTTGCGATGGCACAGGTAAGCCTAGTGCTTAAATCCCTTCCTTGTTCGGTATGATGTTCAAGTTGATAGAGGGCCGGCTTTCCATTTAAGGTTCCAAATTCAAATGAATCTTGCATCCAGCGCTCAACAGAAGGCATGGCCTCTACTTGAACAATATTAACTTGTGCCTGATTTAATTTTTTGGTTAGTTCCTCGTCTTCTTTCAAGTTATCAATATATCCTCTCGGGATAACCAAGTTGAAACGTCCAGCTGGGTTATCTTTTCTATACTCGTCGATTAGGTTTTGAAGAAAAGCTGAGTTATTGCCCATATACATAGCGAATATTCCGCCACTGGGAAATGTATGATCGAGTCCTCGAAAGTCTGTGCCTGGTTGGGGGCAGTTGGGAATATCAATTCCTGAATTTTCAACTTCAGCATGACTAGCTACACATTGGTTAACAGTAGCAAGATCTAATATATCTTTAAGGGCATCATCCATTTTTCCACTACAGCCATTTAAAGAGTCATCTTCTTCACATTCTTCGACTGTGCCAAAGCCATTATTAACACTATTGAGTGTTCCAAGGTCTTGTGCATGTTCGGTAATACCTAGAGAGTAAATATTGATCACGAATAAAAAATAGAGATAAAAGGTCGCTCTAGCTTTCAAAGGGTCCACCTGAAAAGAATATTATCAATACTATTTATCGGTATTTTACGTCCTATTCTTTAAATTTGAGGATAAGAAAAGAACCCTTACGTTTATTCAGTAGCTTGGTCTGATTTTTGATTAATTTCAAAGCCTTAGATAGTGGGCAACCTGATTCGAACAGGCGCTGGCCCAAACTCGGTTCTACTAAGTTGGTCGTGTACGAATTTATCCAAGAAGTAAAAATATGCCTGTGGCATATTTTTTTGGGCCAGTCAGCAAGGCATTGCCATGCCTCAAGTCGCATAAGATGGACTGAGGTATTAGTTATTTTTTGTGTTTAAATTAAATATGGAGCGGGCAACCTGATTCGAACAGGCGCTGGCCCAAACTCGGTTCTACTAATCTGGTCGTGTTCGAATTTACCCAAGAAGTAAAAATATGCCACAGGCATATTTTTTTGGGCCAGACAGCAAGGCATTGCCATGCCTCAGGTCGCATAAGATGGACTGAGGTATTAGTCATTTTTGTGTTTGATTAAAATATGGAGCGGGCAACCTGATTCGAACAGGCGACCTTCTGCATGGCAAGCAGACGCTCTACCAACTGAGCTATACCCGCAAATGATCTTTTTTGGTGGACGAATAATAGTCTTCTCAGTCTGGTGTTGTCAATCTTAAAAATAAAAGTTATGCTCGGCGTCGCTCAAATCTATTTAGAGGCATAACAACTAACAACACCTTCAAAGAGTAGAATGCATAAACTTCTTCTAGTCCTATTACTTCTTCCTATTGTATCAGTACAGGCTGATATCTGTACTCGCCAAACGAAGATCGTAGAACAAATAGAAGAAGATCTAAAGCTACCTTGTCAGAAAATTTCGGACTCTGAATTAAAGAAAGTATTCAGATTAGATCTTCAGGACCTAGGGCTCGAAACAATCTCTAAGAAAGATCTTGCTGGTCTCGTTAATCTAGAGACTCTCTTTCTTTCTCGCAATCACTTGAAGGTTTTTCCAAGTTCAGCGCTAAATCACTTAAGAAAACTAAGATCTCTTTCCGTTTACGATAATGATATTTCTAAAATCAGTTATCAAGATTTTGAAGGACTCTCTTATCTTAAGTCTTTAGACTTAAGCTCTAATAAGATTTGTGATATCGAAAAAGATACCTTTAAAGACTTAGGACAGCTTCATTATTTGGATCTTTCTCAAAATTGTCTGGAAAAAATTAAGTCAGGCGCATTCAACAAACTTCGTCATTTAGAATTTCTCGTTCTTAGTGGCAACAAGATCGTGTTTCTAGAATCTCGATCATTTGAAGGTTTGTCCTCATTGATTAATCTTGAGTTGACTTCTAATAAGCTTCGTTATTTAAACTCAATTGTTTTCAACGACCTTAAGAAACTAGAAGAATTGGCCCTAAGCTTAAATGATCTGGTGTGGCTCCCCAGTGATTTATTTGCCAAGAATCCATTGTTGAAGAGGCTTTACTTGGGGGGAAATCCACTTCGAAATGTCTCGGAAACTCTCATTCGTTCATTGAAGAATCTGGAAGATCTTTATATGAACTATACAAAGCTAAGTTATCTAGGTTCCACTTTCTTTCATGGGCTCTATAACTTGAGAATGGTTTTCTTGAATAATAATCAGTTTGTAACGGTTCCTGTCGATCTTTTTAAAGGTGATAATATCTCCAATCAATTTACGATTTTTCTTTCTTCCAATCCTTTGGATGATTTTGCCAGAGAAGAACTTATTAAAGGCCTGAGGGATCGAGTTCAGGTCGGTGAAAAAAATAGTCTTTAGATGATTAGATTTTTTAGATTCTAAAATGGATTTTCAATCCACTCACCATCTTTATCAATCCACTTTCCATCAGAATTAAAATTTTGAGAATTAAAAGCAAGGGCCTTACCTTTTCCATTAGGTAGTTCAACGACATAGTGAGGGAGGATGAAACCACTCACTCTTTTCTTAAGTTGATGAAAGATTTTTCGCCCCTCTTCTAAACTTAACTGAAAATAAGTCGCTCCCTTTACTGGATCAGGGTGATGTAAATAATAGGGACGAATGCCATTGATGACCAGCATCTTAAAGAGAAGGGCCAAGTCATCAACTTGATCGTTAACCCCTTTGAGAAGAACACTCTGTGAGAGAAGGTTGATAGGGAGTGCTCTGAGTTGATTGATTTTTCTTAGAAAAAGAGGACTCCATTCTGAAGTATGATTCGTATGGATCACAAGACTGACAATATCAAATTTTAAACTATAGCGAGAAATAAGTTGAATAAAGTCATGATCTATTCGCTCAGGTAGGATGACTGGAGTTCTAGAGTGAAAGCGGACCATTTTTACGGAAGATATATTCGCTAAAGAATGGAGATATTGATCTATTTTTGAATTGGATAAGATTAAAGGGTCACCACCTGTAAAAATAACTTCTTCTACTTCCGGATGTTCTTGAAGGTACTGTTCTAGGGCCTTTCGCTTGGCCTTGAATATATCATCTTGTTGTCCAAGTTCATTTTTCCTAAAGCAATAGCGACATTGAATGGGGCAAATTTCAGTAGGGGAAAATAGAATTCTATTGCGATAACGATGGATGATTCCATTTCCTTTTGAATACAAGTGATCTGCAATAGGATCTTCAAGACCATCTTTTATATTTTCTTTGGCATGGGGAATAAACTGACGGCCAATGGGACTATCTATTCCAGCTTCTTTAATTCTCTGGGCAAAGGGCCTAGGAATAAAGAGGGAATAAGGGGTTTGAGTCAGGGATGTTTCGAGAAAGGTTTCTAATTCCTTAGTCGAGGTTATGGCCTCTCTCATGATATGCATCCAAGTCGGATAGTTCTTTGTCTCGTGAGAGGAGGGGGTTTTCATGTACTAGGTATATCTTTTTCGTAATGATACTTTGCCCACGCAGCACAGCCACGAATGAGAAGGGCTCCATACACGGACATTCCAGCAAAATGGGCAAGAACAATACCTGTTGTTTGTTGCCCAGTTTCGGTTAGGGCATAGTGCATCCACTTGAGAAGGATTAAGTGGAGGACGAGAATAACAAGTTGTTGTAGACGATAAAACCAATTGTTCTTATTAATGAAGTTCATAATTAACTATTCTTTGAGGTTATTTCTTTTAGGTTCTTATATCGCTGAGCAATTTCTTCAGCATTAAGTTCCTTAATATCCTGTATTTTTAACAGGCTAAAGCTCTTATATAGGTTGGATAGGAGGCATAGTCCATACAAAATATTACCTTCCGGCATAGGCAAAAGAGCAACAGGCTTTATAGGCCGGTACTTTCCTTTATGGCTGCCGCCTTTATATTTAATATCAATTAAGACTTGGGACTCGACCTTTTTGCGAAGGACTTGTAGTTTTTCAGGAAGGGGAGGAAACTTATTCTTTTTGAAATCGCTTAGCTTAAACATATAGGAATCTTTAAGCACCTTTTTAACTTTGTCGCCAGCAAGGGCCTTGTTGAAGAGGTGTAGTGAAGCTAAGGCATCATCAGTAGCGCGATGATGGTTTTCTAGCGGGAGATCGAGCTCTTTGGCCACGGTACCTAGTTTGTGATTTGGCATTTCGGGAAAGGCGGCTCGAGAAGCTTTAACGGTACAATAAAAATCATTTTGGGTGAGCTCAAATTTTTGTTGATGAGCAGCAAAAACAAGAAAACCCGCATCAAATTTAGCGTTATGAGCGATGAGAGGGAGCTCTCCGATAAACTCTTTAAATTGAGGTAGGACATCAGAGAGGAAAGGTTTTCCATTCACATCTTCATCGCGAATTCCATGAATGTCCGTAGTAAAATCAGGTATCGCAATTTTTGGATCAATGAGTGTATCAAAGACGGTTACCCCTTCTTTGGTCACCTTGATAGCTGCAAGTTCAATGATTCGATCAATGAGTGGAGAGAGACCTGTTGTTTCGAGGTCGAGGGCCACAAGCCCTTGGGGAAATATTTCCAATAAAGGAGCGAATTCTCGCTGGTCATTCATGAATAATGTCGCATAGTTAGTGTGTTGCGTTGCTACGGTGTTTCGTTGACATTAGGTCAGACGAAATTTAAAACCATCTCTAATAATTATTATGGATAAAATGCCCGTAAGCCATGGGTATAACTTAAAAAATAAAGGGATACAATCCTATGAAAAATTTTGATGTAATTGTTATCGGTTCTGGACCTGGTGGATATATCGCGGCCATCAGATCAAGCCAACTTGGTCTTAAAACGGCGATCGTTGAATTCGACAAAATGGGTGGCGTTTGTTTGAACCGTGGATGTATTCCAACAAAGGCAGTTCTTAAGTCAGCTCACAGTGTTCACGAGATTGAAGACTTTAAAGAGTTAGGAATCAATGTTGATGTGAAAAGTCTAGATGGTGGACAAGCTGTTAAACGTGCCAAAGGAATCTCAGATAAGATTTCAAAAGGAGTGGAATACCTTATGAAAAAAAATAAGATTGAAGTTTTCAAAGGTAAGGGTTCTTTAAAGACTAAAACTACGGTTGAAATCAAAAGTGATAAAGGGCATACGGACACAATCGAAGGTAAGAAAATTATCCTCGCTACCGGTGCTCACTATAAAACATTTCCTGGTCTAGAGCATGATGGGGAAAGATTAATTGGAGCTTGGGAAGCCATCAAGATGGAAAAACTTCCTAAGAGTATTGGTATTATCGGGGCTGGTGCTATCGGCGTCGAATTTGCTTATTTTTGGAATGCTTTTGGAGTAGATGTTCATATCTTTGAATTACAAAAGCACCTTCTTCCTATCGAAGATGAAGACTGTTCTAAAGAAGTAGAAAAGGCTTATAAGAAATACGGCGTAAAAATGTCTTTATGTGTAGAGAAAGTGTCTGCAAAAAATAATGGTAAGGACATTACAATTACAGCCGTTGAAAAAGGTAAAGAAGTTAACTACAACTTTGAAATGGGGCTGATTGCTGTTGGTATGACAGGAAATACTGAGGGGATTGGTCTTGAGAAAGTTGGTGTAAAAACAGATAGAGGCTTTGTTCAAGTCAATGACATGTATCAAACAACAGTGGATAATATTTACGCCATTGGAGATCTTGCAGGACCACCTCTTCTCGCTCACTCAGCTTCTCACGAAGGTGTGATTGCTGCTGAACATATTGCTGGGGAAAAGCCTCATAAGCTTGATAAAATGAATGTTCCTGGATGTACTTACTGTCAGCCTCAAGTAGCTTCTGTAGGATATACAGAGCGTGCTCTTAAAGAAGAGGGGATTAAATACTCAGTTGGAAAACTTCCTTTTCAAGCGAATGGAAAGGCCGTAGCTTCCAATGAAACAGCTGGATTTGTTAAGACTCTTCTTGGTGAGCATGGTGAGCTTTTAGGGGCTCATATTGTCGGAACTCAAGCAACAGAACTCATTCACGAATACGCTCTATTTAGAACAATGGAAGGTATTGATGAAGAGATTTTTGCTACCGTTCACCCTCACCCAACTTTAGGAGAGTGGTTAGCAGAATCTGTAATGGCAGCAAAAGGGCGTGCCTTAAATTTCTAATTCATTAGTTTTTATTATATAGGAGAATAAAAATGGCCAGACATGATATTGTAATGCCACAGATGGGAGAGTCCATTACCAATGGAACGATTACGAAGTGGCACAAGCAAGTAGGTGACTCAATTGAGATTGATGAAATCCTCCTTGAAATTTCAACAGATAAAGTAGAGTCAGAGATTCCTTCACCAATGGAAGGAAGAATTGCTGAAATTTGTTTCCCTGAAGGTGAAACAATTGATGTAGGAATTAAGATTGCCGTTGTTGAAGATGATGCATCTGCAGATCTTTCTGCCTCCTCCTCTGCACCTAGCACTGCTTCTGCGGACGAAGGTGCAAAAGAAGAAAAAGCTGTTAAAGAAGAATCTAGCCAGCCTGCTGAAACTTCAGAGCAGGACGGGGAACGCAGATTTTATACTCCACTCGTGAGAAAGCTTGCTCAAGAAAATGGAGTAGACCTTTCTGAACTAAAGAATATTCAAGGATCAGGTGCTGCTGGAAGAGTGAATAAAGAAGACTTCATGAACTTCTTAGAAAATCGTAAGTCAGGTGGTTCATCACAAGCTTCAACAAGTGCACCTGCTCAGACATCTAAGCCAGCTGCCACGCCTGCTGCTCCTTCTATCCCAGCTTTTAGCTCTGGTGATAGAGTTGAGATTGTTCCTATGGATAATATGAGAAAGACTATTGCTCGCAACATGGTTGCTTCAAAACAGACTTCTCCTCATGTTAATTCAATCGATACTGTAGACATGACAAATCTTGTGAAGTTCAGAGATAGCTTTAAGAATGAATTTAAAAAGCAAGAGGGATTCTCTCTAACTTATACTCACTTCATTCTATACGCTATTGTTCAAGCGCTTAAAGAATTTCCTCAAGTGAATGCATCTATTGATGGTGACAATATCGTAATGAAAAAAGATATCAACCTCGGTTGTGCTGTGGCCGTTCCTGGAAATGGATTAGTTGTTCCCGTTATTAAAGGTGCAGATAATCTAAATATTACTGGAATTGCTCGTAGCTTAAATGTTCTTGTTGAAAAAGCTCGTGCAAAGAAACTGACAATGGATGATCTCTCTGGTGGAACTTATACCTTCACTAATAACGGATCTTTTGGTGTAGTTGCAGCTACTCCGGTAATTCTTCAGCCTCAGCTAGGAATCTTCTGTGTTGGTGCTATCAAGAAAACACCAGTTGTTACAGCTGATGATGCTATTGCTATCCGTCACATCATGTATTCTACCCATACTTTTGACCACCGTTTAATTGATGGTGAGCAAGGTTCTAAGTTTCTTAAGCATGTACACAATACGCTTGAAACTATGGATCCAGCGGCTCTTTTCTAAAAAGACCAAATTTCATTTTGCAAATATTAAGGGCCTTGTTTATACAAGGCCCTTTTTTTTATTATTATGACCTCGGCCTTTATATAGCCATTAGTTTTGACTAATGGTGTATAGGGTTTAGATTACTTTTATCTAATAATTATTCTTTCTATTTTGTTTATGTAGGCGTATAAAAAGCCCATAGAAAGACCTTAGTAATAAGAGAGGTATTTATGAAAGGCCTAGTTAAAAAGTTGTTCTTAGTTGTTGTTCTTGGAGTTTTCGTAGGGATGTCTCATGGAGCTAGGGCCGATTATGATTGCTACAGAAGAGTTCTTAATGATTTTTCTGTAGATAGTCGCTCTTTCCAGCTTTATAGCGAAGAAGTCTCAATGCTCTTTGAAGAGCATCCAGAAGTTGCGGCTAGAGAATCAATTCGACTCTTAGAAAATGAGTTAGAGTGTAATAAGAAATCTCTAAGTCCTGTTGAAGTATCCTGTAAGGAGATCATTCCTGGAAATGCTATGTCTCGTGTTTGTTATGCGGAAAATGCGAATGGTTATTTTTTCATCTCTGTAGATATGATGGAAAATATAAATCTCGTTTTTAATCGTTGGGACTAAGTTAATAACTATGAACGAAATAAAAAAGGCCAACTTAAGTTGGCCTTTTTTTATTCTTAAAATTTTGTTTTAAATTAATCCCAGCGAGCGTAGCTGATATTGAAATTATCAAGAAGATCTCTCGTCACAAAGAAATATCCTAAATTAGTTTCAACATAGCAAACACGTGAGTGGTCTTGGTTACCAACTAGTTTTGAGCAACGTGAGTGACTTCTCCCATGTGGACCTTGTCCAAAGTTAACATCATTTTGAGAGCATCCATTTCTATCAAGTAGGATTCTAATCGTATAAATGGCTTCAGCTAAGTAATCTCTACCGAAGTCTCTATCTACATCATCACCATGAATACTGAAGTTATAGGAATCAACATTAGAGTTGATCATTAGGTTATCAATACAATCCTTAGGAGAGGCATTGATGGCCTGAGAAAGAAGGATAAGTAATCCAAGGGCCAAAATAGATTTTAAAATAGACATAATCAAACTCCATTTTTACAGCGAGAAAGGACGAATATGTCTTAAATCTCGTGTATTAATCAAAAATGAGAAGACTTTTTACCTAAATTTAGACCTCCATGTAAAGGGCCAATAGTAGAGTACATCTCTAAGTTATTGGAAGTAGAGATCTTGTGTAAAAAAGGAATGAAAGGTGTGAAAACAAATAAGGTTTGACTTAAAAAAAGAATTAGCCAAACTGATATATGGGTTGTAGAGTGCGCTCAACTTTTGAAAAGGAATCTTTGTGAAATTACTTGCGACACTCGTTTTAACACTTTTTATCAGTTCAATTTTTGCTACTTCTAGCTACTATCCCACAGAATATAAAACACTCTTTAATGGTAAAAATCTTCACGACTCTGAATTGAAAGAAAAAATCTTTATCCTTCTTTCAAGTAAGCATATGTACAAAAGTGGAAAGGACGATACTATCGCTCCTCATTGTACGGGAGAAGGACGTTGCTATGAACATAAGAGCATTGGCTATAAAGGTGCTCGTAAAGTTCTTTTTGGAAAGATTCATCTAAGAGAAGATGGCGATGGTTACTTTATTAAAGATGTATATTGTCGTAAGAAAATTACAAGAAGTGAGAGCCGATTAGGTCCAAATATTATTCCTAAAAATAGTGTTCTTAACTGTGAGCACACATGGCCACAATCACGTTTCAACTTTTCTTTCCCTAAGGGATTACAAAAATCAGATCTTCACCACTTATATCCGACAGACTCAAGAGCGAATTCAATTCGTGGGAATAATGAGTTTGCAGATGTTGATGGAGATGAACTGACAGATTGTGATGGGGCTTACTATGGAGTACAGAAATGGCAGGGTGGAAACTTTGAACCACCTAGAGAGCATAAAGGTAATGTTGCCCGTGCACTTTTTTACTTCTCCGTTCGTTATAAAATTAAAATTTCAAGCCAAGAAGAAGACTATTTAAGAACATGGCATGAGCTTGATCCAGTAGACGAAGATGAAATGAATAGAAATGATATTATTCATACTGTTCAAGGTAATAGAAATCCTTTTATCGATTACCCAAATCTTGTAGATCAAATTGCAGACTTCTAATATTCATCCAATAGATTAATAAAAATGGCCCCAAGAATTTGGGGCTTTTTTATTTTAAGCTCTTCAAACGATCGGCAATTCTTTTTTCAGTACCTTGGTCAGTAGGCTCGTAGAATTTAGGAGTCTCGCTGGGGGCATATTGTTGTGAGACATAGTGATTAGGATAACTATGGGGATACTTATAGTTTTTGTTATCGGGATGATGATTTCTTAAGTGGGTCGGCACTTCAATAGTTGGACGCGAACGAACATAGGCCAAGGCTTCATCTAGCCCAGTATAAGCTGCATTTGATTTCACGGTCGAAGCTAAGTAGGTCGTGACTTGGGCAAGATTGATTCTTGCCTCCGGCATACCAATTTGCTGAACGGCCTGAAGCCCGGATACCGCTAAAGTGAGGGCTTGAGGATCGGCATTTCCTACATCTTCTGAGGCAAAAATAACTAGTCTGCGAGCGATGAAGACTGGATCTTCACCACCATCAATCATGATGGCCAAGTAGAGAAGAGCTGCACTAGGATCTGAGCCACGCATACTTTTTATAAATCCAGATATGACATCATAGTGACGATCTTTATCTTTGTCATAGCTTCGATTTCCGCCCGAGAGAATTTCATCGATGAGTTCATCGGTGATTGGTTTACCTTGTAGCCAAAGCGAATCCAAAGTATTGAGAGCAAAACGGGCATCGCCATCAGCTGCCTTAGCAATCCTTTCAAGATGGCGAGGATCTATCTCTTTATTTTCTAGCTGAGTCGCTCTTTCTAGGATAGAGCTCATAGCACTTTGAGATATTTTCTGAAGATGAACGACTTGGACTCTACTAAGGAGTGCCTTATTCACGGAAACTTTCGGGTTTTCGGTTGTTGCACCAATGAAGTTAAACTCACCTTTTTCCACATAGGGGAGAAGGGCATCTTGTTGGGCCTTATTGAAGCGATGAATTTCATCCACAAAAATAATGGCTTTCTTTCCGTAGAATTGTTGTGACTCTTTGGCCTCTTTAATAAGTTTCTTGAGATCTGCGACACCACCGAGGACTGCGTTAAAACTAAAGAGGGTACTCTCTGTAGTATTGGCCAAAATTTCAGCTAGGGTAGTCTTTCCTGAGCCTGGAGGTCCCCACAGGATAAGTCCTGGAATTTCCTTACCCTCTAAAAAGGGATAGCGCTTAAATATCGCTTCTTGACCGTGGAAGTCTTCTAGCTTCTTTGGTCGAACCTTGTGGGGCAGGGGAGTTCGAGTTAGGGATTCTTGGGGGGATTCAAATAGGCTCATAGTCTCTTTTACGTTTGTTATTGACTTAGAATGTCGTTCATCCTACCTTAGGGCACTTAATAAATCTAGAACCCTCCAGTAGGAGGTATGAATGCTACGAGAAGGAGGTGAATGTAATGTCGACAACGATCCGTGTAGAAATTGATGACCGTGGTGTAGAACGCTCGCTTCGCAAGTTCAAAAGAATGTGTGAAAGCTATGGTGTTGTACGTGAGTACCGCAAGCGTCAAGAATACAAAAAACCTTCAGTTCGTACAAAAGAGAAGAACGAGGCCGCTGAAAAAAGACGTCGTAAGAATGTTTTTAAAGTAAGAAGAGGTCCAAAAATCTAATTAGATTTTCTCAATTAATGAAGTAAAAATAGGGGAGCTTTTGGGCTCCCTTTTTTTTTACATGAGAATAACTTTTAAACAAGAATTCCATCGATTGTGCATAACTTTGATGAGCTTGATTAAATGGGGAGGAAGATCGTGATTTCCCTTAGTCATTTTCATATGAAAGGTATTCCAAGATAGATTGAGTTCTTCTAATCTTTTTAATAGATAGATTTTATCTTTTTCATAAATCAGTCTTTGATTCACTTCTTTAAAAAATCCCACCCATACCGAATCAAAATCATCTTTCAAAGTTCCACCTAACATTTGAGTTAGCATAAACTCTGAATCTAAGAGCATCTTATGAACAATGGGTTGAAAGAGAGATTTTCCATAATAAGAAGAAGAGAAGTCCGTATTAAGGGTGATTAAATGCTCTTCGATTTTATGGATGAGTTTATAATTCTCAAGAGAGAGTTGATCTAGGGAGGAAGCAAATTCCAATTCTTTAGGTTCAACAAGTTTTAGATGCTTGGCCTGAAGATTTGCAATGTCTAAGTCTAGACTTCGGGCCAGAGAATTGGCCTTTTTAAATCTCTCCTCGCACTTCTCAAGTGACTCTTGGCAAATTTTATTAATTCCCGACATAGCATGATTGAGTGTCATCACTTTAGTGAAGAGTTCTATCGTTTCTGAGTGGACGGGATTGAGTTTTCGAAGGATGTGAAAGTATTCTTGGGAGATGGCCTTAAGCTGAGGCATGATATATCGATGGAAGCTTCTATCCGATAATTCAATCGGTTTCTCCTCATAGGGATAATAGCTCGTTCTGACTTGAGCAGATAGCTTAAAGCTAGTAAGTAATAGGGTAAAAAGAAGAACAATTCTCATCCTCTACAGTTTCGAATGAGAATTGTTCCTTGTCAAAATGATTAAGCGGCTTGTTTCTTGCCTAGGGTATGATTTTCCGCCGGAATTGTTTCACTCCAATAATCACGCCATTTGAGGGTTGTCGTAATCGTTTGAGGAGCTTTCTTCAGTGTTGGAAACGAATTCATCCAACAATTGGGATGAAATTGAAAATTAATATGATGTTCTTCTAGAGACTGAGGGGACTTTATAAGATGTTCTGGAAATACAGCGACTGGTAAGTCGGTAAGTTCGAAAGTCCAATTTTGATTCTTGGGAAGTTTTCCACTTAATATAGCGGCTAGGCATAGAAAAGCTCCAGTAGAAGAGGCCTCTACAATCATGGGTTTTCCATAATAGGACTTAATTCCATTTATAAAGTCTTCGACTAGAGGATGAATATCATCTTCTTCGAGGCTTTTGAAAAATTTAAGTTCATAGCGATTGCTTTGACTGAGATTTCTTTTCTCAGCAGCATTCAAAGGGAGTTCCTTAAATTGTGACATAAAGGTCTCTGTAATGAAGGGGCCATCTTTTTCAATTTCAAATGTATAAACATTTTTTAGGCGATCAATACGAGTTTTCTTTAAAAATACATGCCCTACCATTAGATCCTTACTGCCCATGAATATCTCCTCCTGTGCTAGAAATTTGTCGGGAAAAATACCTGTCTAAATTTATCGGACTTTTGGGTTTGAACCTAAGATTTAATTTTAAAAAAAAAGGCCGAAGACTAAGCTTCGGCCCGATAAAAAATATAAGTTACTGATTATTATACTTTTTGGATATGAATGAGAATTTTTGAGTCCTCAATATTAAATTCATTTCCTTTATTGAGAGAAGTGTTTGATTTAAGGTTGTCTGCCAACGTTTCTCGACAAATATAAGACTCATGTGATTTTAGTGCATTCAAAAGTTGCTCAGAATCTGTGGCAAATTCAATTTGAATTCTATCTTCAACATTAAATCCTTCATCCTTTCTATTTCTCTGGATACGGTTAACACATTCTCTGGCCAATCCCTCTAGGATGAGATCATCGGTGAGCTGACAATCCAGATCAATGGAAATTAATCGATTACTTATGGCCTGAGTTCCTTCCTTAGCTTCTCTAAAAATAAGGAAGTCATCAGGAGTAAAGACTTCATCAGATAATTGAATTGAGCCTTTCTCTTCGAGTTCAACCAGTTGCTCATTGGTAAGACCTTTGATGAGCTTCATATATTGACCCATTCTTTTTCCAAGTCTCTTACCAAGAACAGGTAAATTGGGTTTAGCATAGAGATCAATATACTTATCTTCTTCTGTATCATACTCAACATTCTTAATATTAAGCTCTGACATTATATATTCTTCAAGCTTAGCGATTTCATCTAGAAGCTCGCGATCCTGATGGATAACGGTCAGACGAGACAGAGGGGTTTTAACTTTGATTTTTTCTTCTGTTCTCTTTTGACGACCAAGAAGGATTAGTTGCTGCATACGATCTACGGCCTGCTCAAGTTTAGGACGAATAAGTTCTTCTTGAGATTCTGGATAAGAACATAGATGAATGGATTCAGGCATTTTTTGTTTGTCAGAAAACTCAAGGAGCTCACTATAAATATGCTCTGAAAGAAAAGGAGCAAAGGGAGCCATCGCCTGAGAAACTTCAAGAAGGCAGGTATAGAGGGTAGAGTAAGCTGCACACTTATCATCCGATAAACCTTCGCCCCAAAAGCGAGTTCGATTGAGTCTAATATACCAGTTCGTAAGATCTTCAATAAAAGTGAAAAGAGCAGGCATTACATTGTAGAGCCTATAGTCTTCCATTTCTTGAGCAATACTCTTTTTAAGAGTTTGCAAGTTAGAGATGATCCAGTTGTCGGTGATATTGTCTGACTTTTTAAAATAATCTTTTGCATTCCAACCATCAATATTGGCATAGGTTGAAAAGAATTTATGAGAGTTCTGCCAAGGAAGAAGAGCTCTTCTTACCATATCCTTCACGCCAGAGTCGGCAAAGCGCATTTCCTCTGCACGTACAAGACCACCATTAATCAAATAGAGTCTCATTGCATCGGCACCATATTCTTCCATAAGCTCATCTGGAGCCGTATAGTTCTTTAAGCGCTTACTCATCTTTTTACCGTCTTCAGCCATAACAATACCGTTAACGATAACATTCTTAAAGGCAGGCTTTCCGTAGAGAGCAGTGGCCAAAATGGTGAGAGTATAGAACCATCCACGAGTTTGATCTAAACCTTCAGCGATGAACTCTGCAGGAAAACCTTTTTCAAAGATTTCTTTATTTTCGAAAGGGTAGTGAAGTTGAGCGTAAGGCATGGAACCAGACTCAAACCAACAGTCTAAAACCTCAGTGATTCTCTTATAAGTTCCCTCTTCTCCATCAACTTGAAAATCAAGGGGGTCAACGATATCACGATGAAGATCATCGACTTCCACTCCAGTATATTTTTTGAGCTCTTCGATAGAGCCGATACATATGAACTTATCTGTTGTTTCATTATGCCAAACAGGAAGCGGAGTTCCCCAACCTCTATTTCTCGAAATAGACCAATCCTTAGCACCCTCAAGCCACTTTCCAAAACGGCCTTCTTTAATATGATCGGGAACCCAATTGATTTGTTCATTAGATTTTAATAATTGATCTTTAATTTTCTCTACTCTTACATACCAAGAGGGAATGGCCTTATAGATAAGAGGTGTGTCTGATCTATAGCAAAAAGGATAAGAGTGAACGTAGACGGTTTGATCATAGATCTTACCTTCTTCTTTTAGACGCTTCATAATAGCTTTATCAGCGTCTTTGATATACTGACCTTCGTAGTCTGAAACTTCAGATGTGTATTTTCCAGCATCATCAACCGGGCAAGCAAAGACTTCTCCAAGTCCGGCTTCTTTCATGACACGATTATCGTCTTCACCAAAACCTGGAGCTAAGTGAACGATCCCTGTCCCTGAGTCCGTTGTCACATAATCGTCGTTGTGAACTTGGAAAGCCCCTTCTTTTTCAAAATGAGAAAAGTAGGGAAAGAGAGGAATATAGCGTTTGCCTTTAAGGTCTGATCCTTTCATTTCTTCTAGAATTTCGAGCTTCTTCTTCTTTTTTTCATAGCTCTCAACAAGTGCTTTCGCTAAATAAATTACTTTGCCGCTCTCTTCATCCTTTGCCTTTACATAGTCAATATCGGCACCAGCACAAAGACCGAGGTTAGAGGGAAGGGTCCATGGAGTAGTTGTCCATGCTGTGAGATAAGCATCTTCATCTTTAATCTTAAAGAGAACAGTGACTGCAGGATCTTGAACATCTTGGTAGTTCTGTCCGGCTTCGAAGTTAGAAAGTACAGTTCCAAGAGCTGTTGAGAAGGGAACGACTCTTGTTCCTTGATAGATAAGGTCTTTGTCCCAAAGTTCTTTAAACACCCACCAAACGGATTCCATAAAGTTGGTGTCCATAGTTTTATAATCATTGTCAAAGTCAACCCAGCGACCAATTCGAGTTATGGTTTTACGCCACTGTGATGTATAGCGATCCACAATTGAGCGACATTCGTTATTATAACCAGCAACACCAATTTCTTTGACTGCATCGGCAGCACTCATTCCTAATTTCTTATCAATTTCATGTTCAATAGGAAGACCATGGCAATCCCATCCAAAACGACGAGAAACGTAGCGACCTTTCATTGTCCAATAACGAGGAACTGCGTCTTTTAAAATACTTCCAACGAGGTGTCCATGGTGAGGGAGTCCTGTGGCAAAAGGAGGTCCATCATAGAAAATATAAGGGGCACCATCTTTTGTTTTTTCTAACGACTTTTGGAAAGTTTGGTTTTCTTCCCAGAACTTGAGGATGCGATGTTCTGAGTCGACAAAAGAAAAAGTTCCCTGATCCCCTTGAGGATTTGATTGGTTTTCTTGATTGCAGTCCGACACTGGATCTCCTTACATGTATTGGATTGGATAAAATCGGGATTTTCCCAGCGCGCAGTTTATCAAATGAGGGGCTTTATGGCGAGTCAATCCCTTGATTTTAGATGAGTTTACTGCGTTGCAGGCAAATAATTCCCAGGAGGCTTTCCCATGGGGCTTAGGGATGAGCAATCTAGTGCGAGTTCCGATAAGTAAGTTATGAAAATTATTATTCTTTCTCTTATTTTAAGCCTTTGGTCGAATTGCCTTTTCTCTCAAGATGAGTTGGCGCCAAAGGATGTGAAGATCTATATCGGTGCAGATCAACAGATTCCCGAATTAAGAGAAGTTAAATTTGCTGGTGAAAAGGCTTCATTAGTGGAGTGGGAAGAAGTCGATGAAAAAGACTTTCTAGATTTTCAAAAATGGAAAATAGAGCGGCAACTCAAAGACGAAAATCCTTTATGGAAACAAAATCTTCAAGAGACAAGACTTTCTGAAAAGGCCGGGTTTGTTCTCGATTGCATTGGCGAATGTCGAAATTATCGTGGTTTAGGTTATGCCAAAGTAAAATATCTTTCCAAAATTATGGAGGGGGATGAGATTTTTACTATGAAAGATTCTTATCTTTGGATTTATCTAATGGATGGAACTCTAGTAAGAATGTCTCCAGAGAGCTCACTTACAATTAAAGAAATAAATCGTGGCAAGAATGCGAATATGATTTATGCCCGTTTAAATACGGGAAATATACTATGGTGGTCTAGGGTAAATAATCAGTTTGAAGTAAAGGACTTCAAAGAGACTGATTCTCTTTTCCTACCCCTAACCATGTATGAAGCTAATTCAAGGCAGACTCGTTTCAAAGTAGAGGAAGATGATCTCTTCTCTTTCCTTCAAGCAGATACTCATCATGGGAAGAAGTACAACCGACTAAATGAACTCATCCAAAAATCAAATGAAACCGCAAGTTTTCCAACTCATTCATTTCTGACTTTTCCCAATGGATCGGTGTATGGAAAGAATGTCGTAGCTGAATTTATCATTCTCAATGGAAATGAATCCTATATCAAATCTCGCGGTCAGAAGAAGCAAGGACTTGTTGGAGACTGGGAGGAGAGTGATTTAACTTTCTTTTTTAGAGGATTCAATAATAAGAATGAAGTCACTTTAGAATTAGATCAGTGGTATGAAGTGGATAAAAAGGGACGTAACTTATCTAAAGCCGATGACATCAAACGCTTTAGAATGGGAGAGTTTGTTACTTCTAATATTCCTTCTATTTTAATCGCGAGGGAAATTCTCTTTCAAAAACATTCTTCTTTTATGCACGATTCCTCTATGACAGATCTCGACCTTGCTCAGAATCATGGTTATCGCCTTTGGGAAGATTTTGATTCTTCGGAAACAGATCTCTCTAAAAGAATTCAATTCTTGAAGGAGTATACAAGAAGAATAGAGACGACCAACTTAGTCGTGAGAGAGAGATTTAATCAAAAGCTTAGGGATCGTGGCGATGAGGTCTTAAATTCCGAATATTCTGCTAAATATTATAGAAGGGCCATGGGCCACTTTTATAATTATCGCGAAGGGGTTAGTATACTTTCTAATAACAAAGAAGTATTGAACTCTGAACGCAAAGAATTTTGGAAAAGAATCCATGAAAGAAAATAAACAACACAATCTGATTCTCGCCTCTAATAGTCCTAGACGAAAAGAACTTCTGGGATGGTTAGATATCCCTTTTCAAATCATAGGCTCAAATATTGAGGAAATTTCTAAGGAAGAGAATCCAAAAGACTTGGCCATTGATTTAGCCGTCCAAAAAGGTGACGCCGTTTGGAAAGAGCTGAATGATGCTCATGGGAAGTATCCGTTTGTTGTGTCCTCTGATACGATTGTCGTACTAGGGAATCGAGTCTATGGAAAACCAGCAAATAGAGAAGAAGCAAAAGAGATGCTCCTCTCTCTTTCAGGTAAAGAACATCAGGTCATCACCTCTGTCTATATGAAAACACGATCTCTAGAAACAGAGGAAGTGATAAGCCGAAAGTTTGCTGTTGAAACAGACGTTACATTTTCTAAGATAACAGAGGATTTATTAACTCCCTATCTCGACAGTAAAGAGTCGATGGATAAAGCTGGAGCCTACGGGATTCAAGGAAAGGGCTTAGTATTTGTTCAATCTCTAAAAGGTTCTTACTCTAATGTTGTAGGATTTCCTTTAGCTGAATTTATTGATGAATTTAGAAAGTTCCTTTCCCAAAATCGCGAAGAGGAGCTCTATTCTTGGCGCGAGAAATTTCAAAAGTAAGAGTAAATCTATGAAAAAAAATTACCATTTGGCCTTGCTGATTCTCTCTTTGCTATTTATTTTTAATGGGAGAGCGATATGGGCTCAGAATGATTCCCTTTCTCAGTTTGACTCTACAAAAGAAATTATAGCTATTGTTTCTCAGCTAGAGCGCCTTGATCCCTCTGAATATATTTTAAAAATTGATGATGTACGCGAAAAGCTTGAAAAGTATTTTGAAAATAAGAAAAGAGTTTGTGAAGGAGATTTCTCTACTGTAGTTCTCACTAAAGGGGAGAGAGAGTCGGACACAAAAAAATCGGTGAAATTAAGTAAAGAAGAAAGGGAAGTTTGTTTACGAGAGCTCAAGCAAGTGCAACAAAAGTACATAGAGTCTTTATTCGAAGCTAAGAAACGCTATGTGATCCACTTACATAAACAACGCTTAGAAGAATTAGAAAAGTCGAAAGAGGAAGCGATTAAAGAGCTCATGAAAAAGTTTAATAAAAAAGGCCGTCGCTAGGACGGCCTTCTTCTTTTAAGTATTACAACCTCATCTAAACGAGGACAAATTGAAAAAAAATTACTTCTGCGTTTTACCAACCATAGGTCTAACTAAGCTTTTTGATTTAATAAAAGATCGTGAAGGACGAGCACTAAGTTGCCCTGCTGCAGATCTTTTCATTTTATTAACTTTCACTTGAATAATATTAGACACACGGTGAGTCGAATTCTTATCAATTGTTGCAGATAGTGATGAATTTGAATGAGTTTTCATGGGTTCTCCTTAAGGTTAAAGTTACAGTTTTGGTCTTTGATTCCAACTAAAATGACGATCCAAAAAAGTACTTCTTCCATTGAAGGAGAGTAGGGAAGTCTATTTTAGTTGATTCAAACGACCTGAATAAAATAGGTCAATTTCAATACAACCTCCCGAAATAGGGTTCGAGTTAAGAATAAATCCAATGATTTATTCTTTGCGTTATGCTGAGCCTCTCATTTGCGGCCAAAGCGATATACAGTATGGACTCTTTCGGTCAATTACTGCTGTAACTTAAGCACAAATTGAGCTCTTTTGACCCATACTATCATAATTTAAATAATTGGCCAGTAGGGCCGAGAGGCAAAGTCATCCTGATGCTTAGAGAATTGTAAATGCTTGAAATCTAGGGCATTCTAGTTGGGTAAAAATGACTTACTTAAGATATAAAGGTGATTTCCTATGGTTAGAAATGTGGGCATTCTTCTCATTTTATCCCTATTAGTGGGATGTTCTTCAATGCGTTCGGCTGGACTTGGAGTAGTTTCTCCCATGTTCAAAGAGGCCATGACTGGAATTGAGTCTGAAGGGCGATGGGAACATTTCAAAAAGGCGACTCCTGCAAATTTAACTTTAGTGGATGGGCTACTCTCTGTGAGACCTCATGACCCCTCCCTTCTTCTCGCTGCCATCAAAGGAAATGCGGGTTACGCATTTGGAGTGGAAGAAACTTTATATTTAGAAGATAAACTTAATGATGAAGAAGAGTCAGTCCATAAAGATAATGCGATTGCCTACTACAGCAAAGCGGTTGAGTACGGATTGCGCTTCTTGAATGATAATGATCTCAGTTTATCAGATCTTCAAAAAGCTCAAAAAGAGGCTAAAGGAGTCAGAGGATTACTGGCCAGTCAATTATCAAATGATGAAACGACTCTAGAGCTTATGCTCTTCTTTGCTCAATCCATGGGCTCTCTTATCAATATGCAAAGAGATAATATTCTCCTCGTTGCTCAACTTCCTATCGTGAAAGGTATGTTTGATTGGGTATGTGATGAAACACCTGATATCGCACACGGAACTTGTTCTATTTTCTACGGTTCTTATGAGGCGGGAAGACCTGCTACTTTAGGTGGTAATCCAACTGAAGGTAAGAGAATTTTTGAAGAGCTGATCTCAAAGAATCCTGCTAATTGGCTAGCGAGGGTTTCTTTAATGCAGTACTACTCTATTCCTCAATACGACGAAGACTCCTACTACTTTCATAAAAAGAGCATGGAAAAGTATGTAGATATTTTGAAAGAGTCATTCTATTGGTCTCCAGGTAAAGAAGGGGATGAGCATCTCAAAGACCCTACTCTTAGGCTTTATCAGGCCATAGCAATTAAGAGATATGAAATTATTAAAAAATACGAAAAAGACTTATTTTAAAAAATAGATAATTTAAAGAAGGACTCCTTTATGAGTATGAAAAAATGGTTAATTACAGGTTTAGTAATTCTTGGTTCTCAAGTTCAAGCGGCACGATTAAAAGTCGGTGTGCTTGCACCGGAAGGAACAAACTGGGCCAAAAATATGAAGAAGATGGCCAAAGAAGTTAAGAAAGCTACCGATGGAGAAGTTAAGTTTAAATTCTACTTTGGTGGATCTCAAGGAGATGAGGTTGATGTTCTTAGAAAAGTAAGAATTAACCAACTTCAAGGAGGAGTTTTTACAGGAAAGACTCTTGGTGAGATTGAAGGGGATATTCGTGTAATGGAGATTCCTTTTCAGTTTGGTGGAGATCGTGAAAAAGCTTGGAAAACTCTAGAGAAGCTCTCTCCGTATTTTGATAAGAAACTTAAGGCAGCCAATTTTGAAAACTTAGGATTCTTTGAAATTGGAATGGTTTACTTTGTTTCTCAGAAAAAGACTCCCAATCTTGCTTCTCTTAATGGAGTAAAAATTTGGTCTTGGGAAGGTGATCGTATTGTAAGTGAGATGATGAAAACTCTTAATCTCGTATCGGTACCGTTACCTTTACCAGATGTTCTTTCATCTTTATCCACAGGTGTGATTGAAGCAACTTATTCTCCACTCATGGCCATGGTTGCCCTTCAGTGGAATACAAAAATTAAGTATCTCGTGGATTTTCCAATTGCTTATTCTGTTGGATCTTTTCTACTGAGTGATAAGGCCTGGAAGAAGATCAAGCCAGCTCATCAAAAGAAAGTGAAAGAAATTGCTGCTAAGTATATGACAAAAGTTAATGAAGCAAATATTCAAGATAATGCTGATGCTCTTAAGGCCATCAAAGCCTCTGGAGTAGAATTCATTCAGTTTCCTGAGGCCGATGTAACAAAAGCTAAAGGGCTTAAGAATGAGATCATTAAAAACTTAAAAGGAAAACTCTTCACAGAAGAGGCGTTAAATAAAATACAGTCGGCAATGTAAAATAATTGCACCACGGATGGATTGATTATGTTCGGTTTTGTAAAGAAGTTTGATCTCGCTATTGAAAAAGTAGCGCAGTATCTTTTGGTAGTCTGTATCTTGGGAATGCTTGGAATGAGTGTTCTCAATATCGTTTTAAGATGGTTTCAATCTCATATTCTCTGGTTTGAACCATTTGTTCGCTACCTTGTTTTCTTTAGCGCTTTCCTAGGGGGAGTGATTGCGACAGGTAAAAGAACTCATATCGGTATTGATATTGTAGGGAAGTACTTCGAAGCTAAGCAAAACTGGAAGGCCCATCGTTGGGTGGGAAGAATTATTGACCTTATTTCTCTCTTGGTCCTTATTGTTCTCACGGATGCATGTATGGACTTTGTAGCAGAAGAAGCCAAGTATGGTCGAGAAAATGTCTTTATAGGGATTCATGCCAAGTATCTTGCTGCTATTATTCCTTTTGGGTTTGGCTTAATTGCCGTCAGATTTTTCAATAATATTATCCTCTCTTTTTCCTCTCAGTTTCAATTTAAGACAGATGAAGAATTGGAACAATTAAATGAAAGTATGGGGGAGGCTAAGTAATGACTGCTTTAGTAATTATAGGGATTATTGTTTTTGCCCTTCTTGGAACACCTCTATTTATCATCATGTCCTTAGCCGCGATGGTGGGATTTTATTTTTCTGAAATCCCATTAGTGGCCGTGTCTATTGAAATTAATAAAATTGCCTCACAGGCTACAATATTAACCGTTCCGCTTTTCACCTTTGCTGGTTATTTGATGGCAGAGTCTGGCTCTCCTAAGCGATTACTTCGTTTGGCCGAAGCTACTTTGGGTTGGTTACCTGGAGGAGTTGCCATTGTTTCACTCGTAATCTGTGCTTTCTTTACTGCTTTTACGGGTGCTTCTGGGGTAACGATTATTGCACTTGGAGGGCTGCTATATCCTATTCTTAGTAATGAGGGTTATTCAGAAAAGTTTTCACTAGGTTTAATTACAACTTCGGGATCACTTGGTTTGTTATTCCCACCTTCTCTTCCAATTATTTTATATGGAATGGTTACTGGTGTAGATATTGAAAAGCTCTTCGTAGCGGGTATTATTCCAGGTTTTCTTCTCATCGTAATTCTCTCTATTTATTCTATAAAGAATGGAAGTGGTTCACTTTCAGTGAAGAAGTTTGATGCTAAAGAAGCTTTGGCAGCATTGCGTGGCTCATGGCTAGAAGTCTTATTACCTATAGGAGTCCTTGCTGGTATTTATAGTGGGAAGACGACCACAACGGAAGCCGCTGCTGTAACGGCCTTTTATATTCTCATCATCGAGTGTTTTGTATATAAGGACTTGAGTCTGTTTAAGGATATTCCCCGGGTGATTAAAGATTCAATGAGTCTAGTAGGGGGAATCCTTCTTATTCTTTGTTGTGCTCTTGGTTTTACCAACTGGCTCGTGGATGAAGAAATTCCGATGGAAATCCTCAGATTCATGCAAGAATATCTGACTAATAAATATTCCTTTTTACTCTTTCTCAATATCTTTTTACTGATTGTTGGATCATTAATGGATATTTTTAGTGCCATTATTGTAGTTGTACCTCTCATTACACCTATTGCTGCAGAATTTGGAGTAGATCCTCTTCATTTGGCGATTATCTTTCTAACCAACCTAGAGATTGGATACATTACTCCTCCTGTAGGGATTAATTTATTTATCAGTAGTTTTAGATTTAAAAAGCCAATAACAGAACTTTATAGGGCATCTTTTCCGTTCCTGCTGCTTCTTCTTTTTGCTTTGGTTATAATAACTTATGTACCTAGTCTTACCTTGTGGTTAGTTAATTAAGTTATAGGTAATTTGGATAGTTGCTAAAAGGATCAATTTGAAGAAAGGTTTTTTTCATCACCCCATTTTATCAGGGTTGCTATGCTTACTTTTAATAGCAACCTCATTGAAATTTGATCATGCTGTATTTGCAAAAAGCTCATCCCAAGAAAGTAATCGTTATTACAATTCAGTCTTTCTTGGAGAGAAGAACTTTGATCACTATTCTGGACCTTTAGATCCAAGAATTGAGTTTAATGATCATACTGCGACAAAGAGTTTTCTTGATAAAATCTATTACGAATCTTTTTTTCATCAAAATCTAGAGCCTAATATTTTTGAGTGGGAAAAACTCTGGAATGAAGATCTTCCTCAAATGTCCTATTGTCCTAATGTCTACTTAAATGAACATATCGACTATATTCGCTATCTCTATCGGTTGATTTCAATTTCATATTTGTTTGAGTCGTTGAAGGATCACGCTAAACTTTCTTATAAGTTGGGATATAGTTCAAATGTATGTGATTTGGACTGGAAAGAAGTTTTTGGAAAATGTAATCCAAAAGGGGAGGACATGGTTACTTTCTTGAGAAGGGCCAAGTATCGTTACCTAATTGGATTCGACCCTACCTCAGAAGGTTTACTTACTTTAAGTGAGGCTAAGAGTTGGGTTGGCCAGTTGCATGGAAAGCTCGACCCAGAAACGATTACAGGAAAACGACTAACGGACTGGTGTACTGGTCAGGAAAATTGTGATGACTTCTCCTATGAGGAACTTAAGAAGGGGCTCTCCTCTATCTGTCAAAAAGACAAAGAGTTGATCCATCGATATTGCTCAGAAGAGGATAGTCTCTATGGTATTTCATATTCGGATATACCTAAAGAGCTGCTCATTAATTCAAATGTTACAAGAGTGATTAATACAGGTGGATTTGCTGAAGCATGCTTGAATCGTTTTTCTCATTTGTTTGAAAATAGAGAAACATATTATCCTTGGCTGAAAGAGGCTTTCCCCATCATAAAAGAAAAGTTATCCAAAGAGGGGATGGACTATATTCAAGGAAGAATTTTTGTTCCTGGTGCGCTTAAAGAGTTTGATGACAGAGGCCTCACATCCTTTCTCTTTGTAAAGCCAACACCTAAACCCACTCCAAAGCCTACTACGGTACCCACGCCGAAGCCAACACCAAAGCCGGTTCCCGTTATTGCGAAAGTTGTTCCAACTCCGGTACCCACGCCTAAGCCGACACCAAAGCCTACGCCAAAGCCAACACCTAAACCTGAACTATCTGAGTTTGAAAAGGCCGTAACCAAGTTGGTTCGCTTTCAACTGAAAGAGTCTGATGTTGATATGGAGAAATTTAGTACTGAATATCCCCATATTAAAAGATTGGTTAAGGCCATTTCAGGACCATTGAAAGATTATCAAACAAGAAAAGCTCTCAATGATATGAAGAAGTACGACAAGTTGGGATCTAAGGCCCAACCTGTTCGCCTACTTTTTCTAAAGTTATTAATTGATCAAGAGTCCCATACTGGACTTTGGAATATTGTTTCTGTTCTTGGAGATAAATTCTATGTGATTAATGACTTGGATAAGAAGAAGTTTCCCGTTGTTATAAAACTTCATAACTCTGCTGCAACAGATAATCGTTGGCAAGTAACCATTGTTTCAGAAAGAGATTTTATAAAAAAACAAAAAGAAAATAAGAAATAAAAAAAGGGCCCCTAAAAGGGCCCTTACAACTCGTTCACTTTTTGTTAGCGACTATATTGTTGTATGCGAAAATTAGTATTTTTTAGCAATTTTCTTAAGTCTTCTTTTTACTGAGCTTGAAAGGTCAAGAAGAAGTACGAAACCAGCATTTTCACCGTTTTCATCAGCTCCAACCATTGAGATATTACCGGCTCTAACTTTTCCAGAGTAGAAACGAGCTGTAACGATATTGTTAGTCCCAATATCAAGTCCCTCTACAGGTACGAATACACCAAAGAATTTCTTCCCTAGGTAAAAAGTCATGTTGTCCCAATTAGGGATAGAGAAAGCAACAGCTGGAAGTGCTCCTGAAGCTACACCTGGAAGATTTCTGTCTCCTGGAAGTTTCTGTGGATCAAGAAGAAGAAGATCATCATTGAATACATCATCAAGAGATACATTGATTGACATTAGAGTTCCCGCAGAAGATAGATCAGGAGAAATTTCTAAGTAAGAATTATCATACTCAGGAATAGCGTAACGAAGTCCACCATCGAGTTGAAGATTTTCAAATGTCATTGAGATAAGTAGATTATCTTCTTCAAGAGTAAGTTGAGGTCCATCAACACCTGGAATTTCTAGCTGAGTTGATGATTCTCCACATGAAGTACTGAAAGCTGCTGTTACAATTAGCATCAGTGAAAGAAATAAATTTCTAGTTTTTAAGATTTTTTTGCCCGTCATAAAACCTTCTTTGACCTTACTGGTCTGTTAATCAACAAATCCATAGAACAAACGTGCCGCGATAATCATTTAGACTTAAAGATTTGTCATGCAATGTTGTATGCCCCACGGATCGGCAAGAATTACCTAGCGGTTTATAGTTAGATGAAGATAATTTGATAAAAATAGGAGATCGCCCCATTATTAGTGACTTAAGTGATAAATTTTGAAATGCAAAAAGGCCGACGAGCGTCGGCCTAGGATTTATGCATGTTTTGGAGATTAGTATTTCTTAGCAATTTTCTTAAGTCTCTTTTTTACACTACTAGAAAGGTCAAGTAAGAGAACGAAACCAGAGTTTTCACCATTGGCATCAGGACCTACTAAAGAGATATTACCTGCTCTAACTTTTCCAGAGTAGAAACGAGCTGTAACGATGTTATTAGTTCCAATATTCATCTTAACAGGAACAAATACTCCAAAGAATTTTGATCCAAGATAGAATGTCATATTTTCCCAGTTTGGAATTGTGAAGGCTACAGCTGGTAGGGCACCAGAAGCTACACCTGGAAGATTTCTATCGCCTGGAAGCTTTTGAGGGTCAAGAAGTTGAAGATCTCCATCGAAAACATCATCAAGAGAAACAGATATAGACATAAGTGTTCCTGAAGAGCTTAATGAAGGTCCAATTTCAACATATGAGTTCTGGTATTCTGGGATAGCATATCTAAGTCCGCCATCAAGTTGAATATTTTCAAAAGTCATAGCAATAAGTAGGTTGTCCTGTTGAAGAGTAAGTTCAGGACCATCAACACCTGGGATTTCAAGCTGAGTCGAACTATCACCACATGAAGTTCCAAAAGCTGCAGATAAAACGATAAGGAGAGTAACGAGAAGGTTTTTTTGTCTTAAAGTATTCATAGTAAAGTTCTCACAAAGAAACGAGGTTTCTCTTTGAGTAACTGAAGATTTCATCACAAACGTACAACTCTTAAAAAACGTACCACTAAAATTCAGTTTAAAAATAAATTTTGGGATTCACCACAAACCGCAAAATGCTGGACAAGATTATCAGTTTGAGAAATTCCGTCAATTGGTGAAGATTGATTTAAAAGAAAAAGAGAGTGATTTGCTCCGTTTTTTTAACTTTTTCGCTGCTATTCTAGTAGGTTACAAGGGATAAAAAAGAAGCCATTTCTTCGAGAGGAAGGAAAGGGATTTTGTTTGATGGAGTTTGAAAGATTGCCAGAATTTGTAGGCATCAAGTAAGGATGATGTTGCCTCTAGCTGATAGAGCGGGTTTTGAGTGATATTCTAAGATCATGGATAGTGTTAGAACATTCAAATCCTTTCAAAAGATTTCTCATTCAACTCGTGGAAGAAGATTGCAGCGAGTGAGTTCTCCAGGCCCTAGAAATAGTCATGGAGAAAGTGACTCGCGACCTGTTATGCGCCATCGAGATTTATCAGAGAAGCCATCTCTAGATAGAGATGAAATTTTAAAGAAACTTCAAGAGAGTAAGAAAGGAAAATTCATTCCTTCGGGAAAGAAAACGGCACCTAAGAGTACGGATGATTCTAAAAACTCAAAAGGAGGGGGCAAGCAGGTGAGCGAAGCCACTACTCCCTCAGATGTTGGTCTTAACGATCCTAACGACCCTATGACATCAGAGAAGCTGAAATCAGTTCTTCAAGCAGGTGGGGTTAATTTTAGCGGTAAGGAAAAAGAGATTCTGAGCAAGATTCTCAACGGCTAATTAACTTTCATGATTAGCTAACATCAATTGCAGCTTAGGGATGGTCTCTTTAATGACTTCCTCTAATTGTCCTTCAATCATTGTGGCGGCAGAGTGATCATGGCCTCCTCCACCTAAAGCCTGGGCCATAATGCCGACATCTATATCACCAGCAGAACGTAGACTAATTTTCACCATATCGCCAATCTGACGAAACATGCACGCAACCTTTATCCCATCAAGAATGAGAAGGTAGTTTACCAATCCATGGGTATCTTCTGTATCCACATTGAATTCGTCTAGCTATTCTTCATTAAGTTCGAGCCAAGCCACCTTTTTATCATCAGTTGATTTTACGCGGGATAAGACATTTCCTAAGAGTTGGATAAAGGAAAGCTCCTTTGTACCATAGATTTTATTATAGGCTTCTGGAGGTTCAACTCCCGTATCCATCAATTCTCCAATAAGGCGATGGGTATTACCTGTAACTGTAGGATAGCGAAAGCTACTCGTATCAATAATGATTGAAGTATAAAGAGCATAGGCCATGGTATGGGTGAATTCTATATTTAGAGATTTAATCAGGGAGCCCACCAATTCTCCGGTGGCGGCCATTTCTGTATCAATGCAGTGAATGGCAGCTAATTCTTTAGGAGCTGGGTGGTGATCAATGAAGAGAAGATTCTTGGCATTGGGAACAACGGTTTGAAGTCGACCGCCTATGCGAGAAAGAGTATTTGTATCGGCTACGATAAAGAGGTCAATATGCTTTGGCCTCTTCTCCTGTTCGATCTCAGCAATATAGTCATCATAGGAAATGATACAGTGGTCAGGATCAAGATAGCGATAGCGCTCGAGTAAAGGCTCTTCATTTACACAGATAACTTTCTTACCTAGTTGCCTTAGGGCCAAACAGAGAGCAATCTCACTTCCAATTCCATCGGCATCGGGTTGGATGTGAGTGGTGATGACAATATTCTTGGCCTTTTTGGTCAAGGATTTAAAGAGTTCTTCCATTTTCATATGATTAGTTTATCGGTTTTATCTTTTGAGGCCATAGAGTTTTAACAATTTATGATCCTTTTGCTAAGATTTTCCCATCAAAAACATAGGCTTACTTTTGAAAAAGGAATTTCAAGTTATGACTTTGGCCATTGAGTTGAAAAATGTAGTGAAAGAGTACCCCGGAATTGTCGCTTTAGACGGAGTGGATCTTGAAGTAAAGAAGGGAAGTATTCACGGATTCCTTGGTCCAAATGGAGCTGGAAAGAGTACTACGATGAGTATTATTGCAGGTCTTATTCCGCCAACATCTGGTGAAGTAAGGGTAAGTGGAATAGATGCTCTTAAGGATCAAAAAGCTCTTCGCTCCATGATTGGTATTCTTCCTGAAACACCTCCTCTATATATGAATATGCTTGTTAGAGATTATCTTCAGTTTTGTCAGAAGATAAATTTAAAGCGTGAAGATGCGAGTGAAAATGTAGATGAAATCATAGAGAAATGTGGACTTGGTGAGGTGGCAGGAAGATTAATTGGTAATCTGTCCAAAGGATATAAGCAAAGAGTTGGAGTGGCACAGGCTCTTGTCTATGGAGCGGATACAATTATTTTGGATGAGCCAACTATAGGACTTGACCCCAATGCAATCAGTGAAATGAGAAGTCTTATATTGGAACTAAAAAAAGAACATACAATTCTTCTTAGTACCCATCAGCTTCATGAAGTAGCAAGAATTTGTGATGAAATAACCATTATAAATAAAGGGAAAATTTTAAAGACAGGAACTCTGGTCGAAGTACAAAGTGAATTTAGTTCTGTGAAGACTTATGAGTTTATTCATCAGAACTTTTCAGAAGATATAAAGAAATATTTGATCAGTAAGGACTATGTTTCAGGGGTAGATACTTTGAATATCCAAGAGGATCAGAAAACCGTTCGTATTCATATAAATAGTAATCTCGATCACAGAGCTGAACTGCTGAGCTACCTCTCCCGTGAGGGAGGATTACTAGAGTTTTGGGAAAGAAAACTAGAGCTTGAAGAAATTTTTAAACAGGTGGTGAAATAATGGACTATATAAGAAATATCGGAATTCTCACGAAGAAGGAGCTTAAAGATAATTTCTTTTCTCCAGTTGTCTATATTCTTGCTGCTCTCTTTTGTTTATCCATGGGATGGTTATTCTTTAATTATCTCTATGCTTCAAAAGAGATAACGGATCAGACACTTACTCAAAGTGTGCTTATGCCAATCTTTGGTAATATGAATTTCATTTTTCTTTTTCTCTCTCCAATTTTGACCATGAGAGCTTTCACTGAGGAAAAAAAGCTTCATACCCTTGAGCTTCTTTTGACCTCACGGCTGGATCATTTCCAAATTATCATGGGAAAATTGATTTCAAACTTCTTAATGGCCGCATTCATGATCTCCCTCACTCTTATTTTTCCTATTATTTTAGGTATGAGTGGATATGATCACTGGAATATTGTTTTCTTATCCTATTTGGGAATTCTACTTTCCGTATTTTGCTATTTAAGTGTGGGGCTATTTGCTTCTGCTATGAGTGATAATTTTGTCGTTGCAGCGTTATTAGGATTTTCTATTTTATTGGGAATTATGCTCTTTTCTCTCACTGGTAACGCTACTGAAAATATTCTACTTGCTCAGATGGTTAAATATTTGGCCATACCTTATCACTTTGAAAATTTTGTGAGAGGGGGAATGAGAAGTTATAACTTTGTCTATATCTTATCTTTTATTGGGTTTTTCATCTATTTAACTCATATTAAATTAGATTCGAGAAGATGGTAGGTCCTATGAAAAATTGGTTAGTAACAGTTCTATGTGTTGTAAATGCTCTTCTTTATATGGCAATTATAGGGATGTGGATAAGCATTCCTGATGAGACTCTTCTTAATAGTATAACAAGTGCAGTGGCCCTCATTTTTACGGCCATTTTGATTCTAACAAATCGAGAAAGATTTTATCATTTTTACACGAGTCGATTCTTTAAGAAGTTAACTTCATCTTTGATATCAGTTTTCTTTATTGCTGTTATTTTAGGATTTCTTAACTTCTTGGCGTTCAAGAATGCATTTCTTTGGGATGTGACTAAGAATCAAGTTCATTCCCTTACTCAAGAAACTTATAGTGTTCTGAACTCTATTGATCAAAAGATTAGAATTAGAGTTTTTTCTTTAAAGAAAGACTATGAAACGATTAGGGCCTTACTCGAATTATTCAGATTACGAAAGAATGAAATTGAAATCGAGTTTATTGATGCAGAGTTAAAGCCTCAAATCCTTCGTGAAGTTGGTGTGGCCAAAGTTCCAACTTTAGAAATTAAAGTTGGAGAAAAAGTTGTGCTTGTTGAAGAGCTCTCTGAGTTGGCCATCACAAATGCCCTAACTAAAGTTTCACGCAAAGAAGACCCTGCCGTTTATTTTATTACAGGTCACGGGGAATTAGACTTAGAGTCACGTGAGAATGAAGGGGGAGCCCAGCTCAAGGCTTTATTACAGGCAAAAACAATTTCCGTTAAAACACTTAATCTGAGAGAAGTTCAATCTATTCCTAGTGATGCCAGGGTTTTAGTCTTCTGGGGAAGTAAGGAAGCTTTCTTTGAAAATGAAATTGAGCTTGTGAAAAACTATCTCGATGCAGGAGGAAGAGCTCTATTTGGTATCGATCCCGATTTCAATGGAGAAGGTCCTTTAAAGTTAAAAACGCTTCTTTCAGATTATGGATTGAAGTTAAGAAATGATCTCGTCATTGATAGGATCAAGCATGCCAACGGATCTCAAGGGACTGTTCCGGTGATTCATAAATATGATCCCAAACATCCCATCACTAAAGACTTTAAAGGTACGGTCTTTCTTCCTTTAGCAAGTTCTTTAATTGATATTCAGTCTGAAAAAGGACTTGCTCCAAGCTGGCATTTGCTTGGGCAGTCGAATCAATTTCCGGCCAGTTGGGGAGAGGTTAATCGAGATGAACTTATTTCTCTTCAGGTAAGTTTCAATGAAGGGGAAGATCATAAAGGACCGCTAGGTTACTTTGCTGCCTATGAAAAGGAGCTGAAATCTTCCGAAATGACTAGAATGGTGACATTTGGAAATTCTACTTTTGTTATCAATACCTATAAGAAATTTCCTCAAAACTATATCCTCTTTTTGAATACATTGAACTGGTTAATTGGAGAAGATCGTCTCATCACTTTTAATATCGCAGGAATTGAAGAAAAGCCGATATTTATGAGTGAAAACCAAATCGGAGCCATTTTCTTTTTTACGGTTATTTTCTGTCCCTTAGTTCTTATTATTTTGGCCTTTGCCCTTTATAAGAGGAGACAGAAACTGTGAATAAGAATGTAATTCTCTTTCTCACTTGTATTGGATTAGGAACTTTTACCTACTACTATCAAGAGTTAGGGGATAGGGAACAAAAGAGAGAAAGAGAAAGAGAGGAGGAGATTCTCAATTTCAAAGCTCTAGGGGAGGTCAAGTCCTTTGAACTTCCTCATGTTTCAATTCAGTATGCCGACGGCCACTATGAATTAAAAGAAACGCAAGAAACGGTCGATTCGCAAAGAGTTGATAAGTTCTTGGGGCAATTATCTTATATTAAAGTGAAACGTGTATTGAGCGACAAAGAACGAGAAGAGCGTTCTCAATATATTCCCAATGACGATTTAAAAATGACCTTTCATTTTGAAAACGGTAAGGCAAGTTTTGTTCTTGGAGAGAAGTTAAGTTTCTCTAGAGACTTCTATCTCGAGATAACAAAAGAAATAAATGGTCAGCAAGAAAAGCAATTAGTCATCGCTTTTAATTCTGAAGTTGTTGATGAAGTCTATGCAAAAGAGATCGCCCATAAGAGCGATCATCTCTATAGAAGATTTAAATCACTCTATTATTTAAGTGAAGACTTCTTTAGAGATCATAGAGTTTTTGGACCATGGATGGATTCTAAATGGTCTTTGCAAAGAATTTATATCGATAATAATCGCAATAAAGGACATTCTTTACTTCTCGATAAGAAACAGACTAATCCTGAGATTCCTTCGTTTATTAATTTGAATGAAACTGCTGTTAGAGAATATGAAAAAGAATTGGCCTATCTCTCTGCAAAGAGAGTGATTAGCTTTCATAATCCCAAGATTTTAAATAATGAGAAGAGATTGGCGATGGTGATTGTCTCATCAACGAAGGGGAGCACAAGGTTCAATCTCTACAAAGATCTTAATCAAGAGTTCAAAGGATATTTCTTGGCCTTTCCCGATCGCTCTTATCTCTATGAGCTCACTCAAGAACAGGCCGAGCTTTTCCTAGGTTCCGTACAACGCTTTTGGAGCTTGAAGTTGTGGCAAGGAAAGAGACCTGATGGGCTCAAGTTGAATATGAATTTCCCTGATGGAAAATATCAAGTAAACCTTCCTCCCGTTACGGAGCAAGTCTTCAAAGTAAGCAGTGATCGAGGAAGGGCCATACACTTAGAATTTCAAAAGTTGATTAATTTCCTCAGTGGTCCGGCTGATTATTGGGTTGCTGGAGAGGGCATTGCAGAAAATTATCTCAAGCAGTTTTCTTTGGATTGGGGGGAAGGAGAGTTTTTCCTGATGATTCGATCTGGAGAGGTTCTGCTGTATCATAGAGAGAGTATGCAAGGATTAATCTTTAAAATTCAAGGGCGAATGCCCTTTGGAGTGGTAGAAGGCGACTATTTTATATGAATGAATTATTAAACCAATATATCAACGCTTGCCTTCATCCCTGGCAGACTCAAGAGCTTCTCAATGCAAAGAGAAAGACTCGTGTGCGTCCAGCTGTATTAGGATTAGTTGAAGAGGGTTCAACTCTCGTTCAAGCCCATGAAGAAGAAAAAGAAGAGGGAAGAATTGGAGTTAATTTCCATGAGGCCATGTCTGTATCTTGGATTTTTATAATTTTCCATGCCACCTATTCGTTGATTGGCATAACGATGGGTCTAAATTCTACCCATTGGGCTCAAGAAGAGCTTTCCTATGTCATGTCTAGTGCTTCTGCAGGAATTGCTTCCTACAGTATTTTTAGTCTTCTTCTCAATGTAGTTTTATTTCCCCTTTTCTTTTGGGTTTATGGGCGCTTTTGGATCAATATCCTCAAGGTCTTCACTAATGTTTTTGAAAAATATGAGGATGAAGAGGAGATTGAAGAACGCTGCGAAGAAGTCGTGGCCAATTCTTTAACGGCCCATACTTTTTTGGTTATTCCAATCGTGGGTGACTTTCTTCAGAAGTTTTCATTTCTTATCTATCTCTATGCTGGATTGCGAAGAAATTTGGGACTGAATGTTTTCCAGTCACTTTTAATTCTCATGTGTCCTTTGATTCTTATTCTATTGGCCATTTTTCTTATGGTTATGAGTTTTGGACTTCTCATCGCGACTTTATAAATTTCGCAATAAATTTTGCAAGGGAAGATGAGAATTTTAGAATGATATTATTGAGCTGCGGCGCACAGGATTCCTCACTCTAAAAGTAAGAAAATTTTAATTTCTGATATCTTCTTGATTTTGTTCATGACCCTTGGCGCCGGGCCCAAAAACGCTCTGGCCTATTTTTTAATCTCGAGTAAACTGGTCTTAACACACACAATATCAACACACTTTTTTTTACAAAGTGCCATATCTAAAGGAGTTAGACGTGGTGAGACACAGTATGGGACATTTAGCATCAGGAGTTGTAGAGGTCGTTTGCGGACCTATGTTCTCCGGAAAAACAGAAGAGTTAATCCGAAGAGTTCGTCGAGCGCAGATTGCACGCCTGAAAACCCAAATTTTTAAACCTTCGATTGACGACCGCTACCATGAGTCAAAAGTCGTTAGTCATTCAAGCCTTTCTATACAGGCCGTTCCTGTAAGAAATTCAGTGCAAATTTTAGAGAAACTTCTCGATACCACAAGAGTTGTGGCCATTGATGAAGTTCAATTCTTCGATAAAGATATAATTGCTGTGGTTAAGAAATTGGCCCGCCGCGGGATCCGTGTGATCTGTGCAGGTCTTGATCAGGACTTTAAAGGAAACTCTTTTGGTCCAATGCCAGAGCTTCTTTGTATGGCCGATCATGTGGATAAAATTCACGCGATTTGTACCGTATGTGGTTCATCTGCTTCCAAGACCTACCGTAAACCAGAAGAAGATTGCGATGAGCAAATTCTTGTGGGTGAGGGAGATGCCTATGAAGCAAGATGTCGTACTCATTGGGATGCTTTTGAAGAAGATGAAGATTTACTCGCTTTTTCACTTCCGTTAAAATCAGCTCATACAAAAAGTGAAGCTGTAGTTAACGCTCAGGAATAATCCTCGAGCTTAAGCTTGTGCTTAGGCTTCCTTTAGGGGTTATTAAAGTGTCTTCAGGAAAAACTAAAAACGACATTCAGTATTTGAATCTTCCTTATCAATCAGTGGAGATCGAACATAAGTACGGGGAGAGGATTCACATCCTCTCAAACCCTGTGATGCAATCGGTACTGGCCAGAATTGGGCGCCCCGATATTTTTCAACCACAGGTAAATCATCTTATGGAACGCCTTTATGAGTTTCTCATCCTAGAAGCTTCTAATACTCTCTTACCGAGAGAGCGCGTTCAGTGGGATACTCGTATGAAGGAATTCACTGATCAAGGATTTTTTGATGGTGAGATTATTCGCCCGGACACAAAAGCGGTTATCGTAGATATGGCCCGGGCCGGAACATTTCCTTCCCATATTTCTTATCACCGCTTGCATGATATTTTAAATGCCGAAGGCCTTAGGCAAGATCACTTCTATCTCAATAGAAAGGTCAATGCTAAGAATGAGGTTATAGGTGTTGATGTAAGCGGTTCAAAAATTGGTGGTCCAGTGGAAGATGCCTTTGTTTTCTTTCCAGACCCGATGGGAGCTACAGGGGGAAGTTTATCTCATTGTGTAAGTCATTATAAAAATGAAGTAGAGGGCAAGGCCTGCAAGTACATTGCCCTTCATATTATTGTGACCCCTGAATATATAAGGCGAATGAAGAAAGATCATCCGGATGTTGAGATCTTTGCTCTTCGCCTTGATCGTGGGTTATCATCTGAAGAGATTTTAAAAACCATTCCCGGAACTCATCCAGAGCAAGAAGTGGGTTTAACTGATACTCAATATATTGTTCCTGGAGCAGGAGGAGTAGGGGAAGTTCTCAACAACTCTTTTGTATAAAAGAAGAGTACCAAAGGAGGCCCCATGGCCGTTGAAGTCTATCTTTCTGAAGAAAAAATTAAAACTCGCATTAAAGAGTTAGGTGCTCAGATTACTAAAGAATATGCTGGTGAAGAAATTCACATCGTGTGTGTTCTCAATGGTGCCTTTATGTTCATGGCCGATCTTGTTCGTGAAATTAAGTTACCCGTTATTTTAGATTTTATTTCCGCTTCTTCTTACGGTGATGAAACAGTGAGTTCAGGTGAGTTAAAGATAAAAATGGATCTTGCGTCTGATGTCGCTGGAAAGCATGTTCTTCTTGTTGAAGATATTGTGGATACAGGTCTAACGATGAAAGTTCTAAGAAAGAATATAGAGGAACGAGGAGCGAAGTCTGTTAAGTTGGCGAGCTTTCTTTTTAAGCCAGCTCGACTAGAGCATGAGACTCATATTGACTATCTTGGCTTTGAAATTGAAGATCATTTTGTAATCGGCTACGGTTTAGACTTTGCTGGCCGCTATCGTGAACTACCCTATATTGGAATTTATAGTCCTGATCAAGATTAATCTTATTGATCAAAAGAGAAAATAGCATGAAGAAATTGAAAAGAAGCGGCTCTGTCCGAGTGGACCTCCTAGGGGGAACACTAGATATTCATCCTATTAATTTAGTTTTAGAAAGTGCAATCACTTTGAATGTGGCCACGGAGTTAAAAGCAATTGTAGAGATTGAGGAGACTGAGCGAGAGGGAGTTGAAATTATCTCCCTTGATTATGATTCAAGCCAATTTTTTAAGACTGAAGACTTTACGGAAGCTCACTTTCGCGGTGACTTCTTTGGCCCTCTTAGTTTTGTCTGTCAGATTATCTATCTCAATAATGCCCATCGAAATTTAAAAGTTACTTTGCAATCAGGATCTCCCGCTGGAGCTGGTCTTGGAGGTTCCTCCGCGATGGGAGTGACTCTCTTTGGTGCACTTGCTGATTTTAAGCAAAGAGAGTGGACGCGTTTAGAGGCGATTACTCAGGTTCAAAATATAGAATCACGCATCTTAAATGCTGGGCCAGCTGGTTATCAAGACTATTACCCGGCCTTGTATGGTGGGGTTTTGGCGTTAATTCCAGGACTAAAAGGAATTGAAGTTAAGCAACTCTATACAGAGGAGTTGAAACAACAGCTTGAAGAACATATGACTCTTGTCTTTAGTGGAGAGACGAGACAGTCTGGTGTGACCAACTGGGAAGTCTATAAAGGATTCTTTGATGGAGTTGAAACTGCAAGAGGTGGTCTTGAGTCTATTGCTAAATTAAGTAAAGAAGCCTTTCACGCTATTGAAAATAAAGACTATCCAAAATTATTCTCTCTTGTTTCTCAAGAGGGTGAATATCGAAAAGAACTTTTCGAGACAATTCTTACTCCAAAAATGAGAGAACTCTATGAATCTTTAAAAGAAGAGGTTCAAGAGCTTGGAATAAAAGTATGTGGAGCCGGTGGCGGGGGTTGTTTTATCCTTATCCATCAACCCAATGAAAGAGAAATAGTAGAAAAAGCAGTTACAGATAAAGGGATGACGATTCTCCCTTTTAAAATTGATAGCCCTTTATGATATAATAGTCATAGAAAAGGGGAGCTAGTATCGAATCGTCCTTAGAACATCATTCACAAAATATCGTAGGCCTTTCTATGAAAGGTGGACGCAGAGATCAGTTTTATTTCTGTCTACTGGAATATTTTGAAAATGAAGAACGCTGGTTTCTCAAGTCTCTACTTCAAGTTAAAGATGAAGAGTGAATGAGTGGGGATGATGCTATTCGATCTTGGATTGAAAAGTATGATGTCTGGCAAATGGTTCTAGACTTTCCTTTAAGCCAACCCGCTTGTGCTACCTGTTTACTTGATTGTCCTGGTGCAGCCCTTTGTCCTGAACCCTCAGTGAAAGAAGTGCGAAGGCAAATGGATGATCTCCTCACCAAAGATCAAGAACTTCTTTCTCAGAACCCTAAGAAATACGAACAAGATCGTAACGAAGATGATCTGTACGACTATAATCGCAATATCACTCACAAGTCTCCAACAGATTATCTGATGAGCCGTTCTTTCAAAAGGCGTCTCAAAAAAGGTTTCATTCCCTACTGGAATAGGGCCTTAGATTTTTGGGTATGGAAGAATTACTACAATCAGCTCTTAGAAATGTTTAATATTAGTTTTGATTCCTTTGGCTCTACATCTCTTATGGTGCAGTCACGCTTTAGCTACTTAAGGCGCCACTTTCCTAAAGACCTTGAGCTCTATGAATCCCGTGTAGCAATCATTCTTACGGAATTATTGCGATCCAATATTATCCTGCAAAAAGATATCTTTAATTTATCAGATATGGATATTGGTGTGGAGGCCAGACTTGATATTCTTAAGGGGATTGAGAAACATTTAAATGTCTTTATTTATGATCACGATCTTGAAATTCTAGTTCAAAATCCTAGGGCCTTTGACTCCTTTATTTTGGCCGTAGCTGGGCAAAATAAAATCAATGAATTGAATCAAAAGCTCCCAGATTGGGTAAGACCTACGGAAGTGGCCTTTATCGCTCCTAAGTTTTAGAAGATTTAAACGTACCAAGACCCATCAGTACAAATCCATACAGAAGCCCAACAGCTATCCAGAATAATCCATGTAAAAAGTTTCCTGGCAAGGTCGTTAATCCAATCAACAGAGATCCTGGAGCGGCTATTATGGTGTAGAACATGAGATAGCTGTGTCCAAACTTCTTTCCTTTATTCCACAGAAAGTAAATGATTCCATGGTAGAGGAAAACTAGGGCCAGCATAGTGAGAAGAGTGTTGATCATCAGATTGTAGAGTTGGATTTCAAACTCGGGAGTCAGTTGATTTGCTGCGTCGGGATAATTCGCCATAACGATCTTCATCGACTTTTGAAAATCCTCTTTATCTGAGAACTTCAAATATAAATAAATATAGATGCCTATATCAGCTATAAGTAAGCAAATCGTAGATATAAGTTTGAATGATTTTATATTCAGGTTGTTGTATAGTTGTTTCATATTTCACCTTGTTGATATGACATTATTTTAGGCTTTTTTTATGTATATACAAATTATTATCCTTCTTCTCGCAATCGTGGCCCTCTATTTCGGAGCAGAATTTGCTCTAGAGGCAGCTGAAAAGATAGGGATTTTCTTTGGGTTAAGTCCTCTTGTCATCGGTCTTGTGCTCATTGGTTTCGGAACTTCTCTTCCCGAATTCTTTGTATCTCAATTGGCCTGTCTTAATGGCGAGCCTGAAATTGCTATGGGTAATATTGTGGGGTCAAATATTGCCAATCTCTTTTTGATTATGGGCTTTAGTGGACTTTTAGCTCCTCTTTATATTTTGAGCCAAGATATTAGAAGACAGATTTTTATTCATGTTCTTCTTACATCTATTTTGGCCCTCATTATTGTGGTTATAGGGATTAATCCGTTAACGACTGTCCTTCTTGGGCTCTTCTTTGGTTTCTATTTATGGGATACATTTCGCCAAATGCGAAAGCAAAGGCAACTTCGTAGCTTAGAAGATGAGCCAGAAGAGAAAATCGAAAAGTTAGAAGTCTTCGTTTTTGGTAAACTCATCGTTGGTTTTGTACTTCTTTATTTTGGTGGAGAGTATCTAGTGAAATCGGGAACAGAAATCGGGAGAATTTCTGGAATTCCTGCTTATGTGATCTCTGCAATTTTTGTAGCGTTTGGGACTTCATTTCCTGAATTAGTTACCGCTTTAATTGCTTCGTTTAAAAAGAAGAATACTGATCTGATTACGGGAAATATTATTGGTTCGAATATCTTTAATGTGGCCTTCGTCATGGGTTCGATTGGTATTTATGAAGTACCTATTCGTCAAAGTTACAATATCGAGCTAGGGGCCCTGGCCTTTGCTTCACTCTTTCTCGTGATGCTGGTTATGGTAAAGAGAAACTTTCACCGTTTTGCCGGCGTGGTTTTCTTGGCCACCTATGGGGCGATCATTTATCACTGGATTCGCTAGAATTTAGCTATAATCTCGTTGTTGAAGTTTTCTTTCAACATCTTTCTTCGCTTTGTCTTGGCGCTTGTCGTGTAGCTTCTTACCGCGGGCCAAGGCAATTTCCATCTTGATCTTACTATTTTTGAAATAAATTTTGACCGGTACGATTGTAAGACTAGATGCTTTCATTTCATGATAAATACGATTGATCTCATCAGCATGAAGAAGGAGCTTTCTCTTACGAGTTTCATCGTGATTATTAATATTTCCCCATTTGTAGTGAGGAATATTCATATTGTAGATCCAAGCTTCTTTTTGCTCATCTACCATTATATAGGCTTCACTCATGGTGACACGGCCTTCACGAAGAGTTTTTCCCTCCGTTCCTTGGAGAACGAGACCCGCTTCAAAAGTTTCTTCGAAAGCATAATCGTAAGTAGCACGTTTATTTTTAGAAATGATTTTAATACCCATATAAATTTTCCTAAATTCTTGGAGCTTAGAAGCTAACTTTAAGTCCGCCCATGGCCATAATAACATGACCTCCAATTTTGTATCCGGGAGCTCCAATTTTTAAGCCAGCTTGTCCATTTTCTTGACCGGAAGTCTTTTGTACCTCTTCTTCAAAGAGGTGATGATATTGAGCTGATACGCCTAGCTGAATATCTTTATTAAACAATTTAAAATCATAGGTCAAACCACTGGTTAAGATAAAGCTGTCCGTGTCTATAGTATTTCCCGACTGAGAGAAGTCTGAGTCTAATGGACTTTGGCGATAAATCATTCCCGTCATTAAAGAGAGAGACTCTGTGGCTTTCCATTTGACTCCAACTTTTGGAATCCAGATATTTTTCAATTGTAATCTTTCGTAATCGTCACTGGCCCTTACAGATCCACCGAGATTATCAATTTGGATAAGAGGGGCTTTGTAGTTTTCCCACATTTGGTATTCAAGTGAAGTGAAAAGCTCCCACTCATCCCAGCTCTTTGCAAAGCTTGCACGCAGTATATGGGGATCGTAGTAGATCATATTTTCGAGCCCAATATTGATAAGAGTTAAGGGAGGGTCTGAGATTTCCCCTGTTGCAACGGCTTCGAGATTAGATTTCATCTCTTGTTGAAATGTAAATCCAATTTGGGAGTCTTCGGTTTTATAAATGACGGAGGCAATGGCTCCAAAGCTAGGATCTATCTTAGTCTTTGCATTTCCTGATGAACCATAGTCGTCTCCAAGACTAACCTGAGTATTTACTCGCGCTGAAGCCTGGAATCCCATATGGGCACCGAGCGATACCGCCCAGTGATCACCAAGTGGAAGCGCGTAGTTGAAGTACATTTGAGTTCGTCTATAACGAGAGCGATACATGGAGTACTCGGGAAGAGTAGGGTGACCTGAATTTGTTTCGGCCAAACCTCCAATCGGTGCTGTAAAGAGTAGGGAAGCTGCTCCATATTCTTTTTCTCGAAGGGGCAAAATGATCGCCACTACAGCGTTATTAGAATTTTCGTAGTCCGTATCAGCATCGCCATAAACGACGTCACTTCCACTTTGTCCATTGGTTGAGTTTTCCGTAACGATATTTGTTATGGGCTCGAAGCTGTGAGAAGTTGTAGAAATACTGGCGGAGAGGGTTAGCTTTTGGGACCAAGCGGAAAGTGCTAGCAAGTAATAGGCGTTACTAGGGTCGTCCGTATTGAGATTCGACTGATTTCCAATACTACTCGTATTTGAACCGGTTCCAAAATATTCTGGATAGGAGGCGAGCACAGAAGAGTTCCAAGAGATAAGACTCAGAGCTATTGTGAGTCTTGCCATCGTTCTTATTTTCATCGGTCTTTCTCCTGCTCAAGCTCGATATAGAGATTTTGAATATCTTCGAGCTTAAGTGACTCGGCCCTTTGGCTTCTTTCGAGTCCACATTGGGTTAGGGCCTTTTCTAACTTTTCTTTTGGATAGCGTGATTTAAGATTGGATCCCATCTGTTTTCTTTTAAATTGAAAAAGGGTTCTTAAAAAGGATTCAAAAGATTTGAAATTCTCTAGTGCCACTTTAGGTTGATCTCTTCTTGTAAAACTAAGGACTGCTGAATCCACTTTGGGTGGAGGATTAAAGGCGCCAGGGGGAACTTTACAGAGAAGACTTACCTCAAAATAAGTTTGAGATAAGGCCAAAAGGCTATTCATCGCCTTTCCAACTCGAGTATCGATGGGAAAGACTTTATCTGCGACTTCTCTTTGAAACATGAGAGTCATATATTTAAGACTTGGTGCTTTGAGAAATTGAATGAGCAGAGGAGTGCTCACATTGTAGGGAAGATTGGATACCATCCAAATATCATTTTCGGGATATTCCCATTCTTTGAAGCCCGCTTCGAGATCCCATTCAAGTGCATCCGTAATATGAATCTTATCTTCATCAACGAACTTTTTTAAATATTCAGGAAAACGCTCATCTTTATCTATAACGTGAAGAGGAAGTTGATGGGCAGAAAGATTCTCCGTTAAAATTCCAGGACCAGGGCCCACTTCAACAATGGCCTTTGCTTCTTCTTTAAAGTCCTCGGTTATTTTTGAAATAACTTTCTTATCGACAAGAAAATGTTGGCCCAATGTTTTATTGGCCTGGGGGAGTTGGCTCATGGCTTAACCTCTTATCTTTTCTTTTGTGCTTCTTCTTGAAGTTTATTCTTATCCACGTAACGTCCACGAGCATCGAGTTCAAGACATTGAGGAAAAGGGATTTGATTGGGACCAAAAGTTCTTAAGGCGTAATGGGCAATCATCGCTCCATTATCAGTACAGTATTTAGGCGGCACAAAGTATACATTCTTGTAGGAAGCTTGAAGAGTGCGGCGAAGAGCACTATTGGCAGCGACACCTCCCCCGACAACAAAGGGGACTTCCTTACCTGTGATATCCTTGGCCTTGCGAAGGGCGTAGCGAGCTTTTAGTTTTACGGCATCGACAATCGATCTTTGATAGCCAGCGCATACATGAGGTAATTCTTCTTGATTCTCTTCGATACCAGGATTCTTATCTAGAAATTGGCGAAGAGCAGTTTTTACTCCGGAGTAACTAAAATCAGCGTTGGCCGATTTTTTAAGACCAATAGGAAAGAGATATTTGCTTTCATCTCCGTTCTTGGCCAAGTCATCGATTACCTTTCCTGCAGGATAACCAAGACCTAGAAGTTTACCGCCTTTATCAAAGGCCTCTCCGGCAGCATCATCAATTGTTGTTCCCAATAATTCCATCTCCGTAGGAGATTGAACGAGAAGAAACATTGAGTGTCCTCCAGAAATAACAAGTCCTACATAGGGATAGGGGACATCTTCTACTAAATGAATGGCTTCAATGTGAGCATAGAGATGATTAACAGGAATGATGGGGAGTTCGTGATAGAGAGCAAAAGTTTTTGCTCCATTTAAACCAGTTAGGAGCGGACCTAAAAGTCCAGGATGAGTAGTCACTCCAATGGCATCAATATCAGAAGCTTTTAGTCCACTTTCATCAATGGCCTGCTGGAGAAGGGGGGCCAATTTCGCCAAATGATTTCTTGCTGCAATTTCAGGAACAACGCCGCCCCATTTTTTAAGCAACAATTCTTGCGAGAAATAACTCATAGAGAGCACTTCTGGCTTCTTAGAGCCAGGAATTTGAGCGCCAGGCCTTCCACGCAATACACAAACGCTGGTGTCATCACAGCTGGTTTCAATTCCTAATATATTGACTTCATTACTTTGTTGCATAGCGACTTCTGTGTGATATTTTCTAAATTTATTTAAAGTTTATTGACTCTTATACCTCTAAATCCTAGCATATTTAGGGTATGAAAAGAATTCTTTTCACGACTTACTCACTATCTACGTCACACGGAGGTGCTTTGTGAATATGCTTAAAAAATGTTTAACCCTTCTTTCTTTGATTTTCATTCTGAGTGTTTCAAATCCTCAAGCTGCAGATCAGTCTTCAGGATGTGGACTTGGTTGGATGGTGTTCAAAGATAACTCTCTTATCTCTTCTGCCCTTAGAGCAACGACCAATGCGATGTTCTTCAACACAATCGGAATGACTTTTGGTACTTCAGGATGTGCTCGCCACTCTATCGTTATGAACGATAAGAAAACACTTCATTTTACAGAGGCCAATCACAATGAGCTTAAGTTAGAAGTTGCTCAAGGATCGGGTGAACACCTTAATGGTCTATCTCATCTGATGGGTTGTTCTCCTGAAGTTTTCTCAAGCACTCTTCAAAAGAATTACAATCGCGTTTTTACAAAAGAAAATATTTCGCCACGCGAGCTTGTTAATAATATTCAAGCTCAAGTTGTATCGGAAGAAAACTTAGCCCGTGGCTGTGGAATTGCAATTATTTAAACTAACGTTACTTTTTCTAATTTTAGTAAAAGCCGCTTCTTTGCAAGCGGCTTCTTTTTTTTCGGATCACCCATCTGAATCAGCTTACGAAGAAAGGCTTACTTCCGAACAAAAGAGAGTCTGGAATCGCCTCCTACACATGAGAGGAGGTCACTCCCAAATTGATGAAACTAAATTCTTTATATCTGATGAAGGCATATCCTCTCCCGCTCAAGAGCTTGAAGCCTTTATTAAAGAAGTGAAACTCAATCAAAGAAAGTGGGGGCGCTTCAAGCTGCCCATTGCCTGTGCTTATCCAGCTAGGATTAAATTTCTTCTTGATGCCAAACTTATAAAAAAAGCACCAGAGGATGGAGATTGCCTACCATGGAAGAAGTGGCAAGAAGAGATTTCCCCTGAGGCCTTATCCATTATTTTTTCGACGGCCTATCCGAATAATCCGGGCTCCATGTTTGGACATACTTTTCTACGCTTTCACAAGAAGGCCCAAGTTAATGATTTACTCGATTATGGAGCAAACTTTTCAGCTCTCGTGGATCCAACTGATTGGGGGCCTGTTTATGCACTTAAAGGAATGTTTGGAGGTTATCCAGGTTTCTTCGACTTATCTCCTTACTATATCAAAGTGAATGAATACAATCACAATGAAAATCGTGACCTTATTGAGTACGAACTTAATTTAAGTGAAGATGAAGTCTCCTTTATTTTAGCTCACCTGTGGGAACTCTATAATGGTACCTATTTTGATTACTATTTTACCTGGGAGAATTGCTCTTATCATCTTGCGGAACTCATATCTGTTGTAAAAGAAATGGAAGCTCCTCATCGTTGGTATTATCTTCCTGCCGATTTGATATGGGCAATAACGAAGAAAACAGGGTTTGTCAGAAGAGTTGTTCAAAGAAAGTCATTGAAGAAAAAGACTCTAGAGCGAATCAATCAATTGGATGAGGATTCCTTCAAGGAAGTTGAGAAAGTAAAAGAAGGAGCGCATCTTTCAAGCTTAGGAGCAAGTGTTAAGAAGTGGGATGCTCTTATTGAATGGCTGAACTTTGAAAAATATGAATATAAAGGCAATGTATCGACGGAACAAAAAGATCTGCTCTATCTCTCTTTAAAAAAGAGAGCAACATTAAAGAAAAAAAGTGAACCTCTTTCAAAACCGGAACTTCTCAATCGTCCCGAATTAGGACATAAAGCCTCACGCCTAGGTCTAGGTGTGGGGAAAAATAATGATAAAGAATTTATTCGAGTGGAATATCGCAGCGGCTTTCACGATCTCTTGGCCAATGATTTAGGCTTTGATCCCTATTCAGAATTTCAATTCTTGAAAGGAAGCCTTCTCTACATGATTGATGATAAGAAGCTAAAGGCAGAGGACTTCACCTTAGTATCCATTACGAGTTTAGATCCGTGGACTAAAATTTCTAAGAGCTTATCTTGGAAAGTCGGAGCTAAAATCGAGACGATGAATGAGAGAAGGAATTGCTTCTTATGTCATAGAGTGAGGACTTATGGGAAGTTAGGGCTAAGTGCAGGTAGCCGCAATTATATTTTGGCCCTCTTTGGTGGGGGAGCCCTTGATTACTCCAATCACTTCTCTAAGGATAAGCTTGAAGCCTATGGTAATATTGAAGCTTTTGCAGGTTACTCTTTTTCAATGGCCAAGCTAATTTTCGGCTTTGATCACTACTTCAATCTAGAGCGCTCGGATAAAGATATTTATAATGAAATCTTTGGGAATTTGAATATCTTTATCGGTCAAGATCAAGAACTACGATTAAAGAATTCTCACTTTCTCTATGGAAAGAGTTTTAAAGAAGAGAATCATAAGTTTTCACTGGAGTGGGGGTACTACTTTTGAAAGTCCTAATATTGAGCCTTATTTTACTCAGCTCTTGTACACATGTATTTTTTCAACCTTCTCGTTATCTCTATTCAAGACCTGAAGATCTCAATTTGAAATATGAAAATAGAGTAATCAAGTCTAAAGATGGAACTCGATTACATAGCTGGTTCTTTCCCTCGGAAGGCAAGAGTAAGGGATTGGCCGTACTCTTTCATGGCAATGCTCAAAATCTTTCCGCTCATTATTTGGCCCTAAGTTGGATGGTTCGTTATAACTATGATGTATGGGTTTGGGATTACCGTGGTTATGGCCTAAGCCAAGGTGAGGCCGGTAGTGAAGGAATTTATGAGGACTCACTCGTTGCTCTTAATTATGCTCATCAATTAATGGAAAAAAACTATGACAAAGACTCTAAGCTCATTGTCGTTGGACAAAGCCTTGGGGGAAATCTTTTGATGCGCGCACTAGAAGATTTTAAGCACAGAGAAAGAATCAATTTTCTAGTATTAGATAGCACATTCAAAAGTTACAAAGAATTGGCCCGCGATAAATTGGCCAGCGTTTGGTTCTTTTGGCCATTTCAACATCTCTCATATGCTCTCATTAGTGATGAGTATGCACCCAATGAAAGATTAAAAGAAATTACAATTCCTACACTTGTTATTCATGGCAGGCAGGATGATATCATTCCATTTTCCTACGGAAGAGAAGTTTATGAAAGCATTGGTCCTGAAGGCTTTAAAAAGAAGTGGTTTTGGGCTCTAGAAGAAGGGAAGCATATATCCACCCTAGGATCTGGCAAGGGTGGATATGATAAAAAGCTGATTGATTTAATAGAAGAGGTTAGAAAGAGTCACTAATCTTCGATACGCGGGCAACTCACAGATTTAATCTTCTCTTTTAAGACATCGTAATTTACATCTCCAGCAAGTCCTTTATCTGTCTTATTGTACCACTCAGGAGACTGATCAGGATCGTGACAAGTTAAACACTTATCTTGCATATCCACTCTTCTTTGAGCGGGATTTGGATTATAGGGGTTATTATCAAAGGGATGCTCGGGATGCTTACTGTGACAATTTAAACACTGAACATTCGCATTATTATGGGTAACATTGTGATCTTTATCAATCTTGGCCCATTGTTGAGCGATAGAACGAATCGCTTCGGGTTTGAGCTTTCTTACGGACTCAATTTCTTGCTTACCAAAGGATTGGTCGATCTCTTTCCAATAATTACTTAAGAGTTTCTCATGTTCTTTAGATGTGGGAGCCTTGAGCTCTCCGGAGTCGCTCTCTTTTTGAAAGGTCACAATATGTTTCACATTGGGAAAGCCTTTAGGATCTTGTAATCCAAGGCTATGGCATTTCACACAGGAGAGGTTATTTTCTTCATTGGCCAATTTTAAAGTCTCATAGGCAATGGAGTGGGGAGTACCCTGCCAGAATTCTCCTTGGGCTTCATGGCATTCCATACAAGAATTTGCCGTAGCATAGCGAAGAGTGGCGGGATCAACTGGTCCTGTTCCTTTTTGTTCATCAAGTTGGATTTTTGAGAGCGCTTCTTTATGTTTGTCGATAAAGGAGAGAAAAGGGTTAGGTTTCATCTCATCTTTAAGTTCATCGCGGATTTCGTGGATTTCATAACTATCTTTTGATTTATCTTTAGTGAGATCAAAAGTGATGTGGCCGACGTAATGATTTCTTGAGAGGACTTGAACTAATTTCGTTTGCCCTTCTTCTTGGGGAAAGCGCAGAAAGTTCATGGTGTGCGCGCCAATGATCCAGTCGATATTTTTAAATTGCTTGGCCAACTCTTCATCGTGTCCAATACCTGCGTGGGTAACGACAACAAGTCGATGAAATTTATCTTTTTCAGAATAACCTTTTTCTTTTTTCATCTTTTCAAGCACGGCCTTTAAGGATTGTGCCGGATTCGTAAAGTGAGAGCGTGCTTTAGTTGGTAGAATTGAGGGTTCAATTAAACCGGTAATAAAGACTTTATGAGGGCCCTTTTCAAAGATGATAAATTCTTTGTGGGCAATTTTCTCTTGAGGGGCGAGGTTGGCCAAAAGTAGATTGATTTTGGTCTCTTCTGTAATCTTCTTTAAGAAGCTAAGGCCTTTGGCAAAATCTTGGTCTCCAGGAACCCAGTAGCGAAGACCAGCTTGAGAAAGACCTTTGGCCAACTCTTTTGCATTGAAGGTCGTACTTCTTTCCACAGACTCTGGAATATTGAATGCAGGAAAGAGAGTATCTCCACTGTCGATATAGACTACTTGCTCATCTTTTTGGATTTTATGAATTTGACCAGCGACTTGGGCCAAACCACCAAGAGGGTAGTGGCGACAGCCACAGGGATGGGTTTCTCCATTAATATTATGAGAGAAGACGATTCCAAATTTTTCCTGATCTAACCCAACCACTTCTTGAGTGGGATCTCCGAATTGATCAAAGAGGTAGGAGCAACTGGAAGTGAAGCAGATGAGAAAAATAAAAAAGGCCACGCGATGCATGGCCTGGGTAACTGAGCTCATTTTAAATCCTTAATCAAAGTTGCTTAAGCATTTTCTTCGCCTGGGCTACTTGTTTTGCCTTAGGGAATCTTGTAATTAACTCATTAAGAGCTTGCTTAGCTTCTTCATTTTTTTTCATTCTCTGTAACGTTTTGGCCAAAAACATTAATCCGTTCTTATTATAACCTGTTTTCGGAAATTCGGTGAACAGACGGGAAAAATAGGCCAATGCCTTATCGTTTTCTTTGTCCATATAAGCGATCATGCCTAGGTTATGTATAATTCTGGCCTTTCTCGTTTCAGAGAACTTCTTGTCGACGAGATCAAGAAGAATGGACTTGGCCTGAGCGTATTTAGCTCTACGGTAGAGACCCATGGCCTTGTCATAAGGGGACTGCTTTTTTACTTTACTTTTTTTTTGAGACAACGTTTTTAAAGTACCGAGTACTTCTTGGATATACTCTTTTTGAGAGGCAAGTTCCTTTTGAATACTTTCAAGTGACTCCGTTTGTGAGCTCTGTGTTGTCTCAAGAATGGTAACTTTCTCTTCTAAGCTTTTAATGCGCTCGTTAAGAGTGACCTGAGCAGTATGCTGAGTTTCTTCTATATTTCCAGATAGGCTATTGATACGGTCTTCAATACTTTGGAGGCGTACGGTGAAGTCGGCATTAAGTTTTTGACCGTCTCGAACTTGCATGGAGATATTATCCACCATTTGTTCACGAGCGATGTCTTCACGAGTTTTACAGCTAAAAACTAGAGTTAAAGAGAGAATAGGCGCCAGCGCCAAAAACTTCTTAGCTAACATAGATTTCCTTATCCTTGTTATGAGCAATTAAATTTATAAGTTTTCGAGGGCCTTTTTCCGGATGGAAATATATTCGGCTTTCTCGGCAAACTTCTGAGATAGGATAGCGTATTGTTTGGCCTTATTGAAATACTTTCTTTTATAAGACGACTTCGCTTTGAGATAATAGAATTCAGCTTTTCTATAAAGACCAGGAGCTAGGGTTTGGGCATTGGCTTCTTTAGCCGCAACAAAGGCACTTTGGGCCATTCGCATTTCTAGTTTAGGTCGAGTTGTCGCTAGGCCACAAGAACCTAGGAAAAGACATAGAGTGAGGACGAGAATTGTAGAAGGGACGGTACGAATGAGGCTATTTAAATTAAATGTTCTCACTATTATATCACCGTCCCTTAAGAAATTATTTTGCAGTAATTACAAAGTTAGCACGTCTATTTTGTGACCATGCTGATTCTGTATGACCAAAAGCGATTGGTCTTTCTTTACCAAAAGAAATCGTTGTGATTCTTGAGCTGCTTACACCCATAGATACAAGGTATTGCTTAACCGCTTGAGCTCTTCTTTCACCAAGGGCCAAGTTGTACTGAACTCCACCTCTTTCGTCGGCGTGACCTTCAATCTGTACTTCTACAGAAGGATTTTCCTTAAGAAAGTTAGCGTTAGACTCAAGAGCATCTCTTGTGCTTGAGCTTAGTGATGAACTATTGAAGTCAAAGTAAACTGTAGATAAAGTACCAGCTTTACCTGAGTCTGAGTCACCGTTTAGTTCAAGATTCATTCCATTGTTACCCATGTCCTGATCTTCAGTAGTCACTCCACTGTCATTCATCTCAGCGTTGTTTTTACTCTGAGAACCACAGCTCGTTAGTCCAAAAGTCATAAGTAGGGTTAAAATTAGTGCCGTTAATTTAATTGGGCGCATCTGCTTCTCCTTTAAATAGCAATATATACTATACAGTTATCATAACTCATTAATTCTATTATGGATTTGATTAAATCAATTATAAAGAAAAAAAGCCTTTGTTCAAGAAAGAGAAAACTCTACCTTCAAAAACAAACTTGTACATTTTGCCATTATGGATCATATTTTTTAGACAAACCTTTTAGGTAATTATGGACGCAAAGAATTTCTTAAGAAGTATTGAACGAGAGGCGATCGTTGCTTATACCAATAAGCAAGGGGTGATCGAGTATGTGAACGCTAACTTCTGCAAGATTTCTGGTTACTCTAAGTCTGAGCTAATTGGTCAAGATCATCGAATCATTAACTCAGGGTTCCATTCCAAGGAATTTATAAAAGAAATTTGGTCAACTATTCTCAGTGGCAATGTTTGGGTTGGGGATATTTGTAATAGGGCCAAAGATGGAAGCCTTTATTGGGTTAATACCACTCTTTCTCCATCCATTGTTGACGGAGAAATTGTTGGCTTCTATGCGGTTCGCCACGATATAACTCGTCAAAAAGAATTAGAAGAAAAGAATAGGGAACTTACTCGTTTATCTAATGAGATTCAACAAATGGCCCACATTGGTCGTTGGAGTTATGAATTAAAGAATAAGAAGTTCACTATTTCAGCCCAGTTGAGAAGCATATTAGAGATACCTCAAGATTTAGCAGTGTCTCCTCAAGATATTGATGAATTGATCTCTTCAGAAAATAAATTCTCTGAACTCTTTGAACTTACTTTGAGCCAAGAGATGACTCTCTATGATGTCTTTAAAATGATTTCTCTAAAAGGAGAAATCAAATGGGTAAAGGCCAATGCTTCTCTTATTAAAAATAAGAAGGGACAAGTTCAAAAAATTGCAGGAGTTTTCTACGACATTACAGATTTAAAAGTCGCAGAAGAAAATACAGAAATAGAAAAGAGAAAATCAGTCCATGCGGCGAAGCTCGCCTCGATAGGGGAGATGACCTCTTCAATAGTTCACGAGATGAATAATCCCATAACGGTTATTCAAGGCCTTATTCGTACGGCGCTTAAGTTTGAAGACCTCGATAAAGTGCACGAGCGATTAAAGAAAATGGAAGCACCTGTAGAGCATTTAAAACGACTTGCTAAAAATCTGCGCCAATATTCTCGTGGCCAAAAGCCAGTGAGCAATAAAAGGAATTATCAGCTCGATCAATTGGTTGATGAAAGCATGGCCTTGATTCAACACCGATTAAAATATACGGCTGTGGACTGTGCTATAGAGTTAGAAGAAAATCTTGAAATCACCTGTGACTCTGAACAAATTAAGCAAGTGATCATTAATCTCTTTAATAATTCTATCGATGTGATTGAGCATTTACGCTCACGATGGATTAAGATTGAAGGGGTAAAGAAAGATAATAAAGTTATCTTATCTTTTGTGGATAGCGGGGAAGGAATACCCAAGAAAATCAGAGATCAGATTTTTGATCCCTTTTTTACGACTAAGGACCCCCAAAAGGGAACGGGTTTAGGACTGGGAATTGTGAGAGATATTTTGAGTCAACATGGGGCTACCATTGAAATTGACGGAGATGATCCCAATACAAAGTTTATAATGACCTTCCCTGTGAAATAAGCCATTTTTGTCCCGACAAAATTCACATAAAAATGACGTTTTTCCCTTATCTATGCACCTCAAGCTTTGCTATGATTCTAGCGTCAATTGACTAAATTCTTTAAAATTGGGGTTTCAATTTGCGAGTACAAATCTCTTCTTTAAGAGCTCCCATGCTCTTTGTTCTTCTTATATTTTCAGTGATGACTCACGGTGCGCCTTCAGGTGTGATCCATGAATTGCTGCAAAAGGTAACTGCGAAATCTAATGCGATTAAAGCGGTTGAGAATCTTAATCTATCGAATCAACTTCTTCTCGATTCCGATCTCTTTATATTCGAGCCTACTGCCTTCATTAGAGGAAGTTACTCAAATCAAGATATCGTTCCGACTTCTCCTTTTACACCGAGTAATACCAAGGTTAAAGAATATGAGCTTGGTGTTAGTAAATTATGGAGTGCGGGGATACAGTCAGACTTAAGCTATCTCTATCAAGATAGTGCTACTATCTTTCCTGCTCGGGCCAACTTTGTTTATCAAGCACCCACCTTGCAACTTACTTTGACGACGAGTATCTTCCAGGATTTGGTCAATCATCGTTATCGCCACCTGATGAAAAATCAAAGGCTCTCTAAGAAAGCGGGAGAGTTAAATACTAAAATAGATAAAAAAGCTGTGATCGTGCAATCGTTATTGGATTTCTCAGCTCTTTTAGAACAGAGTCAGTCTCTTTCATTGCAAAAAGATATTTGTAAACAAACACGTACTCAGGCCAGTCATCTCGAACGAAAGAGAAAGAGAAGATCTGTATCAGAAAGAGAGTACTTATTGGGAATGAAGGAGCTGACCAATTGTTTGGCCACGATCGATAATCTCGATAAAAATTTAACAGAGGCCAAGGAAAATTTTGAAGCCACTTATAATTTATCTTTTGATGAGTTCAAAGGGGTTGATACTGACGAGCTTTTTAAAGAAGCTGAGAAACTTTATCTTTCAAGTCACGCTAAAGCTCAAGATGTAGATCTAAAAAATCAAGATGAAATCAAAAGTTTAGAAATTCAAATCGACGCTCTAGAATCCAAACAAGCTCAGCTCGATGCGGAGACTAAAACGAATTTGGCCTTAGAAGTTCGCTCTGGCCTATCCGGAATCGGTAATAGCTTCTCCGACGCTAACTCAGATGTTACAGAAATGGATTATCCCTTTGTCTATTTTGGACTTCGTCTAGATTTACCTCTTAAGGATCGCACTGCACTCGCTCAGGCCGGTGCCAATCGATATCAGATCAAGGCCAATCGCTATCAGAAAGATCAGTTAGAAAAACAGAAATACTTTCGCTTCAAGACGTTAGAGAAAACTTTGGCAAAAGATTTCGATATTTATGAAAAATATAAGAAGACCGTTTCTCTTTCTCGCGCGGTTATAAAAGAGGGGAGAAGAGACTTTGCCAATGGTCGTCTCGACTTTAATTCTTTAACGGAATTTAATAAGAGTTTGATTCAAGATCAAAAGACTCTCTCCACCCACCGTATTTCTCTCATTGTCCGTGTCGTCGAATATCTCGACTTTTATCAATTCTTTGATCATTACCTTAAGTAGGTTTCTTTATGAAGTTTCTTGAATTTCTCCAAAAAAATAAACTCTTTGTTCACTACCTTACAGTGATAACGATTATTGTGGGTGCTTTCGTTATGTATAATATGCAACGAGAGGCAAGACCCAATGTGGACTTCAATAGAGTTGCTGTTTCCGTCGCTTATCCAGGAGCTTCTCCTAATGATATTGAAGAACTCGTAATTGATCCTATTGAAGAGAAAATTGCGGAAGTTGATGGCATCGAAGAATACCGCTCTGTTAGTTATGTGGGCGCCGGCTCTATTTCAGTCGTTATTGACGATACTTATCCCAATCCAACGGAAATTATCGATGAATTGAGAAGAAAGATCTCTGAAGTAAATGATCTTCCCCAAGAAGTGGATGATCCTATGGTGACTGAAATAAAGGCGATAAATATCCCTGTTCTCAATATTGCGATGTATGGAGATGTCAGTGCTTTCGATTTCAAAATGGAGGCTGAAAAGTTCAAAGACTTCTTGCAGTTGCAAGAGGGGGTGCAGAGTGTGGACTATTCAGGAATTGGCGATCTTCAAATTAAGATAAAGGCTGATCCTAAGAAATTAGATCGCTTTGATATTACTTTGGGGGAAGTGCTAGAGAAACTTTCCACATGGGCAAAACAAAAGCCAGGTGGTCTTTTTGAAAATAATAATCATGTGGCCAACTTAACGATTGGCTACGACTTCAATGAAATTGAAAAATTACAAAATTTTGTTATTCGCTCAAATGATTACGGTCAAAAAGTTCTTCTCAAAGATATTGCTGAAATTAAATTTGAATTAGAAAGACAACAGACAGGCTCCGTCTTTGGTCATGAAGATGCCGTCCTCTTTACGGCAGTAAAGAAACCATTTGATGACTCTATTCGTGTGGTCGATGGTCTCGTCGCTGCCATTACTAAGTATCAAGGGGGATTGGCCAAAGGTCTAAAACTAAAAATGTATGAAGATCAATCGAAGAGGATTCGCGATAAATTAAAAATTGTGATCTCCAATGCTGTTTCCGGTCTTATTTTAGTACTGGTTATTCTTCTTATATTCTTAGATTGGCGCTCAGCGATTGTGACCTCGGTCGGTATTCCGGTTGCAGTCCTAGGTGGTGTTGCCCTCGTTTTCTTCTTAGGAAATACCATGAACTCCCTAGTGGTGGTGGGGATTATTATCGTTCTGGGTATGCTTGTCGACGATGCTATTGTGGTTTGTGAAAATATCTATAGTTATATCGAAAAGGGCTGGCATCCGATTAAAGCCTCCATTAAAGGAACCTCTGAAATCGCTCTTCCTGTTTTGGCCTCTGTTTTAACTACGGTCTTTGCCTTTTTACCGATTGCCTTTATGAAGGAAATTATAGGGCAATTTCTAAGAGTTATTCCCATTACCGTAATTGCTATGCTTGTGGTTTCCCTTCTGGAAGCGATTCTCATTCTTCCAATTCACGCCGAAGAAATCATGAAGCCAAAGAAAGAAAAGAAAAAGCACTTCTTTGATCGCTTTGAAAAGGCCTATGCCAAGTATTTAAAGTGGAGTATTTCAAAGCGTTGGATTCTTCTCGCAGGACTTACCGTTTTCTTTGGATTTTCATTAGTACAGGGAAAGAAAATCTTTGAAAGATTCTCTCTTTTTCCAGCTGAAGGGCTTAATGGACTTAGTGTAAGACTTGAACTTCCTAAGAATACGCCGCTTTATAAGACAAAGAAGCAGGCTAAAGTTCTATCTTCTCGTCTTGAGGAAGTATCGGAAGGTACCTTTGATAATATCTATACCAATCTCGGACAAGTTACTACGGGAGGAAATGCAGGTTCTCGCCAGTTTGGAGCCCACTTGGGAATGGTGAATGTATCATTTACCTCCGATCCTGATTTCATTTATAAAGAAAAGAGAATTGTCGCCAATATCAATAAGGTCGTAAAAGAATTCCAAGAGGAAACAGGATTGAAGGTGAGTATGACCATTGACCGACCAGGTCCACCGATTGGTAAGCCCATTCAATTCCAGATCACAGCGAGAGATTTCGAATTTGGCTCAAAAATAGTTGATGAAATCAAAGATGAGCTCTCTAAAATTGAAGGAGTCCACTCTCTTATTACCGATCTTGATGGGGATAATGTCCGTTATCGCGTCGAAGGGGATAATGAATTGGCCGTATCAGAAGGAGTCGAGCCTGCCGCTATTTCCCGTACTATCTTCGCTTCTTCAACAGGAGTTATCGGTGAAGAAATCTTAAAGAATAATGAAAAAGTTGAATTACTTTTGACGCTTCAAGATGCTGGAGATAGTCCGATCGATAATATTGCTGATCTCAAAGTGAGAAATAATAATGGTCAAGCTGTTCCGCTTCGCACTTTTGTTAAGATTATAAAAGAGAACGGACCATCTTCTATTCAACGTTTCAATGGGATTAGAACCATCACTCTCTTTGGAGAAGTGCACGATGATGTCATTACCGGTAAAGAGGCTAACGCAAGAATAGAGCCTTTTATAGCGGAACTAAAGAAGAAGTATCAAAACCTTCGTATTCAAGTTGGAGGTGGTGAGAAAGATAGAATGAATGCGGTGAGCGATACGATGAGACTCTATCTCTTAGCGATTGTTCTTATCTTTATGGTTATCTCCCTTACTTTTCAATCTGTGATCTATCCTTTTCTTGTTTTAACCGCCGTTCCCATGGGACTCAGTGGAGTGGTTTGGTCTCTTGTCCTTCATGGAAAGAGTTTGAGTATTATGGGGATTATCGGAATTGTGGGACTTTCTGGGGTTGTGGTGAATGTATCCATTATCTTTCTTAAATTCATTCAAGATAATTTAAAGGCAGGTAAAGGGTTTGAAGAGTCGATTATGGAAGCTGGTGTTACAAGGTTAAGACCGATTACGATGACGACTTTGTCGACTTTAATTGGGCTACTACCTACGATTTATGGAGTAGGGGGAATTGATACCTTCGTGCAACCGATTGCCCTCGTTTTAGGTTGGGGACTCTTTGTCGCAACCACACTTACCATTTTCTTCTTGCCTGCGATTATGAGCTTCTTCGGCTTCCTTGCCAATATCGAAGAAAAACACCTTGAAGAAGAGAGAATTATCGAAGAAGGATTAGACGCTTAAATTCTTTGAGGGCAGGATCATATTGACCTGTCCTCCTAAAATTTTATGATCATTTGATTCTCTATTTTTCGCATAGAATTCACCATGATAGAGCTCTACAATTTTCTTCATAATCACAGAGCCTAGTCCAATACTTATTTTCTTTGTCGATCCTCCAGAAGATCCTGCGTAAGAGCGATTCTCGCGAGAAAACTTCTTCATACCAAAGGATTCGAGGTTGCTAGGATGAAAACCAACCCAATCGTCATTGATCGTTATCTTCAGGTTCTGATCAATCTTTTCGATCTCTACATGGACATTTAATCGAGCAAAACTAAAAGCATTATCGAGAACATTTCTAAAGAGTCTTACGGCCAAGACCTCATCCATTTGCAGTTTAAGACTTAAGTCTTGGGGAGCATGGAAATGAAATTGGATATCAGGATATTGGCGTTTTATATTGTGGGCCGTCGTTTGAATGATATCTTCCAGATCAATCTCAACATCATTTTGACGATAGCTAGGCTCTTCAATTTTTCCTAAAAAAAGAAGATCATCTACAAGACGAGTCATATATTCAATCTCCGTCTGACAGGTATCAAAGATATCGGCTTTCTTCTGCGCAGTGAGTTTGTCTTCTTTAGTTTGAACAATCTCTATAAAGTTGCGAACCGAGGCAAGAGGGGTTCGAATATCGTGGGCCAATTCTCCGAGAAGCACTCTTCTTGTACTTTCGGCAAATCGTAGTTTTCCTACAAGTTGTTCTATTTCATCGGCCATCACATTAAAGTTCTGCATGGCCAAACCAAATTCATCATTACTCTCTATAGGCATACGGGATTGAAGATCACCTTTTCTGATATTATTTAATACCGTTTCGATTTCTTCCGTTCTCTTTCTAAAGTGCCTATAGATGAGAAAAATAGTGAGAAGTACACCTAGACCTACTCCAATGATTTCAATAATCACAATACGAGTTAGGATTTGGGTTCTTCTAGGATCAGGAGGATCTCCAATATAGGTTTCCACGATGAGCTCTTGAGTAGGATTTCCTTTTAGCTGGACTCTCTTCGTTTTAAAGGGGTGATCCCTAAGAGCATCATGTTCTCTAGGGGGTCTCATAGGTCCTGGTGGATGATGACCAGGAGGTGGAGGAGGATGGTGACCAAATTCATGAGGAGGCTTTATTCCCATGCGATGAAAGTCTTTGGCCACAGGGGCGGTCGAAGTGAGTAGTGCGCCTCTATTATCGAGAAGAATAATATTTCGATTTCTTCTTTTGATAATACGGTTCTTTTGCATGAGCTGAATGGTTTTCATTCGTGCTTCAGGTTGTACGGCCTCGATAATTTCGATGATGTCACTGGTTTCATAGTGGCGATGATATTTCTGGCGTTCCGCTTGAATCACAAGTTGATTGGTATAAAAAGCGATAATAAAGCCTGCTGTACAAATGAAGAAACCAAGGATCAAATACCGGCGGAATAATTTTGATTTAATAATATTCATACTGTAACAAGCCTATAGCCGATTCCGTATTCGGAAGCGATTTGAATGGTGGATACATTGGCCTTTCTTAATTTGGAGCGAATATGGCTAATGTGGGAATCAATAGTTCGGTCACTGATATCTAGATCGTGACCAGCTTTTTCAATAATGGTTTCTCGACTAATAACAGCGCCTTCTCTTTCACCCATGATTTTTAAAATTTCAAACTCACGGCGATTAAACTTTATAGGCTCTCCTTTATAAGTCACAACTCTTTCTTCTAGAGAAAGAATAAGCTCATCAATTTTAATTTGTTGGCCAACACCTTTGGCCCCTTTCACTTGAACCATGATGCGGGCAAGAAGTTCACGATTACTAAAAGGTTTTCTCACATAATCATTTGCTCCATGAGTGAGACCTTCAACAACAGAGTCTTCGTCTGCTTGAGCAGTAAGGATGATGATAGAGAGAGAGGATCCCTTTTGGCGTAAGGATTTACAGAAGTCCATGCCACTTCCATCGGGAAGCCCAAGATCTAGAATGACGAGATCAAATTGGTTTTCTTCTTCAAAAGCACGAGCTTCTGATAGTTTCTTGGCCCAAGTAACCTCAAAATTTTCTAGCTCTAAAAAAAGCTGAAGCCCATCTCCCAATATGGGGTCATCCTCAACTAATAAAATCTTCTTCATTTCCTATCCTTATTTAGCTTTTATTTTATCATATCTACGTATTGTTGAAAGATTATGGAAGAAGGCCCCCACCTGCTAGGAAGGACAGGTGGGGACCGGGGGAGTTTACAGAGCAATCTGATTGTTTAGGGATTCGGGGTGAAAATATGTTGAAGTGCAGGTGCTCTGGTATGGGATATTGACGGCGAATATGAAGTAGCGCTCTGGATAGGTGGCCTACGTTCCACTCTCTCAAAAATAGGTTCGGCCTTGACACGGGAGTTATGTGTATATCCAGAACCGCTACTCATGACCAATGCCGCTAAGAAAGTCATTGTGAAAACTGCCGTAATGAATGGGGAAGCTTTAAAGTTCATTTACGTCTCCGTGTTTTCTGATTCCTTAATTGGTCTCATGCTTTTGCTTAAAACTATTATGGATAGGAAATGTTGCTCAAATATGGAAGAAAGTGAGTTTTTGAGAACGTGTTTTTGATGACTTAGCTTCGGTTAAAGTAAAAACTACTAGGTAAGCCCCATGGAAAACGATTCTATGCTAAATCTTGCCAAGCTAAAAATCGTTACTAAACGAAGGGGAAAAATCATGAAGAAAATGATCTTATTGGTTATCGCAGCTATGTTTTCATTAAATACTATGGCCCTGAGTTGCCATGGGACAGAGCCTTTTTGGGGCGCTGAAATTACTAAAGATTTAGTAAGCCTAGACTTCATTGGAGAGGGAATCAAAGAAATTCCAATTACTGAAGTTCATGAAGCTGCTGGTTTTGTTTCAGGATTTGTGACGACTTTCTCTTCAGGTGGTAAACCTGTTGCGGTTACGACTTCTAATAAATGTAATAATAGTATGAGTGATCATATCTTTCCTAAAGAAGTGATCATTTTCCTTGGTGAGACAGTTCTCTACGGTTGTTGTGGAGAAGGAGTTATTCCCGAGTAAGAACCACTGAATCGTTTACGAAGGAAATTCTATTTTGACGGTGAAAATATCATGGGTCGTTGTCACATGAATTTTCGCCCCCATTTTTTCACAAAGTTGTTTGCATATATAGAGACCAAGTCCTTTATTTGAATGATTAGACTTGGTACTCTTTCCCGCTTTGAAAATATCTCGAGTATTCTTTTTTTCAAAAATCGTATTTTCAATAATCAAGATATGAGGTTCTTTATAAAAGAGAGTGATCTTGTTGGCCTTGCCATTTTGAAAAGATTCTTCAAGGGCATTTTTGATGAGGTTCTTAATAATAATACGGGTAAAGGTCCTGTTGGAGATGACTTCATTTTCCAGATTATAGGTATGAATCTCTACATCTAGATACTCTAATGAGGACTTATGAGATTCAAGAATTTCTTGAACAAGAGGAGCTAAGCTTAGAGACTGAAGTTGAATGCGTTTATCTTTTTTTTGGGTAGGCCACATGATATTGGCCGTTTCTAATAATTCATTTATTTCATGAATATCCCCATTTGAATTTTGAATCTTGCGAAGAGGCTGTTTAATTTCGTGAAGAATAAAGCCCACATCTTGTCCGATTCTTTCAAAGAAAACGGCCTTGGCCTTATCCGCATGCTCATGTCTTTTGATCATATAGAAAATTAAAAAAGAAATACCAAAAACGGGAAGAGTGGCACCGTTAGAAATTTGCAGTTGAGAGAGGTATTCACTTTGAGAAAGACTGGTTTTGTAATGAAGAAGGGAGAGGCTATATAGAGTGATTCCAACAAAATGAGAAAAGAGAAAGTCTTTAACTTTGTATCTCATAAAATAAACGGTACCAATAAAGAACTGAAGAAAGGCTGTGTAATAGGATATATCGACATAGACTGTATTAATGTAACTATAGAAATAGAAAATCAGAGAGACCATGAGATCAAGTTTGCTCTTTTCTATACCTTCCATTTTCAAATAGAGAAGGGGAGGTACAACGATGAAGAAAAGCTTCATGAAAATATAGAAGAAAGTGATCTCAACTTTTAGACCGAAAATATCCCATAGGGCACACAGAGAAAAAGAAAGAGAAATAAAGAGAACAACTTTTAGTAACTCTCGATTGTGAGAGCTAAGACCCGTAGGCCATTTTATAGATCTAAACATTTGAGTATTATAAAGTGAATTGATGGATAGGGAAGTGAAGTTTATATGACATATCTGGCGCCATGCGAATTGGATATTAAGAATTCTTAACCCAAACTGAGTAGACAAATGTGAAGAAATATTCATAATGGAATAATGAAAACGATTTTATATGTTGATGATAATCCTGAGAAAATGCAGGAATTAAAAAAACATTTCTCTGATTTTAAAATAATTTTCTTTTCTAATCCCTTAGAAGCAAGCTTCGAAGCGAGCTTTCACGATTATGATATTCTCTTTCTCGATATCATGATGCCGTTTCTCGATGGCTTTGGGGTTTATGACAAAATAACCAGTCTAAAGAATTACAGAAAGCAACCTACCTTCTTTATTTCTGATACTAATGATGAAGAACTTATGCTTAAGGCACTTCAACTTGGAGCTGAAGATCTTCTCACCAGTGATATGCCCTGGAGTGTAAAGCGCCAAAGGGTCTTGAATAAATTAAACTCGCTTCCTGAAACTCATAGGGAGTGGGATGGCATTAAGTTTAACTTTTTGGATTCGATCATTCGCAAAGAAGGTGAAGTGATTGAACTCACTCGTAAAGAGATGCTTCTCATGAAGAATGTCTACGAAAAGAAGATGATTTTAAAAGAAGAATTAGAGGCCAATGTGTGGGGAGCAGAAACATCAATGGCCAAAAATAATTTGGCGACCCATCTTTCTAATCTCAATAAGAAAATTAATCCTCTAGGTATCAAAGTGAAGAGCCGGCGAGGAATCGTAACTCTTAATCAACTCTAAGAAAAGGCCACATCGCTGTGGCCTTTATTGTACCTACTTAATTTTGACAATTTTTACACTGGCAAAGGCTTCGGTTAATCCTGGAATATGATCCAAGGTAGAGATGGGCTCTCTTGGCTCTGTTGGTGAATTAGAGATGCTGAAGTTTCCAGCAAAGTCTCCTTCTTCAGTTCCTCCATTGATAGCAAAGAGTTCAAATTCAGCGGCATCAATGAACTTTCCATCTTTGAAGGTGTCAAGAGCATCAACTCCTACAATCCAGTCAGGGCTAGGGGCAATCATAGAAGCAAAGGAAATAAGGTCGTGATCAGCAGTTACTGTGATACGCATGGAAAGATCATTTCCATCACGCTTAGGATAGAGAGCTTCACTAACTTGAACAGTGGAAATTTTTCCTTTCTTCATAGCAGCTTCAATCTCGGTAAGAATCTTTCCCGTACGTCCAAGTTCGGCCAAGTCTTCAAATCCTGGCGTCGCTAAATTTCCGAGAGAGAAGAGTTGAAATTTCTCTGTGTGGGCAACGGCCACAATGGGAGAAAAGTGCGCATTATCTGGGAAGGCCACGTGATCAGCTTTATTCCAGTGGTTCTTAAATTGGATCTCATAAGTGGCCTTAGCAGCTTGAACTGCATGAGACATGCTTAAGAGACTAAAACCTAGGGTAATCATAGAAATCATTTTTTTCATAGTTTCTCCTTTTGTTAAGTCAGTTATAGAAGTCTCCGTGCAATAGTTAAAATGAAATAAAATCAACCCACCTATAACTTCAGTCTATGGGTAAGAGTCGCGCTCTGCTTTTCCACTTGCTAGCTTTTTTTTTAGGCCGGTTTATAATAGAGACTTACAAAAAGGAAAGAATATGAATTTTGAATATTTGATGGATTACCCATTAAGTTTTACGCTTTTCTATGCTCTATCTTGGCTAGGGCTCTTTGTTTACTTGGCCATGAGATTCTTCTTTTCCAAATCCACAAAAAGACTCAAGAGAATAGTTAAAGAGGGAAGCGAATCTCAAAACTCTTCTTCATTGAATATTGAAACACTCCCAAAAAAGGGCACATACTGTGTGTGCTCACCAAAACGATCGACCCGAATCTTTCTTTCCTGCATTCAAGTCTTGGCCCTTGTGGGAGTAGGGCTTCTTTGCAAGGTCGTACTCGAGGAAGCGTATATTATAGAAACAACTCCAGTTCATGTGGGACAAGTTGTGGATATCAAGTCAGTTCGAAAACGAGGAAGTAAGGGAAGAGTTTATTATATATATCATCACTTGGTTAAGGGAGAGCATCAAAGCCATTGGGTTTCTAGCCGAAAGCGCTACGGAATGGGCAAAGATTTTTCCTATCATATTTCAAATACAGATCCCAATGAATGGATAGAACATTCAAATTCTTACCGCTTGGTCATGACTTTGATAATCGCCCCTTTTGTGAGCTTGCTGATTTCTTTTACTTTCTATTATCTGCGCTTAATGTCCTTAGTTTCAAAGGCACTCGAAAAGGGAAAGAAGTTTTCCGTCTCCATACTCGAGGCCTATCCGGTTAAAGTGAAGAATAATCAGCAAATACATTTGTGGTTTTTATTGGAAGAAGTCCTGTATTTAAGTGTTGTGGTTCAGACGAATAAAAAAGAATTAGAGCATTTTGAATCCCTCAAGGGGTCGAGTGTAGAAGTGTGTGAAGTTCCAAGTGACTGCATCAAATTTTGGGATGTGGCCCCTTGGAAGTCAAACCCCTCACAGGCCAGTGAATATAGAAGGAGTATGGGGAGGGAAAAGAGCCCACGCTTTTTGGTCCTCAATCGCAATAGGATTGCTCCTCCCAGCAAATGATGCAATTATCTATTTTCAGATCAAGACTCAATCTTTATGAACTTAGAGGCCCTCGTCTGATGATTAGTCCTTTTTGATACTAACAAGCTGTGCTAAGATAGCTCTTCCAAAGTTTATGTGGGGGTGTCCTGGTTTCGACGGGGCAGTACCAAAGAGCTTTCGGGCGTGCCTGGGTTGGTCGGACGGCCCAGTAAAAATCCGACCAAACTATGAATGCTGATTCTTATGAACCAGCTGCTATGGCTGCCTAATAGGCAACAACCAAGCATGAGGCGCTAGTGCCAAGAAACAGAATCTAGCAAAGCTGATGAGTGACCAGTCGAAACGTGCTCCGAGGCTGCCGGGTCTCCTCGTTAAATTTTCACCGGGTTTTGTCGTTTTCACAAAAACGGACAGTCTTGTCAGCTGACCATAACCGCTGACTACGCACGTAGGCCGGGTTCCGAGGTTGTTCCGGACGCGAGTTCGATTCTCGCCACCTCCACCATCCGATTCGGGTGGTGGAAGCCCTCTTTCCTTAAACATTTTTAAAATCAACTACTTAATTACAGTGACTTGCGTTTGCATTGGTTCCTGAGACCTGTCTCGACATGTCTTAAACTGTCCCGATGTGGCTATTTGTGGCTAACTTTTTGGCTACGTGCATTTTTGATGGACTATTAAGTGTAGCAAAATGCCAAAAAACGGCCAATAAATGCAGTTAAGTTTCTGATTTTAAACAACTACTCAGTGTATCGGTTTGGGCTATTTAAAACGGCGTTTTTACACAAAAGGAGTAGTTATGACGGCCAAGAAAAACGAGAAAAAACAGACAAAGAAAAAGAACAGAAGATGTGATCTCAAGGTCGAAACGAGAGAGGGAAAACTTCTTAAGTACCTTCGAGAATCACGTAATTTATCAGTCAGGGCCGTAGGTAGAATCATGGGAATCTCGGAGTCTACGGTTAGCCATTCTGAAAATGGAAGGCGAGACCTCACCAAACAAATCATTGCAAGCTACCTTGATGTCTATGGTTACAGCTATGACGAATTCGAGAAGATGCTCCACGGCGATATTATTCTTCCTGAGAATATGCGTGGCGAGTGTATCGAAATCATTAAAAGGCTTGAGCCATCAAAACTAAGAGCTGTTAAAGCTTTTTTAAATACCTTCATAGGTTAATTGGAGGTAGCTGTGGGAATTAAATACGACAGAGAAAAGAAACATTATGTGGTTACGTATCACAGAAGACATCCTGTAACGAAGCAATCTAGAAGCCTAAGACGTCAGGGAATTAAAACTAAGTACGAAGCGGAGAGGGTCTACAAAGAATTAATTATCAAAATGGGGGAGAAGTTTAACGAGAATCTTCATCCTCTTTGGCCTGATTTAGTAGAGAAGTTTTTAGACTACTATGCCAATTGTGGGATAGCTAAGAATACGCTTAAAAATTACGAGCAATGTATAAAAGCCAATACTTTTCATATTTGGGGAAAGAAAAGGATTAACGAATTTAGTACTTCAGAAATTAGAGATTTCATCTTAGATGACCCACTATAAAGTCAAAAATGAACCAATATGTATTGAGATATAGGAATGAAAAAAACTGTTGAAGATTGCTTATGTGATTACAATGGCTTATGGCGTCTCGAAATGGTTTTCATTGAAGAATTGGGAAAATAATGATAAAGTGTTGCAAGGTGCAACCCGAAATGTTAAATGAGAGGCTGGCTTGGGGTTAAGTGATAAGCGGAAGCGGTTTTATAAAATTCGAGCAAATTGCAAGGTCGTGGTTCGATATCACGCATACGGTGACTACCCTGAAAGAGAGTTCACCCAATTAGAAATTAAAAACCTTGTAAAATACGGCAACGGAAGAGTCACTGAAAATGATTCACCTGAAGCGATAACGGAATCATTCCTATACTTCCCAAAGGATGATGAGGATAGAGAGTGCAAGCTAGTCGTTTTGTTAGAAGAAGTTGAGATAGAAGACGAGAACGGGACTATCACAAAAGAGACTATAATTGTGTGTAGTGCTTACCGAGAGGTTTAAAATGAAGTTTAAAAAAATTATCGTTCCTAAATTTATTCATGAAGATGCATTTGGAAAAAATGTGTTTTCTGATGTTGAGATTCTGTTTAACCCAGAAGAAAGAGAAATAACTCCTGAAACATTTAATCAAGTAGAGGACGAATTCTTTTTAGCGGATGATCAGATTGATCAGCTTGCAAGTGACTCTGTCCGTCGATATCTAAATCATTACCTCCCTTCTATTGTGAAAGGGGAATATGTTTTAAGCGGGAAAGAAATAGATGCTATTATTACTTTCTGTAAGGTGAATAGGAGTGAGTTTTCAGATCTAATTGGCCTTGATCGTGCGAGTGTAACTAGAATTATAAAAGGCGAACAGAGCCTTAAAAAAGATGTTTTACTCCTAATTATTGAACGACTCAAAGATGAAGTTGAAAGTCCTGGGATTTCGAGAGTCGTTTTAGATAAGATTAGAAATAGAAGAGATGTTTCAGAAATTGAAAATTTAAACCTAGATGTTTTTTCTATTGCTGAGTATCTCATTAGATTCTTCGAAAGAAGGATGGATAACTTAACACATTTAAAACTTCAGAAGCTATTATATTATGCACAAGGTATTGCGTATGGGCGATATAATATACGCCTATTTAATGAACCATTTTTAGCTTGGCAACATGGGCCAGTGATCAGAACAGTTTATGACAAATATAAAATTGTTCAGGGAAATCCTATTTCTGAAGATAAGGATGTTGATATTTCTTCTGTTGTTAATAATGATGCCGTAATTAGTATATTAAAAGAAACTATCTCTCTCTATGGAATTTATAGTGCTTGGACTTTGAGAAATAAAACTCATAATGAATCTCCTTGGTCTGAGACTGAGCAGTCCGAAGAAATAGCAGATGAGAAAATTATAAATTATTTTAGGAATGCTTTTGTTTAGAAGGAGAGGAATATGCCAAGTGGCTATACACATTGTTTTTTAGCTCGAAATTTTAATACTCTCTCTGAATTCTCAACTCTTAAGACCACATAATTCTTTTCAAAAAATCGCAGATGACTTTCATTATAAAACTACAAATAAGCTTTTCTTAGACGCTCTTGATAGGGTTAAAGACATGCCTGATGGAGATCAAAAAGATGAAGCATTTAGCTTCTTTCTTGGTTTTGCTTCTCATGTTGTTGCAGATGGTGTGATTCATCCCTTCGTTAGAGATAAGGTTGGAGATTATGATAATAATGCTACGGAGCATAGACTTCTAGAAATGAGACTTGATGTGATTCTTTTAAACGAATTCACAAAATCATCAGGGCATGCCGTAAATTTAAATACATCAGATTATCATCATCAGTTAAAAGATGTTTTAAGTCGTGACTTTTCTCATATCTCGGGAATGTTTTCTGATTTAATTAAGACTATCTATGGACATGATGTTAACAGTGACAACATCGAGGACTGGATAGATGATATGTACGATATGTTTGGAATAGCAGAGGGCGAACTGAATCAATTTTACGCGTGGATTCCTGCTGTTAAGGACTATCTTTACAAGGATAAAGAAGAGCTACTTCAAAATAAGGAAAAAGACCTTGTTTTAGAAGTAGATGAAGCAAAAGGAAGAAGTCGAAATTTCGCTGGACGTACTATTCACTTCATCAATGACTGCATCCCGATGTTTTATAATGCATTTAAACCGCTGGCCGAGAAGTCTTACGAGTATGTTTATAATGGTGGCGACTGTGTTGAAGAGGGAGATTTTCCTGCCATCAATCTAGATACTGGAAGAAGTTTGGCCCATCAAGCTGGAAAAAATCTTGATGAATCAGCAGTGTATTGGAGTTAGAGTGAAAAATAGTTTTCTGTTAATTTTTATATTGTTTTTAACCTCTTGTTCATCAACGGTCTATAAAGACTCTGAAGTTGATAAGATTTCAATTGATATGGGAGTCTTGAATCAAAGATTAGTAGGTTATCTCTATAGGAAAGAACTAAAAAAGGATTTGCGAAGCCTAGACAAAGATATTTATGTTAAGTCGGCTTTGAAAATTAAAGATCCTTCAGAGGTAGAGTATACAAACCTTTTGAAAAAAGATGGCGTTGTGATTCAAGCTAAGGGTATGAAAGCGGACTTTGTCGTTTGTGTTAAAGATCTTAAGCCTCTTCTTGTACTATGCGACAAGGCCAGTACTCCGTTTGTTGAGAAAGTAATTAAAAACAAAAATTTAAACTTAGGGGAATTAATTAAAGAGCTTTGAAGTACTCTCTTCTTTGTTAATACAAAATTGTATCTCCCATTGTTAAGCTAAGTTATTATAGGGGAATATCCTTAAAGTAAATTTGATTAAATTCCGATAAAAAAACGGCTAAAGTTGGCAAAGAGGGTGGCATAGATGCAAAAAACATCTGTAAATATAAAAAGAATGGATTGTCCTTCTGAAATAAAAATGATCGAAGGATTGATGGAAAACTTAGACCCAAGCGCGAAGATGGTGTTTGATTTAGAGTCTAGGACTGTGCAGTTTTATCATAGTGTAGATAAAGACCAGATACTGGACTCTTTAAAGGCTATTTCTCTTCCCGGTGATTTAATAAGCTCTCAAGAGGTTTTAGATCATGATATTCCAGATATCGCTCCTAGTGTAGAAGCGAAAACGCTAAAATACTTACTCGGTATAAATTTTACGATGTTTGTTGTTGAGATCATTTTAGGGTTTTATGCTGAGTCTACTGGGCTTCTTGCTGATGGGCTAGATATGCTGGCTGATTCATTTGTGTATGGTTTAAGTCTTTATGCCGTTGGAAAGTCAATTGCAATGAAGCATAAGGCGGCATATTTTAGCGGAATTATGCAAATCTCTCTTGGCCTGCTTTGCTTGGTCGAGGTTGGTAGAAAATTCTATTTTGGAAGTGAGCCACTGTCTAATTATATGATCGTGGTTTCAGTAATTGCACTTATCGCTAACCTCTGGTGTCTTATATTGATTCATAAGCATAAAGACGGAGAAGTTCACATGAAGGCCAGTTGGATATTTTCTGCTAATGATGTAATCGTTAATACCGGAGTGATTTTTTCGGGTGCTTTGGTATATTTTCTTAAGAGTAATGTTCCTGACCTTATTATTGGAGGAATTGTCTCTCTTGTTGTAATCAGAGGTGGCATTAGCATAATGAAGCTATCAAAAATCAAAAAAGCAGGGCCTATAAAAGAATCATGTTGTTCAAGTAATTGTGATTAATTAGTCATTTTTTATAAAACTTTCTAATGAAGGCAGTCCCTTTTGAACTTTCAAAAGTGACAAAATGAAGTATATATCAGTTTTAGCTTTCATAATTATGGGTGTTTGAGTTTTGCTTAAAAGAAGTAATTAAGAAGCAGCTTCAAATTATCTAACCTGCTGAAAATACACAGTAAAAAAACTATTTACTCCGTAGTATACCACAGGGTTTATAATGAACTCATGAAAGAAGAATATACTATTGGAAAGTTAGCAAAAGAGTCTGGAGTGACAGTTGAAACCATAAGGTTTTATGAACAAAAAGGTTTGATCAAGCAACCCTCTCCGAAGTCAGGATATCGTAAATATCCTTTTGACGACATTATTAAGATTAAGTTTATCAAAAGAACACAGGAACTTGGGTTTACTTTAAATGAGGCCAAAGAGCTTTTAGAACTTCGTGTAAAAAACAACGCTAAATGTGGTCAAGTTAAAGCTAAAGCTGAACAGAAACTTGATGAAGTCGAAAAAAAGATAAAAGACTTAAACAAGATGAAGCGTTCATTAAGAAAAATGGTTGATTCATGTTCAAACAACGAAAAATCAGTTTCTGAATGTCCAATTCTTGAATGCTTTGAAAAGGATAAAAAATGTTAAATGTAGAATTTATTTTTGACAAAGATTGTCCTAATGTAAAATCAACTCGGGCAAACTTAATGAAAGCCTTCTCTAAAGCAAAGTTAAGTGCACAATGGAAGGAATGGGATAGAAACTCAGAAGAAGCTCCTGAACATGCCAAAATGCATGGCTCTCCTACAGTGTTAATAAATGGAAAAGATATAATGGGAGTTGAGCCAGAAACTGGAGCAAACTGCTGTAGAGTTTATGAGGGAGCAGGTGTTCCCTCTGTAGAGCTACTAGTTTCAAAATTGTTAGAAACAAAGAATACTTCCTCTACTAATAGTAATAAGTTGTTTGGATTTCTTGGAACAGTTTCTATTGGGCCGGGGGTTGGAGCGGCATTTCTTGCTAAGGCATCATGCCCTTTTTGTTACCCAGCTATAGCAGGTTTTTTAACTAGTATTGGGTTGGGTTTTCTATTTAAGGGAACTTATTTCTATATATTAATGGCTGCTTTTCTAGGAGTAGCACTTTTTGGTTTAGGTTTTAAGGCGAAAGCAAGAAGAGGATTTGGGCCACTATATTTAGGAATATTTGGATCAATAGTAGCAATGGTGTTCCACTATTTTAAAAATGATTATATTTTTTACTTTGGAATAGGTGTTTTAATAATTGCTTCGGTCTGGAACTTAATTCCAGTGAAGAAGCAATGTATTGCTTGTAATTAAATATAGGAGGATTATATGGCAAACAAAGTCGAGATTTTTAGTGCAGGATGCCCTGCTTGTGAAAGCACGATTGAACTCGTGAATGAAGTCGCTTGTGATAACTGTGAGATAAACATTCTTGATATGAATGATTCATCTGTTTCAAATCGCGCAAAAAAACTTGGAATAGCAAGAGTTCCCGCTGTTGTTGTTAATGGTAAACTAGCTGATTGCTGCCAAGTTAAAGGCCCAACTAAAGAAGGTCTTAAAGCTGCTGGAATTGGTAGCTAGTTCTTTTTTGTTAATTTTTCTGTAAAGCTTTCTAAAGACGGAAGCCCTTTTTGAACTTTCAAGAGGGCTTCTTTTTTTATGGCCTTGCTTGAAAAGTTCAATACAGTTGTTCCTGAAATTACTGTAA
>PASP01000015.1 GCA_002712005.1 Halobacteriovoraceae bacterium
CACCGCTCACCGCCACCGCTCACCGCCACCGCTCACCGCCACCGCTCACCGCCACCGCTCACCGCCACCGCTCACCGCCACCGCTCACCGCTCACTGCCCACCGCTAACTGTCAACAGTTTCCCCCCCCCCCCTGTAATCCCTTCAATCAACCCCATTAACATGCCAAATTCTGCTACTCTCTAAACCATATTTAAAAAATTATGAAGAAATTCTAACAAAAGGACAGAATATGAAATGGCTAAGCCTTCTCGTTTTACTAAGTTCAAATATTCTTGCAGATACGATTACGATTGATCATTCCCACTTAAATGAGATTGTTGGTGACAATGAAGCAGCCTTTAAGCCAATTAAGTTTGAAGAAGGTGAGGTCGATCCTGAGACAAATCGTGTTGGTGCGAGAAAAAGAGTTGTCATCACTTACTCTCAAATTATGCATTCCGATATTACTTCTACTTATAATGCGAGTCCTGACGGAGAGTCTTCTTATAACCTTTATAGTGAAAGAATGAATGAGATGATGAAGGACAATTTAGAGCTTACGGAAGGTCATGTGATTTCCGTAGAATACTTAGTTACACCAAACTTTAGTATTGAGCTCTCTGATACTTATCGTAAGTACAATATGGAAGGTCGCCAAGTCGGACATATTGATGGTGGTCTCTTAGGCGGTGGTTCCGAAGATGTATTTGGTTTTGAGCACCAAGATAAAATTCACGATATTCAAATTGGTGCAAAATACGCCATCAATATTATTGATACTCCTCATTTTGATTTCGATATCTCTCCCAAGGCCAGTGTTGGTGTTGTCCATGTTCAGTCTGATTCGACTTCGTATTACGGTGCAGGTCAAAGAGAAGAGAGTCACTATAATGATTTAGCTGGTTATTCTTATGGCGTAGGGATTGAGGCTAAGATGACTTTCTTAGATAATTTCTTTGTTAAAGGTGGAGCAGAATATCGTAATTATGTAATGGCACCTATGAAGCATGATAGTGGAGCGTCACAACAAATCGATCAAAATGGTGTTCTCGTTTACTTTGGTATTGGAATCCAATTCTAGAAAACTTCTTGCCTGATTGGTTCGATTTTTAGACACTAAAAGTCATGAATCAATCAATAAATAGAACCGAAACACTTATGTATAAATTTACCTACGCAGGCCTAATCGTGCTTGCGCTAGGTATTTTTACAAGTGTAAGTGCTACAGCACTTTCCCATATCCTTCTCTTTGCTCCTGGAATTTATTTTGCTCTACGCTTTATAAAGAATCGCGACTTTAAGCTTTCCAGCCATTGGTGGGCCATGTTCTTTCTTTTCATCGTAAGTATCTTTTCTGTTCTGATGAATTGGTCTGATATGCCAAGTCCAATGAAGAATATCATTAAAACAAAGTATTTCTTAATTGCCTTACTATCGAGTTTTAGCTTTCACTATTTTAAAGAGAATTATTTAACGGATAAGAGGATTAAAGTCCTTATTCATCTCTTTCTTCTATCGACATCCGTGGCCACTATTTCTGGACTTATAGGTCTATGGAGTGGATTCAACCCTCTAAAGTTTAAAGCGGCTTGCCATGCGACTCGAGCTTGCGGTTTGTATGGAATGTATATGACATATGGATATGGAATTAGCATGTTCATGGTCTTACTTACCGGCGTCATCGTCTATCGCAAGCGTTTTTCAAAATGGGTTAATCCTCGTTATCTTTATATTGCTTGGGCCATTAATTTTGTAGGCCTGATTTTAAGTTTTGCTCGTGGTGGCTGGATAGGCTTCTTCTGTGCTGTACCCTTTCTCTTTCTCAATCAACACGTGAAAAAAGTAATAGGATTATTTTTCATAGGAATTGCCTTTACGGGTATTGCTTACGTATCGAGTGACACTGTTCAAAATATGATTACCAAAAGATCTGAGTCTAATAAACAAAGACTGGCCTTCTTCGAAACAGCCTATATGGCCTTTCGCGAGCGTCCACTCTTTGGGTATGGCTATAGAAACTTTGAACCTAATGTAAAAAAACTGAAGAGAAGATATGATATTGGATGGCCTGAGTTTGGAGGTCATGCTCATAATAATGCATTAGAGCACTTGGCCAGTACTGGGGCACTCGGTTTTATAGGTTTTATTCTTTTTTGCCTGCTCTGGCTTAAAAATAGTTACAAAGAACCCATTCTCTTTGCCTTTGTCATGAGCTTTTGTCTATCGGGACTCTTCCAATATACGTTTGGAGATGGAGAGAATCTTTTCTTTATTTTGGGAATCTTTAGCTTCTTCTAAAAAAAGAAAAAGTGGGGAAGAACTCCCCACTTCTATTAAAAAATTACTGCCAGTTAGCTTCTTTCATTACTTCTGTTGCGATATCTGTAAGATTACTGATCACTCCAATATTTGTAGAGTCAACTTTGAAATCTCCAAATCCAGAAAGAATAGTTCCAAGAGGAGCTTGAGTGTTAACAGGATATTGGTCAAAAGCATCTGCAACTGGAGCTTGTACTTGAGCAGAAGTTAAGTACTCAATAACCATATTAGCTTCAGTTACGTTCTTAGCATATTTTGTGATTCCAATACCTACACCGTTGATATGAGCTTTAGCTGTATCCTGAGAAGGGAAGAAAAGTCTTACTGGGAAGTTAGGATCTTTTTCAATGAAAGGAACAAGGTAGTAAGAATTTGCAATACCTACATCACATTTTCCTTCAGCAACAGCACTGATAATCGCTCTATCACTTGTGAATACTGGCATATCAGTATTTTTAACCCAGCTCTTTGCAATCTGAGTGGCCTTTTCTTTACCAAAGTGAGCTACAAGATAAGCTACAAGAGCTTGGTTGTAGTTACTTTTTGAAGTTCTCATACAAAGACGTCCAAGCCATTTTTCACTTCCTAGATCTTCATAAGTAGAAAGTTCACTCTTCTTAACAGCATTTGTGTTGAACATAATGAGTCTTGAACGATAGAAAAGTGTCGTCCACTTGTTATTAGATTCAATAAAGTGAGGAGGAACTTGATTGAAAACTTTTTCAGATTCGATAGCACGGTAAAGACCTTTACGGTTAGCAATTCCATGGAAAACAAGATCTTTATCAAGGTGAAGATCTGCTTGAGTTTGCTCACCTTCAGCTTCAATTTTATTGATTAAATCTAAACTCTTTCCTTCAACAACTTTAACATTGATTCCAGTTGCAGCTGTGAAAGGCTTAAATACGGCTTCTAGTCTATCTCCTGGATAAACAGAATAGATAACAACTTCTCTAGCGCTTAAGCTTGCGCTTAGTGAAACAAGTACGAGTAATTTAAGCATTAAAAACTTCATTTTTTCCCCTTAGTAAATTAACGATGAATGATATTTAGTTAATTTTGTTAACTAAGTCAAACAAATGTTGAGCATCTGTAACTATTTCTGTAAGTGCTTAAAATTAAAGAAGTGTGCAAAGGATAAACAGGTCTATAAGCTTTACTTAGAACCCCAATTTGAGACCATTTATTAGGTATGATGAGCCTATGTATAAGACACTCATTGCTCTATTTTTAATGATCCAATCTATTTATGCCTCTAACTTTACCTGGGGAGCCTTTGGGCTCGTTTTGCACTGGGAAAAAGAGCCTGTCTTAAAGTTAAGTAAAGATATTGCTGAATTTTATAAGGTCGACCAGCTCGAGAGAATGATCAATCGACTAGAAGCTGAAACGAAGCACTTCAATATACCACTGGAACTTTACGCAAATATTGAAAGCGAAAAAGAAAATCTTAAAGAAAGAAGAATCCGCAGCTACAACTACCTATGGGGCAACTTATTCGATCAGAATGGATTCATTCTTTTAGATTCCGAAGAACTAGAAGATCTCTTAAAAGCTCAAGTCGAAAAGAAAGTTCAGTTCAAAAATTTTAAAGAGATTTCTATAAGAGCAAGAGCCGATAAATTGAAAACCATGATCGATAGAATGAATCTGATCTATGAAAATTCAATTGGCCGCAAACTTTTCGATGATATTCAAGCCTGTGCAAAAAAGGGGAAGCACACTCTTTTAATCTATGATGATAAATCTTCTCTATCTGGTGGAGGGTATACAGGGGGGAATCCTTCAACCTTTAATATCTTTGTACCTGGAAAAGGGGAGAGTGCTGAAATTAGAATGCGTTTTGATCAACCCGATGAAGGGGCTCATCAAGTCGTATCTGTTGAGGGGACAAAGATTCCTTTCTTGGCCATTGATAATATTTTTCATGAACTCGTTCACGCAAAACATGTGATGTGTGGAACGACTTCGAAGGCCAATGCTGAAGCTCAAGCGATTACTGAAGAAAATCAATTCCGTCACTCTAGGGGAGAAACAGCTGATTGGCCTGATCGTGATGCAAGAGCTTACGAAGAAGGTGAACAAGTTTGGTATGGACTTTTCTAGTCTAGGTATTTGGCTAAAATGCGTGAGAGCTCTGACTTCTTTAGAGGCTTACTTAGAAAATCATCCATTCCTGCTTCAAAGCAAGTTTCCTTGTCCGATTCAAAGGCATTCGCCGTTAGGGCCACAATGGGGGGAGCTTGATCTCCGTAAATTTCAATGATCTTCTTGGTGGCCGTGATTCCATCCATTACAGGCATCTGCATATCCATCAGAATAATGGAATAGTGATTAGGCTTGTTGGCCAGGGCCTCTAATGCTTCAGCTCCATTAACGACAACATCGCACTCGTGCCCAAGTCGACCGAGTAGCTTCTGGATGACCATCTGGTTGATATCATTATCTTCGGCAACTAAAATAGGAAAGGATGGAGGTTTCACATCTTCTTTACTCTCTTTTGTTACTTGGGCTTGCTTAGCATTATGGGAAGTTTCATTTTCACCAGAGGAGAGTGAGATCTCTAAATAAAAAGTTGACCCCTTTCCCTCTTGGCTTTGAAAGCCAGCTTGTCCACCCATGATATTGGCCAAGCGAGAGCAAATAACGAGTCCAAGCCCAGTTCCTCCATATTTTCTAGTTGTGGATGAGTCAGCTTGTACGAAGGCCTTAAAGAGCTTTCCTTGTGTTTCATAGGGGATTCCGATCCCTGTATCTTCAACAAAGAGCGTGATGTCTTTTAGGTCTGGATTTTCAGAATTATTTTCTACTTCGTAACCAATGGTTACGCGACCATTTTTGGTAAACTTAATAGCATTAGAAAGATAATTGGTAATAATTTGTCTTATCCGTGTGGGATCTCCCGTAAACCATTGATCACACTGCTCTGCGATTTTTATCTCAACTTGAGTGTGATTTTGTTCGGCTTTAGAAGTAAGTAAGTAGACAACTTCGCTAATCAGATCTTTAAGATTGAAATTGATATTTTCAATCTCGAGTTGACCAGAGTCAATTTTACTAATGTCTAAAATATCATTGAGAAGATTGACGAGACTGTCACTACATGAAGAAATGAGGCTAAGCATAGAGCGTTGCTCAACATTTAGCTTAGAGTCTTCTAGCATTTGGATCAGACCAATGATTCCATTCATAGGAGTTCTGATTTCATCGGACATATTGGCCAAGAATTCAGCTTTTGCTCTTGTGGCCTTTTCGGCTTCATCAAGGGCATGCTGTTCGTTCGTTCTATCCCAGTTGACTCCCGTTACAAAAATAGCGTTTCCGTCGTTATCACGGTCAATGATGGCGCGAGCTCCAATATCTTTAATTTGTCCTTTGCCATCAATAATCTTAAATGTGGAACTAAAATTTCCGTCACTTTGCAGGGCCTCTTGAAATTCTTTAGGAGCTCGAAGCTTGTCTTCTCCATGAAGAGTTTCGACCCAAGCTTGATACGCCCCAGAAAATTTTCTCTCAGGAATATCAAAGAGTTTGTACATACTTTGATTCCAAAAAAGCTCTTCCGTTACAGGATTATAGCGCCACACTCCAATTTTATTACTCTCTAAGATGAGAGAATATTCTTTTTCTTGAAGAATTTTCTCCGTAACGTCCTGACAGGTTCCCGATAATGAAATGACTTCACCTTTTTCATTAAGAGTTCCTTTTCCTACGGCCTCAACCCAAACGACTTCTTTGGGATTATGAAGTTTGTGAGTACGGAAAAGTAGTTTATAGGGTTTTCCATCTTCAAAGCACTTCGCTACAGTTCTTTCCCAATGATCAACATCATCGGGATGAATAGAAGACTTATGTTTTTCAAAAGTTGGCTCGCCATCTTCAATCTTTTCTGGAAACATTTGAAACATTTGTTTTGACCAACTGATCTTTTCAGTTTTGATGTCAAAATTCCATGAACCCATTTTGGATATAGACTGAGCTTCTTCGAGGTCTTGGTTCTTACTGATGAGTTGGTTTTCAAGACTTTTTTGAACGGTAACATCTTGAAAGGTTCCAATAACACTTATGACTTTTCCGTGAATATCAAAGTCGGGGAAACCTTTAGAATGAACCCATTTTCTTACTCCATCCGCTGCTATAAATTCAAAGTCCGATTCAAAGGGGATTCCCTCTTCTATACACTTTCCAAGTAATTCAGATATTCTTTCTCTCTCATGCTCAGCATAGAAAAGTATGGCTTCATCTTTTGGGATTTTCTCGCCTGGGGTGAGACCATGGATTCTGTAGGTTTCATCTGTCCATTTTACTTCCATAGTGGATAGATTTAATTCCCAGCCTCCAATTTTAGAGATGCGCTGAGTTTTATTATAGAGAAATTCATCCTCTCTTTTATCTGATACGTCATAGCATATGGCCATAAACTCGGTAATTTCACCATTCTCATTTTTTACGGGAACGACTGTGGCATCAATCCAATAGAGTATTCCATTTTTTGATTTTTTTCTTATATTTTTATTCCAAACATTTCCTGAGCGAAGAGAATCGGCCATCTCTTTATAAAAATCTTTGGAGTGAAACCCTGAATTTAAAAGGGTGAACTTTTGGTTTATGATTTCATCATAGCTGTACTCAGAAATTTTACAAAAATTATCATTAACGTAAGTGATATTCCCCTGAATATCCGTTTTCATAACAATAGCAAGAGAATCGAGACCTTCTTTATAGGCCTTAACTTCACATAGGCGCTGATTCATTTCACGTGTTTTCTTATGAAGTTCAAGATAGTTGATCACTTGCTTGGATAAAGTTTTTAAAAGTAATTTTTGATTCTCATTAAGCTTCTTCGGATGATTATCAATAACACAAAGAGTTCCCACTCGTGAGCCGTCCGGAGTAATGAGAGGGGCTCCTGCGTAGAAAACGACATGGGGCTCGTTAATGAGTAGGGGATTATCGACAAATCGTTCATCTTCATGTGCATTTTCAACGATGAAGAGGTCATCCGACATAATAGCGTGACCGCAATAAGAGATATCGCGAGGTGTTTCGGGAGCATCAAGGCCATAGCGCGATTTGAACCACTGTCTGTCGGTATCTATCAGGCTGATAAGGGCAATTTTACTCTCACAAATTAGCGCAGCTGTCTTAGTAATCTCATCAAAGTGAGACTCTTGCAAAGAGTCAAGAACTTCGTACTCGCGCAGTGCCGCAAGTCGTTTACTCTCATTTTTAGGAATGGGCGCTTTTTTCATTTAATCACCTATAATTACAACTAATTATCGGCGATCTCCCAAAAGATCATTATGATATTTTCATCATTTTTTAAAACAAATAAAATTTACAGTCACAGCCACCGCCACCGCCACAGCTACCGCCACCGCCACAGCTCACTGCCCACCGCCCACCGCCCACAGTATCCCCCCCCCACTTTTCCTATATACTAGTACCATGTACGACTATTTAATCGTCGGCTCCGGCCTATTCGGCTCAGTGTTCGCCCACGAAGCCCACAAACGCGGAAAACGCTGTCTTGTCATCGACAAACGCCCCCATCTCGGTGGCAATATCCATTGTGAAAAGATTGAGGGCATCAACGTTCACAAGTATGGCGCTCACATCTTCCATACAAACTCCGAAAAAATCTGGAACTACATCAACCAATTCGCAAGCTTCAATAACTTCATCAATTCCCCCATCGCTAACTACAAAGGAGAGCTCTACAATCTGCCTTTCAATATGAATACTTTCGAACAATTCTGGGGCAAAATATCTGTAGAAGAAGTAAAGGCAAAGCTTGAAAGCTTCAAAATAGAAAACCCACAAAACTTGGAAGAACAGGCCATTAGTTTCGTAGGTCCTGAAATTTACCAAAAATTAATTTATGGCTATACCCTGAAGCAATGGGGCCGCGAACCCCGTGATCTCCCAGCTTCCATAATTAGAAGAATCCCTGTTCGTTTTGAATACAATAACAATTACTACAATGATCGCTATCAAGGTATTCCCATAGGCGGTTATAACCAAATTTACGAAAAACTCTTAGAGGGAATAGAAACCAAAGTGAATTGCGATTTCTTCGAAATTAAAGATCAAATTAAAGCAAAGAAAGTCGTCTACACTGGCCCCATTGACCGATTCTTCAACTATCGATTTGGTGAACTCGAATATCGCTCACTGAATTTTGAAGAGGAAATCCTAGCAACAGAAAAATTCCAAAATTGCGCCGTAACCAATTACACCGACCCCGAGAGTCCTTTCACTAGAATTATTGAACATAAGCATTTCGAATTTACTCAAGCTCCACAAACTGTAATTACAAGAGAATTTCCGAAAACGTGGCAAAAGGGACTCGAGCCCTATTACCCCGTCAACGATTCAAAAAACCAAGAACGCTTCAAAAAGTACCACGACCTCTCCCAAAAAGAATCCCATGTCATTTTCGGTGGCCGCCTCGCCGAGTATCGCTACTATGATATGCACCAAGTAATCGCTGCAGCGCTTGCTGCCGCCGGCTACTGACTACTGCTCTCCTACATTGATCTTATGAAAGAGACCGCGTACCTAATCGCTTTCAAACTTAGGAGCAGAATGCGAGATTATCAGATCTGGGTCGAGCTCTCCATGATGGAGGATAAGCTTCATCATTTGATGGTGGAAGAAAAGTAATGAGAAACTTATTTTTTTTGATATATATCATTGATAGCTGACTTGAAAGTATAAGGAGGCTTCATTCCTACTTGAGTCCAGAACTCATTTGAATCAAAAAAAACATCATGAGAAAGCTTTTGAAGAATCATTTCTTTTTTTAGAACTTTTAGTATTAGTCTCAAAACTTGAATAGGAAAATTTAGGTTAGTAGATTTCTTATATTTACATATTTCACTTATCAGTTCGGAAGTTGATATTATTTCAAGGTCGGCTACATTATATGAGACTGAATTGAGATCAAATCTTAGTGCAAGTAAAATAGCATGAGCTAAATTTTTTACATAGATAAAACTTCTTTTATTTTTTATTCCACCGAGAGGAAGAGGGAAGGGAATATTTGTTAATTTATCTATTTTTCCAAAGTTACCAGGAGCTTTATTGCCGTATACAAGAGGTGGTCTAATAATTGTAAGTTTTTGCGGGTCATTTTTGAATTCTCTAATTAAAAAATCTTCACTTTTTTTCTTATAAATCTCATATGGTGTTGTAGGAGAGAATCCGGTTTCATCAGTAATAAAACCTAATTCTCTTTGTCCACCATAAACACCAATAGTACTTAACTGAATAAATTTTTGCAGGTTGTTGGGGACACTCTCTGCAATTGCTTTAGTAATTTGATAATTCGCAACTTTGTGAGCATTAGCATTATTAATCTTTTCGTTTCTGTGAGCTAAGCCAATAAGATTGATAACATAGCTCATTTCTTTGAGTACCTTTGTCAATTCAGTTTTGTCGAGGAAGTCATTAATTTTTATGTGGCTGGACTTGATATTTATGCATGGATTACTTCCAGTATAGTAAACTTTTAAATGAGGCTCATTTTCTTCAAAAGCTCTAACGAGGTTGCGTCCAATGAAGCCTGTTCCACCAAATATGATGACTTTTTTATATTCTTTCATTATTTAGCCTATTAAGTTATCGTATTATTTTGTTAAACGAACCTAGGGGGTATGGTGCCTGTTGTCAGATTCTTCGACTTTGTTCTTTCTCTTTTAGGACTCGTTCTACTCACCCCTGCCTTTTTAATTCTAACTATAATAATTTATTTTGATAATAGATCTCCTTTCTTTATTCAGGAAAGAATGGGGTTTCATAAAAAGCCTTTCCTATTGGTTAAATTTAGAACGATGACAGTTGATACTGAGTCAAAAGCAAGTCATCTTGTGCCTCAAACATCTATCACTAGGTTAGGTAGAGTGTTAAGAAAATTAAAGTTAGATGAGCTCCCTCAGCTTCTGAATGTCCTTAAAGGTGATATGAGTCTCGTTGGACCACGGCCAAATTTACTTAATCAGGAAGAATTAATATATCTTAGAGATAATTACGGGGTTTATGAAGTTAAGCCAGGTATTACTGGATTGGCACAAATTAATAACGTAGATATGTCTACTCCCTATGATCTTGCCAAGCTGGATGCAGAGATGATTTCTAATTTTAGTCTCAAAAACTATATATACTTCATTTATTGTACCCTTGTTGGGAAGGGGAGGGGCGATGCTGTTAAAGCTAATCAATAAGCGTTCTTATTAATAAAGCCCTTAAAGATCGTCAGAAAGAGAATTTTCACATCAAGCCATAGAGACCAGTTCTTGATGTAGTAAATATCGCACTCTATTCTCTTGTTGAGATCCGTATCCCCACGCAAGCCATTCACTTGTGCCCAGCCTGTCATTCCTGGTTTCATTTTATGCTTAAGCATGTAGCCAGGAATTTCGTGACGAAATTTTTCTACAAAGAAAGGCTGTTCAGGTCTTGGGCCAACCAAGGTCATTTCACCTTTCAAAACATTCAAAAGCTGAGGAAGTTCATCAAGACTTGTCTTGCGGATAAAGTCCCCAAATTTCGTTTTGCGAGGGTTTTCTTTATTACTCCATTCTTGTGTTTGTTTGCTATCATCAGCAACCCGCATTGAACGAAACTTCCACATAAGAAATTCTTTGCCATCAAGCCCAACACGTTTTTGGCCAAAGAGAATGGGGCCTGGTGAGGAGAGTTTGACCCCTAAAGCGACGAAGAAAAGGATAGGGGAGATACAGATACAACCAGTGAGAGTGAGTATGAAGCCCCCGCCATATTTGAGAAGGAGTTCGTATGGATTTAGGTTTGGCTGGTTAACACTGATGACGGGAATACCACTAAAGTCTTCGATTTGATTTCCGACCATGGAATAATTTAGTTCAGGTAAAACCTGAATAGGAGTGACGTCGTTGTAGTGTTCAGCGATGAATTTAGAGGTTTTATAAGATTCTTGGCCTTCGTAAGAAATAATGATGGCGTCGGGTTTTTTTGATGATTTTATATTTTCAAAGGTTCCGGTGAGTTCTGGAATATTGACTTTTTCTTCTTGGGAGCGACCATGAGAGTCCATCCAGCCGATAAAGCGTATTCCGGAATCTTTGAATCTTCTAGCGATGTGTATGTAGTCGATGAGGGCCTGACCATTGCCGATAATGAGGACGTGACGGAGGTTCCGGCCTTTTTCACGAACTCTTCTTAAAATGTTGCGAGCTGTTATTCTGAAGAGTACCAGAAGAACGGTTGAAATCCCATAGTACATAAGAATTGTTGCTCTTGAAATACGCTCTTGGCTTGTAAAGTAAAGTAGAATTACAAGAAAGATCGAAGCTGATGTGTTCGCCCGAAAGACAGAGTAGATCTCTTTAAAGCGAGAACTAAGGCGCATGGATTGATAGAGTGAAGCTTTAGAGAAGCTATAAAGCGTTATAAGGACTATAAAGGGGGAGATTTTAAGAAAAGTTAACCCAAGCCCCTGCTGACCCGAGAGAAAATAAAATCGCACTATATAGGCAGCCGCCCATGAGATAAGAATGATGCAAGTATCTATAATTTTTTGTGCGAGCGAAAGGTTTAGCATAGTGGGATAATAATCGCTTATGAATAGAATTTAAAGAAGCTTTGATTTGTAAAAACTTAAAGAATTCATTCCCAATAAATATACCTTACGGTAGAATTCGGAAATATTAGAGACTTTTTAGGAATTTAGCGTGATTGAAATATCTCGGCATAAGAAAACAATGATTGCTATGGTGCATGATGCCTTCATGTGTCTTACCTCTTTGGGAATTAGTTTTTTTCTAGCGTTTAGTGGCTGGGACAAGCTAGTTAAAGCTAGTATTAACTATCCAGCCGTTTTTCTCGTAATATTCAGCACTCAAGTTTTCTTTCTTCATACCTCTGGTCTATATAAGGGAATTTGGCGTTATTCTAGCACTCTTGACCTTTTAAAGCTTATCAAAGGAGCAACATTAGGAGTTGTTTTCTCGGCTCTTTTTATTTTTTTCTATAATAGGTTAATGTTTATCCCAAGATCAGTTTTTTTTATAGATTGGCTCATGCTAATTGTATCATTAGGTGGAGGAAGGTTGGGTTATCGCGTTATCCGTGAGCAATTTGGTCTTATGGAAATTGCAAAAAATTACGATACGAGAGCTGTTATTGTTGGTGCAGGTGCAGCTGGTGAACAACTTGTCAGAGAGCTAAGACGTTCTCCTCATCTTAAAGTTCATCCTGTCGCTTTTGTCGATGATGACATGGATAAAAGAAATAAGGTTTTACATGGTCTTTCTATATGTGGTGGAGTTTCAGACCTTACTCAAATTGTAAAAAGATATGAGGCAAATCAAGTTTATATTGCTATTCCAACTGCAACTTCTAAGCAGATTGATCGCATTGTGAAAAATTGCAGAGACACGGGGGCAGAGTTTAAAACTTTTCCTCATATTAAAGATGTCCTCAATGGTAAAATCAGTCTCTCTCAGTTAAGGGAAGTTCGACCTGAAGACTTATTAGGAAGGGACGAAACGACTCTAGATGAAAAGTCGATTAGGGATATGATAACTGATTCATCGATCTTGGTTACGGGAGCTGGAGGCTCTATTGGTTCTGAGCTTTGTCGCCAAATTGCTAGGTTTAATCCGAAAACTTTAATTCTTTTTGAAACATGTGAATATAATCTTTATCAATTGGACTTAAAAATAAGTGAGAAATTTTCCGATGTAAAAATAGTCAAATGCATCGGCGATGTTAGAGATAGAGAGAGGGTTGAAGAGGCATTTAAAAATTATTCTCCAGAGGTAGTATTTCACGCTGCTGCTTACAAGCATGTTCCTATGATGGAAGTAAATCCAAAAGAGTCAATTAAAACAAATATTTTTGGTACAAGCATTGTTTCGGAGTTCGCGGTCAAATTCAAGGTCAAGAAATTTGTACTTGTTTCTACAGATAAGGCGGTTAGACCAACAAATGTGATGGGGGCTACTAAGCGAGTGGCTGAAATGGTTTGTCTGGAAGCTTCACAAAATAATTCTTGTACAAAGTTTATGATTGTTCGATTTGGGAACGTGCTGGGAAGCAGTGGGAGTGTCATTCCACTTTTTAAAAAACAAATTAAAAAAGGTGGTCCAATTACGGTTACTCACCCAGAAGTTACTCGGTTTTTTATGTCCATCCCGGAAGCTTGTCAACTTGTTATGCAGGCTGGGGCATTTGGAAATGGTGGAGAAGTTTTTGTTCTGGACATGGGGAAATCTGTAAAAATTATCCACTTGGCAAAACAAATGATCTCTCTCTCGGGATTAACTGAAAGTGACATCGAGATAAAGTTTACAGGACTACGACCAGGTGAAAAACTCTATGAAGAGTTATTATCCGATGGTGAAAATATATTACCAACCTTGCATCCGTTATTGAAAACAGCGAAGGCTTCTTCAAATATGGAGTCATTTAGCAAGAAAATGGTGAACCTCAAAGAGTCTGTTCAGAGTAATGAATCTGACGATTTCGTTTTAAAAAAGTTATTGAGTGAAATAGTTATTGATTATCATATCTACAAAGAAAAAAAAGATAATGGACATCAAAATCAAGTAAATGAAGATGGCTCAATATCTCTACACTAAAGTTTAATTTTGTGTTTTATAGACTAAATAAGAATAAGGGAATTAATATGTTAAATGGAAAATCTATTTTAGTAACAGGTGGAACAGGCTCATTTGGTAAACATTTTATTAAAAGAGTTCTTTCAGAGTCTCCAAATGTAAAAAAAATTATTATTTTTTCAAGAGACGAGTTAAAACAATTTGAGATGGCTCAATTAGAACCTTTTTGTTCGAACTTGGATAAACTGAGGTTTTATATTGGTGATGTGAGAGATAAGGAAAGATTAATTAGAGCATGCGAGGGAGTTGATGTTATTATCCATGCTGCAGCATTGAAACAGGTTCCCGCTGCTGAAATCAACCCAATGGAATGCATTAAAACCAATGTATTTGGTGCTGAAAATGTAATCGATGCAGCTCTTAATTGTGGAGTAACAAAAGTAGTTGCTTTATCTACTGATAAGGCAGCGGCACCAATAAATCTCTATGGAGCTACAAAACTTTGCTCTGATAAGCTGTTTACAGCGGCTCCAAATATGAAGGGTTCAAGAGAGCTTGCGTTTAGTGTTGTTCGCTATGGCAATGTTATGGGCTCAAGAGGTTCTGTCATTCCGTTTTTTATTAAAAAAGCAAAAGAGGGTAAATTGCCTATAACAGATGAGGGAATGACTCGATTTAATATTACATTAGATCAAGGTGTAAATATGGTACTTTACGCTTTAGAGAATGCATGGGGTGGCGAGATATTCGTTCCGAAGATTCCTTCTTATAAAATTTTAGATGTTGCTAAAGCAATTGGCCCGAGTTGTGAATACCCTGTTGTAGGGATTCGCCCTGGTGAGAAAATTCATGAAGAAATGATTACTGAAACAGACTCTATCAATACTGTAGATTGCGGTAAGTACTATGTAATTCTTCCTTCGAGTCCTGTATGGAAGGTTGAGGAATTTAAATCTCACTTTAATGCTAAGTCTGTTCTTGTTGGTTTCAAATATAATTCAGGAGTGAATTCAGAATGGTTAACACCTGAAGAGATTAGAGAGCTTATTGTTAAGCATGTCGACTCAGAATTTAAGCCAATTTAGAAGTGAGTTTTAGCATGAAGTTTATTCCATACGGTAGGCAGCATATAACTGACTCTGATATTGAGGCAGTGGTAAACGTGTTAAAGTCAGATTTTATTACTCAGGGCCCTGAGGTTGAGGCATTTGAGAATAAAATTGGTGAGATTGTTGGCAGTAAGTACTGTTTGGCGATGAATAGTGCAACTTCTGCATTACATGTGGCGATTAAAGCCCTTGGTGTTGGAAAAGGTGACTATGTTTGGACATCTCCCATTACATTTGTGGCTTCAGCAAATTGTGCTCTATATGAAGGAGCATCTATAGACTTCGTTGACGTAGACCCTCAAACCTACAATTTTTCGGTAACAAGATTTAAAGAAAAATTAACCCTTGCAAAAAAAGAAGGAAGAATTCCTAAGGTAATTATAGTTGTTCACTTTTCAGGGCAGAGTTGTGATATGTCAGAAATTTCTGCTTTGTGTAAAGAGTTTGATATTAAAATTATTGAAGATGCTTCGCATGCAATTGGAGGAAGGTACAAAGATACGATGATTGGAAGTTGTAGATATTCTGACATAACGATCTTTAGTTTTCATCCTGTTAAAATAGTAACCACTGGAGAAGGTGGAGTCGCTGTAACTAATGAAGATCTATTGGCGGAAAAGATGGAGCTTTTTAGAAGTCATGGAGTAACTCGGAAACAAGAACTTCTTGGAGTTGTTGACGAAGGAGGTTGGTACTATGAGCAAGTCGACTTAGGGTTCAATTATAGAATGACCGACATCCAGGCTTCTCTAGGAAGAAGTCAGCTAAATCGATTATCGCAGTATATTGAAAGAAGACATGAAGTTGCAACATTTTATCATACGACCCTTAAGGACTCTGCTTTCATCACTCCAATGCAGATAGAAACTTCATACTCAGCCTATCACCTCTATGTAATTAGAGTAGACAGAAGTAAGACCAATAAGAGTAGAAGAGAGATATTTGATTATCTAAGAAGTAAGGGGGTAGGTGTAAATGTTCACTATATACCTGTCCACACGCAACCTTATTATAGAGAGCTTGGATTTAAAGAAGGTATGTTTCCCAATGCAGAAGCATACTATGAAAGTGCAATTTCTTTACCGATGTTTCCTACAATTACAGATGAGGAATTGAGATATGTCGTTGCTACACTTAAGGAAAGTCTTCTATGACAAGCTTTGCTTTAGGTACAGTTCAGTTTGGCCTTGATTATGGAATTTCCAATAAGTCAGGTCAGGTAAAACTAGATGAAGTTAAGTCAATCTTAAGAACTTGTTTAGAAAATAACGTGATTACACTTGATACGGCATACGCTTATGGTCAGGCCGAAGATTGCCTCTGTAAATTCGATTTAGCTCCATTTGATCTAATTACAAAAATCCCCAAGATGATGGACCAAAGCTCTGAAGAGATTCTTAAATTTTTACAAAAAAGTTTAAAGAGGTTAAATATCCCGAAAGTGAAAGGGGTTATGTTTCATAATGGTGATGATCTTCTTTCTTCAAAATGAGAGGGCTATTTTAAAAAACTTGAAGAAATGAAAAATACTGGAAAGGTGGATAAAATAGGCGTTTCTGTTTATTGCCCAGAGGTGCTGGATCGAATCATTAAAAATTTCGATATAAATATTGTTCAATTTCCATTAAATGTTTTCGATCAAAGAATGTTGGAATCAGGTTTATTAAAAAAATTAAAAAATAATAATATTGAAACACATGCCAGATCAGCTTTTTTACAAGGTCTCTTTTTTCTTGATGAAAAAATTTTGGCTAGTCAGTTTTCTCAATGTTTCGAAAAAGTATCTGAATTAAAAAAAATGGCTAAAGGACTAAATAGAAGCTTAAATGAAGTCTTGTTATCCTTTGCTTTGACTGCCGGGGTTGATTATGTTGTTCAAGGTGTTGTTTCTCAAAAGCAGCTTATTCAAAATTTAAACACCATTAATAATATAATAGACTTTGACTTTTCTGAATTTTCAATCTCTGATGAACAGATAATTAACCCTACTATGTGGAGGTGAAATAATGAAGAATATCGGTGTTTTACAGGCTAGATTTAGTTCTTCTAGGCTTCCTGGTAAGGTTCTACTTAAGGTTAATTCTAAGCCACTTCTTGAAGTTCAAATCAAGCGTATACTTCAGGCAAATAATATTGATAAATTGATCCTTGCAACAAGTGTAGAGTCTTCTGATGATGAATTAGAATACTTAGGGCGTCGGATAGGTATTGAAGTATTCAGAGGATCTCTCTCTGACGTTTTGGATCGTTTTTATCAGGCGACTCAAGACTATGATTTTGATAACCTCGTGAGGTTAACTGGAGACTGTCCCCTAATAGATCCAGATGTCATAGATAAGGTTATTGAAAAGCATATTTTAGAAGGTAATGATTATACAACTAATGCTCTAGAGGCAACCTATCCAGATGGCCTTGATGTCGAAGTATTGAAGAGGGATGTATTTATTGAGTGCTGGAAAAAAGCTACTAAGAAATCTGAGCGAGAGCATGTTACACTTTATGTAAACTCTAAACCATAAAGATATAAAATTGGACATGTTAAAAATAAAGAAGATCTTTCTTATCTTCGATGGACTGTGGATGAGCCACGAGATTTTGAGTTAGTGAAAAAAATTCTTGAACACTGTGAAAAGTTAAGTTTTCGAATGAATGATGTCCTTCAGTTTGTAAGAGATAATGGTCTCGAAAACTATAATACCAATATTAAAAGAAATGAAGGACTTCTAAAGTCTTTAAAAGAGGATTTAAATGATTAAGTCGAGATACGAAAAGTCAAATACATATTTAAATAGAGCATTAAAGGTAATTCCATTAGGGTCTCAGACGTTTTCAAAGAGTATTACTCAGTATCCGTATGGTGTTTCTCCACTTTTCATTGAAAAAGGCGAGGGGGCATTGGTTTGGGATATAGATGGAAATCAATATGTAGACTTTGTTAACGCTTTGCTTTGTGTAAATCTAGGTTACAGATATAAAAAGGTTGATGAAGCCGTTGTTAAGCAGCTTTCAGAGCGTGGAGTAAGCTTTTCTCTTCCACATAGAATTGAGACCCTTGTTGCGGAAAAAATTGTTGAGCTTGTGCCCTGTGCTGAAAAAGTTCGGTTTGGGAAAAATGGAACAGATGCGACTTCAGCTGCAATAAGATTATCGAGGGCATATACTCGGCGTGAGCATGTTGCAGTATGTGGCTATCATGGGTGGCAGGATTGGTATATTGGCTCGACAACGAAAAATGAAGGTGTGCCCCATTCTACACGGAAGTTAACCCACAAATTTGAATTCAATAACATAGAATCATTAGAAAAAATATTCTCAGAAAGTAATGGTGAAATTGCTGCTGTTATATTGGAGCCAATGAATGTTTCTTACCCAAAAGATAATTTTTTGCAAAAAGTTAAAGACCTGTGTGTGAAAAATGGGGCAGTTCTAGTTTTTGATGAAACGATTACCGGTTTTCGCTTTTCTAGAGGTGGTGCACAAGAATTATTTGGAGTAATTCCTGACTTAACGACCTTAGGTAAAGGGATGGGGAATGGTTATCCTATATCTGCGATTTGTGGAAAAAGTGAGATTATGAATAAGATGGAGGATATATTTTTTTCAGGAACATTTGGAGGTGAGACTCTCTCTCTAGTCGCAAGTTATGAAACATTGAAAATTATTCAAGAAGAAAATGTACCAGAAAAAATAAAAGAACTAGGTCTTTACCTTATTGATAAATTAGAATCATTAATAAAAGAACTTAAGCTTGGAGAGGTCTTTTCTGTTTCAGGACATCCTGTTTGGTCTTTTTTGGTAATTAAAGATTATAAAGCATATACAAATCTTGAAATTAAAAGTTTTCTAATGCAAGAAATGTTTAAGCGAGGGATTCTCTCAATTGGTACCCATAACTTAAGCTATTCTCATCGTAGGGAGCATGTGGACTCTCTTATTGAAGCCTATAGAGGTGCTTTCTTTGAATTGTCAAAAGGGCTCAATGGTGATGATTTGATGAAGTTTTTTAATGGTAAAGTGTTAGAACCATTATTTAAAGTTAGATAAAAATGAAGTATAGGGTTTTATTTCGAGTTGATTCTGGTAAGCATATTGGTCTTGGGCATCTCATTCGTTGCTTAAGTATAGCGAAGGCTCTAGATCCATCAAGGTTTGAGGTCACATTTGCTTGTAGAAAACATGTAGAATCGAACTACTCTTTCTTTTTTACGAATACACCTTTTTCTTTAATAGAGCTTTCTTCATCAAGCATAAATGCATCGATTGGATCCCTAGCTTATAATTCATGGTTAGGGGTTAGTGAGTTAGAAGATTTCGAAGAAACATTTTTAAGACTTGAGAACTTTGAACAAAAATTTGATTTCATTGTTATTGACCACTATGCTCTAGGGTTAAAGTGGGAGCAAAAAGCAATAAACTTTACAAAAAAGCTTATTGCGATTGATGACCTTGGAAATCGAAAACATGTTGCTCATTGTGTTATTGATCCTAATTTTGGAAGTTTTGAAGATAAATTCAAAGGAAGTGTTGAAGATTACACAAAGTTATATTTAGGGGCGAAATATTCTATATTAAAAGAAGGCTTTTCCTTAGTCAGAGAAAAGAGTGTTAACTCGAATCTGGAAAAGAAGCTTGAGAAGGTACTTATTAACCTTGGAGGTAGTGGAGACTTATCAAGATTAGAGATATTGATAGATTCTTTGAAGAGAACAAGATTTAAAGGTCATTTTGTCGTACTTGTTAATAATAAGAAGTTTGTTGATAATCGTAATCGATTTGAAAAAGATGAGCGATTTTCATTCGTTGACTTTATTGATGATATGGTTCCATTTTTAAGTGAGTTTGATCTTGTTATAGGTGCGGCAGGAGGAAGTTTTTGGGAAAGGGGTTGTTTGGGAGTTCCTTCTGTTTTATTAAAGGTTGCTGAAAATCAGAATGTCGTGACAGACTCTTTGAAAAATAGATTTCCAGAGCTTGTTTTTGATAATATTAACCAAATGTGTTCAGAGATTGGAAAGGTAATTTCTTCTTTTAAGAATATTGAGTATAAACAAAAAGTTGTTCGCAGTATTTCCTCTTTAGTGACGGGGTTGGGGCTAGCAAATATTGTTACGGAGGTATTTTCTCAAGAAGTATTTAGATTGAGAGAGGCCAAAGTTGAAGATGCTCTTGTTGTGTATGGATGGCAGTCCTTTCCTGGAATGAGAAAGTATTTTCGAAACCCTGAAATACCGAAGCTTGAAGAGCATCTTTCTTGGTTTAAAGACTCTGTTGAGAAAATAGAGAAACGTAGCGTTTTTATTTTTGAAACTACCTATGGTTTACCCCTTGGTGTGGTTCGTTATGATATTGAAAATTCTAATGTCGCAGAAGTATCAATTTTGATCAATCCATTTTTTCATAGAAACTCATTGGGGGCGAGGGCTCTTATTGCACTTGCCAACCAACAAAAAAAGATGTCCTTTAAAGCATATGTTGAAAGTGAAAATGTTGCATCTAAAAAAGCATTCTTAAGAGCTGGATATACACAAATAGGAGAGAGAAGCTTTTATTTAGGAAGTAGAGAATGAAAAAGTATATTATTGCAACTATCCATGATTGGAATATTTCAAATTATGAGAAATATTTTGCTGCTGATGAACGATTTACATTAATTACTTCAAAAAAAGAATTAAGCCTTGAATTTCTTCAAGAGATAGAGCCTCGTTATATATTTTTCCCTCATTGGTCTTGGATCGTTCCAAAAGAAATTATTGAAAAATTTGAGTGTGTTTGTTTCCATATGACAGACGTTCCTTTTGGTAGAGGAGGGAGTCCTTTACAAAACTTAATAATTAGGGGGATTCAGGAAACGAAATTAACCGCATTAAGGATGGTTGAACAACTTGATGCAGGTGATATTTACTGCAAAAAAAGTGTAAGTTTAGATGGGCGTGCTGAAGAAATATATAAGAGGGTGTCGAGCTTAAGTTTTGAGTTGATCCAGGAAATAGTAAATAGGGAAATTAGCCCCCTTCCTCAATCAGGTGAGGTTGTCGAATTTAGTAGAAGAACTCCAGAGGAAAGTGATATCTTAAAAAGCAACATTCGTCCTGAAATGTTGTATGACTTTATAAGAATGCTAGATGCTCCGGGGTACCCTCATGCATTTGTTAATATAAATGGTAAAAATATTTACTTTCATGAAATTGAAAAAGATGAAAATGGATGTTTGAAAGGAACTTTTTACATCAAGGAAAGTGATGATGAGTAAGAAGATTTTAGTTCTTGTGGCCCATAGTGATGATGAAGCCCTAGGTTGTGGCGGAACAATCGCAAAACATATCAGATCTGGAGACCATGTTAAGTTAATCTTTATGACTAATGGAGTAGGTTCAAGAGAAAACTCATCGTCTTTAGAAATTGAGGAGCGAAACTCTTCTTTGAAAAAATCCTGTGAGATCTTGGGTGTTAAGGATTATGTACAGCTAAATTTCGAAGACAATAAAATGGATATGTACCCTTTATTAGACATTATTAAAGAAGTTAGTTCTGTTTTAAAAGGTTATGATCCAGAGCTAATTTATACACATCATTCATCAGATCTAAATGTGGACCATAGAATTACACATGATGTATGCTTTACTATCTTTAGACCCCAGCCATTTTGTAGCGTGGTGGAGATTCGTACTTTTGAAGTTCCCTCAAGTACTCACTGGAATACTGGAAGTTCTTTTACTCCAAATCTATTTGTAGATATTAAGGAAGTTAAAGAACTTAAAATGAAGTCTTTGAAATGCTATGATGAAGAAATAAGAGAATTTCCACATGCAAGATCTTATCGTGGAATTGAGTCATTAATTGTCTTTAGAGGTTCGACAGTAGGCTTGGAAGCCGCTGAGGCATTTTGTATTGAACGAAAAATTGAAAGGTGAAAAAATGAAAGAATTAGTTATTGATGGTGTAAAAATTGGTGCTGGATACAAGCCTTATATAATAGCTGAAATTTCAGCAAATCATAACGGTGATATTAATAAGGCTCTAAGACTTATTGAAATTGCAAAAGAAAGTGGTGCAAATGCTGTAAAGCTTCAAACGTATACTGCTGATACCATGACTATTAAAAGTGATAGAGAAGAGTTTAAGATTAAAGGTGGGCTGTGGGATGGCCATACCCTTTATGATCTTTATGAATGGGCCCATACTCCTTGGGAGTGGCATAAAAAACTATTTGATAAAGCCAAGGAAGTAGGTATTTCTATTTTTAGTACTCCGTTCGACGAGTCAGCTGTAGACTTTTTAATGGAGTTAAAGACTCCTGCTTTTAAAATTGCTTCATTTGAGGCAACAGATATTCCACTAATTGAATATATTGCAAAGCAAGGCAAACCAATAATTATTTCTACAGGAATGGCCAATATAGAAGAGATTGAGCAGGCTGTTAATACAATAAAGAAGTATAATGACCAACTTGTTGTGCTACACTGCGTAAGCAGTTATCCAACACCTCCTGAAGAAATGAACCTTAGAACAATAGTTGATATTAGTGAAAGGTTTAATGTTATTTCTGGTCTTTCAGACCATACTTTAGGTACTACCACAGCTGTAGTAGGTGTTTCATTAGGTGCAAGTGTAATTGAGAAGCATTTTATTGAGTCAAGAGAGGATAAGGGGCCAGACTCAGCATTCTCTCTTGAACCATATGAGTTAAAAAAGCTTGTTAAGGAAACTTCAACAGCATTTTCTTCTTTAGGTTGCGCAAATTATGATAGAAAGTCCAGCGAGAAAGAGAATATAGTGTTTAGAAGGTCCATATACTTTACGAAAGATTTAAAAAAAGGCGATGAAATAACTAAAGAAAATATTAGAAGAATACGGCCAGGCTTTGGAATAGCTCCAAAGTTCTATAATGAAATTTTGGGGCAGGTTGTGAACAAGGATATTTCAAAAGGAACGCCTGTCCATTGGGATGATATTAATGGAACAAAGTAATAAAAAAAACATTCAAAAAAAGGTATTTTTAGATAGCGAAGCTGACAATTGGTATACTCGTAATAAAGACAAAATCCTAGAGAGGAAAGACTTTTATCCTCAGTTTCGGGGCTACGAAGAATTCTTAAGCTCTCTTAAAAATACAAATATTTTAGAGATAGGCTCATCTGTAGGACACAATCTAGATTACATTGATAGGTTAACTGGGTCCAGTAACGGGCTGTATGCTATTGAACCTTCTCGACTCGCTGTAGAGGATGGTGAGAAATTATTCCCTAAAATAAGTTTTACTAATGCTTCAGGTGAAGAATTACAATGCTTTGAAGATAATAAGTTTGACTTTATTATTATTGGGTTTTGTTTATACTTATTTGATAGAGAAATACTCGATTTATTTGTGAATGAAGTTGATAGAGTTTTAAAAAAAGATGGTTTTTTGATGATTTTTGATTTTGATTCGAAGACACCATTTAAAAATAAATACGCTCATGAAGAAGGTATTTATAGTTATAAGATGGATTACTCAACGTTATTTCTCGAAAATAGAAACTATTACCTTGTTCAAAAAATGCCTTGGTCACATAGAATGCCTAATTTTGACCATGATAAAAATGAAAGATGCGCCACTTATTTAATATACAAAGAACTGTCATAATATTTATCATCTTGATTGTATAAGTTTTTGAGTAATAGTTTTAAGCCTTTTATGTCTATGGGCTCTCCCCAAGTTTTGGTGCACTCCAAAGTATACATCTGAACATTTATACATAATAATTTAAACGACTTGAAAGGTGAGTATACTTTTGCGCGTAAACAATTTACTGAAAAATAAATGATACTAGCAATTGGAGAGGTCTGGCGAGGTGCTAAGGGGGAAAGGCAATATGCAGAAAGCTGAGCGTCCCCCTCTTTCTTTCTTTCTTTCTTTCTTTCTTTCTTTCTTTCTATCGTTGGAAATCCAAAAATGAGAGAATGAGTGAGAATATGCAAAAAACTAAAAAGTATAAGTATGAGTTTAAAAGACTTGTCCGAGGTGTATACATGAATGAGGGACAAAGTTAAGTCCAACATTTGAAGCGGGCTAAGAAATGGGGTGAGCCTCACTAGCAAATAGTACTTAGAGTTATGAATGCATACTTGTTGACATGAATTTCAGTTAATATCTTTTTTCAATAACTGTTATAGTCTTTTCTTTTTTTTATTTAAATAGGCTATAGTCTTGTGTTAACGTTAACTTCTATCTTTCTTGTCATACTAAAAAAGTTTATGAAAATAGGTTTAAAGTTATTCTTAATTTATATTGGGATCTACTATGTCTTACCATTATTACTTGGTCCGATTTATGATTTCTCATATATGGATATTTTTATAGGAGAGGTGTCACATAGTAATGCCTCTATTGGTATCGCTTTATTCTCATTTATTTTCCTTTTAATTTATCTTTGTGGTGAAAGGGTTAATTTTTTAAATTTAGAAAAAAAGATTAACATTTTTGGATTTGAAAAAGTTAATTTACTTCTATCAATGATTTTCTTGTTCCTGGCTTTTTATTTCCAATATAAGCATGGTATTTCCTACAGACAAAAGGGAAGGCCTATTTCAGAAGTTGCCAATGTAATTATGCCACTCATGATACTGCGTCTTTACTTTAATGCCGTTGGCATTAGTTATGTTGGAAGATTGGCAAGAAAAGATAGATTTTCTAGATTTGAGTCAAATACTTTATTTCTAATAGCACTATCCTTAACCGTTTCTTCGACATCAGCATATGGAGTTGTTAGGGGATTAATTTTCTTCTTTATCTTTCTAGAGGTTAAGGGTTTACGGGGCTTTCTTTTTTGTAGGTCGAATAAGGTATCTCTAATAGGGCAGCTAAAGTCAGTAATATTTCTTTTCGCGGTAGGTGTCTCTGGTTTCTTGATGGGACTAGCGAATAAATGGGGAATCGAAAGAGCCATTGAAAGTACTCTAGATCTTCCTTTTAAAAAGTTTTTAGTAATACCATTGAGAAGACTATCTTATCATTATTATTCATTTGCACACAGTGTTGAGAACAATTTATTAAATTTAGATTTTCAAAATTTAGGTCTAGATTCTAGTTTAGATATGCTCTGGTCAAGGGCGATGTTTTTATTTGGTGCAAAGATTAGTAAAGGTGAAGTTTGGTCTCCTTCGAGACTTAATATTATTACAATCTTAAATGACTATGGTCCCAGAACAGGGGCAAGTCCAGGAATGCTTTCGTCCGCCAATTTCTTCCCTCTTTTTCCTATTAATTATATTCTTTGGATTGTTTTTCTAAGTATTGTTTTCCATTTTTTAAGCACAGTTGTTAGTGGAGAAAGAAAACCTAAGTTCTTAACATTTATTTTATTATTATTATATGCGCAGTCAATTGTAGATAGTTCCATTGAATTCTTAAACCCTATGAGTAATGCTGGAATTTCATTACTTTTTCTTCTCTTTCTGAGGCTTTCTGTAAGGCCTTATAAAAATACTGTTAATGTAAGGATATAACTATGAAACAAGATGAGATCACTTTTATTGATTTAACGAAAATAGCGTTTAGAGATATCAGAGTTGTTGCAGCAATTAGCCTCATCGTTGTGATACTTGCTGGAGGAATGTTATTTTATCGATCTAAAAAAAATGAAGAAGCGAGGATAAAAATCTCTGGAGATTATTGGAAAGCATCTACCTTAATTGTTCGAACTCATAGTATCGCAAAGTTAGATATGATTAATTCTATTTTAGATATTGATGAAAGTAGTACATATTATGACTTATATACTGCATTTATTGTAAATTTATATAATAAGAAGGCTCTTTCTAGGCTAGGAAAAGTAGATAGCGAGTCAGATCGTATTGATATTGTTGAGGTTGTTGATGGAAATACCTTTCATAAGGTGACTGTAATCTCTTATGAGTCTGAGAAGGACTCAAAGTTGCGTTTATTATCAGAACTTAAGAAAGCATCTGATGAAGTAAATACTAACTTTATGGAATATTATAAAGAGATGATAGAGTTGAAACGTGATGCTTATCATAGTCGAAAGTCTGAAGTTAGTAGAAATTATAATGATGCAATGGTGGAAAATGAATATAAAGATATAAATTTTATTAAAGAGATTAATTTAAATGATAACCTGTCTCCTGTCTATAGGAGTGTAGGTGAGATACAAACCGAGATGATATCTTCTTCAACAAAAAATATAAGTATGATTAAGCTAATTATTGTAGTTGTCGTATCAATTGTTGGATTGTGTTATACAGTCGCGATTTTTAGACTCTAGCTAAGTTAAAATTGAAAATATATAAAGGGTGAACCTCTTAGTGTTAACATTAGACAAGTGGTTAAGAGGAATCCACATAGAAAGCCAATAGCTCGGTCTGATAAAGAGTTAAAAATATAATGTTTATTTTTAAGGAATAGGTCCTTTCCCAGACCAGGGTGCCTTTCTCCAATTATTTCTATCGTGTCAGGAAGTATATATAAAAGAAGAAAAGAAGCGACAACAATTAGTAAGTCATTTAAGTTTGTGTAGGCGGGATTGTTTGTATGACCAAAATTCTGTGCTAGGAGCTTTGATTTTTCACCGAATATACTTATAAACCTAATGGGAAAAGTTATAGGGTCAATTAAGAATATTTTTCTGAGCAGAATATTTGCTGTTTTGACGTTTTCAGCTCTAAAGTAAACCCATGCAATAATGATATATATATTTGTTAGTATGAAAAAAAAGGAATTAATAAGCTTATTTGGCTTAAGTTTTTTTGTAATGTTATCCCTGAATACATGATTAATACTTATGCCTAGTGCATGTAGAGTTCCCCAAACTATAAACGTATAGCCTGCTCCATGCCATATACCTCCTATAAACATAGTTGTGAAAATGTTGATAATTTTTCTTATCTTTCCTTTTTTGTTACCACCTAGGGGGATATAAATATAATCCATTAAAAATCTTGAAAGAGTAATGTGCCATCTTTTCCAAAATTCAATTAAAGATAAACTACGATAAGGTGAGTAAAAGTTAATAGGAAGTTTAATGTTAAAGATATATGAAACACCGATGGCCATATCGGCATATCCAGAAAAATCGAAATATAATTGGGCAGAATATCCTAAAGCCCCTATCCAAGCACCTATAGTTGAAGGATCAAGTCCTTTGTGGGTCGTTTCAAAAACGTTAGCAACGATAGGGTCTAACGTATCAGCAATAACTGTTTTTTTTATAATACCAATAGTAAATAATGTTATTCCAATTTTTAAATTTTCGTAATTTATTTGTATCTTTTTATTTTTTAGTGCAGGAAGAATTTCACTATGATGAACAATCGGCCCAGCAATAAGTTGAGGGAAATATAAAACAAAAAAAGAGTAATCTCTAAAGGATATTGTAGAACCTTTTTTATCTATATTATCCATATGAAAAGCAATCTGTTGGAAAGTAAAGAATGAAATGGCTAGAGGTATAAAGGGATCAAACTGATTTTTGAGATCGAATAGATCTGGACCAAGATGTGTTAGTTTAAATAATATGAAGTTTAAATATTTATAAAAGATTAGTGGAATTAAATTTAATGATACTGGAAGCCAGATTCGAATATTTCGTGGAAGATTTTCCCTAATTCTATATAAGTAATAGTTTATTATAATCGAAGAGCCGATAAGAATAATATAAGGTGGATTCCAAAAAGCATAAAAGTATACAGATGAAAATAGAAGAGTATGAATTCTATATTTTATGGGAGTATATTTTATTAAAAAAATAAGTATAAAAGTAAATAAGAAAAAAGAAATAGAGCTAAATATCATTGATGCCTACTACTTTAAAATTTTATCTAAATAGGGACTGGGCCAAACTTGATAACTTTGAGATTGAATCCATTTCTTCCTGTCTCTTTTAATTTTTGAGAAATGAGACTCAATGTTTGATGAAGAAATAATAGTTCCAACATTTGGAGAGTTATCAATGATTTCTTTAAAAAGAATGTTTCCATAATTGAAAGAGAAGTGAGATGGCTCATGAAATAGAGAAGATCTTGAATCGACAATAGAGGAATAGGGTTTTGTAGACCGAATGAAATTCATATAATCCCATACTTTAATATTGGAGTAGTTTTGAACTGCTTTAATTGTGTCAACTCTGACTTTTTTCAACAACTCTTCTTTTTTAAATTTGAAAAAAATTTCATACAAAGAAGAGTGAAATGGAGAAAATACAATATGAAACTGTGTAGATGGGTGCGATTGTGCCACTTCTGTTAGAGTAGAAAACTCCTCTATGGAATTGAGTCCACTCTCTGAATATTGAAAATCACTTACTAAGTACTTACTATAAATGTCTATCACTCGTTCATAGAGAAGTTTTGCGGTGTGATTTGAGCTCCAGTTTAGCGAGCCATTTACTTTTTGATTAACGCAGTTTATATCTTGACTTATATACTTAATTAGGGTGTCGATAGAAAAGACTTTTTTCCATTCTTGAATATATATTGGCTCTCTTTCTTTTTTACTTAGATATTGAATCCTATCTTCAGAGAAATTAGGAAGGTTAAGGTTATTTTTATCAAACATAGAAAAATCTAAAATGATGAAGACATGCCTGAGTGCCTCTTTATGATGAATGACCTTTAGATGGCTAAGAGTTTCATGTAAGTTAGCTCCAGGAAGACCAAGGTTAAAAACTTTGATCCCAAAATTATGTTCAATATGATCTGGGTTTACTCCCCAGTATGTTCTTGAACTGCCAAGAAAATATATCTCTCTTTCTGACTGATCAGCCCAGTAAGGCTTATAGATACGCGAATCTATACAGGCAGTCACTTCTTCATTGTCACTATACTGATGTAGTATTTTAACAGGATCAAAATATAAACCCGATATAATTGCGAGAATGAGTGCAAAAAAAGCACCAAAAAATAGAGAAAGGTAAAAAGTAGAATTTTCTTTCATTATATAATTAGGGTTTAATTAATTTAGAGTAACTCGAATTAAGTAAAGATGGCAAGGAAGCTTGTTATATTGTATGGTAAGGGCACTAGGGATTGATAGTGAGGGTCATTTTGAAGTTAAGGGAAAAGATAATCTACCTAAATTACGATTTATGTTCAAGAGAATTTGATATGATAAACAGGTATTACCCTAAGAAATATCCAATTTTTCTAGAGGGGATTGTTAGGCTTTGCTATTTTAGCTTATTTTCGTTTTTTAAAATTAACCTCTTAATTCCTCGTAATAAGCACCTTTTTCTTGTATGGACTCGTAACCAAAATGTAGCTTTATCACTTGTCGTAAATAAGGTAGATCATTCGTTGAAGGTTTCTTTCCATAACTTTAAAGAAACTGGCGTCTATAGGTTACCAGAATTTATATTTTACATTTTAGGGTGGGTGACACTTCCTTTTTCAATGCTTCAGTTACATGAAGTGGAAGCTAGGCAAAGGGTTCCACTGATTAGAAGGCTCGAGCGTCTTGCTGTTTCTGGATGTGCAATTTATGTTTGGAAGATTTTACTAAGAATATGGAAGCCTTTAAGTGTAACTGTATCTAATGATCATAATATTTGGACAAGGTCTGTTCTTTTAGCATGTAGAGAAATTGGCATTAAAACGTGTTATATTCCTCATGGTATCACGAATTTAAAATTTCCACCTCTAGAGGCTGATTATTCTTTCTTAGATTCTGAAATTCAAAAAAAAATTATCGAAATAATTGCTCTAAAGTCATGGTTGTTGGCTCTGTTCGCTTTGAAGACAAAATTGCAGCATTCTCATTGGATGACTTTTCAGTAAAGAATGGTTTAGCAATATGTTTTAATGATCATGATTCAACTGAATTTATGTTCGATATGATACGTAAGGCTCTTGATCTAAAAAAATGGACTATATACGTAAAGATGCATCCTTCAGATAGATATAGGTTTTCTGAAGTAGAGAACTTTTGCCTAGAAAATAATGCCGTTTTTATTGATCCTGCTTGTCCGGTTTATAATTATAGAGATAGATTAAAGATTTTACTTGCTGGTATCTCAGGAGTTCATGTGGATGCTTTAATGGCGGGGGGTACTCCTTGTACATTAAAATCGTGGTATCATGAGGACTATTACCAGTTGATTGAAGATGATCTTCTATTTGTTTTTGAGTCGCTGGAGGAAATAAACTCTCTCTCAGATGAGGAAATCGCTCAAATTATGCAAAGTCGAGAAAAGCTAAATGAACATCTAAAAGAAATTAATACTCTTCCTTCTGATAAGTTAGCTAGTTTTTACAAAAAACTTTAGCTTATGTATTTTTAAAACAGACATCTATCTTAGTACTGCAGCTCTCTTTTACCTCAATGAGCATCATGATGGAATTGACTGGAAGAGTTGTTAGTTTAGTTCCCTGACAAGAAGCATGCCAGCCTTTGATGTATTCTTGATTGAAAATGATCGAGCCACTTTTATGATTGGTTGTGATTTTAAAACAATTGCCATTATTCGTTTTATCAAAGCCTTTAATACGTAGATCTCCACTGGTAGGAAAAGATGGCCTATTTTCGACAGATAAGATCGATTCTCCTTTTAGGATCTTTTGAGATAGGTTTTTGTAATAGTCTTTCTCTTTGTCACTATATGTAGAGATTAAGACTTTTTTAGGGATGAAAAAAATAGGGAGAGGGTCTTTTATTTTGAATAGACTAAGAGGTCTAACCAGGTAATAGTCTTTCCATAATCTACGTATGATTTTTTTTATAATATAGGGGGTTTTGGACTCACTTAAAAGAAGAGATGGGGTTGTATATACAGATTCATTCAGATAATTTATTTTTTTGTTACTAGTTATTATGTAGCCAACATTCGCAACTCTAAGGCCATCTAGATTATAGTTAAGCTTTTGATCATCTAAGCTTAAAAATACTTTGGTATGATTTAGTTTTTGATCACTTTGCAAAATGACATTTTTAATAAAGTTGTATCGACGGTAAGTCATTGATGGGGAAAGCCCTGTGAATTCTCTTTTATTGTATATATTAGGAAGGGCGGTATAAACACTATTGTAATCAGTAAATATTCGGAAGTTATTGTCGACTTTTGAAAAAAGATCTCGATGACTAAATAATGTAGCGGATCCACCCCAGCCTGTACTTTGAGCAAATGAAGTTCTTGAGCTTATCTTAATTGCAATTGCAAAAAGAATTAGTAAAATTAAAAAGTTTGCTTTTTCGAAGCGCATGATTTTAGGGGACAGTATAATTAAAATGAGAGGTGAACAGCTAAAAATAATCGACCATCTGTAGGTGCTTAAAATTCCAAAGTTTGTTTGAGCAGAAATATGGTCAAGAAGAAATGGAGAATAAATGACAAAAAAAATAGTTAGGATGTAGGTAAAGGCCTTTCTTTTAGAGAGAGAGTTAAGAGTTAAGATAATTAAGCTTAGAATAAATATTGGGTTTGTGAACCTCTTGAATAGAATTGAAATGTCTGAAATTATCGTTGGGATAGAAGACCAGAAATCTTTTGTACTTTGAACATTTGCAAAAACTCTTGCGGAGTTTGATGAATCTTCAATAATTTTAAAAATAGAATAAGAGTTGAAGTAGAAGAGGGTGAAAAATAAAAATATAGTCACTGCTCCAGTAATTAATTCATTTTTCGTGAGATTAAATTCTTTCTTTTGTAATTTGATAGATGCAAATAAAACTATAGAAGTGAGGGGGAAGAAGATTGGAACCGATATAGTCATTCCAATAACGAGGGTAAATATAATAATTATTATACTGTTTATATAATGTAAGTTACAGATCAGTAGAGCATAAGTTATCCAAACAGATATTGAATGATCAATGCCTCTACCACCCAGAACCCAACCATAAGAATGATAACAAAGAATTGTCGCAAGAATAGATTTGCCGAGGATGATAGAAGTGCTTTCTTTTGAGTTCGTTTGAATAATTTTATATACGCCGATACTCAATGTACTGAGACTAAATAGTCTCAGTAATAAGCCTGCTGCAATTGGTCCAAATACTTCAATTAATATCTGATAAGCGAAGATGTGGGGGACACCCATACCTTTGTTTTTTGGGTATCCTCCTGCCCACCCATAAAAAAAATTTGACGGCTCTTTCATGGAGCCAATTACATAGGGAATAAACCCTTCTATTTCATCATACCAGCCTAATGCAGAGAACTTCCCAAGAATCCAAAATGGAAATAGGGAAAAAAAGGAGATAAGTATTGAAATGAGAATATAATGGTGTTTAATTACTTTATTCATTAGCTATTTCCTAAAACTAGCTTCAAGTAATTACTGTATTGATTAGATGGCATACTTTCTAAGGTTTTTTTCAAATCGTCTCTAGAGATAAAACCTTTTCTAAAGGCAATTTCTTCTAGGCAGGCTATATTTAATCCTTGTCTTTTTTCAACTGTTCTTACAAAGTTTGAAGCATCATTCATACTATCAAATGTTCCAGTGTCTAGCCACGCTAGACCTCTTCCCATTTCTTTAAATTTAAGCTTTTTCTTTTCAAGGTAAATTCTATTAATATCTGTTATTTCTAACTCTCCTCTTGGTGAAGGTTGAATTTCTTTAGCATATTCAATGACATGGTTGTCATAGAAATATAGTCCCGTTATTGCGTAGTTGGATTTAGGCTTTTCTGGCTTTTCCTCTAAGCTTAAAATATTATGAGAAGAGTCAATTTCGGCAACCCCATATCTTTCGGGGTCAAGAACATAATAGCCAAATATGAGAGCGCCCTCTTTTAGGGTGGAAGCATCTTGTAGTTGGTTGGAGAAGCCTTGGCCGTAGTAAATATTATCTCCAAGAATTAGAGCAACCTTGTCTTCTCCGATAAAGTCCTCTCCGATAATAAAAGCTTCTGCAATCCCACGCGGTTGACTTTGCTCTCTATAGGAAAGTCTTATTCCAAACTTTTCCCCTGACCCAAGAAGTCTTTCAAATAAAGGTCTGTCTTCTGGCTTGGAAATGATAAGAATGTCTCGTATACCTGCAAGCATCAGTGTTGAAATAGGATAATATACCATTGGTTTATCGTATATAGGGAGTAGTTGCTTAGAGACCACTAGAGTTGAGGGATGGAGCCTTGTTCCATTACCACCTGCGAGAATAATGCCTTTCATAATAATCCTAAATTATTTTGTAAAGAAACCCCTTCTTTAACTCTTATGACCTGTATATCAACTGACTTAGTATACTAGAGGTTAAAGAGGAATGATGGATTTGTTGTGTTATTTTTTGCGTAACCCTTATTTGTTTTGTCTACATTAATAAATTGTTCTAGTATTGACCACATTGATTTGTATTTTAAATGGAGACTTATCTTGGGTGTTGTTGAAAAATTAAAAAGTTGTGAAGCTGTAGTTGGAATTATAGGTTTGGGCTATGTTGGGCTTCCTTTGATGTTACAATATTCAAAGCATAATTATAAAGTGATTGGCTTTGATATAGATAAAGAGAAATCTGATAAGCTTAATTCTGGAGAATCATATATTGAGCATATCTCTTCAGATGAAATTGGAAACGCTGTAAAGGCTGGTTTTTTGGCCACGACTGATTTTTCTAAAATAAAGGAAGTCGATGCAATTATTATTGCTGTTCCAACGCCAATAAATGAATATAAAGAACCTAATTTATCATATATTGAAAGTACCTTAGAGGCAATTCTTCCTCATTTGAGAGAAGGGCAGGTCGTTTCCCTTGAGAGTACGACTTACCCTGGTACGACAAATGAAGTTTTGAGGCCTCGAATTGAAGAAAAAGGCTTTCGCTTAGGTGAGAACTTTTTTCTCATTTTCTCTCCAGAAAGAGAAGACCCTGGTAACCCTCACTTTACAACACGTACAATCCCAAAGGTCGTTGGAGGAGAGACCAGCCGTTGTTTAGAGGTTGGAATCGCATTATATGAAGGAATTATTGATAAAGTTGTCCCTGTAAGCTCTACAAAAGCAGCTGAAATGACTAAAGTTTTAGAAAATACTCATAGAGCGATCAATATCGGACTTGTAAATGAGTTGAAGATAGTTGCAGATAAAATGGGGATTGATATCTATGAGGTTATCGATGCAGCTTCAACAAAGCCTTTTGGGTTTACGGCTTACTATCCAGGGCCAGGGATTGGTGGCCACTGTATTCCGGTGGATCCATTTTATTTAACATGGAAAGCTAGAGAGTTTGGATTGCACACTCGCTTTATTGAAATTGCTGGAGAGATAAATGATTACATGCCAGAGTATGTAGTTAATAAAACACTATTAGCCTTGAACGAAAGAGAAAAACCTGCAAAAGGGAGTAATATTCTTGTTTTAGGTATTGCGTATAAAAAGAATGTGGATGACGTAAGAGAGTCCCCTTCTATTAATATTATGGAAAAGCTTATCTCGCTAGGAGCAAATGTTTCCTATAGTGATCCTCATGTTGAGTCATTTCCTAGTATGCGTAAGCATCACTTGGATTTGGAGAGTGTTCCATTGTCAAAAGAATCTTTAAGAAGATTTGATGCCGTAATATTAACAACTGCTCATGATCGTTTTGATTATAGCCTAATTGAAAAGGAATCAAACCTTATAATTGATACAAGAGGAAAATTTGATAAGAGGTTAAAAAACATAGTTAGGGCTTAGTTTATTTATTAATCATTAAATCAATATAGAGAAAAAGTTGAAGCTGTTAAATATTAGAAATACTGAAGTATTAACTACAGATGGTAATGGGTCTCGACTTTTTCGGTCTGGAGCTCTAAGTAAGTATATTAATGATAATGAAGATGAGATTGACCTTGTATGGATTATCTCGTCGTTTGATCACTATAATAAGCACAATAGGAGTCCAGAGGAAATTCAAAGAGAAGAAGTCGGTCTCTATGAAAAAGTAAAAATGCTTAAAACTCCTGGCTACAAATCAAATTTATCTCTGTTGAGGTTTTGGGATCATTGTGTTTTTGGCTTCAAGCTATTTTTTGAAATCTTAATCCATCATAGAGATGCAAAGATTCTTTATTGTGGTTATCCAACAATAGAGTCGTCTTTTGTCACTGTTTTCTTAGCTAAAATTATCGGCGCTAAATCTATTATTGATATTAGAGACAAATGGCCAGATGTTTTTTTTGAAGGAAAAGGAAGACGATCAACTATTTTGAAATTATGTTTTTTACCGTACTTCATTGGACGTAATTTTATTTTTAAATATTGTGATTCTATCGTTGCAGCTAATCAAAGTTTCTTAGATTGGGCATCCTTTGTTTCAAAGAGGTCTTCTCTAAAAATGAAGAAGGATGCAGTATTCCCAATTGGCTATACAATTCCAACTCTTGATAAACATAGTTCTTATTTTGAGGAAGTGAAGCAAATGTACGAGGTTACTGACGATGAACTCATTTTTGCTTTTGGAGGTACAATAGGCACAATGTTTGACTTTGAAACTATCAAGCAAGGTCTCGACATTTTTGATAAATATAATATTGCATACAGACTATTTATGTTCGGAGATGGGGATTCATTACATCAAGTTAAAGAACTATTTTCATCTAACTCGAAGGTGATATTTTTAGGAAGAGTAAACTCTACTGCTTTATTTTCGTTTTACACAAATGCTGATATATTAATTGCCCCTTACATTCAGACATCAAACTTTCTTGAACATATCCCTAATAAGATTTCAGAATATTTAGCAGCAAAAAAGCCAATTTTAACAAGCTTATCTGGGCTTGCAGGTAAGCTCTTAGAATCCGAAGAATGTGGCCATATATACAGAAATCCTCAAGAGTTCGCAGATTGCCTACAAAAAATAGATAAAAAGAAATCTATAGAAATGGGGAATCTTGGTTACGATTTATATCTTAATAATTATCAACTTGATGCAATAAATAAAAAAATAGTTAGGCATTGCTCAGAAATTTAATTCTTCTTTTGAAGCAGTGTTTCAAAATTCTTTTTTTGCTTTTTATTAGTGAAAAAGTACACAGTTAGTGCGTAGCGAAATCCAGAGTCCAATGGCTTTCCGCGGTGAAGACCTTTAGTATCAGTTAAAATAATATCTCCCGCTTTTGCAGTACATTCTAGTATTGATTCATTCAAGCTATTAATTTCTTCAACAGAAAACCTTGTTTTACTTAAGTTAAAAGGAAGTTTTATTTTAAAGAATGTTTTGTGGCTCTTGGGGATATACTGAAAAGGACCACTCTTTTCGTTCACATCACTTAAGTACATGATTGATTTAAACTGATGAGAGTGAGCCGAGTCTCTGTGCCAACCTCCACCAGAGCCAATATTTCCTTCCTTATATGAGATTTTAGCTGCTAGAATGAAGTACTCTTCAAGAGATGTTTGAAGATACAATTCTCCAATATTTTTTATAAAGTTAAAGGGGATTAATTCTTTGAATTTTGTATTAAGTTGATTTGCCCCATATATTCTAGAGTCTGCACCTTCAGGATCATTCCATATATTAACATTTTGACTCTGGTTTTCTAAAAGGTCGTCAATACAGCTTTTAAGTTCGGTAACTTTAGTAGGCTCTATCTGAGAAGGTAAATGAAATATTCCATTATCATATAAGCCCTTGAGACACTTTTCATTTTCTGGGCTTACTTTTGAAAAAAAAAGAGTTCTGAAAGAGTTTAGTTTATAGATTGAAAAGATAATAAATTCTTTAATATAGTTGATCATTAGTAGACCTCTAGACTTTTATTTTAATCTGATAAAGTTTAGACTGTTGAATATAAAATATGAACAACTTTAAGGCTCTATTAATATTAAAAACTTGAGAAAAATCATATCGTTTCCTTTTATCTTTGCAAGTGCATTTGCCTTTCCATTAAGCATATTGTTGTGCAGAGTGTTTAAACCAGAAGCTTTGTCTTCTTTAATTAACTTTCAAAGTACGTCTGTTTTACTAATTTTTATTCTTCAAACAGGACTAAGGGCCGGGACTCGAATGCATGTGTATTTGGGCCATGAAAAAACAGTCGACTCTGTTCTCTCTTTTATTAATAAGGAGAGCCTTAAATACTTTTTGCTAGTTTCCCTATTATTGGGAGCTATAATTTATAGCTTTAAGATAAATACTGATTTGAAGCTATATGCTCTATTTTATCTTGCACAAGTAGCTTTTGGCTCAAATATTGGAGTATCTGTAGCAAGACGTAAGGATTCTCATGCAATTTTTTCTTCAATATCTGCATTTATTAATATCTTTATATCTTGCATGCTCATCTTAACTCTTAAGGATGAAAAATTAACTTATTTTCTAATTGAGCTTAATTCTTTGATAATATTGTTTCTTCAAAGATTAATCCTTCAAAGGAATTTACAGGGAAGCTTTAAATTAACTCGTATGATAATTAAACGTTATTATGGTATGCAAACAAGTGCTTTTTTAATGTATGGAACAAATTATCTTTTTGCGCAATTAATAAGAGCTGTTGGAGAAGTTAACTCTAAAGTTTTAATCGAATATGCTGATACAAGTATTCTAGCTGGAGTTTTGGTTCTTTCTGGAGGACAAATCTTTTCATTTAATGAAAAAAAATTTATTCAAGAAGGTTCCTATTTTAAAATCGTTCAGTTTTTAACAATTATACTGACTTTTATTGTTACTCTTTATTCTGGAATAATGCATTTCTTTTTTGACCAGAGTTTTTTACGTGTTGTTATAATAGCTTTTAATCTCGCCGGAAGGTTACCCTTTGCTCTTTGCTCTCAATTTGCAAATAATGTCGGTCGTTATCATATCAATATACTGGGGGCACTTAGTTTAATAATGAATGGCTTCTTGCTATACTTTAATCCTCCCGAAAATGAAGTTTTCATGTTGCTTCTGTTTTTCTCCCATATAACAGCTGCATTTTGTTTCATAATACTCTATAAACTTTTTAAGGTAGATAATGTTCTTGTTTTCCCTAAGACAAATAATGTTTAGTGTAGTATTCAGTTTAATCGCTGATATATTTTTTAATGGTTGGGTATGAATAGTATTCCATTTACAAAGTCATCAAGAGTAAAAGGTACGGATAAATATGTATTGGATTTGTTGAGTAGTACAAATCCACTAAGTGGCAACGGTACTTATACAAAGAGTTGTCAAAATTTTTTAGTCAATAGGTATAAAATTAATAAAGTACTACTGACAACTTCATGTACGGATGCATTAGAAATGGCAGCCATCCTTTGTGATATTAAGCAAGGAGACGAAATTATTGTCCCTTCATATACCTTTGTATCAACAGCTAATGCTTTTGTTTTAAGAGGAGCAAAAATAGTTTTTGCAGATTCTAGTGAAAAGAACCCAAATATTTCTCCTTCAAGTATTAGGAAATTAATATCCAAAAAGACAAAAGCAATTGTTCCTGTCCATTATGCTGGCGTAGCTTGTGAGATGGACGAAATTTGCAAAATTGCAAAGGAATATGGATTATTTGTTATTGAAGATGCTGCCCAGGCAATTGAAGCTTCTTATAATGGAAGCCAGTTAGGAACAATTGGAGATCTTGGAACATTTTCTTTTCATGATACTAAAAATATTTCCTCTGGGGAGGGGGGAGCCTTATTAATAAATAATCCTATACTAAAAGAAAGAGCTGAAATTATATGGGAAAAAGGAACGAATCGTTCAGCATTTATTAGAGGAGAGGTTAATAAGTATAGCTGGGTGGATATTGGCTCTTCCTTTTTACCCTCCGAGTTGAATGCTGCTTATTTGCTAGGCCAATTAGAAATGATCGAAGAAATAACGAAAAATAGAAAAAGATCATGGGACTTTTATAAAGAAAACTTAAAGTCGTCGGAACTTATTACGACTCAAAGTGAGTGTGCGAATGCTCATATATTCTATTTGTTAGTTTCTGAAGAAAAAAAGAGAAATGAAATACTAAATGGATTGAAGTCAAAAGGTATTGGAGCAACATTTCATTTCTTACCTTTGGGAAAAAGTGAATTTAGTAAAAGAATGAATTTTTTTGATGAAAGCTCTATGGCACTAAATTATTCAAATTCTATTATAAGACTTCCATTGTATTATGGAATGGAAGATGTGGAATTGAAATTTATTTGTGATGCAATAAAGGAACTTATTTAAATTTCTAAAAAATTGATAAGGTTTAAGCCGCAAAAGTTTTTTATTTTATCTTCGCTAATCCCAGTACTTAGTGACTCTAATTTGTTAAATAATTCTCTGTGAGAATACTCAGGAAAGTCAGTACCAATACAAATTCGTCTATCAAAGTGATTTAGTAAAAAAGAAATATCATGATCTATTGAACTTCCGGTATATTTCATAATAGTTAGTGAAAGGTCTAGAAGTAGGTTAGGATTAAATCTTACAAGTTCTGCATATTTTAATACTTCAACTCCTCCTCCATGAACTAAGACACATTTACAATTGGGAACATGACTTAAGGCCTCTGTAAGAATATAGAACGGATCTTGCTTGATAATTTTATCTACTGATGTATAGAAATACGTACAAAGCAAAACGGGTAAGTTATAATTTAGAGAAGATTGAAAAATGTTTTTTAATGTATCGATATTCATATTAAAACAGCTGAATCTTGGATGGAGCTTTACCGCTTTAAATCCTAATTTTTTAATGAGTGAAAACTCTTTTTCCAGGTCGCAAAAGGGATTTAGACCAGCTACAGGAATTAATTCAGGATAAAGTTTGCACTCATTTATAAATGATTCATGAGAGTAGTTTTCAATATTATCCATCCCAATCGCTAGAGACCGATTAAAATTACCATCCTTCATGGATTTGATTAAACTACTGAATGATGAATCCTCATGTGAGGATAACCACTTTCCAGTAAGCGTGGGGTGGGCAAGACTATCGATAAGTTCAATTGATTGTTTCATGGTTATTTTTCACTAATTATAGTTTATGAATTTGTTTAGGCTCTTAATAGTAGCTTCGATTAATTTTTGATCTTCAAACTTTAGAATTACATTTCCAATAGCCTTATTTGCACTTGTAAAGGACTGTATTTCTGAACCGTTTTCCAAATAAGGGTTTACTTTAAATATATATTGAGAAATACATTTATCAAATGTGATTGAATTTAGTTTATTATTCTCAAAAGAATGAAGCATATATGATGCATAAAAAGATTTTGAATAGCTGGGAGTACTTCTTAGTTTATAACTTGGATCAATTGCTCCTTTAACGCTTGCTTCAATGAGGTTTACATTTGTATTTAAATAAATAGTAGTAGGAATATAGTTTCCACCGTTTCGAGGACCAATCTCAATGATATAAGGTTTTCCGGAAGGGCGAATAATGACATCTAGGTTGAAGGCTCCTTGGGTAAATCCTACTTTTTGCAATATTTCTTCTAAAATATTTGTTACTTGCTGAAGTCTCTCTTTTGGATGGTGAGAGGGGAAGGATTCTGCATACGGCGTAAACTCAAGGCCTTCTTGTTCATTAAAGTATCCATTGCCATAGTGTACAAAGGCTATTTTTCCTTCTTGGAAGTACCCGTCTCCACAGATTTGATAATCGACTTTTTCAATAAATTCTTCAATAATGACTTTTTTTTGAATAGAGTGGAAAAGAGAGTTCTTAATAAGTTCTTTGAATTGGCTTAAGTTTTCGTGTGTTACTTTATGAACTCCTTTGCTCCCGCTGCTATCAACAGGCTTAATGATTAAGGGGAGAAATTCATTCCATGATTGATCAAATGAAATAGGTTCAATGATCTCCTTATAGAAAGATTCTTGAATTTTTTCTTTGTTTAAAAAACTTCGAAATAAATGTTTGTTTGTTAAAGTTTCTATTGATGTAGGGGAATTACCTGGAATATTGAGTTCTTTTGCAACAATAGCCGCTGTTCTTGCAGCAACATCAGAGCCAAAGCTTAGAGCCCCATGAATCTGTTCTTTTTGAGCGATATCTAGAACCTTCTCGATATCAAGGGTACTGACATTACTATAACTAATATCTGCAATTCTATGACCGGGGTTATCGGGACGATTATCACAAACGATAGTTTTAATGCCTATCTCTTTTGCTTTTTCAATCGCTGGAACTTGAAATGCAGCCCCTCCTAATAGAAGAATTTTTTTATTACTGTAGGTCTTCAATATTCATCCTTGCAATACCAATACCATAGTTGCCATAATTGTTTCCTGCATAAGTCATGTAGAGATAATTTTTATGTTTGAAAATATGTGGGTAGCACTGATCCTTGGAATCCCAGTCATGTCCAGAAGAGAGGAAGTAACATTCATGATCTTTTCTTTCCCATTTAATTCCATCTATTGAGGTAGCATACCCTATTTTATAGTGCTCGCCCCTATAACAGAACCACATATGAAATAAATTTTTATATTTAATAACCGATGGTCTAGCAATCGAATGCTCATGTGGAAGTTGTGGATCAATGCATAGTTGGTTTTGTCTATTCCAATGGAATCCGTCATGCGAGTATGCATATTTTATAGAATAGCTATGTTTAGGTTCATTTTCACCTTCTCCCCATTTTAGAAAAGAGGTATACCACAAATGCCAACGATCTGAGTCTTTTAAAACACATACTGAACCTGTAGAAAGTGGATCTTCATTAGAGCGGGGAAGAATAGGCGCTTTTGAGACTCTTTCAAATAGATGATCGCTTTTTTTTGCCATCCCAAGATGGTTCTGAAAAGGAGTTTTTACTGTTTGCATCCATCCTGTATATAATAGAAAATGTTCGTCTTTAATAATTATGGAGTGTGGATAAGAAACACCATTTTCGTCAAACATCCCAATGCTTCCATTTGTTAAAACAGGATCGTTGTAGGATAAAAAATCTAGCTGGGACTTATCATCCCCTACAGTAAGAATGCCTTCAAATATTAAAGATTGATTTAAGTTATTGCGAACAGTTAAATAGTATTCATATTTACTTTCACTGAGCTTCTGCCCAATACATCCAGCACCAGTATGTGAATAAAATAGTTCTGTCTTCTTATCTGCCTTGAGTAGAAATTGATGATCTCTCCACTTTTGTGATAGATTGCTCATATTTGTCTCATTTTTTTTCTTCAGTTAAGTCTACAGCATTTTGAATATCTTGATTATCACTCAGCTTATTTATGGCCAGTAAGAGCATCCATCTACCTTGAAAGTCTAGCCAACTGCTTTCTGAACTACATTTGATACTGTCTACTCCGTGAATATGCTGCGGATTAAAAAATGTAATATCGCCTATATCGACAAAATCATCAACATGTATTTTTTGATCATTAGATATAAAGTAAGCTCCACCTTCCTCGTAATCAACACCTTTTTTGCTCATTACAACTGTGGGAAGGGCCAACTGATGATAATGAACAGGATCTCTATGGGGATTTAGATAACCTTGGTTGGCTGGATAAAACTGAAAAGCAATTCTTGCGGTACAACCTTTTTCTGGTTTCATCCCAAGAAAAGCATCTTTTGGGAGCTTTCCAATTAGATTTTTTAACTGAAAAATCTTTCTGAAAACTTTAAAAAAATTAAAAATATCTTGATTCCAAGGGTAAAAAACAAACTGATGAAAGCATCCTTTTACATATGAGCGATGATCGGAGTTGTTTATACGGTGAAAATTTGGAGCATTTTTTATAATGGGTAGATAGTTTGGTAGTGAATTTTTCCCAATTTGTGAAAGGTATTCTTTAATGTCTGAAATTAACTTTTTATTAACAGCTTCTTTAATAACTACGAGATTATCCGCTTCGATATGTTCACGAATTTCTGTAATTTTACTTGAGTCATTGATAAGCTCATTGATTGATTCATTATATATTACTATCTCCATTGTTAACCTTGCCCCGCCCTGTAGGTACGAAGTTTTGGAGAGCTTACGCGATATTCGTCAACATTTCGTGGAGGAATTGCCCAGAGGCCAAGCCGTTGGGCAAGCTTTGACTCCATGTCTACTTTTTCTTTGAACATTTCAGGGTAGTTAAGTTGTTGCTTAATAAAGGGGCGTGTGTATTGATGGTTTATAGCACGCCTCACCTTATTGGTACTATTTTCTCCCGAGCAGTGCCATAGAAGTGAATCAAAAATGAGAATAGAGCCGGGCTGAGCTGTGATTTGAATTTTATTTTTTTCAATAAAGCTTTCACTAGGCATCGTCGTATTTTTGTGTGTACCCGGTATTATCCAAGTTCCGCCTGTTTGTTGATTGAAGGGATCTAAAATAAAGAAAAAGTTAATACTTAAAAGTTTGTCACTGATAAAATCTTTAGCAAAGTCTTTGTGGAATCGACCTTGATTATGTTTTTCTTTTGGATACAAGCAAATTCCATTTTGTAGGTGTAGAATAGACGTTGGGCCAACTGTAAAATCTAAAACTTTATCTACTAAAGGAAGGGTGAGTAAATCGAAGAAAATAGGATCTTCTTCCATTAAGCCTCTTGCAACACCATAATCACCAATAGATCTTAATAAGGGTTCTCCATATTTTTTGAGTTGTTTATTCCAGGCCTTATCTACAGCTTCTTGAAGTTTTGTGATCGTACTCCGGTCCAATACGTTAGGTACTAAAAAGTATCCTAGACGATCTAAGTCTTCTTTCCAGATGTCGGTAGCGCTATGAATAGCATTTTTCTCTAGTCCAACATATTCTTGGTAATCCATAATAAAAGTCCTTCAAGTCGTCTTATCTATAATAAAGAGAGGTCTCATTTTTGTTTGTTCGAAATTTTTAGACAAATAGACACCATTTATACCGAGAAAGAAAGTGATAACACCTGTTGAAAGTAAAATAGTAACTATCAGTGAACCCCATCCCTCTTTATAACCATATATGAAATAATTAAAGCTAATCCAAAGTGCAATCAAAGTAGAGAGGACAAAAAAGGTTAGTCCAACATATATGCTGAAATAAAGAAGTCTGTCGGATTCAGAGGTTAGGCCATCAACAGCATGATGGATAAGTTTTTTTAACGTGTAAGAACTTTTTCCGTACTTTCTTTCCTCGTGCTCAATACTTAAGTATGTAGAAGAAAAGCCAAGCCACCTTAATAGCATGAGGTAATGACGCTGGCGATCGCTCATTCTGCTGAAAGTTTCTCTAACTTTTCGGGTGATCAATGAATAGCATCCAATTTCGGTATCATATTCTCTATTGGGATCATTTGTTAGTAGATTGAATAGTAGTGAAAATATTTTAGCTGAAATATTTTTCAGCAATCCATGTTTTCTCTTTTGCTTTTTAGTATAAACAATATCATATCCATTAAGAGCGAGACTGAGTAACTCTGGAATATGTTTTGGATTGTCCTGTAAGTCGCAGTCTATAACAAAAGTATACTCACCTTTAGCTTGAGAGAGGCCAGCTGAAATAGCCTTGTGCTGACCAAAGTTTTTACTTAGTTTAATACCTTTCACTTGAGTGTATTTTTTTGCAGCTTTTTCTATTTTTGCCCATGAGTCATCAGGGCTTCTGTCATCAACGAGTAGTATTTCAAACTTTTCTGTTAAAGGAGAAATTATCGAGATTAAACTTTCAACAAGCTCTGGAATACTTTTTGAGCTGAGGTAAACGGGAGAAACTACTGATATGTCTTTGTCAGTATTGAGACTAGTAAAATGTTCTCTAATCGCGCTATATTGTAGTGTATCTTTCACGGAGAGATTGTATACTTCATGACATTCTGATGCAATAGTATGTATGACTTTATATAGGGTCAAATACGCTAATAACTTGAATTTATAGTTATAGGGCAAAGGATTTTTAGGCGATATCGTTTTAACCTTTTTGCTCTTGAAGGAATATTGATGAAAAAGATCTTGCTTACTGGATGCGCTGGTTTTATAGGCTCAAATTTTTTGAAAAAGATAGCTGTAATAGAAAGGGAATATGAGTTTGTTGTTTTAGATTTATTGGTATACGAAGGATCATATTCAACAATTGAAAATGATATTAATGATAATGATCATATTTCTTTTGTTCAACTAGATATTAGAAATATGAGCGAGATTAATGAACTATTTCAAAAAGAAAAATTTTGTGGAGTTATACATTATGCAGCAGAGAGTCATGTTGATGCTTCTATTAAGAATCCAAATATATTTGTCGAGACGAATGTTGTAGGGACTTTAAATTTGCTAAATGCATCACTCAGATATGGAAGTGAAAGCTTTCGCTTTTGTCATGTAAGTACTGATGAAGTATATGGAGACTTAAGTGATGACGAAGAGCCATTTACTGAAATGAACAGGATTAAGCCTAGTTCTCCGTATAGTGCATCAAAGGCGGCTTCCGACATACTAGTAGAGAGCTATTATAAGACTTATGGTCTTGATTGCGTTATTACAAGATGCTCTAATAATTATGGACCCTATCAGTTTCCTGAAAAAATGATCCCTCTTATGATTAAAAACTCTCTTAAGGTAGAGAAGTTACCTGTATATGGGACTGGTAAGAACATAAGAGATTGGATATTTGTGGATGATCATAATAAAGGTGTTTGGATGGCCTTTAAGAGCGGCAGTGCTGGAGAAGTTTATAACTTTGGTGGAAATACAGAAAAACAAAATATAGAGGTAGTGAAGCAAATCTTAAATGAACTCAATCAAAGTGTAGACTTAATTACTTTTGTGACCGATAGAAAAGGACACGATTGGCGTTATGCTATGAATTATGCTAAGGCGAGTAGGGAGCTAGGTTGGACTCCATCCGTAGATTTTGAAGAAGGCCTAAGGAGAACAATAAAGTGGTATAGTGAGAATGTTGATTGGCTTGAGAATTTTTAAATTCTGTATAAAAGGTATATATAGAGCAGGAATGTTATTATGAAAGTTGGAATTATTGGTGCAAATAGTTTTATTGCTAAAGCATTTTGTAAGGAAGTGTTTTTTATATTTTCGTTAGTTCTTTTTAGAAGAAAAGGGCCTTAGGAGCTTGCGCACTCTGGCAAGTGCAAGATAATTAATGACGATTTTGATTTTGATGAAAGCATTTGCATGGCTTAGATACTGTGATTAATTTTGTAGCTATAGTTCATCGAGTAGGTGCTCTTGGTTGGGATTATGAGAAAATAAATTAATTATCGTTGTATCTATTAAAATTATATGGAAGGTTTAAATTAATGACCGAAAAAAGAGTTGGCTGCAAAGAGAAATTCTTCAAAGCTTACAATAATCAAACCTTCAATGATTCATGGTATTTAATGAAAACGATAAATCGTTATGATAAATTTCTCCTTTTTCCTTTTTTTAAGGGAATCAATAATGGTAGAAGATTTTGGAGTTTTTATTCAATTGTAAACATTCTTTAGAAAATTGTCATAACTCAAAAAGAAGATGTATTTGTTTTTTTTGCGAATAAAATTTCAGAAAATATATACTTTAAATATGACTCTAGTAAGAATTAAGATGGGAGTAATTTTGCAAAAAAAACATTTTTATATTCACTTCTTGGAAAGCCTTTTTTTTATAGACTAGTGCAGTGGGGATTTGATCACAAAAAGACACGTTCTCAATTTAGAGAGCTTCTGGGAGATATTAAAGGAAAAAAAATACTTGATGTCGGCTGTGGCCCTGGAGATGATGCAGAGGTTTTTAAAGAAGGAACCTATATCGGCATAGATATCTCATCAAATTATATTAATGAAGCAAACCAGTCATATGGACATATTGGACAATTTTTTTGCACATCAATTGATGATATAAATGACTTAAACCTCTCATGTGTCGATGTGTTTATTTTAAAGGGTGTTCTTCATCATTTAAGCGATACGCAAATTAAATCAATGATGGAAAGCTTTGAGAATATAAAAAATGAAAATGCAATTGTCGTTACACTTGATCCTGTGTTTTTTGATAATCAAGGGTGGTGTGAGAGAGTTCTTGCAGAAATGGACAGGGGCGAGGCAGTAAGGCACCAAGAGGCTTATCTCCAATTGATTAAACCATTCTGCACTAATGTTGAAACTTATAGAACGCATCAATTTCTTCCACCCTATGATCGTTTACTTATGAAGTGCCACTTAGTATGAGGCACTGTTGAGAATCTAATTTTACAGGTTAATTTAAGGTTTAATTAATATTAAAATATCGAGTTTAAATGAATACACTCATTTTTGTAGTAGTTAGATTTGAATAATATGAATTAGGAGCTAGGTGCTTTTGGATTACAAACTATTAAGCATGATTTAAAGGGAGCCTCAAAACTTTTTCATGATAAAAGTTCTAAATCTAGAAAACGAGTGATTAATTTGGACATTAATTCAAGAGCATGGTCTTGACTTGCTTTATCTATTAATGTTTTCCAATTTTGTAGGGAGGAGCTCTGAAGAAAAACAATTGGGAAAAGGGTCATAAATGAGTTCGACTTCAAAGTATACTAATGAAAGTTTATTTTAAAGACTTTTTTTAGTATTTCGAGGAAAGTGTCAAGCATATGAATCTTCCTCTGGTCACAAAAAAGATGTAGGAAGTAGCTGTTATGAAGATCTTTCCGTTGGGATCAGGTTTTTTTATTTTTTGGAGGAAGTCAACAAGGGCTTCTATAAGCTCAATGACATCAAAGAGTCCAAGACTTGAAAAAATTAAGTTAACATCTTCAATTTTAGACTTGTGTATAGATTTTAGATATCCGAGTTGAGTATTTTTACATCCATTCTTTCTTGGCTCTATTAAATGAATCTCTGAATTGCTATAGAGGTTTTTTTATGTTTCGATATATAACAACTAACTCCTCCCTATATCTGCAAATTTTGGAACCATTCCAACTTCTTGAGTTAAGAAGCCGATGGCTTTAAAGTTTCAATCTAAAGTATTATGTAGTAATGTTGGATTCATCGGTACAATCATGAGCAATGGCGTGAGCATATTTTGTTTTGTGGTAACAGCTCTTAACCATTCTCGTTAAGATCTTTGCAGGTACTTTATTCCGATCCTAAATTTATTACCTTTTTATAATATCAGTAATGCTTGCATAAAAGAGCTAGTAAAAAGCCCCTAATCCTACCTGTTAATGCACAGATAGGATAAATCGAAGTTTTAATTTTTAATCTAAGTATTAACTTAATAAATTGAAAGATGGGAAGAAGAATCATTTCTAGAAGCTCTAAAAGTACTAATGACTTTCTATTAAAAATTAGCCATTTTGATACAAGTGCACCCTTTCCTCTTCCATACCGAAAGGCTTTATCACAACTAGAGCTAAAGTCCCCAGCATACGGCTTAATGTGTAGAACTCTAAGTTCGGGCGAGTACTTCATCTTAATTTTATGAAAGTAAGCTTTCCAAGCAAAATCAGTCTCCTCACCACTTCCCCAATAAGAGCCCGCACCAAACCTTTCATCGAAACCATTAAGTTCACGAAAGATCTCAGATTGAACACTAAAGTTTGAGCCCATGAGAAGCTTTGTATTGATAAATTTATTAAGATCTCCTCCAATCTTATGGCGAGGTGAGTAGAACTCGAAATTGTCATCACGAATGATGGAGCCTGCAAAGATGCGAACATCAGGATTTTCCTTAACAACACTTACAAATGTTTCAAGATAATTATCATCAAAATAACCATCATCATCACAGAAAATAATCCAGCCCTCGATTTCCTCTTTTAATAGAGAGTTTCTGGCAACAGAAACACAATTGGATTCAGATTTAATCCTTCTAAATTTTGGATGATTTGTAATATCTTGGGGGAGATTGAGGGGGGGATCATTTTGATCGATGAGAATAACTTGTTCGAGATAATCAGATTGCTTAAGAGATGAATAAAGTGATCTTGAAACCAAATCAGTACTTCGTTTGTATGTATTGGTTACAACAGTAATAGTGAGGTCAGTTTTAGTATTCACTTTTAACATTCTCTTATGTGATTATTTTGGAAGTCTTTATAGGACAGGGCCAAGCCTCTTTTAAGGTTCGTTTTTGGCTCCCAGCCCATGCTTTTGATTAAACGACAATCTAATAACTTTCTGGGAGTGCCATCTGGTTTTGAAGTATCAAACTCTAATTCACCTTTAAAGCCTACGACATTACTTATAGTACTTGCTACTTCAGCAATGGAGAGATCTTCGCCAAAGCCGACATTCACATGAGAGCAACGCTTTTCAACATGATTCCAGTACTCTTCTTTTGAAAGGCCCATAAGGTAGACACAAGCTCTTGCTAGGTCTTCGACATAGAGAAACTCTCTTTTCGGTGTGCCTGTTCCCCAGATGGAAACACTTTTACTGTTATTTGTTTTAGCTTCATGAAAGCGTCTGATAAGAGCCGGGATAACGTGAGAGTTTTCTGGATGATAATTATCACCAGGGCCATAGAGGTTGGTTGGCATAGCTGATCTAAAGTCAGAACCATGTTGGCGATGATAAGATTCGCAAAGTTTTATGCCGGCGATTTTGGCCAGAGCGTAGGGCTCATTTGTTGGTTCTAGTGGACCTTCGAGCAATTGTTTTTCATTTATGGGCTGCTTTGCATGCTTTGGATAAATGCAAGATGAGCCAAGAAAAAGAAGTTTATTAACAGATGTTCGATGAGAAGCCTCAATGACATGAGACTCAATCATAAGGTTTTGATAGATAAAATCGGCAGGGTAGGTGTTGTTGGCATGAATACCGCCAACCTTTGCAGCAGCAAGATAAACTTCGTCGAAATTGTGCTTTCCAAAGAAGTCGAAAACTTCGTTTTGCTGTGTAAGATCAAGTTCGTTGCGAGCTGCCGTAATGATTTCAGCATTACTATCCTTTTGAAGCTCTCTGGAAATTGCAGAACCTACCATTCCTTGGTGTCCTGCAATAAAGACTTTCTTTTTAGCGCTACTCATAAGTTACTCAAAGCTAAGAGGAGAGTTATGACCATTTTCTTTAAGAAAGGACAATTTCTTTGCTGTTTTCAAGTCTTCTGCAATCATTTCAGCACAGAGTTGTTCAATATTATATTTTGGCTTCCACCCAAGTTTTTCCTGAGCTTTTCTAGGATCTCCGAGAAGAGTTTCAACTTCAGCTGGGCGATAATAGCGCTTATCAACTTTAATTATGGTATCTCCGACTTTTAGTCCTTTCGATATTGTCGAATCAACAGACTTAATAATTCCAATTTCGCTTTCTTCTTTACCTTGAAATTCAAGTTCTATTCCTAGGCCCATCGCTGAAAGAGTCACAAAGTCGCGAACACTGATCTGTTCTCCTGTTGCAATGACAAAGTCTTCAGGCTTATCTTGCTGAAGCATAAGCCACATGGCTTCAACGTAATCACGGGCATGTCCCCAATCTCGTTTAGCATTGAGATTCCCAAGATAGAGGCAGTTATCAAGCCCTTGAGATATGTTAGCAAGTCCTCTAGTTATTTTTCTTGTTACAAAGGTCTCTCCTCTCCTAGGTGACTCATGATTGAAGAGAATGCCGTTGCAAGCATACATATTATAGGATTCACGATAATTAACGGTAATCCAGTAGCCATATATTTTTGCACAAGCATAGGGAGAACGTGGATAGAAGGGAGTTGATTCTTTTTGCGGAGTCTCTTGAACAAGTCCGTAGAGCTCACTAGTAGAAGCTTGATAAATTTTGGTTTTTTTAGTAAGTCCGAGCATTCGGACAGCCTCGAGAATTCTGAGTGTACCTATACCGTCAACATTCGCAGTATACTCAGGTGTGTCAAAGCTAACTTGAACGTGAGACATTGCACCAAGGTTGTAGATTTCATCTGGTTTAATATCGGAAATAAGTCTGATGATATTTCCTGTATCAGTAAGATCTCCGTAGTGTAACTTTAATTTACGATTGCTTTCATGTGGATCTTGGTATAGGTGATCAATCCGCTCTGTATTGAAAAGAGAGGATCTACGTTTAATTCCGTGAACTTCATACCCTTTTGAGAGAAGGAGTTCTGCTAGGTAAGAGCCATCCTGCCCAGTTATTCCCGTTATTAAAGCTTTTTTCATTTAACATCTTGGTTAAAGGTTTTTTTTAATGATAATATCGAAATTCAAGAGAATAGACAATTTTTTATAGTGATGTGGGCTAGAGTTTTAGCTGTGAAAATGAGGATCTCTAGGGCTAACGTATCTTAGATTTTTTTTCTTACCTTGCGATAATGTAAGACTTTTGAAAATCGAAAATAATATTATAGATAGACAATTTTTAAGTTAAGTTCGATTTTGTAATCAATTTTTACTTTTATTTCGGAGATAATAGATTGCTTCATAGGTTGTTGGTTGTTACTTTTTTTACTTTAGGCTTTAATCATATTCTTATTTATGCTCCGGCTATCGCATTCCTACTGAGCTTTATTATTTATGATGGCCAGCAGATTAAGCTGAATATTAAGCCGAGATATTTAGCTCTTTTAAGTCTAAGCGTCACTTATCTTGGAGTTTGTTATTTTAGTGAATACTATACATTCTCTGAGCCTTATAAGCCATTTATTAAAATTGTAGTAGGTCTTGTCCTTCTGACCTACTCTACAATCAGCTTAACGAAGAAGGATAATATCACTTTATTAATAGCTTACTTCATAGGTGTTCTTTTAAATGTTGGAGCGATAATGGTCTTTAACATTTTCATCCAAAGGGGAGGGTATGGGGCGCTGCGCAGTGTCTTTACTGAAGGAGTTGAGAACTCACCCATCTTTTCAAATCTAATAGCTCTTTGCGTCGCTTTTTTTATTCCGTTTGCTATTTTTTTTAAAAAGAAGTGGATATATCTTTTAACCTATTCTGTCTTACTCTTAATTTATATATATTTTGGTATTTTCCTTAAGGCAAAGGCCTTTGTAATTATTCTGGGCTTAGCTTTAATTTTATTTCCCCTTGTATTTGAAGCTAAGGCATTTAATAAAAAAATATATATTCTGATTTACTTAACCATAGGTTCATTTTTTTTTCTTTTGATTGAAAATACGAAAATAGGACATGCTCTAATTTATAGATTTGAAAACTTCTCTGGAACTAGGATTGAACTCTTAAAGGATGGTTTTATTAAATTAAAATCTTATCCACTTGGAGGCTTCTCTCCCAATCAAAGTATCGTCAAGTTACCTTGGTTTCATAATATATTTTTAGATACTGCAAGGCTGTCTGGATTCTTTGGTCTCCCGCTTTTTCTTTTAATCATTTCGTTCACTTTGTACAGTTCTCCTTTTCCTAAGAAGAACTTTAATAAACTTCCTATGTGGACATGGTTGTTTTCATTTATTCTTATGCAGCAAGAAGTGATTATAGAGGGAAGTCATATTCTATTATTTATTTTTCTAATGTCATCGTTTCTTATGATAATTCCAGAGGCTGTAGGCGAAGATCGATCTTAACTTGATGATAAACATTTCTTTTGTTCTATGGTTAGTTAGGTCTGCAAATAAACTTGAAAATGATGAACTTATTAATGTTGAAATGGCTGCGCCAGCACCACCATATATTGGGATGAGATAATAGTTTAAAATAATATTAGAAATACATCCAATTATACTTCTTCTTAGAGTTAGGGTAGTTAGACCTTCAGTAACAAGCCATTTTCCACTAACTAATCCCATTGAAACAAAAACTCCGTTCCATATGTGAATTTTTAAAATTGATGTTGCTTCATTATATTGTTCACCGTAAAGAAGGCCAATTACAAAATTTGCAGATAATGACATGAAGATAGCAAAAGCTAAGGAAGAGAATACAAGTGCATCCATAAGTCTTTGAACTCTAATACCATAAACTTCTTGTCCCTTGTCCTTTTTGGCATTAATTATTGCAGGGAAAAGAGAGGCTGTTAGAATCATGGGAATACTGTACCAGATTTCTGTAAACTTAAGAGCAGCGGCATACTCCCCAACTGACTTCTTGTCGATCATTTGCCCGAGCATAACTTGATCAATTTTCATATACAGAGAGATTAGTAGCCCTGATAGCATGAGAGGCCAAGAAGCTTTTAAAAGCTCCTTCGCTGTCGCTTTAGAGAATCTAAAAGGAGTATGATAATTATTTCTATGGATGAAGAAGTAATAGATAGATAAGCCACCTGCCCCAAGTAAGAACTCGAGCGCCATTGCATAGGCAAAATAAATAGTCGATAAGTTAAGATAAATGAAAAATGCGATAAGAAGCTTACTTATAATTAAAGAAATTAAGAAAATAAAGACGCTTACTTTAGATTTTACCTGAGATTGAAAATAGAGGTCAAAAATATAAAGTATTTGAAATACCACAGTGGTCGAAAAAACTAGAATAATCTCAAATGAATTAGCCTCAATATTAAATAAGTAGCAAGATAAGATGAGTAGAGGATAGTAAATAAAAACAGAACCAAGGGATTTTAACAAAAGGGAGGTCCCTAAAACTTCTCCTAGGCTAGTTGTTCTTTTAACAATTTCTTTAACAATTACCTCATCTAGACCTAGGGTGGAAAAGGCCTTGAAAAGAAATACGAAGCTCATTGCGTAATTGAGAGTTCCAAAGTCTTCAGGACCTAAATACCGAGCAAGCCAAACAGATACAAATAGTCCAAAAAAAAGTCTTATCGCTTTCTCTATGAGAAGCCAGACTGTGTTTGAAGCATAGCGTTTGAAACCATCATGGCTAAATATTTTCATTATGAATCTCGGTATGGAATAAAGTTAATACGTCTCACAATACTATCTTTATTAATTTAGTTGAACTAAAATGCTCTTCAATATGAAAATATCAATAATCTCAATTACATTCAATAACTATGAAGAACTCATTAAAACTCTTCGAAGTATACCGGAAGACCCTAGAGTCGAAATAGTTGTGATAAATGGTGGGGGATGCGAACAAACAAAGGATTTTTTAGAAAATAATTCCGAAATTGTCTCAGTTTCTGAGCCAGATAAAGGAATAGCTGATGCATTTAATAAAGGTTTCGATTTAGCGTCCGGTGATTTGTTTCTCTTTTTAAATAGTGGAGATATTTTAATAGAGAAAAGATATATTGATTGGCTACTTAAGCAAAATGAAGGGGACTTTTTCTATGCTGGTATATTGTTTGATGACTATGAATATGGCATCGTCCCGATTTATCCTCACAATAGAAATATAGGTTATGGGATGCCTTATCCACATCAAACTTTGGCAGTTAAGCGTTATGTTGTCGAGAAGATAGGGAACTTTAATTTATCTTATTCAATTGCTATGGATTATGAATTTACGTGTCGAATGATTAAAGCAGGCTTCTGTGGAAAGCAATTTGATGGTGGGCCTGTTGTTCTTATGGATGGGGCTGGAGTGTCTAGAGTGAAAGAGCTTCAGAGTATTAAAGATGCTCTTCGAGCTCTGTGGAGTTCTAAACTTATATATAGACCATTTATCTCTGTGACATTTGTTTTAAGGTGTTTAAGAATAATAGCTCGAAAAATAATGGAATTTTTTGGACTTCGTTCCTTAGTAAAAAAATATAAAATATCCAAAGCACAGAGGGCCTTAAAAAGAAAAAGATAAGCTTTCTTCCAACCTAAGGGGTTTGTAAATTGAAAAGTAGTACCCTCCGAAAACAACCCATTCTTCTAATTGGCTTCAATCGTCCTAATCATATTGAACAAGTTTTTGCGAAGATTATGGAATATAAACCAACTCATTTCTATCTTGCTGTTGATGGAGCAAGAAATGAAGAGGAGGATCAAGTTGTAAAGAAGGTGCAATCGATAACGGAGAGAGTCAATTGGAACTGTGAAGTTAAGACATTTTTTCAAAAAGAAAATTTAGGTTGTAAGAGAGCAGTTAGTACGGCGATTACATGGTTCTTTGAGTATGAAGAGCAAGGTATAATCCTCGAGGATGATTGCGTACCAGACTTGTCTTTTTTTGATTTTTGCTCATTTAATCTTGATCATTTTAGAAATGATTATCGGATAGGTATGGTTGCAGGATGTAATCTAGGAGCAAATTTTGATAGTGAAGAAAGTTTTTTCTTTTCATATTATATTTCTATTTGGGGCTGGGCAACATGGCGTAGAGCTTGGAAGTTTTATGATGTAAATGGAGATTTAATTGAAAATGATCACATGAGAAGAACTATGAAAAGACATTTTTCATGGAATGAACTTATATATCGAACAAAATGCTTTAAGGCTGTTCAATTAGGAGAAATTGATACTTGGGACTATCAGTGGCATCTCACCTGTCTCAGTCAGAATTTTTTAACAATTGTTCCACGCTTGAATCTTGTTTCAAATATTGGAGTAGGGGAGGAGGCAACTCATACAAAGGACTCTCGTAATCTCAATTTTGATAAGTATTCGATGTCGGCTCCCTATAAAGCTCCAAAATATATAATCTTTAATGACCAATATGACTTATCTCACGAAGGAACTTCAAGAAATTTTTTTAAGTGGCTGTTGAATAAAGGAAAAACATGGTTAGGAAAGTAATATTAGAGGTTCTTGACCGGATTAAAGTAAAAGACACAGTTAAAATGGTCTACTTCTCTTTAATTGATATCTGGGGAAAAAGTTTTAAAAAGAATAAAATCCAGGTGATTAATTTAAATGCAATCGATATCTGCAATTCAAAATGTCAAATGTGCAATATCTGGCAACAAAAAGAAGATCGAAAAATTTCACCAGAAGAATTTGGATTAATCTTAGAAAATAGTCTCTTTAAAAATGTTGAGTATGTAGGAGTTACTGGAGGTGAGCCTACATTAAGAGAAGATCTTTTACAGTTGTATGAAGAACTAATTAAGAAACTTAGAAGGCTGAAAGGTTTAAGTATTATTACAAATGCCATTAAGTCTGACATAGTTTTGGAAAAAGTATTGGGTATATCAGGACTATGTAAGAGTCGAGATATTTCTTTTAGTGCAATGATCTCGCTTGATGGAGTTGGTGCTGTTCATGATCGGATTCGGGGGATTCCAGGTAATTTTAAACAAGTGGAGAAGTTAATTAAGGGCCTAAGGGATCATAATATTGATTTGTCTTTAGGCTGCACTATAAGTAAAGATAATGTATGGGATGTTGATGAATTACTCGATTATTTTATTGAGAATAATTTATATGGGAGGTTTCGAGTCGCTGAGTTTATTAACCGCTTGTATAATAATGATAATAGTAAAGTTATTAGAAATTTCACTGAAGATGAGAAGTATCACCTAGCAATATTTTTTCATAAGTTAGAAGTAGTATATGAAAAAAATGATATTTATAAACGAACTTATCGTAATATTCGCAATATGCTTCTTGGGGGAGACCGTCAAATAGGCTGCCCTTATCAGTCTCAAGGGCTTGTTTTAAATTCTGAAGGAGGAATTAGTTACTGCGCGCCAAAATCTCCCATATTAGGTAATGCTCTTAATCAGCCGGCTGATAAGATCTATGAAAAAAACTTATCCATTCGACAGAGTATTTTAGATAAAGATTGTAAAAATTGTATCCACGACTATCATCATCCTCAGCTATTTAAAGAGTTCTTTAAGGAGTGTAAGAGAAAGTCTCAAAGCGTATTTTTTTCTACAAGATTTATTCCTTTTTCCCGTAAAGTTGTTGAACTTATTGCATTATCGAGTCAAAAGATTAAAGCTCAGAAAGCTTATAGGATTACTGTAGTTGGCTGGTACGGTACAGAGACTGTAGGAGATAAAGCGATTTTAGGTGGGATTCTAAAAAAATATAATGAAAAATATAAAAATCTTGATGTAATTGTCGGGAGTATATTTCCTTACGTGACAGAAAGAACTCTTAAGGAGATGGATATTGAGGCGAAGGTTGTCAATTCCAAGAGTTTTGATCTTATTAGTCAGATTCTTTCGTCTGATGAAGTGATTATGGGTGGAGGTCCTTTGATGGACCTTGAGGAACTTATGATTCCGTATCTCTCTTTTTATACAGCGAGAAAATGGGGAGTGAAAACTACAATTGCAGGATGTGGAATAGGCCCTTTATATATAAAGAAATATGAGAATATTGTGAGGAGATTACTTGAACTTTCTGATGAAATATCTCTAAGAGATAAGTTTTCACAAGAGTATGCCAAAAAATATTTAAATGATGAGTTAAGGCTTAGCAAAGATATTGCATTTTCTGGAGATCCTGCTCGAAGCTATATATTAGATGATGTTGTTGGGAGAAGAGTCACCGATAAGGTTGGCAATAATAAAAATGAATTGGCCCTTTTTCTAAGAGATTGGACTTTTGAATATGGAAAAAAATATTCTTATCAAGAGTTTATAGTAATAAAAGAAAATTTTGAAAAAGGATTAGCTAAGCTTATTGATGAGATTGTAGAAGAAAGAAAAATTGAATCTGTTCGATTTTATCATATGCATAACTTAGTGATGGGGAATGATGATAGAGACTTCTCAAGAAGATTTATCAGAACTTATATGATGAATAAAACATATGAGGTTTCATATGATAAAGGTCTCTCAACAATAGATAGTGTTTGTGTTGCAATGAAAAACGCAAAGTTTTCACTTTGTATGAGATTTCATTCAATGGTATTTGCTGATACTTTGGGGGTCGATTATAAAGTAATTGATTACACTCTTGGTGGTAAAATACGGAATTTTTTAAGTGATACGGATAAGTTAGATAGAATGATATGTTTTAAGGAAGTATCGGAACACGGAGCTGGTAGGTGAAAGAAATATCAGTGTGCCAAATCACAACTTGGATTAGTGGAGGAGCAGGGATTGCGGCTTCTCGTTTGAATGAAAGTTTAAATTTACTTAACGCTGAAGTAAAATCTAAGTTGTTAACAAAAAGTAAAAAGGAGGATTTAAAAGATTCTCAAGCTTCCTTGAGGTCATACCATTCTGAAATTTTATCAAGAATCAAGTATATGCTTCTATCAAAAAACTGCATATCTAACAATAAAAATAATTATGAATTCTTTTCTTATTTTGAGACAGGTTATAGACCAGACTTTGAAGAATTCGACATTATTCATCTTCATTGGGTTTCTAACTTCATTGATTTAAAGTCGTTAATTAAAAAATATTCTCATAAAAAAATAGTTTGGACATTACATGATCTAAATCCATTTTTAGGTGGACTTCATTATTCTATAGATCTGGAAAGAATATCTTCAGACCTAAGAGAATATGAAAAAAAGCTTATGCTTGAGAAACATAAAATTATAAAAGGAAAGGGGATTCATTTCAATTTTCTTTCAAAATGGCTTTATGAAGAAGCATTAAAATTTGCACCTTGGTTAAGTAATGAAGATTGTTCTTTCTCTGTAAATGGAATGGACATTAGTTCTTTCCAAGTAGATGATCGTGAAAAAACTTTAGAATCTCTTGGTATGGATCCATCTAAAAGAAATGTGCTTTTTATATCTGAGAGTATATCGAATTACCGAAAAGGCGCTGATTTACTTTTTCAGGCTCTTGGAGCTGACTTCACAAATAATCATAATATTCAGTTACATGCTATTGGAAAGAAGGACCTTGAAAACGAATACCCTCATATTAACTTTGTAGGCCGAATTAATGATTTTTCTTTACTCCAAAAATACTATCTTGCTAGTGATTTTTTTATTCTTCCTAGTCGGCAAGACAATCTTCCAAATGTCATGCTTGAATCTTTATGTTCGGGATGTCCTGTCATTTCTTTTAAAACTGGAGGAATGAAAGAATGGATTTCTGATCGAAATGGAATTTTATCTGAAGAGATATCATCAGATGGGTTACAAAAAGCTGTTGAGATGGCTTTTCAAAGAAACTTTGATCGAAATGAAATCAGTAAAACTGCGAAGGAAAACTTCAATTCAATTAAAGCGACATCTTTGTATTCAGACTTATACAGAAGGCTATGTCGCAAATAAATCTATTGAATTAACTTTTCATAGTATAACAAATTCCCTGAAGGACTCTTACTTATTAGACGCCAGTTTTTTGAAGTTAACTTACTTATTAGCTTCGATTCTATAATACTTCTTTTATCTAATATCAGTTTATTAGCTTGAAAATAGCATGAACTTGGATGTGCACAATTTGTTCTATCCATATTAAGCTCTTTGTTACTGTAGTCTAAAACTCGAATAGAAGGAAAGTCAGTTAGATGGGCAATATTCTTTTTAGATGCAGCGATGGTTCCTGTTCTTTTTAATGTAGATAAAAAATAACTGTCTCTAATATTTTCTAGTGAAAAATCCTTGATGTAATAAAGTGGCCATCTTCCAGATAATGCAATCGCTATAATAAGACCAAGCATTAATTCTTTTGATTCAAATCTTTGAATATTAATCCTGCTAAATCCGAGTGTTAATGCAAAAATAGCGATAGCTAACCATATTAGGTCGTAATGAAATATCATCATCTTTTCGTTAGGGAGTGGCGATATTATATTAAGGGCTACTCCCATAAAAATTGGGATAAGCCATATGTATGCTTTTCTAAGGAAAAGGATATAAGGGAGGATAACGAGTAGAACATATTTGAGAGACTTTACATTTATAAATCTTTGAATAAGGTTTACCCAGTGAGTTGGGCTTTTTAAGACATTAAAAATTACTTCGGAGGGGGTACTTCCAAATTCTGCAAATCGACTGACAACATTGTTGATGCTCTGATCTTGAATAGTGAATAATGGAAATAAGAATTTGAACGATATTATTGAAATAGATAAAGAAAGAATAAATGTTGAAGTTGCCAGATAAATTCTATCTCTCTTAGAAGATATAAACTCTTTATCGAAAAGCAAGGGGATAGAAATTCCACTTGTAATTAAACCAATGTGTTCTTTAGAAAATAGGGCTATGATCAAAAAAAGAAAATAAAAAAAGTATTTTCTCAGATAAAGGGAAAGTAGTGAAAGTAATAAAAAGCAAAATCCAATATGGTCTTCTCTAAAGTCCCAGAATAAAGAATTTCGTAAGGATCGATTGCAGAAAATAATGATCAATATTGAAGAATATAACCACTTTTTGCCAGCGAGAGGCCCCTTCTTTATCAGTAGAAAAATTGGTACGAAAATAAAACATTTTTGTAAAAAGAAAATAATATAATCATTTTTAAATAGAGCTGTTATTGGCGTAATTATAAATAGACTAAAGCTAATATGGTCACTGAGGTAGGTTCCAAATTTACAGACGTCGCATTGCAAAAGCTTGCCTTCGAATGGATAAAATAATGCCTGATGGACGTAGGCCATATCATATAGGTTTGTTTGAAAATTAAGATGTTTGAAAATGTGCGTTAGAAACGTAGAAATAAAAAGAAAGAGTAGGATAGTATAAAACGATTTTTGAGTTTGAGTTCTTCTTATAACATCTTTAAAAAGTTGATAACTAAGAGGTTGTAATTTGGCCAATTTATAAAAGATTAGAGATATAATTATGCATCCAATCGCCCATGGGTCTACTGATCCTATTTCAAGCTTAAAGTTTTCCGTTCTTAAATATCCACCACCGAAAATGACAAGTGAAAATACTAGAAACAACAATAGAGTGGATAAATAATTTAAAATTTTGCTCATACTTATTTCACCTTGTAAGATAGAACTACTATATAACCTTTCTTTAATGAAGAGAACTTTTAATGAAACAAGATAATTTTTTAGTTTCTGTTGTAATACCCTGCTATCGAGAAGAAGGTAATATTCAGCTTATATTTTCAAGAATTAAAGACGTTTTAAAGGATTATAACTTCGAAATTATTTTTTCTAATGATGGAAGCCCCGATGGCACGCTTAGTAAAATAAAAGAAATTAATGATAACAGAGTTCGATTTATTTCATTTTCTAGAAACTTTGGACATCAAGCAGCGTTAAGAGCTGGACTATTAAAAGCGAAAGGAGATGCTGTGATTTCAATGGATGCTGATTTACAACATCCACCGGAACTTCTTGTAGAAATGGTAGAATATTGGATAAAAGGTTATGAAATTGTCTATACGAGAAGAGAAGATGAAGAAAGTACAACTTTTTTTAAATCATTTTCAGCCAAAGTTTTTTATAAACTTTTAAATATCATGTCAGATGTACATTTAGAAAATGGTACTGCAGACTTTAGATTACTAGATCGTAAGGTTGTAAATGAAATAAATAATCTTAGTGAAAGAGATATTTTTTTCAGAGGAATGATTCCATGGATAGGTTTTAAAAAAATTGGGATCGATTACAAAGCTAATAAAAGACATTCCGGAAGCTCAAGCTATACATTGAAAAAGATGATGTCACTTGCTGTTTCAGGTCTAACTTCTTTTAGTACAAAGCCTCTAATTATTGCAATATATTTAGGTTTCTTCGTCTCCATAGTATCCTTTCTTTATCTTTTTTATGCTCTTTTTATTAAAGTTTTTAATATGGGAGCTGATTCAGGATGGACATCAATTATTGGAAGTATTTTACTTTTAGGTGGTGTTCAATTGATCTCTCTAGGAATTATTGGACAGTATATTTCTAAAATTTACGATGAAGTAAGAGGAAGGCCAAACTTTATTATCTCGGAAGAAAGTGACTGATAAGGGCTCCAAAAGGAGCCCATACTTTTCTATTGATCACAATTTAAAGTAAAAACAAGAGTTTGGTCGCGATTATTTTCAATCCAAAAATAGTAGTTTTGATAGGAGGCTACTTCTGCTGGAGTTGAATCACCATTTGCATAGGTGAAAGTTTCGTTAAAGGTTCCCGTAATTTCTAAATCGTTTCCGTTAAAGCTTCTGGATTCGTTAAGTGTTGTGAAGTATCGATGAATGGATACATAGTCGATTTCTACTCCGGAGGGAAGTTTTCCAGAGATAGACATAGGTGAGCTTCCACAGTAGGTTGTGACAAATTGTTCTCCTGTCATCGAATCATCGAGAAAATCCTTTAAACTTGTTTCGGAAAGAAGAATGGGTTTGGGAATATATTCTGTAAAGGTTCCGGCACTAGATCCACCTTTTGTAACAGCAAAGGTATACTCATTTAGATTCTTGAGTGTAGCGAGTTGAGATTCTGTTAAAAAGTAGTTATTAGAGTTACCATTGTAGTTGCCATCACAAAAGTTTGAACCATTTACTGGGCCATAAGATCCATCGTCATTAATACATTCCTGACTAGGATACTTCCAATAGGATCCATCGTAAGTGAATTCAACATTCGACATGGCAGGTCCGTTGATAACAATCCTATCTCCACTTTGGAATCCTGAGTTGTTTGAAATATAAGTATTGATAGCAGCATTATATTTCTTTGCTACAGTTTGCGTTGATGTATTTACATCAACCTTAAAGTTAGAAACAGGATTGAATGATATATCTACAGCTGATTGATCTCCGTAAATTTTCCATTTTCCATTATCGAGCGCGAGGACATCGGTTTCAACTTCATCAAATTTACCATTAACGAGAAGGTCGTAACGAATAACGACATAGTCTCCCGTATCGCTCAGGTCATTATTATCATTAACATCATTTATTTTGATGATATTGATATTTGTGAGCGAAAAGTTTCCTTCATCATGAAGCTTGTCGCAGTCAGATACAGTAAAGTTTGGGGCATTTGAATAATCCAAGTCATCACAGACCCAATGCCAAGCATCTTGAGTACGGTTGAGACCTTCTGAAAGAAAGTCTGGGTGCAGATGGTCTTCCATCATATCATGTGCATTTTGAATACTTGTTGAATCTGTCGCTCCATCTTCCAGAGCATTAATATCACTCGCAATTTTATTCATGAAAGTTTTTATTTCTGAAAGCATAGATACTGAACTTGAAACTTCAGTAGAAACATCAGCAGGAGTTACATCGTCCTCTTCATCTGTGAGGTCATCACTAAATATGGTGGTTCCCATCTTTGTTTTAATTTCTGCCGTACCTGAAGAAACTTCAACATTCAAAGCATCAAGCACTTTATCCATTCCCTGACTGGTTCCGGCCTTAAGTTCTCCATTTAAAATATCAATATCATCGTCCACACTAAGAGCTTGGAAAACTCCACGAAGCTTTTCTTTTAGAGCAGTCTTTTGAGATTCGATTTTATCTTTTGTGATATTGGCAGCTACTGATGTGAAGGAATCAAACCCTTGTTGAGCGTCGCCCTTTCCAATGACATTAGAGACGATAATGTGAGAAAGAGGACTTATGTTTATCTTCTTTTTAGCTTTTACGTCTTCATCTGAAGCAATGGAAAGGAAAGACTCCCCATTTTGACTTGTAACCTTGACTAACAGAGGTGTGCTAAGCCCTTCAATATTTACAGAATAGGCACCTTCTGAATCGGTGCTAACTTGCACGGAAGATTTTCCACTTTTATCTTTAAGAACAACAAAACCATTGGCTATAGGAGCCCCTGTTGCTGCAACACCCTGTAATGTATTGCTGTCACTTCCTGAGCTTGTTGATGCACTTCCAGAGTCTCCACCACAAGAAGCTAGAGTTAATAGGGCCGTTGTCGCCATGCCCGCTATAAATTTTTTCTTCATATCTATCCTCCATATATTTTTATATTTTTTCGGAGGGAAATGAATTCAATTGACTCAAAATTTCTTGAATAAATTGGAGATAGACCTATGATGCTAGTAAAAACAGGGCCTTATCGGTTCTTAGTCATGCGAAGATAGTCTTGAAAGACTTCGGAAGGGGAAAAACTGGATAGGCAGATCATAGAGTCGCAGGTTGAGAGGCCACAGTAGTGAGCATTTTGGGTACGACACTCAAGCCCTTCTTTGTAGTAATAAGGATGATCATTTGTGGAGTAGGGATGCCATTCTGTTGGGGGCTCTGGGCCGAAGAAGCTTAGAGTGGGAATGCCAAGAGCAATGGAGATGTGCTTGAGTCCAGTATCGTTACCAATATAGAGTTTGGATTCAGCTAGTGCTTTGGGAAGGGCATCTAGTTTTTCTTTGATGATATGGCAATTTCTTGGGAAGTCGAGTTCGTAAATTTTATTTTCGATTTCGTCGTCACCTGGGCCTAAAGGGATGATGATCTTCATATTGGGATCATCATTATAGATGAGCCTGGCCAAGTCACGATAGGATTCCATGGACCACATTTTTGTTTCTCTTGTCGCTACTACTCCAAAAGTAATTTGATGTTTTTTTTCTACGTGTAAACCCATTGAGGGGGTGTAGTGGATGTAGTCCGGCAAATGGTCTGGATTTCCAAAATAGGTCCATGCTGCATCTAAGTCTCTCTGAATATTAGATTTAATCACACCTTGATCATGGACATCACCAACTTTCTTGTGGTGGTTATGATAGAAATATTTGAATCGACCTAATGACGAAAAGAAGCGAAAGAATTTACTTGTTCGACCACTTTGGAAAAACTCTAGGACAGAATCAACTTCAAAGGCCCGAATAACCTTATAAGACTCCCACCAGTCGGACATCGTTTTGAAGTCCATGGGGATAACCTTATGAGCCGCTGTTTGGACATCCTTATATAGAGGATAGGTCCATGAAGGAACGGCATAAATAATTTCAGTGTCTTTGAGGGTATCACGCAAATATTGTATCGCGCCCAGAGTTATCACGGAGTCGCCTAATGCTCGGTTCTTTATAACCAATAATGTATTGGGTGTGGTCTTCTTCATAGATAATTATTATACTGGGGAAAAGGAGATCTGTCTTTTGGATACAGTGAATAAGATATCAGCAACCGTTATTTGTTTTAATGAAGAGGATAAAATAGGCCTTTGCCTAGGTTCCCTCCAAGATGTTGTAGACGAGATTATCGTAGTCGACTCTTTTTCGACAGATCGTACTAAGGAAATTTGTGAATCTTACGCAAAAGTGAAATTCTATGAAAATCCTTTTAAAGGGCATATTGAGCAGAAAAACTTCGCTCTCACTCTCTGTAATCACGAATATATTCTAAGTCTTGATGCTGATGAAGCTCTAAGTAAAGAATTAAGACAATCCCTTCTTGAAATAAAGAATCACCTAAATTTTGATGCCTACAAGTTTAATCGCCTGACCAATTATAATGGTTTTTGGGTTAGGCATTGTGGTTGGTATCCTGACACCAAACTAAGGCTTATTAAAAAAGGCAGTGCCTCTTGGTAGGGAAAAAATCCTCACGATATTCTCATTCCCTTGAAAACAGATACAAAGGTCGGATTTCTCAGTGGAGATCTTCTCCATTATAGCTATGACTCTATAACGGATCATGTTGATCAAACGAATCGGTTCACGACCATAGCAGCTAAGGCGGCTTTCGAGTCAGGTACTCGTTCAAGTCTTTTTAAGATTATTTCTAGGCCTATACTTAAATTTTTGAAAGATTATTTTTTGAAGGGCGGGATTTTAGATGGGAGATACGGGCTAATTATTTGTTCAATTAATGCGTTATCTGCTTTTTTAAAGTATTCAAAGATTAAAGAGCTTCAAGATCAGAGAAGAATCGACTAAGAAATCTCTAGGGCTGGGGGCTCTTTGCCTATGACCCCCCGAATGTAACTAATATTTTCAAATTGCTCCGGTTCATAAGAAGTTGTGAGAAAGAGATTGGTATGACCCTTATTATGAAGCTCTTGCGCAATTTGCAGACCTGATTTCTCCTTTAAGTTTACATCGATAAATATAAGGGCATCTTTTTCTGGAGGATTCTGCGGATTAATAACGAGTTTCATTCCAGAGTTTCTATAAGTTTGTTTCCATAAATTAATGAATAAAGGTTCGTCTTCATAGAGCACAACAGTTTTACCAAGATTAGAGACGAGGGGAATCTGGAGAAGAACATCAGCTCCACCCTCTGGGCGGTTACTTAGTTTGAATTCTCCTCCAGATTCCTGAATGATTTGTTTGATACAATTGAGCCCAAGTCCGAGCCCTCTTGCAGAAGGTGGGTTTGATGATCCATCAAGTAGTTCAGGTGGGAAGCCACATCCATTGTCGCTTAAAGAAAGGTAAAAATATTGTTTGCAATTATAAGAAGTAATCGAAATTTCTGGGTTAGAAATATTATTGGCCTTAAATTCACCAATAGCATTTCCAATAAGATTAAAGAGTAAACGATTGAAATTAAGGGGGTCGATATTTAATAAAGAGAGGTCATCAATTTTTGATTGAAGCTCTGTCTTAAAATTAACTTTTTCATTTCTAAAAAGATCCATTTTATCGTTAAGAATTTGAATGATGGAATGATTAGACTGAGGCTTTGCCGGAAGACCAAAGTAGCGACTGACGATACCTTCTAAATACTGTGTGCAGCTTGCAAGAGAGTCTTGAATCTCTTTAGGAAGATTTTGGCCAGCTCCAAGAGTTGAGAGCATGGCAATAGGAGTTCTAAGGTCGTGAATGAGATGATCATTAAGATGTGTATTAGAATTCATTTGGCTAAGCTCCTTTGCTGCCTTGGTACGAAAGCATTAATAGGAAACTTCATGGAATAAATAAATACACTTTTCATAACGTTTTCATTGCGATGTGTAGAAATGAAATCTATGGACGTAAGTAATTGTTTTTCTCTTAAAACACTATTTCATATTCTTACTTGGGAAGTTAATGAAAGACTTAATGAAATTGACTATATTAAATCAGCAACTTAAGTGGCCTTATCAAGTATGAAATACTTTCACTCTTTCATTGAAAAACGTTTATTCAAAAAAACAGGGCTATTTTGTCACTTAAATAACTCTTATTAATTAAGGAGAAGCAAAACCAAGATCTATAAATAATACACCTTTGTATAAATAAAATTGTATCTACATAAAGAGCATGTCAAAACAGTGGACATAAAACAGCACAACACTATGTAGGTTAAAAGGGGAACATAAAGGTGGAAGCTCAAGTCGAAAAAACGACGACTGCCAAACCACAGGCCATAGTTGAACAGCTTTTGGATATTGCCAAAAACAATGATGCTATGGACGTGATAGGTGGATCAACTAGCTGGCGCTGGCAAGAGGGATTAATCACTCGAATGCCGAAAACAAAAACAGTCGCAGCAATTCTCACAAAAGCATTTAATTCTGAAGATCCGAATGTTTGGATTAATCAAATAGGTAATGGAGAACTTTTAGATTTCTTAAAGGGAACATTTAAAGCAAGAATTACTACGAATATAGACCTTGGTGAGTATATTCAAGATATCTATGATTCGCTTTTTATAATGCTTGCAATGAAAAAGAGTGGTGTTCTTCATTCTGAGGTATTGTATAATTTTTCTTATTTTAAATATGCCTCATCTTTTGAAAATACTGAGTACTTTGAAATACCTACGGAGTCTGCTTTATTTACGATGTATGGTAAGTGGGCAGTTTCAAAATTAGAGTCAATTTTAAATAAATGTCCTACATATAAGTTAGAAGGCGATAGATTAAGAATTGAAGAGTCGCAAATAACAAGTGAATTACACACTCAAAATATTTTAGAGATTTCTAAGTTAAGAAATAAAATGATTGGCTTTAATTCGAAGCACGATATGTGGAGAACTGCATATATAGACTTAACTGACGAAGAACATATATATTTAGAAAGACAAATGCTGGACTATTATAAAAATCTTTTAGAAGATTTAAAAACTTTTTCTAAGTCTAGTTTCCAACACAAAAAAACAAGAGCTTTTTCTATAAGTAGCTTTACTCTACCTCAAGGAAAGATGGAGGGGATGTCATGAAATTGTTAAATATAGTTTATGTTATTTTATTATCTTTTAGTATTAATGCTGGACCAGGAGATACTGGAGGTGGTGGACCGGGACTAACCCAACCGCTGCGTTTTATTGTTGAGGCGAGTAAAGAGACGGCACCTGTTTTTACGATCAAAGATGCGGTGGATGTGACACTTGCAGATGATGAAGTTCTTGATATTCAGGAACTCCAGGATCGCTTTGGAGATGAGGTGACTAAGGATGGAGATGATCTTAAGATATCTCATAAAATTCCAGTTACTGATTTTCAAAATCACCAAGGTGAAGTGATAAGAATTGAAAGAGATCATCGTTTTAATGGTCAAAACTGATTCTTATAATTTAAGAAGAAAAATTTATTTTTGAATATAGGCCTTCTTATGAAGGCCTTTTTTGTTGGAAGTATTCCTAGATTAATAGATTGAAGTTTGAGGCTGCGAAAGAAGTCTGGAGTGGTATTAGCGGGGGCGAAGTTCGCGTACTTGATCAAGAAGAGCTTGGCTTTTTGTCATTTCTTCTTCAAATTGATCAATGTGACTTTGTGTACTTTCATCATTTTCTGAATGGGAAAACATTTGAATGAGTATTTTCATCTTCAGATTGGATTCTTTTAAGTCGTGAATGAGTTTCGCTTGATTATCCATGGGTAGGCTCCAGTTGGGCTTGAAGCCGGTAAAATACGGATTTTGAGATCTTGAGAGCGTCGCAGATTTTATTTGGCTTCATTCCATAGAGAGAGACAACCTTTTTGAAAGCTTCAAATTCAAGCCTTCTTACGGCCTCTGGTAATCCATGAGTGAGAATATCATTGGATAGCTTGGGAGTGAGGAAGGTATTTGAGTGATCGTCGCTATTTTTAGGTTGAGTGAGTTTTTTGATAATATCTTCTGTAATGAGTGATTCTCTTTGAGAGCTTAAGGAAGTGAGTAGAGATTGAAGTTCTCTAAAGTTTCCTGGCCAGTCATAGTTTTTAAGAGTGTTTAGGGCATCATCTGTAAAGAAGAGCTTTCGAGTTTGATTATCATTGTAGTCGCGAATGACTTTATCGAGATCGTTGATTCTGTCTTTTAAAGCAGGAATAGGCATTTCTATTCCCTTAATCCTAAAATAGAAATCTACTCTAAACTCACCATTTTGAATTTTAGATTGGAGATCGTCACAGGTGGCCGTAATCAGTTTAAAATCGACTTTGATTTCTTCGGTAGAACCGACTGGAGTTATAATCTTTTCTTCAAGTACTTTGAGAAGCTTTACTTGGGCTTTAGGGCTGAGGGATCCGATTTCATCTAAAAATAGAGTTCCGCCATTTGCTTTTTCAATCCAGCCTTTCTTGTCTTCTAGAGCACCGGTGAACGCACCTTTTTTATGACCAAATAATTCAGATTCGATGACATGATCGCTCAGCTCACTTAAGTTTTTGGAGACAAAAGGCCCAGCTTGGTCAGTGAAGGAATGAATGACCTTGGCGAGATGAGTTTTTCCGACTCCCGTATCCCCAGTAAGGAGGATTGGGGTATTTGAATATTGACTTCTTTCAAGGACAGACTTGAGTAGAGCACGGTAATCAGAGCAGGTCGTATTTAAGTAGCGATCGATATACTTTTCAATAGGATCTCCTAAAGTATTTCGAATAATTCGCTCAAGCTCCGACTCAAATTCATCTTTTACAAGATAATGAGAACAACCTTTTTGAAAGGCCTGTTGAATGACGGCTTCTTCACCATGGCTCGTGAGAACGACGCTTGGGATATTGCGCTCTTTACAAGTTTCTATGACTTCAAGACCCTCTAGGCTTTCCTTCGTTGGAATGAGATTGAGATCGGTGAAAACGAGATCAAAGTGGGTTTGAGAAATCGCCTTTTTTGCACTTTGCAGATCCCTGCAGAGAAAGGCCCTGTGATGTTTGGAGACAATCTCTTTGAGATAGGCTCCAATAAGCTGATCATCTTCGACTATAAGTATCTGAAATCCCATATATTTTCCTTCGGTCCATTTTAAACTGATGAGTCGAAATGGTACCGAAGGGGACTATATAGCAAAAAATCATTTAGGTTAAGAGGGACTCGAAATCTTTCATGGTTAGCTTTCCAGTGAAGAGGTTTTCCTCATCATCAGGGAGAAGATCGTGAAAGAGCTCTTTTTTCATTTTCTGAAGTTCAAGAACCTTTTCTTCAACAGAGCCTTTAATAATAGGTCTGTAGACGGTAAGCGTGTTTTGCTGACCAATTCTGTGGGCCCTATCGATTGCCTGACTTTCGACGGCCGGGTTCCACCAAGGATCCATGATAAAAACATAACTAGCGGCAGTTAGGTTGAGTCCAACCCCACCAGCTTTTAGGGAGATAAGAAAAATGGGAGCCTTTCCTTCTTGAAAGAGCTCCACTTGAGTTTGACGTTTTTTTACACTTTGAGTTCCATCAATTCGAGCAAACTTCCAGTGGCGCTCTCTTACTATTTTCTGAATAAGGTCTAAATAGGTTGTAAATTGACTGAAGATAATGGCCTGATGTCCTTCTTCAATAATTTGATCCAGGGTCTCCATGAGAAATTGGACCTTCGTTGAATCAATATTGGCCTCACGAAAAGTCATTTCTCCTTTTCTATTTTGCCATAGACACTTTTGTCTGAGTTCAAGAAGACCTCTAAGAATTTCACCATATTTCTTCTTAGAAGGAGCATTATCAATTTTACTCTTAATCTTAATTAAGCTCGACTTGTAGTCGCTATCTTCATGATCAGAAAAACTAAGCATGACATTATTTTCAATTTTTGGTGGAAGATCCGTTAATACCTGGGCCTTGGTTCTTCGTAAGATAAAGGGGGCGGCATTCTTTCGGGCCAGTAGACGACTCTTTTTACTTGAGGCCGTGCGAACAAATTGAAGATCACCCCAAATTCCAGGAATGGAGAGATCAAGAATATTGTAAAATTCTGCTAAGTCATTTTCTACCGGCGTACCTGTTAAGCAGATTCTAAAGTCAGCTTTTAGCTGTCTAGCGGCTAAAGCCCCTAAAGATCGTATATTTTTGAGGTGCTGTACTTCATCGAGAATGACGATATCGAAATTTTGCTGTGAAAAAGTTTCATCTATTTCTCTTTTCATAACTCCGTAGGAGGTAAGAATGATTTTATGATCGGACTCAATCGTTCTTTCACCACCATGATAGATATGAACATCGATGTCTGAGAATTTCTTAAATTCCGCTTCCCAGTTTAAAAGTATGGATACGGGACATACGATGAGGACTTTATCAATCTTTTCATAGATGGAAGTGAGAAAGGTAATGGTTTGAAGAGTCTTCCCAAGACCCATATCATCAGCTAAACAGGCCCCTAATTTATTCTCGTGAAGAAAACGCAGCCAATTGTAACCATTTCTTTGATAAGGTCTTAGAACATCTTCGAGATGTTCTGGAAGTTTATACTCGGGCATTTTTTCCAAGGTCGCCAATGATTCACAGAGTTCTATTTCCTCGGGGGTAAGAGCGCCGTCAATTCCAAGCTTTCTTAGTTCAAAGAGCTCAAAGATTCTTGCTCTGTTGAAGGGAAGGACAAAGCGGTTAACGGTTTCTCCATCTTCTCCTTCATTATTATTTTCATCATTCTTATTTTGAGTATATTTATTTTGAGCTTCGTATTGAGTGTACTTTTTAACAAACTTAAGAACATCCTTTTGTTCTTTTGTGAGAAGTACGAGTCCATCTTTTGAAAGGGATAGACCATTGTCGAGATCGAGATTTTTAATAATCTCCATATCATCTTCGCCAACTTCTAATTCAAGATCAAACCAATTTGTCGCCGTACTCTTTCTTTCAAAACGAATCTTTGAAGACCAGCGTCCAATTTCATTGCGATTATAGTAGAGATGAACACCGTGTAAGGTCGCTCTGGCATGAAACTCACTTAAACCTTGAAATAAAGTAGAAGAGGGAAGAGCATAAGTGAGCTCTCGTGTTTCAGAATCATATTTGGAGAAACGAAAGAATCCATCTCCAAAAGATTTATATAAAGAGAGAAAGAAGTCTCTTAGGAAATCATTTCTATATTTACACATCACTCTCGTTTTACCGTTATAAAGCATGGCCTCTTCTTGAGTGAGAGTGTATTCAATCAGATTCCCCCAATAATTCTTTTGAGAACTCGGATGTAATGCTGTTTTATAAGCATCACTTCCTTCTTCAAATGAACTATAAAGTTTTTGAACAAACTCATAGGCATCTTTCTTGGTTCTGAAACTTGAAAGTTTACCGCCGCTGAAAGTGAAGGCCTTTAAGAAATCTGGACCATGAAGAATATTTTCATTTTGATCGGTAAAGATAAGAGAAATATTGATCTGATTTCCCTTCTTTGCTTTGTCGAGGTGGATACGTGGAGTTGTTTCAATAACAGGTATTTCTGTAAGAGGAAGCTCATCAACAATAACATCAATATATTGCTCTGAAATACCTTGGCATATTTTAATAAGATCGTTCACATCTAGGTGAGTGAGGTTGATTCTTAGTTTTTGAATAAGATCTTTCAATTCACTCGGAAGGTGAAAGCATTGACCATTGGCCCAGTTAAAGAGGTAGAGGTTTTCAAATAGAGAAATCTCTCTAAGAATATTTCCTTCTTTATTTTGATATTTAAATCTCAACATTGGAAGAGCGTCTTGCTCACCACTATTTTGTTCAAAGTAATCTCTACTTGTTACTTGAATAATAAGCTTACCTTCCCATTGAGCAGGAATAGGAAAGTTGATGATTTTCTTGGTATGAAGAAGGTATTGAAGAGAAGAGTAGGCTGAATTACTTGGAGCTCTTTCTAGTTGATGGGGGCCACCTACAATCGTTCCATATTCATAAGCACTTACAGCAAAAGTAGACTCAAGGGGAATAGGAGGGTGAGACATATTGTCTTCCGCTGCATCGAAATTTTTCTCATGCAGAAGATGAATGTGATAAGTGAGAAAAAGAGCTACGGAGTGTTCACAGATTCCTGCTTCTTGCCATTTATGGCAGTCACAATTAGATGAAATAGGACCTTCTTCTGTTCCTTCAAGTCTTTTCTTATAAACAACCTTGGTCTCGTGGGAGCGATCACCTTTTACGATTCCAGAAACGATGAAGTAAGTTTCTGGGCCACCCTTGGAAAAGGATATACTTACTCTAGAGAGTTGAAGAAGTTGTTTGGCCTTGGCCAAAAGAGCTGGGTCAAAATACTTATTGGCCTCAACATCTACAGATTCGGGGATTTTCCAAGCGGAATTCATATAATCTACGTGTCCTGAAGGTTGTGCATAAAAGCCTGATTATAACCGAAAAGTTCCTAAAAATCTCACTTTTGACCTGAATCTAACAGAAATGTAGGGGATTTCTTGATTGAGTTAATCAATCTTTCTTTATGGCCTTGGTGCACCAGCAAAGTTCTTGTAAGTTTCAACAACTTCCTTACTAAACTCACTAGAATACTCAGCTATTCGCATCGCATAGGGAGCCAGATCTTCTTTTGATATTGCTGTGTTCACTGCCGCAATTATTTTATTTGCTTTTTCATTTTGATGGGTGGCCACTCGATATAGTCTTTGCTGTTTGACATAGGCCTTCCTTACAGCTTCTTGAATACCCGCTATAGAAGAAGTATCAATATCAACGCCATCAATTCGAGATGAAATCCCATTATCATAATTAATCATAATCCTTTGACTACTGATATCGAGGACGCCTTCTCTACGTAGAGACTCAATGAGCTGTTCTGGATTCTTATCGCCTTGACCTTTAATCCATTCATAGGCCTTACTTAAGAATTCCCCATTTCTTCGACTCATATTTTGTGCTTTTGTCGCAACATGAGTGACTCCTTGGGCTGAAGTCTTTATATTTTGAAGATTTTTAGTTAGGCCTCTATGATCCCCTTGCCTCAACTTGGAAAGAATATTTCGAGCATGAGTTCCAACATCTCTACTGAAAGTATAAACTTCTTGTGCCGTCATATAATGAGAATATCCCTTGGGACGACTTCCTACGTTTCCGTCGAGATCAATATCTCCATTCGCTTTATAGGATTGATTATAAATGGAATCAGTTCCATTGCTTCTTTGATTATAGAGCATAAGATGTCTTAGTTCGTGCTTTGCCGTATGAGTCGCTTGATTTATAGGAAGAAGAGCGGCTTGCTCTGGGCCCAGTTCAATTCTTCCTAGATATTGAAACCCATGAGAACCTTCCATTGTTGTTTCATAGAGACTTATCGTTACACTATCGCCACCAAATTTTTCTTGTGCTCTTCTGAAAAGCTGTTGGGTTCTATTATCGAGTCTTCCCTGATGTTTTGGGACAACATTAAGAACAAGTACTCCTGGCTCTCTTGAACTTTTTCCAACTGTGGTGAGTATCCCTTGAGACATATAAAGCGTGTTTAACTCTTTTACATATTGATTATTCACTTCTTTCATTCGATCCTCTAGTTCTGCCTTAAGGCGAGGATCTAATTCAAACTCCCATTCCACATGGAGGTCTTCCATTTTCTGTTCATATCTTTTGGTGAGTTCATCTACTTTGCCAGAGAGTCCATAAGTTCTATCGTGTCTTTTTTGAGCTTGAGGATAAGGATTATCTGGTCGGTAGGAGAGATTAATATCTGGACCTTGAGAGTCTAAGCTCTTGGAGGCGTTCGAGATTCTATTTAAATATTTCGTTCCCTTGCTAAAAAGAGAGATGAACATTCCAGTTGGTGGAATGGTGAGATCAGCAACTGCTTTACATATTTTCTCTGAACGATGTTCAGGAGCATAGCAACCGAGTTGATTGAAATCCGTCGTCAACTTATCGACAAGCTTTTGGACCATGGAGCCGATCAGTCCATGAAAAACGGCGCGACTTGCTTTAGCTCTTTGAAACCATTCACCTTCATGCTCATCCATGGCCTTTTGCCATTCAATACTAAAATAATTCTTTACAGAACTGTAAAAATCTCCTGATTGTTCAGGGATTTTCTTGGCCAGCTCTGTAACAAAGTCTACGCTGTCTGTGACAAGCCATACGACCGCATCTTTTAAGAACTCAACCATCTCTTTGATACTTCTCCATATGCCCGAAGCACAATTAGAAATGAAGTTCCAAGAAGTGATATCTATTTCATCTTGTTCATATTGATTACAGTTCACTCTTTTTTCCGGCTCTATTGCTTGGCATAGAGGTGAGTTTGAAAAAATATTACAGATTTGAGTAAAGTTACTTTCATCTATGGTTTGCCCTCTTAATTCTGGATTGAGGCAAACCCTTTCGTATGAGCTATAAGTCGAAGTATTCTTTTCGAAGTCGAGCATACCTATGACATCATCAACTTCAACAGCATAAAGAGATGAGGTCGTGAAGAGAGTTAAAGTAATTAAATAGAGTGATAAAATTGTCTTATTCATGAAGCTGAATGAGCTCCTGTTTTAATTGGTCGATAGATTTATAAGTAATCCTCTCTGGAGAGGTTAGTAGAATTTGAGTGATTTCTTTTCCTGAATAAATATGAACTTCAAAGAAATAGGTTTGAGTACCTGATCGGTCTTTATATTGACCTTCAAAAAAAAGTTGGTCTTTATCTGTCTTTGAATTACTGATTTTCCAATCACTAATGCCTGAGAAACTTAACATTTCTTTTCTTTGATTGATAAGTTCCTCTGTTCTCTTGGGAATGGGGGCTCTTTGTTTACTTTGAGAAATAGAGACATAGGATTTCTTAATTGTCTTAGATCGCCAAAGAGAACTCTTCTCTTCTTTTCGAAGTTGTACCCAGTCCTGAACGGAGGCACTTGCTTGATGGGTGATCATAATAAAGAAAATGAGTAAGGTAATAAACTTCATGATTATCTTATCGATAATCTTTTGAAATCATTTGCTTTTCCAAAATAAAAGCTATGGATTGGGAAAAAAAAGCCCAAGGATAAACCTTGGGCATTTATTAAGCGATAATTTTAGTCAGAATAAAGTGGCTTATTGCTCGCGATCACTACCTGGAATTGTTCCTTCTAGATAGGCCTTGAGTAGTTTGGCACGACTTGGATGACGTAGCTTTCTTAATGCCTTGGCCTCAATCTGACGGATACGTTCACGTGTTACAAAGAAGTCCTGACCAACCTCTTCAAGAGTGTGGTCAGATTTCTCACCGATACCAAAACGCATTCTAAGAACTTTCTCTTCTCTTGGTGTAAGAGTTGAAAGAACAGAACGAGTTTGCTCTGACAGAGTCACACTCATAACAGCATCAGCTGGAGAGATGATCTTCTTGTCTTCGATGAAGTCACCAAGAGATGAATCTTCTTCCTCACCAATTGGTGTTTCAAGAGAGATAGGCTCTTTAGAGATCTTTTGTACTTTCTTAACTTTTTCAACAGGAAGTTCCATTCTCTCAGCAATTTCTTCAGGAGTTGGCTCACGCCCTAACTCTTGAACAAGTTGACGTTGAGTACGAACCATCTTGTTGATCGTTTCAATCATGTGAACTTGGATACGGATTGTTCTTGCTTGGTCAGCAATGGCACGAGTAATGGCCTGACGAATCCACCAAGTTGCATAAGTTGAAAATTTATAACCACGACGATACTCAAATTTATCTACCGCTTTCATAAGACCGATATTTCCTTCTTGGATAAGATCCAAGAACTGGAGACCACGGTTTGTGTATTTCTTAGCGATAGAAACAACAAGTCTTAGGTTGGCTTCAACAAGTGATGCTTTTGCAAGGTCAGCTTTAGATTCACCATCTAAGATAATCTTGTAAACACGGTGGATGTCATCAAATTCCATTCCTGCGTCTAAAGATAGACGACGAAGTTTTCTAATAACATCTTCTTGGTTACGGATAAGTTGTTCAATCTTTGCATCAGTAGTGAAAAGGTCACGTGCAAGCTTTCTTTTGAAAGCATCATCTTCCATAACCTTATCATAGAGAACCTTGTAATCTTCTTCTCCCTCAACTTCGAGGAACTTGAAGATACGATCTTGTTGATCGTAAAGCTCTTTGAATTGCATGAAGTATTTCTTCACAGGCTCAACAAAGCTATTGATGATCTTACGATTAAAGGTAAGGTCAGCTAGAGTTTCCCCGATCTTTTCCATGCGCTTTGATTGTTCTTCGTCGAATTTCTTAAGGGTACCGTCTTCGTTTTCTACTTCTTTAAGCAGGTCAGAGATATTGTCACAAGTCTCGTAAATAGTTTTTTGATATTTATTTATCTCACGAGTTGTTGAGTCATCATCTAAACCACGAACGAGTTCCTTAACGAATTCGCTTTGATTTTCTTGAGATTCAATTTTGTCTTTAAGGGCCGCGATCTCATTAAGTGCGTGAGAAGATTTAAGACAGGAAAGAATAATTTCTCTTTCACCTTCTTCAATCTCTTTAGCAATTTCAACCTCTCCTTCACGAGTAAGGAGGGCAACGGAACCCATTCTCTTAAGGTATAGCTTAACAGGATCTGTTGAAGCTGACTTAAGTTCTGCTTTCTCTTCTTTTGAAAGAGTTTCTTCGATAATCTCAGTACCGTCTAAACGGATGCCATCATCATCCTCTTCGGTTTCCTGATTTTGAATGTCAATTCTCGCTTCCTGAATCGTATTCATGATCTCGTCAATCATATCGGGATCAACAATACTCGCGGGGATTGCGTCGTTAATTTCCTCTGGTGTGAGGTAGCTTTGATCTTTCCCCTTGATCAGTAGTTTTGAGAAATCTTTGGAGTTAATAAATGCGCCAACAACTGACATTAGTTCTCCTTTTGGTATTGAACCTTATATATAATAAAACCTTTCGGTTTAAATCACTACACCTTGGTGTTAGGGCCACGTCGAACTTGTGCAAGTTTTTTGTCGATTTCCATAAGTTGAGTTAATGCTTCCATTTGCTCTTCTTTATTTTGGGCCGACAAGTGCTTTTGCTTGAGAAGTTTTTTTTCCTCTAGCAGCTGTTCGATTTGTAGCTTCTTCTTAATATCTTCAATCATCTTCTGAGCAACTTTTTCATTCAGTGAAGTTTCTCTATACTTATAAAGAGCACCACCTGCTATCGCGATGACTTCTGCTGAATATTGCTCATCACTCATCAAACTATTTACGATCGATGGATATTCCGATTCATCGATTTCATACATCAGTTCTCTAAGCCTTAAAATATACCCTTTTACCTCATCATTTCCCACAAAATCAAGGAGTTCAGCCGTTTCATCTAACAATAAAAGTTCTGGATGTTGGACTAGATTTTGCAAGAGCCTGGTCTCTACGGCCGTAATTCTCCTTTCAATTTCAACTCTCTCTTCATAGATCTCATCGGCAAATGGATTCTCTTCGTTCCAACCTGGAGGTGGTCCATCAATATCCATAGTCGGTGCAACTGGTGGAGAGGCTTGAAGTTGTTGGGGTTTATGACCTTTAAGGTATTCAGAGTAATTTCGGATGATTGTCGAAGAATCTGAATGAAGTCCTAGCTTTTTAGCCCAACTCACTGCTCTTTCTGTGGCAGAAAGTGAGTCTTTTAAGGGACTTAGAACTTCAAAAATTTGGTTAAGTAACTCAAGCTTTCGTTCGGCGAGTTCAGGAATCTCACCTGGAAGCATCCTTTCTAGCTGGATATCGATGAAAGGTTTAGCATCTTCAAGTCGTTTGGCCAGTGCATTTCGCCCTTCGGCATTGAGAAAGTCATCTGGGTCTTTATGCTCGCCAAGATCGATAAAAAGAGGGGTGATTCCCTTTTCCATAAATTGAGCATTGATTCTTTCTCCAGCTTTTTGGCCGGCTTTATCGTTATCCAAACAAAGTACAATATTTTTAGTAATAGGAAGTAGCCGAGTTAGTGAACGATCTCCTAGGGCCACTCCCATTATGGCCACGGTATTTTCAAAACCATTTTTGAACATGGCCACTTGGTCCATATTTCCCTCCACGAGAATCACTTGATCGCGCTCTCTTATGCTATTTTTTGCAAGGTGGAGGCCATAGAGGAGGTCTTTCTTACTAAAGAGGAAAGAATCTATTGAATTTAGGTACTTAGGCTTCTGATCATCTTGAGTGGCCCTACTGGTAAAGCCAATGACTTGGCCAAAGTGATCCCAGATAGGGAAGATGATTCGGTCCCGAAAGGTATCATAATGAGACTTATTCCCAAAGGTGCTAGGTTTGATCATTCCCAGCTCTTGGGCAATGGAAATCGCAAAATTGCGCTCTTTTTCATTTTTGATGGAGCTAATATAGTCAAAAAAGACAGTCCCATTGGGAGCGTAGCCTAATTGGTAATTTTTAGCGATTTCTTCAGATAGACCACGATTTTTGAGAAAGTCTTGAAAAGGCTGATACTGACCCGTTTCTGCAATTTTCTTAAAGAGTTTCATGCCGTTAGTGAGAAGCTTCTTACCCATCTCTACTTTTGGCGATGCCTTTTTTTCTTGATGATAGTCATTGAAATTCCATCCCAGCTTATCGCAGATGTCTTTTAGAGCATCAAGGAATTCGAGCTTACGATAGAGCATGACAAAGCGGATAGCGTCGCCACCCATATTGTCTACAAAACAAAACCACATACCTCTTTGGTCATTGATAGTAAGAGAGGGATCGTGATCATCGTGAAATGGACAGACGGCTTGAGTTTGAGTCCCTTTTTTAACCACGTGAACATAGCGGCTCAATATTTCAGAGACCGGTACATCTTTAATACGTGATTTTAACTCATCAATTGTTCCAGCACTCATAGGGTTGGAAACATCCTTAAAAAGTGAGGGCCACTATTTCTCTTTTTTTGATACGAGCTCAAAGGCCTTGATCGGAGTTTTCTGTTCAAGAAAAATCTTTTCAAACTTGGTTTGGAAACTTGCCAAGAAGTGCTCAGGAGCATCTTCGTAGAGATCAAATGTTCGAAGTCGTATATCAAAGAGTTTATGGGTGTCAGGGTTATCAACAAATTCTGCCATCCATTCTGCATAGCCATCATGGTCAGTCTTAACAAAGAGTGTACCACCGGGCGTTAAGACTTGATAGGCTGCCCGCAGAAAAGGCATTTGAAAAAGTCTTTTCTTATGGTGTTTCTTCTTTGGCCACGGATCTGGAAAGAAGTAGAAGAGCTTATCTACTTCAGAATCGGCAAACATAAACTCAATTCTTTCTCCACGGGCCCTTAGATATTTAAAATTTCTATAGGGATGTTTGGCCAAGCGACGAGCGAGGTTGTAAGAGCGCTTGAATCTAAAGTCGAGACCTATGAAATTAACATCGGGATTCTTTTCACAGTAATCATGCATGAAGTGGCCATAACCTGTTCCAATTTCAACACATAATGGGGCTTCTCTATTAAAGACAGCTTCATTCCATTTTCCCACGTTTGACTCTGCCGCTTCGTCACGTAAAACGAACTCTTCAAATTCTGCCAACTTTTCGTGGTAGGGATTCTTGTGTTTATATTGAAAGTCCTTCTGATAAAGACGATCATTTTCCATGCCACGTTTGGCCTTTTCTTCACGTTCTTTATCTTTCAAAGCTTGTAATTCAAGCTCCTCAGGGCTTTTGGCCATTTCTTCATTTTTAATTTCATCGCTCATAACGCGGGAATCTATCAATAACTCATTGCTTCGTCTACAGATTTTAAGTCTAATCATATGGGAACGTTCGTCCGAGTTGAAACTGAAGGGATATCAAAGAAATAGGATATCTAAAGAGGTAGTGGTAATGAGAAAATTGATTTTATTGTTTGTTTTTGGGTTACATCATGTCTGTTTTGCATTGGACCTCTACGAAGAAGTAAGTACGGAGAGTGAGCCTTCAGTCTATGATTTAACTATAGATGATTTTGTACGGGCAAGAGATGAGAGAGTTTCGGAACAAACTTATGGACCTTGTCAGCTAGAACAGGCCATGAATTACTTGGAGCCCCAAAGCTTTCTTCAGGAAGAAGTTCAAAATATAGATTGGGAAGAAAGGGGAAATGATGGGGAAATCACGATGTTCTTCGTCGAAGAAAATACTGATCTTTCCGAGCCCGAAACGATTAAGGTTATGGGGCTGACAGAGAGAGAGGCCCTCGAATTATCTAATGATCCTAATGGAGAAGCTTGCTCCAATAAGCATAACCAAGGAGATGTTGCAAATCGTTGGTGTCACACTGTAATTGTGGATTATGTAAATAGAGGTCTCATGAAGGCCGGAGTAAATCCTATTGTAAGTCATGTTGCTGCCTCCGCATTCTTTCTTCCCAAAGAGTTCTTATACGATAAAAATCCCTCACTCTCAGATATGGGAACTCCAGATATTACGGTGTATAACAAAAATCACGCAAAGGTTACAGTTACGCCCTTTGCGGATGGGGCTGTTTTTGTAACAGTAGATAAGAGATTCTAATTATCTGCTAAAAAGGAATAATGATTGTGAGTGAATATAAGAAGACGAATGAGGCATTGGAGAAGTTATCTGAAGTAGAGTTTGAAGTAACTCAGAATGATGCTACTGAACCTCCGTTTCGCAATAAATTCTGGGATCATAAGGAAGAGGGGCTATATGTAGACATAGTCTCTGGTGAACCTCTCTTTAGTTCTCAGGAGAAGTTTGATAGCGGCTGTGGATGGCCTAGCTTCTTTGATACTTTGGCAAAAGAAAATGTCATTGAGAAAAAAGATGAAAGTCATGGAATGGTGAGAACGGAAGTAAGATCAAAATATGGGGATAGTCATATTGGTCACGTTTTTAATGATGGGCCTCGAGATAAAACAGGACTGCGCTATTGTATCAATTCAGCCTCTCTTCGATTTATTCCTCTAAAGGATATGGAAGAAGAGGGCTATGGCGAATATATCAAATTCGTAAAAAAATCTTAGTAACAATTGAAAGAGTGAGTGAAGTTTCCAAATTTGTCTTGACTGAATTTTTGGAAACTAATTTCTCTACCTGCTTTATCTAAATATTTATCTATATTATTTCTAGTAAGTACGCTCCCTTCTGCATTGGTGGCATTAATATAGTAAACACCATTTCCTGTTTGAAGCACTTCTATCTCTTCTTTTCCTTGTAGAGTATAGTATCCATCAGTTATCCATGATCCACTTAGATTCTTGTAGTTGATCGCGACAAAAAGCTTGTCTCTACAATTATTCTTAATAAAAACATGAATTTTTCTGGTATTGGGCGCTACAACTTCTTTCCATTCTTCATAGAAGCCTTCACTTCTATAGTTTGAATTATCAAATTGACCACGAGTAATGTAACCAATGATTTTTCCACGTTCCTGAGAAAGGCGACTCCCATAATTGACTCTTCTTGATTCTGAGCTAATGACTCCCTGTACATGGTGAGTATCGTACTCCTGAGAATAGATGAGAATAGGTGCCCCACTTTGGCCTTGGATAACATCACAGTTAAGTTCAAGAGTGTGGTCACTACCGTACTCAATTTGAGAGCTACAGTTTGTTTCAAAAAACTGTTGAGAATTACCCTTGTCGTTAGGGTAACCAATACTGAGAATATTCGAGTTTTCAGGATAATCTCTCTTTCCCCAATATCCGAAAGTGCCGACTACTTCTCCCGCATATTTTCCATTTTCGTTTGCCTCAAGTTCCATAAGGGCAATGTCTTTTTCTGGATTAACTTGTCTTACTGAATAGAATTTAGGCATAAAAACTTTTTTAACTCTGTATTTTCCGTAAGGTGAGGTATTTGATTTATTAATTCCTGGATAGAAGAATTGGTTTTTCAAGATTTGACCATCGTTTCCAAAAGCACAATGGGCAGCTGTAAGGACATACTTCTTATGAATGAGAGCTGCGGTACAAGTATTGATGCGATTACCAGTTATCGAAATTAATTGGCCTACTTTATTTTTGTAATCTCTATTAACATAAGCAATATGTTGAATGGGCTCTCTATTATCAGATCCAAGGACGGCCTTATCTTCAGTAACTTCAATTTCTGCCCTTTCACTATCGGAAGGAGTAATGATCATACTCTGTTGTTCACATGAGACTCCAAAGATGGAGAGGAGAACGAATGGAAGAATAAGATGTGATCTCATAAGCGCCGTACTTGTTAGGGTTATTTTTATAAAGAATACAGTAACTTAAGGACAAATTCTGGAGAGTGAGAAATTTCTTTAGAGGGTGTTAATTTACTATACATTTTATGGAGTAAATAATTATAGTTAGTTAACACTGTTAACTGATAGGGAAGTAAAAATGAACCCCCAAAAAGTCTTATTCTTTAGTTTTTCAACTCGTTTTGGCGGGAGTGAAAGAGATACTCTAAGAAGAGCTCAATTTCTAAGCGAAAATGCTAGAGAAGTTACTTATGTGACAAATAATCAAGACGTATACTTTGAGCTTCAGCAAGTTCCTACTATCAAAGCCATTTTTTACGAAACTGAGAATAAAAAGCTATTTAAAAAAGAGATCAAAGAACTCATTAATAAAACAAAGTATCAGTTTATTCACACCTGTACCGTCAGTTTCTATTTTTTTACGATTTGTATGTCACTCAAAAATAGGATGAAGAGTTCGTTTTTCTTTGGGGGCTCTAGTGTATCTAAAGTTAATTTAAAAAGAGTAATTGCTTTAAATCTAGTAGATAGAGTCATTGTAAATTCTAGTGAAGCCCAAAGAAATATTCAAAAATACATTATTTTTAATTTGAACAAGGTAAAGCTTGTCTACAATATGATTGAGGCTCCAAAGCATATTGACACTTATATTAATGAATATCCTCATCTAAAAAATAAGTGTGTACTAGGATTTTGTGGCGGACTTAATGGGCATAAGGGAGCAGATCTCCTTTGTAAAGTCTATAGCGAGTTTAAAAAGACCAACAAGCTCCCGACTCATCTTCTCATTGCAGGTGATGGTCCGATGCTTACTCAAATTAAAAATGAGATAGAAAGATTAGACCTTCAAAATGAAGTTACCCTTTTAGGACATATTTCTGATATCTCAAAATTTTATAATTCAATAGATCTTTTTTTACTCTCTTCAAGAGACGAAGGAATGGCCAATGTTCTTTTTGAAGCAATGTCTCACCAATGTAAAATTGTGGCCACTCGAGTAAATGGAGTTGAGTTTGCTTTGAATCACGGGGAGAGAGGGATCATTGTTGAAAGTGAGAATATCTCTGAAATGGCAAAAGCGTTAGATCTTGCTTTGAAAACAGACTTTCCCTTAGAGGAAACAAGTAAGGATATTTTAAATCTTTACTCTAAGGAAAAGTTCTTAGTTTCGAGTTCTGAATTAATTCTTTGCGAAGAAGGACTTAATTTCGGACACAACGGTGTCGATATTGTCCTGAGTTAGAAAGGGAGTCATGGGAAGGCAAAGGGTCTTTCCTGCAAACTTCTTAGCGATCTCATCTTCTCCTACATATTGAGATAGAGCTGGTTCCTGAGATAGGGTTCTCTCATAAAAAGGCGTACAACCAATCCCTTTTTCTCTAAGGTGATTCATTAGATTTTCTCTAATCTCCACACTTTCAAGTTGAGTAGGGTAAAGATGCCAGCTTGATAGTTCAATAAACTTTTCTGGAAGAGCTTTAAGAGGAGTGCCTTCAAGAGCACGATGGTACATTTTTGCAACTTCTTTTCTTTGTTGGTTAAATTTTTCGATCTCTTCTAACTTGGTATAAAGAACGGCTGCTTGCATATGATCGCAACGAGAGTTTCGACCCATATTTTGCTCATCACCTCTTCCGTGATTTCTATTAACAATTACTTTCTTGGCCAATTCTTCATCATGAGTGAGGATACATCCAGCGTCTCCAAAAGCAGAAAGGTTCTTCGTTGGATAAAATGAAAATGTAATGAGATTTTTTGAATCTCCTACAGGTGAGTCTTTCTTATAGAAAGTACCTTGAGCCTGAGCCGCATCTTCTACAACCTTAATTCCTTGGGCTTCACAGTATTGATTAATTTCATCCATTGGAGCAGGAAGTCCGTAGATATGCACTGGCATCACTGCCTTTAGATTATGTTTCTCATGAACTCTTTTGAGTGAAGTAGGGCAGAGTAGACCATCTTCTTCTTGAACATCAATCCATACTGGCTCTGCGCCAACATTGAGAACAGCTTCTGCGGTTGCATAAAAAGTTATTCCTGGCACTCCAACTTTATCACCAGGGCCAACTTCATAAACATTCAGTGCTATCTCTAGCGCATCAGTCCCATTGGCAACGAGAAGACAGTGATTAGACTTTTGCATCTGAGCAAATTCTTTTTCAAACTTAGTATTATATTCACCTTCTACGAAGGCATTATTATCGATAATATCATTAATACGTTTTTTTACTTTATCCTTGAATTCTGCATGATGGAGGTTGGCAAAATCATAGAAAGATACAGACATAAATAATCCTTTATTAGCTTTAATGAAGCTTTATTGCATATAAGGGATAATATATACCTTTCGATTGATTGTAGCTAGAAAGAAAAAAGCCTCTGAGAACAGAGGCTTTGTTGGAGTATTTTTGTCTTACTTTTTTGTGGAGGCATTGAGCATTTTTTCGATGATCAAAGCCGCCTTCTTTGCTGCTTCCGGATCTTCTTTGAAGCGTCGAGAAATTTTATGTTTTAAAATTTCAACTTCTTGTTTTTCGTGCCTGGACTGAGGAACTTTACGCTTAATCTCGGTTACTTTCTCTATTGCTTGATTCATTGGTTTTTCCTTTTTAGGAGCACCAAAGAAAAGTTCTTTGAGTTTCTTTGCAGCACCCATATTATCGATTAGGCTACTTTTTCAGGGGCTCTTTGATGTTGAGCTACTTTCATCATATGCTCTTCAATTACTTCGTAGAGCTCAAGCTTTGTCGTATAAGGATCCATTCCATCTGGAAGTTGAGAGTAAACCACGTCACCAGCGATTTCTGTAAAAACAAACCAAGTTGATCCTAGCTTTTGGAAAAGTACTTCATTTTCTAAATTTGTGTTGGCCGTTGTAGTTGTTGACATGATTCCCTCCTGGATTCGTGTGGTGCTCAAATTCTTTTTAAGCATTTTTATCATCTACAGTTCTTATCGACGCAATGCGTATTAACTTTAGAAAAAAATGATCTTTTTTTTGGGTTCTAAGTGGTTGAATATATAGAGATTATTCTTTTTTATTCAAAAAGGGAGTTTTTAATTCTTTTAATTAGGAAATAGTTATTGATTAGCTGACTGTTAGAGTACGGAATATTTAGTAGCTACGTACTCAATTCGAAGAAGACTAATAATAGCTTTGGATTCCAATGACAGCAGACCATTGAGCACTAAATGGAATATCGATCTGATCTTCACTAGATCCAAAGCTTCTCCAGGCCGTATTTAATGTAGGCTCTTTAGAAGTCGTAAGCGAGTGAGGAAGATAAATCTGTGTCTGTATTCCCGCTACGATAGCAAGATCAGGGACATTGGTTTGAATCTGAGCAAAGGTAGAAAAGACTGGAGTTACAGTGAAAGCACTAAAAAGTCTCTGTTCTTCTCCAAAGGGATGGTTTTGTGTAACGAGATTCCTATCGTAGTTAAAGAGTACCCCTCCGCTAAAAGTAAGCGTGAAGTCTTTATTTCTCCACGGGTCGTAACTAATAAAAGGTCCAATCCCAAGTTGTGACTTATCTTCAGTGGCAGAGCGATTATCATTATAGAGTCTGAATCTACTTTTAGAGGTCCAGCCCCTAAGCATTCCCCCAAAGTAAAATCTATTCTCTTTATCCCATCCAGCTTTACGCGAATATTTAAGTTCAAATCCATAGTGATTTGAAAAATCTTCTTCGGCCAATACAGAATTATAATTGTAATTTGTCTTTAAATCAGGGCCCATTGAGAAGTTAAAAACCGCCCTATATTTATTTTTTTCAACCAGGGGATAATTCTTTGGAAGAGGCTCCTCTAATCGATAGTCGTTTGGATCTGGATTGTAGGGAGTAATATTTTGAGTAAATTCTCTCACATCATGGGTGATGAGCTTTACATAGCGAGTGGATATATAGGCCGTTTGACCATTTCGATCTTTCGTTTGATAAAAACCCTCTCCCTTATCATTCATATTAATGGGAAAAAAACCCGTGTCTGCACTATTGTCATAGCTGATCTCAAGGGGACCATTTTTAAAGTGTTTGTCATGTATATAGAGTTTTTCACCTTTTCTAATGAGCTGTCTAACTTGAGAAGTCATGCTGGGACTGCTCATAATAGGAGCTTCTAAAGTCGTGATGATACCTTGACCTGCAAACACGGAGTGGGAAAGAAAGAGCAAGAGAATATGAGAGCAAGTCTTGATCATAGCGTCCATCCAAAGTTGTAATTGATATAAGCTCCAAAGCTTGAAATTTCACCTTTGTTAGCAATATTCTCGAGGTATTCAGTACTGTCTTTCACAGATGACTTCATCCAAGTGTATTTAACGCCAAGAGAGTAATTTCCATAATTCGAAAAGAATTCTTTTTCGAATTCTAATTGCATTCCAACTGATGAAAACTTGTGACGGTCAGGATTTTTCTGAGACTCATGAAATAAAGACTTAAAGAGATTGAGATGTATATTCCAACGACCTTTTTTCTTTTGCCAAAATGACGTCATAAAGCTTGGACCTATATGAAGCGCAGACCACGTAACTGTACCGATCGAGGGATCATCCCAGTAGCCAAATTGGTATTGTAGGTTTAGTCCAAAGTTATAGGGCGTATCTTCCGTTAAAAGATAGGTCTTTCCTTCAATCGTATAGTTTTGGGCACTTTGTTTTTCACCTCGATAGATCGTGGCATAGTATTGAGTGTTTATAGACTCAATATGAAAACCTAAGTATGTGGAGAAATTAAGATCCTTATCTTCAGAATGATAATTACTTTTATCGGTATAAACGGCGATAGGATCAATTTGGGGTCTTAAGGTTACTTCATGTTCAATATTGATAGCGTTTCGAGTTTGAGTTGTGTATTTCTCGTTACCGTTCTTATCGAGAATATAAGTTTGGTGAGAGCCCACAAAAGTCTCTTTGGCCTTTACTATAACTTCCCTAAAAACTTTGACTCTCTTTCCAGATTTAACATGAGTGAGAATTGATCCTTCTTTTAATTGAGCAGTATAGGGCTTTGTTTCAGTAAAGATTCGAGGCTTTGTTGGAGGAGGTTCTTTCCACTGGAGCTTTTCTGTAACTTTCTCTTTTTGATTTCTTAAGCGATCAATGAAGTTATAATTATTCTGCTCTAGCCCTTCGAGGTTTTTATAATCTTCGATGACTTGAGGATCGTCCAAAAATTGGTCCACATCCTCATTCCAACTTTGTTGAGCATAAGTTGAGGACATTCCAATAGAGGTTATGACGAGAGAATAGAGGAGAAACCATCCGCGTTTCATTGTTTTCAAATTAAGGCCTTCTTCCTAAAAGCATTATTTACTCTATTGTAGCAGAAAGAGCTTGAGTTGTGGGCCATAAATAGGCGTTAAAATAGAGAAAATCTTCATATTTTGCCCGTATCTTGTGGCATGAAATCTCTAAGTTCTTAAATTCTTATTTCCTAAATGTGAAGATCTGAGGTTGTTGCTGCTGTTTGTCAGTCTGATATGCTTTCGAAGCAGCTTGAGGAGGCCCCTATGTTTGAACACGATCAACAAACTCTTGTTATGCCTATTGGTGGGTTTGATCTTTACTACCATTCCTATACAAAACCTATGAATGCCCACAAGACACCTATCGTGATAATTAGTGGTCCGCTAAGAGGAATCAATACCTATGCTTCCGAAGTTGAACAATTTACTAAAGATTATCCTGTTTACTTAGTTGAGATTCCAACTTTTGAAGAAGCGACTGGTGAGATTATTTCACGTTCAGAAAGTATATCGCTACTTAAGCAATTTCTTTTTAACTTGGGAATTGATCGCAGTACTTTAATGGCTTCCTCATTCAACTCTCTTTTAATTTATGAGTACGCAGCAGAGTTTCCGGAGCATGTAGAGTCTCTTCTTATTAACGGTATTACTAAGAAGTTGAGAGATAGTGTTCTCTATACTTTAGAGGAATCATTACATGAGTTGGACTCAAATAATATGGAGTCTTTTGCTTCAAGTGTTGTTTTGAATTTTATGAATTTTAGCCAAAGAGCTAAAATCCCACAGTCCGAGCGCATTGCAGAGGGACTATTTGAAAAAGTATATAATTTAAATATTTTCGAAAAGAGAATGATACGTGCCCATATTTCTAAGATGCTCTCTTTGGAGGGGATTGGCAGAAGTCCTCAATGTCCGATTCTTTTTATTACGGGAGAGTTTGATAATTTTATGACTCCATTTGAAGCTCACCAAATTGCAAGAAATTGTCCTCAATCTACTTCGGTAATAATTAGAGGAACTGATCATATGGTGGGGTTAGAAAAGAAAGATATTTTTACCCGATTATGTCGTCGTTTCTTAGCGGGACAGCCTCTTAATAGAATGAAAGACATCGACCTCTTAGAAACAAATAGCTTTCCAAGAGAAAAAATTAGAATGGAACCTCGATGGCTGTTAAATGATATAGGCTTTTTAGATACGGGCAATGGGGTTTTTGTTCCGACCAATATAGTGGATATCAATAATTTTGGATGCCGTTTGTATACATCATTTGAAGATCATAGGTCTCTTAACAAGACAGACAAACTTCTGCTTCATTTCCCAGATGATGATCTTCAAATGGAAATTATCCTTTTTAAGCAAACCGATAACGGTCATTTCCGTGGAGTTTTTCAACATAGAAACTTTGAATCGACCAAACGATTTGAAGGATTCATTGATAAGGTGGCCACAACCTGCAACTCAGCCTATGCGGCATAAATCAAAAAAGGTATCGAGGCCTAGAAGTTAGGGGTCTAGATGATCTAGATCTTCTTGGTGGTTCTTGGGTCTTCTTGGCCTTGTAAATGAGCTGGAGAGTGGGAATGGAGAGTCCTCTCTCCAGCTTTTTTGATGCGCTGCTTTTGAGGAAAAATATTTCCAATCTACTCATTATTAATGGATTATAGCCACTTGCTGCGTGGAGTAATCAATTGCCACTATGTGTAGGAAAATGGTAAGTTATTCCGACTATGCAGGAAATAATTTACAACATTGCTATCGGACTTCCCGGATTTTTATTTGCAATCGTTTTTCATGAGTGGGCCCACGCTAGAGTGGCCCTTTATTTTGGAGACGAAACGGCTAAATCTCAAGGAAGGCTGAGTTTAGATCCTTTGGTTCATGCTGATCCAATAGGAACTATTGTTTTTCCCTTGGTGAGTGCCGGATTAGGTGGAGTTCTATTTGGTTGGGCAAAACCAGTGACCGTAGATCCTAGAAGATTTAAGAAATTTAAGTCTGGAGTTTTCTGGGTGAGTTTTGCGGGACCTTTAGCTAATATCATTTTGGCCATCGTCTCTGCATTGTTCTTTGCCATTGTGGTTACCCAAGTTTCTTCTTCATTTGAATACTTCGACGTTCTTCAGAATATGGCCAAGTCTTCGATTACAATTAATCTTGTTCTTGCCGTATTTAATTTGTTGCCCATCCCACCACTCGATGGTTCGAAAATGGTAACGACTTTTCTAGACTATAATCAAGCTCGTAAATACGAACAATTAGGACAGTACTCTTTCCTTCTTATTATCGTATTTTGGATGACTAATTTATTTAGCTATATCATGCTTCCCGCTATTATTTTTGGGAACTGGGTGACAACTTTATTTATCAGAATGCTGGTATAGAGTTTATTTTAAGAAGGTAAGAGGCTTATGCTCGAAACAACCATTCAAGTCAAAACAGATCATTTTGATGGCCCTTTGGGACTTCTTCTTTTACTCGTTCAAAAAGAGGAAATGGATGTTAGAAAGTTAGACCTTACTAATATTACGAAACAATATCTTAATTATCTTTCTCAAATGAAAGACCTAAACTTTGATGTTGCTGGGGACTACCTCTATTTGGCAGCGACTCTTCTTTTATTAAAGTCTAAAACGGCCATTAGTGAAGAAGAAGTTGCTCGTTTAAAAGAGGGCTCGGAAAGTGAACTCAATATCACTTCTGAAGCTGAACTTATTCGTCGCCTTGAAGAATTACAGCACTTTCAAAGAATGGGGGAGAAGCTTTGGGCTCTCCCTAAAAAAGGCCATGAAATCTTTGTAAAGCCTAAGATAAATAGGAAGGCGATTGTTAATTCTATTTTAGTTCCCATGGAATTAGAGAAGTTAACAGAAGCCATGATGGATTTTCTAATAAATGAAAAGAGAAAATATACAGTCGTCAGAAGAGATAAGCTTAGTATTAAAGAAAAGCTCGTATTCTTGAAAAGCCATTTAAAGATAGGTGAGAAGACTGAATTTCAACATATCCTTGATGCTGATGGAGGTAACTCTATCGATAATGTCGTGATTACTTTTATTTCTTTATTAGAATTAGCTCGTCTCAAGAGACTTACCGTATTCCAAAATGAAGGTTTCGGAACTATTTATGTACAGGTTGTAAAATCTCTCGATGACTTTGATGTTGAAAGCGCGAATGGCTTCGAAGAAGAAGAAGGAAATAGTACTCCTTCTGAAGAAGAGCTTGAAAGAGAAATTAATCAGGCGATGGCACAAGAAAATGATACAGAACTACCAAATATACCAGATTTAAATGACACACACCCAACACAAGAGACAACAGGAGCTGAAGGGCAAACCCTTCAGTAACGTAGAGGCAAACTATGGATAACATGGATAATGTTGAAGAAAATTCAAAATTAGAAAACCAAACTGAAATAGAGATTGAGGAAGTCACAGACTCCTCACAACAACAGAACGAGTTAAGTAAGGATGAAGTACCTGCTATGGAAGAGCCTCATGCAGATGATGTTCAAGAAGAGTGGGAACTTCACCCTTGCTTACCTTCTGAAGAAGACCTCCTTTATCCAGGACAAGATTTATTAGAACTGGAAGCAGAGTTTCTTGATGATGAGAAACAAGAAGACTCTCTATGGCAAGCGAGAACGGGCTTAAACTTTGATACTCTTTGTGGAGCGATTGAAACGATTATTTTCATGAGTGATAAGCCAGTTCCTATTAGCAAAATTAAATCACTTATTGATGAAGACATGCCTCTTCGTGTGATTCATCAATCTCTTATGCGCTTGCAAGAAGAATATGAAAGCCGCCATCATGGGCTTAGATTAGTAGAGGTTGCTGAAGGATATCAGTATAGAACAAAGGCCACTTATTCTAAGTATGTTCAGGATCTCTTTAAAGTAAATAGTCTTGTTCTTTCTCCAACCGCTCTTGAAGTTCTTGCTATCATTGCCTACAAGCAGCCTGTTGCTAAAACAGAAGTAGATAAGATTCGTGGAGTAGATTCAGGACATATCGTGAGAGGTCTCATTGATAAGCGTCTTGTTAAAGTTTGTGGACGCTCAGATGAGATGGGCCGTCCTGTTCTTTATGGAACGACCGCTGAATTTTTAGAAGTTTTTAACTTGGCCAATATTGATGAACTTCCTCCTCAGCACGAGTTAGAAGAATCGATTGAAAACAATGTTGGTAAAATTTCAGATATCAAAACAATTGTACATGATGGGGATAAAGCCCAATTCGTATTTGATGATATGGAAGAACTTGAAGGACTTGCGTCTTCAATTAAAGAAATTGCTGCTGATACAGATTTTACAAGTGCTCTTAAGAGTCAGGAAAAGAATAAGGCCAAAATGGCTAAAGCTGCAGCAGCGGAAGATGCTGGAACTGATGAAGGCTCTGGAGCTTCTCAAGAAGCTGAAGGACCAAGAACGGCATTTGATATTCTTGAAGAATATGTTTCAAAGCAACTTATCATTAATGTAAATAATGAATCTCTTGTATCTGAAATGATGTCCATGTCTGCAGATCCTATTGTGATTTCTGATCTTACCGCTGGTCCATTCAATGTTCCTGAGGATATTGAAGAAGAGGAAGAAGAGTTTCAAATGATCGATCTTGATACGGGACTTCCTATAGAAGATGATTTTGAGTTTGAAATTGAAGTAGAACTCTCTGATGAAAGTGAAGAGGATAGTGAACCAGAATATATCCAAGGGGAAGATCTCGTTGGAGATAGTGATACAGAAGCTGAAGAATTGGCCCGTGCTCTAGATGATGCCTTTGAAAGATTAACTGGAGAGAGCCTAGATCAAGCAGACAAGGAAACCACAAATCCTGTTGAGCAAGATGAGTTAGGACTTCGTGACTCTACACTTGAAGATAAAGAAACTGACCTGGATGAGCTTGCAAAAGATATCTCTGAAAAGGCAAAAGATCTCGATATTGACCTCGATTTCTTAAATGATTTTTCTCAAGAATAATAAATCTAAATACTTAAATGATGAGCAAGGTAATATCTACCTTGCTCTATTGACCTGAGCCTCTAATATCTATATATTCCGGGGCATCTATTAACACTTAAACCGTCGTGATGACAGATTGGAGTGACCATGAGTAATCAATCTATACGTTTACAAAAAGCAATTGCCGATGCCGGTATTACTTCTCGCCGAAAGGCCGAAGAGATGATTCTTCAAGGAAGAGTACAAGTTAATGGCGAAAAAGTTAGGCTCTTAGGAACAAAAGTTAACCCAGACCATGATGCCGTGGTTGTCGATGGTGATCCTATCGACATGGGAAGAAAAGAGAATATCTATATTGTTCTGAATAAGCCTCGTGGAATTATTACGTCAATGAGTGACCCTGAAGGTCGTAAGACTGTTATGGATCTTGTTCAAGATGTAACGGAAAGAATTTATCCTGTTGGAAGATTAGATTATCTTTCTGAGGGTCTTCTCTTAATGACTAATGATGGTGAACTCGCGAATAATATTATTCACCCAAGAGAGGGAATTACTAAAGTTTACGAAGTTAAAGTTTTTGGAGCTGTAACTCCTGATATTCTAAAAAAGCTTAGAGGTGGTTATCAGTCAGATGTTGGCTTTTTAAAGCCTAAGGCCGTGAGAGTTATTAAGCAGCTTAAAGCTAAGACTTGGCTTGAGTTTAGGCTTACTGATGGTAAAAACAGAGAGATCAGAAGACTATGTGAAGCTTATGGCCTCACTGTAGATAAGCTAAAGCGTGTGGCGATTGGTGGACTGACAGTAGAGGGGATTACTCCTGGCGGATATAGGGCCCTAAGTAAGAAACAGCTTTTAAATCTCATCGGTATTGATAGGGAAGGAACGATCATTTCTGATGTAGAGTATCAGTCTCCTAAGAAATCAATTAATCTTAGACTTAAAGGTCCACAAAACTGTACACCAGCCGATGATAAGGCTTTTGTGAAGTTTAGAAAGGATACCTACTTCCATGCCATTAAAGATATCGATGAGAAGAAGGTCAGAGAAGCTCAAGAGAAAAGAGACGCAGAATTTAGAGAAAAAGAAGAGCGTCATCAAAAACGTCAGCTTAAGAAGAAGCAGCGAATGGCGAAGAAAGAAGAGCAGAAAAAATCAGTACATGCTGAAATCATTAAATGGTAATACTAAAGGGGCTTTGAGCCCCTTTTTTATTTCTTACTAAAAGAGCGAACAAAGAAATCTAATGTATTCTTTTTAATCTCTTCAAGATTTAAATTGTCCTTAGATTTGAATCCAAGAATAATCGGCCAATAAATTTTACCTTTTAAAATCGAGTGGAACTGGTTGGCCATTTCATCTGGAGAAAGCTCCTTGGTGAGAAGATCATCATTTTGAGCCTGTTTAATCCAATTAATGAATAGAGATTCAGATTGATTCATTCTTTCTAGTTGCTGATCTGAAGGGCTTCTGCCTTTTAGAAGCTCCCCAAAAATAATTTTAGAAACCTTTAAAAATGATTCTGATAAAGTAAGTTTGATTTTGGCATCTATTACTGAAGAGATGAGCTCTTGTAGACTTTGATCCTTATTGTAAGTAAAGCTATGCATGTCACTAACTTGATCAAGAATGCTATCAATTAGAGCGAAGTAGAGATCTTCCTTAGAGGGATAGTATTTATAAAGAGTTCGTTTTGAGACTTCTGCCTTAAGGGCAATATTATGCATTGAGGCTGCATCTATTCCTTTAGATAGGAACTCTTCAGTTGTTGCCTCAAGTATAAGATTATTTTTTTCAGGCTTCTTATCCATAAAACTGCCTTTGTAAGCTATTAATTTTATTAAAGAATGAAATGTTTGTACACACTAGTGTTTACTTTTGTGTTGTGAGAAATCTCTTTCTCTTATAAAGTATACACAAGTGTTTACCTATCTTCTAGTGTTCAAAAGGATTATACGTGAAGTTTCTTGGTGTTTTAATCATTCTATTTATTGCGATTTCCTATTTCTTGTTAAGGCCAAGATTTGGTTACTATCCTCAAAAACGTTATTTAACTCAATCTCTTCACTACAATATCGATAAATCAATTTTTGAAAATCGTAGAAAGAAAATTATAGAAGAAATGACGAAGAAGAATATGAACTTTAAAAATATTCTGAGTTTCTTTAAGGCTCGCGAAAATGCCATTCCTTTAAATAAAATGCCAGAAGTTAAAATAGACCCAAAAATTTTATTATCAAAAAATAAAAGCGACATAAATTTATCTTGGTTGGGGCATTCTAGTTTTCTTCTCTCCTTAAATAAGAAGATGATTTTGGTAGATCCAGTATTTTCAAATGCTGCATCTCCTATACCTTTTATGATTAAGAGGTTTCAGGCGCCAGTCATAGCTTTGGAAGAACTGCCAAAGATCGATTATATCGTTATTTCCCATGATCATTATGATCATCTTGATATGGAAACAATAAAGTTTTTCTCTGAACATAAGCATATTAAGTTTCTGGTTCCTCTTGGGGTAGGTGCCCATCTTGAAGGGTGGGGAGTTCCAAGAAAACAAATTATTGAAAGGGATTGGTGGGAGAGTTATCAATCATAAGATATTGATTTTATAGCAGCTCCTGCTCAACATTTTTCAGGAAGAGGTCTCTTTGATAGGAATGCAACTCAATGGGCTTCTTGGATAATTAAATCCTCTGAGAAAAGCATTTATTTTAGTGGGGACTCTGGTTATGACATTCATTTTAAAGAGATTGGAAGTCGCTTCGGACCTTTTGATCTCGCTCTTGTAGAGACTGGTCAATACAATCAGAATTGGAGAGAAGTCCATATGTTACCTGAGGAGTCTATTAAGGCCTTTAAAGATTTAAGAGCAGATAAGTTTATACCCGTTCATTGGGGGATGTTTGTTCTTTCGTATCACTCGTGGAATGAGCCGCCTGAAAAATTATTTGAACTTTATGATGGGGACCATAAGGATATTATTGTCCCTAGAATTGGAGAAGTCGTCAGACTAAGTGACGACTTCGAGCCGAGCTATTGGTGGCGAGATAATTAATTATCGTAGTTGATTACTTTAGAAGTGCTCATTTGGTCTTGAAGAATATCAATAGAGAATTCAAGGGCCTGTTGAGCATAAGGAATATTACTCTCACTCATGTCATCTATAAAATTAGCCTGCTTAATTAATGAGGCACAAAGTCTCATAGCTTCAGATGAAGCATCAAAGAATTCACCTTCTGCATCTGTAGTGAGGGTATGATTAAGAAGCATATTCAAAGTTTTTAAAGCCCTGATTTGAGCAGCTGATAATTCAGTCGCATCAATCTCAATAAAAAGTTTTTCTTTCTTTGCTGTGTCTGTTGGGCCTTTGAAGTTCATAATATTATCCTCGACATTTAAACATTTTGGTTTGTTTAACCTTTCATTACTGAACTTATCGACAAAAAAATGAATGATTTTAGGAATTTATGTCAGAGTAAATTTATAAGAAATAATTTAGGAATAAGGCTGGACATAAGAGAGGAGATGCTATAGTCTACCCCATACCAAATTGAATAAGAATTTCAATAGTTTAACGCGGGATGGAGCAGTCTGGTAGCTCGTCGGGCTCATAACCCGAAGGTCGTAGGTTCGAATCCTGCTCCCGCAACCAAACTTCTTCTTTCTTCAAAATCCACAATATTCATGAATTTTTAAGCTTTTTAATCTTTTTAAAAAGAGAGTTTTCTCTGTCTTTTTGAGAATAGGGAAAGTTGTAGTAAAGAGAAGGCCACAACATAAACATGGAAGTCATGGCCAATCAGTAACTCGAGAAGTCTCTTAGTTGTTAAACCAGTCGTCTTGGCATTCAACAATCTCTGTGTCCACGATATAGCACCAGTTCGGTCTTGTTTCACCATAGGAAGTCACTTCAAATTGAGCAACATATCCTACGTAAGCATCTGCTACTGTGGTTACTTCTACTGTTCCTGAGAAAGATAATTTCTCTTGTAGAAGTGTTTGGAATTCATCTGATAGATTTCCTGCAAATGCAGAAGACATCATTAAAGCAGCTAAAATAATTTTTTTCATTTTGCCCTCCCAGAGCTTATTTCTAATATTTTTTAATATAGGTAAATAATTGACTTAGATTTGATAAGTTTGTGAGTTAAAACTATAGGAGGCACTCCTAGAAAGGGAATGCCTCATATAAGTTCTTAGTAAAGAAGTTCTTCAATATTAATTTGAGGAGATTGTCTTACTCCTAGTCCTGAACTCCCAAGCTCGTTGAGCTCGTAACCCATGAACTTAGAGTAGTCACGTTCAATCTGATTTCGAAGAGGTTGTTCTTCTCTATACCAGTCCCACTTATCTTCTGATTGAGAACAAGTGTTTAGATCATCTCCTGATAGTCCCCATCTTAATTCAATACAATGGTAGGGATCAAAAGATAGTTTAAAGAGGGCCTGCAACGAATCTTTTAAATTTGTTTGGAAAGAAACTCCATTTGATTTCTTAAAAGAATATTTACAACTTTTGGTTTTGGCCGTGAAGATCTTAGCTAAGTCGCCTTTTAAATTGGCGCCATTATATTCAACTTCTAGACCTGAGCTAAGAGAAGGATCAAGATATTCTCTGACTGTATTATAGATTTCTCTTACTGATGCTTTTAGTCTAGCATCCCTAGATGGAGTCGAATAGGTTTCCCATTCTCCATCTGTCCCGTAAATATTCTCAGGTAAAGCTTTGGGGTGCTTCTTGTCGTGAAGTCCTGCCGCTACCGCCTTATCTACTGAATCCACACGATCTTTAAAGTCTATACATAGATCATCAAGGGCCACAGCAAACTCTTCGATTGGGTTAACACTTAGTCCATCTAGAGAAAGACGCGCTCTTACGAAATGGTAGTAATCCATTTCTGTACCATTGAAGTTATATTCTGCCTTTCTGAAATCAACATAAGGATTTTCCGGATAACCATAAAATTGTTCAAGAGCATATCCATCAAGGTCTTTATTGGCCACGGGACGATAGTTTCCGTTAGAGTAAGAATATGGTCTCCAATTAACAAAACCAGCACCTCTAGATACAGGACTTCTTGAGAATTTTTCTCCATAGGCAATATAAGTAATACTGTTATCTGGGTGAGCATCTATAAGATAGATTTTTCCTGAGTCCGTGACTTCTGAAACGAGTGCTATATGTCCGGCTGGATCGTAGAGGACTGTTCCTGGCTTAAGGTTTTCTCTATCTAGTTTAATAGCATAAGTGTCTTTGAAAACACTACCTTGATCAAAGCGAGAGGCATCAACTCTAAAAGATGCTGTAGACACTGAACCAACAATTTGATCAAGGATGCTATTGATATTTTCTCCACCTTGGATTTTCTTAAGAGCAGTAATCTTATTACCAGATCTTGAGTAACGAATATCCTTACCAGCGTCTTTTAATAGATCTTCTAGCTTATCTTTAAGGTCTTTGTAACGGCTACGAACTTCTCTTGGACGATTCCAAAAGCTGTAGCGATCATATTCAGCCTTGGCTCTATAGTATTCAGCTCTGGTCTGCTCTATTTCAGGAGAATAGAAGGTTACTCCTTGAGGAAATACAAAAGGAAGTCCTCTCATAAAAGCAAAGTATCCTCTAAGTACATAGGGAAGGTCGGCACAGTCACTGAAGATTTCAGATAGTCCAGAGGGATTCTTCTTAGCAAAGAGAGGATTAGCTATTGGACTTCTTAAACATTGGTCTGTAGTGAAACATTTTCTACTTTTTACAGCTTTACCAATAGTCGAAATAAATTCAGAGAAGAGTTCTTCTTCAGTTTCGTTCCACTGGCGAGTAATTTCCCACTTAACCCCTGCTCCATGAATCGATGGAATAAGGCAAAGGAGAACAAGCAAATACTTGATTTTGTGTGTGTGAATCATTTTGTTACCCCGTTATAAATTTTGTTTTATTCATATCTCTAACAAGGGTAGGGAGCAAGATAACCTATAAAAATGACATAAGATTAAGCCTAGGCAATGAAGATATTTCAAGAACCTAGGCTATGAGAAATTGAATGATTCTAATTAAGGACTTTAATTTCAACTCTTCTATTTTTCTTTCTCCCTGAGAAAGTTGAGTTGTCCGCCATAGGCTCTGTTTGACCATAGCCCTTGGCCTCTAGACGAGATGAAGAAATACCGTGTTGATTGATGAGATACTGCTTTACTGCATTTGATCTACTTTGAGAAAGAATGCGATTATAGGCTGTCGTTCCAGTAGTATCTGTATGGCCTTGGATTTCTATCTTAAGGTTTTTATTTCTCTTTAGAGTCGAAGCAAGTTTATCTATATCAGTTGTATAGTCTGACTGAATTTTAGCCTTGTTGAGTGAGAATTTTACATCAAGAGTGATTCTCTCTTTTACTTCTGTAGAGCACCCAAGGGAATTTACGGAATGACCAGCTGGAGTGTTGGGGCAGTGATCAGCAGCATTTGAAACTGAATCATTATCGCTATCTTTTACTTCAGTGACTTTCTTTATCTCTTTTACTGGATTGGAATCCACCATGGCCTTTTCTACCCGCCAATAAGGTCTCCCAAACTCGTGCCAAATTTTTTCATTGGGATAAGGTGAGTATTCATATTCTTTTCTTTGATTGATGTTGTTGTAACCCTCTTTGTTTTTAGAAGGGGTTTCAATTTTCGAAAAGACTGAAAATGAAGATAATGCTGAAAGAATGAGTAGATAATTAATCTTTTTCATATAGACTCCTTTTAAATTCAATTTTAGGAAGACTATATTCTTTGTAAATGACTTTGATAAGTTTTTGTCTAGTTTGGAAGATTACTTTACATTTATACTAATGATATAGCGTTTATGAACCTTTAACAAAAAAAGAAAAAAACATGGACAATCTACTTGCAGCAAGAATTCAAATGGGGACTTCCTTGGCCTTTCACATTATTTTTGCTTGCATAGGTATGGTCATGCCTGCTTTGATGACCTCCAGTTATGCTAAATATATTAGAACTCGCGATGAAGAATATCTTCGCCTGACCAAGATGTGGATGAAGGGAGTTGCTATATTTTTTGCCGTTGGTGCTGTTTCAGGGACTCTTTTAAGTTTTGAACTGGGACTTTTGTGGCCGAATTTTATGGAGCATGCTGGACCCATTTTTGGAATGCCTTTTTCCTATGAAGGTGCAGCCTTTTTTTTAGAGGCGATATTTTTAGGAATATTCCTCTATGGTTTTGATCGTGTACCTGAAAAAATCCATTGGATTTCTTCTTTGATGGTGAGTATTTCAGGAGTTCTATCAGGTATCTTTATAACCAGTGCTAATGCTTGGATGAATTCTCCTTCTGGATTTAAATTTGATCCAGTTACTAAAATCTATTCAGATATTGATCCCATCGCAGCGATGTTCAATGATGCCTGGGCATCCCAAGCGACACATATGATCCTTGCTGCGTTCAGTGCTTCTAGTATTGCGGTCATTGGGATACATAGTCTCCTTGTTTTAAAAGGGATCAATTTAGATTTTAATAAAAAGGCCATTAAGATTGCTCTTCCTTTTTTCCTTGTTTCTAGTCTTCTTCAACCTTTAAGTGGTGACCTAAGTGCAAAGGATATAGCACAAAGGCAACCTGAAAAACTTGCTGCTATGGAAGCTCACTTCAAAACAGAAAAAGGAGCCTCACTCTTAATTGGTGGGCTCCCTAATGAGGAAGAAGAGACGGTCGAATGGGGAATTAAAATTCCTTACTTATTAAGTATTTTAAGTTTTGGCGATCCTCAGGCAGTCGTAAAAGGACTAGAGGAGTTTCCTAAAGAAGAGAGACCTCCTGTATTAATTCCCCACTTAGCTTTTCAAATTATGGTGGGAATAGGGACGTTATTCTTATTGATCTCTTTATACACTCTATTTTTGATCGTACGTAAAAAAACGAGTTTTCCTCGAAACCTCTATCGAATATTTGCTCTTTGTACACCTCTTGGATTTTTAGCAGTGGAAGCAGGATGGACAGTGACAGAAGTGGGAAGACAGCCTTGGATTATTTATAAAGTAATGAAAACAAGTGAAGCCTTAACTCCAATGGAGGGCATAGGATATAGTGCCTTTTTCTTTATTTTCCTCTATGTCTTCTTAGGGGTTCTCGTGACTTGGTTATTTTATCGACAGGTTAAAAAGTATCAAGGATACAAATTATGACTTTTGTTTTAGCCGTTCTCTTTATTTCTTTATGGCTTTATCTTATTTTTGCAGGGGCTGACTTTGGAGCTGGCATTCTCGAGATTTTTAAAGGTAAGAAGTTTCAACGTGAACAAGAGGCCCTCGTCAATAAGGCCATGGGGCCGGTGTGGGAAGCTAATCACATTTGGCTGATTCTCGCCCTTGTTATTTTATTTGTTGGTTTTCCAAAGTTATTTAAGGAAGTTTGCATTGTATTGCATATACCCATAACTGCCATTTTGATTGGTATTGTCTTTCGAGGTAGTGCTTTCACCTTTAGGCACTATGATGCGATAAAGGATAAGAGTCAAAACTGGTATTCCGGTTTCTTTGCCTGGTCTAGTCTTTGGACGACATTTTGGATAGGGGTTAGTGTTGGAGCGATCATGGAAGGTCACTTCTATGTTGAAAAAGTTGATTTCTTTCAGACCTATATTAGGCCTTGGTTAAGTGGATTTCCCATATTGGTTGGTTTCTTTCTTTGCACTCTCTTAAGTTATATCACGGCTACGTTTATGGTGGCGGAGGCGAGTAGCAAAGAAGGGGAAGTGCGGGATTACCTCAAAGATTTATATAAGAGAAGAGCGCAGTACTCGATAGGCGTCGCTATTCCAATCGGAGCTGTCATTATTTCCTACGGATACTTTTATAATATATATTCGTTAAATGAATTTTTTAATAATACATTCACTTTAATCTGTCTCGGGCTATCGAGTATTCTCTTACTTCTTCAATACGTAGTGATAAAAAAAAATCAATTACATTTTCTAAAGTATATCGGTGTGACTCAGCTTTCTCTTATTTTTTTAGGGGTCGCTTACAATCAATTTCCCTTCCTTATTCATAATGAGCAGACTCATTACTTTTTGAGTTTCTATCGCTCAGCTGCACCTGATGCAGTAATTGATCAACTGGTAATAGCGCTGATTATAGTGACTGTTATTATCTTCCCTCCGTATATTTATTTGATGAAAATATTTAAGGAAGAAACGATCAAGGCTTAGTTTCGCAGATTCCTGATAAGTTCTTTGAGGCCAAAGAAAGGCTGATAGTGTAACCTTAGGCCATAGAACAAATTACATCCTTATGAGGAGTTTATGGCAGATCAGAAAAAAGTAATCCTTTCAGGCTCGACAGTAACTGGTGATTTAACGCTCGGAAATTATATTGGAGCGATGAATAATTGGAAGAGCTTACAAGAACAATACAATTGTTACTATTTTATCGCTGATCTTCATGCTCTAACCGTTGCTCAAGATCCTAAGCAGTTGAAAGAGAGATGTTTTAGCTTCTTTGCCCAGTACCTAGCTCTTGGACTTGATCCAAAAGAAAATACGATTTTTGTTCAATCTCATATTCATGAACACGCTGAACTCTCTTGGATACTCACATGTTTGACCCCTATGGGTTATTTAAATCGTATGACCCAGTTTAAAGAGAAGTCTCAAAAGCACGTGAAAAATATTAATGCTGGTTTATTCACTTATCCTGTTTTGATGGCCGCTGATATACTTCTTTATCAAGCGGATCTCGTCCCTGTTGGAGAGGATCAAAGACAGCATATGGAACTTTGTAGAGATATAGTTACTTTCTTCGATAATCGTTACGGAGAAGGAAAGATTAAAATGCCAGAAGCCTATATTGGAAAACAAGGGGCAAGGGTCATGGCCTTGCAAGACCCGAGTAAGAAGATGAGTAAGTCTGATGATAATGAGAAGAACTTTGTCTCTATCATTGATACTCCAAAGAAAATACAAAAGAAGATAAAGTCTGCTCAAACAGACTCAGATACAGTGGTAACATTTGATAAAGAAGCAAAGCCAGGTCTAGCTAATCTTTTAACGATTTATTCAGTTCTTTCAGAGCAGCCGATTGATAAAATTGTAGCTCAGTATGAAGGCAAAATGTATGGTCACTTAAAAGTTGATTTGGCCGATCTTGTAGTAGAGACTTTAAATCCAATTCGTGAAAAGTATGAAGATTTAATGAATGATAAAGCGTATCTAGAAGATCTAATGGAGCAAGGAGCTATCAAAGCTAGAGAAAGGGCCAGAGACACTCTAAAACTTGTCTATGAAACGACTGGCTTAATCTATCGTCGATAGGAAATTGGAGTAAAGTATGCAAGGACAGCAGCCCATTTATCCTCTCGATAAGCTTGATCGCGAAATACTGAGAAAGTTATTGGAAGACTCTCGTAAGTCTTATCAAGAAATTGCAAGAGAGCTCATTGTCTCTGGTGGGACCATTCATGTTCGTACTGGGAAAATGAAAGAGGCTGGGGTCATTAAAGGATCGCAACTTGTAATCGATTACCAAAGGCTAGGCTTAGAAGTGACCGCTTTTGTTGGTATTAACTTGGCCAGTGCTGGAGATTATCAAGTTGTTCTCCCAAAGTTACAGAAGTTTCCTGAAGTTACTGAAGTTCATTATACAACGGGCCAGTACTCACTCTTTGTAAAAATTGTAACAAGTAATACGAGAGAACTTCATCTTTTCTTAATTGAAAAGCTTCAATCAATTAAAGAAGTTCAATCAACGGAAACTCTTATCTCCTTAGATAATCCAATTGCAAGAGATCCAAGTATTCCTGAAGTTGAAGAATAGCTATTTGTTATAGGGATGCCCAATATATATCGTTTCAGCACGATAGATTTGCTCTATGAGAATAAGTCTTGCCATTTTATGGGGAAAGGTAAGAGGAGAGAGACTCATCTCCTGATGCGAAGCTTGATATACTTTCTCCCCATGACCTGATGCTCCTCCAATAATCAAAATCACTGAAGTTGATATTTCGAAGAGCTTATAGAGCCAATTTGAAAATTGAACGCTATTTCTCTTTTCTCCTTTTTCTGTCAGGAGAATGATTTTGGCCTTTCCATTTTTTTCAATTTGATTAATTTTTTTGAGAACTTCGTCTGCTTCTCGATCTAGATTTTCTTCATGAGATTTTACTTCATGAATATTAAACTGAATGTCTTTTAAGCGTTTAAGATATTCAGATTCTAATGAAAGATAAGACTTATCTTTTAATTTTCCGACTGTAATAAGATGAAGAGACTTCATAGTTTTTAGAAGAAGTCTCTTCCTTTCTTATCGGTAGCATTTTCAGCAGCTTCAGCATCTTCACTTGAAAAGTAGTAATCATTTGGAATTTTAACCTGTTTAGCTTCAGTCCAAACAGACTCTAATTCATAAACGTCACGAGCTGATTCTTGGAAAATATGAACGATGATATCTCCACCGTCGAGAAGTATCCAATCTGATCCGCTAACACCTTCTTTAGAAATAAATTTCATTCCATTTCTTCTAAGGTTAGCAGAGATAGCGTCGGCCATGGAGTTGGCCTGCGTTGAGTTACTTGCACTTGCAAGTACGTAGAAGTCAGCAAGAGAGGAAGATGAAGAAACATCAAAAACTTTAAGATTGATACCTTTTAGGTTCCCAAGAATCCATGCTGCTGCCATGGCCATATTTTGAGGGTATTCAAATTCTTTACTTTTTATAATTTTATCAACTTCTGCTGCAACAAATTCTTGTGACATGGGTATATCCTTCTTTCTTTTAACCTTTTTTGGTTTTTAGTCTTCTTGTCTTCCTATTGGTTATCATCTTCTCTTATAAGCCTAAAAAGTAGACCTTTTAAGTGATCCATTGAATCCCCTGACACTGAGGATATAGGAAGTACTTTCTTATCGAGTTGTTCCTCAAAAAAGGTTTGAAACTTTTTGATTTCTTCATCTGTCATAGCATCTATTTTTGTAAGACAAACGAGTTCTTTCTTTTGAGTTAACTCTTCGTTATATTTATTCAATTCTTCTCTGATGATGACATATTGTTCAAAGGCTTCAAACTCATCAAGGCACCATGAAACATCAACCAGATGAATGAAAGCTTTTGTTCTTTCAATATGTTTTAAAAACTTTATTCCTAGGCCCTTACCTTCAGAAGCATCTTCGATCAGTCCAGGTATATCGGCTAGAACAAGAGACTGGTTGTCTCCAACTTTAACAACTCCAAGGTTTGGTTCTAAAGTTGTAAAAGGGTAGTCAGCTATTTTGGGTTTGGCAGCTGAGAGCACAGATATAAGAGTAGATTTTCCTGCATTAGGCATACCTATTAAGGCGATATCTGCAATCAATTTAAGCTCTAATTCAAGCTCGAGAGTAATCCCGTCTCTTCCTGGTGTGGCCCTTTGAGGAACTTGGTTTGTGGCGGTCTTGAAATTTATATTTCCCATTCCTCCATGGCCGCCTTCAGCGAGGAGTACCTTTTGCTCGTTATCCGTTATGTCGGCTAATACTTCTCCAGATTCAGCTTCACGAATAAGAGTACCTACTGGAACTTTAATAATAAGATCTTCACCGGCTTTTCCATTACAGCAGCTTCCTGTACCTTGCATGCCGTTTTCTGCACGATAATTCTTCTTTCCACGAAAGTTCACGAGAGTGTTTAGCCCTTCATCCCCTTGGAAGTAGACGTCTCCACCATTTCCGCCGTCACCGCCGTCTGGACCTCCACGAGGAACAAACTTTTCTCTGCGAAAGCTGACACAGCCATCACCACCGTTTCCGGACTGGATCGTAATTTTAACTTCGTCGATAAATCTCATAAGCTGCTTTTTTTAACAAAAAAAAAGGGAATTCGATAGAATTCCCTTCTTTTAATGAAATAATTTTATACGTAATTAAGCTTCTACAACAGAAACAAGCTTAGTTGTTTTGTTGTACCAAGAAAATTGAACTTTCCCTTCAGCAGTTGCGAAAAGAGTGAAGTCTTTTCCCATACCTACGTTATTTCCAGCATGAAACTTAGTTCCACACTGACGTACGATGATGTTTCCTGGAACAACTTTTTGTCCACCAAACATTTTTACACCGCGCATTTTTGGGTTTGAATCTCTACCGTTATTTGTTGAACCACCGGCTTTTTTGTGTGCCATATTTAACTCCTGTTTCGGAACCTTAGAAAGTTAGCCTTCAAAAGTTCCTAATAATTCATATTTTATATTCTATAATTACTTAAGGTATTTCTTTGCAGTTGCTGAGTCAGCATCAATCTTTGCAGTATTACCGCTTCCATCCTGAATTTCAGTGATAAGAAGTGATGTGTAATGCTGACGGTGACCGTTTTTACGCTTGTAAGCACCAGGCTTTCTTTTGAAAACGATAACTTTCTTTGATCTGTCATGCTTAATTACTTTAGCAACAACTTTAGCACCTTCAACAGTTGGTTTACCAATAACAGCTTTATCACCACCAACAAAGAGAACTTGGTCAAGTTCAACTGTTGTACCAGCTTCGTCAGCTAGCTTTTGCACGTCAAGAACATCTCCAGCTTCTACACGATACTGATGTCCACTAATTTCTACTACTCCGTACATGCCTTCTCCTTAGTTGAGACAAAATGGGGCGGTCTACTTCTCAAGACAGGTAAGCTGTCTGGACACTTAAAGTTCCCCAAGTTTAGTCGATAGAACGGAGATTTTTAGTCAATTTTGGGCCCTTTGTCAACGAAAGAATGTCTGTGGAAGAAATCTCTTGCTAAGTTTTACCTTTTTTCCTGAACATTTTTGCCGAGATGAGTTAAAAATGACGTTATAAATAACCTTCGTGGACCTTTTTGTCGAATAGGAGGGAGACCGGAGGCATATATGGAGACTAAACAAAATTCTCTTTTTCAGTACCATTTGGATTCAGATTTTCCCATTTTTATAAAAATTGTGGATGATCTGGAAGGAAAGGATAAGGGCAATCTCAAGACCCTTCTCGATCAAATGAAGTTTAGAGAATTATCTGGGCACGAGGAAGATAGCGTAGAGAAAACTCTCTCTGAAAATCCTAAGGCCAGGATGTTAACTCTTAAGGTTGCTTCTTTTAAACTTTCAGGACAAATAAACTCTGTGGCTTCGTCTGATAGATATGGCCTTGAGTCGGTCTTACCAAAGTCAGGTTATAAAGTTTATCGCTATAAGAATATGGCGCTAATGGTTTACTCCTTCGCTGCCGCTTCTTGGGAATGTGGAGTTACGGATAGATTTTGTGTCGGTGAAGATGGAGTCTTTGCGGCTCGAAGCATTTTGGATCGTTTTCTAACTTGGTCTCTTGCCAATCTCGGTGTTGTCGGATTTTGGGGTGTTCCTGTTGATGAGGGATTTGTTGTTCTCAATCAAAAGGAGTCGCAAGGTGAGGCTATTTTTATCGATGTCATGAATGGAAAACTCTTTAGCTGTGACGGAGTTAAAGATGTTTCAGGTGGACTAGAGATTCTACGTTTAGATAGTGCTATAAAGGGGAGAAGTATCCTCATGCGCCCAACGGAACTTTTGAGTTTTCTCTCGGTCAAAACAAGCTACTTAGACCCTCAGGGCATTAGTATTCCTATTAGACAGCTTATCAATCAGCTTGCTAAGCAGGCGACAGGAAAGGTTTATCCGAGAAGTAGTTTTCAACCAAGATCTAGTGGCGAGATAGATGCTTAGATCATGAAATTCTTGCTTTAGCTGACCATAGGTGTATCATGTTTTCATAGTATTGAAGACATCTCTAAGCTTTTTGAAGAGTTCATAAAGTGAACTCTATTACAGAAAGAAAGTGTATAAATTTATGGTAGTTGATTTTGATCCCAATATTTTTTCAATAGGCCCTTTGCATATTCGTTGGTATGGAATGATGTATGTTATCGGCTTTGTTCTTGCAAACTTTCTTCTAAAGAAATTAGTTAAGCGAGGATTCTTTAAAGTTGAAAAAGATAAAGTGGATAGTCTAATCAGCATAATGTTCATTTGTATGTTTCTTGGTGCCCGAGTTTTTTATGTCTTCATTTACAACTGGGAATACTATCAACATCACATTACTGAACTCTTTGCAGTATGGAATGGTGGACTTTCTTTTCATGGAGCCCTAGCTGGACTTTTACTCGGTGGTTATATTTTTGCCAAGAGAGAAGGTATTTCTTGGGCACAAGTTATGGATAATGTGGCCTTGGCGGGTGCCCCGGGACTCTTTTTTGGAAGAATGGGGAATTTTATTAACGGTGAACTTTATGGACGTATTACTGGTACCGATTACGGACTTATTTTTCCAGCAGGAGGACCCTATCCTCGCCATCCTTCTCAGCTGTATGAAGGATTCTTAGAGGGAATTGTTTTGTCACTTATTCTTTGGTTTCTCTTACCAAGGGTAAAGCACTACGGTTATTTAGCTTCGACCTTTTTAATTGGATATGGAGTTTTTAGATATATCGTAGAATTTTTCAGAGAAGCGGACTCTCAGTTGGGATACTACTTTGGTGGGACAACAACGATGGGACAAATACTTTGTTTGATTATGATTATGATCGGTGTAACAGCTCTCATTTTTGTTAGAAAAAAGAAATTAGAAAATTAATATAATTTTTCGAAAGCCCTTTGTAAGAGATAAGGGCTTTCTTTAAACTCAGAAGGCAACTCTACTTTTTCAGCCTGTAAGAACATGGGGAAACAGGTAATTGTACATTGACCTTGGTAAGTGTATTTCACCCCTTCTTCATTCTTCCAAATATAAATATCGGCATTATCTTTCTTTGAGTAAAGATCCTGCTTTTCATAGCGATTGATTAAACTTTGATGAAATACATCATGTAAGAAATAGGAAGGAAGTCTTGCAAAATATCCTATTGATTGGTCTTGATAGAGAGAAACAAAAATAGGGAATTTATAACGAATATGTTTGATATAATATTTGATTATTTTAATCTCTTTATCTTTTTGAATAAGATCACCCTTTCCATACTTCTTGGTTATCTCATCTAATTTTGTGTTTGGTGCGAAGTCTTTAAATTGATCTAGAGAGAAGTCATAGTTCTTTGGATCAACTTTTCCGTATATTTTGGTCGGAAATAAAAAGCTACTCCCTAAGATTATTCTTAAAAGAAAAGGGAGAAAATATATCATTTTTTTATTTTGCATACTGTTATTACAAGACTTTAGTTACAATAGTTCCCTATATTGTACTAGATAGATTATTACACAAGCAAAGAGGCATTCTATACCTTCGTAAATCTCTAGTGCATGGGCATTGAGTTAGTTAATTACATTTAAAAATATAAGGGGATATTCATGCAGGAAGCATCAAAGAAAGAGGCCAAAAGAATTGGCTTTGCTATGGTCGGAGGTCTCGTCATAGGCTTGGCCATCCACGCTCTTGGGCAAGGAGAGTGGGTTTCATATGTTAAACCATTGGGTGATATTTTTATTCGTCTCTTAAAAATGGTTATCGTTCCTCTTGTATTTTCTTCGATCTTTATGTCTATGACGAATCTTGGTACTCCTGAAGCATTGGGGTCCATGGGGAGAAAGGCCGTTGCTTACTATTTTATGACAACGGTAATTGCCGTACTCTTTGGTCTTATTCTTGTTAATATCATTAACCCTGGAGTAGGTGCTGATCTTGGTACAGCAGGTCTTCAAGCTCTCGAAGGGGATATGGCAGTAGCTGTTTCTGAGAAGAAGGGACTATACGAAACCATTCTTGGGGTTCTCATAAACTCAGTTCCTACTAATCCTGCTGAAGCATTGGCCGGTGCAAATATCTTACAAATTATTGTCTTTGCCATTTTTATGGGAATTGTTGCTCTTTACACCAAGGAAAAAGCAAAGCCTGTTGTTGCTTTAATGGAAGGTCTTGAAGAGATGACTTTAAAGTTAACCCACGGAATTATGAGATTTGCTCCCATTGGTATTTTCGTCTTAATGATGGATGTGATGGCCAAAAGTGGAACCGATGCCATTATTTCCCTGAGTAAATATATTCTTACGGTTGTTGTGGGATTAACTTGTCACGCTATCTTTTTGCTCTTTGTAGCCTCTGTAAGACTTAAGCAGTCACCCCTTTATATTATCAAAGGAGTTTCCGCTCCTTTATTAACCGCTTTTTCTACCTCCTCTTCTGCAGCTACTCTTCCTATTACGATGACGGCCGTGGAAGAAAATCTTGGGGTAAGAAAAGATACAGCAAAATTTGTTCTGCCTTTGGGCGCGACGATCAATATGGATGGAACGGCTCTTTATGAATCCGTAGCTGCTATTTTTATTGCTCAAGCTTATTCAATCCATCTGACTATTGGGCAACAGGTTGTTATTTTCATGACGGCCTCTTTAGCCGCCATTGGCGCTGCTGCCATTCCTGGTGCTGGACTTATTACCATGTCGATTGTACTTGGAGCAGTTGGTCTTCCTCTAGAGGGAATTGGATTAATTTTAGCTGTTGATAGGTTACTTGATATGTTTAGAACAACAGTTAATGTCTTCGGTGATGCCGTAGGAACTATTGTGGTCGATTCTTTCTTAAAAACCGATGAAATTGGTCAAAAGGAAGAAGTTAACCAAGAATTGACGAATTAGTCCTCGTATTTTTAGGGGCTTGAGCGTAATCTAATGCGCACGCATTCTCCCATTGACCCTGATTAGGGAAAAAGGGAAAATAGAGAACGCTCAAAGAGTTTTATTTTGAGTATGAGGAGTTTCTTTAGTGCTAAGTAATAAATTTTCGAAGTCTCTAGTCGTTCTATCGATAGGGATAGCATTCAATTCATGTTCACACTTTAATTCTGAAAAGGCTAAAGAAGTAGTTTTAGTTGAAGAAGAAAAAAATAAAGAAGAAATTGTAGTTACTTCTGAGCTTAGAAGAAAGGCCATTGAAGCCGCAAGACAAGCTGAAGAAAATGATAATAATTCTGTCATTATTGGAAGCTCCAGTATTGATAAGCCCCATGACTATGGAAAGAAGACCTATTATCTCTATGGTGCTGACCACTTAAATTTAGAAAATTATTACTTTGATATACCTGTTGTTTACAATGATGCTGTAAAGAAATGGATCAATTATTTTTTAAACAGAGGAAGGGGCTTTTTTGAGCGATACAGTGCTCGTGCAGGAAGGTATGCTCCAATACTTGGGAAAATATTAGAAGAACATGGTTTGCCGAGAGATCTTATCTTTTTGGCCATGGCCGAAAGTGGTTTCCAAAATAAAGCTAAGTCTTGGGCTCGTGCAGTTGGACCTTGGCAGTTCATGCCCTATACCGGGAAACGCTTTGGTCTGCATATCGATTGGTATGTAGATGAAAGAAGAGATCCCATTAAGGCCACTATCGCAGCTTCTCGTTACTTGAAAAAACTTTACAGCGAATTTGGTTCTTGGGAACTTGCTGCGGCTGCATACAATGCTGGTGAATGCAAGATTGGTCGTGCGATTAGAAGATATAAAACGGAAAGCTTTTGGAAGATCAGAAAAGGTCGCTATTTAAAAGCAGAAACAAAGAACTACGTTCCTAAGATCATGGCCTTGGCCATTATTGGAAAGAACTTAAAAACTTTTGGATTTGAAGAGATAGATTTCCATGAGCCGTTAGACTTCGAAGAAGTGGAATTGGCTCCGGCAACCGATCTTTATAAAGTGGCTTTACAACTCAATGTCGACTTTGAGGAACTTCAACGTTTAAACCCGGAAATTCTACGCTGGTTTACTCCTCCTCAAAATACTTCTTACAAATTAAGAATACCAGTAGGTAAAGCTCAGCAGTTTGCGAGTTGCTGTTCACAAGATCCTAGTACTCTCATTGCTACAGACTTTATGAAATATAGAATTAGAGGAAAGCGTTCAGTTCTCAATGATGTGGCGAAGAAGTTCAAAATAAAAGATAAGAATGTTCTCGTGTGGCTAAACGATCAAAGACCTTCAAAAAGATTAAAGAGGGGACAACTGGTTCTGCTTCCTTTTAGAGAAGGGCATAATATTAGAAAGAATAATATGTATGCTGATCTATATGAAAGGCCAAGGAAAGCAGTTCGTAAAAGAAGAGCATGGAATAAGAGAATTAGAAGAGCTCTTAGTAGAGGGCGAAAGATTGCCAGCCCATCTGGATTTTATACTGTGAGAAGAGGAGACTCTCTTTGGACTGTATCAAAGAAAACAGGAACGAATCTCGATACTTTAATCGTTTCTAATTACCATATCTTAAAGCGACGTCGAATTCGCGCAGGTGATAAACTCGTCGTCAAATAACTCAATATTTAAACTCTATTCTGAGTGTATTGGTAAGTTTTTAATGACAAGAAGTCTAATCCTTAGGTACTATCGTGCAAAAGCATAGTATTTATCGGGAGTTCGACCGCCATGTCATCTGGTTTTAATTTACTTAGCCTTAAGAAAGAAGACAATCAAACACAAAAGAAGATCTATAAAAGACACCTTGTTATTGGCGAGGATGCTTTTAGTGTTTCTTTATATAATGACTTGGTTAAGAAACTCGGAGAATCTGAAGTCGGCTGGATTTGTTCTCATGAACTCACTCAAAATGATGTTGCCTTATTGGGCCCTTCTACCCTTCGAGGCAAGGCCAATATTGAGAAGGTAAAAACCTATTTTCCTGATTTAGAAATCACTTTAAAAGAAGGCCCTGAACTTTTTTACAAAGATATGAAATGGAAAGAGTTTGGAGGAAGAGCAAAGTCTGAAAAACTATTGTGGAATGAAGAGTATTTTACAGTAGGAAGATCAGATGTTGAGCTATCTGATTTTCTTGGTTGCTTAAGTGAAGAAGGCTTTTTAGAGCGAGTTAATGGGCAAAGAATGGACTATAAAGTTAAGTCTATAGCTCATAAGTTGCCAGAGGATTTAGCAGAACCTTCTCATTTTGAAGTCACTGTAGCGAGTGGTGAATTAGTCTATTGTGAAAGCCTATATTGGGGCATGGGTCCTAGTGAGTACCTCAATCTCTATGAGAAAAAGAATGATTTAAGTAATGAGTTCATTGAGTTTTGTGAATCGACCCAAACTCCTGCAGCCCTCTATATGCGATATGATTTCGAGAAGCCCATAACAGATATGGTGGAAACGCTGTTTATTCCACTTTCTTATACGCATGAGTGGGGACATTTTGTTGGAGAATTTAAAGAAATAGAAAAGCTCGTAGAAGTTCGTATTGAAAATGATGACGATGAAGTCGAGATTTCAATGCAAAAAAAGAAAGTTCAAAGAGGTGAATTTGTAACTTTTATGGATATTGGCCATACAAGTGAAGATGAAATCTCAAAAAAAATACGCCTTTTGAAGAAAAATTTAGACAAAATTTTCGGTGAAAATTCGTGTGAATTTTTATCTGAATTTATTAAGCTTGCTCCCCAATCAGGGTGTCTGAAAATTGACGATGAATTGGGCTCTGAAGCGCTACAGAAATATCAAAACTTAAATTTCTATGGTTATAATGCGCCTTTGAAGCATTTTGTGAATGACGAAAAATCATGCGAAGATTCTGGCGCACGGCCGTCCTTTTTAGCAAGAGCTCTTAGTCGACACCAAGAAATTATTCATTCTCTTTAAGTTAGAACTTTATTAGTCGCAGATTTTTTTTTGTTAAGTGGCCTTACAAATAGTTGACTTTTATCTGACTGCCCACCAAAATTTAAATAACTTATACAATTAATACGTTTTAATGTTGATAATTTTATTACGTTAAAAGTTAATTTTTAATTTTCTTTTTCAAGGAGAGAATGAGATGAAAAAGCAAATCGTACTTGCAACAATTGCAACGCTCGCTACTTCAAGCGCATGGGCAACAAAATCAAGAATGAACGCTCTTGGACAATACCAAGATCGTGGATCATTCTACATCCAAGATACTCGTAACGTTTTCCGTAACGCTGCTCGTATCAACCAAACAAATAACTACATGGTTACTGAGTGGGGAGATGCTACTGCTGCTGGTGGTGCTTCAAATCCAAAAGCTGAAGGTGGATTCTTCAAGAATTCTGGATCTTTCAACTATGGTGTTTACCTTGGTTCAGATATTGGTGATTTCGATGGTCTTACTGAAGGTTATGCTGGAACAACAATTACTTCTCCTGGAACTTTCAAAGCTCGTTCAAATGATCTAGACCTTTTCTTTGGTGGAGACATGGGTGTTGAGTGGGGTGCGAGACTTCACTATGCTAACGGGAAAGAAGAAGGAACTTTCGAAAAGAAACAAAATACACTAGGACTTGGTCTTGGTATGGTTATGGGTGACCTTAACGCTTATGTTAACTACACAATCAATAGCGAGCACGAAGGTGCTGGTGAAGCTGGTGATAAGCTAGAAGATGACGGTTCAATGAACGTTGGTGTTGGTTATAAGTGGATGGATTACACATTCTTCGTAGATTATAACAAAGGTGCTGCTAAGTTAACTGATGCAGATACTGCTGCTAACAATCTTGAAACTGACCAAAGTGTTCTTAACGTTGGTGCTGGTTACATCAAAGAAGTATCTTCTACTTCTAGAATGTTTGCTGACATCGCTTTCAGAATGACTTCTCAAGAAGATAAAGGTAATGGTTCTACAACTGAAAGAGACTACAACGAGCTTCCACTTACTGTTGGTTTCGAAACAGATGCAACTTCTTGGCTAACTCTTAGAGGTTCAATCTCTCAAAATATCATTCTTAACTCTGTTAAGACTAAGACAACTGGTGCAGCTGAAGTTAAGTCAACTCGTGACAATACAACTTCTGTTCAAGCTGGTGCAACTCTTAACTTTGGTAAGTTAATGATTGACGGTATGATCGGTACTAATGGTAACGATGGAACTGCAGGTTCAGGAAACGGTGGAGTTCTTGATACTGACAGACTTCTTACTCAAGTTGCTGTTCACTACTGGTTCTAATAATAAATTGCGAAAAGGCCTGGCTTAATGCTGGGTCTTTTTTTTGCCTGTCAAAAAATAAAATTGTTAAGATATTTTAAGGTCTCTTGAAATATCAAGGAGAGAGGACAATGAAAATGAATACTAAGGGATGGGTTTCGCTTCTACTTTTAGGATCGATGGTTCCTGCAAATGCCACAATTGCTCGTCTACAGGCCCTCGGGATGGATGAAACTGACAATGAAGGGTCTTACTATATTGAAGATAACAGAAATATCTTCTTAAACGCCGGTAATATTCATAAGTATGCTGATAGCTTAGTTATGGAGTGGGGTGATGAGGGAAATAATGTTCCCGCCGCTGGAACAGCTAGTCAGCTTGCAACAGATGAAATTACTAATCCTAAGGCAAAAGGTGGTTTCCTTAAGTCTCATGGTGATTGGACATATGGTCTTTATTTAGGAAATGAATCAAATACTTCAGCACTACTGAGAGCTCTTGCAACAGGTGCTGCCGCTGCTGCACAAACTGGAGCGACTTCTGGAGCTACGAATAATATGCTTGATGGTTCAGATAACCAATTGGATATTTTCTTCGGGAAGAAAAGTTCAATGTTTGATTGGGGTGTAAATCTAGTTTACACGAAAGATGATAACGATACCGGTAGTCAAGAAGACCATGGTTATGCTGCAAGACTTGGTTTAATTGGAGATCGCTGGGATGGTTTTTTAAATTTATCTCTAGCTTCAAACTCTAAGAGAACAGATACATTAGGTACTGTAGGTACAGTAACAGCTGGTACTCAAATCAACCATGAGTTTGATGGAAAGCTTGGTATTCACCTAGGTGGTGGGTATGAGATTCAAAAAGGTATGAAAGTTTATGCCATGGCGAAGAAGTTTGATTGGGATCAAAAAGACAGTGTTGGTAGCTATGGTTCTACACAAGGTCAACAAGGTACAGTAGAAGGTGGATTCTTGACTTACGCTGTTGGACTTGGACGTGTTCATGAGTTTGGTGACTCTAAGCTTTTTACTAATATTGAGTATCGTAGTACTTCAATTGAAGTAAAATTCAACAACAGAGCTGAAGCTGAAAATGTAGAAGTTCCTCTTACTTTTGGTTATGAGGTTAAGGCTACTGAATGGCTAACTCTTAGAGGATCTGTACGTCAACATCTGTATGGTTATAGAAAAAATAACAACTACAGTTCACTAAACGTAATTGGATCTAACTTTGCTAACCAAGTTTTTGGAGCGGATACTAATAATAAGAAAGTTACTTTCGATAATACTACTGATGTTAATGCTGGTATGAGCTTACCTTTTGGTCGTCTTGTTATCGATGGTCTTGTTGGATTCTCTGGAAATGATGGAGTATCTGATGGTGATGAAGCAGGTGTTTTCGCTGCTGATAGACTTCTTACTCGTGTAGGTGCAACTTACAGCTTCTAATGGATTAGATCTAAAATTCACGGATGATTATAGGAAAGCCCGGCTTATGTCGGGCTTTTTCATTTTTGGAGATGGCGAAAGGCTTCGTATCCCGCAGTCGTAACGACACTGGCAAGGTTTAGGCTTCTTATATGAGTTCGGTCCATAGGAAGGTGATAGGTTTGGGCTTTGTATTTCTCTAGAAAATCATCGCCAAGCCCAGTGCTTTCTTTTCCAAATATGAGAGCGCAGTTTTCTTGGTAGGGAGCTTGATAATAAACTTGAGACTCTTCTTTATAGGACTTGGCCGAGAAGAAGATCTTTTGGGAAGGATTCACTTTTTCGAGGAATTCTTCAAAATGGGAATATTCAAAAAGTTTTATATGTTGCCAATAATCTAACCCTGCCCTGCGGACGGCCTTTTCATTAATATCAAAACCTAGAGGATGGATTAAGTGAAGGTGAGCTCCAAGAGCGAGACATGTTCTTCCGATACTTCCTGTATTACCTGGTATCTCAGGTTCAACTAAGACAATATGAAAAAGGGGATGCTGAGCATCCCCTTGGTGTTTGATTGTCATTTACTTTTGTGAACGCATGAACTCTACAAGAGTTCTTACCATTACACCTGAAGCACCTTTAGGAGGACAGTAAGGTAAGTGAGCTTGTGAATCTCCACAACCTGCAATATCGAGGTGGGCCCAAGCGATACCTTCTCCTACAAAGTTTTCTAAAAATGCAGCAGCTTTAGGAGTTCCTGCAAAGCGGTTGCTACCGATATTCTTAAGATCAGCAATATTGGATTTCATATCATCACGCCATTCTTGCATAATAGGAAGTTCCCAGATGTACTCATCAACATTACCAGCTGCTTTCTTAAGAGAATTTTTAAGCTTGTCATCATTACCCATAAGTCCGCAAACTTCAGTTCCAAGAGCTACTAAACAAGCACCGGTAAGGGTAGCCGAATCAATAATAACGTCTGGCTTGTGGTTTGAAGCGTAAGTAAGAACATCACCCATAACAAGACGTCCTTCTGCATCAGTATTAAGAATTTCTACTGTTTTTCCATTCATCGCAGTAACGATAGAGTCAGGCATGGTAGCTAAAGAATTAACTGCATTATCCGTCATTCCAAGAAAACAAGAAACTTTAACTGGAAGTCCTAAAAGGGCAGCGGCTCTAAAAGCACCATATACAGTAGCAGATCCGGCCATATCAAACTTCATATTAACCATTGATCCACCTGGTTTTAGCGAGTATCCACCAGTATCAAAAGTAAGACCCTTACCAACAAAAGCAATATGCTTAGTGTTCTTAGTTACTTTACTTGGAGTATAAGTCAAGTGAACAAGTTGAGGCTCATAAGCAGAACCGGCATTAACACTTAGAAACATACCCATTTTATGCTTTTTAAGATCGGCTTTACCAAGAACTTTGGCCTTAACCCCTTTGATTCCTTTAACATCTTTGAGAACTTCTTTTGCATAAGATTCAGAGTTAAGAATATTAGGTGGCTCATTAACAAAATTTCTTGCAACATTAACAGACTCTGTAATTTTCTGAGCTTCATCGATCGCATTCTGAATTTTCTTAGCTGCAGTTTTCTTTTCTTTAGAATCAAAGTTTACTTTCTTTAATTTTGCTTGTTTTTTATTAGAAAGATACTTGTCAAAGAAATAGGTCGTAAGCTCTAAGGCTTCAGTTAAAATAGAAGCAGTATTTTCAAGACCACCTTTGGCCATCATTGTATCTAATTGGAAAGAGGCAGAAGTGTGTGAATCTTTGATCGCCTTCACTACATTGGCAAAAGTTTTTCTAGCGTCTTCATTACCAAGAGCTTTCTTTTCTCCAAGTCCAAACGCTAGGTAACGAGTTCCTTCAAAATCGAAGAAGAATTGAGCACCTTTGTCTCCATTGAAAGATGAAGCGCTTTTAAGGCCGCTAAAATAGTCTTTAACTTCTTTTGGCCAATTGGTTAGAGAAGCAGCTTTAACTTCTTTTTTACCTTTCTTTTCCGTTGTAGCAAAAGATCCTAGTACAACGAGCTCTGAGCTTGTTGCTTCTTTTGAATTGAGGTTGAGTTTGATTTCCATGAATTTCTCCCTTCTTTATATAAGTTTCGAAAAATCGAATTAGATAATGAGATGTGTCACAATAGATTATAATAATGGTCTTTCTAGCATGAATAAGTCTGCTATGTCTAAATTGATCACTAAGACAAAATGGCCTTATTCGCACGTATATTCTTTTTCCTTTAAATCTATTACAATGTCCTATGCGTTTAAAGTGAAATAAAAAGAGGAAAGAAAGACCATGTTGAGGAGAGTCCTCCCATTGACCATTGTTCAGAGGTATTTAGGAGCCCATTTTATAGCTCCTTTTGTCTTTTCGACCTTATTCTTTGTTGTCTTCCTTCTGACGTTTCAAATGTTTCGTATCATTCGGATTGTTACTTCGAAGGGCGTCGACATAATCACGGTTTTTGAATTAATGGGTCATATTGCAGTGTCCTTTCTTCCAATGGCGATTCCTTTGTCGGCCCTATTTGCCATGATATTCACCTTAAATAAGCTCTCGGAAGACTCAGAAATCGTTGCTATGAGATCCTTTGGCCTTAAGAAAAGTAGGCTCATTCTTCCTTTCATCTTCCTCTCCTTATTAATTGCTGCAATGATTTTTGTTTTGAATCGAAATCTCATCCCTCATTCAAAAACAATGTTTAAAAATACGATCATTCAGCTTACCTCAAGAGGAAATATGACGGACATAAAGTCTGGTCAATTCTTCACTGAAATTCCAAATATTACTCTTTTCGCAGAGAATGTAGATGAAGGTGGTGTGAAACTAAACGAAGTCTTTATTCTCCAGAAAAAAGATATAGGGGAACATATTATCTTTGCCAAAAGAGGGGCGTTAATTAAACAGTCTCTTGGAGAATTGAGAACTCCTGGTATGCGGCTGCATTTAGAAGAAGGAAATATAGTTAAATTTTCGAAGGGAGAGGAGACTGAAAAAATCTTATTTCAAGAATATGATTTTCCAGTCATTTCTGGAGGGGGTTTACCTGGTTTTGTAACCAAAGATTCAATGCGTTCTAATGCTGAGTTAAAGGCCGTGATCAATGAAAGAAGAGCAGAAATTAATAAATTAGAAGCACTTAAGGCCAAGGGAAAGATTAGTCCCGAGCAAGAGAATGATTTAAATGATATAAAGAAGTATTTACCTAAGTCAGAAATTGAGTTTTGGACTCGTTACAATACACCCATTCAGGTGATTCTTTTTATGTTCCTTGGATTTAGTCTAGGAATTAAGAGAGGACGAGGAAAGACTAAGAGCTCAGGTTCTCTAGGAATGATTTTTCTAATTAGCTACTATGTACTTTTCTTTGGTGGAGTGAGCTTAGCGCGAAAAGGAACCGCTCCCGCTTATATCGTAGTATTCTTGCCAACCTTCATTACTTTTATTTTAGGAGCACGCTTCTATCAGAAATTAGATTGGCAATCTTAATGAGATTCCTATTTACTGGGGATTCTCTTCTAAATACTCTTCACTTGTGATTACTGAGCCATCTTTCTTGTAGATAAAGAGAGGTGTTACAAAATTACTTGATTGCTCTTGGGGAAAGATAAGGCTTTTTACCCCAGAGGAGGAAGAGACTTTTAAGGGCTTATTATTGAGAAAGATATTTACAGCCCCTAAGTTACCAATAAACACTCGAGTCAACTTTCCTCTAATAAGAATTGATCTTCCTTCTTTAAGTACAAATTTACGAATTTCTTCATCATCACTTTTATAAGTGAGCCAAGAATCACCTTGAGAAGCGGTAATAAAGACAGAGTAGATTCCTTCAGCAGGGTTCACTCTAAATCGAGAAGGGAGAAGTTCGTTAATTCTGTCTTGAGACATATCCTCGTCAAAGCTGTATAGGGTACGGGCCATTTTGTAGAAGTTTTGTTTTTCTTCGGCTTCTTCTTTTTGTTCTTCATTTTGTGTTGAGTCAGCTTCTTTCTTTTCCGTTTTGACGGTCTTTGTTGAAGTAGGAGCTGGTTCTTCTTCGGCGTTATTTTCTTTTGTTTCCGTCGATAGGCTTTGGTTTTCATCATCCTCTGAAACACTGGGCGTCGCCTCAGGTAATTCTTCTTGGAGGGGAGTTTCTGCTGTTAAAGTTTGAGGTGTGATTTCAGTATTTTCTTTTTCAATAGTTTCATTTTCTTGGATGGATGTTTTTTCTTCTACTGCTGATTCATTGGTTTCCGATGAATCTCCTAAACTCATCCAGATCGTTACTGCGAGTACAATAACAATAAGAACTCCAATGACACCAGCTGCGATTTTAGCAATAGGTAGGGGAGCACTTACTGTAGGAGCATTCTGTGCTTGTGGAATGACGATCTCTTGAGGTCCTTGGTCTTTTCCAAATTTTTCATAAGTATAGTCAAGAAGCTTTAGAGCTTCACTTGTATTAAGGTTCAGAAGTTTTGCATAGCTCTTAACATATCCAGTGACATAGGCTTTGTCCGGAAGAGCTTCAAGGTTATCAGATTCTAAATTCTCTAAATTAGTAAGACTGATCTTTGTTGATTGACCTACGTTCTTAAGCTGAATTCCCAGTCTTTCTCTTTCATTTTTCAAGTGAGGACCAATCGTATGTCCTGGAATAGATTCTTCTGTTTGCGGCTCAAAAGATACTTGTTCTTGTGTTGAGGCAGACTCTTGATAGTTAGGCATGCTTTCTTCTGTAGCTTGGTGGGATTGCTCAACTACAGGAGAAGCCTCCGGTGAATCGTCGACATTTGATAAGTTAGACGAGTCATTCATCTCAACCTTGGGGTTGTTAGCTTCATGAGATTCTTTAGAGTTATTTAAATTCTCATTGGGATTATTTTGAGTTTCCATATCACTATTCCATTCACTTTCTTCACCCATAATCTTTTGGGATTCAGGAACATCTGCAAGAAAGTCGGATTGTTCGTTATTATTTTGATTATGTTTTCTTTTTTGATTTTTTCTTTTCTTTGCCATCGTATTTACGCCGTTATTAAAATTGTAGGGCTTTTACAGGTTTAGGGGACCTTTCTTTATCATGTGCTGGTTCAAATGCTGGTCCATTATGTTGATTAAGAGAGGGAGTACCTCTTCTCATTTTTGATTCCAGAATTTTTCTTTGATTTTTACGATAGCTATTTACGCTAAGAGTTTTAATCTTACGGTTGGCCAGTATCGCTTCTTTACTCGTAGGAAACTTTTCTATAATTTCTTTGAACTTTAAAAGAGCTTTGGCATCTTCTCCTAAATTAAATAGAGAGACAGCTTCTTGATAATAGGGAGCCGGGTTATTACCACAAGATCCCATATAAGCATTTTGAAAATATGTTGAGGCTTGGTGGTAATTATGTGATTGATAAGCTTGAAGGCCAAGCTCATACTGAGCTGGACAATAGGTTTTATTCAATTCCACTGCCTTTCTAAAAAAAGCTGTAGCTTGATTAATTTTATTCTTTCTCTTCGCGAGTAATCCTAAATTATAATAAACTCTAAATTGTTTGGCATACTCTAGATCCTTGAGAACTACACGATAAAGCTTTTCTGCTTTCTCATATTCACCCTTATCAAAATAAACGGATGCGAGATTATTTTTGGCGTCACTATTTTTTTCATCTAGATCAATAGATTCATTGAGGTGATGAATGGCTTTTTTGTAATCACCTTTGAAAAAGTACGCCATCCCTAGATTATTATGAAAGCGGCTATCATCATCGATTATAGAGACGGCCTTTTTAAGATTAGTTAAGGCCTTAGTGTAATCTTTAGCAACTAAGGCATTAGTGCCGTAGTCATAATATAATTCAGCCTTCTTTTCTGTATTTGACTTTTGTTTAAGTTGTCCTGGAGCTCGAGTTGCACAACTTGCGAGTAAAGAAAGGAGCATCGCAAAAATAAATAAATTCTTCTTGGAGCTAATCATGTAATCTTCCTTGACTGGAGTTGTCGGTTTTTAGCGTATGATTAATTTTTATGCACCTCTTAAATTGTAAGGAAAGCTGCGCTTATAATCAACTCGAATACTGCGGAATAAGGAGGTTTATTGAGTTTTTTAGGCTTTTTTCAAGTGCACAAAACTCTCTAAATGATGCGTTGAAGGAAAGAGGTCGAGAAACTCTATCGAGTCGATTTTCCAACCTTGATTAAGTAGGGGAGTAATATCTCTAATTTGGGTATTTGGATTACAAGAAAGATAGCTTATTTTCTCTGGAGACAGCTGATCTACAAATTCATTGAGATTCTTTAAACCACTACGAGGTGGATCAATGATTAGCCATTGAATCGGAATATCGCGACTAAAATTCTGTCCTAAATAATCAGTTAGCTGGTCAAGTGCATCGGAATCGTAAAGATTTTGGGAAAGAAACTTTTGATGATTTTGCTCGAGCCTTGGTGAGGTATAATAGTCAACTACTACAGTGGGTGCCCCTAAGCTCCTACTAAGATTTCCATCACCTCCAAAGAGGTCGAGGATAAGTCCATTGGCGAGGTTCTTTAAACCCGAGTGAAGAAAGAAATGATCAATGGAATCAATAATTTTTTGATTCATCTCTTGAAAAACCTGAGTAAAGCCAGCGTGAGCATATCTCTGGTTAACTGCCATACTTACTTGATACTCTTTTTCTTCGTAGATTTTATGATCACATTCCGTGAGATAAAGTTCAATATGGCCACGATTAGGTTGATCTTGAACGTATTGAACCCATGAGTCATTTTCATAGAGCTTACCCATTCGTTCTTGAATTTGAGGATGGGGCAGCTGACACTGGGGAACAGGGAGAATTTCGTTATCTTTGATGAAGCCTAGGCGCATTTGCCTCTTGTCGTAGTGAAGTTGTATACGATTGCGATAAATGAGTCTTCTTGGGGCTTTCGTAAAGACGATATCTGAGGGATCAAAATATTTTCTAAATAAAAAGCTATAACTCTCTTTTTTTAACTCACACTCTTTTTCATAAGTTGTGTGTAAGAAAGCGCAGCTTGGACACTGGTTAAAGTGAATACAAGGAGGATCAATTCGATCAGGTGATTTCGTTGTGACCGACTCTAGCTTTGCAAATTGAACCTTTTTCCCTTTTTTGGCGATGACTTCAGCCGTTCCTTTCTCTCCTGGGAGAGTCTTGGGGATAAAGTTAACCTTTTCATTTGCAGGGTCAAAAGAGACCCCTTGCCCAAGGCCATCTACTCTTTCAATAGAAAAAGGAATGATATGTTTCATAGTGATTCTCTAAATTATTTCTTAAAATCAAGACCAGAAATAAGTATACCAAAGCTATCTAATGGATGGGAATTGGTTTACCATAGAAGCAATGAATACCCTATGGCAAAAAATACCTTTTTTACTTGAGCTCTTCATCAATGGAACCTTCATCCTATTTTATTCTCTAAGGTCCATGGATAAGATTCCAATGAAGTGGAGTCCAGAGCTTGTTGAAAATATCATCTTCTATGGTGCTCGCGCTGTTCCTGTTGTCATCATTATCCATCTTATCGTCCAATTTACCTATTCTAAGAGCATCGAATACTTTTTTAGGAAGTATATTTTCTCTTTAACGATCTTTGTCCCCCTTGTTATTACTTGGGGAGATGATGTCTTTGCATGGTGGCTTTCAAGTGCACACCTCTTAAGTTCTGTGCTTTCGGTTTATGATGATGATTCAAAATTAGAAGAAAAATCCAATCGTTTAAAAAAGGGTGTTTTTGATAACTTTAAGCTGAAGCCCGCTCAGTTGGTTATCCTTTCCTTTTCAGCGGTAATACTATTTGGAACTTTCTTTCTCATGCTTCCTTTTGCCTCTCAAAATAGCGAAAGCATGGGGTTTATTGACGCATTATTTATGGCTACATCTGCAACCTGTGTGACCGGGTTGTCGACTAAATCCCTTGCTTCAGAATTTACTCTCTTTGGTCAAATTGTCATTCTTGTTCTTATTCAGATTGGTGGTTTATCGATTATGACTCTCTACTCCTCGATGACGATTTTACTTGGTCGCTCTTTGGGAATGAAAGATAGGGTGATTATGCAGGACTTATTAGATGTATCTTCTTTGGAAGATCTCTTTGTGATGATCATTGATATTGTTAAGTATACTTTTATTATCGAATTATGGGGGGCAATCGTTTTAACCATTGCTTTTACATTTGAAGGTTTTGAATTTGGGCAAGCCCTTTACTACGGCTTTTTCCATTCTATTTCTGCTTTTTGTAATGCAGGTTTTGCTCTCTTTGATACATCATTAGAATCCTATGCCGTAAATCCTTTGATTACTGGAACCATAATGATCCTGATTACACTAGGTGGTTTGGGTTTTGTTGTATTAAAAGAACTCAAAGAGATTGTTACAACTGGTAAAAAACTCGTGCGTCTTGGACTTCATGCAAAGATTGTTCTTGTTACATCTATGGTTCTGACGATTGTTGGTGCTGTTTTTATTTTCTTTGGGGAATTTCTCCATGCACTAGATAATTATACTCTTTTTGAAAAAATACAGGTCGCACTTTTTCAAAGTGTAACTTTAAGGACAGCCGGTTTTAATTCAATTCCTCTAACTGGTCTTCATACTTATACCTTGTATGCAATGACTCTTTTTATGTTTATTGGAGGCTCTCCTGGTTCAACAGCAGGTGGTGTGAAGACTACAACCTTGGCCATTTTAGTTCAATCGATTACTTCCACCCTAAAAGGTGAAAAGAGAGTTACAATTTTAGATCGAACTATTCCTGCGCCAATCGTTGTTAGAGTTATTGCTCTCATGTTTATTTCGATCATAATCACTTCTACCTTTATCCTTATTTTAATGAAGTTTGAGCCCAATCAATCCTTCTTGGCCATCTTCTTCGAAGTGATTTCAGCATCCGGAACGGTGGGACTATCTCTAGGAATCACTCCATTTCTCACTGTTGCTGGGAAAATAGGAATCGCAATTCTTATGTTTATTGGAAGAATTGGTCCTCTAACTCTTATCCTAGGAATTGGTCAACAAGACTCATCTAAAGGATCTCATGAATATCCTGATGGTCGAATTATGATTGGTTAGAAATAAAGATTAAATAAAGATGAATAAGAAGATGAATAAGAAGATTCAAACTGCTGTAGTCGGTACTTGGATTCTACTTATTTCCCTTGTTTTGGGGAGTATTCACTCATGGCACTTTGCTGATTATAGCCCAAAGAAAAGCTCTTTTATGGATTTTAAAGATGCCGTAGAAGAAACCGAGAATTTTGGAGTCATTCATTTTCTTACGCCAGCTTGCAGCTGTTCTACAGAGATTTTCAATCGCTTAATAAGACGAGGCCCATTGAAAGCAGAATATGCCAAAGAAAGTGTCGTCGTTATCGATGACAATCAACAGGAATTTTCAAAAAATCTATTAAAGAAAGGATTTCGAGCTCAAAAGTTTTCTTCCCAAGAAATACAGAAGAAATTTAATTCAAGTATTAAAGGTGTTCCTCTTCTTATGATTTATGATCACACTAAAACAATACAATATATTGGAGGATATTCGCAAAACTTGATAAATCCTTTGGTTCAAATCAATATAATGAATTTCATAGAAAAAATTAAAAAGGGACAGGAACTAGAGTCTTTACCGGTAAGAGGCTGTAGTGTCAGTAAGGAATATCAAAAGATTTTGGATCCACTAGGCTTAAAATACAAAGAGGATAAAGTATGAGCGTGTATGAGAAAAACTTAAAACAAGTTTTAAAATATATGAATATTTTCTTCATTCTTCATATACCGATTTTCTACTATATGTCTTCATTCTTTGGGACAGAGAAGTATATTGCGTTGGGTGCGCCTATTATTCTTATTCTAGGTAATCTCTTTGTTGAATATATTTTTAAAAACTTAAAGCTTGCCTCTGCTTTAATGGGATTTAGTGCGATTTCAATGTCGGCGATAATGATCCATTTAGGTAAGGGAATGATTGAATGGCATTTTCATATTTTTGTAATGATTGGAATTCTGTCTTTATTTGCAAATCCTATGACCATTATCACCGCCGCTCTTGTTGCAGCTATTCATCATATCTCTTTTTATTTCTTTCTTCCGGAAAGTGTTTTTAATTACGATGCTACATTTGGAATCGTTCTCATTCATGCAGCTTTTGTTGTTGTTGAGTCGTGTGCCTGTTTCATGCTTTCTTTAAGATTTAAAAATTCGCTAAGTCTACAGGAAAAACTAAGTATAGAAATATCTCCTTTAGTGAAAAGTATTGATGAGATTTCAAAGAATACAAAATTAACTTGTACTAATCTTCTAGATTATACGAACTCAAACTCGTCAAGCATTACTGAAATTTCTGCTACAGCGGAAGAAATTACTCAAATGGTGAAAAGCACTTTGGATCAAATAGGACAATGTGTGAGTTTAATGAAAGAAACCAATGACTCGGTCGATTCTAGTTCTGAAGCCATTGCTAAGGGAGAAGAGTTCTTAGGTACTCTTAAGGTCATAAAGGAAAAGATGACAGATCTAGGGGAGCAGTCTTCTCAGAAATTAGGATCAGTTGAAAAGTCAGTCAATGACATAAGTGATAAAACGACCTTGATTAATGATATTGTATTTCAAACCAAGCTTCTTTCATTTAATGCTTCTGTGGAAGCAGCGAGAGCCGGAGAGAGTGGAAAAGGTTTTGCTGTCGTAGCAGAAGAAATCGGTAATTTAGCTGAAACTTCAGGAAAGGCCTCTGAGGAAATTGGAAAAATTGTTGAACAAAGTAAGGATCAGTTAAATCACTCTATTGAAGATATATCTGAAAGTATCAAGTCATTCCAGAACCAGGTGGGCGAAGCTTTTAATTTATGGGCAGAAATTAATGATCAGCTACAGAGTTCTTTTTCTAAAGTAAGAGAGAATTCTTTAAAGCAAGAAGGCTCTTTGGATGAAATTTCGGCAGCTGCTAATCAACAATCCACTGGAGTTTCCGAGCTCTCCGAAGCTCTCGCTACGATTGACGATTCTTCTAATGATTCATTGGCCAAGCTTAAAGAGCTAGAAATGATGACTCAATACTTAGAAGAAAATGCAGACAAGCTGAGTTCTCTTAATAATGAAATGAAAAACTAGAATGCTTAACTGCTTGAATTTACTTGCCTTTTATTCCCGCTTAGAGATTTGATTAAACTTTAATCAGGCCGAAAGATTTACTTTATCGAATGAAGTAAATCTTTGATTTTTCTATAATAGGTTCATGAAAATATTGAATCTCATTTTAGCCTCTATTTTAACTTTTCCTAGTTTGGCCATGATTATAGATACATCCTTTGATCGTGGTGATTATATTGAAATTTTTGGGAATAAAAAGCTCACTCCTTTATGGTCTCAAGAATATATTGGAAGTGACCTTATACAAGATGAACTTAAAGATTTAAATCTAAGTCCTGTTGATCTTGCTATTTATGACCTTGGCTTTGAGCAGGATTATGTAACGCTTACTGAGCCGATTGATGTTCCTTATCAAAGAAATGGAAATAGGAGAATGAGATCTCATCATGGAACTTCTGTAGCTAGCGTTATTAATGGGCCCTATCCTTTCGGTCATACCTCACAAATCAATCTCATACAATTAGGATCTATTCATTATTCAGGAATGTATCGCTACTATTACAATAAGCTTGAGGCTGAAGGTCGTTATCCAAAGATTATTTCTAATTCTTTGGGCTGGAATTCTGAATCTATTTTAGAGGTGGTCAATAGAGCTGATAAAAAGGGAGTTCTGTGGTTTCTTGCTTCTGGTAATAGATGGCCAGAAAAGGTTAGAGAGTTAGAAATTAAATCAAAGGCCATGCTAGTCGGAAGTTTTTCTCCTTTAGGACTAACAACTTTTGGTACGCAATTACATAATGATATGTTGATTTTAGCCCCAGCAAATAGTGAATTATTGGCAATCGATGGTCATGGGAAAAGAACTCTCTTTGGAGGGACAAGTGGCGCAACTCCCGTTGTAGCTGCAACGATGGCCAACATTGCAAGCCTTTGGCCAAAAATAGATAGGGCCAATACAATTAAGCTTTTAAAAAATACGGCCTTCTATTCAGCAGAAAATAAAATAGGAAACTTAAAAGCTCCAAGACTTTTAAATGCATACAAGGCCTTTAAAGTAGCCCAACGTATTTTAAGTTATTGCCGTTCAGAGGATAATGTTAAAAGCTGTTTTGATCAGTCATTAGATAAGCCTTCTTTTCATTTCTTTGACCTCGATTTGATAACTTGTTCTGAATTTAAGAAAATAGATAGAGACTTCAAAAATGACCTTTTAAAAAAAATGAGACGAAGAGCTCTATTAGGTATACGCTTTCAAGATGAGCATCTCTCTTGTGCTTACGAGAGTATCGGATTCGATGCTAATGCTGAATTCTATAGTTTCCGCTCTCAACAAGATCATATTAATTTTGATGCCTACTTAGAAGATACCCTAGATGCTCTCTATCAGGGAGTTTTCGAAATCTCATATTACAAGTATTTGAATAAAATGAGTAAGATGAATAAAGAAAAAATCAGAAACTCAATCAATAATTCATATGAATTATCTGATTATCATAAACAAACCTTACTCGAATTTATCCATGAATAGAATGAAACTTATTCTTTCCTTTTTTATGATCTACTTCTTAGGTCCTCAATATTCTTGGGGCCATTATGATTTTGAATTTTCAGGAAAGGAATCTGATTGGATTGAGTTCGAAGTATCTAGTAAGGAAATTAAGTCATTACAATTTAATTTTGAAGTTATTGGGGGAAAGAAAACATTCATCAGAGATTTAGTTGCACCTAATGGAAAAGTGATCATTAAATCTAATTATGCCACACCATCCTCTCAGAGAATTCCTCCTTGGATATATTCCACCATTGGAAATAAAGTGAGACCAACGTATGTTGTTGATGGCCTTTTTTCAATAATCGTAAACGATTCCATTAATGGTATGGATAACAAAACAGGGATGTGGAAACTTCGGCTGGTAGATGGGAATGGACAATCTAATAAAAAAGTTTTTATTCATAAGAATACTTTGACGAGAGAAGAGGCAACTCTTCAAAAAGGAATGAAAATAAAGCTTCATCATCAAGGGCTAATCGATCCCTTGGCTTTGGAACTGGCCATAGAAGATCTAGAAAAGATTTACCGAGATTATGGTTTATCGATAGATATTGTAATAAAGGATAACTGGCAGGACCCTTTAGAAGAGACAAATGATTTAGAAAAGAAAATTCAAGAATTTACAAAAGGTCGTAGGAATGAAGTTCAGATTTATCTCTTTTCAAGAGGGAAGGTTTCTGATCAAAAAGACTTTCAAGGACTAGCAAGCTGTCTGCCTGGATTTATATCACAGAAAATAGATAAACATTGTGCATTGGCCATTGGATTTACTCCTCGAGTAGAGATAAATTTCAATAAACTTAAGAAAGTGGTTGGCCATGAGTTAGCCCACTATTTAGGGTTATTTCATTTAGAAGATGACTATTATCCTTTTGGACGTAGAGATGACGGTCTAGAAGATACTCATTCAGGCAATGAAAGTAGTAATTTTATGCACAAGACAAGCGAATATTTCGAAGTAATTGAGTTTACGAGTCAACAAATAACTAAAATGCTCTCCCATCCTGAGCTATTCTAACTTAGGCTATTTTTCTACAAAAAAGAGCTTTGATAACACGGTACAGCTGTTTAGGCGGAAAGAATTTCCAATGAGGGAAGAATGTGAGATAAGACTTTGTTAATAGGTATAATAGAGCTATATCTAAAGGAGTCTTTCAATGATTGTTGCCGTTATTGGCCTTGGTACATTTGGTGCAAAAACCGCCATCCGTCTTTATGAGAAGGGAGCAGAAGTCATTGCTATCGATAAGGACTCTAGCCTCGTTGATAAAATTAAAGATAGAGTCACTCATGCTGTAAATTTAGATGTTACAGATGAGAGATCTCTTCGTTCACAAAATATTTCTGATGTTGATGTCGCTGTAGTGGCCATTGGTGATCATATTGAACAGTCTATCATGGCCGTAACGATGCTAAGAAAATTAGGGGTAGGGCGAGTTATCGCTCGAGCAACCTCTGTTATTCATGAGCACGTTCTTCATGAAATTGGTGCCTCTGAGATTATTAAAGTAGAGGACGAGATGGGGGAGATCATCGCTTCTAAAATTGTTGCTCCTCACGTTTTACAGCGCTACAACTTTGCAGCAGGTTATTCAATTGTTGAACTTAAACTTGGAAAAAAGTTTGAGGGAAAAACATTAGTAGAAAGTAAAATTCGTCAAAATTATTCTTTAAATATTGTAGCTCTTCAAAAGAAGGTTCCTTTTATTTCTGAAGATGGAAAAGCTGCATATAAAGTTGAGATTAATGATTGTCCTATGCCCATGGATGTTATTGAAGCGGATGACATTGTGGTTTTAGTGGGAAGTGAAAAGAATTTTAATAAATTATTTGCAGAACTTGCGGATTAGGAGAAAGCGTGACTTTATCCCTTAGAGGACGTGTGACATGGAGTTTTATCATTGCCAACTCAGTAGTTTTGGCCTTGATGTTCATTGTCTTCAATTACCTAAACAATCTAAATAAAGATATTGAGTCGATAACGGTTAAATCGAATCGAGTGGCCCTATTAACTGATGAAATTAGAATTTCAGCAGTTTCTCTACTTAAATATCAAAGAAGAATTTTAACCAATAAACCAACACCCCAGCAGGTTGATAAGATTATCAATCTTTGTGAAGGCTTTACCTCTCAATTACACACTCTGGATTCTCTCTATCAAAACCCCGACGCAAAGAAGATCGTTGGTCAAATGCTCTCGTATGTAGATTCTCTTAAACTTGTTTTGAGCAAGGGTGCCCTCTTTAATAGAGGAACTTCTGGCCTTTCAACCATTGGAGAACTTGCGGATAAGATTCTTGATTCCTTTTCTGAGTTTCAAGACATTCAATATTATGAAACGGTAGAAAGAGATAAGAAAATTAAGAAAATTATCGGTGAAACAAAGAGACATATGATGATCGTTTTGATTATCGGTTTTCTCTTCACCATTATATTAGCTCTCGTTATTCCTGGTAAGATTGCTCTGCCTTTCAAGAAAATTAAAGATGCAATTAGAGAACTGCAAGACTGTAACTTTGATGTCAGTATCTACTATTCTCAAGATGATGAAATTGGGGAAATTGCTCGAGAAATGAATAAAATGATTTATTCCTTTAAAGTTTTTGAGGAATTGAGAGCGGATCGGATTTCTGTTGAGAATAGGAAATTTGATGCTCTTGCTAACTTGGTTCGTAAACCTGTTCTTGTGGCCAATGCTCACGGTGAATTGATTTATATGAATAACCAGACTTATTCTCTTCTTCAAGTTCAATCTGAAGATGTCATTGGAAAAGAAATGACAGAGACGGTGATTCCTTCTCCCATTATTGGAGCTTATGAGCTTGCTCTTAAGAGACGCTCTAAGATCGAAAATGAAGAAGTAAAAATTGCTGCTAGAAGTCAGAAAAATGCAGATGAAGAAGAAGAACTTCAAGAGCGCGTTAAAGAAAAGACTAAAGAAAAAACGAAGGATAGTGAAAAATCCAAAGATAAACGCAGGGAAAGTAAGGATTCAAGTACAAAAGCTCTGGAAGGGGAAGTGCTTGATCCGGAAACTGAGTCAGAAGAAGAGAAAGAGCCCGAATATCTTTATGAAGGTTATGCCAATGTTATCCCAATTCGTGGAAAAGAAAGTTCACTAGATTATTACCTTATGGTACTCTCGAAAGAAGTTTTTGTGTGATTTTGTTGCCTTGTGTTGTTCGTTGCAACCATGGCCCACCTATAGACTCCTATTTTTAACGTTGGGAAAGTGCCTGCTGTATGGATCAGAAATTTATTCGAAATTTTTCAATTATTGCTCATATTGATCATGGGAAATCAACATTAGCCGATCGTCTTTTGGAAGTAACGGGTACGGTTACAAGTCGTGAAAAGAAAGACAGGCTCTTAGATAATATGGACCTCGAAAAAGAGAGAGGTATCACGATAAAGGCGCAAACAGTTCGTTTGACCTATAAAGCAGAAGATGGAAATACTTACTATCTCAATCTTATCGATACTCCCGGGCATGTGGATTTTACTTATGAAGTGAGTCGCTCACTTGCTTCTTGTGACGGAGCCCTCCTTGTTGTCGATGCTAGTCAGGGCGTGGAAGCGCAAACTTTGGCCAATGTTTATATGGCCTTAGAAAATGATTTAGAAGTTATTCCTGTTCTTAATAAAATTGATCTTCCTCACGCTGATCCTGATAAAGCAAAGCAAGAAATTGAAGATATTGTAGGAATTGAAGCCATGGAAGCTGATATGGTATCGGCTAAATCAGGTATTGGTATTGAAGGTCTACTTGAAACTATTGTGGCCAAAATCCCACATCCTCAGGGAGACTACGATTCAGATCTTCAGGCCCTTATTTTCGATTCTTGGTTCGATCCTTATAAAGGAGTGGTTGTTCTTGTTCGTGTTATGAATGGCAGCCTAAAAAAGAAAGATAAAATCTTTTTGAAAAAATCAGGAGGAGAGTATGAAGTTCTCTCCATTGGTGTAAATTCTCCATTTTTTACAGAGCTTAAAGAGATTGGAGCTGGTGAAGTTGGAATGCTTATTTGCGGGATTAAAACCATTCGTGATGTGAAGATTGGGGATACCATTGTTAAAGCAGCTAAGAAAGATACACCAGCGCTAGCGGGTTACTCTGAAGTAAAGCCGATGGTGTTTTGTGGAATCTTTCCTGTTGAGTCTAATGAATATGAGGATTTGAAAGACGCACTAGAAAAGCTTGCTCTTAATGATTCTTCATTCACCTATGAGCCTGAAACATCGGCTGCTCTTGGATTTGGTTTCCGTTGTGGTTTTCTTGGAATGCTTCACATGAACATTATTCAAGAAAGACTAGAAAGAGAATTTAATCTCTATCTTATTTCCACAGCACCTTCTGTTATTTACAATGTTTTACTTAATGATGGTGAGAGTATTCAGATTTCTAATCCCTCTGAAATGCCCGAGCCTGGAGAATTTGAGTCAATTGAAGAGCCCATTGTTGGCCTTAGTATTCACCTGCCTAATGAATTTGTTGGGGCCATTATAAAGTTGTGTGAAGAAAGAAGGGGTCGTCAGACCGATATGAAATATCTTACAGAAGATCGTGTTCAAATTTTCTACGATCTTCCTCTAAGTGAAATGGTATTTGATTTCTATGATAAATTAAAGTCCATGAGTAAGGGATATGCCTCTATGGACTATGAGTTTAAAGGCTATGTCAGATCGGACCTTGTGAAGGTCGATGTGCTTCTCAATGGGGATAAAGTTGATGCACTTTCTCTGATATGTCACCGTGACTCTGCTTTTTATAAAGGAAGAGATCTGACTCAAAAACTTCAAAAATTAATTGATCGCCAACAGTTTGATATTGCTATTCAAGCTGCAATTGGTGCTAAAATTATTGCTAGAGAAACCGTTAAGGCCTTAAGAAAGAATGTTTTAGCCAAGTGTTACGGTGGTGATATTTCTCGTAAGAGAAAGCTTCTTGAAAAGCAAAAAGCTGGTAAGAAGAGAATGAAAATGGTGGGCTCTGTTGAAGTTCCCCAAGAGGCGTTCTTGGCCGTTTTAAAGGTAGATGACTAGATATGCATGAAAGCCTGCGATATTTGCTTGAAAAAGTTTTAATCAAGTATTCCGAAAAAGATTTCTACGATCAATTACTTGAAGCAAAAGACTTTTATTTTCAAAGAACTGGAAAAGTTTTTGAAGAGGATGAAGATTACGAATCAAGGATGGCGGCCTTTAATGACTGGTATGTACTTGAATATAGACCGAGTAATGCTGATGAACAAAGCCCAACTTTCTTTGAAAAGTATCTCTCTGATCACGAAGCCTTACCAGAAATTATCGAGGCCATCAAAGGAACTACCCATAGTCTTTTTGAATACACGGGAACAAGTTTCAAAGGACAGCATGTTCTAAAAGATATTCTTCACGATGAGAAAATCATCTTGGCCAAGACTCATCCTGCTCCCTCTTTAGTAAAAGGGGATATGTTCATTGGAAGAATTGTTAAGTATTTAGATGAATATTATCTCTATAATGGATTACGAGTCATGCCCAACGATGCTGCTTCTATTTTGAAAAAAGAAGCCAAGAAAATTCGTAAAGCCCATAAGAAGAATGAAGAAGGCCGAGCTCAAAGCGAAGAGAAGTTCTTATTTCTAGCGGAGTCTCATAAAACCAAGTGGCAACATTACGGGCATGTGAACGTAGAGAAGATATTTGTTTTCCCTAAGTCTTAAAGTCATTTAATTAAAATCATTATAAAGTCGCCTCTTCAAATTGTTCAGCTTCTTCCAAAGTATGCTTCTTCCCGCTAAAAACGTAGGGAAAGAATCCCAAGCTATTAATGGTGACATTAACCAAGAAAAAGAGATTAAAGAAGTTAGCTCCTCCTTGAATATGAATATAGGAGAAGAGGAGATCAAAAATATAGTGACCAACGCCAAGACCTGCGGGTGATATTGGAATAGCAATCGCAATAAAACCAGAAGGAACAAGAGAAGCTATGAAAGTAAGGGGCACATCCTTTCCATAAAAAGGTGAGCTGATGATATAGAAAGCGACGATCGTAATCCCTTGTAAGATAATAGAGATTCCCAGGCACGTTAGAAGTGTTTTCTTCTGGGCACCAATTAACCATACTCCACTTAGGGTTTGTTCTATTTTTTCACCTAAAACAGGAATCATCTTTACTAAATTTAAGACTGTGTTTTGAATCTTCTGAGGAGCAAATAGTAAGGAAATGAAAAACATGGCACCAGCAAAGAGCAGAAGATTGAAATGGAGTAAAGTCGCCATTTTTGGACCAAAGGCAATGATTTCTTCATAGAAGAACATACTACTCATACCGAGAATCGTTAAAAGTCCAATTAGGCCTAAGATTCGGTCGATGAGAACAGTGGTTACGAGATAGGTTTTAGTCATTTTTGGATCAATATCTTTTACATAAAGAAGCTTTATAAAATCTCCCGTCACTGCACCCGGAAGAAAGGAATTAAAGAATAGGCCAATCCAAGTAACTTTCATCACTTTTAAGGAAGAGAAAATTTTGTCGGAGTTAATTTCTAGAATGAGCTTCCAGCGAACTGAGGAAAGGGCCGCTTGGGCAAAGATAAGAAGTAGGCAAAAGATCCACTGAGGGCCACTGGAAATGGACTTTGAAACTAGGGAGAAATCGAGCTTACCACTTTGAATGAGCCAATAAATAATGCCTATGGCCAAAGCAAGCTTTAGTAAAAATTTGATAAGATTACTCAAAATTATTCCCTAATGTCTGTTCGTAGCAATATCATAATAGTTGTAATAGAATGAGGCTAGTTTAAATTGCCATTATGAGCGTATAAGAAAGGATTGCAAATGAAGGTATCGGTTATTGGTACAGGCTATGTTGGTTTAGTAAGTGGGACGTGTTTTGCTGAAATTGGGCATCATGTGACTTGTATAGATATAGATGAAAATAAAGTGGCCATGTTACAAAATGCTCAGTCTCCTATTTATGAGCCCGGTTTAAATGACTTATTAGATAGAAATATTAAAGCCGATAGACTTCATTTTTCTACTGGATATGAATCTTGTCTGGAAGCTGACATCACTTTTCTGGCAGTGGGAACACCTAGTGGAGATGATGGTAATGCAGATCTAACTTACCTCGAAAGTGCAGCCAAAAGTGTGGCCACTCATTTAAAAGATGAAGGTGTTGTTGTTATTAAATCAACTGTTCCAGTGGGAACGGGAAAGAAGATTAAAGATTTAATTTCATCTCATACAGATAAGAAATTCTATGTCGTAAATAATCCTGAATTTTTAAAAGAAGGTTCTGCGATTGAAGACTTTATGAGACCTGATCGCGTCATTATCGGATCAGATAATGATTTTGCTGTTAAGCAAATGGATGAACTTTACGCGCCACTTGTTCGTCAAGGTAATCCTATTTATCACATGAGCAATCTCTCTGCGGAAATGACAAAATACGCAGCAAATTGTTTTCTTGCTACTAAGATTTCTTTCATCAATGAAGTGGCCAATCTCTGTGACATTGTTTGTGCAGATATTGAAGAAGTAAGAAAAGGTATTTCTTCTGATGTAAGAATTGGAAAGCACTTTCTCTATCCAGGACCTGGATATGGAGGATCATGTTTTCCAAAAGATGTTAAGGCCCTAATCTATACGGCAAAAGAAAATGATACTCTTCTCAATATTGTTCAAGCTGCAGAAGATGTTAATGATCTGCAGAAGATTAAGATGTATCAAAAAATGAAAAAGCATTTTGAAGGTAATCTTGAAGGAAAAGTATTTGCTTTCTGGGGGGCTGCTTTCAAAGCCAATACTGATGATGTACGTGAAACAGCCGCGATCTATATGGCCGAAGCTTTAATTAAAGAAGGAGCAAAGATTCGTTTCTACGATCCAGTAGCTTCTGAAAATTATTTAAAGGCGATGAAAAAATATCCAGAGACTGAAGGTAAAATTGAGTCTGTTTCGGATATGTATGAGGTTATGAAAGATTGTGATGGACTTGTTACAATGACAGAGTGGCGAGAGTTTAGAAATCCTGACTACAAAAAAGTGAAGGAACTTCTGAAAAGTCCTGTTGTCTTTGATGCAAGAAATCTTTTTGATACGGAAAGAACCCTTGAAGCAGGGCTTAAGTACTATGCAATTGGAAAGAAGATATAAATAAATATGGAAAATGAGTTCGTAGAAATAGCCCTATATCAATTATGTTCTTCTCTAGATTATAAAGAGAATTTAGAGAAGATTGAAAGGGCTGCTCAAAAAGTCTCTCAGAAGAAGGTTAAATATCTTTTTCTTCCTGAGTGCTTTTATTCTATGAGCAATGGTTTAAAACCAACCCCTTATCTTGTAGAGCAAGGAAATGAACATTTTAAGCATATTTCAGATATAGCTAAGAAAAATGAGATTTACCTGCTTGCAGGCTCTGTTGCTTATAAGAAAGATAACCAAGTCATAAATAGGGCACTTAATTTTGCACCTGATGGTTCATTAATAGATTTCTATGACAAGATTCATCTCTTTTCATGTGATCTTAATAATAAGGCCATAAATGAGTCTGATATTTACACACCAGGTTCAACACCAAAGATCATTGAAGTCGATAAATTGAAAATAGGATTAGGAATTTGTTTTGATGTTCGCTTTCCAGAAATGGGAAGAGACTATTCTGCAAACGGAGCTAATCTTTTAACTTATTCTTCTGCCTTTACTGTGCCAACAGGGAAGGCCCATTGGCATACTCTTTTAAAAGCTAGAGCGATTGAAAATCAGGCATTTGTAGTCGCTGCTGCTCAGTGGGGAGAGCATAATGAGAGGATTCGTACCTACGGTCACTCACTCGTAGTTGATCCCTGGGGAGAAGTTCTTTTGGATGCGAAAGAAGGAGAAGGATTACACTTCACGACGCTAAACCTGTCTCGTGTAAATGAAGTCAGAAAATCGGTAAAGGTCTTTTCATGAAGAAATTGAATGCATTCGATTTTACCCCTGGTTCCATTTTTGGTGGTCACTACACTGTGATTGAAAAGTTGGGTGCTGGTTGGGAAGGTGAGGTCTATAAGGTTAGCGAGAAGCATACAGGAATTGTAAGAGCGGCTAAGCTTTTTTATCCACATCGTAATGAAAAATATAAAGTTTCTTCTCGTTATGCGAAAAAACTCAATAAATTTAGCAGTTGCCCCATTGTCATGAATTATCATTCTCAAGAAATTATTGAGTATGATGGACATAAAGTAGCTTGCTTGATTTCTGAGTTTATCGATGGAGAAATGCTCTCTGATTTTCTGAAACGCTATCGTTCTGGAAAACTAGGAGTCTTTCAAGCTGTCCATCTTCTCTATGCCTTAGCTCTTGGTGTTGAAAGTATTCATCTGAATGGGGAATATCATGGTGATCTCCATGTAGATAATATCATCATCAAAAGATTTGGACTGGGATTTGATCTCAAAGTCATTGATATGCATCACTGGGGTGACTCCAAGAAAGATAATAGAGATGAAGATATTGTGAAAATGATTCATCTCTTTTATGAGGTTCTGGGAGGAAAGAAGTATTATAAAAATCATCCTCCAGAGATTAAAAATATTATTAAAGGACTTAAGAGGTCTCTAATTCTTGGCGAGTATAAAACGGTTTCTCATTTAAGACTTCATCTGGAAACACTGAATTGGGGTGTATAAATCATGGGCCAAGAAAAGAATGAAATAAAAGAACTTCTTTTACATCGAATCTCGGATCATGAAGCTGAGCTTTTTGAATGGAATGATTATAAAATTGGATATTTCATTCAAAAAAACTTAGCAAAGTCAGAAGAGAATGAGGATATTCTCTTTTTTTACGGAAAGGATGATTTCTGTTTCTTTGGAGTCTGTGATGGTGCCGGTGGACATCCAAATGCTGCAGATGCCAGTTATCTTGTAGGAGAGACCATCTTTCAATATGTGAGGACCCATAAACCGGAAGAGTTTCAAATTATAGAAATGATTGAAAAGGCCAATGATCGCGTTATTGAAGCTTTTCCAGAAGCATTTACAACCCTTTCTCTGTGTTTTCTCCATAAGAATGAGATTCGTTCCTATTCAGTAGGGGATTCCGAGATTCAATATATTAATCACAAAGCTGAAGTTCTTTATAATAATATTCCCCATTCTCCTGTCGGCCATGCTGTTGAGGCAGGCCTACTTTCTCAAGAAGAATCTCTCGACCATAATGAAAGATATGTTGTGAATAACTTAATGGGTGATGAGACTCTTCGAATTGAAGCCTGTTCGAAGTTCAAACTTTCTAAAAATGATACGGTCATTGTGGGAAGTGATGGGATTTTTGATAACCTTTCTCATGAAGAATTATCTTCTATTTTAAGTAAGAAAAACTTCAATTCTAAGTTCAAAGAATTGAGTGAGTACTGCCTAAAAAGAGACGAAAGTTGGAGAAAGGACGATGATGTGAGCTTTCTTTTACTTCAATCAAAATAGTTAATTTCTAAGTAAATTCATTTTAAATTATGAGGAATTCCTAACATTTAGGGAATATTGTTTTGAAAGCTTTACAAAAACAATACCTTTTTGCCCTCGAAAAAAATCATAACAAGGTTTGTCATAGAATGAACGAAAGGGTGTTCTATGAGAGACTTAAAAATAAAAAAGATTAAATTATTTGTTCTTATTCTACTTTTACTTTCATCATGCGCTGGTGAAAAAGTCAAAGTGACCACCTTTCCTGATAAGGCGACGGTAAGTATTCAAGAGAAGAATGGTCAAATCGTAGATCTGGGTGTGACTCCAATTGAACTGAATTCATCAGATGTTTTCCAATCTCAAAATATGGCCCAAGTCATACTGAGTAAAGATGGGTATTTGTCTGAACGGCTCTACCTTAGCAGAAGTGATATTCCGACTGAAGTTTCTGTATCACAGAAACTTAAGAGGGAAGATGTCAGTGATCAGGCTGCTCTGAATTCTAGAATTCTCCATAGTGTTGCTTCAAAAATTGCAGAAGCTCAGAGAAATAGCTTTAACAAAAATTATATTAAGGCTGAACTCCTTCTTAAGCAGATTTTAGAAGACTATCCTGAACTCGGGGTTGGTCACGACTTATTGGCCAATATCTATTACTTAACCAATTCAAAATCAAAGGCACTCTTTCACTATAGGAAAGCAAAACAATTTTCTGACGATAGCGTGAAAAGGGATCAGATGATCAAAATTTTAGAGAGAGAGATTTAATCTAAATTAGGAAGAGATATGAATTTATTAATAGGATTTATCGTTGTTTCATGTGGATTTGTTTTTGCTCTTGATCATCTTAATCAAGATGTTTCGAACTATTGGGATGTCATTGCTTTTGCCATGGTTATCTTAGGGACATTAAGTGTATCCATCATTACATCGCCTCCTCTGAGAATAATTACTATTTTAAGATTCTTTTTTCATGGAATTAAAAATGGAGGAGGATTAAGAGAAGATACGATTAATAACTCCTTAAACTTATTTAAAGGAAATATCCCAAATGGAAAGGTGAAGAGATTTGATCAAAAGGTTCTTGTTGATGGCCTTGAACTTTTGAGACTTGGATATCCGACAGAAAAAGTGGAAGTCATCTTAAGACAACGAATTGAGAATTATACAAATGATGCAGTAACGATTGCAAGTTGGGTAAGAGGACTTTCAAAGTATCCACCTGCATTTGGCCTTGCTGGAACTGTATTGGGGTTGATTCATCTCATGAATGGTTTGAGTGATGGGAGTGGCCCTAAAGAGACGGGAATGAGAATGGCCATAGCCCTTGTTGCAACACTTTACGGAATTGTCGTAGCTAATATTTTTGTCAATCCAGTTGGTGATCGCCTCATGAGTAGAGCGAAGGAAGATTATAATCTCGCTGAGATTTCATTAGAAACGATTTTAATGATTTCTAGGAAAACAAATATGATTACAGCAATTGAAACCTTAAATAATTATGTTCCTAACAAACTTAAAAATATAGAGACGAATAAACTTTTAGCAGAGGTATCTTAAATGAATAAGTTTAATCGTTTTAGTTTTGATGAACATGCTGATACTGAGGGGACTTGGGCGATCAGTTATGGAGATATGGTAACTCTTCTTCTTAGTTTCTTTGTTCTTTATTTCTCTACAGACTTTGATGGAAAAAAGAAGGAGCAAGTTGAAAGTGGAGTGGTCGCCATATTTGAGGGGGGAGAGTATTCTCAACGCCTGAAGGGAAAATTCCATAAAGAGAATATTGAAAAAGATCTTAAACTATCAAAAACAGTAGTGAAAAAAATGGACACAGGTGAAATCTTCATCTTCTTTCCCAATGTTTCTTTCTTTAAATCCGGTAAGGTGAATATTTCAAAAGAAGCCAAACAAGCTTTGAATAAAATTTATGAAGCTTATATGCCGTACGCCTCTCATTATAAATTAAAAATCGAAGCCTTTACAGATGATGTACCGGTTAGAAAGGGACATCGCTTTAAAGATAATGTGGAGTTGAGTGTATTTCGCTCTCTTTCGGTCATGAGGAACTTAGAGAAGCGCGGAATTCCAAGTCATAGAATTTCTCTTGGAGGAAAAGGGGTCTTCAACCAAGAGTTGGTAAAAATAATTAATAAGGCAGATGACATATCTGATGAACGTAAGAAAGCACTCTCAAGAACAGTAGCTTTTGTTTTAGAGAGGGAGAGTTAGTATGAAAAAATTAATATATGTTTTGAGTGTTTTTTTCATTTTTTGTGCAAATACCTATGGCCAAAGAGTGCTAGAGGTTGAGGAATCAATTAAAGCCGATATCGTAGACTATATCGAAAGAGTAATGCCTGAAGCCAAGTATACCATGAAAGTAAAGGTATATCCGTTAAGAAGAAATCAAACTCAGCAAGGATCACCTACAGCCGCTCTTCCCTATATGGATTTAGACGAAGAATATGTGGTAGACGAGTGGGATAGTGAAGATACTTCTCTCTATACTTTATATTCGCGTATTAAAAAAGTAGAAGTCGATCTTCTTATTGAAAAAGGAATTCAAATTGAGAATCAAAGAAGCTTTCTCGACCTACTCTTTACAGAGGCTCATTTAATTCCTGGGCGTGACAACGTAAGATTGGATACTTTTGTTGCAAGTCGTAGAGTAAAGGACTTTGATTGGAAACAATATAAGGACGAACTTCTTATTGGGATCCTGCTGATTAGTTTATGTATATTTGGATATTTAATAAGCAATATTGGTATTGTTCTGGCCAAGAGAAATATGTCTGATCAAACAAAAAAAGGCTCCTCTTCCGAGAATCTCAGAGAGTCTCCTCAAGTTACTTCAAGAAGTGCTCGAGTCGGATCTGAATCTTTCCAGTCAAGTGTCACGACTCAAGCTGGAGGCGACTTTTTCATTCAAGATCCAACTAAAATTTCAGAGACAGTAAATAAGAAGGTAGAGCAACTCATTCAGTCTGAAATGTTTCCTACTATGAATGATATGGTGATTCTTGAAGAGTTGGCACAGAATGATCTTTCTTCCTTTTCTTTTTTAGTATACGAACTCCCTTTAGAAATCCAAAAGAAGGTTTATAGTTACGGCAGAAATCAAAGATGGTTCAAAGGATTTTCACATGTAGGTATTCCCGGTAAGGATGTGCTCATTACTTTAGATCTCATGTTGCGAGATAGGAATATTCACTTTAATCCAAGCTTTGAAAGAATGTTGATCTCTCTTTGGAGGCTTGGAGATGGTGCGAAGACAGTTTTAAAAGGACTGTCAAAAGATAAGTCGATTAAAATTTTAAGTTTGCTTCCCAAGCAATCAGCGATACCTGTTGCTCGAGAACTTTTTCCGGGGTCATGGGGACAGCTATTTGACTCTCATGAAAATAAGTGTTTCTTAAAAGATAGTGAGTGCGAATCATTATTCGAACAAGCTGTATCTAAGAATTCACTTTTTAACTATCAAGCATTGAAAGACTTTAAAAATAGAAAAGACCTTCTTGTCTATCTTGATACTGTTGGACCTAAGGAAGAGCGTGAGATTTACTCTGTTCTTGGATCAGAAACAGATGTTCAGAGTATAAGGCCTCCTTTTTATAAGATTTTTGACCTGAAGGAGGATGAGGCTAAGGCAATTAAAGAAGAGTTTAGCTTAGAACAATGGGCAATGGCCTTATTTAATGTCGATCACGGAGATAGAGATCAAATCGTAAAACATTTTGATGACAAAGAATCATATCTCTTTAGTAGTTATCTAAAAATGTTCGGTGAAAGAAGTGAAGATGGATTCGCTAGAGAGCAATTACAAATTAGAAAAGAAATCGCTCATCGAGTAAAGGAATTCTTTAGTACAGATTCGGATGAAAATGCAGCCCTATCTTCTGAAATTAAGGATGACAAAAGAGAGCTTCATGAAGTGGCTTAAATTTAAGATTCTTATTCTGATCATTCTGATGTTACAAGTCGAAGCCAAAGCTGATGGTATATATTTTGGTGGGGGGTTCTATAGCCTATCTGCAGAAGTAGGCAATAAGAGTACTAGCTTGTCTAATCCTAGTGCGTATTCGTTGAGTTACACTAAGTCGTTCTTTCCTCAGATCTCGTTTGAAATAGGGTACTCCTTTCTCTTTGAAAGCCTTATCGGCGGAGATATGTCTTATGGACCTCAAATTGGAGTTCGTTATTATCACTATGGCACTTCGACGAATTCGACTGCTTCTTTGGAAGGGCTCTCCATTCATGAGGTTAAATCTTATAACCCATATTTAAGTGCAGGCTTCTCTCAAAAAGAGTTTCAATCGATTAAATCTTCCTATTCAGGATTCTATCTAGGAGGGGGAGTTGAAATGGGTTGGAAGAAGAATTTATCTCTTTTTTCAGATTTTAAATATTCACAATTGAGTGGTCCTGTTCAAGGGAAGGCCAATGAACTAACGATTATTGTGGGAATTATTTATCATGATTTTTAAATTAAGCTTTCTCTATATCTTAATTTGTGGCAGCTTCCTGTTTCTTTTTTCAGGTTGTAATGGAGGTGGCGATGGCTTCAATGAACTTGAAGATACTGAGGTTACCGAAACAGATAATTCAACTCCTGAAGAGAATGAAGTTGAAATCATTATAGAAAGCATTATCCCAGAAGAAACACCTGTTATTCTGAAAGAATTCCAAGAAGTCACTTTTGGTATCCAAGTGAATAGTGGAGCTGGTGATGTTAATTACCAATTTTTTCTAGATAATTTACTCGTTCAAGATGGAACATCTCCCTTTTACATCTTAGATACTTTCTATGTTGATGCTGGAGATCATGATCTTAAAGTCTTAGCTTCAAATTCGATCTCGGAAATCGAACATATATTCAATACTCGAAAGAATTCTAAACCTTTAATAAGTTTGGATACAAACTCTTCACAAACGATAAATTGTATATCTGATACATTTACACTTTCCATCTCAGCAGTAGATCCTGATGCAGATAGTATGAGTTATAGTTACCTCTTAAATGGAAGTGAGAATTCAACCTATTTATCGGGAACTAATACTCTTTCAACGGCCCAAGTTGTTTTTAATCCTATTTGCGCTCAAGCAGGTAGTAATACCATAACCATAAGAGCAACAGATATACATGGTGAATACAATGATTACTCCATGGCCGTAACCGTTACTAATCCTAATATTGCTTCAATTGATTCGTATTCACCCACTGCTGACCCTGTGGTCATTCTAAGTACTGAAACAAGAGGTTTTCTCGTTTCAGCTTCTGGTAATCCTCCGCTAAACTATACTTGGGAGATCGATCCTGGTAGTACGCTAGTCAGTTGTGCGGGGTCGTCAACCTGTTCGTTAAGCGGTGGAGACCTAAGTCCTGGAGAATATACTCTTACTGCTGAGGTTTCTGATTCTCTGGGAACGAGTGATGATCACGATTTTAATATCGTTATTAATGATCGTCCTTCGATTAGTTCTTCTTCTCCATCAAATAGTTCTGAAGTAAAAATGAATTGTAATTCAATTAAGAGTTTTCAGGTACAAATACAGGATTTAAATATTGCGGATGGACAGGTCGTTACTGCAAATTGGTATCTTGATAATAGTACTGATTCAAGTTTAACGACTACATATGATACAAGTGGATATCCCTATGTTGCCGATGCCACTTTTGCTCCTGGATGTGATCAAACCCTATTGGGTGATCATGAAATCAAAGTTGTTATAAGTGATGGCTTTGAAAACCAAGAATATACTTGGAATGTAGAAACAAACTATTTTAGCGATGCCTGTAATAATTTAGACTCAGGTGAAATTTGTACTTTAGTTGGTATGGTGGGAATGGGTTCTCACTTAAATGTCGATACGAATAGAGACTTATTACGTTTTTCACCAGGATGGATTACAACTCATCCTCACGGAATTTTCTTTTCTGATATTCAAAGAAGAAGCGTATGGTTTTATAATCCTAATAGTGACAGTCGCACGGTTCTTGGCCGTTCGATTCCGGCCAATAGTGTCGTTGCAATGTTTGGGCAAAATCAAATTGGTCGAGGAACTGCAGGTCGTAGTTACACTGAATTCTATCTAAATAACCCAAGAGGACTTGCTTACTCGCTCAGTGAAGATGCTCTCTATGTTGCTGATCAGGATAATAATAGAATTATTCGCTTTGATGGAGCTGGAGTCGGTTCTATCTTTGCCGGAGGAGGAAGTAGTAATACTGATGGCGTGAGTCGAACCACTCACCAATGTAATGATCCCATTGGAATCGCTTTAGATGAATCGGCACAAAAGTTATTTGTTGCTTGTAATGGTAATTCAACAAGTACGATTAAAGAATTTAGTACATCGATTAATGAAGGAAGAACCCTTATTCGTTATGGAAATAGTGCTGTTACGGAAGGGACGACTGGTTATAGTGGGGGCGCTCGCTTAGGAAGATCTTATGCTCTGGTAAAGGATCCCAATTCAGATATTCTTTATGCGGCAGATAATCAAAGATGTCGTATTGTTGCTATTAGCTATGGGGGGACTGCGACTTACTTTGGTGGAGATATTTCATTAAGTGCTAACCGAATGGAAAGACTTACTTTTAATAATTCCTGTAATAATACTGTAAATAGGGCCTATAACAACACTGGCGGTCGCTTACGTGCTCGAGATCTTGCTGTTTACTCCGAAGCCGGTGTGACAAAAGGACTTTTCTTTACCAATACAGAATCAAGCTATATCGGATTTTTAAATATGACCAATTCATCCATCACTATTGGTGGGAATGCTGTACCAGGTAAGTATTATCATCGAATTTGGGGAAGCGGGGCTCGTGATTATGGTAGAGGGGAGCCTGTCTATACCGCCTCATATAGTAATTATCCCTATGGTATTGCTGTCCACAATGGAAACTTAATTATAGGGGATAGTCGAAATGGTCGTGTCGGAGCACTCGATTTAACTGTAGGCGATGGAGAGAGCTTTGATTATTTCGGAAATCATTACTATAGCACCTATGATGATGAAACTGATAAGCACGCTAATTTAAGACAACTTAATCAACCCCATGCGATGAACTATTCTAATAGTGAGAATAAATTATATTTTGTTGATTATGCAAATTACAGGATTAGAAGTGTTGATCTTAGTACGGGGAAAGTCGTTACTGAGGTCGGACGTGGTTCTGGAAATTCCAACTCTGATCCGGAAGACCCCTTAGATGCCTACACTCGTGGTGTTTATGACTTAAGTCTAACCAATAATGAAGAAGTACTCTTGTATACCGATTACCATGGTGGAACAGGAACGAATCGAAACTGTTTAACCCGAGCCTATAATATGGGAACTACGGATGAGACTTTTTTCAATGAGCTACTTGAATTTGGTAAAGTTCAAAGTGTGGGTGGTGACTTTGTACAAGGCTGTCAAAATTGGAATGCCTCTTATGAAAATCAGAAGGCCCGTTCGATCCCTTTGAGATTTCCCTCTGGAATTCATGCTCCCTCGGATGGCTCAAGATACTTTATGTCTGATATGACTATGCATTGTGTATACGAAGTCGATGCAAATGGAGATATAAAGACATTTATTGGAACATGCGGCTCTAGTGGAAATACTTCTGGATCATTTTCAAGTTCAAGAGTCACAAACCCTGGAACCCTTGTTGCAGACACTGATTCTATTTTAAGTTCCTATGGTAACTTCTTTATTGTTGAAAGACCTATTTATAATAATAGTAGGGTGAAATACGTAAATCTATCTCCTTCTCCTGTTACTATACTTGGGCAAACCATTAATTCTAATGAAGTGGGCGAAGTCATATTTAGTGTAGACTATGTCGGGTCTGTAGCATCTTTTGAAAATCAAATATGTTATTCGCAAGGCTCACGCGGGCAGTTGCATAATTATCCTCATAATGTAGTTTGTCTGGATCGTGATAATGCCATAACAAGCCTTAGAATTGGGAGAGTAACGTCCTCAAGCTTTAATGGAGCAGTTCAAGAGCAAGATGAGGAAGAAGGGGTTCAAGCGAGTTCCGCTAGCTTATCTGGGCCCTATGGTCTTTCTTTTGATGTTGAAGGAAATCTCTACATCGCTGAAAGAAACTCAAATACCATTAGAATGGTTAAGCGCTGGTATTAATTGCCCCTTTTAATCTAGAATTCATAAATTTCAACTTATCTACTAAGTAAATCGATAAGGGAGTGATGAACAAGTTAATCAAACTCCCTCTATTTCTTATTATTACTTTATCTTCGTCTTTCTTGTGGGCTGAAAAAGTACAAGTTCATATCGTTGATCGCGATGAACCTTTAGAATGTTTCCATGAAGAGTCCCAATACTTTTGTCATGATGGAGAAAATTTTCTGTTTGGCAGAAATTACGGAATGGACCTATACTTAACCGGATCAGTGGATGGAAGTGTCGATGACTTTAGAGTCTCCTCAGCAGTTAGTTTAGATAATCCCGATCATATTCTTTTTGAAGAGCGAGAAGATCCTTATAGAGATTCTTATGAGCAGGTCAATAGAAGACCCTCATATTCAAAAGAATTGATGTCATTAACGATGCTTGAGAATATGACGGCTCCATTTTCTTACGATTCTGAATCAATTGCATTGGCGAAAAGTAATTTATATCCATTAGTTCAAAATCGTCTTGATCAAATTAAAAATAAATTCAATCAATCCAATAGAATCGTTAAAACAGAGGAAGGGAACGAGCTTTCTTGCTCTCAAGGTAGTGCTAGTGCTGGTCAAGATGTTAATTGTACCTTTTATCAATGTACTGAAGAAGGAAGTGATAAGAAGTATTTTTATATTTCAGATCCTAATATTCAATTTGGAGTTCATGAATTATTTAGTGTGGGCACCGATGGATTGCCCCAAAGAGAAGCCATTCAAAGTATCCATTTTCCCAATGATGATAAAAGTATTTTAGAAAGATTTAACTTTGTTCCAAGTGCTGGTCAAGGTTTTGGTGAATATACAGGACAAGGTGATTTCCTCTCTAGCGAGTATTCTTACCAGAAGCCCCAGATTGATTATGAACAAATGATTCCAGACTTTGATAATCCCAAAAAGTCAGATGCTTTCAAATATCTCATCGGTGTAAATGGTAGAGGAGCCATGGAAAATGCTGTAAGGGGATGTAGTGAGAGAACCACTCGTGACTTCTTTTATTCGATTGACGATTTGATGGAAAATGTATTGGCCAGAAATAGTGTTCAGTACATTACGGACTTTAATAACGGTTTAGCTGGATACTATTTAAGTTTGGAAAACCTTCCTGATATCGCTTGTTCAGAAAATGGTGTTTTCTATAATCCTTCAAGTTATGAAACGGCTAGAAATGTAGCTGCAGCTGATCGTAATTCAGTTCAAACCATTTCAATGGAAAAGGCGAGAGAATTATTTGATAAAGCTCAGGCCATGGATGATATCGCTTGGGGATATAAGCCAGATGGTTGTTATGCTAGAGCCCATTTAATGGCGAGACGTTTTGAAGAAATGGGCATAACTGTAGATAAAGCTTGGCTTAAAGGTAGTTTAAGAGCACAAGGTGAAACTCCTGAAGAAGATATTATGTGGAATTTTCATGTTGCTCCTGTTGTCTATGTAGAACATGACAATGGAGAAATTGAAAGAGTCGTTATCGATCCTTCTGTGGAAGAGGGACCAGTTACGGCCATGGAATGGGCAAAGAATTTATCTTCTGATGTAGAGGAGAGAGTCAATATAACTCAATTTCCTTATCCAGAAAATAGTGCGGAATATCTTAAGAACTCCCTCGCTTTTTCTAATAGTGATCCCTATCTTCCACTTGAGAGTACAGAGAGCACTGAAGAGCAGAAAATGAGTATGGCCCATGCTACAATGTTGGAATATAAGGGGTATGAGTAATGAAAAGAGATCGAAAATCTGGCGTTATTATCTATATAGTAATAGGGATGGCCTGCTTGAGTTCTGCTCACTTATGGGCGGCAGATAAAAAAAAGGCCGCAGGACAAGTTAAGAAGGTTCAAGTTGTAGAAAAACCCATGCACGTCATTTCCTTTTCATGGGATGCTACAAAGAATCTCTATCGCGTAAGTATGAGAGCAAAGGCTGGAGTATTTTGGGCCGAAAAGAAAGACATGATTTGCTTAAAAGAGGCAACGAAATCAAATCAATCACCGGCCCAAATTAAGTATGATGTTCATACTTTAAAAATTAAGAGCTGTAGAAATTAACTAAAGTAGGGGTTATCTCCTGAGGCATGATCGGTTAAGTCGATGATTTCTGAAATATCAGGATAATGTTGCTTAACTAATCTCTCCACCCCGTCTTTGAGTGTTGCTTGTGAACTTGCACATCCTTGGCATCCACCCGTCATTTTTACGTAGACTTTATCATTATCAATATCAATTAACTCGATATCACCACCATGGGCCTTAAGAGCTGGTCTTACCATATCGTCAAAAAGTTTTTCCATTTGTCTCATCATATCTCAAATCCTTGTTAGTCTATATTTTATCAATTTAATTGAAGCATTTCCAATTGAGAAAGTAGGGCAAATGCCGCTGTCTCAACTCTTAATATATGCTGAGAGAGGCTAATTGCCTGTATATTAGCCTTTATAAGTATTTCTTCTTCTTGATTTGTCCAACCTCTTTCTGGCCCAATCCAAAAATGAAGGGGGCCCTGAAAATTGGGCTTCGCTTGGAGGAGTGAGGGACCATTTTTGACTGACAATAAAAAGTGCTTTCCTTGGATTTGATCCTTAGCTTCAAAGAGGTCTTTGTACTTAAAGAATTGAGGAGCATTCCAAATCTTGCCAGATTGTGAAATTCCTAAGCTCGCCAATTGGTTTAAGTTTTCTTCTAAGAGTACTTTACTATCAAGATAGCTTTTTTGGCTCAACTGAGCGGTAAAGAAATGAAAGTGAGTCACTCCAAGAGTTGTTCCATGTTCGACAATCTTTTTCATCGTAGGAGGACGAGAAGTTGCAACATAGAGATGGATTTCTGGAAGGAGGGGAGCTTCCAATGGACAGAGCAATTTGAGCTGAATTCGTTCAGGCTGAATTTCTTCTATTTCTGCAAGGCCTAGGCCGCGACCTAAGACAGATACTTTGAGTTGATCACCTTTTTTGATTTTAAGATGTTGAATAAGATGCTCTCTCCTGAAGTTATCGAGGAGGGCATATCGATCTGAATTGATACGGTCTTGTTCAAAAAGAACTACTCTATTCATTACTACATCTCTAATTTCAGCTATTTAAAAAATATGGTTACGACCTACTAATGCATTTAAAAGTAGAGAACCGTTTGTGCCTTAAATAATCAAGTTTGCGGAGAGAATATGACACTAGAAACGCTCATCGTCAAAGCTCCTGAATTCTCTTTTCACGATGAACTTATTGCTGGTTTAAAAAACCTCTTTTCTACAAAGAGTATTTATCTCGTCAGTACTTCCTCTAAAAGAAGGAAGTATCTACGCCAAGAATTTAATTGGGCCCAAGTGATTAACCCTTTTAAGCCTTGTGGTCTCCTTGAAGATTCACTTATATGGGTTGATGATTGGCCAAATTTAATGGGCGAATTATTCGAACAATTCCTTTATCAGCTCTATAGTAGCGAAAATAAGATCATCTTTTCGCAGACTTATGAAGCTCCTTCTTGGTGTTATAAAAGGCTTTCCTTTTTAGATATAACTTATAGAGAGATCGTTTCAGAAAATTGTCCTTATATACCGCTTTGGCCGAATATTTTGAAAGGAAAGTCTCTAAGTCCACAGAACTTAAAGAGAAAATATTTCATTACAGTCGATCCCAAGCGGGATTGCCATATTGGACTAGATATTTGTTTTCATTCTTATTATATGAGTTGTTCGAGAACTCATCGCATTATTGGTATGAACTGTTCTGAATTAAGAATTCGTGACTTTATATTTATTTTAGAGAGTTTAAAAAGGTTTCTTATAAATCAGCTAAGACTTCATTGGAATTCTTTGGTAGATTACCACTATGCAAACCAAGATAGAGGGAATTCTGATTCGGAAAATTCCCTATCAAGACCGACATATTATTGGAACCTTATTACTTCGCAGTGGAAGGAAGGTATCCGTACTCTTCTATGGTGGACAGGGCGGAGGCAAGAAACTTAAATCAAGTACATTAGAATTAGGTCATATGCTTCGGGTAGAACTAGGCCGTTCAAAGTCTACGAGTGATTTGTATCGGGCTAAAGAATGGAGTCCTATTTGGATTCATGAAAAAATTCGCTTTGATTATAAAGCCTTTTGTACCATGTGCCTCATGCTGGAAATCATTGATCATATGTCTACTGACGATGATCTTCACGATGACCTGACTTCAAGTGAAGATTCAATGATCGGGCTTTTTCGAGTCTTGAGCAATGGTCTAGTTCATTTGGAAGCAAGGGTCTCTGCTAAGTCCTTCGATCGTTATAGTGAATTAATTATTTATTTAGGAAAACTTCTTATAGAACAAGGAGTTTTCCCAGAGAGAAGTACATGTGTTTTTTGTGATCAAGAGCTTAAGAATGCCTCTTTGATTTATCTTGTTACAGATCACGGTGGTTTTGGTTGTTCCGAATGTGTAGGACATTTAGAAGATGCTCTTCTAAGTAGCGCCCAAGAAGGACGAGAATTATGGGAAATTCTAGGGGTCGTGGCCAATGAGAAATATCAAAATCTAGTCGAACTCAAATTAGAGCACACTGAAATTACTAAAACTCTCTTGTCCTATTTCTTTTATCAATTTCATATGGAACCGAAGCAGCTAAAAGGATTGAGCAGCGTTATTTAAAAGCGATAACCAAAGCCAACACCTGTTCTAGCAATAGTAAGCTCTGTAGCGCCTTTTAGGTTATGCTGTTTAAAAAAGGCATGATAATACCAATTTTCGTTGGCCAACATATTGAGATAGGCCATGTATTTGGAGCCAGATAAACTGTCATCACTACCCGAAATATCTCTACTTTGAGTACTGTATAGAGAGCGACTATAACTTACCTTTGAGAAAAAGGACTTTCCTAGAAAACGAAAGCCTTTGGATAGTCCGAGAGTAAGGAAGCCTACATTATGCTGGATAGATTCAAGTGATGCCCCATTGATTAATTCTGAGGTGTTATAGGAAGAGAATCTCTCGTAATCGAAACCTGAGTAGATTTGAACCGGCCAGTTAGAGCTTCGATAGGATAAGTAGGAAGTGACTCCATATTCCCATGGTAATGAAACTTCCTCCTCAAGTTCAGAAATTCCTCCGTCTAATTTAGAGAGATATAAGCTTCCATTATAGCCCCAGTTATCGTTTATAAGCTTTGAGGTGGCCATCCCAAGAGTAATAGGGGAGTCTTGAGTGGAGACAGTCTTAATATTAGAGTTTTGAATGCCTTCTTCGAATGAGCCTCTTGAAAGTGTATAAAAAACAGAAAGATTCCATGAAAGTGGATCATGTTTTTTTTGAAATTCTACGAGTTGAATGGATTGGTTAAGGGATGAGGATGATGAAAGTGAGGCTATCTTTCGACTTGAGGGATCGGAAACTCTCTTTTTTATTGTTTTTCTCGAATCTTTTTTCATAGAGAGTTCAGGAAATTGTTTTTCCTTTTTTGGCTGAAGAAGGGTCCGATAAGGTAATTCAATATAAACTCTTTCATTTGGCCTTAAAGAATTATAATTCTCAATGGCCGGATTCCATTTCTTAATCTTATTGAGATAGCCTTTTTCATGAAGGGTCTTATAGGGAATGCCAACTTGGTGATGAAGAAAGTCGCTTAAGCTTTCTCCTCCTTGAGCATAGGCATAGCTTGTTTGTATCTCGGGTTCTCGAGATAGAACGGTAGAGGTAAATAAAATAAGAAGCGGCAAATAATTCCGCTTAAGGCGCTTCATAAAATAATTTTATACTAAGTGTTATGGCCCAAACTACAGAGAAAACTTTTCTTATCATCTTTCACATACTTGGAAGTCTTCTTCTTTCTTCTTGCGTGATGATAGGGACAAAGGATGATCCAGATGGCGGGGACATTAGCTTTGAAAAAGAGCAATGGGATGAAGACTTTATAAGGGAAGATTCGCCTACCTTATTAAAAGAAAATCTCGTTATTAGTGATGAGGCTCCACCTGGAGATGGAGGAATTAACCTTAGATACGCAGATAATCCCGTTAACGTCCAAATCACGGAGAAAGTCGGTGAATATCGAGTGAGTAAAGGGGACACATTAATGTGGATTGCCTTTAAGCTCTATGGCGATTACTCCTTGTGGAGAAAAATCTATAATCTCAATCAAGAGAAAGTTGGAGAGAATTACGATCTTACAGCAGGTACTTTACTGAAGTATCATATTGCGGATAAAGAATTCTATCCCCCGATGGGAAGTCCTTACTTCATTAAAAGAGGAGACTCGCTAAGTAGGATCAGCCAGAAGGTTTATGGAGAATATAGAAAATGGCCAATGATTTTCAAAAATAACTCACGCCAGATCAAAGATCCGAATCTCATTTTTGCTGGTTTTACTCTCTATTATTTACCTCTTGATAGAGGGCAATTATTCTAATCTTATCTTTGACAAGCCCCGTTATTGAAAACTATTATGGGGCATGATTGATTTAATAAAAAATAGACTCTATCCCTATATTCGTCCCTATAAAAATCGCGCGATCGGTGCCCTCGTTCTTTCTCTGATACTCGCTGCGATTGGGGCACTTCAGGTTTCTCTTATTAAACCTATTTTCGATAAAGGTTTAAGTCCCAATTCAACTCGAGAAGAAGCTCTTATTTTAGCAGCTCAATTACTTGGTTTAGGCCTTCTCAATTTTCCATGTCGATTCTTTCATTTCTATTGGTTGCGCTATATTTCAGATCGAGCAACTTGTTCAGTAAGAGAAGAGATATTTGCTAAGATTCAACATTTACCAACGAGTTTCTTTGCTAAGAGCAAGCAAGGGGAACTCATTTCTCATATATTGAATGATACTCAAGTCTTTGCTCAAGGTTTTAGAGCTTCTATTGATCTCATTCGTGAACCCCTGAAAGCTGCGGCTTATTTAGGGATGGCCTTTTATGCCGATTGGCAGTTAACGATTGTGATCTTTATTATCGCTCCTTTCTTGGTTCTTATTTTTGGAGTAAGTGGCAAGAAGGTTAAAAACAATCAAGGAAATGTTCAAAAAAGGCAAGGTGACTTTACTCATAATATAGCAGAAGGAATTGGTGCTCATAAAATAATGAAGGCCTTCAATCTTCAAAAGTTTGTGTTTGGACGTTTTTCTCGAAGCCAAGAAAATTATTTTTCCGCTCAAATGAAGACAACCTTTATCGAGGAAATGTCTCATCCTTTTGTAGAAGTGATAGGTGCTGCAGCGTTTTCAGGGGTTATCGTTTTTGCCCATCATAGAATCCAATCCGGGGCGACAACAATTGGACAATTTGTCTCCTTCATTGGTGCTTTGGCCCTTTTTATGGATCCGATTAGAAAATTCTCTCAGTCAAATGTTAAGCTTTCTCAATCAAAAGCTGCCTCTGACAGAATTTATGAGCTTCTCCAAATCCCAGTAGAGGAAGATAAAGGAACGATCAAAGATCATAAGTTTGATTCGAGAATTGATGTGAAGAACCTGACTTTTAGTTATGGAGAAGGGGATGTCGTTAAAGGATTAAATCTTGAAATCAAAAAAGGAGAAAAGGTTGCTCTTGTCGGCCTCTCTGGTTCTGGAAAATCTACCTTAATCAATTTACTGCTTGGACTTTATCCCGTTAATCGTGGTTCTATTTCGATTGATGGAAGAGATATTCAAGACTACTCACTTTTAAATCTTCGCTCTTTCTTTGGATTGGTTAGCCAGGATATTTTCCTATTCAACGATACTTTAAAAGAGAACCTCTGCTTAGGTAAAAGTTTTTCAGATGAGCAAGTTAGAGAAGCCCTGAGTGTTGCCTACTGCGATGAATTTATCGATAAACTTCCAGAAGGTCTAGAAACTGTCATTGGCGATCGTGGTACTCGTCTCTCAGGGGGACAGCAGCAAAGAATTACAATAGCTCGTGCATATCTTCAAGAAAGCCCGATTCTACTCTTTGATGAAGCGACTTCGGCACTCGATAATGAATCTGAAAAAGTCGTTCAGAAGGCCCTCGATAATCTAGCGGGACAAAAAACTGTGGTAGCCGTTGCTCACCGTCTGACAACAATTCAAGATTTTGATCGAATCTATGTTCTCTCTGATGGGAAAGTTGTTGAAGAAGGACGTCATAGTGATCTTATGAATCACGGTGGTGAGTATGCTAAATTGTATGAACTCTCAAAGTCCAGTTCTTAAGATTTCACTCTAGAAAACTTTGGTCTTCACAATATGAAGGTGTTTTAATACACATCTTCGCATATGAATTCTTAGAGCATTGAATGTATTTCTCATTCTCAAGATCACAGTAAGGCCGTGTTATAAGACGAAACTGAGCCGGATAAAGGACAAAGGGCTTTATCTCTTTTTTTAGGGAAACTTTCTGATAGGCCATTAGAGAATCATCTGGAGCGTGATGACGACAGTGGAATCCTTCATCTTTATATTCATCTACGAGACCTAGATAATGAAAGGATTCGTGAATTATCGTTTCACAAGAAATCTTATCCGACCATCCTCTCGTATTTGATCGATAGGGTTTAGGGTAGAGTGAGACGTTATGTGAGAGGACTTTAAAGTCATCCCAGTCCATGGCCTGCTCTTTAGAGATAAGATTGAGATTGATAACAGAGCCCTCTTCATTGGTTATGTAGTCGCGATACTTTTCAAAGCATACCTTTGTTTTTTCGATGAAGATTTTCTCCATCTCCCATTTCTTAATTTGCAAGATTTGCTCTTTTTTAGAGAGTTGTCTGTATTGTAAGTATAGCCTTTGGTATTCATTTAGGGATTCTACTAGAGATTCATTTGGTAATAAATAATGATTAAGGTCTCCAAAGTGACGATATATAACCTGATCATCTGCTACTGAGAATTCAATATTGAGGTAGATCTCGTAGCCCGTTTGAGTTTTTTCTAGAAAATATTTTCTAGGTAAAGGCATAAGCTGAGAGTAGAGGTCGTAAACAGATATTCTCTCCCCAGCCTCAAGTTCTCTGCATTCTTGATTAAAGAATTGAGCTTGTGTTTTACAGTTGAATATAAAATAGACAACAATAGAGAGTATTTTCAAACATTTAACGATTGCTAACACCTTGTCGGAGTTTAGTTAGGCTTTTTTTGCAATTTTGATTCCATTCTTTCTTTAAAACTTTTGTCTGTTAAAGAGTGGCGAAGAAAGTAGATGAGATCATCTCTTTGCAAGGGGGTTAACTTTAAACCAACTTGAAATACAGTACCTTCCACTTGAAGCTTTCTTAGTTCATTATTCTCTTTATCGTTGTCGTAGTGAAGCTGGCCTTCGTAAAAGTCTTGAGTTGGTTCAGAGATTTTATAGGAATTGAGTTGAGTTGCTATAGCGCTATAGTGATCTACAACCTCTTCTAAAGTATTGACTGATCCTGAGTGGAAATAGGGAGCAGTAAGAGCAATATTACGGAGTTGGGTTGTTTTAAACATAAAGCGGTGGCGGCCTCTACCAGAAGCTTCTTGTCTACCAAAGTCTTCTATGTTTTCAAGAGTACCGATTTGTGGAGCACCGGAGCTATCAAATTCAAAATGAGAGAGATGCTCTCCATTGTGGCAGGAAGCACATTGCGCCTCTTTAATATATACGGAAAGACCCCTTAATTCTTTTTGAGAAAGAGCATCCCATTTTCCTCTCATAAATTGATCAAAGGGAGTTTGAGAGCTCTCAAAATAGAAGCGTTGAAACTCTGCAAGGGCGCTGCCCACATGACCTATATTAAGTTTTGAACCTGATTTTTCTTTAAAGCTCTTCTTGAATAGCTCTACATATTTCTGATTAGGCAGAACCCTTTCCTTGATAATGGCATCCCATCTTTCTAGAGTGGTGGGGAGGTCGGCTATTTCGTTTTCCCCACTTTGGCCTGCCATTTCTTTTGAGTCGGCTAAGGGAAATAGGGCCTGAGCTGCTAATGGTCCACTTAGTGCTGCTGTTATATCTTTTCTTTTTGCATTCGCTCCACCTGAGATTGCTGGCTCTGGAGTAAAGAGAGCATCAGATCTTGAAGATTTGGCAACTCGGCCATCCCAAAAATAGTGGCGAATTTCTGGTCTGCCTAAATTGATGAGGGTGGGTGTATGCCTTTTTAAGATGGCTCCTTGTTCGAGTCGAATCTCTTTTTTTGAAAAAAAGGCACCTTCTCCAACACCAAGAGGTAGGCCATCGCCAGAAAAGCGTAGGGGATCGTGGCATTGGGCACAGGATATATTCTTATTTCCAGATAAGCTTTTATCAAAAAAGAGAAGCTCTCCCCATTGGTAGAGCTCTTTATTCATTTCTTTGATTTTATGAATCGGGGTAATGGCCGCCAATGCGTTATCTTTGGCTAGTTGGTATACTTCTTTAGGATCAACTTTTTCTATTGATTGAGCTACGGTGGAGATATGAAAAATGATCCCCAGAAAAGCCAGATATTTCGACATATAGAATTCCCTTTTGATGGAAAAAACTTATTAAATCGTAAGCTCTTTGAAAATGAATTCTTCTTCATCGTGAAGAATTTCTAGGGGAATTAAAGGGATATATTAGAGCCTTTAAATGATGAGCTGCGTTTTATGCGGTGATAGCTAATAGATAGGGAGAAAAAAGTGGAGAGATGAGCTTAAAACCTTCTAAAAAGCACTTCTGTACTTTCTACTCTACATGCTTTCCTGTATATTTTAGGCAGTTTAGTAGTGAATATTCGTTCATGTGAATTGTTAATTCTTAATTGAGGAGAGCGCTGTGTCAGAAAGCAATCTTAAATCTATGGCCGATCTATCGAGTCTTTGTAAGCGTCGAGGATTTCTTTTTCAAAGTTCAGAAATTTATGGAGGCGTTGGCGGTTGCTACGATTACGGACCTCTTGGGATTGAGTTAAGAAAAAATCTAGAGTCTCGTTGGTGGAAGGCGATGACCTATCGTGAAGATGTCGTTGGGATTGATGCCTCAATTTTGATGAACCCTATGGTTTGGAAAGCTTCTGGACACGTGGATGGTTTTTCTGATCCCATGGTTGATTGTAAAGAATGTAAGAACCGTTTTCGTGAAGATAAAATTGATACATCAGCACCTTGCCCAAATTGTGGTGCCAAAGAGCAATTCACAGAGCCAAGAGATTTCAACTTAATGTTTAAAACTCAGATGGGACCGGTTGAGGACTCTTCTTCTACTGTCTATTTAAGACCAGAAACAGCTCAAGGAATTTTCACTAACTTTCTTAATGTTCAATCTTCAATGCGCTTAAAACTTCCTTTTGGGATTGCCCAAATCGGAAAGGCCTTTAGAAATGAAATTACTCCAGGTAACTTTATTTTTAGAATGCGTGAATTTGAACAAATGGAAATGCAATACTTTGTGAAGCCTGGAACGCAGAAAGACGCTTTTGAGCAGTGGCAAGAAACTCGTATGAACTGGCACTTGGCCAATGGAATCAGAAAGGAAAAGCTACGTTGGCATGAGCACGTTGGAAATGAATTGGCTCACTATGCAGATATGGCCTTTGATATTGAATATGAATTTCCTCAAGGTTGGGATGAAATGGAGGGGATTCACTCTCGTACGGATTTTGATTTAAGCCGCCACGAAGAGTTCTCTGGTAAGTCACAAAAGTACGTTGATCAAACTGATCGTAATAAAAAATATATTCCATACGTTGTAGAAACTTCTGTTGGTCTTGATCGCTGTTCTTTAGCAGTTATGGCCGATGCTTATCGCAAAGAATTTGAAGGGGACAAAGAAAAAGAAAGGGTTGTTTTAAAATTTGATCCTAAAGTTGCTCCCATTAAAGTAGCTGTTCTCCCCCTTATGAAAAAAGATGGGCTAGAAGAAAAAGCGAGAAATCTATTTAAAGATCTTCAGCAAGATTATCGAGCTGAATTTGATATGGCCGGTTCTATTGGTAAGCGCTATCGCCGTCAAGATGAAATTGGAACTCCTTATTGCGTAACCATTGATTACGATACCAAAGAGGATGGAACAGTTACCATTAGAGATCGCGATGCTATGACACAAGAAAGAGTGGCCATGGATCAGGTTAAAAATTATTTAAGAGATAAATTAAACTTCTAAAAGAAATAAAGGTTGCGTTTATGACTACGAAATGGGTCTACGGTTTTAGTGCAAAGAATACAGAAGGTAATCGTGGGATGAAGCCATTGCTTGGCGGAAAGGGAGCGAATCTCGCAGAAATGAGTTCACTTGGGTTACCTGTCCCTCCCGGATTTACCGTAACTACTGAAGCTTGCTTAGATTATGAGAAGTCGGGAAAAGCAATTAATGACGATATTAAAGGGCAGGTGGAAAAAGCTCTCTCAGAAGTTGAATCTGTAACTGGAAAGAAATTTGGTGATAATAAAAATCCACTTCTTTTTTCTGTTCGCTCTGGAGCTCAAGTTTCTATGCCGGGAATGATGGATACCGTTCTTAATCTGGGTATGAATGATGATTCCGTAGAAGGTATGGCCAAATTGACGGGGAATGAAAGATTCGCTTGGGATAGTTATCGTCGTTTTATTCAGATGTATGCAAATGTGGTGATGGGATTCAATATTTCACTTCTTGAACATACATTAGAGGATTTAAAAGAAGCTAGAGAAGCGAAAGAAGATACTGAACTCAGTGCTGAAGATTGGAAAGACCTCGTTAAAGTCTATAAGCAAATTATATTAGAAGAGACGGGGAAGTCATTTCCTCAAGATCCTATGGATCAACTTTGGCAAGCTATAGCAGCGGTATTTGGATCTTGGAATAATCCAAGGGCCATTAAATATCGTGAAATCAATGGGATTCCTCATAACTGGGGAACGGCCGTAAACGTTCAGTCTATGGTTTTCGGAAATATGGGTGATGATTCAGGAACAGGAGTTTGCTTTACACGTGATCCTAGTACCGGTGAAAAAGTCTTCTTTGGAGAGTATTTGATGAATGCTCAGGGAGAAGATGTTGTTGCAGGTATAAGAACTCCAGCTCCCATAAATGACTTTTCGAAGAATGAATCGAATAATGCGCTTAAAACTTTAGAAGAAGTTCAAAAGTCCTCATACGATACACTAGTAGAAATTTATCAAAAACTAGAGGCTCATTACAAAGACATGCAAGATATCGAGTTTACAATTGAAAGAGGTGAGCTCTTTATTCTTCAGACGAGAAATGGAAAGCGAACAGCTGCTGCAGCTGTAAAGATAGCGGCAGATCTTGTTAAAGAAAATATTTTAGATAAGAAGGAAGCTCTTCTCAGAGTTAACCCTGAAGATCTTAATCAATTGCTCCATCCGAGATTAGATCCTAATGCAGAAAAGATTATTTTAACTACCGGCTTACCAGCTTCTCCTGGGGCAGCCACAGGTACTATCTGCTTTAATTCCGAAGCTGCTGCACAAAGAGCAGAGTCAGGTGAAGCTGTCATATTGGTTCGCCAAGAGACTTCTCCTGAAGATATTGGGGGAATGGTCGCTTCCAAAGGAATATTAACGGCAAGAGGGGGAATGACTTCTCACGCTGCTGTTGTGGCCAGAGGGATGGGGAAACCTTGTGTTGCAGGCTGTAGTGACCTCACTATAAATTATGCCAATGGTGAAATGAAAGTAGGGACTAAAGTTTTTAAAGATGGAGATCCCCTAACTATTGATGGTGGAACCGGCGAAGTTATGGAAGGAACTGTTCCAACTATTGCCGCCGAGATAAGCTCTGAGTTTGCCTCTTTCATGAAATGGGCCGATGAATATAGAAAGCTTGGTGTAAGAACAAACGCAGATAATCCTGAAGACTCTGAAGTCGCTGTTAATTTTGGGGCTGAAGGAATTGGATTATGTCGTACAGAACATATGTTCTTCGCACCAGAGAGAATCTTGGCCGTGAGAGAAATGATTTTTTCACAAAACCAAGAAGATAGGGAAAAAGCACTCGAAAAGCTTCTTCCTTATCAAAGAGAAGATTTTCTTGGGATCTTTAAAGTTATGGATGGAAAGCCCGTTAATATTAGGCTACTCGATCCTCCGTTGCATGAATTCTTACCTCATGAAAAAGATGAGAAGCTAGAACTTGCTGAATATTTAAAAATTGATTTAGATGAAGTCGAAGCTAGATCTGAGAAGTTACAAGAATTCAATCCTATGCTTGGCCATAGGGGTTGTCGTCTTGCGGTGACTTATCCAGAGATATATAAAATGCAAGTACGAGCTATTATGGAAGCGGCCATTGAGGCTCAAAAAGCTGGAGTTAAGGTTTATCCTGAAATCATGATACCTCTAGTAGGACTAGCGGATGAATTAAGTATTCTTCGCAAGGATGCGGAAGAGGTCATTAAAACTGTATTCTGTGAAAAGTCTACGGAAGTTAAACACAAAATTGGAACGATGATTGAACTACCTCGTGCAGCGATCACTGCTGGTGAGATTGCCCATCATGCAGACTTCTTTTCATTTGGAACAAATGATTTAACTCAAACAACTTTCGGACTATCTAGAGATGACTCCGGTAAGTTTCTTCCTTCTTATGTTAAGCAAGGTCTTATGAAAGTTGATCCTTTCGTGGCCCTTGATCAAAGTGGTGTAGGATTCTTAGTTGAGCACGCTGTTAGAGAGGGGAAAAAGACTAAAACAGATATTCATATGGGGATTTGTGGTGAACATGGTGGAGAGCCTAGCTCTGTGGAGTTTTGCCATCGCTCAGGTCTCGATTATGTAAGTTGTTCTCCCTTTAGAGTACCTATTGCTAGACTTGCAGCTGCTCAAGCAGCAGTGAGGGAATCTTAGGATCTCGAGTGCGAGAAGATATAAAGAATATTATTCTTAAAAATTGGCCAACCTATGGAAATGATCTTCTTTTTGATCATCTAGGGATGGCCACCTTCTCTTTAAAAAATAAAGATGATTTTGAACTCTTTGAGTTTCATCAAGGGGAAGAGAGGAAGATAGATCATTTCTATTTTGATTTAGCGAGTTTAACAAAGCCTCTGACTATGGGCGCTCTCGCTTTAAAAGAGCCTAGTCTTTTTACAAATGATAATCTTCTTATGTTGGAACATAGAGCGGGAATTCCTGCTTGGGCGATTTTAGGTAAGAGTGATTGGCAAGGAACTTTAGAGAGTTTTGATGTAAAAAAATCCTCTTGCGTTTATTCGGACTTATCTATGCTCAAACTCATGCTAATTCTTGAGAAGCAGACGGGGCAAGACTTCAAATCCCTTTGTGATTTTTTCTGGGATGATTCTCTCTGTTTTTGGAAAGACTTACCTGAGGGGGCAAGAACCCCCGATACTGGCTTCAGGAAAGGTTCAGTTATCAATGGGGAAGTGAATGATGATAATTGCTTTAAGATTAATCGATTTTGTTCCCATGCCGGACTATTTTCTACTTTAGAAGGATTAGTAAAAAGTCTTTATAATCTTGAAGCTCAAGTGTCTCTAACTGATTCTATGAAAGAGAGGTTTAAAGAGAGGTATAAAGAGAGGGAGAAAAGTGCAGAAGAGCGCCGCTTTATCTGGGGCTGGGATACAGTAGCAGATCCCAATAATACCTTAGCTGGAAATGTGGCTCCACCCTTAACCTTTGGTCATCTTGGATTCACTGGAACGAGTATATGGATCGATGCTGAAAGTTCGAGAGGATGGGTACTTTTAACGAATGCAACAAAGAAGTTTTGGTATCACCGACAAGGACTTGCTCAACTTCGCAAGTCCCTTGGTGAGTATATTTGGAAATTAATCTAATTCAAAAATTTCTTTTAAAACCTTATCACAACTTCCTCCCTTAGGAGCATTGTGAGAAGCTCGAGAGATGAAATCCCAATAATTCTTTGTGGCCTCTAAAGGATCGAGAACAGCAGGTGATCCTTTTTCATAAGAAGTTAAGGCCCTTCCCATTTTTTGAGCAGCTATAGATTCAAGCTCTCGATTATTTACACCACTTTCAATGGTTAAAATTTCATCAGGAAATAGAATTAATGGCACCATTTGTTCTCTCTCTGAAGAGAATCCAGAGATGAGGTTATCAATTAATCTTTCTCTTGGAACCGATAAGACCGCCATATTTTTTTCAGTTCCTGAAAATGCAGAGGCTTTGTCCGCATAGGATAGAGAAATGAAAGGAGAGCCTACAGTATTAACCGAGTGTCCCTTGAGACTATTGATAATACTTGTAACTTTAAATGGATAGCCTTGAGCTTGATCAGCAAGCTTATCACGGTATGTTTTTAATGATCTTAATCGACGTGAGTAATTACCCTGATTCTTAGTGAGCATACTTGACATTAAAAAGTGTCCACCATCATCAGAATCACGAACAAGATCATCCGCTAGACCTCTGAAAAGTACAATCTTCTCATTCGCACTGTAGTCGGCATTTGGTCTTTCCATTGTATCGAGCCAATTTCTCCAAGCGTTGATTTCTGTCGGCTCCATCTCTTCCCAAGGAAGATAGGTGCTTATAAGTTCTACAACCTTTTTTCTATTATTAGCTGCAATATAGTCATCAAGTTTTAAGCTTTCTTTTTCAAGAGCGCTTTGTACGGATCTCCAATTCTTGGCCATACTTCTTCTGGCCTTATTTTCAGCTCGTAACTCTTTATCGATACTTTTTTGTAGAGCATCGACTTCAACTTGACGGGCTTCAAGGTAGGTATCAACTGCAGAAGAGTTAACACTAAGTTCTTGAGAAAGTCCTTTTATAATACTTAAAACATCACTCTCAGCTTCCGCTAATACTTCTTTAGAGCGATTGGAACCTTGTTGAGCATTTAGAGATAGGGCTGCCCAATGAAATGGATCATGAAAAAGTTCTTTGGATGATTCTCCAAAGATCTGTTTAAGGTGACCATATTCCTCTAAAACAACTTCAGGTCTTTCCCAGCCTTCTTTTGTAAATTGTACTTTGATAACAAGTCCGTCTTTTGCATCAAATTCAGGAATGATTTGACCTAGAGAACCGTTAGGTAGGGAATTAACGATTTCTTTTTTAACAGTATATTTCATTCCACTTGTTTTGCTAAAGCCATACAAGCTACCGTTATTCGCCCTAGAGATATATTGATCAAATTTAGATTTAAACGCAGTATTCTTAAAAAGATTTCTGAAAGATTGCGCTAATTCACGAACCTTCTTTCCTGGACTGAAGTAAGCAGTGGCACAGAAGTTCTTTGCTGAAATATCACATACATTTTCAGTAACTTCTGTTGGAAGAAATTTAAAAGTAACATTCGCAGAGTTGGTTACGGAGTAATCAAGCCCTGTTTTCTTTAGAGCAAAATGGGAATACATCTTAAAGAAGACATCTGAGTCGACTGACTTAGGAGCTTCAATTTGAACAAACTTCTCATCTGCTCCAATTTCATCTACAACTTTGAGGTCAAAGAGATCACTGACATCATCGAGCTCTGAATTAAATTGTTGAAGAGCTGCTTCTATATTGGCCCTTTGGTGTTCACCAATGGCCACGAGTCTTACTTCTAATTTATCAGTTTTAGGATTAAAATTTCCTTCTAAGAAATTTCTACTTATAGCAAGATCAGGCTTATCTCCTTCAATTGCAGCAAAAACTTTTGTCATAACGGAGCTAGGTTCACTTAAACGAGTGTGAAAGAAGTTATCACTAAAAGTAGGAATCTCATCAGCATCTTTAAGAACATCCTCAAGAGTAGGTATATATCCTTCGTCTAAATAACGACTAATAAGAAGATGTTTAAATACATCACCTTTTCCACCAATGGCCTCTTCAACGATGGCCCTAATTGTTTGCAATTCATTGGCTGCACTAGAAGCCTCTTTGATCAGTCCACCTGAATCAATATCCGCCATTGTGTGGATAAAACTTTGAAGCATCGCTTTACGCTTGGAGCTACTCGCATGAGCTAAAGTTTCTCCATCTGAACTAATCACGTCAGAAACCATTAGGTAGAGAGAAACATTGTCTGCACCAAAAACTTGAGTGAGATATTTACCTTCTACTTCAACAAGATCAATGCCTTGTTGAAGTGACTTATCAAGCCACGCGTTCGTTTCATCAAAGGGTGAACCAACATGACCTAATACTTTTCCATGTTTTGAACCTTCGACATTAAATTCGGCTTGGCCTATTATTTCAGAGGCTTCATCTGTTTTCAGACTGCCTGGAATAACCATATCCCCAACAGTTAGTCCTCGATTAGGGAGGGCACCAGCTGTTCCCGAGTAAACGACCTTATCATGACCTGTATTTTTTAAAGCGGAGGCAATTGGGTAGATTTCATCTCCCCAAACATTAGAAATAAGTCTCCAGCGAACAGGTTTTCCATTAGAATCTGAAAACTCTAAGTCACTTATAGAAGCTAAGAAATTGTCAAAATCGAATTGCTTAAATCTCTTAGGAAGAAGATCAGGGTAGTCCTGTTCAACTTCTTTTTTTATTTTAGCAAAGGACTTATCTACGATTCCCTTATGTTTTCCTAGGTCGAATTGACTTGGGTCTTTAATTAGAGCGTTCAGTTTCTCTTGATCTTTAGCACTCGCTACACCATCAAGAAGTTCTGGCTTGTTATCGTAGATATTTTTAAGAGCGAGAACTTTCCAATAAGTATAAAAGAAAGTTTCAATACCTGACTTTTGACCAATGATTAAACGATCGGCTTTAGGAAGTGATCCCAGCATATTTTCAAGTCTTCTTTGGATACTCTTGTGAAAAGCTTCAATGTCTCCGTAGACTTCAATTTTATTCTTAAGTGTTGTTATACCTGACTTTGAAAGGGATAAACTACTAATCAAGTGTTCCATTCGATCAACACCACCAACATTGGTGATGGCATAGCGAAAGGTATCCTCTCCAGGATATTGGACAATGAAAATTTTATTATAATTACTGGATATTGTTTTTACTTCTCCTATTATTTCTCCGCCACGAAAACCAACATTCTGTTTAAATTCTCTAGGATCTGAGAGATGAAACTCCATCGCTCTACCAGAATCTGCAGCTTCCCAGAATATTCCTCGTGTGGTGCGATTGGAAATGTAGTGCTCGGCCTCTAAAGTCTGTTCTTCGACTTTCATAATCTTAGGTTCAAGTTCTTGGGCCTTCTTTTCAGCTACTCCAATTTTTGGAGAACCTATATCGTCACCATTATCAAAAGCATCAATGACATAAGAGTCAGAGAGTTTATTCTTAAAAAAGTTATATCCCCATTCGACATCGGCCATAGAAGGGTTCAATGGAGGTGAACTTTGAGATAGGGCCTTATGAACTACGAGGTCATATTGTTTGGGATTATTAAGATCTTCGTAAGTAAGATCCAGCTCCATAATTCTATCAGGGGTGAGAGCGTAAAGAGCAGAAACAAGTTCGTCGCTTACTTTACCTTTTTTGAATTCTACCAGCTCAGTGAGATAGTAGTGAAACTTATCCACAGCAAGTAGATATTGAAGTCTGCTAACTTCTTCCTGAGAATAACTAGCAATCGTTCTTTGACCAGAAAACTGAATCGTAGAACATGAGCTGAAAGTAAAGCTGATAACGAGAAGTAGGGAGAGTAATCTTCTTAACATTTTATTTAGTCCTTGCGCATAGACATTGAATAATAATGCTTGTCGGCAAAAAGGTGACTAAAATTGAGTGAGATTTGTGCCCAAATATTAAATACTTATAAACTTTTTTAATTTTTCCTAGAGGACTTCAATAGGATTATATTTAAATCTGATTAAGTTAGTCAGTTGTAAGGGGAAGTTGGATGACAATGATTTGGTATCTAGCTAAGGTTGCGTTCTTTAAAAATTTAATTCTGATTAGGGGTGCTATGAAGTCTTTTTCTAGTCTAACGATATTCTTATTTCTCTGTTTAATTTTTACGGCTCAGTCACGTGCTCAATCGAGTTTCTGTATAGATTGGGAGGATGAAAAAGAACTGGGCCAAATGCCTCCAGAGCACATTAATGAATCAAGTGGTCTTGTAGCATCAAGGCAATTTGGCGATCGCCTTTATCATATCAATGACTCTGGTGATGGGCCTTTCTTCTATGTTACAGACCTTCAAGGAAACTTGATTCAGAAAGTTCAATTCATGGATGATAAACCCAGAGATATTGAAGATCTGACAATTGGTATCTATAAAGGTGAGCTTGCTCTTTTCTTATCTGATATGGGTGACAATAACGAGACACGACCTAGAATCTCTCTCTATATTATAAAAGAGCTCGAGCAATGGCCTGAACGTGTTGAGCTTATGGATCTCGTTGATTTAACTTATCCCGATGGAAGTCACGATGCTGAATCCGTATCCTATGCCAATGGAGAAGTTTTCTTTTTAACAAAGAAAGTTGACTGGAATGAGAGAAGGGCAATTGATGCAGGACTTTATTCTGTCGCTATTTCCACCTTGGAAAAAAGAGAGCCCTTTGATCTCACTCGAATTGAACTCACAAAGAAGCTAAGCTTAAATCTTCCTTTTCTTCTCTATAATTATAATTTGTGGGGAAGAATTGCCACGGGAATGGATGTTCATCCTGATGGAACGCAATTTGCGATTCTTACTTATGGGGCCATTTTAGTGGTCAATAAAAGTCTTGATCTCTTAGATGCTGTTTCTGGAAACGTTAAAGAATGGGAAGAAAAGAAAGACTATTTGATCATAAGAACACCCTATACTCCTCAACAAGAAGCAGTAGCATACGCTCAAGATGGGAATTCTCTTCTCTTTACAACCGAGTATAAGAAGCGCTTTGGGAAGAATCCAATTTATTCCCTAGGATGTAAAAAAACTCTTCAACAATAGCCCTAGAATCTCTAACAAATAGGCCCTATACTAGTCCATAGACGTAAGTATAGGGGTATTTGTGGATTTGAAAAATAAACTCGATTTAAATGGTCTTTTAAGACTTAATGGTGAAGTAAAGAAAATCTTTTTCTATCGTATTTGTGGCACCGGAATGGGAGCTGCGTCTTGTTTACTCAGAGAGAAAGGATATGAAGTTGAAGGGGCTGACCTTAACTTCTATCCCCCTATGTCTACTTATCTTGAAAATACTCAGATCCCCCTTCATAAAATTGATGAACTTAATTGGGACGATTTAAAGGAATTTGATCTCATTGTTGTAGGAAATGTTGTTCCAAGAATGGGAGAGGATGCTCGTAAAATTGAATCTCTTGGCGTACCCTTTTGTTCATTCCCCGCTCTGATGGGGGCTTTTATTCTGAATGATAGAAATGTTGTTGGAGTGGCCGGTACTCATGGTAAAACGACGACAACTTATTTTCTAACCCAAATCTTTGAAAATCTTGGTCATAAACCAGGATACTTCATTGGTGGCGTTTTAGACGGCAGACCTTCCTCACAATTAGGGGACGGCCGGTATTTCTTTATAGAATCAGATGAGTATGATTCGGCCTATTTTGAAAAGATTTCAAAATTTAGAAGTTATTGCCTTAATCATATGATTCTAACTTCTTTGGAATTCGATCATGCTGATATTTTTAATAGTATAGATGATATTAAAGATGAATTCCGTGAAGTTTTAAAGGACCTAAAAGGTCATATCATTGCTAATGTAGACTATAATGCTGTTGAAGATTTGAAGCTTGAATTTGATCAATGTCGATGGGTTCCCTATGGTCTACGTTCAGACTATGGGCCAAGAGTAAAAGAGGAATCTGTTAAAGGTACTGTCTTTGAAGTTAAATATAAAAAAGATTGGCTGAGCTTTAAAACGAATGTGGTGGGTTCTCACAATATATTAAATCTGACTACTTGTATTCTCTTTGCATTAGAAGAGGGGTTCTCTAAAGATGAGGTCGATAAGGCCATTGCAGAACTTTCTTTTGTTAAGCGTAGACAAGAGCTGAGAGGAATATATAAGAATTCTATTGTTATTGATGACTTTGCTCATCACCCTCGAAGCGTAAAGTGTACAATTGACTCTATTAAAACAAAGTTTCCCGATAAGTTTATTACAGTTGTTCTTGAGCCAAACTCCGCTACGGCTCGAAGTAATATTTTTCAAGAAGAGTTTTCTGATTCACTACTTAGAGCGGATCATGTTCTTTTTGCAAAACCTGAAAGGGCTACGACAGTAAAGTCTGCAGACAATCTAGACTTTGATCAACTTGTTGGAGAGCTTTCTCAAAGCAAAATTCCAGCAGAAATTTATTCGGATCTAAGCTCTTTACAAGCTCGTATTGATGAAATGGCCAATGAAAATAACCTTTTTCTTATCCTTAGCAATGGTACTTGTCTTGGTCTTTGGAAGTCTGAATTTGCTTCAGAACTAAAGCCTATCAACATTTAGTTTGAGTAAAGAAGAGGAGACCATGCTAAGTATTAGAAAGAACATTTATATTCTCGTCCTCATTGTCTCCTTTTTTAGAATTGAACCCTCTTGGTCTATTTCACAAGAAGATTTAAAAGAAAATTTCACTTTAATTCAAAAGAGAATGAAGAAAAATCCAGAATCAATTGAGAAAACATTCTGGACTCTTCATAAGAAGTTTTCAAAACAGCTTTGTACTCCTGGTACCGAGGAGAAATTTTGGGATCTTTTTAGAAACTTTAGAGGAGATGGACATTACCTACCAAAAACATTGGAAGGCAAGTTAGATAGAAATACTCTCTATCGCTATATTCCTGAGATTAAAAAGAAGAAGAGTTGGATTGTTGAGTAGATCATCGATCTAAAAAAGAAAAAGAACTTTAAAGCTGAATTGAAAGAATTGAAATCTCTTGAAAAAGATATCGATACTTTGATCCGTTATAAAGAAATCTATGAAGATTCAAATAATGAAACTGAGAAAGTCCTTTATAAAGACAAATCAAAATATTTGATGATCAAGTTTAGAAAGAACTTTAACGATTTCATTTTGAAAGTACCTTATTTAACTTCATATCGTTTTCCTGTTGATCACTTCGAATTGAGAGAGAATTATGATGAAGTTAAGTATGGTCAAACCCCAGAGCAAAAAAAGAGAGCGAACGAAGTTTATTTTTATAGAAAAATTGTTCAAGATGGAGCTGAAGATCCTAATGGCTCATCTTCTGATTTATTCTTACGTTCTATGATTGATACGTTGGTTCTTAAATTCAAAGAAGCTCCTGAGCTTCTCACTGAAGAACTAAGATATGATTTGAACTCCGCATTTTCAGGGTTAGAGAGGCAGTTGAAAAGAGGACCTCAGGGACAAGTCAGAAGAATGAGAGTTTGGCGAAATAAGATTTCTCGCCAGATTTCCTATTATGAAGATATTAAAAAGAATAAGGTGAAAGTGGGAAGCCACTATGAGTCGGGCGATCAAGTTATAGAAACTTCTGTTAAAGCAAAGAAAGAACTGCAAGACTTTGTATATTCTAAGCACAAGGAAGTTTATGACTTTTGGAAAAATGAAGATGAGGCCTATCAAGCCCTCTATGTGTTAGTGACTACGCTATTTAATGAAGTCGGTGGAATTGATGGTAAAGAGGCCATGGAAAGAAGGGATGTTCTTCAAGTTGTTATTAATAGATATTTTCATCCCAAATATAATTTTATTCCTGAACATGATTATCTTTACCCTTATTTTACTCCCAAAGACTTTAAAGGTGATTGGCAAAAGCATCCTTGGTTAAATGTTATGTTTAAAGAAGGGGAGTTTTCTTTTACCTATTATTTTATTCACGGTGCAATACGCGTTTTTTGTCCGGATCAAACTTGGGCCGGTCGAAAACTTAGAAATGAAAACCTGGATCTCTCTATTGAAGCCTTGGCCAATTTTGATGGGGACTTTAAAGGGATTCGCTATTTCTCACGGGCCAGTATGTTGGGAAGAATTTCAATGGATAAGATATGGAGTGGCTATTTGCCAATTCCAGAAAGAGCGGGAGTGAAGATACCCTTGAAAAGACAAACGTCTCTTTTAAAAGCCTATAAAAGTAAGAACTACGACTATCTCTATCACTTTACCGATCCCAAGCAGAGAAGATTCAAAGTTCTCCAGATAGAGGACAAGACTTACTCTCTAGATTTAGAGACCGAGAAGTTTTATTTATACCGTAGTCCTCATTACTTTAAATACTTTTCCGCTGAGTAAGAATCTGTGTAGAAAGTTCTTTATCTAGCTCTAACCTATTGTCGTCACGTTAATAAAAAGTTATATTGGATAGATTAGTGTATTATTTGTTTACCTAATTTATTTAGTCCTTCAACCATGCGAAGGATGACAGTGGAGATAGATATGTTAAAGAATTTTGTATTTACTTCTGAATCAGTTACAGAAGGTCACCCAGATAAAATTGCTGATGGTATCTCGGATGCGATTTTAGATACTATGCTGGCTCAAGATCCAAAGTCACGTGTAGCTTGTGAAACTATGGTGACTACTGGAATGGCGGTGATTGCAGGGGAAATTACAACGAAAGCTCAAATTGATTTTCAAGAAGTTGTAAGAAATAAAATCCGTGATATTGGATATGATCATTCAGATAAAGGTTTTGATGGCAATACTTGTTCAGTACTTGTTGCTCTTGATAAGCAATCTCCAGAAATTGCCCAAGGGGTGAATGAAGGTGAAGGCGATCACAAAGAGCAAGGAGCTGGTGACCAAGGTCTTATGTTTGGATACGCTGTTAATGAAGCGGAAAACCTAATGCCTTATACAATAGACCTTTCTCATAAACTGGCTTTAAGACTTACTGAGATCAGAAAAAATGGAGTAGCTCCTCTTCTTAGACCAGATGGTAAGACTCAAGTTTCCGCTGAGTATGTAGATGGTAAAATTACTCGTTTAAAAAATATTGTAATTTCAACTCAACATGCTGAAGAACTCTCACAGAAGCAAATTAAAGAGCTTCTACGTGAAGAAGTGATTAATAAAGTAATCCCAAGTGATCTCATTGATAATGATACTAAAATTTGGACGAATCCAACTGGAAAGTTTGTGATTGGTGGTCCAATGGGTGACTGTGGATTAACCGGTCGTAAAATTATCGTTGATACTTATGGAGGTCATGGAGCTCACGGTGGTGGTGCTTTCTCTGGAAAAGATCCAACTAAGGTTGACCGTTCTGCAGCCTATGCTGCTCGCCACGCAGCTAAGCATATTGTTGCTGCTGGACTAGCGGATAGAGCTCTAGTACAGGTTGCATACGCTATTGGTGTTGCAGAGCCTATGAGTTTTCTTGTTGAAACTTATGGAACAGAAAAAGTAGATATTAATAAGCTTACAGAAGCTGTGAATAAGACTTTTGATATGAGACCTAAGGCCATTATTGATCGTCTAGATTTACTTAAGCCTATTTATGCTCCTAGTTCTGCCTATGGCCACTTTGGAAGAGATATCTTTCCTTGGGAAAAATTAGATAAATTAGAAGAGCTAAAATCTCATTTTTAATTTAGAATAAAAGTATGAATAGTGAGGGGCCTATTTTAGGCCCCTTTTTTTAGCCTCAGAATTTAATTAATATGGAAGATACACTCTTTTTTATTTTTCGCTACATTCCTTTTTGGTCCATTCCTTTGGGAATGATCAGTCTTCAATTTGGTTATATTTATTGGATAAAAGAAATCCGTTGGGTTTCTTATTCTTTCTATGCAACAGGATTTATTTGTTTCCTCTTTCTTTCTTATTATATTTACGCTGGAAGTCCCGATGGCTCGGCGCGCATCTTAGATAATCTCTTTAGAGAAGTGAAGAGATAGAAACTAAGTCATTGAAAATATAACTCACTAAAAAAGTACAATTTTCCCAGTGTCGATAAATTGACACTGACCGCTGGATTGGCTACGATTTCTCTAGACCAAGTCTTTTGGTCAACAGCAAGGGAACATTCGTGAAGGATTTAGACTTTTTACACGCAACGTTTGATAGTGAAGAAAGTGGTGAAGTGAAAGCTCTTCCTACAATCTATCTTGTCGAAGATGATCAAATTCTTGGTCGTGCAATTCAAAGATATTTAAAAAAATCATTAGGACTAGAAGTGGTCTATTTCGATAATCCTAATTCATGTATTGAATTCTTTAACGAGCAAAAAGCTACGAAAGAGTTTGTAGAATCCTTTTGTCTCGTCTCAGACATTAGTTTTTCTCAAGGTGGACCAGATGGTCTACTTCTTGTGGATATCTTAAGAGAGAAGGGCTTAAGCTTTGTCTCTATTGTCATGACTGGATTTGCTTCCATTGAAACCGCTATTATGGCGACGAAGAAAGGTGTATTTCACTATCTCACTAAGCCTTTTGAGTTAGATGTACTTTCTGATCTTGTTGTAAAGGCCCTTACTCTTAAATTAGGAGTTAAAAAGGAAAGCATATTACAGGCTAAGAAAATTAAAGAAGAAGAAGCTCTTAAGAAGGCTCCTGGAGGAGCCTACAACTCGAGCATTGCTCTAGAGTCACCTACTGAGGACGATGTCTTCAATGGGATAATCGGTCGATCTAGTGGAATGAAGGCCGTTTTTGAGCGCATAACAAAAGTCGCTGCCTCTGATTCTACAGTTCTTATCAATGGGGCTTCTGGTACAGGGAAGGAATTAGTGGCCAGGGCCATTCATACTCTTTCCCCTCGTACAGATAAAGAACTTGTAAGCGTAAACTGTGGAGCGATTCCAGGTGAACTCTTAGAGTCTGAACTATTCGGACATGTTAAAGGTGCCTTTACAGGAGCTATTTCTGATCGCAAAGGACGATTTGAAATTGCTCATAAAGGAACAATTTTTCTCGATGAAATTGGTGATATGCCTCTTTTATTGCAAGTAAAGCTACTTAGAGTGCTACAAAATAGAGAAATTGAAAGAGTGGGTGGCTCAGGTGCAACCCCAATTGATACACGAATCATAACGGCGACTCACAGAGATTTAGAACAGGCCGTTGCCGATAATAATTTTAGAGAAGATCTATTTTATAGATTAAATGTGATTCCTGTTGTTCTCCCTTCTTTAAAAGATAGGAGAGAGGATATTCCCCTTCTTATTAGCTATTTTCTTTCTCGCTTTGTTTCAGCAGACGGTAGAAATAATGTTGAATTTCAAGATGATGTCTTAGAAGTTCTTCTTACTTATGACTGGCCTGGAAATGTAAGGGAGCTTGAAAACTTAATTGAAAGATTAGTGATTTTAAAGGGAGGAAATACTGTTAAGATGTCGGACCTTCCTGCTAAGTTCCTACACCATCGACCAGATAAGAAATCTTCTTTTGAAAATCTCATAAGCTTGCCTGAAGAAGGTCTTGATCTCAAGTCGACTCTTTCTGATATAGAAGATTCTCTTATTGTTCAGGCCCTAGAGCTAACGGGCGGTAATAAGAATCAAGCTTCAAAGCTTTTAAAAATGAATAGAACAACACTTATTGAAAAGATGAAAAAGAAAGGCTTGATGGAGCTTTCTCTTCAATGAAAAACAAAGCTAAAGTCTCTGAATCTTGAAGCTTGCTTAAAGCTAAGTAGAGATAGGGGACTTTCAGTATTTAATCTTTCTTACTCCCTACGAAATTCCTTTAAACTCCCTTGAATAGCGAAATGGTCGGGATCATTATGATACCGAGTTCTAAACTCGGTTTTTCCAAATCGATGAATTTACGTTAAGTCAAAATCTAAACAGGGATTTTTTTTCCACGAAGAAAATATTTCCTTTTTTTTTACGCAGGAAGATGTAAAATAGAGGGGAAGTCGATGTACTTAGGAAGAGTGGATTCGGCGTGATCATAAATGTTAATAGGTCTCCAAGGCCTAAATGAGACAGGAAGTTTCATCTCAATGAGAAAAGAATTAGGAAAAGTTCATTACAAAGTTTTGACACTTATCATCTCTACGATGATGAGCTTTGCTTTTTCAGCGGAAGTTTTTTCGCAAGTTCTTCAATTAGAAAATGCATCAACTCACTTAAGATGGAATGTTTTTACATCTAAAGATAATATTATTATCAGAAAGACTGGAAGGGTAATAACGCTAAAAACCCTTGATAGTGAGCTATTTGGCGTTTTAAAGAAAGATATCCAAAAGAGATTTAATAGTGAATCGAATAAAAAATATATCGAAAAGATCTCTTATCAAGAACCAACAAAGAATAATGTTTCAACGATTGAAATTAAATTGGCCAGTAATGAGGTTGAAGTTTTTAATTTCTATAGAGAAAGAGATAAGAAACATGTTTTTGATTTTTGGACAAATAACGAAGATACACCACTTTCAGAAGTTAAAGAGAAGACAGCGTCTCAAAAGAAAATAAAGGCTCCTGCTAAGAGGAAGACAAAGTCTTCAGTAGCTAAGAAAGCTAAGAAAGTGGCCAAGAAGAAGTCCGCTCCTCAAAAAGCGGAAAAAAATGCCGGATATAGAGACTTCCGCTACGGAGCTTCTTTTATTTGGGATTATGAAGGATTATCCCCAGACTTTTCTGGGACGATTGATCTCGCTGTCAAAACGCCAGAATACTTCTATCCACTTAAGAATAGAGATTACGAGAAGAGCGAGGTTGAAGCTCATCTACAACTTATGCTGAACTTCTATAGAAAGAAGAAGTATGGATTGATGTATAAGTCGATGAAGCTCTTTCAAGAAAAGTATGGGGCAGATACTCAATTAGATTTTATTGAATATTTAAAGGCTAACGCAATTATTCGTGACCATATTGCTGGGGGAAATCGTGAACCCCTTAAGATGTCTATTAATATGCTGACCTCTATTGCTGAAAGAACAAAGGAATATGACCTACAAAAGGCTATTTATAAGTATCTTTTAACGTATTATAAAAAAACAAACGAGTATGTAGAGGCTTTGGCCATATCTAAAAAGTTCTATGTTAACAGTAAGGAAAACTTTGACTATGAAGAGAGTACTTATGCTGCCGAAGGAATTCTCTATAATCTTACAATGCTCAATCAGGTTGAAAAGGTATCCGAGCTCATTAAAGAAAAGACCATTAGAAAAATAATAGATCCAAGTAAGCTTCTCACTTATGAAATATTTGTTAATTATAGGCTAGGAAATATTAAAGAAGTTATATCTCTCTTTAATAAAAATAGAAAAGGCTTAGCTAAACCAATTCGCCCTGAAATTCTATTTAACGTTGCAGAAGCCTACTTTAGAATGTCTCAGTATGACATGGCGATTAATCTATTTGATGAATTTGTTACAGAGCATAGCTATCATACTTATTCTTCTAAAGCGCGATTAAGAATAGCGTTAGCTTTTGAGATTCTAGAAAAACCAGTTGAGCAAAATATTGTATTATATAAAAATGCAATTAACAGATCGCTAGATCCATTAGTAAGTGCAGAAGCTCGTATTCGCTATGCTGCTTTAAGATCTGTTAGAAAGCTTGAATTAGGGCCTAGAGATGTTGAAAATAGGGCTTTCTTAGATTTAGATGAAAATATCAAGCTTACAAAAAATTTGAAACATCTTCTTTGGTTAACTCGCTTAAGAACATTTATTGTAGATAAAAAGTATAGAGAAGCTCTTACTTATTTATCAGCTTTACCTCTAAACTCTCTTCCTAAATTAAAGAGAAGGGTTTTTGAGTCAGATGGTGCCGAAATTATTTATGGTCTTATCGAAAAAGACTATTTAGCGAGTGAATATGCTCAAGTCGTAAAAAAATGGAATCGATATAAAAATACGTATGTAAGCAAAGTGGCCAATGATCCTTATATGAATTTTATAGTGGGTAAGAGTTACTTACGACTTGCTCTCTATGAAGGATTTGAGAAAGTCTATTCTGATTTCAAATCATTATCGAAAACCCCAGCTAGAACTTTTCCTATTTGGGTAAAAAGACAGAATGACATAAATACAGCGGAAGTTTTAAGAGAACTTGATGTCATTAAGAATATGAAGCTTAAGAATTGGGAGCTAGCTGAAAGAGGTTTAAAGTCTTTAAAAGCACAAAATAAAGCTTATTACTATCAGGCTGTTATCGATTTCAATAAAAATAATTTCAAAAAAGCGGTGAAAAACTTTGAGCTTTATTTGGCCAATCAGAATAAGCGGTCCATTTTTGACCCCAAAGAGCTTGCTCTCATGATGAATATGTATACAGATTCTCTCTATGAGATAGGTATGTTGTCGAAATTCCAAAAGGTCGCTGAGGCCATTTTGGCCGACACCACTAACTATGCACCTTCCAGCGCTTTCATGAAAAATATGCGTGAAAGGTTAGAATATCTTTCGATTGAAATTGAAGCAGGTAAAAAGACGGCTAAGTCATCATTATCACTTGAGCCAATGATTTTAAAATTTAAGAAGAATTATCCAGAATCTGCCCATATAGGGCGAGTTAACTATCTTTTAGGCATGGCGTTTGCAGAGAATAAGAAACCTCAGGAGGCGAAACGCCTTTTTGAGTCTATCCTCAGTAATCAGACAACACCTGAGACAGTGAAAGAAATGGTGAGATCAGAATTGTCATTGATGGCGATTAAAGAACGAACGATATAAACCGGCCCAGGATAGGGTGTAGTGAATTGACAGGAGGTCAAATGGAAACGGTAAATGTTGAGCTATTTGGAAGAGATCCGAAGGTACAGAAGGCAGTAAATGTTGCAGCTAATGTATCTGTGACGAAAGCCCCAGTACTAATTACGGGTGAAGCAGGAGTAGGAAAGAGAACTCTTTCAAAATTTATCCACGAAAATTCAAGTCGTGCAGAGAAACCATTTGAAATGGTTGACTGTTCAACTGATGGAACAACAGTTGAGAATCAAATCCTTGGTTGGAGAGATCAGGAAGGTCGCTTTAATAAAGGTGTTCTTGAGAAAGCAAATACAGGTACTGTTGTATTCGCAAATATTGATGGACTAGAAGATGAGTTCCAAAAGAAACTTCATAAAATCATTTCTGAATTAGAAGATTATGATATCGATATCAGAATCATCGCGACGACAACTAAGAACTTATCTAAGCTTGTTGGTTCAGGTCGTTTCTATAGAGGTTTATATACTCTTGTTAGTAACAATACTGTGGCTCTTACTCCATTAAGAGAGAGAGCTCATGATCTTGAAATGATGACAAGACATTTTATTACAGAGTTCGCAGGTGGAAAAAATATTGATGTTGATAAGACAGCAATGGATAAGATTCTAAGCCACTATTGGACTCACAATGTTCACGAACTTAAAGCTGTAATTCAAACTTCAGTTGCCAACTGTAAAGAAAATACTCTTACAGAAGCTGATTTAGAAATCGGTGAAAAGAAAGCTGTGAATATGATTGCTGATGATGACAACGAAGGAATTCGTCTTATGTCATTAAAAGAAGCTGAAAAACTTCTTATTAAAAAAGCACTTATTCATACGAGTGAAAATAGAACACAAGCTGCAAAGATTCTTGGCGTTTCTATTAGAACTCTTAGAAATAAAATTAATGAGTACCGCCAAGGTGGAAACTCATATTTTGTTAACTTGAGATAATTAAGCATAAATTGACCTCCCAATATCCGGGAGCAGAAGTAAAGGACTGTTATGAATGTAAACGATAAAACTCTGAAAGCATTGGCGGCATCGCTCAACTTCCGTCAAATGCGTCAAGAAGTTATTTCGAGTAACATCGCCAATGCTGATACTCCCGGCTATAAAGCCAAACGTGTAGATTTTGAGCAAGCTTTGGCAAGAGCTTTAGATGTTGATGGACAAATGAAAATGAAAACAGGCGATGAAGAACATTTTGATGTGGGTAACGGTGGATTTGATAATCTTGAGCCTGAAATTTATGAAGACCCGAATGGAGTTGTTTCAGAGGATGGCAACACTGTAGATCGGGAGCAAGAATTAGCTAAGATGGCGGAAAATAGAATCCTCTATGATGCCGCTGTTCAGCTGTTGAATAAAAAAATTGGTTTGATGAAATATACTATTTCAAATGACCGCTAAGAGTAACGAAAGCTAAGGGATTATAAATGGATTTTTTAACCAGTCTAAAAATTAGTTCTTCAGGATTAGCGGCCAATAGAAAACGTATGTGTGCAATCTCTTCAAATATCGCTAATGCTCAGACAACAAGAACAGCAGAGGGGGGACCCTATCGTAAAAAAGAAGTTGTTTTTGGAAGTGAGCCGGCTCGTGAAAGTTTTGGCGAAATTTTGGAAGGAGAGTTGGATGAAAAAGCACAAAGTGTTCATGCAACAGAAGTCATTTCATCAAATAAACCGCCTATTTTGAAATACGAGCCTAATCATCCAGATGCTAACAAGGATGGTTATGTGGCTTATCCTGATATCAATGTAATGGAAGAGATGGCAGATATGATCTCAGCCTCTCGTGCATATGAAGCAAATATCAGTGCAATGAATACTACAAAATCCATGGCCATGAAGGCTTTGGAGCTTGGTCGAAACTAAGAGACCAGCATATATAGGAGCTAAGAATGGCCATTAATACAGTAGGTGGAATCCAGGATGTTTTGAATAAGTACGATGCTCGTGCTTGGACAAAGTCTGCTGAAATGCAAGGTTTAAAAGACTTTAAATGGACTGAAGAGCTTGAAGGAGTGGCGCCAACTCCAGGTGCAAAAGGTAATGAAACTTTTGGAGACTTTTTGGCCAATTCCATTAATGACGTAAATACATTACAGCACAAAGCTAATGAATCCATTCAAAAGCTTGTGACTGGTGAAAATAAAAACTTACACGAAACTATGCTCCATGTAGAGCAGGCTGAAATAGCTTTTAAAACTATGAATCAAATTAGACAAAAAGTTCTTGATGCCTATCGTGAAGTAATGAAAATGCAAGTTTAATAGATTGCGACTTTAGGATGAAGTTGTAGATATTATTCAGGAGGAAGCACTGTGCAGGACATGATTGAAAAGGTCTTTCGCAATTTTAAAGATTTCTTTGTTGGTTTAGATTTCAACAAAAAAGTCGCTATGGTCGCTACAGCTGCATTTATTGTAGCTTGTATGACAAGTATGATTATTTGGGTTTCCAAAACTCGTTATGAAGTGCTTTATTCTGACCTTAATAGAGAAGATTCGAAAAAGATTGCGGTATTATTAGAAGAAAAGAAAATCCCTTATCAAATCGATAATGATGGAAAAGTTATAAAAATTCCAGAGGATATGGTTAACAAGTGGAGATTAGAAATTTCTACTATGGGAGTTAACTTTAGCGGAACTGTCGGATACGAGGTATTTGATAAACAATCTTTCGGGACTACATCTTTTGTTCAAAAAGTTAATAAGCAAAGGGCCCTCGAAGGGGAGCTCGTTAAAACTATAAAATACTTGAGAGGTGTTAAACGCTCTCGTGTTCACTTGAGTATTCCCGAGTCTTCACCATTTGTTACGGAGAAGAAGGCACCAACAGCTTCAGTTGTACTTGAGTTAGAAAGAGGAGTAACTCTTACTGAGTCGGAAATTAAAGGTGTTTCTCATCTTGTATCATCCTCTGTCGATGGTATGAGACCTGAGAATGTTGTTATTCTTGATGCTAGAGGAAAGAAACTTTCCGAAAATATTGGAGATTCAATGACGGCCTATACGGCCAATAGAGTTGCTCTTCAACAAAAAATGAATACTCAATATGAAAAGCAAATTGAAGAAATTTTAGGGAAAGTTGTTGGTCATGGGAAAGTCGTAGCAAAAGTTAGTCTTACGATGGACTTTACTGAATCAGTCTCAACCGAAACCACATATGATCAGGAAAATAAAGCGGTTCTTTCTGAAGTTGAAAATAGTCAAAAACTTAATGGGTCAAGACCTTCACCTCAAGGAATTCCAGGAGCAAGATCAAACTTACCTGGTGAAACTCCGCAGCCAGGAATTCCTGAAACCTCTAATAATGTCGAGAAGAAGTTAGCGACAAGAAATTACAATGTCCCTTCAAAAGTAACCAAGTCAAAAACACCTACTGCTGGAGTTAAGAAAATTACAGCAGCGGTTATGATCGATGGTCGCCAAGTTCCTGTAGTAGATGAGCAAGGTAATGCAGTTCTCAATGCAGACGGATCTCAGAAAATGAGATACGAGCCTTGGTCAGAAGCTGATATTGCTAACTTTCAAGCAATTGTCTCAAGTACAATAGGACTCTCTAATAGAAGAGGGGATCAACTTGTTATTAAGAATATGGAGTTTGCAAAAGAAGACAGTGCTGCTGTTGAAGCCATGTTGAGAGAAAAAGCAAATCGTGAACTAATTAAAAACATCATAAAGTATCTAACGATTGGATTGGCGATCAGTTTATTCTTCTTTCTTGTAGTTAGACCTTTCATTCAGTGGATTACAGACAATACAGTTGAGTCAGTGGAAGACTTCTTACCTAGAACTTTAGAAGAGCTTGAAAGAGTGCAGGCGAATCAAAAACTTCCAGGTCTTGAAGATGCTCTGCCTCAAATGGAAGAGAAAATTAACCCTGAAAAGATTGAAGGGAATATGTTGAGAGAAAAGATCATTTCACTTGTTGAAGCCAACCCGGCAAAAGCAGGTCAGATTATTCACGAAATGATCCACTTACAAGAGTCAGATAAACAAATTGCGTAATGTCCTTATAGGCAGACCCGTTAGAGGAGGGGTGACGTGGCCGGTGAAAATTTAGATCCAGATGTAGAATACAGCTTACTTTCTGGACAAGATAAATCTGCAATTCTTTTAAGTTCTCTCGGCGTAGAGACGACGCAGCTTATTTTTCAATATATGAGAGATAATGATGTAAAAAGAATGATCAATGCCATGTCATCAATTAATCGTGCACCTATTTGGATGATTAAGAAAGTTTTAGAAGAGTTTTATACGCAACTTAATGAAGAAAATGACCTACTCTTTTCTGAGAACCGTGGGCGTGACTTTATTATTAATGCACTTGGTGAAGAAAGAGCAAAACAATTACTTGGGCAAATCGTCGATGTTGGCACTGCAAATACGCTAGAGTCTCTTGAGCTGGTTGATACAAGAACTCTTGCTAACTTCCTAATTAATGAACATCCACAAACCATTGCTCTTATTGTTGCGCACTTAAATCCTGAGCGTAAGGTAGATGTCTTACGTCGATTGCCTGAAGCATTACAAGCAGAAGTTGTTCTTAGGGTGGCCAATCTCGATTATGTTTCACCTGAACTCATTGCTCAGTTAGATGATGTTCTTAAAACTGAACTTAGTACACTTGGATCGATTGATACTAATCAACTTGGTGGTGTTGAGCCTATCGCTGATATGCTTAACCTTATGGATAAAAATAGCGAGAAAAATATCATGTCTCGTGTTGAAGAAAAAGATCCTGAGCTCTCAGAAGAGATTAGAAAACTTATGTTTGTTTTTGAAGATCTTGTCTATGTTGATGATAGAGGTATTCAATCTCTTCTTAAAGAAGTGGATCAACAAAAACTTGTTATCGCTCTTAAAACTGCGAATGATGAAATTAGAGCTAAACTCTTTAAAAATATGTCTAACAGAGCAGCGACTCTTCTAATGGAAGATTTAGACTCGCTTGGGCCAACTAAGTTATCTGATGTTGAAAAGGCACAAGCTGAAATCGTTCAGAAATGTAAAGACCTTGAGGCTCAAGGTAAAGCATTCATCTCCAGAGGTGGAGATGGCGATGCTCTGGTTTAATAAAGAAGCAGGCTAAAGGACTTAAATGAAGAATGTACAAGATTTATTAAAAGATACGGTTTCTGAATATGAGTTTCAGCCATTAATGAAACCAAACGGACCTACAGATGGTTCCGTGTCTCCATTTGAATTTAAGCCATTAAGTGAAACTCAAGTCATGGATATTCAAGAACATGAAAGAGTTATAAAAACAGAGAGAACAACTGCAGAAAAAAATAATTTCAAAATTTCTCCTGTTGTTAGAGAGCATAGAGGGATCAATCGCCAAGAAGAGCTTGAAAGACAACGCTTGATTCAAGAAGAAGTCGAACGACAACTTGTTAAAGTTCAAGAAGCTGCTTATCAAGAAGGACTTGAAAAAGGAATGCAAGATGGTCGTGAAGAAGTTTTTAATCAACTTAGAGCTGAAGTTGATGTGAAACTAGAGCGTTTGCAAGAGATGATTGATGATGTACTTAAGACTCAAGCTGACCTTATTCAAAATGAAAAAATGGCCGTATATCGTACCATTAAAAACCTTACGAAATGGATCATTTTAAGAGAATTAAAAGAGGATGGAGACTATGTACTTCGTTTACTTGAAAAACTAATTTCAGAGCTACAGGTCAAAAGTAATATTTTAATTCAATTAGATCCGAAGTCATTTTCAGATATGCCAGAGATATTAGATCTCATTGAAAAAAGAATGGCCGGATTAGAAAAAGTTCGAGTTGAATGTGATTATGATATTGAAGGCCCTGGAATAGTTGTTGAATCCGACAACGGCATTATAAATGGAAGTTTGAAGGAGCAGTTTCAATCTCTTGCAAAACTTTTCTCTAATGTTGGACTGACAGAAGATGAAGGATTTAGTGCACAAGAATTTTATAATACTCCTTCAATTAATGAAGATATAACTGCTGAGAAGAATCTTACTTCAAAAATAAAAGAAGAGGATGGAGAAGACCATGAGTCTTAATCTCGAAGCCATTCATAAAGCTTATGAATATCAAGTTCCTTATCAGAAGATTGGAAAAGTTGTTTCCAATAACGGAATGGTTTATGAGATAAATTTAGCCCGAGCAGTACTTGGTGCTAATGTTGAATTTGTTACAGAGTTTGGTGACCGTTGTATGGGGGAAGTTGTTTCTATAAAAGGAAATCGCTGTTTGGCGATGCCTTACGATGAACTTCCTGGAATCAACTCTGAGACACGAGTTTATCTAAAAGATTTAACTACAAAATTGACTATTGGCCCTGAAATGTTGGGGCGTGTGATTGATTTCAGAGGTGAGCCCATTGATGGAAAAGGTCCATTGGAAGTTGAAGGAGATCATCGATCTATTTTCGGTGAAAGTATTAATCCTTTGCAAAGACCTCCTATTAGTGACTCTCTGGCCACAGGAGTGCATGCGATTGATTGCTTTATGACTGCCGGTAAAGGTCAGAGAATGGCTATTATGGCAGGTTCTGGGGTTGGTAAATCAGTCACTATGGGTATGATAGCTCAAAATACAAATGCAGATATTAATGTTATCGCCTTAATTGGTGAACGGGGCCGTGAGGTACGTGAGTTTATTGAGCATGATCTTGGTCCTGAAGGTCTTAAGCGATCTGTAGTTATCGTGGCCACTTCAGATCAGTCAGCTCTTATCAGAGCAAAAGCCGCTTATACCGCTACGACTGTAGCAGAGCATTTTAGAGACCAGAATAAAGATGTTTTACTTATGATGGATTCTATCACTCGATTTGCTATGGCCTATAGGGAAATTGGTTTAAATGCTGGTGAACCTCCTGGGCAAAAGGGATATCCACCAAGTGTTTTTGCTCGATTACCTAAATTAATGGAAAGAGCCGGAACCAAATCAAATTGTGGCTCGATTACTGGACTGTATACCGTTCTCGTAGAAGGGGGCGATATGGATGAGCCTATTGCTGATGCTGTTCGTGCCATTTCAGATGGACATATTATCTTGTCTCGTGAACTAGCATCTAAGAACCAGTTCCCTGCTATTGATGTTCTTCAATCTCTTTCAAGGGTAATGAATAAGGTTGTATCTAAAGAACATAGAATCGTAGCCTCTCACTTGAGAGACTTGATGGCCTCTTACCGCGAAAATGAAGACTTAATTAATGTTGGTGCTTATGCTCCAGGGAGTAATCCTAAAGTTGATAAGGCCATGCTCATTCACGATGATATTTTAAATCTTCTCAAGCAGATGCAGGGGATGACTGAGCCTTTCTCTCCAGATGATCTTTTTGATCATATGGTTGAACTTGCTCGAAAAGCTGAGAGTATGTCAGCTGACAATAGTGAGTCTTAAGGAATTCTATGGCCAAGAAGTTTAAATTCAAATTGGATGGATTACTTAAAGTAAGACGCTTTAAAGAAGAACAGTTAAAGGTAGAGCTTGGTGCAATCAATCAAGAGATTCAACAAGTAAAAAATAGAATTTCTCAACTGAATAAAGAAATAGAAGACTCGTATACGGAACAAGAAAAAATCTTTGAGTCTGATACTTCAGGGCAGCTTGCTAAATTTTTTCCCTATTATATTGATGCTAAAAGAGAGGATATAAAAGCTAATGAAAATCTTCTCTATTCTTTAAGTAAACGTTATGAAAAAAAACTTAAAGAGGTTGGTGAAGCCATGGGGGAAACAAAGCTATTGAATAAAATGAGAGATAAAGAAAAGTATTCTTGGAAGAAAAGTAATGAAAAAAAAGAATTCAGTGAAATTGAAGAAGTTCTCTCAATGAGAAAAGCATATAAGGATGGTGAATTGTGAAAACATACGTTTTTCTACTTTTTTGTTTATGGATCGCTTTTTCTCACGTCTCTATGGCGGAGGAAGCTAATAAAGAATCAGGTAAGAAAACATATAGTGAAAAAGAGTTTCTCGATGCGGTTGAGAAAGAAGTAAATAATCGACTCTCTAAATACAGTTCCCAAAATATGGTGGGACTCACTAAAGAAATGATGAAAAAAGAAAGAGAGATTGAACTTGAGCAACAGCAGCTTAAGCAAAGGCAGGCTGAACTTGATGCGATTGAAAAAGATTTAAAAACGAAAATAAAAGATTTCCAAGGCCAGCAGAAGAAGCTACTTGGCTGCCTAGATCAAAATGATAAAAACCAGAAAGATAGAGTAAATCACATGGTTGAAGTGGTCTCTGGTATGAGACCTGCTACAGCCGCTGATGTTCTATCCGTTCAAGATGTTGATATTGCTGTTCGAATTCTTGGACGTCTGGAGCCTGTTAAGGTTTCTAAAATATTTAATTCAATGGATAAGGAAATATCTGCCAGATTGCAGAAACAGTTTATGAATATGAAGAAATGATGCATAATGTTATGAACTGTGGAGTAAAATGAAACTAGCACAAAACCAAAATTCAGATCTTCTTTCCATGCTTTCGGGTAAAGCAGGGGGGATGAAGTCTTCAAAAGGAGCATCCTTTAAAGGGATGGGTCTAGGTGAAGCTACTGAAGCTCAAGAAGGTTTTGATATTTTAAATTTACTTGGTTCAACAGACCAAGTGGCCAAAGGTGCTGGTAAAGGTGAATTTGCTGAAATTCTGTCACAAAAAGGAATGTTAGAAGATATTATTGCTCAAGATATCTTAAACTTCTTTAATAAATCAAAATCTGAATCAGGGCAGTCTGTTCAAGATCTCCTCTCTCAGTTTTCAAAAATTACAGGCCATTCTTTTAATTCAGATTTTCTTCCTAAAGAAGTACAGACTGAATTTAATGAACTCTCATTTAATGGAAAAGACTTTCTCAATGCTGAAGGGGAAGTCATTCCTAAAAATAAAGTTCTTAAGCTTCTTTCTCAGCTAAAAACGGAAGGAACCGGAACTCAGTTAAATAAAGAAAACTTCAGTTTGCCTTTAGAGAAAAATTCTTCACTTAGAACTCAGCAAGATCAGCAATTTCAAAATCTTCCGAAGAATATAAAAACTCAAGGTAAAGAGCATCTTTTACCAAAGCATAATAGCTCTGATTTTATAGAGCATAGAATGCTCGCTTCTCAGCAAAATAAAAAAGTAGCTCAGCCTTTAGCCAATAAGTATGGACAAGAGTTTTCTCAGTTAAATCAAAATCTAATTAAGAATAATGTAAGTAAAACGAACCTTATTTCTTCTACTCAACAAGAGTTAAAAACGGAATCTCTCGGTTCGGCTAAAAAGAATTCGGACTCTCTTCAAGATCTTTTGCAATCTATTGGAGAAGATCAAGGTGGGGAAGCTTTGGGCGTAAATGAATTGAAAGGTAATGCCTCTCAATCAAGTGAGTTTCAAGCTGGGCAAGGAAATAAATTAAATCAGACACTGGATTTATCAAATATTTCTGCCAGCAATAAGACTGAGCTGATGCAGAAAGTTGGAAACTACATTGAGCAATCATATGTAAGTGGAAAAGAGTCCGTCGATATGACAATCAATCACGATGAACTAGGGCAATTTAGAGTTCAAGTTCAACGAGCAGGTAATAATGGTCAAGTAAATCTTGAAATTAAAACACTTACTGAACAGGGGCATCAATTCTTCGCTGAGAATGAGGTTGAGCTACTCAAAAGTTTGAATAAATCAGGTATAAAGCTAAATGATTTTAAGATTTCAGGACAGGTGGATTTTCTCGCAATGGGAGAATCATCTAAATCTTCTATGAACTCTGACTCTTCATCTTCTTTCTTTGGAGGAAATGATAGGGGAGAAGCTTCCGCATTTACACAGGGAGGCAAACAAGGGGATAATAGAGGAGAAGATCGTAGACGACAATTATGGCAAGAGGCCAAGTCGTTTAGTGAACAAATGTACGCCTAGGATTTAGGGTACGACCAAGTGAGGTTAAATGCCTGGTATAGGAAGACCAAATACTCCAAATAGCTTTGAAGGTATTTCAAAATACAATGGACCCGATAGGGGAGCGGCTTCAAATAACAGTATCAAAAAACGAACACTTGGTGATCAGCTGAATGATATTGCTGGAGCTAAAAAAGATAAGCAATTTGTCGATCGTGAAAAACATAACAAGCTAGATAAGAATGCTTTTTTAAAACTACTTTCGAGTCAGCTTCAAAATCAAGATCCCTTTAAGCCAGTTGATCAGAAAAAGTTTGCTGCTGATATGGCACAGTTTGCTCAATTGGAACAACTTACAAATATGAATTCGAAACTTGATAAATCAACAGCGGGATCTGATAATCAAGCTAAGTTCATGGGAGCAAGCTTTATTGGAAAGGCCATACATACCAATGGAACAAGTGTTTCATATGATGGCGAAAGTACTAATGTTAATTTACCTTTCTATTTAAATAAGCCCGCAAAGAAAGTTCTTATTCGTGTATTTGATAAATCAAATAACATGGTTGCTCAAATTGAAAAAGACTCTATGGGACTAGGCTCGAATAGTGCCAGTTGGAATGGAGTACAGTTTGATAATACTACAGCTGTAAAAGGGGACTATCATTTTGATGTACAAGCATGGGATGATGAGTACCAAACCTTTAAAGGTGAAACAAAAGCCGAAGGTGTTGTTACAGGTGTAAATTTTGAAAATGGTCAAACTATACTGACTGTGGATGGAAGAAAGAAAGTAGCATTAAAAGATGTTGAATCTTTTTTCTTACCTAAACAAAAGTCTGTCGGGGCAAAAAATCCCCAGTTAGAAAAAAGCTTGAAGAAAAATGCTAACGCAGCATATAATAATTTTAACGAAACAAATCTTTAATTAGGAAAGATTAAGTAAATGGCAAATAACGGTCAAATTAATAACATGCTAATACCCAACGTATCTAAGCTTCCCAAGCATAAGAATGTTGGTAATAAGAGCAACGTTAATACAACGCCGGCCAATCCTAATGAGTTTCGTGATCTTCTTAAGGAGCATTCAGCTCCATTAGAAAAAGAAACTGGAATTCATTTATCAACTCATGCAGCCCGTAGGTTAAAAGAAAGAAACCTAGAAATGGATTCTGCTGAGTTTTTTAAGTTAAAAGACGCTTTTCAGAAATTAAAAGATAAGGGAGGGCAGGACTCTCTCGTGATTACTGATAAAGCGGCTTATATAGTAGATGTGCCTAATCAGAAAGTGGTTACGGCAATAGATAAGAATAATATTGTTGATAATGTTTTTACGAAAATTGATTCAACAGTTTTAGTATAGGAAGTACATTACATTTTTTATCATTGTACCTCGGTGGTAACGAGCTGGTCCTTTCCGGAGGCTTCAATTTAAGGCCGTAGCCCTTAAGTAAATCCCGAGTCATTCAATGAGAGTTTTAGGAGTCTAGGAGGGACACTATGGGAATTTTACGGTCTTTTAACATCGGTGTATCAGGTTTAAATGCAATGGGGACAGGGATGGGAGTTATCTCTGATAACATCGCCAATGCTGGTACTACTGGATTTAAAGCTTCAAGAGCAGAGTTTCAAGATGTTCTCGCATCATCTCTAAAGGGGATTGATGGGGGTGATCAACTTGGTGCTGGGGTAAAGCTTGGTCACGTAAAGTCAATGATGACCCAAGGTGATATTGCAAGAACAGAGTCGATTACTGACCTTGCTATTAATGGAAACGGTTTCTTTAGAGTAGAGGCTCCTTTTGGACCTGGATATACTCGTGATGGTTCCATGAATTTTGACAAAGAAGGTAACCTTGTAAATGGTGATGGATATAAAGTTCTTGGTTTTCAGGCCAACGAAAATGGTGACATTACTAATCAGCTTGGTCCAATCAGATTAGGAAATACAACAATTCCCGCTAAAGCTACAAATGAAATTAAGCTCAATATGAACCTCGACTCAAGAGTTAATCTTAAGCAATTTGATCCCAATGATCCCGAAAATACTTCTAACTTCTCTCATTCTGTTACAGTTTATGACAATGTAGGTACAGCAAGACTTGTTTCTGTATATTATAACAAAAACGCAGACAACAACTGGACTTACCGTGCAATGGTAGATGGTAAAGATGCCAATGGTGGAGAGCCAGGAAAAATGGTTGAGATGGCAAGTGGTACTCTTGTTTTCTCTGACAAAGGTGTTCTTCAAGAAGAAATCGAAGGTAGTAACTCTTTTAACTTCAATAAAGGTGCAGCTCAAGGTCAAAAAATTAAATTTTCTTGGGGTGAGTCTTTAGCAGAAGGTGGTACTGGTCTTGAGGCAACAACTCAATATGGGTCTGACTCTGCTATTGCTAGAACGACTCAAGATGGTGCAACTGCTGGTACGATGAGATCACTTTCTTTCAATGATAATGGTGTACTTACTGCGGTTTATGACAATGGAACTTCTCGTGAGATTGCTTCTGTTGCCATCGCTAAATTTGAAAATAACGAAGGTCTTTTCAAAGTAGGAAAGAACCTATTCAAAGAATCAATTAAGTCTGGTCAGTCTTCAATGGGGAAACCTGGAGAGGCCGGAAGAGGAGAGATTCTTGCTAAGTCAATCGAACTTTCAAACGTTGATATCGCGACTGAGTTCGTTGAGCTTATGAAAGCCCAAAGAAACTTTTCAGCTAACGCTAAGACTCTACAAGCTTCTGATCAGATGCTACAGGAAGTGCTAAGTATCAAAAGATAATTAGACTCATTACTAGGATGGTAAAAAGTTATTTATCAGAACTTGTTGAAAGAACCCCGCTTGCAGGCGGGGTTCTCTTTTTTTATTTCTTATAACTTAGTTTTTGAGTTTCAGTTTTTAAGATGGGCTCATTAAAACTTAACTCTACTCTTCGAAGCTGTGAATGATCTTTTAAAGAAGTATCCACAGTCGTTGCTTCACCATAACTAACAACTTTTAATTGAGATGGTTCAACACCTAGTTCTACTAAGTGGTTACGAACTGTCTTAGCTCTATCTTGTCCGAGTAAATAATTGTAAGACTTTGTCCCTACGGGATCAGCATAGCCATTAACTAGAATCGTCGACTTAACATTTGAAGACATAATGGACTCGGCCATAGACTGAACCTTTCTTTGTCCATCATAGGTGAGTTCTGAAGAGTCAAATCTAAAGAAGACGGGTTGAAACTCCCTCTCTAATTCTGTTCGAGTAAGATACTGCTGGGGAGCTTGAACTTCATTTTGGTTTTGCTCACCAATCGCTACAGTTTCTTCTGATAAGTTCTTCTCCGAAGTAGAAGAACATCCCATAAAGGTAAGTAGAATTGATGCTGCTAAAAGTGTTCTTTTATTATTCATAATTCCTCCTTTGAATTAATAACTATTGTGTATTTGCTTGTGAATCTTCATTATTTTCGAGATCTTCCCCATTAGCATGACCATTCTTGGATGATGTATCCACGAAGCTCATTTTCTCAAGGGTTTTGTCTAAAGTGAGACCACCCTTAATTCCGAAGTCCATAGTTCTGATTGGGAAAGGAATTGTAATATTATTTTGATCAAAAGCTTTTTTGATTTTTTTAACCATTTCATGTCTTGCTACCAAGAAGCTTTGATTACCTGGATAATGAATCCATACTCGTGCTGTGAAGTTAATCGAGCTTGAATCAAAAGTACTATAATAGATCTCAATATCTTTATCTTTAATTCTGTTATCAACCGATTCAAGAGCCTCTTTGGCAATTTTTTCTACTTTATCAAGATCGTCTCCATAGGATACTCCTACTTCTAAATCAACTCTTCTCTTAGGAGTAGTGGTGTAATTGATAAAGGTTTCTGTAAACATTGTTTTATTGGGAATAATCACTTCAAGTCCATCAAAAGTAGTAAGACTTGTAGTTCTCATTTGTATTTTTGTAATTTCACCTTGGTAGTCATTAATTTCTACAATATCTCCTAATTGATAGGGTTTTCTAAAGGCAATGAAAACACCTGATACAAAATTGGAAGCAATCTCTTGAAAAGCAAAACCAAGGGCTAAACCAATAACCCCAGCACCAGCTAAAATAGAGGTTACTGTTTTTTCTAAATTAAGAATTTCTAAACTTATAAAACATCCAAATAAAATCACAGTGATGTAGGTGAATGTTAGCAATAAGTTTATGACCGCTTTATTATAACGAGTTCTTTTAAGTCCTTTGAAAAGTAGAGATCGCACTACTTTTGCAATAATAATAAAAATCCCCATGACGAATACCGCCATAACAATATTAGGGATAGCTGTAACTGCTGATTCAAACCACGAGATGAGTTTGTCATTTAAGAGTTTTAAGGTCTCCGATACACCAACATTATTTAAGAATTTGTCCATATAACCTCCGAATATCACTAAGATATCAAAAAATGGAGGCGGAAACTTCGATAATACCTGAATTAATTGTGCAAATTCTTAAACAATTTCTACTAAAGCTCTGGAAGAGTATTTTCACAAGCTTTGGCAACATAGATTAAGACAGCGAAACAAATGAATTGTTAATGCATGAGCTAATACTAAAAAAAGAAAATGATTAAAAAAGTAAAGGAGAACTTAAACATGAAAAAATTCGATCATTCAAATACAAGACCAGTAGGCGTAGTTAAAGAAGATAACGTTAAAGAAACGACACAGTTTCTTAATCATATTTTAGCTAACGAATATGCTCTTTTTACTAAAACTCTTAACTATCACTGGACTGTAACTGGACCACGATTTAAAAGTCTTCACACCTTCTTAGAAGGTCATTATGAGTCAATCTTGGCCATGATGGATGGATTAGCTGAAAGAGTGCGTGTCCTTGGTGAGACTCCCGTTGGTACGGTGAAAGAAATGAAGTCTGTTATGGATATTGATGAAGTGAGTGGAAAAGAGCTTAACGCTAATGAAATGTTGGCCGATCTCTACTCGACTCACATGAATATTCGAGAATCGATTAAGGAATTTATCAGAGGAGATAAATCTGAGGAGATTTTTGAGTCTGACCCAGGAACAGAAGATCACTTAGTAGGTGTACTTCAGAAACATGAAATGATGAGTTGGATGATTAAGTCTCACTTGGATTAATCTTCTATTTTGCATCCTCCTGCATGATGCAGGAGGAAGTTTAAATACGATTAATTCGAGGAGATAAATTAATGAATAATTACAAAGAAGAAGTAGCTTTTAAAGCTATCACTGAACCTAGCGTTGTGTTCAGTAAGCCTAGGGATGTCGTAATTTGTTCTTACTTAAGTACAGATCAAAAAAAGGTGGCCCTTGAGAACTGGAAGGCGACACTCAAACATATGAGTAAGTCCACTAGTGAAGGCATGCAAAGTTCAATTAATGAGGATATTGTTTTAGGTAAAGTTGTAGACGCGCTAAGAGAAGTCGAAAATATCTAAATTCACATAACATGCCTCATCAGTTGAAAAACAGAGGAGGATCAAATGTTATACTATTCACTTATATTTCTTATTTTTACCGCTATAATGGGCATTTTTGGATTTTCAGGAATTACGATTCCTAACACGGAAATTGCCCGTTATTTATTCTTTGGTTTTTTCACCCTTTTTCTAGGGACACTTTCCATAAAGATTTATCAATTAATTGAAGAAGGGCCCTAGTCTAACTTAGTTAGAGGTAGGGCAGAACTTATATCCAACTCCATGAACCGACTCTATCGTTTCAGAAGCTCCTAAAAGTTTTTTCCTCAACTTACTTACGTGAGTATCAACAGAGCGTGAGTAGACATGAACATCTTGGCCCCAAATTTCGTCGAGAATATCTTCTCTATTGAGTACCTTTCCTTCATTAACCGCAAAATACATAAGAAGTTTAAATTCCAATGCAGTTAATTCTACATTTTCCCAATCCCCATCACTAATAACCTTAAGAGTTTGGCTAGACTTATTAATACTGAGCTCATTCCATTCAAGAATATCTGAACTCTTCATAAGGATGTCTAATTTTCTTAGCTTAGCCTCAATTCTCGCTTTTAATTCAAGGGAATTGAACGGCTTTGTAATGTAGTCATCTGCCCCAGCAGAAAAGCCTAGAACTTTATCAGAGAGCTGATCGTGGGCTGTCAGTAGGAAAATAGGCAACTCTGGATGAGTCGATTGAAGCTCTTCGCAAAGCTCAATACCATTTCCATCTGGTAGCTCAAGATCTAAGAGAAGAAGATCAATTGAGTTTTCTTTAATTAAATCTCTTCCTTCTTGAAGAGATTTTCCCCATTTTATATCGGCCACTCTTGAGAGTGCTTGATTTACAATTTGATAAATTTCTTTACTGTCTTCAACGAGTAAAATTGACTTATACATTTTTTATGACCCTTTTGTATTGGACAATTAACTCCAAAATTTTGTTGTTCTATCCTACTATGTTATAAAACCAATTCAAACGGAATTATTCCAATATTTTTTCTTGTCAATGGTTTTACGGCGATAAGGGAGTGTAATATGAAAGATTACGATGTAAATAGTGAATCCCCAGAACCTGGCCTCGAGGTATTTACTTTAGAGTTTGTACAGGACAGAAAGGGAGAACTTCCTCAGGTTCAAGAGTCTTTGGAAACAGGGAGTCACGATATTCTTCACGAAATGACTCATAAGTGGATTGGATTTTCAAAGCCTTACGGTTTTGACTGGTTGGCAGAAGCAGCAAGTGAATTAAAAAATTTAGCAAGATCTGGTGACGTGGAAGATGCAAAGGGTGTCATAAAACAAATTTCCTGTTATTTAGATGATAAGGAAACTTTCATTAAAAATAATTACTAATGTTGGAGTGAGTCAATGCCAGATTCAACGGGACTAATTAGAAAAACGAAGTATAAATTCTTTGCTTTCTCTTTAGCGGGCTTTGTTGCCGTTTTCTTTATTTCATTAGCAGGGCTTCGCTTTCACTCTATTATTGTTGATCGCCAGGAAAATATTCAATTGATCCAAGAGAATCTCTTCTCCCAAGCCTTTTTGATCGACAAGATTTCACTCCTTTCTAAATCAGTGGTCTTCGATAATAAGAAAGATGCTTCTGAAGAGATGAAAATTTTAATCGAAAAGATTAAAGAGAAGAAAAAGAAATTGAAAAGTCTCCTGACAAGTGATGAGTACTTTGAAGTTGAGGAGATTAAAGAGATTATTAATGATGAGGGACTCTTTCAAAGAATGGATAATTACATCCAGAAAATGAAAGTTGTTACAGATCAAAAAGTGCCTCAGGGGCATGGATTGGCCCTTATCAATCTGTCACAGGGTTCTCTAGGTGAGATCCAGTCTGCTTTCAAATTTATTGGTAGAAAAATCAGTGTGGTACAGGAAGAAAGTTTCTCACAAGTGAAGAAGATGGGGATCATTATTATAACGATTTCCTTTCTTCAGATTATTTTAATTTGGTTGCTTGTTTTCAAGCCTCTCTATACCACTATATTTCTGCAACACGAGAAAATAAATAATGCTCTCTTGGAAACGCAAAGGGCGAATCGTTCTCGTACAGAGTTCCTAACCAATATCAGTCACGAAATTCGTACGCCTATGACAGCGATTCTTGGGTATGCTGAGGTTCTTAAGGATTCACAAGTTTCAGCTGAAAAGTTGGAAGATAGTGTTGGTATTATTAATAAAAATGCAGCCCACCTCTTAGGCTTAATTGATGAAATTTTAGATATTAGTAAGATTGAATCTGGTAAGTTTAATTTTGAAAAAGAAGAGATTACCTTAGCGACTATTCTTAGTGAGGTTTATTCACTAATGAATGTAAAAGCCAGGGGAAAAGGGATAAATTTAGACTTTCAAAATGTAGGTGAAATTCCCAAAGTTATTTATTCAGATAAGAAGAGACTCAAGCAAATCTTATTCAATCTTATTGGAAATGCGATAAAGTTTACCGAAGAAGGATTTGTCAGGCTAAGTATCAGCTACAACTCAGAGTTAGAGCAGCTTTCTTTTAAAATCAAAGATACAGGTTGTGGAATCCCTAAAGATAAAGTGAAGTCACTTTTTCGCCCGTTTGAGCAAGCGGATACATCTGCATCTCGTAAACATCAAGGTTCTGGACTGGGACTGGTTCTCTCGAAAGAGTTGGCGAAGGCCATGGGGGGAGATGTTTATATTCAAGAGACAAAAATGGGTGAGGGGACTACTTTTCATGTCTATTTAAAAGCTGAGGTTGGACAAGACAGAGAGTTTATTAAAAACTTTTCAACTCATGTACACGAACCTGATAAAGAGGTTAAGAAGGAAGCTCAACACGACCTAGGCGGTAAAAATATTCTCGTTGTTGATGATGCAAAAGAGAATGCGAGGCTCTTTAAAATTTATCTCGATCAAACAGGGGCTTTCGTAGATATGGCCTATAATGGTCTAGAAGCTATCGATAAAGTTAATCAACATAAATTTGATATTATTTTCTTAGATCTTCAAATGCCAGAGCTTGATGGTTATCAGACCATTGGACGATTAAGACAGTTAGGATTTAAAAATCCTATCGTCGCTTTAACGGCCCATGCGATGAAAGAAGAGCAAGAACGTACAAAAGCCTGTGGTTTTGATTTTCACGTGAGTAAGCCTGTTAAAGGGGAATATCTCATTAAGGTGGCCAATGACCTAACCAGAGGGGTTCAACCACCACAGCCTTCATAATTTCAGGCAATTATCTCTTTTGTTGTCATAGTTTCTAGTTATTTACACAACTTTTGCAAAAAAGTTAGAGGAATAATTTCTTCGTCTTTTTCATAATGGTTCTAGATTAGAAAAAACAGAATGATCTGTTTATCACAAGGAGAAACAAAATGAAGAAGAATACACCAAGATCACTATTTCACGCTCTAATGCTTTCTCTAATCCTACCTGCTGCTTTTGTAGGATGTTCTGAAAACGTAGAGAGAACAACTGAAGTAAAATATGAGCAACTTAAAGCTGAATCTAATAAAGCAATTAATCGTATCGAGTCTAAGCTAGAAACGATGAAAGAAAAAATTGCAGATGCTTCTGGTGAAGCAAAAGATGAACTAGAAGACGAGTACGAAGAGCTTGTAGAAAAAAAGAATGAATTGGTAGACAACCTTGATGATGCTGCCGATGCTTCTGAAGATCAATGGGAAAAAGTATCTGATAGAATTGAAGATATGGCCGACGATCTTGAGAGTCGTGTTGATCAATTAATCGACGGATAATATATAAAAATATAGAGCATATCCCCCTGCATAGTCAGGGGGATTTATGTATATAGAGGATTATGTGGAAATACTGGCTAAAGATGATTCAAAAGAAAATTATAAATTTCTCTTTGATCATTTCAAACATAGAGTTGAATCTGATTCCAAACTAAGTGAATTAGCTCCCGACTACATTGTTATTGGTGGAGACGGGTCTCTAAGCTATTTTTTGAATCAAGTTTTCAAAAATAATCCTTCAAAAAATAAAGTTCTCTATATTCCCGATGGTACGGCCAATGATTTTGCTAGAAGTTTAAATCTTTCCATAGATTTATTGGAAAGTTTAGATAGTGATAAAATGGCGGACTTTATTTACTCGCAAAAGAAAATCGATTGCCCAGTTATGAAGTGCAATGACTTATTCTTTATAAATGTCGTTACCATGGGAGCCCCTGCTAGGGTTACAGAAAGCGGAAATAATAAATTTAAGGAGATGTTAGGGCAATTTAGCTATTACTTATCTGCTCTAGAAGAGATCTTTGAGAAGCATGAATTAGAAATGAAGTTAAGCTTTGGTGGCCCTGATCGTAAGACTATGAACTTTAATGGTCTTGGAGTTATCGTTGGTCAGGGGCTCTATGCCGGAGGAGGAGTTAAAGTAACAGACTCTATAGGCGCGATGTTTGGAAAACATTTCTACTGTACGATCTCTACTGATCAGAATATTTCTTCATCTCTAAAGAGTCTTCTCAAAATGCAATCAGAAAAATTAAATGAAGAAGATAATATTAAATCTTGTCTCTTTGAAGAGGAATTGAAGCTCTCATTTGATCAAAAAATTCCTATTAAAGTAGATGGAGAACCTTTTGAATATGAAGAAATACTTTTTGGTAAATCTAAACATCATATTCAATTTTTAACTTATTAGAATAGAGGAGGATAAGTAATGAGTATTGAACCAGGACCAAAGAATCCAAATCCAAATAAATCAAATCCTCGCGAAGTAGAGCTGCCTAAAGAAAAGCCTACTATGCCAGGTAGTCAGCCTCAGGAGTTCCCTAGAGAGCGACCAGAAAAAGCACCTATTGAGAAGCCATTAAGGCCAGAGAAAAAACCAGGGAAGTAAGCTAATAGCTACTCCCCATCATCTCCAATGGCTTCCACTGGGCAAGCTTCAAGAGCTTCTTTACAATTTTGAAGCTCTTGATCATTGGAGGGTTGTTTTATGACATAGGCATGGCCATCATCATCGTTCATGGCAAAGAAGTCTGGAGCTTCGAAAACGCAAGCATCACAAGCGATGCACTGATCGTCTACGTAGAACTTCCCGTCTGCATTCATATCCCATTTAGATGATTTGTCTGCCATGCTTTACCTATATATTATAATTGTACAAATTGTTTAACAGGAGTGTTATCTCCGATCTCTTTAAGAACGTCTTTCTTAAGCTTGTTTGATAAGGCCATTTGAAGTCCATTCATTTCCTTCTTACGATCAAAGGGAGGAATATCCTTATTTGAATTTCTCTCAAGAGCAATAATCTGAGTTTTTGTCGCAAGATCAAAATCAAAAATTTTGGCGTCTACTTTCTTAAGTTCATCAAAGATGACCTTCGTTTCAGAAGAAGCTACTTGAGTACGACCTGTATTACCTTCATAGCGATTGAACTCGACATTTTCTTCTACTTTGATTGCATACTTTGACTTAAGAGTTTCAAGTTTCTTCGAATCATTAGATCTTAAAGCATCGAGAACTTCTGTTTTAATATTGCTCATTAGTTCTTTAAGTTCTTCTTCTTTTGAATCTTGAATTAACTCTGTAGTGATTTCTTTTTTATACTTATCAAAAGTTGCTTCTTTAGCACTTACTTTATCTTCTACATAAATAAGATGGTAACCAAATGCCGTTTTAACTGGCTCTGAAACTTGACCTTTATCTAAACTGAAAGCGACTTGTTCAAATTCTGGTACCATTCTACCTTTAGAGAAAAGTCCGAGAGATCCGCCTTTTCCTTTTCCTGATTCTTCTTCAGTGTAGCGATTGGCCATTGTCTTAAAGTTTTTAGCATTTACTTTCTTTGCGATTTCTTGAATTTTCTTCTCTGCTTGTTCTTCAGTTTGAGTGTCGGTTACACGGATAAGAATGTGAGAAGCTTTTACTTGCTCAGGAACATCTAATGAAGCTTTTCTTTGTTTGAAAATACTTTCCGTTCTTGCCTTATTAACTTCTTTTTTTAGGAACTCTTCAATTTCTTGAGAAGAAACTTTAATTCTCTTTTTTACAGCAGACTGTGGGATTTCCACAATCGTACCATTGTATCTTTGAGCTTTAAATTTTGCGATGTCATCTAGATAGCCTTCGCTAATAGGAAACATGCTAAAGAAGCTCTCAGAATTTTCTGCATAAACTTGATTAGTGATATCTTCTTCAAAGTCTTGAGGAGTAAGCCCATTGGCCCTTAAAAGCTCTTTATATTTATTGATATCAAATTGTCCATTTGTCTGAAAAAATTCAAATTCTTTAATTTGTTTCTTTACTTGCGCAGGAGCCGCAACAACATCTGCTTTATCTGCAAAAATAAGTTGAAGCTTTCTTTGAACTAAATTCTTAAGAGAAGCATTCTTGATACCAAATCTCTCAATATCTTGAGAGCTTAGATCCTTTCCTTGCATCATGTAATTTTTAAAGAAGTTCAGTTGGCGATTATATTCCATTTGATACTCTCGCGCTGAAATAGGATAAGAGCCTACCTTTGCCACAGCGTTAGGAGAGGTGTTCATAGATTGAACTCCAGTAAACATGAATGAGACAACAATAAGTCCGATAAGGAATGTTACAAAGAAGTTCGATGTCGTTTTCTGAAAATTTCCTGCCATTTTTGAATATCCTTTTTGTTTGCTTTTTTTGGAAGCTTTCATTCACAAATCCAGCTTAAATAGCTTAGAATTGTATTATGAATAATATGATTTTCCACGAGGAAAATCTTTTTCTTTTAAATTAATATATAATGTACTGCAAGAGTGAAGACCTGAAAGTTTCAAGGTGTTTATACCATTGGTACTTTATATATTATTGATGTTAGTATTATGGAGCATCTGGCCCTTTATAGACAAGTTTGGGCCATTTTTTTGCTAAGGATTGTGCACAGTGCGTCTAATAGAGGACAAGGATCGTCGACAGCGGGCCATATTAAATTTTATCGTTCTATTTATTTCATTGGTGGGTGTTGCGAAGCGTAACTATGTTTTAGACAAGACCTCTGCTTTTGAGGATATATTAATTGACTCATTTGCTCCCCTTCAATCCTCTGTAACGTCAGTTCGATCTGAAGTGGGAAATTTCTTTGACCACTATATTGCCAATATTAGTGCCTCAAAAAACAATATTGAATTAAGTCGCAAGATCGAGGACCTTGAGAACAAAATCTTTGAATTTAAGGAACTCTCTAAAGAAAATAAGAGACTAAAGAAACTTCTCGATTTTGGTGAAGGGATTTCATATCGAAAAGTTTTGGCTCAAGTCGTTGCTTGGGATGCCAATAGTGATTTTAAAGTTATTCGAATCAATAAAGGACTGAAGGACGGTGTTCAGTTGCAGGCTGCAGTGGTTACTTCAGAAGGTCTGGTAGGTTATATTTATCGACTCACTGATCACTTTGCCGATATTCTAACGGTATTGGATGCCAATAATCGAGTTGATGGACTCATTCAGAGGGTGAGGAGTCACGGTATTATCGAAGGCTACAACAACGAAAAAAGTATTATGAAGTATATTTCGCGTGCTGAGCCGATCATTCTTGGAGATATTGTTATTACATCTGGGCTTGGAAATATTTATCCAAAAGGAATTAAAGTAGGAACAGTATCCCATATCGAAAGAGAAAGTTACGGAATTACTCAAAATGTGGAGATCACTCCAGCTGTAGACTTCGGTCGCTTGGAGGAAGTCGTCATTCTTCTTTCCGATGAAGATGAACAAAAGAGAAGAGAATGGGAAGCCCTTGATCAAATGGATGAGGATGCTGACAATAAGGAGAAAAAGTGAAAGGTAACTTCGCTCACTTAATTAGACCTTTGGGGATAACCCTACTTATATTAATTGTTTTAGAAATTCTTAGTACGGCCTTTCTTCCCATGGTAGGACTTACTAAGTATAGAATTCCTTTTAATGTTCTCATTATTCTTTATATGGGTTTCAAGCTAGAGACACCTTTTACGTCGGTGATGATTCTAATTCTTCAATATACTCACTCTTTCTTCAGTATTGAAGGTTGGGAAATGGGGACTGTCGCTGGAGTCATGATCTGTATCATTATCAGCTATCTAAAGGACCTATTGCATTTAACCTCGAGTGTAATCACGATTGTGGTTACTCAAATTTTTCAAACACTTTGGTTTTTAATTGTATCTAGTCTTATTTATCTTAAGACGGATGACTTCTCTTATATTGCTCAAAAGTTTTGGCGCTTCTTGCCTGAGAGTATTGTGATTAGTTTGTTGGCCCCTCTTATTTTTGGTGTGCTCGATGCCATTTGGAAAACAGAAGGGGAGAGTGGGCTTGGAAGTAGCGTTTAGGACAAGATAATGTTTGGTGAAGATGATCTGGTCCGGCAACATAAAAGTCGGGCTGATGTAATTGGAAATATTCTTATACTTTGTTTTGTCATAATTTTGGCAAGACTTTGGTATTTGCAAATCTATCAAGGTGAGCTCTTTTACAAGTTCTCTTTAGAAAATAGATTGAGAAAAGAAGTTATTAAAGCTCCTCGAGGAATGATCTTTAGCCGTAATAGTCAAATGCTCATTCATAATATTCCACGCTTTGATGCTGTGATTATTCCGCAATATCTAAAAAATAAAAATGTAACTCTTAAGCGTCTTTCTAAAGTCCTAGAAATGTCTGAAGAAGATATAAAAGGAATTCTTAAGAAAAATAGAGGTCAAGCTAGATATAGAGCAGTAACGATTAAAAAGAATATTACCTTGAAAGAAGTTTCCGTTATTGAAACGGAAAATTCAAAAATGCCTGGAGTTCGGGTTCAAACTTTTATTTCTCGAGAGTATCGCGATGGAAATGTAGGTGCGCACCTACTTGGGTACATTTCAGAAATTAATCAGCGACAATTACCTAAGTATCGAAAGAGAGATAGTTACGATTACAAACTTGGAGACTTCATTGGGCAAGCTGGTATTGAGGAAAAGTTCGATCTCGATCTCCGAGGTGATGATGGCTATGAATTTGTAGAAGTTGATGCTCGTGGACGAATGAGAAGAAACTTACGCTCTAGTGTGCTCTTTGCAGGAATTGAAAATAAGGAAGCTACCCCTGGAAATAATATTCGCCTGACGATTGATAGAGATATGCAGCTCTCAGCGTTTAAGGCGCTGGAGAAAAAAGTAGGCTCAGCAGTTGCCGTTGATATTAATACTGGTGAAATTTTGGCCATGGTTTCAAGGCCTGCCTTTGATCCCACGAAGTTTTCAAGAGGACTCACAAAAGAATATTGGGACTCCCTTATTACTAATGAACTAAATCCCTTAAGAGATAGAACGATACAAGAGCATTATCCTCCTGGTTCTACTTTCAAGGCGATAACCGCCATTGCGGCTCTTGAAGAGGGAATTGTAAAACCCGATCAAGAACTTAAGTGTGGACCTACCTTTCGACTTGGAAGACGTGTCTTTCACGACTGGAAAAGAGGAGGACATGGGCCTACAGATGTTTATAAGTCTCTAAGAAGATCAGTCGATGTTTACTTCTATCAAATTGCAACTCAGCTTGATATTGATAAGCTCGCTGAGTATGCCCGTATGTTTGGGCTAGGGGAAAAAACAGGAATACCTCTATCAAGAGAAACATCGGGGCTAATTCCTACTAAGGAATGGAAATTAAAAAGAAGTGGAGAAGAATGGCAATTAGGTGAGACTGTATCTTGTGTTATTGGACAGTCCTATGTTTTGACGACTCCACTACAGTTGGCCATGGCCTACGCTGCTATTGCAAACGGCGGAATTCTTTATCGACCCCATTTAATCAAAGAGATCTTCACAAATAATGGTGAAATCATTAAGAAATTTGAACCTGAAGTCGTTAGTAAAGCTACTGTGGATGAAAAGAATTTACAGGCCATTAGAAAAGGACTTTATCAAGTGGCCAATCATCCTCGAGGAACCGCTTTTTGGTACAAGGGTTTTGGACTTCAAATGGCTGGTAAGACAGGAACAGCTCAAGTCCGTTCAATGACTTCCAAAGAACTTTTTTCAAAGTGTGAAGAGATGCCTTATAAAGATAGAAACCATGGACTCTTTGTAGGTTATGCTCCTTTTGATAATCCCCAAGTTGCCGTGGCAGCTGTTGTTGAACACGGATGCCACGGTTCATCAGCAGCGGTACCTGTTGTAAGGGATGTCCTTACAACCTATATGAAAAAGTATGATGCAGAAACCTTTGCAAAGAATGAGAAAAAAGAAAAAGAAGAATATTACTCTTTTATAAGAAAGAGAACTGCGGCTAGGAAGAAGGCCCAAGAAGAAGCTGAGGCTAAGAAAGAAGCTGATGAAAGCTCAGAAGAAGATGCAGAGGAATAACTGCTTTAGATAAATAGGCCATGTGATGAATAGAAGTGCGATTGTAGATTTTTTCAAAAAGTATGACTTTACCTTCTTTGGTATTTCTATTGCTATTTTTATTATGGGTGTTTTTAACCTCTATTCTGCAACTCATGCCTCATCTTCAAGCGCTATGGCGGACTTATTTAAGGTCCAATCGGGTTGGTTTGCGCTGTCTTTAGTGATCGGCTTTGGTATTAGTTTTATTAATCCCAAAACCTTCTTCAGATATTCTTATTTATTCTACATCGTAAACGTCATACTCCTCGTTCTTGTTCTCGTATTAGGACATAAGGGAATGGGGGCTCAAAGATGGATACTCCTAGGACCCATTCGACTTCAGCCGTCAGAAATCACAAAGATTGCTGTTATTTTGGTACTGGGAAGATGGTATTCTAAGAGTTACCCCGATAGAGAGCTGGGTTTTAAAGAGCTAATCATTCCTGCAATTATTGTAATGATTCCGACAATTCTCATTGTTATGGAGCCTGATCTTGGAACAGGACTTCTCGTGATGCTCATCTTTCTTGTGGTTAGCTTTTATCGCCGTCTGAAGTGGAAAATGATTGGTATCTTGGCCGTCATGGCCTTAGTTAGCGGTGGAGTCATGTATAAATTTGGCCTTAAGGAATATCAAAGAAAGAGGATTATTACTTTCTTAAATCCTGGAGCTGATGCTAGGGGCTCGGGCTATAATGCTATTCAATCAAAGATAGCCATCGGCTCAGGGCAGTTTGCTGGAAAGGGCTTTCTCAAATCTTCACAAGCTTCCTTAAATTACTTACCTGAAAACCATACAGACTTTGTATTTTCAATCTTTAATGAAGAACATGGTTTTATCGGTTCTCTTATTTTAATCTCTCTTTATATGATTCTCTTTTTTCGTTACATATGGTTGGCGCAATCGGTGCCCCGAATGTTTGACTCTGTAGTGGCCATAGGAATTATGTCTCTTTTCTTTTGGCATACATTTGTAAATATGGGCATGGTGATGGGACTCATGCCCATTGTAGGGTTACCTCTTCCTCTAATGTCCTATGGAGGTTCGAGTTTGGTGACCTTTGGGATTTGTACCGGTGTGGCCACCTCGATCAGTAACGCTCGAAACTTATTCTGATGCCATAACAAATTCGTTGAGAAGTTCGCAATTTTTGCGATCAACAATGAGTCCTAGCTGGAACCAACCAGAGTGGTAGCTTCCAGTGGCCTTATAGAAATCTACATCATCGTAGGGATTGATGAAGAGTAGATCATCTCTGTAGTTACTAATTTCTTCGTTCTTGGATAGTCTTTTCTCCCATTTAATCTTGAGTCTATGATCGCTTGGGGCTGAGATTTGCTTTTCTAATTCATAAGCACAGGCCAAGACAGAAGAGGAAAGTAGGGAAAGGGTAAGTAGTAGAATCATTTTTTTCATGATGAATCCTTGGTGGGGTTGGGGTTTAGCCAGCCTTATCTCGAATTTTCCTAATTTCGACAAGAGTGAAGCTAAAATTTTCATTCAATTTTTAGGTACTTAGATTGTAAAAAAAGAAGTCAGAAGTGAGATGGCCCATGAATTGCAGCTTATAGGGGTGAGAAAAGTAAAACTCGTAATATTAAGGAGTTACCATGAATGAAACGTTTAAATATTCAACACTCTTTGCAAAAGTAGTCATTGTTTGTCTTATTATAGCCGCAGCTATGCTCAGTAGCGTAAAGACCTTTGCAAAAACAGCTAATGAAGAACTCGTTTTCCAAAGCGTTCGTCTATCTCTTTGGTATGAAGGAACTGATAAGTCGCTACAAAAGAATGAGGGGACTCAGGCCAATGCTATGCAAATGGTTTATCCTGAAGAGCTCTTTCGTGCCATGCAGAAGCATCATGAACAAAAGAGTACTGCCCTTGGACAGTAGAAGATTTTAAGTTTCCTTAAATTTGCTCTATGTGACAAAAACTGCTATATAGTATTATATACATACTACTAGACATGATTAGTCTAAAGTCAGTTTTGGAAGCATTATGAGAAAGATATCCCTAATTGGAAGCCTTTTAAAAAGAATTTACCGCTCCTATTCTACGGAACTTCTCGACTCATTAGAGCAGAGAGGTTTCACTGATCTTAGACCAAGTTTTCTTGAAGTTCTCCTCTATATTTGTGAAGTTGACGGGCCATCCATTAAGGAAATTGGTCGCGCTTGTGGACTTAAGAAGCAAACGATGACTTCACACTTAAATGAGCTTGAAAAAAGAGGCTATATCGAAAGAAGAGCAGGTCTTCGCGATAAGAGAGAGCAACATATTTATCTAACGGGTTACTGTGAGAAGTTCAAGCTCAACCTTTTTGAGTGTACAGACGAGATCGAAAGAAATTATACAGATATCGTTGGAGACGTAGAACTTGATCGAGTTCAGCATCTCTTAAAGAATTTTCATGGAAAGATCAGTTCGGCAAAAAATCATGAACTCCCTTTATAGGAGTTCATTTCTTATTCTTTAAAAGTACCAATTGTACGTTTTCTCTTCGCTGGCCAAAATTCATGGCCACCCGAAATATTATTCAAATTAAAAAATCCTTTCTTCACTAGAATTTCGCAAGCTTGAATGGAACGAAGTCCTCTTTCACTGATGACGAGTATAGGGGTCGTTTTGTTGATGATTTCATGGCAGCGAGCTGAGAGTTCTTCTAAGGGGAGGGGAATTGAACCCGGTAGAAGCTCCGAAGGAACAGTACCTTGATGGCTAACATCGATGAGGATGAAGTCCATATCGGGGTCATTGTAAATTTCAAATGCCCTTTGAGGAGAGAGATCATTATAAGGTCTTCCATAGAGGATCATTGAGTCATCGATATCTTGACCATTTTTGACACGGATTAAGTGATTCCTTTGAAGGCTAATTGAAAAGTCCATTTTTTCATCAAGACGAGAGATATTGTTTTCAATATTGGATAGCCTTTGGTTCATTTCCTCAAGCATTTTAAAAATTTTCATTTCCATCATTGTAAAATCCTTTTTACTTGAACTTAGAAAGTGGGGTAGAAGTCTCCGAAGTGGATTCTTCCTGTTATAACAATGGTAAGAAAGCAGGCGGTAAAGAATGTTGCTCCTTCATATACACCGTAACCAATCTCAACATTAGAGTTGTCCTGTTGTCCTTCTGTCTTTGCTAGTTTTTGAAGATCATCCTCAAGAAAGAAGATCATGCGAATTCCCCACATAAAAACAGGGAGAATAATAAGAGAGAGAAGAATTTTTAGAATGGCCTGAACACTGAACCAGCGAATCTCTGTTAATGCAATATTAAGAGAGGAGGCAATAATTAAACTCCAACCCATAAAAAAGCCAAAATAGGAGATTCCGATGGCCATATTTTTTTGAATAAGAAGTCTGTTAAAGGAGAGCTTACTCATAAGGGGAAAGGTCTTGGTAGCAAAGCCAATTAATACTAAGGCAAAGAGCCAAAGGAAAATAAGCATCACTAATGAAGTCCCAGACGTATTGAGAATAACCTTTAAGACCATGGCCACACCTAGAGCGTGAGCTAGACCAATTAATGAGTACGAAGAGTTCCTTCTTTTCACAACTTCGTCTTGATATTCAAAATTATAGAGTACGATACTGTCTATAGTGTAGAGGCTTAAGATATAGAGAACAAAACCGGAAATTGCTTGGATAAAGAAATCCATGACTGCAAAACCGAATCCTTGATCTAGACTAAAGTGATATTCAGAAAAAACGATTCCAATTCCAATAAGACGAGAAAAGAAGTGTAGAGTTTCTGCGGAGTTCTTAGAGGGCGTAAACCGACGAAACATTTGACTCTTTAGAGAAGGGTAGACGATGTAGTGTACATATCTATAGAGAAAGAGAATCAAACAAATAAATATGGTGAAGATAAATCTAAGGGTAAGTTTGTCGAATAATTCATTCATTCTTCGCTCTCCTGCGTAACCTTCTTCCATGGGGGAACATCAATATAGTCACTAAGGTGTTCAAGAAAGATATATTCTTGGTCTTCTCTTTTATAGGGACTATTTTCATTGAGATGAGACGTGATACTTCCCTTTGTTCCAAATTCCTGATTGAGTCCAAAGAAGGGTTTCTCATTCTTTAAGTAGATCTGTAGTTTTTCGTAAAATTCATAAGTCGGGCGAAAGTCATCCCAATAAAATTGAAAGGGAAAATGACGATAGGCCCGATGGAAGTACCATTCTCTTTTTCCTGAGTTTCTAAACTTCCAGCCCCCAAAAGCAGGGTCGCCAATATATAAAGTTCCTGGAGGCATAGGGACAACAGATTCTCGATTGTCTCGTTCGTATCTTCTAAATAAAGACATTCCGATTTTATCTTTATTGGCCGTCCAATATTTCTTGGATGTTCTTGTAATAATCGTTTCTGATTGTTTAAATCCATGAACAATCTTAAATTTCATATAATATGTCTTTATAAGAAAGCCCGCTTGAAACATATCTACAAGAATGAGAGATAGGGGAGCACCTTGAAAGAGGCCTGAATATACTTTCTCATTTTGAATATAAATGGCCTTTTGAGCAGATGGGGAGAGTGACTTCGATAGCCCCAAAAAGATCAAAATGAGTAGAGTATAAAGTGAAATCTTATTCATAGAGAATAATGATACCGCTTTGAGTAACAAAATTCCAATACAGCAAATGATTTAATTTAAACTTAATGACTCGTTAAGTCTTTTAATTGACTCGCTTGAGCTGTGGTCATAGAGCTACGATAACAGTGGAGGCGATTAATCTCGTGAGAATGAGCAAATTTTTGAAATAATTCAGTTGCTTCATTTATATTTGAGATAATTCGAGATTGGCTATCATAGTACTTACGAACAACTTTCATGGGATAAGTTACATGTTCTTGAGGTTCTTGACCTTCATAATATTTAGAGAGTCTTCCTTTTGAAGAGCTTCTAATATACTCAATACCTTCTTCTTCAAGAAACTGCTGAACCTTTTCCAGTTGGGCTTTCTGGTCCAAGTTAAAAGATTCATAGACTTTAGGGGGAATCTTATTTTTTACAATTTGTTCTGCATAACGATTCTTTGAGTTTCTCATGGTTTTCATAAGAAAGTGGTCATCATGCTCAACATATTTTTCGATATCAGCTGGAATACGATATTCATCCGGTGCTGTTTCAAAATACTTGTAGAGAAGTTTTTCTAAACAAACGGCTCTGTAGTGGAAATAGACCATTACAAACATGTGATAACGACTGAGAAGAAAGTCATCAAAAGTAACGACGGCCCTTTCGGTAATTCCTAGAAAGGCCTTATTACCTTCAACACATATTTCGAGATTATCGAGAAGCCAGTCCAAATCGTAGCTCCCATAACTAACCCCACAAAAATAGCTGTCTCTAAGTAAATAGTCCATTCGGTCACAATCAAGTTCACTAGAAACCAATTGATGGAGAAGTGGAAAGTAATTGATTCCCTCTAGAGTAAAGTAGGACTCATTTTGAGTACTCCCTCGAATGAGGTCCGCAATATACTTTCTTTCAACTCCAAAGGAGCTCTCTACTAAATGAAAGCTCTTAGCAAAGGAACTGTCCGCAATAGACTTAATTGTATAGTCTTCGTGAGTGGCCATTCTCTTACTTGTTTGGTCCTTAGGACTTAAAAACTCTTTTGGAATTTTAAGGTCCTGAAGTCCAGGCATTACATATTCAGTGGTATGGGATAGAGGAGCGTGACCGATATCGTGAAGGAGGCAAGCTAGCTTGAATGTTTCTTTAAGTTTTAAAAGATCCGGAGTGGAGTGGAATCCTTTAAAGAGCTTGTCAAAGGCCCTATCCCCAACATTCATAACTCCAATTGAGTGAATAAAACGAGTATGAGTAGCCCCAGGGAAAACATATTCGGAAAAGCCTAGCTGCTTGATATTTCTAAGCCTTTGAAAGAAAGCATCCTGAATAATAGGGACTTCTTCATTTAGAATATGAATAGAACCGTGTACGGGATCTCTAACTTCCATGGGCTTCCTGGGGTAAATTGTGCGATAAGTTATTTAGCTTCTGAAACTTAGTTACTTTTTTCTAAATTGGCAACGTTTTCTTCAAGCCATGTAATGATATCCGAAGATTCGAATTTAGGCTCTCCGTTGATATATAGGCAAGGCACAGTTTTACGGCCTGTTTTCTCCATGTGAAAACGAAGATCGTCTGGATTGGTCATAACGTCATGCATTTCAACCTTAATTCCAAGAGAATCCACTTTTTGCATTACGCGTACGCAGAAGGGACAGCTATCAAATTTATAAAGTTTAAGCTCTGGAGAGTTCATATCATTTCCTCGTATTAAGTTCATAAAAAAAGCCCCGAATAAATCCGGGGCTTCATCATTAGCATGATTGAAATTGAAAGAAAATGAAGAGAACTTAGAAAAGACCTCCGTCTTTATCGTCATCCTTGTCCTTATCTTTATCTAGACCACGAGCATAGAGCTCATCTTCGTCCATTATTTCAGGCTCTTCTTCTTCATCGGGCTTATCAAATGCATCATTATAACCCCAACCAAAGGCGTACTCACCACTGGCTCCATCTTCGTCTTCAGGGTCGACCTCTTCAGAGAGCTTAGGTGTTGAAGGAGGGTCTGATTTGTCAGAAGATGCACTCTGTTCTGGATTTAAACCAGCTGCAGTTTCTGGTCCATCATTGGCGATCGTTACCGTATTGGCTGGAGCGGCTGCAAGTTCCTCTTCTTCCTCTTCATCACTAGACTCTAAAAGTTCTGGAGCGACAGGAATTTGATTCTTTTCTTTGTATTTTCTGATGGCCTCTTCTCTGGCGATTCTTTTCTTTTCTTCTTCAGAAAGATCCTCATCTTTGGCCTTGGGCGCAGCTTTTTTAGCTTTGGGGGTGGGCTTTTTGGGGGAGGCTTTCTTTGCTGTTTTCTTTGAAGCTTTTTTCGTCGCTTTTTTAGTGGCCTTCTTAGTTGTTTTTTTGGTTGTCTTTTTGGCAGTTTTTTTCTTAGTGGCTTTCTTGGCTACTTTTTTCTTTGTTGATTTCTTAGTAGCTTTCTTCGCTGCTTTTTTGGCGACCTTCTTTTTAGTGGCCTTTTTCGCAGTTTTCTTCTTTGTAGTTTTCTTCGCAGCTTTTTTAGCTACTTTTTTCTTTGTAGCCTTCTTGGTGGCTTTTTTGGCTACTTTCTTTTTAGTGGCCTTTTTTGCAGTTTTCTTCTTTGTTGCTTTCTTTGCAGCTTTTTTAGCTACTTTTTTCTTTGTAGCTTTCTTGGCTGTTTTCTTGGCTACTTTCTTCTTTGTAGCTTTCTTTGTAGCCTTCTTGGTGGCTTTCTTGGCTACCTTTTTCTTTGTGGCCTTCTTGGACGCCTTTTTCTTTGCTGTTTTTTTGGTCGCTTTTTTAGCAGTCTTTTTGGCTACTTTTTTGGTCGCTTTCTTTGCAGTTTTCTTTGCAGTTTTTTTCTTGGCTGTTTTTTTCTTGGCCACAATAAACCCCCCTGTAGGCTTAATTCTTAAATAGGCTAGTAACTAGCATGAGTATAGCTAACTCCAAAAGGACGAATCAAGGTTTTTTGTTCAGGTGATAGATAAAATTATAGTTATTTTGAAAAATGATGCGGTTTTCTTAAAGAAGTTAATTAAAACTTAGGATCAGTACCATAATCAACGAGCTCTACGGTATTTACAAAGTTTTGCATGGGCTCGTTTATTTCAGGTGCTTCTGCTGTGTAGCTTTCTGAATTGGTACCTTCTGCAAAAATGGGAATACCTGAAGAGCCAGCAAGTCCACCACCAGGAAGTACTGATTTGATCGGGATAAATTTTGTTGAGTAAGAATTTCTCTTCGCCAAAGTTGTTGTTGAAGGAGTAAATGGAGATCCGATATTACCGTCTGCATCAGCGCCTTGGCGACTACCTGGCTGGTAGGCAGTTAATAGCAGCTTGGGATCAAATTTGTCTGAAGGATCTTTATAGGTACGAGTGTAGAAGTATCTCCACTGAGGATTTCCATTTTGTTCGTTGAAATATTTATTCACATGATCCGCAATTGGAGTGATATCAGGACAAGCACTCTGAGTGGTATTAAAGAAGGCCTTGAATTTCTGGGCCATCGATAGAGTGTCGCAGTCGGTGTCTGGAAAGCCTTCAATAGGGTCTTTGTAAATGGTATCGGCACTTTTGTCATAGGAGTCACCACCGGCAGTAGTAGCCCCTACCTCTCGAACTGCTTCAGCGACTTCTTTTAAGGCGTCTGTGTAGAGATCAATAGAGGATTCATTGATTTGAATATATTCGCGAACAATTTGAGACGCCGCTTCAGGAGAGTTGTACAGTCCATCAGATGTGATGAGAGGTGCGTAGAGATTATATAGGGGAGCATTGGGGTTTTGGAATCCCACTCCAACGGCTTGTGCTGGATGGATATAAGAATTTGCATCTATTCCTAAAGGATTATTTCCGGACTGATCCATTACAGGAACGAGATAATTAAGTGCCTCATAACGAGTTGGAGCTCTTACATTGTGAATACTTCTGAGAATATCTTCATCAGAAAAAGCCGAGTTTACCGAGCCCTCACGGTTTTGAACAAAGAGTTTGAATTGATCAATATTGTAGAGACCAACGGAGTTTAAAGTAGGATCTCCAGAGAAATAGGCTGTATTATCGGAAGGGGAAGGAGCGATGACTCCTAAAGTTCCTGTATCATCTGAAACTTGAGCAAAGTTTTGAAAGTCATAAGTTAAATTGGGAATACCATATTTTGGATTACCTGCTACGATAGGGTTTCCCCCTACCACGGCACCTGTAGTCCCGGTAACCCAAAAGTCTTCGATAAGAGGAATAGGGTATCCCCCTTGGAGTACTTTCTTCTTATCTTCAACAGGAGTAGAAGAGTCTAAGGTTATACTTGAATCAACATCAAAGGCAGAAATATAATTTCTGGAAATACCGTTTTGCCTAATTTCAGTTTGAGTATTGTTAGATCGAAAGAGTATGGGACCAACTCTTCCACCAAAGGGCTTTGCAGCACTATAGGCTTTGAGCGTGATTCCATTACGATCAGCTTCTGTATTAAGAAAAGGATAGAAGAGTCCTACGAACTCACTCTCTCCTTCAACAGCATAATAAGTTACAACCTGAGGGTTTTTATAAAATCCCATAAGGTAACCAGGAACGGGAAGGGCAACTTTGAGCCCACCACATTGCCCCTCTGATGTAACCGAAGTATTTTTGAATTTAGCTGTAGTACTAAAGAAAGCGGTGTAGAAGATAGCATAATTAACAGGCATGGCTTTTAAGTCGAGATAGTACTTTTGTAGCGCTGGAGAATCAGCTGGAATTAAGAAGGCACTTAGGTCTGTTACTTCTGGTAATAGAGGGGGAGGAGGGATTTCTCTCAAACGAAATCTTGAACCCATATCTAGTGAGTTTCCGCCTTCTTTGGCATTACCTCCTGAGAGATTTCGATAGGCAGAGAAGAAGGCCTTATTAATTCTCTCATAGTAGGGAAGTGAATTATTATTTTCAGTATAATTGGCAATGGGAACACATCCCGACGTTGTTGCAGAAGGGTCATTACAAACAAAGTCAGTGATAGGAGGCGCATTAACAATGGCCTCTAGATTTCTCATTCTCATTCCAAGCTCAATTGCTTCAACCCAAGCTCCAATTCGGGTAGATGCAATCTGGGGAACGCCGGGAAGAATATCGGCTTTACCAATTCCATAAGTCCACATGATAGCTGCTCCTTGATTTACAGCGGATCTTTCGGAGCAGTCATTAGATTTAGTGGCGACAATATTATTGAGAAAGGACTCATGTTGTTCTGAGATACTGGGAAGCCCCACTGTATTGAATCGAGGAAGACCAGGAAGACTTACAATTTCACAGATATTATTACTTGAACCATAGTGAATACAAATTGAAGGAACATTGAAGCGATCGTAAATTTCGGGATCATGATGCTGACAGTTCGCCCCTCGGAACTGTCGAAGTCTGAAATTCATTGTATTAGATGGATTAAGGGGAACATTGCCATTGCAACTGGGGTTTCCGCTATCTGTTCCATCGGGATTCTCTATGGAATCCAGTCCAATATTTCCAAACACATAATATTTGAGCATCCACTCTTTATATGTGTTTCGCATTTCCCAATTAAGATGACCAATATTGGTGAGTTGGCGAGCTTGAGTAGCCGCTCCAGCATAAGCTGCAGCGTCGACAGCATTTTGCAGGTTGATCTTGGCCTTTACAAAGAGTCCGACATTTACAATAAAAGCAATAAAAGTCACGACCACCAGAAGGGACATTCCTAGAAATATAGAAACTTGACCAGCTTCACTTTGGAGCTTTAAGTTCCTGAATTTCTTTAAAATGGATGAGACACTTACCTTCATGGGATTGGGGTCCAAGTTGAGGCGTCAAAACGCATTGATTTTAGTGTCTTAATGCTACTAGGGTCAAAATATATGGTCAATTCTTGAGGAAAAAAGACGTAAATATCTGAATTTTGTCGCAATGGGTCTTTTTCTGTTTTGGAATGAGATTTGAACTTAGAGAAGTGATCTTCCAAAACAAGGCCGTATTGGAAGAAGTAGTACGTAGGCAGTTCGGTCGTCCTATCAAGTATCACTTTTCCACTGAGCTATGCGACAGCATGCTTTTCTAAAGTTGATCTTCCGGGGGCCGTCGCAGTGCGGCTCTCGGCCTTTTTAAGCAAGGGGACCGATTCTTTCCCCCTTATAAAGTAGGGCAAAATTTAGGTAAAATAGAGGGGTCTGACAGGAGGATAAGATCATGGAATCTAGAAAGGATTTTACTAAGAATAGACAGGCCATGTGGCGCCCTTTAGAAGAAAGAACTTATCGCTATAAGAAATCGGCCATGGAATTCTTCTGTCCTCTGTGTCGTACCAAGAGGAACTTTTCGATTAATTTTCGCCTCTCTCCTATGAATTTCTTGCAGATGATCCTTATCACGGCTCTTTTCACGGGCCTTACTTACAGTTGGTTTGGGTTAAGAGGATCTTTTATATTTTTTATTCTGTGGCCTATTTTTGAATTTACGAGAAGGGCCCTTTATAAGAAGGAAATTCCTTGCCCTCACTGTGGCTTTGATGCTTCGTGGTACAAGCGAGACGTTAAGGTTGCAAGGCAACTCGTAAGTGACTTTTGGACAGATACCTCTGAGGAGGCTCAGGCTACAAGACAGGCCCATCAGGATGAGGCCGTTCTTCAAGAGTTGGCCAAAGATCAAAATTCAACATCTTCTTCAGCTTATTTTTAGATCCTTTCTAAAGCTGCCTTAATTATTTTAAATACTTAGTGTGTGCGGGCTCTATTCGCCTTTGCAAATTGAGAATTGGTTAGAAAATCTTGCTTCTAAAATAGTGCAGGACAGGATATGTTTGGCCATATCATTTCAATTCTACCTCATTAGAGGTGAGTTTACCTTGTCACACCGAGATTCTAAAGGTTGTTTTTGGTGTGCTTTAACTGATAGGAGACTTTTATGAGTATTAACAAAGTGATCTTGATTGGAAGATTAGGTCAAGAGCCAGAGCTTAAGTACACACCATCTGGAGCAGCTGTATGTAACTTCTCTCTAGCGACTTCAGAATCTTGGACTGACAAATCTGGTCAAAAACAAGAAAGAACAGAATGGCACAGAGTTGTTGTTTGGGGAAAACTAGCTGAACTTTGTAACCAATACCTTGCAAAAGGAAGACAGTGTTTTGTTGAAGGTTCTCTTCAAACAAGATCTTGGGAAGATAAGCAGGGACAGAAAAGATACACAACAGAAATTAATGCAAGAAATATTCAATTCCTTGGTGGACAAGCTTCTGCTGGAAATACACAAAGTCAGGGACAGGATTCATACAATCAAATGACTCCTCAAAATGACAGTGTTATGAATCAAGATTACGATATCTCAACTGATTCAAACTTCACTGCTGATGATATTCCATTCTAGAGATTACTAAAAAATAATAAGCATTCCCAAAGCCTCTTGAAAAAGAGGCTTTTTTATTTCTAAAAGAAGTGTTTTTTGTATAATTCAGTTTATGAAATATCTAATTTTTCCTCTTTTTATTTTATTCACGAGTTGCTCTTTCTTGGCCAAAAATCATCATCGAAATCAACTCTTAAAACATTATGCTTCTCTACACGAATATGATGAGCCATTCGAAGATATTGTGAAAAGCGTAAAATCTTTCTGCGAAAAAAGAAGGGATGAGCAAAATCGCAAGTCCGAGCCAAGAATATTGCTTGGAGTAAATGGCTTTGTTTATCAGAAAAAGCTCCATCACTCATGGAGAGAGGTTAAACTTGAGAAGTTTGGAATCCATATTAAGACAACCTTAGCTCCAATCGTAGCTTTTCACGTACTTGAAGAGAGTAAAGATAGTATCGTTCTAGCTGGAGTAAATCATACCTATAGAGTATTCAAATCTACGAATGATAAAGTTAGAATTGAAGTGAAGCGCCTCTATCCAAGTATTATAAATCCATCCCAACTTCCTTTAGTCGAAAATCAAATTAAAATGAGTTCTTATCATGGAGAAAGAAATAAAATTGTCGACTTAGATATATCAATAGAAAAAGCAACTCGAGATAAATCGATAGAGTGGGACTTACTAGAAATAATTGATCATGAAGCTAGAAATAGCTATGTGAAGAAAGCATTTGAAGTTGTGGATAAGAAATGGAAAGAAAAAGAATCTTAGACAAAAGGCCATAAAATCTAATATTTTTTATAAAGAAATTCCTCAAATTAAACTGAATAATAAAAGTAAGGCTTCCAATGAGAAGTCTTTTTTGGTTTTTAGAATTGAAAACCTAGAGATGTTTAAATTTTTAAACATTTAATTCAAGTCTTCATCATGGATATTGCTCGTTTAAAAGATAGCATTGATTAGTAAATCAATAGACAGGAACTATCTATGAAGACAAATCTCGAAGAAACTAAAGAATCATCCCCTAAATCAAAATGGAATTCTTATAAAGAAACAATGAAAAGAGATGTCTCCATTTTTGATCTTGCACGAGAAGGTCGTGTAAATGACCTTAGAGATACAGTTGAACTTATTTGCAGGGAGTCTCACCTCTCGGCTTCACAGGAGTCAAAGAATCTCTCCTTTACTGCTTCATTCAATCAGAAAAATAAACGAGGGCATTCACCACTTATGCTTGCGGTATATAACAATCAATTAGATATGGCGAAATATCTCATTGAGATGAATGCCGATGTTAATTCTATAGACGCTAATGGGAATTCAATCTTAATGGGGGCTGCCTTCAAAGGAAATACTGACGCCATAGATTTGCTCATAGAAAACGGTGCTCGTATTAATGACAAAAATTATGCGGGAATGGATGCTTATGATTGGGCCAAGCTCTTTGGCCGAAAAAACGCTATGGAAAAACTATCTTTATATCAAGGTAAATCATCTCACTGGAGTTCCCGTCTTGGTATCGGTTTTAAACTTTTAAAATCTATTTTTATAAAATAATAAGGAGTAAAAATGAAGAAGGATCGCCTTACAACAGCATCAGGTATACCTGATGCTCAAAATCAGCACTCTCAAACCGCTGGAGAAAGAGGGCCTGTTCTCATTCAGGATCTTCAACTTATAGAGAAACTTGCTCACTTCAATCGTGAGCGAATTCCGGAAAGAGTAGTTCATGCCAAAGGCTTTGGTGCCTATGGAAAGTTTACCGTAACCAATGATATTACAAAGTATAGTTGCGCAAAAATCTTCGAAAATGTGGGAAAAGAGACTGAACTATTTGCTCGCTTCTCAACAGTTGCAGGAGAAAAAGGCTATGCAGATACAGACCGAGATCCAAGAGGTTTTGCAGTCAAATTCTACACCGATGACGGTATCTGGGATTTGGTTGGAAATAACACTCCTGTATTCTTTGAACGTGACCCTCTCAAATTTCCCGATTTTATCCATACCCAAAAACGAGACCCAGAAACTGGACGAAAAGATCCTCGCAGAATGTGGCATTATTGGTCTTTATCACCAGAGAATATGCACCAATTGATGATTCTCTTTAGTGATCGCGGACTCCCTGATGGTTTTCGTCATATGAATGGTTATGGATCCCATACATTCTCTTTATGGAATAAAGATAAAGAAAGATTTTGGGTAAAGTTTCACTTTAAAACCGATCAAGGAATCAAGAATCTGATGCCTGAAGAGGCCGAAAAACTCGCTGGTACTAATCCTGACTATGCCGGTGAAGATTTATTTAAGGCCATCGAGCAAGAAAATTTCCCAAAGTGGAATGTAAAGATTCAAGTTGTCCCTGAGGAAGAAGCTGAACAATTTGATTTTAATCCATTTGATTTAACTAAGGTGTGGCCTCATGGAAAATACCCACTAATTGACGTTGGAGTAATGGAACTCAATCGAAACCCTGAAAACTATTTTGCAGAAGTAGAGCAGGTCGCTTTTTCTCCCAATAATATGCCACCTGGAATTGGTGCATCTCCAGACAAAATGCTCCAAGGAAGACTTTTTGCATACGGCGACGCTCATAGATATCGTCTAGGCTCAAACTATCAATCTCTTCCTGTTAATAAATCAAAGTCAGAAGTTAATACCTATCAAAGAGATGGTAAAATGAGATTTGATGGGAACTATGGTTCAATGGATAACTATGAACCTAACGACTTTAATGGACCGACTGAAAACAACGATTTAACAGAACCACCTTTGAAAATTAGTGGAAATGTTGATCACTATAATTCTCACAAAGGAAATGATGACTATTCGCAAGCGGGAGATCTCTATCGTCTCTTTACTGAAGATCAAAAAGATCGTATTGCTCAGAATATTGCTGCAAGTTTAGGATCATCATCGAAAGAGGTGCAACAGAGAATGATTGGTCACTTTGAAAAATGTGATCAAGATTTGGGAACCCGTTTAACAAAAGAACTAAATGATCATTGAAAACTACCCTATTAGAGTGGGGATAAAGAATTGATCATTATGGTTCAATTTTTTATCCCTCTTTAGGTACGTTTCTTTATTTTCCATAACTTAATCATTTTCTAAAAAACGATCTCTTGCAGTACTGAGAGCATGAGATCCAACTGCCGTAAAAAAACATGTCCAAAATGCCAACAAAAGACCCTCGTCCTTAAGGATGGGTTCTTCTTTAGACGTTGTGATTCTAGAAAAATTCAGCGTTATCGCTGTAAGATTTGCTCTAAGAAGTTCTCAAGTGCCACCTTTTCTCCAGCAAAGAATCAGAAGAAAAGACGCTTTAATCACACACTTCTTCTTCAACTCGCATCAGGAATCAGTCAAAACCGTGCTGCTATCTTACATAAATGTCATCCCATCACAATCAAGAGAAAGTTTGAGTATTTGGCGAAGAGATCGCGTATAAAAAATAAAAAGATACTTAAATCTTTATATCAAGATCAAAGATGTACCGAAGTTCAATTTGATGATCTGATCACAATTGAACACACGAAATTAAAGCCTTTATCCGTTACGGTCATCGTAGATAAGAAAACAAGAAGAGTTCTAGGTACTAATATTGCAACCATTGGTGCCTTTGGACATCTTGCTAAAATCTCTTTAAATAAA
>PASP01000016.1 GCA_002712005.1 Halobacteriovoraceae bacterium
CTTTAAGATCTTTCCTGCACTAGGAGCTGTGGTGGTTAAATCCACATCGGAGATATCACCGATTGAAGAAGTACTCTTATCAATTTGCGCCCAGGTATAATCCCCTGTGGTGGGAACAATACCGCCCGTTCTTCCGTTAAAACTTGTAACATCAGATGAGTTACTAATTTGATCCCAAGAAGCCGTGACATCGTTATAAACAATCCAGTCTCCTTGAGACCACGAACGAGAATTGCCATCACCTGGATCAGAAACTCCATCATTGGAAACGATATAATACTCTCCACCCACAGCGGAAGGATTTGGATTTCCTCCAATGGAAGCATCCCATGTTCCGGCATAAGTGAGAGCATCTAAATCAGCTGCCACCCACGAAGATCCATTCCATCTTAAAAGCTGACCCGTAAGTGCTCCCATGGAAGAAAGCTTAACAGAAGTAATCGCCCCATCAGCAATCTTCGCCGTTGTCACTTGATCATCCCCAATCTTAGCGGTGCTCACGGAAGAGTCCGGAAGATTAAAGGTCACCTCAATAACGGCGGCTCCATAAGCGTCTTCGAGAGTGAGAGTCATGAGTGTATTGAGTGCGAGCGCGACTTTGGAAGAAGAGCTTAAAATCAGCTTAGTTGCACTTTTTGAAACAATAGATAAAAGAGAATCACTTCCCGATTGAGTGACCTTCACTTTTGTTACACCATCGAGGTCAGTTCCTGTGATTACGATTTCGTCGTTAACGAGAGAAACACTTGCTACAGCGACCTGACTTTTCTTTGAACGATTTCTCGCCTCTTGATCTTTTGAAGAGAGATCCAAAGAGACCTTACCTTTTTCTGTAGGAAGAAGGCAGGAGCTTAAGCTCAAGGCGGTAAATAGGTAAAGATAAGAAATTCGGTTCATAGTCTCCAATAAAATAAGGATATCCTATAAACATTTCGGATAGATGGGCGCTCAATAAAACCAACTACATAGATTTATTTGATAAACGGAAAAAACGTCCCCTGTGGCCGATTTGTAAGGCACTGGGCTACGTAATTTAAATGGCTTAGTAGCTTAGTCACTTATCGCATTTCTTCGTATCTCTTCGTATCTCTTCGTTTCTCTACGGCAAAATTCACTATAGAGCGGGCAAATATTCCCCAGTGCCAAGCTCCCCTACTAAACTGATATCATGGGAGTGATGAAGCGAAACTGGCCAATTATTCTATTTATCCTCATTCTCTCTTTTTCTCCAGTAATCGAAGCTAAAGAAAAAGATCCCTTGGGTCCCTCCGAAGTCGTAGAGAAACTTCGCTCTAAGGGCTATTCGATTCAGTATATAGATGATGAGGTTTCCGTTGTTGAAATGGCCAAGACTCTTAAGGAAGAAAAAAGTAATCTCTATTACCTTGAGCTGGCAGATATCGTAAAGAATCTCAAACGTTGGAATCGGCATGTAAAGACCTTCACCAATTTGAAAGGTGAATATATTTACACTGAATCTCCAGCCGATCCCTACTTAAGTTATGAATATATTCCTCAATTACCTTTGAATCAAAGAGAGCCTGAAAGAAGATTGGCCTCCATCTTTGTTCCTGAAACCATCATGATCGAAGAGAATAATTTGGACTATACTGAATTATCTCAAAGAAGATATACCTTCTTTGCTCACGTCACCGTATCTCAAGGTTTTTTCAACGAACAGGTTAATGAGTCAGTTCTAGAGAACCAACAAAACTCTCCCCTAACTGTTGGAACAGGTGCTCATGTGCGCTTCTCAGATCAATGGGCCGTTGCTAGTTCTGTTTACTTCTCGAAACTCAATGCCTCTATTGTGGACACTGCCGAACTGGATCAATCGGAACTCGTAGTAAATGACGAAATTGGGGGGAATCTCTATCTCGAATATAAAATGGCCGATGCTAGCTATAGCTTCTATGGTGGGCTTGATTACGAACAATTCACAACTCTTAATCTCGATGAGATTATTTCTGGTAGAAGTAATAAAATTAATACCAATAAAGAGAAGATGGGATTTGCTACAGTGGGCGTATCCTTTTTCAAAAAATTATTTCTTCCCTCAACGATCAAACTTAGTGCCTCTCCTGTTATTCACTCTAATACAGGCTTTGGCGGATACAAGTATATGTTCTATATCAATCAGAGAATTACCGACAATACTTGGTATCACTTTCTCTTAAAGCATCATGAGCTTGAACAAGAATCACGCTCAGTTTCAATAACTCGTTATGGATTTGGAGTTGGTGTAACTTTCTAGTACACTCAACTTCCATGAAAGTAGTCGATAAGAAAAATCTCTATCACAAGTCCAATTTAGAAATCGATCAAATCTTTGGCTTTAAAGACTATGCTTTAGATTTGCCTGATTATCCATCAGATATTTTCTATACAGATGGGCTTACATCTGCAGAAGCACTCTATTCAGACTATCAAGACCTTCTACAAATTCATACCTTTCTTGAAGAGAAGAAAATCAAAAGTTTCTGTGATTTAGGAGCCGGTATAGGAAGAGCAAAAATCCTCTTTGATTCCTTAAAATCATCTTTTCAAAGTTACTCCCTTGAGTTTGTTCAACAGCGACATGAGGAAGGAAAAAGAGTTCATAAGGAAAATCAACTTTCTCATGAGGAAGGTTTTATTCAATGTAATTTACTAACAGACCCTATCCCAAAATGTGAATGTTACTTTATTTATCTTCCTGTTGGAGAAGTCCTAATCAAAACGATGGAAAAAATAAAGAATCTAACCCTGGAAGAAAAATGTCTTATCATTGCTATCGAATCCCATGGAGATCTTCTCTCTTATTTAGAAAAAACTCATCGCCATTTAAGCCTAAGAGATAGGATTCCACTAAGCGCAAAAAGACATACTGAATTTATTCATATTTATGAGTACCAACCTAAAGATAACCCCTCTCCATTAGAATCGGATATCTTTAATCATTTGGACAACAGAACGAATAAAGACCAGCCGCTAAGAATTAACTTTTCAGAAGAGCTTTCTTTTTGGGAACTCTGGAAAAAATTAAGAAAGAGAGATGAGTTTCAAGTTCTCGTAGAAGATCAAAATGGACAGTGGTTGGCCGATTTGAAAGATTCTCAATTTGGGATTCAACCATCGACTCTTGAAACGCAATATCCTCAACGGATCATTCCTCTTTCAGAAATAAAAGCTTTCGTTAGAGCTCCCCTGTCTTGGCAAGAACTTATAAGAAAACGGAGAAATAAAGAGGATGGCCCCCTTGGAGAGATAAGAAAACTTATTGTTTTCCCATCTCCCCAAGTTGAATTTTCACGGGGCCAAAAAAGGGAGTTAGAAACTGCGTGGGACTGGGAGTTGTTCACCACGCTGGGAGTATAAAAAGGTTTCTCTTTCTCTATCCTCTACCATTCTACTGATTCGTCCTTTATTCAAAGGTAGCGAATTCTCCAACTTAGACAGATAAAATAGAGAAAGTGAATCGGCCATAAGTGCAGGATGGCAAGGCCGATTATTATAATCAAGATTTGTGGTACTGTGCGCCCAAATAGGAAGGGTTAAGAGGCGGGCGTTGGAGTTTTTGGAAATTGTGTGTGCGATAAACGCCATGATCACCATAGTTATCAAAGTAACGACAACCATAGAATTCATCATATAGATTTGTGGGAGAGCGTTAATCACAGTACCACCTTGTGTATGAGGCTGGGGCCAACTCCCCTACCTTTCATAATTCAAAGATAATACGACTGCGTGGAGATTCAAGGTTGATAAAATCGAATTTACATAGAGTTGACAATAATTCGTGAGATAACTCACTAAACTTATTAGGGAGAACGCTTGCCTGACATAGACGCAAAGCGCATAAAAAAGGTATAAAAAAGCCCCTTAGAAAGGGGCTATCACTTATTCTGCAGTTTCTTCTGCAGCAGCTTCCTCAGCAGGAGCTTCTTCTTTCTTTGGCTCAGCAACTTTGATAAGCCCTTCACCTAGAAGTACTTTTACTTTGTCATCAGCGTTTACCCATTTACCTGAGGCATTCTTAACACCGTAACGTCCGTTTCTCTTTTTAAATACTGTAAATTCTTTTGTTTGCTTAACAACTTCCATGACATCTCCTTTGATCTGGTCACTACTCGTTAATAAAAATTGAGATAGCTTTATAACATTGCTTTCCTAGTCATCGCAACCTTTTCCCACGAGATGAATATGTTACAATAGTGGAATACAGTTCTAATTGATTCAACTGAGGAGCCCTGATGGGGCGTTATTTTATCGGCATTCCTCTTCCCAAAGAAACGAGGAAGAAATTGAAAATTCAAAGTTGGCCAGGGCTTAGCCGCTACAAAGATGAAAAACTAGTCCCTCAAAATAATTGGCATATTACCTTAGCTTTTATTGGTCACCTTGAAGATGATCAAAGAGATGCACTTATAGAACTCCTAAAAGTCTATCAATGGGGTGATGCCTTTAAAGCATCGGCTAGACACTTTGGTGCATTCCCTACTTTTGAACAAACGAAGGTCCTTTGGATGGGAATCTCCAAAGGAAGAGATAAAATTGAAAAGATGGCCTTAGAACTGCGCCAAAGACTAGATGAAATGGGGATTACTTACGATAATAAACCCTTTATCCCCCACATCACTATTGCAAGACTTAGGTCTCCAAAAAATTGTAGTCGCCTAGCAGACAATGGAAAAATGAAACAAGAAGTCTCCTTTCCTGTTAATGAAATCATTCTCTACAATTCAGAAAAGGAAAAACATCCCTATGGCATAGAGGCTCAAATTCCCTTAACATCAAATCATTAAAGGACGGATCATGAACTCTGAATCACCAAGCCCAGAAATTAACTTAGCTCATTCACCAGCATGTGAAAGAAATAAAGAACCTATCTTAGATATTCTGAAGCGCTTTATTCAGTCAGATTCTCATCCATCCACATTTCTTGAAATTGGACATGGAACTGGACAACATGCTTGTCACTTCTCTAAATCATTATCTCATCTCAATTATATCGCTGCCGATCAAAAACAATATCATAGTGCATTCCAAAGTCGCATCGATCATTTGGGAAAACCCGAAAATCTTGATGGTCCCTACCGCTTTCAAGTCAAAGAGCAAGAGGTTCGACATAATCTTCCCCTTCAAGAATACGATTATATTTTCACAGCAAATACTCTTCATATTATGTCTTGGTCGGAAGCTCAGTGTCTCTTAAAAGAGATGAGGAATCTATTAAAGAAAGATGGTCTTCTCTTTATTTATGGACCCTTTAAATTTGAGGGAGAATTTACGAGTGCAAGTAATGCCTCCTTTGATAACAACTTAAAAAATGAAAATCCAGAAATGGGAATTCGAGACTTTGAAAGTATTCAAGAGCTTCTTGGTAAAAAGTATATTGAAAAAGTTGAAAAAATAGATATGCCTGCAAACAACCATATTCTTATCTTTAAGAGGAATAAGTGAAATTACTCAACCCACACCCTCCTGGGTGCTTTTGGCACGAAATGGCCGAAACTTATGGGGCTCCCGATATTAAATATTGTGAAGAGACTCTCTGTGCTTTTATAAGTGAGCCCGCTAATACATGGTCCAATATGGCCTTCGTGATTGTGGGATTATTAATTATCTTAAATTTCAAAAGATTAACTCAGAATCAAGACTCCAATAGCCTTTCTCCTGCATTAAAAGTCTATGGACTCAATATGATTTCGGTAGGACTAACCTCCTTCTTCTATCATCTATCTAATAACTTTCTTACTCAGTTCTTCGACTTTCTCGGAATGTATGCCTTTGGTGGACTTCTTATGTTCTATCATCTCGAACAACTTGGAAAACTTAAGTCTCAATCTCTTATTCGAAACTACCTTCTGTCTTTTATTCCCTTCACTCTTATTTTCTTCGCTTTGAGAGCTTTACAACTTCCCGTTCAATTCTCGGTTATCACTGTAGCACTCATCGTACTGGCCACAAAAATTAAACTTGTAAAAATTTATCGTCCCAAATTTAAATTATTTTTCTATACTCTTATTCCTTTTGCTCTGGCCGTGACTTCTCAGATTCTCGACATTAATAGAGTCGCCTGTAATCCGCAAAATCATATCTTCCAATTCCATGCGCTTTGGCATATCTTCAATGCCTTAGGCATGGGAATGCTCTTTTTATATTATTTAAATTTCCATAAAACAGTAATGAAAAGAAAAGAAACAGTATGAAGCATCTCGATAAACTACTAGACTTTCTCGGTGTTGAACTCTCCACTCTAGGACAAGAGCAACTCCTCCATATTTTAAGCACCCTTATTCTCATCTTTCTTGTCTGGAGTACACGAAATATCTTTAATCGAAGTATTCGTAAGTCCAATTGGAGAATGGAGGAAAAGAGAAAATGGTATGTCACCATAAGAAACTGGTCATCGATGATTCTTCTCTTTGGCTTTATTAGTATCTGGTCGACAGAGATCCAGACCTTTGCCGTTTCAGTTGTTGCCGTTTCAGCCGCTCTCATTATTTCGGGAAAGGAAATCATTCTCTGTATTCATGGAGGGCTTCTACGCTCACTCAATGGACTTTTTAAAATTGGAGATCGAATTGAAATTGACGGGATTAGAGGTGATGTCATCGATACCAACCTATTTGTTACAAAACTTATGGAAATTGGTCCTCAAAATTTCACTCATCAATTTACAGGCCGATCCATCAATATCCCCAATGCGCTCTTTCTTACTAAAGAAGTGATTAACGAATCTTTTATGCATAAATATGTACTCCATGTTTTTAAAATGGCGTTCAAGCGAGATGAAGATCTTCAGTTTGCAGAAAAATGTATGAAAGAAGCAGCCGATCTTATCTGTGGGGAATTCGTTGAAAAAGCTCAAAGAAATATGGATCAAATTCGAGTCAAAGAGGAAATTGAAGTACCTCGTGCAGAGCCAAGAATTACTTTTCGCTTTCCCAATGCAACAGAAGTAGAAATGATCATTAGAATTCCCTCCCCTGCTTCTAAAAAGGGTAACCTCGAACAAGCTGTATTGAGAGAATTCATGAAGCGTTATCAAATGAATACTATAAACCGTAGAGAAGATGGGTAAGAAATCAAAGAAAGTAAAACAAACGGGCGCAGAACTCTTTCATTCTTTTTATGAAGAAGTCTTCGGCGAACGTTGGGAATCCTTAAGAGAATCTCTGTTGCTAGAAAAATCCTATGTCCTCTTAAAAAATCCCTATAAGAACTTTCAGACCGAGGGTCTGACTCCCTTCTTTGGACTGCCCCATCTTTATGAGCTTTCAAAGAGAGCTCAGGACCCTGGTGAAGCCCAGGCCTACTTTCTAGATGGAGCCTCTGCCCTAGCTCCCATGGCCCTCGATATTCAACCAGGAGAAGATGTTCTTGATCTCTGTGCCGCACCTGGTGGAAAATCCTTAATTCTAGCCTATGCTTTACAAGGAGAAGGTTCTCTCACGGCCAATGACAAATCTCCCAATCGTAGAGGGAGATTAAAACAAAATTTAAAACAATTTCTACCTGAAGAAATCTTTGAAAAAATCATTCGGGTTACGGGACATGATGCAAGTAGTTGGTGCCTTCATGAAAAAGAGGCCTACGATAAAATTCTACTCGACGCTCCCTGTTCTTCTGAAAAGCACGTTCTTGAGTCCCCGAAGCATCTCGAACAGTGGAAAGTGGGGCGAACTAAGCGTTTGGCCACCCTCCAGTGGTCTATGCTCGCCTCTTCATGGGAAGTTCTCAGAACAGGAGGAAAGATGGTCTATTCTACCTGCTCCATTTCTCCTCTAGAGAACGACCAGGTTGTGGCCAAGTTGATCAAAAAATATGGCGCACAGGTCAAAATTCTCGCCAACCCCTATCCAATTGGAACTTCATCAGAATATGGGACTTGGATTACCCCTGACGAGCATGGTCATGGCCCCTTCTTCTTCACCCTCCTTCAGAAACTTTAAAAGAGCTCAAAAACAGCCCCCTTTAAAAATTTGAAGGTACACAGCTTCTGTTCTATGATTGCCGTTCAAAAATTTAGCAAAGGTGTTATCTATGAAATTGATGAATTACTGTCTAGGTGAATGGAATGAGGGAAAGAATGTTCAAAAGGAACTCTTTAATTCAGTAAATGGAGAATTCATCGCCAGTGCATCTACTGAAGGACTTAATTTTGAAGAAATTCTCAATTATGCGCGCACAGTTGGAGGCACAAATTTAAGAAAGATGACCTTTCATGAAAGAGGTCGTGCCCTTAAGGCCTTGGCCTTTCATCTCCTCTCCAAAAAAGACCAATTCTATGCCATCAGCTTTCAAACGGGGGCCACAAAAGTAGACTCTTGGATTGATATCGAAGGTGGAATTGGAAATCTCTTTGCCATGAGTTCTAAAGCAAGAAGAGAAATGCCTGATGATTATATTTATACCGATGGAAAAGCAGAGATTCTCTCAAAAGAGGGCAGCTTTATCGGACATCATATTTATACTCCTAAAAAAGGAGTGGCCGTTCATATCAATGCCTATAATTTTCCCGTATGGGGGATGTTAGAAAAAATAGCGGTCAATCTTGTTGCCGGTGTTCCCTCAGTGGTTAAGCCTGCAACTATCACCTCTTACTTAACAGAAGCCGTTGTGAAAGAAATTATCGCTTCAGGAATTCTCCCTGAAGGTTCTCTTCAGCTTGTTTGTGGAAGTGCGAGAGAAATTCTTGATTTCACCAACTCCCAAGATGTTATCACCTTTACCGGATCGGCCTCAACAGGGCGAATGCTCAAGTCCCATAAGAATATCTTAGAGTATTCCATTCCCTTTAATATGGAAGCTGATAGCTTAAATTGTTCGATTCTAGGAGAAGATGCTGTTCCCGGTACTGAAGAGTTTGACCTCTTTATCAAAGAAGTCTCTAAAGAGATGACTGTCAAAGCTGGTCAAAAGTGTACGGCCATCCGTCGTGCCATCATTCCCGAAAATTTGATCGAAGATGTATCTAAGGCCTTGACCGCACGACTTGAAAAAGTCGTTATTGGTGATCCTCGTGAGAAAGAGGTAAGAATGGGGGCTCTGGCGTCTCGCGAACAACTTGAAGAAGTCCAAGGTAAAATCGAGGAACTTAAAGCATCAACAGAGCTTCTCTATCATAATACTGACCTCAAACTTGCAGGAGCGGCTAGCTTAGAAAAGGGCGCCTTCATTTCACCAACCCTCCTTCTTGCTAAAGATCCTATGAATACTCCGGATGTACACAGTGTGGAAGCCTTCGGACCTGTATCTACACTTCTTCCCTATAAAACAGTTGAAGAAGCTGCACGCTTGGCCAATATGGGAGAAGGTTCACTAGTAGGATCCATTGTTAGTTACGATTCAAAATTTATTTCAAAAGTCACTTCAGAGATCGCCTCTCATCACGGAAGACTTTATTTTCTAGATAGAGAATGTGCAAAAGAGGCCACAGGGCACGGCTCCCCTCTACCTCAACTTGTCCACGGCGGTCCAGGACGTGCTGGTGGTGGAGAAGAAATGGGTGGAGTAAGAGGTGTCTTTCACTATATGCAAAGAACAGCGGTCCAAGGTCATCCTAGTGTGATTACGGATATCACTCATATTTATCAGCCAGGCGCTAAGAAAGTAGAAAGTGAACACCATCCTTTCCGCTACCACTTTGAAGATCTCTTCATTGGTCAAACTTTAACAACCCATAGAAGAACGATAACAGAAGCAGATGTGGTCAACTTTGCCAATGTATCTTGGGATCACTTCTATGCTCACACCGATGATACAAGTTTTGAAAATACACTATTTGAAAAACGCGTGGCCCATGGATATTTCATTATATCTGCTGCCGCAGGTCTCTTTGTTCATCCGGCCAAAGGTCCAGTTTTGGCCAATTATGGTCTTGATGAGCTTCGCTTTACGAAGCCCATGTATGTAGGCTCTACCATTTATGTGAAGCTTACATGTAAGGAAAAAATCGTCCAAGAAGATCGCGAAGATGAAGTACCAAGAGGAATTGTGAAGTGGAATGTAGAAGTCTACGATGAAACGCACGAGCTCTCTGCTCTCGCAACGATTCTTACTATGGTAGCCAAAAAGTAATTTAATTATCTTGCAGAGGGCAAGAAGTTTAATTCTTGTCCTCTTTTTTTATTTTAGTCACTAAATAAAGAAGTCCAGTCAGCACTTATTACAAATACCCTATTTTGATAAAGATAAAATATTATTTCTACGCCTTCATCTGTAAATGTCCTCAGAGTTTGTAAGCCTTCTTCCTCTCTAGAGTAAATATGTTCAAAGAAGTTATACAGATCAAATTCCTTCATTCCATAGAATTTTAGTAATTCAGAATTGCCTGTAATAAGTGACAGTTCTTTCGCTCTCTGCTCAGACAACGTTGCTTTCAACGTTTTAAAAGTATCGAAACTACATGCTAAAAAGTTGTTTTCTCCAAAATAAACATATCTTAAGCTATCACCCAAACCGTATTGAACATCTTCAAAGTTTTCTTCAATTATCTGACAGTAGCTTTCTTTAAGACCAACAAAGTCTGCATTAATTGATACGATTGAAATAACTGTTATAAAAAATAAAAACATTTTTTTCATATGACCTCACGACAATAATTCCACATGGAATACCAATATTTTTAATAAACAACAAGTACAATTTAAAAATAAAATTATTTATTGTTTTATCGTACTTCTTTTAATAGGTTCCCATCACATTTAAAAAATCTAATTAAAGGAGTTATCAAATGAAAAAAATCTTTATTACTTTTCTTATGGTAGTGAGTACCCTATCAACTTATGCTTACACTTTTACAGCAAACGCAAATGTACAAGTTACTCCTACTCTAGGCACAGTACAGGTTTATAACCACTTAAATAGACCAATCATTTGTTCAGGTAGAGCAGATGGTGTAACAAGAAGTGGCTTGCTTTATCAAGCATTTATAAAAAATCAACTGATATATCCAAATCTGTTTGCATATATGTATGTACAAACAAACCAAATGGATATTTTTAGATATGTAAAACCGTATATTTCTTGTCATACCATCTAGTTTCTTCATACAGCATGCTTTGAAAATACTTTGTAATGATTTTCAAAGCATGCATTTCTTTTTTTTCAATTCAATTTTAAAAAAATTCTAGAAACTGATAACCAAAGAAGAACATAAGTTGAAAACGATTCGAGCCTGCTCGTTTCCAAGGATAGATCTGTCCAAAGAGATGAAATTTAAGACGCTCTAGAATCGTCATAGATAGAGTCGGTCCAATTACCCATTGAGAGCATCCGTAGGAAAGAGACTGACTCTGATCGGGATCACAGGCATCACTTCCAAGATCATCTCCCGTACTAAAGAGATGCCCCCCTTTAAAACCAAATTGGTATTGGGTGAATTCATCACTCAAATAAAGAGATTCATATTCAAGCCCAAGCATGGGGGTAAAGGCCGATATAGGTCTTGCTTCGCCAAGAAGTGTATCTGCTCCTTGGTAGAGAAATGAGCCATGTAAACGGATACGAGATCCTAGTCCTGGTCCAGCTTTCAAGGCCCGACTGAAACCAACTTCTAAACCAGATCCTACAGAGATATAGGCAGTAGCGGGAGATGGTGTATACTTTATATAGTTAAGGGCAGGCTTAAAAATAGTATCTAAGGCGAATCCTTGACCTGATGGTTGTTTTTCGGCCAATTTACTATTCATATCAGATAGCTTTTTTTGAATTTGAATTGTTGCGAACATGGGGTTCTCTTTCGCTTCGTCTAAATCGTGGAATTGAAAGTTTCTCTTTTCTAAGATTTCCATAAAATATTGAAAATCATTCTTATATTCAATATCACTCAACACAGTTCTCTGTGTTTTTTCTATCACCTTACAGCTTCTAAAATCGCCCTCATTTTTCATATCACTGGAAAGACTACAATAGTAGGCCAAGCGATCAAAGCTTGCCTGGAGCAATGTGAGGAAATTGGGATCATCAACATCTTCACAATGACCGATACCTTTTTGAGTTTCTTCAAATTTAGAAATGATACAAAGAAGAGGGGCCCATTGAGCTTTTCTCTTATGAGAGGCCATAAATTCTTTAACAATCCCTCGGCTATCAAATGGAATCATATGTTGATAGGCATCGAACATCCCTACATAGAAGTCAAAACGCCTAAACGATTCTTCAAAAAAGCCTAGGAAGGCCAATAGCGGTTCACTGGCCAGAGGAAGATAATTCTTTGTCGTCGCTAAAATCGAACTATAGCGGGGATACTCTTCTATCAACGAGGCAAGTTCTTTAGAACGAGCAGAAGAGATAAATTGATTTAAAAAGCGATAGAAGAACTGAAAAATCCCCTCTACTTGGGTGGAATACTCATCTTTCAAGGTGGGATACTCTTTCAGATTCGTATCAATAAAGGCAAATTGAATATCATCAGGAAGACCTTCTCTTTCTTTCTTCTTCTTTCTCCAATTCCAATCATTTTTGGTATATTCAAGCCCATTCGCAGCTAAATTAAAAGCTGTACGAATAGGACCATTATCAAATACCCCTCCATCCAAGAATTTATCTGTGCGGGAGTTTTCCTTGGTGCAATGTCCTCCTTTTTCTAAAGGCTTTTTAATACAGTAGGAAATAGGAACCGGAGAAAATGCAAGCGGAAAAGCAGCTGTTGCTGAAAGGAGTTTTCTTATAATTCCAAAATTATCTTTTGTTTCAGAAGAGTGTCCATGTCGAAAAGGTAGGAGAAGACGAATCCTTTTCTCATCGGGAAAGAGATAATTGGAAAGCTTTGGAGCTCTGCCCTCTCCTCTCCCCTCAATCCTAACCATAAAGGTTTCGGCCAATCTTGGTACACTTAATCTTTCAACAATGGGAAGGTCATATTTATTGGCCCTCGTTACAGATACACTTAGCACCACATCACAATCTTTCTTAAAACCTCTACGCCAATGTTCCTCCATAAGATCAAGAATCAATTCAACTTGATCTCTAGAGAAGAGATTATACTTTCCTACTTTTTTGGGATCATAGAGAGTATCAATATTTAAGGGAATCCAGCTCTTCCAAAAGATATTATCTTGGGGGCCACTATTTTCTAAAGAGCATTGATCGATGATAGAGAGGAGAGAGTTAATACCTCCAGCACTTGCTCCCGTAACGAGTTTCAATTCATGAGACTGGGCCAATTTTATAATCTGATTAGAAAAGTAAAGTAAACCGCCTTGATAAGAGCCTAAACTCACTCCTCCAGAAGTCGTTAACGCCAGGGCTTTTTTCTTTAATTGATTCTTCTTTTCAGAGGTCTCTGAAGCAAAAATAGAAGAAGATATTATCAGGACAACACTGATCAAATAAAGAAGGTTTCTTTTCATAAAACCATTATAGAAGGCCTTTTCAGGATACGTCGAATAAAAAGAAAAAAAAACTGATTATAGTTTATACAGTTTACTAATTTTTCCATAAATCCTTGGGAAAAAATGAGATCCCTTGGTAAATTAGATTATGGCCAGAATGCTCAAATCACGCCCCCATTTAACTCATCACTCTCTTCACTATATTAGAAAAGATAGATTACTGGATACTCCACTGTGTGAGCTCCCCTTAAGCCTTGATCGTCATTGGGTAAAAAAGAATATTCAAAAGCTTTATCGAGAACTCAAAAATAAAGGCATAAAATTTAAACCTCATATTTGGATTTCGGATGACTGGTTCTCTCCAGATGGAAGCGCTGGATTTGCTCTTCCCTTTTTTATTCTCCATCCTCGCTTAATTGAATTAGAGATTGAAATGATTGGAGAAGCAGAAGGAGCTACCCCGAAATGGTGTATGCAATTGATGAGGCATGAAACTGGCCATGCCATGGATAATGCCTATCATTTGAGAAAGAATAAGAAACGCCAAGAACTTTTTGGATTGACTACTGAGCCCTATCCCGAGGCCTATCTCCCTAACCCTAGGTCTAAAGAATTTGTACGTCATCTTGCCGGTCACTATGCTCAATCTCATCCCGATGAAGATTGGGCGGAAACATTCGCAACATGGCTCACTCCACGCTCTGGTTGGAGAACCAAATACAAAAATTGGCCTGCTTTAGAGAAGCTCTTACTTCTTGATTCTATGATGGATTCTCTAAAAGGAAAGAAGCCTCCCCACTTGAAATGGACTGAAGTCGATTCAATTGAAAAAAATAAGCAAACTCTCAGAGAATACTATAGAAAGAAAAGAATTCGTTTTGGAATGAATAAGTCACCTATGTTTAAACGTGACCTTAAAAGAATATTTTCTTCACATGGAAAAGTGCCCGCATGGAAATTTATCCACTCTCATAAGAAAGAGATTGTCGAAGAAGTGGCCAAAGAAACAGACTTACAACTTTTTAAAGTTAAAAAGATAGTTGTTGAAATTCAAAGATCCTGCCGCGAAGAAGAGCTTCGTCTGATTAGCTCTGACACTCAAACTTCTCAGGCCAAGAAAAAAGCTCTTATTCACCTTATCATGGACAATACCGATCGTTTCTTTGAAGAGCGCTCTGGACATATCATCATGTAAGGCGCTGGACTGTCATACCCCCTTTAGTATATTCTTAATTAGGAATGATTAAATTTTATAAAGGGTCTTTATAGTGATAGCGAAAAGATTAAGAATTCTCGTTCTTATGCACTCAGAGCTGGTTCCACCGACTAAGGAACAAGAATCAGAGAAGGAAGAATCTTCAAAAGACCCCTATATTCATTTAAAAAAACTCGCCGACAAAGACCGCTTAGAGACTCCATGGACAACGGAACATGATATCCTCTTTCATCTCCAAGAGATGGGTCATAAAGTTAGGGCCCTAGGAGTCTATTCTGATCTACTTAAGATTAGAGCGGCCATTGATGAGTTCAAGCCCCACATCGTTTACAATCTACTCGAAGAATTCGATGGAGAAACTGTTTTTGATTCTCACGTGGTCTCTTATCTAGAATTACTCAGAGTACCCTATACCGGTAATAATCCTCGTGCTCTTATGATAGCTAGAGATAAGTCCTTGGCCAAAAAGATATTAATGTATCACAGAATCAAAACACCAAAGTTTGCAGTCTTTCCAAAGAATAAAAAAAGAAAAGTATCCAAGAGCTTACAATTTCCTCTTATCGTGAAGTGCCTCGACGAAGATGCCTCATTGGCCCTAAGTAAAGCATCAGTGGTCCACTCTGAAGAGAAGCTTTATGAAAGAGTCGATTATATAAATCAAAAAATTGGGGTGGATGCCATTGTTGAAGAATTTATAGAAGGCAGAGAATTCTATGTGGGCGTTCTCGGTAATTACCGGCTAGAGCTTCTTCCTGTCTGGGAAGTATTTTATAAGAAAGCAGATCATCCTGAAAAAGAATTCTATTCTAGAAGTGCAAAGTGGAATGAGAAATATAGATCACGTAAAGGAATCGATAGTGGCAAGGCCAAAATTAGTCCTGAGCTAGAAAAGAAAATCCAAACGATCGCAAAGAAAACCTACAAGGCCTTAGATCTTAATGGATATGCTCGTATTGATGTTCGAATGGACAAAAATGAAAATGTCTATGTGATCGAAGCCAATCCTAATCCCAATATTGCTATGGATGATGAATTTGCAGAAAGTTCATATTACCAAGATCAGTGGGATTATCACGATCTTCTTCACAAAATCTTAAATCTCGGACTGGGCTGGCAAAAAGGGAGCTAATAAGCTCCCCCATCTCTTTGTTATTGGAGAATTCGCTTCTTAATCGTCTTCTTAGCTTCATCGACCTCACATTCAAAAACAAATGCGTATTCCTTAGAAACTGTTTCGAGAAGTTCGTTCATAAGCTGGCGCTCAACAGCACCTTTATCTTTTAAAAGTTGGATCTCTTTAATAACGGCCAGGATATTTCCGAGAGTTACCTGATTAGATCGAACTCTATCTTGATAGTTAGCAATTCTGTCTTTACGACTGTCATACTCTTTCTTTACATCTTTCTTTTGAATCGTATCTAGAGAGCGATTGAAAGAACCTTTTGTAGCAACCTTACGAATGAGAATATCTGAATCAGTAGGAATCATATTCTTCATCTTTTGGTGCATACTTTCGATCGTGAAGAAACTTCTCTCTAATCCAGGCATATGCTCAACACCAATCATCTTTCCAATTCCAAATTTTGGAGAAACAACGATATCATTTGGGGAAAATGTGCGTTTTTCAAAAAACTCGAGTTCTTGATCTTGCCCGAAGTATTCTTGTTGGCCGGTTAAGGCAGCAGTCGAAGTTTCGATAGGACAGTCCTTTGTTATGGGGTTGATCGCAATCCATTGCGTTATGCTCTTACATAGTCTATCCCTATGGTATCAACAAAAAATGGAGAAAGTCTAATTTTGTCCAATATTTAAGGCTTAGGGTGTCATTTCTAAGGAAAATAAGGTAAGAGAATTCTTATGAAAATAGAAATTCCTCAACTCAATGAAACTCAACTTTCAGATTACCACAATCGCTTTGCAGGAGTTGGCCGTCTCTACGGTCAAAAGCTCTATAAGCTGCTCCCGGGCGTTCATATCACCGTCATCGGAATAGGTGGAGTCGGCTCATGGACAGCAGAAGCTCTCGCGCGATCCGGTGTTGGCAAAATAACTCTTATCGATCTTGATGATATTTGTATGACCAATACCAATCGCCAACTACATACAACAGTGGAAACTGTGGGACAAATGAAAGTAGATGTCATGGCAAAGCGACTGGCCTCCATAAATCCAATTCTTGAGGTTGATACCATTTTAGACTTTGTGACTAAAGATAATCTTGAACAGCTCATTCCTAGCGACTGTCATATTATTGTAGATGCAATCGATAGCCTACAAAATAAAGCAGCTCTTGCAGCCTATTGTCGTGATCATCAAATTCCTCTCGTCACCACAGGTGGTGCAGGAGGAAAACAAGACCCAACTCTTGTGCGCTCCGGAGATCTCTCCGAGTCCACTCAAGATAATCTTCTCAAGCGGCTCAAGAAGAAATTAAGAAAGGATTACGACTTTCCTAGAACAGATAAAATGAATATTTCATGTGTCTATAGTACCGAAAGGGCCGTGTATCCAAGTGCTGATGGTGAGGTATGCTACAAAGATGAACTCCAAGACAAGAGTCAGGCCAAACTCGACTGTGCCGAAGGTATGGGAACAGTAAGTTTTGCCACGGCCAGCTTCGGTTTTGCAGCAGCTTCAGAGGCGATGAAACTCATCCATCTTTATACAAAATAAATGATTCCTTATATTGATATCCATACCCATCAATCTCAGACCAACCATAAAGATCTCATCTCTATCCACTCCCTCTTACCCCATGAGAGGGATTTAAATAAAAATCAATTTTATAGCTTGGGCATTCACCCTTGGTATATAGATCATTACTCCTCTTGGTCGGAGGCAAAGGACTTCTTACGAGCTAGAAGTACATCTTCTGAAATTATTGCCTTTGGTGAATGTGGACTTGATCGATTACAAGGTCCTGATCTTGAAACTCAAAAATCTTGGTTATTAGAGCAATTGAACTTCTTTGTTGAGAGTCGCTTCAAAGTCTGTTTCATTCATTGTGTTAGAGCATGGAATGATCTACTCCCTCTGCTTAAAAAGACCCTTTCATCTCCTTCAACCTCTGAAAAATATTTCATCCTTCATGACTTCAATAGTTCGGCTTCAGAATTTCAACAAATGATAGAAGTGGAGAATTTGTATTTCTCATTGGGAAATAACTTCTTAAAGCCCCAAAGTAGACTCCATCAATTTCTTGATCAAATCCCTCTGACTCGGCTCTTCTTTGAAACCGACGAATCTGATCGGAAAATAGGAGAAGTCTATGAACACTACCTCTCTCAATTTGATCAGCTTGACGGCAAAGTCCTAAAAGAGAGGATTTTTCAAAATTACAAGCTTCTCTTTTCTTAAGCCCACTCCCCTTTATCTGTCTTAACCTGCTGAAAAGTGGTTCTTTTTTCCTAAAGTTAACTCGTCTTAGCCCTAGGTGTAAAATAAGAGAGTCATTAAATTAGGATGCCCCACTATGTCTAAATGGAAAAATAATAGCGTTATAGCTTTTGTCGTCTTGGCCATCATGGCGATGGCCTATTTTCTCTATCTCACGTTCTCTTCAGATCGTAATGATGAGAATGAAAATATCTTCTTACAAGATATTGCAAAAGTTGATTCGGCAGCAACGGAACTCAACGAAAAGGAAATCATTCTATACAATGATACGAAATTAAAATTTAAAGACCTACCTCAAGAATTGCAAAAGAAAATTAGAAATGAGCAAATGGTAGCCCATGTAAAAATAAACACTCTCCTCAAAGAGTATGTCATTAATTATCATCTTGCTAAAACAAATAACAAAGGAAAAGAAGTAGATCCAAAGAATCTACCAAAGATCGATATCCTTAAAGAAATGGGTGTAGATGTAAAAGTAATTGATCAAATATACGAACAAAATAAACACCAATTTCCTAAGAATCATGATCCGGCCCAAGTGAAAGCGGATATGACAGTTAAACTTGTATCCAACAAGATCTATGAGTTCTACCAGACTTACCTTAATGAAATCTATCTTAAAGAGGACCTCTCCCTTCCATCCTTTCCCCAGTTCCCTGAGAGCTGGACCCAAACGAAAGTAACTCAGTCTTATGGAAATCAAGACGCTCCCTTTCATCTTGTGTGGGTAGGAAGCTATACCGATGTTAATTCTAAACTTATCAAAGAAGATATCGGACTCTTAGTAAAGAAATATGGATTGAAAGAACTCAAAGTTTCTTTTATTCCTTTTTCAAATGGAACGTGGGATCTCAATCAGAAACTCAATGCTCTCGCTCTCTGTGTAAAAAAAGAAAAGGGAGAGAAGAATTTTTGGAGCTATCACACCCAGGCCCTCAATCATGGAAAAGACCTTGTGGCGGCAGATCCTAAGGCGGTAGATAAAGCGATTGAGTTTGCGAGGAAAGTTATGAGTGAAATTGACTTTCCTCAAGAAGAACAGAATCAAATCATTGAATGTGCCGATAATAAGAATAAGCAAAATCCTATTTTTCTTGATCTCCTAAGAGCAAAGAAGGAACTCTCTTTTATTCCCGATCAAAAAATTCCTTTCTTTATTCTCAATGGCCGCCTTCTTGATCTAGATGGATCACGAGTCTTTCGAAGCGTTGATCAATCTATTCAAAATATACAAAATAAGAAGAAGCGAAAGAGCGAAGGTAATAAATCCTAATGTTCAACTTTAAGACTCGATTGAAAAAAGACCTCAGGATAAGCCCAGAAAAGATTTGGAACCATCCCTTTACTCTATTTTTTAGTTTGAGTCTTCTTATTTTCGCACAGGCTTTATCCTACCTTCCTTTTATATTTGATGATTTAACCCATATTTTTGAAAGTCCTCTAATGGATAAATCCCCCTTCTTTTTTCTCAAAGAAAGTATTACTCCTTTGCCTTTTATTTTATGGAAATTCATTATTTTCTGCTTTGGTAAAAATCAGACTGAAGCTTTTCGAATCACTAATCTTATCTTCCATTCATTCAATACTTTTCTCGTTTTTAAGATCGTAAATATCCTTCTGCATGGGCCAAGAAAATATGATGAGAAATTTTCAAAAGAAAATCCCCATTGGCCTCCTTACCTCGCCGCCTTTATTTTTCTTCTTCACCCTGTACAAGTAGAATCTGTGGTTTGGATTTCATCTTTCCGTATCCTCTTAGGGGCGACATTTGCTCTTGGTAGCCTGTGGTTCTTTTTAAAGTTCTATTTACTTGAATCTAAACCATTCCAAAAAGGTAAAGAAGTCTCTTCAAATTTAAACTTCCTCATCCTTAGCTATCTCAATCTATTCTTTGTTGTAATAAGCTATCCGCCAATGATTGCGATTTGCCTAATTTTTCCCTTCTTTATCGCTTTTTTTCGTGCGAACTGCGAAGAGGATAAATCCACTCTTTCGCTCTTTCCTATTTTTAAAGAAAGATCAGTGTTCATTCTCACCCTCACTCTTCTTGCCTTTCTCTTGAGTGTATTTCTGCTCCATAAAAAAGAAGTAGTCACGAAAGGTTTTGGAATTATTGATTTTCAAGTCTACGTCGACTTAATCATAACTTCCCTTGGTCAATATATAGATAACCTCCTTCTGCCCTTTCAGCTGAATTTTGACTATCAAATCAATCCACTCACCCTTAATTATTTAAAAGAAGAAGGTATTTTTAGAACTCATTTTTTTATGGGTCTTCTAGGATTACTCATCGGAATGGGGATGGCACTTATCAAAAAGACAAGAGAATATTCGTTTCTCCTTTTATCTCTTCTTTTCATTCTTCTTCCCAATATTGGAGTTATCAATCATGACTTCAATAATATAAGTACAGTCGCTGATCGCTATCTCTACTTAGGTCTCCTTCCCTTTTCTCTTATCCTAGCAACAGCTGTAAAAAGGATTTCTTCTTTTAAATCTCAGTCTCTGATAGCTCTTTTCATTTTCGTTTTGGCCATCGTATCCTTTGTCCAAGTGGAAAGATGGAAGGATCAAAAAAGTTTTTTAAGGGCATCCACCCCCCTTAATCAACTCTCTACGCCCTTGCTTATGTCTGTGGCCAATCTATACTTAAAACAAGGCAATTATTCTCAAGCTTCTGAACACTTCTTAGAAATTCTAGCTCAAGATCCCAAAAACCTAGCGGCTTTCAACGCTTTAATCGATCTCTTTTTTCGAGACCCCAATCAAAGATCAGCAGAGAGAGTCACCCATCTCCTAAAAGGAAGAATTTTAAGTCCAGTGGAAACACAATTACTTCCTATTGCTAAAATTTATATTTTTCTAAAAGATTACGATCAAGCTGCTCACTATGCTAAAGAGTCACTCCTTCTTGGTATTAAGCCCCAAGAATCATCAACGGTTTTAGAAGCGTCCCTTGACGCTAAGAAACTCATTGTTAAAGATCGTTTAGAAGAGCTCTTTCAAATCTATTACTCATCCAATAAAATCCATATGGCCAATCAGCTCAATGAAGAGCTCATTAAACTCTTTCCCAAAAATCGCAATTATAAACAAAAGAGAGAGCTTCTCTTGCAAACAAGGCTAAAGTAATAATATTTGCCATCACTCTATTAATTGCCATTAATTAACGGCTATTGCCAATAAACTATTCTTTTAGTCGACCAATTATTAGGCACTTAATGCCGGAAAAACAACGCATTTCGTTATTTAGCGACCCTATTTTAATATAAGAGTAGGTTTATTTATATGACTAAGGAAAAGAACGTGAGCTGTAATCAACGATGGAAGAAGTTTTTCAAATTTGATCGCCTCTTGAACCCCCATTTTTCAAATAGTGACGGATTCTCATTAGCAGAAATAATGGTTGCTGCCGGTATGCTGGGGGTACTCTCTCTTGGTGTAACTCAGCTTATGCAAAACTCGGCCAAGACAGAAAAAAGACTTAGTCAGCAAGTAAACCTCATCACCCTTGATTCCCAGATTATGGATGCACTACTCGATACGACGAGTTGTGAAAGAACCTTGGGAATTACAGGAGGGGCTAACCCACCGGCCAACACTGGAGGGGCGTGGCAAAACCTCCCAACAGGAACAATCTATCGAGGAAATAATCCTGAAGTTGGTAATTTAAGTGCTCGTTGGAATCGTGTTGTCCAGACCTATGACGGTACTGCAGGTGTATATGGACAAGGATCCAACACGGTTTATATTAAAAATATTCAATACGCCGGTTTTTTAAGACCTGGTGTCGACAACGCTTATAACGATCCCGCAAATTATGATGCCGCCAGTAGAAGTCCAATTCCTGGAACGACAGATTTTTATGGAACGATTGTAATACACGTCGACTTTCGCAGAGGAAATCCCGCCTCTTATGAAGCCTTAGCTGATGATGATGAAAGAGCTTTGAAAGCAAGAAAATCCTCTTACGGAAATTATAAAGTCCCTCGCTACTATAAAGTAAATGTTAGAGTGAATAACGCTAATAATATTGTCAGTTGTTACGCCTACTCTGAGATTATGTCCGATACATATTGCTCTCTCTTTGATGGCTACTTGGACCCAGCAACTGGAAAATGTACCAATGTAAAATTTAGATCTTCCCCTTTAGAGCCCTCTACTCCACAAAGTCTCTGGGCCATTACTGCTAAAACAGAGGATGGGATCAACGGAAACTCTCTTGTACAAGGAGGGATGCGAGTCGGTGGAAATCTTACGGATGATCCACCAGAAGAAGGAGACCTACGTGTTGTAAGACATAGTCAATTTGACGGAAACCTCTCCATTGGTGAAACAGGGCAATCAACTCCTGGAAATACAACAGATGATCTCATTCCCACCATTGCCACTCCAACTTCAACAGGATTCTTAGGTGTTGAAAAGGATGCGATTATTGGTCGAGATGCTCAGGTCAATCGTCAGTTCAGAAGTGTGCAAGAGGCCCTCTTTCAAGGGAAAGTAAATATAGGTCCTGCCACAATGAATCCTGGAAATTATCTGATGAGAGTGGATCAGTCATCAAACACAGAACTCGTTACTTTTATAGGAAATGGAGCAAATGCTTCCGAGGTGCGAATTAATGAAAGTGTGAGCACCAATGGAAAAATAGAGCTCAATAATAATGGAAGTGAACCCCTTAGAATCTTAGAAGGTACTAATCTCGTTTTTAAAGTTAGCCAAAATGGTCGCATCGATTTCTATAATGGAAATGGCGGTGGCGATAATACGGCAATCATCCGCAATGATGGACAATTTGATCTTCTCAATAGTTCTGGAGATACGGTTGTAAGTATTGGTGATGGAGCCTTTGGTTCCAATTATCGACCAATTAAAATCTTCAATCAACCCACCAATGTAGCGGATATGCAACTTCCCAATTCTTCCGTGGCTTCTGAAGTTCCCACTAAGGCATGGGTTCGAACCATGGTCTTTGGTCAATACAATGATGAGTATAATGACACTGATATTCAAAATATCTTAAATAGTATTGAAGACTATGCTCAACACCATACCATTGAGCAAATTGCTAGTACGATGTGTACAAAAATGAATCTCCGCTGGGGAACGAATACAAATTCTCTTGGACGCTCCTATTGTACTTATAGTGGAGGTCAATGTTACTGTAATCCCGTCAACTGTTCTGATGAACTCGCCAATGGGAGAAAGGTCTGTGAAGATATTTATCTGTCAGGACGTATCGATGCCGATGGACAAATCCACTCGGATACCAATATTTCAGCAAATGGAAATATCGTAGCTGGTGGAAATATCACAACGGAAAATGGTCGAGTGAAAGGGGAAACCGTAGTAGCAGACTCCTTCTCACGAGCTCAAAAGTTCTTCACCGCAACCAATGGAATCACAGGAGCTGCTACAGGAGCTGGATGGATGTACGCCAATCGTCTCCAAGCGAGAGAAAGAACCTGTGTTACCGGTGGTGGATGCTATACGAAATTTGGTAAGTTCATGTGTCCTTATCGCCACGTTATGGTAGGGATCGCCTATGGACAGCCTATTTGTACCGTGGTGGGACCGTAGGACGGCTAAGCACTATTCTTTATGGTTCTTTAACCTCTTTTTAACTACTTTATAAGCATGCCTTTGAAGTTCATTACAATACTTCTTAGGCATGAGAATTTCACCATAATTAAAAAGAACAGGCATCTCGATCTTCATTTTATGAGAAGCCTGAGAGGTCACTTCTTTTATAATATAGACGCTCTTTGCTTCATGAGAGCCGAGCTTATTTCTTAAAATAATCACTTTACTTCCGGTTTGAATAATCCCCTCTTCAACGATCCAATAATTAAAGTCACTGATATGAAATGGCTTTGCCCCCTTGGCCTTAACCACAGCATAATTTCCTTGAAAGAAAACGATGATTTGATTGTCCTCTCGATTCTGACTACAAAAGAAACTATCTTCAATAAAGTCTAAGGGGTTTAAGATTTCCAGTTCCGATAGGGAAAATCCTCTATCCCTATTTCGGGATAAGGAAACATCTCTATGCAGCTTAAGGAGTGACTCTTGTTGTTCTTTCATAGAAGAGACGATTTCATGCGCCTTATCCCTTTGTCTGACAAAAAAGATTAGGTTTATAACGAGGCCCAAAGAACCTAGAGATATAAGGATAATAGACTGTTTTCGAATTTTCTTACTTTTATTATTGATCATTATCTCTAGCTGCCAAGATTCATAAGTGTCCATTTACTCTAATGGATTCTCAAGCTCTTTCATCATATCGCTATAAGGAATTAGATTTCAAGGTTATAATCAGAGTATGTTTAAAAGTAAGATTTCCACTCCCCTACTCTTTATTCTCTTTTTATTCTTTGCCGTGAATTTCTTTTTGATAAGAGAAACGGCATTAAGCTTTGATAGAATCGCCTCTCAAAAAGAGTCATTAGCTTTAATCACTCACCATAGACTCACTCAGCTTAGAAAGACAAATCCTCAAATAGGACACAACAAGATCATTTCCTCTCCTACATCTTTTATAAATAATAATAAAAGCTATTGTGCCTATAGAGATGGTTTGGCCTTTCAATTTCACTTTAAAAGAAATCAAGTAGAAACCGTTGTTTGGATGTTAGGAAATAAAGACTACTTTGAAGAAGAAGAACTTCATCCTATACAAACAAGTCTTCTACAGGAAAAGGGAGCCTATTTTTGGAATATTTCTCTCTTAGGCAATCAACATCATTTCAAAATAATTCCCGCCTATGATAGCTCCTTTCTCATTTCAACGGCCAAGGGAAGACGAGAAATTATCTTTCTCGGTAAGTGCGCAACTTAGTTGATAACTCAGACATTAGAGTCGCCCTGTCAAGAGGCTTGAGATCGTGTCCAATCGCTAAAAGACTTCTCGTAACTCTCTGCAATTCATGACCTGAACACATATCAATAATACTTAGGCCTACGTCTAATTCTTCTTCTGAGGAATAGTCCCAAAGGGAAAGCTCCTTGGGATCATAACAATTATTAACCGTTAAACGAATTCCCTTCTCTTCTGTAAAACGAACAACTTCAGGAAGCTCATGCCAATTATTCTTCATCACTAAGAAGTGAAGAGTTAACCCTAGAGAGCTTTTTCCTTCTTTCTTCCTTAACTTTTCATAATCGAGAAGATCGTCCAAGGTTTGAAGAACTTGCTTGAGTTTCCCTCCTCTTCGAATTTCTCCATAGAGATCTTCATCGAGGCTATCGATAGAAAAAATGATATTCTTAACGACAATTTTATCCAAGGCTTTTTTGATGGCCTGATTCCATTTCCAGAATCCATTAGTCGTTATTGACCAAAGAGTTTCAGGATTCACTTGGGATACTTGCTCTATTAAACGATAAGTATCTTTTTGGATAAAGGGTTCTCCACTCAGTAATTCTATTTCTTTAATAAAGGGAAAAAACTCTTTCTCAGATCGTTCCCAAAAACCGATACGATCATAGAGTCCGTTTTCCATCATCCAGACATCACACATGGTACATTTTAAATTACATTTACCATTGAAATTGGCCGTCAATTTTATAGGGAGATTCTTTTGATCTTTAGTTAAGTCAATTTCTGGAAAGAAAACATAATTATCAGCAGAAAGATGGCAAGCATCTGTGGCCACTTCTTTCTTACAAATTTCGATATTTCCGGTTAAAAACTCTTCTCTCCACTTTTGAAGATACTCTCCCTTCCAAATATCTTCTAAAGAGTCTTTTAGAATATTTCCAACGACATGCTCTGTCCCTTTTTGACGACAAACCCCAATGTCTCCACTGGGATTAAGAATAAGATTACTAAAAGGTACGATGCAAAACTGAGAAGGTAAATCATGGCGAGCAAAAAGCTCTTGAAGCTCTTTTGGAGTATAGGTCAATTTAAGTTTCTTTATCTTACTCATGTACGAAATTTCTTGGTAAAACTTCCTATTATTCTATCATGGAGTGTCTATCGCTCTAAATTTTAATCCATCTTAATCTATCTTTATCCATAGTTTGGCTAGAAAAAAGGACAAAATGACCCTATAGTATTGATATGAGTAAAAGCCTTGCCCATTCAGAAGAAAACCTCATCATGGTTTATATCGACAAATTTGAGTTCGCTACCATAAAGAAATATCTCGCACTGAGAGGGCCTGTTTTTTGTAAAGTTGTCCATGACGATATGTACCCTCTCATAAAGTTTCATGAAAAACTAAAAATCGTAAATTCTTCAAATGACCCGAAAAAGAATGATTTGGTCGCGATCTGGGATAAGGGCCAGCTCCATTTTGGGATTTGTCTTGAGTGTTCAGATCATGCAATAAAAGTGCGATTTATCAAAAAGAAAGAAATATTAGAAGTCGAAAAGCTCTATTTCCTAGGAAGAGTTGCCAATAAGAAAATCCCACTCCATTTTCGCTGGAATATATTTTCAAGATTTATCAAATGACTGGAGGAACTTCTCTTTCTTGCATTCAATATAGAAAGTTCTCAGTTCAGGAAATACCTCAATAAAATTCTTTCGATAACGTTTATCGTATTCGTTAACAAATACATAGAAGTCCGCCATCATTTTCTTGGTCATAATTGAGCTTTCAGAAGAAACTTCTTCTGTCGCTTTCATCCACTGATAGATACGGTCTAACTTATTCATTTCGTGCTCAGAAAATGAGTTCGAATTCTCTTTCATAAATAAGAGGCATCCTTTCATTTCTTCAAACCAAACCTCTCGATCACTACTATACTTTAAAAGGTTCGCTCTTAAATATTCAGGATCTCTTAAATAACTTAAATCTAGAATTAGTTCAGGATGCTTTTCTTTTAACTTCACTACATACTCAAGTAAGTCTTTAAATTGGGGAACACTGAGAAGATTAAAGGTCACCATTAAAATCATTCGGTCACAAGCTTTCATATCTAATATTAATTCCAGATTCTTTTGAAACTTTCCAAAATTAAGACCTTGCCTTATATACTCTGCTTGTTCTCCATAGGTATCTACACTTACATAAATTTCATTAGCAAAGAGAGCTCCCTTCTCCTTGATCTCTTTCACCTTTTTTAAATATCTTCCAATACGCTCATCATCTATTCCAAGGTTAGAATTGATAGCAAAGGTTAAATTCTTCTGAGGATGAAGACTTATGTAATCGAGCAGTCGGTAGGTATGCTTGCTCAATAAAGGCTCTCCGCCAGTAATACGTAAAGTATGAAGACCTTGCCAGATATCAGGTAGCCAATTCCAAAAAGCTTCAACAAATGGATTCTCATCAAAAGCACTTAAATCCCGCTTCCATTGGTTGTCATTTTCTCTATGATGATGAAAAAAAAGGGGGTATGGGCCATAGTCATTCATTTCTTTTTGAATGGAACTGGAAATATCGGCCATACAGTAACTGCATGAAAAGTTGCAGGCCTTATCAAACATAACCTCTAGATAGTGAGGATTATAGTTGCCTGTTGAACCACAATCCAAAACTTTTTCAAAGTAAGGAAAAGACCATGGATCTGATGACTTTATCACACGATCTGAATAATGTTCACCTGGCGTATCTTCGATATTCCAACAATACTGACACTCACTAGGCCTTTTACCTTCTAACATCTCAGATCGTACTTCTTTCTTATATGAAGTATTATGAAGAGCGCTAGGATTATTTCTTATCTCATCAATATCAATAATATGACGTTTAGGATGATGGCAACTATGATTCGTTCCATGAACTAAGTCTAAAGTGAGCTGAGTCCATTTTGCCATACAAAATGAAGGCGAAACCTCATTGAGAAGTCTAGATACATGCTTGCGCCCCTCATCTGTTGAAGGGTCTTTCGTTTGACGTATCTCCTCCCAATCAAGGAGCTTTCTCTTTAGATCCTTATCGTAGCTAATGCTCTTCTCCTCACTCAAAGCTTGATCTCTAACTAGAAGTAAATATATACTAGCTTTAGAATTTTAATTTAGCTATGACCCATTATACCATAGGCTCATGCGCTGGAGGATCAATCATGTCCATATTAGATCAAAATATAAGCCTTAAAGAAGACCTCGTGGCCAGAAATAATGACGATGGTACTGTTGTTATCATGAGAATGGATGAATCAAGTCTTTTCTACAAGATAGAAGGTGTTTCAACTGAAGTTTGGAAAGGCTTAAATAAAGGAATGAGCTTAAAAGAAATCTTTGCTCAAATTAAAACTCAATATGATGTTGAAGACGAACAGTTACTCTCAGATATCACGAAATTTATCAAAGACCTTGAGTCTAGAGAGCTCATTGCGAACTAAGCTGAATAACCTTGCTTATTTTCTCTTGTTCTTTATCTAGCGAAATATCGAGATCAATAATAATTTTCAAACATTGACCTAAAGTCATAACTGTAGGTAGAAACTGGGCTTTATCATATCGATACTCCTTATCAGTGAGACGATAAGGATTTAACCCTGGCACAAAGTAGTCTCTCTTGCTCATTGACTCCATCCATTGCCAGCACGCATGTGCAGGTTTGAATTGGGCGGGTAAGGCCTTAATATTTTCTTTAAGAAGCTTTTTCGCTAAAAGAGCGGCTTCCATAGGATCAGAACATTTTAAATGAATACAGGTAGAAGTATCACCTTTTTGATCATGTCCTTTATAGTAAGAAACTCCAGCACTCTCAAAAGCTTTAACCCACATACTCTTTCTTTCTCTCAACTTTTCTAAGATTTTAGGTAGTTTAAAGAGCTGTTCAGAGAGCATGGCAGAATTAATTTCATTTAAGCGAGAGGAGATCCCGAAGAAGGGAGCTATATCCTTAAACTCCTCTTTCATGGTTTGGCCATACTGTGAAGCTGTATCATGAGTGATAAAGGCCCTCTTTTTTATTTCCTGATGCATACCTTTTTTTATAACGAGTAATCCTCCCTCACCACAGGAGATGACTTTATCCATATTAAAGCTAAAGGCACCGAAGTCTCCGATCGTTCCGACTTTTTGACCTTTATATTCACCACCACAGGCTTGAGCCGCATCTTCGATTAGGTATATTTGCTTTTCTTTACAAAAATCACTCAAAGAATCCAATTCAGAAACAAGACCATCCATATGAACAGCAATTATCGCCTTCGTTCTATCAGAAAAGACCTTTTCCACTTCTCTTATATCTAAAGTTAAAGACTCATCAATATTAGCAATAACAGGTATCGCTCCAACTTGCATTACTGCACTCGCTGTGGCGACAAAAGTATAGGATGGAATAATAACCTCATCCCCTGGTCCTATACCAAAAGCGGCCATACCTACAACGAGAGCATTTGTACCACTCGTGAGTAAGAGAGAAAAATCGGTTTCTAAATAGTCACACCACTGTTTCTCACATTTGCTTGTTCGAGTTTCAACCCCAGGGCCTTGATAGCGAAAGTAATTTCTTGTTTTAATAACTTCACTTACTTCTTTGATTTCTTTTTCGTCTACCCAATACATGCCTATTTCTCCAATGCCCCATAACAGCGATAGAATTGCATGAGAAGAGGATCACTCAAGCTGTGAAAAGCTTTCTGTGGATTATCTTTCTTTAATTCTTCTCTTTGGGCCAATAATTTTTTTCCAAATTCTGTGAGTTTTAACTGCTCTCTACTTCCTTTTCCCTCTTTAAAGAAATTCTGCATACAGGACAATATCTGAGAATAAGAAAAGAAATCCGTCTCTGAATATTTTGCCTGGAGGGAAAGCTTTAAATTTTCTGCAACCTCTTGTGGATCACATTCAAGAGACTCTCCATTATGATAAATAGGAAAAGTAAAAACTCCAGAAGAAAGCTTCTCATTATAATTCTTATGCCCACCCCAATCAGAGAGGACAAGTGGGGCTCCCATTCTCAAGGCCATAAAAGCGGCCATTCCAAAGTTTTCATCACTATGAAATGAAGGACTACAAAATACAAAATCTTTATTTCTCCACTTCTTTGCAATCTCTTCTCGAGGACAAAAGCCATGAAAATGAATATTCTGATCTCTACCTAACTTTGAAACGAGTGACTTTAGCTCTTCTAAATAACTCTTTTCACTTTTTAGTCCTAAGTTTGGATAGTCTAAGTAATCTTCTTTGCCATAGAAATGAAGCTGAAACTCTCTTTTATCTTCTTTGATCAGTAGATCAAATCCTTTAATAAGCTGCTCTAAATTCTTCTGTCTACTGATTCGACCTATAAAAACGAAATCTAAGATATTCTCTTTGGGAATAATCTCAATCTTTTCCACATCAGGTGACGAAAAGGGCTGGAGAAAGAACTGAATATTCTCAAAGCATAAATCTAAACTTAGTTTATCTCCCTCACAGGTTCCAATAAAGATATCATCTTGCCTTAGAAGTTCACCTATTTTGAGTTCGTATAATGGCCAAAGACCCAAGGTGGCTTGGTTATGTAGATAAAATCCCCAAGGAGCGTTGATCCCCAAAGAGTCTCTAATGATCCTCAACCATTGAGCCATTTTTCCGTTGAAACAAGAAACGATAATGAGATCACACGAAAAAAGCTCTTGTCTAAATAGTGAGGGTCTTCCCTCATCAACAGTAATCACCTTTACCTCACAACCCCTTTGTTGACCATAGTCCTCCCATAGCCTTTTGATATAGGGAATAATCTCTTCCATAGAGGTCCAAACAAAATTAGCTTGTGAATAGAGTAGAACGATTTTTTTCATTTGCTTATCATCACATTGTCTAAAACGAGAAATTGAACTTCACTATTTTCAAAAAATCGAAGAACATCCTTGTAGTCTTCAACAATAGGTTCTCCCATTATATTTAAACTGGTATTGAGAAGAATACTTTCTCCAAATGACTTTTGACATGCTTTCAAAAGCTCATAATATCGCTTATTTTGACCTTTCATCACTGTTTGCATTCGGCAAGTTCCGTCAACATGAGTAACATCACTTAGGAGTTGTTGATATTCCTTTCTTACAGGTATTGTGAAGGACATAAAAGGATTTTGAAAGCCTTGAGGAATATCAAAATAATGATGGGCCTCTTCCCAAATGACGCTGGCTCCGTAGGGTCGAAAATCTTCTCTAAACTTTATATGAGAATTGAGATAGTCCTTCTTCCCTTTCAAATCAGCTCGACATAAAAGACTTCTATGACCCAACGCTCTGGGTCCGCACTCACTCTGTCCCTGAAACCAAGCGACCACTGCACCATCTTTGAGAAGCTCTGCAGTTTGCTTCACAAGTTCAGAGTATCCTCCTTCATTTTCTTCAAATACCTGGCATTGATAGGAAGAAAGATTGTGATGATCTATTTGATCATTGTGATCGATCCCATAATTGGACCTTTGTCCACTCCAACTCATAGGATGCCACACCAAGCTTTCTTCATTATAAGCTTGAGAAAATGCGGCTCCAAGAGAAATAGACTCATCTCCAGGAAAAGGAGAAACGTATATCTCTGGAAATATCGCTTTCTTATAGAGTTTAAAATTTGCGGTACAATTTAGAGCACAACCTCCAGTCATGGCCAAAGGATGCTCCCCTAGGGATTGACTCCATTTCTCAATGGCGGACTCCATAAAAGAAAAGAGGTAATTTTCAAATTCATATTGAACGGAAGCTGCTAAATCTCTCCATTTTAGATTTTCTAAAGAATTTTCCCAACATTTCTTCTTATTGATCGAATCAATTTCTCCTAACTCTTTTGCGAGAACATGGGAAAACGAAGAATCCCAAGGCCATTGCTCCTGCCAGGCATGTAAATTCATTTTTTTATTTTTCGAATACGCGGATTTATTTCCATAACCCGCTAAACCCATCACCTTTCCAGAAGAGAGAGGATCGGAAAAGATCAACTCTGCGGCTTTCTCATAGAGAGAACCCATTCCCTCTGAAAACTTCTTATTTTCAATTGAAGAGCTCTTATAGGAAAGAAATTTCTTTTCCAATAACTTAAGCTTCACTCCATCCCAAAAGTATAGGCTCAAGTGCTCTATTTTGTTTCCTACCCCTTTATAGGTATGACTATGTTCACGATGAAAAGGATCTCTTTCATAGAATCCTAGATCATTTCCTCCTCCATCCATTACCAAAATATAAGATTTTGCAAAAGGCAGGGTCGCAATCGCGGCATAAGCATGAGCAGGGTGATGGGAAATCTGAAGTAGATTTTTATTGAAGTACGAGGAACACTGTCCCAATCCTTTTAAGTCTAACATTTCAAAAAAGGGAGAATATTTATTTAAGAGATCTTCCATAAATTCAGGAGGGTTCATATCTCTATTTTCACTAATCCTGAGCCCTTCCCCAATAAGATTGGGAATATCTAATTTCAGAAGCGATTGAAGCGGCCATTGTCCTGAGTATTTCTTTCTATCAAATCTTTCCTGTATGGCCATGGTCCATTCATAATTCTCTTTATTTCCCCTATCAATCGTAAGAAGGGTTGCATTTGAATTATGAGTATTCTTCCCAATCCCTAAATATTTCATCGACTTCATAGAAGCTCCCCTTCTCCTAAAAGTCTCAATTTATATATCCCCCTTTTTAGAAAAGAGGATCGTGAATCTTCTTTGAAAATATTGAGCATTTGCTCAAGGTGATCGAGATGTAACGTAACTTCACTACTTAAATCAAATTGAAAGAAATGAGTATAAAGGCCCCAAATCTCCCAAGAAACCTGTTCAAAGAAAGTATCTAAGAGAACCGGTTTATTTTCCACAAAAGCCTTTAATGTAGAAAGGGTCTCCTCAAAGAGATCAAGATGAATTGCACTTCCCATCCAAATTTGAGGATAACATAGCGCCAAATAATGATGAGTTATCATCGGTTCTGATTTTAAAGTATCATTTTCGGATTTCTTTTCAACTTTCCTATTGAACAAGAACGTATTCAATATTGAAAATAAGCTCTCCCATTCAATCTGCTGAGTCTCATCATCTATTTTAAATTCCTTTAAAATACCATTTAATAAATCTTCTGCTCCAATATAGGATATCGATTTCATAGATGCGAGCTGTTGAAAACGCCTAACTTTATTCTTTCTCAGCAGAGGATTTTCTTTCATGCGATGGTAATCATTTAGAATCCAGTTAAGGAGAAATGCCTTCTTTAACGGATTTAATTTATCCACTCGAAAAGACTCTAATAATAGAGGATCACGAGCAAGTTCCAAGGAGGAACCATAGGCCATGAAATGACTAAGAACATCCTCCTCGTAAAAGAGAACTTCTCCAACAAAAGGAAATACTAACCTCAAAGACTTTACGACGATCAATATTTGTTTCTTCCTAAAGGGTGAAACTTTTTTCGAGAAATAGAATGTGATATCCAAATCGGATAGCCCAAATACCTCTTCTTTAAAATACACACTATTTCTTGCCCAAACTTTTGCACGTATAAAAAGAATGAGTAACAAAAAGCGTGCTACAAAGATTGGCATTAAATAAATCAAATGCGTGACGAAGCTAGGAAGTGCCTTTCCCATATAAATAGAAAGTCGTTGAATTTTCTTTTTCCTAGCGTACATTCTCTTTATTTTCCCCATAAAGTTTTTGCGCTATGACTTGTGCCATCTTTTCAAATTTATTTTGTGTGTAGAAGACTTTAAAATAATCATCTATATTTCTGTCTCCATTACCTTGATCATTAAAGAACTCCCCTGAGGGGAATTGAAAGTCATCAAATAAAAGTTTCTTAAGCTCTGCATTTATATGCTTTCCTCCCCTATGGATACTCATAGAGTGATAGGGTCCCAAATCAATATTCATAGATTCGTTATTCTTTTTATCTGGTAATTCAATATTGGAAATTCCTTGATTGAGATAATAATGGTTCACAAACGAATCACTAAACCAATACTTATAGGGATTAAAATTGAGAAAGGATGAGCTTTCCCTATATTCACTTATCAGGCCACCAAGTTTATGAAGGCCAACAAAATCAACTTCTCGTCCTTTAAAGAGAGAGTCAGACATTCTAAAGGCTTGGGAGCGATCGTAATCTAAATAATCTTCCCCTCTTAAAATATTCAACGAGGTCGTTACAAAGACGTTTCCTTTCACTGAATTCAGGATCTCATTGAGTTGAATGATTGAATCATCTGTATGTTGATATTTCGAAAAGGTGAGAAAGAGAAAAAGATTTTCTTTCAAGGGTCCTTCTTTCTTTCCTCTTATTTTAAAATAAAAGATTCTCTCTTTCCAAGAGTCAGGCACTAAAGGCTCAAATTCCTCATCAATTATAATTTTACTTATTAATCCTTTGGGAGAGGGAAAACGTTGGAAAAATTTTAATAAATGGAGAACCCCGTCTCTTAGCAACACATGACTAAAAGCATTCAAAGACGTTAGGGATTTAATTTCAAAAGAAAAAATGGGTCTCAGACGACTAAAATATTTTCTCGAATGGGGCGCTAAGAATTCCAAGTACTTTTCATCAAGAGTATCTTCTCGATTCCATGAGTTTCTTTTATTGAAACCCGCTGTCTCTTCATTTGCGTTATGTCCGAAACATGGGATGGAGGCTTCTATTTTTTTAGTCATGAGTTCTCTTCTTTATATTTTTGATATATTTTCTCTAATCTTATTTATATTCTTTATTAATCGCTCTTCTAGAGTAATTCTTATAAATATCGTGATAAAAGAGTGAATAGCCACCTTGGGCAGATCGAAAGGGGGAATGAGGATTATTCTCAAATTGAGCACAAAGTTTACTAAATTTTGGAGTATACCCCCCAAATCTTTTTCGATTACAATTTTTGAAAATATTTTTAAGTTTAGATGATACGGCCTGGATTCCTAAAATTTCATGAGCCGTAGTTGCCATCAAAGTACGATCAGATGAAATTTCACTATTAGATTCCTTTTTTATAAAAACAGAAGCCATGGCCTTAAAAGTATTATGAGACAGCGGTAAGTTTCTATCTCCCCTATTTTCAACATCAACTAAATCAACCCAACTTGGTAAGTAATGACCAAAAGAAGAAAAACCTCCCCAAGCGGTAAGAATACAGGGCAAACCTGTGCAAAGGGCTTCAGCGGGAGACATTCCGTAATCTTCGTCATTATGGGTACTCAGGGAGATGTAGCAATCTGCCGCATTATAAACTTCAAATAGCTGGACTTGATTACAGTCTCCTAAATAAAGGATATGCTCCTGCAGTTCATATTCCTTGATCGCCTCTTCCCAATGAAAATAGAATGTTCCTGGTAAAGCTTCTTTTCCTAGATAAGGAATAGCTAAATCATCCATCGGTCCAGCAACAACAAGCTTAGCCTTTTGATCGAAATTCTTAATGAAGGTCGAAAAGTTGCTTAGAAGTGTAGTAATATTTTTTTGATAACTTAATCTACCGGTATAGAGAAAGATAAATTCTTTTTTAAAGTTGTACTTCTCTCTGGCCTTTTCTCTAACCTCTTCACTATAGAAATAATCAAGATCAGATACAGGAAAAGGGATAACATCACATTCATCCTCTTGATGAAAGGAATCAATTAGAGCCGCTTGGTTATGGGAAGCGCAAATGAACTGAGTCTTAAACTCCTTCAAATCCTCTTCCATTTCCCTCCACTGTAAACATTGCAGGACATAGTCTCCGAAAATATGAAAGACAAGCAAAGGCAGTTCTAAACTATTTTTTTGATAATAGCTTCTAAGAGCTTTAATAATAGGTGCCGGATGAGGATAGTGATCGATAAAAGAGATAGCTGTAGGTTTTATTTTTATCAACCTAAGGACCAATGCATGAGCTTCGAATACCGTTATACTGGGATTCACCCTTTCAAAATAAACGCTCTCATCAGGCATTATTTCGTAGCCCTTTGCCAAATTACTGGTAATGCCTTGGCAACTTTTCCATTCAGACGCTCCCTCTTTTTGAATTATAACAATGCTCATGCTCGACCTTTCGACGCTTAAATGTTTGTAAAATATTTTCTTCGATTCACCTAAATTTTAATATCTTTATAATATCATGATATCCTATATCTATAGTCAAACTTAGATATATGAACACGAGGAGAAGCCTTTATGGGCAAAGCCACGAAAAGTCGGCATAAAGCAGAAGATTTCGATCTTTTGGCCCTAAGGCGAATACTTGAGAAAAGCGGTTCCCACTCATTGAGTGTCGTCTCAGATTCTATGGAGCCTCTTATAAAAGTGGGCGAAAGAATTACTCTCGCTCCTCCTCAAAAGGAAGAGCTCAAAGTTTTTGATGTTATTCTCTTTGATCAGGCCAATCGACTCAATTGCCACTTCGTAACACGAATCAATCATCAAAAGGATAGCTACACCACGAGATCCCTAAAATTTCCCCACTCCCAAGATTATCCTATAAAATGGGAACAAATAATTGCCTTCATCCCAGCAAAGAAACTTAACTGGTTTCACAAATTAAAAGTTATTTGGGCCGAGATTAGAGCATAGGTTTATAATGAATATTTTTACGCGACAACTCTATTCACTCACATTTGCCAATATGAAGGCGCGCTATAGAAAGACAGTAGCAGGATTTATATGGGTTATCTTAAATCCCATCATTCTCTATTCGGTGCAAAGCCTAGTGTTTAGAAAAGTTTTGAGAATTCAGCTTCCCGATTACTCATTATTTCTCCTAGGGGGATTACTCCCTTGGATTTTTATAACGAATACTCTGGAGATGAGTATCCCCTACCTCTTTAATGCCCATAATTTATTAAGAGGTTTTCGAATCAATCCACTTCTCCTTATTCTCAGTCAGGTACTCGATAACTTTATTAATTTCTTGATCGCCTTTTTTCTCATTCTCTTACCTGTAATCTTTCTTACCGAGGATAATACATCCGCGTTTTACTTGCTTCCCATTCCCATTCTCATTCTATTTTTGGCCATCGCTGCTCTCTCCTCGCTGGCCTCTCTCATGAATGTCTTCTACCGAGATACTAAATTTGTGCTCTCTTTTGGGCTAAATATTATGTACTTCATAACTCCTATTTTTTATCCCGTAGAATATGTTCCCAAGCAGTACCAATGGATTATAAACCTCAATCCTCTCTACTATCTCATCGAAGCCTTTCGAAGTGCAGTATATGGATTTAATTCACAGATATTTTGGATGGCCTGTCTAAAAGCATTTCTTGTAACCCTAGTCATCATTATTATCTCATGTCTTTACTGGAATAGGAGAAAGAATGACCTCTACTACTACATCTAGTGATCACATTCTAGAGATTAGAAATCTTCATCTCTCTTTTGATTTAGACCTGCAAAAAGGTCATACCATCAGAGATGCTTTCGTGAATCTAATTAATCATCCCGTACAATCAATTTTAGGAAAAAGAGAAGTTCATCCTGTACTTAAAGATATCTCCTTGAATTTAAAAAAAGGAGATAAATTGGCCTTGATTGGAGAAAATGGTTCAGGAAAAACAAGTCTTTGTCGCTGTATAGCTGGTATGATCGTACCTCAGCAAGGGACTATAAATAGAGTAGGCTCTATTCAGGCCGTCTTTAGTACGGCAAGTGCTATTCACTTCTCTTTGACCGGAAGGGAGAATGCCTACTTATTGGGAGAACTTATTTTTCCTCATCTCTCAAAGAAAGAATTATCTTCTCGCATTGAAGAAGCCTTAGACTTTTCAGAGTTAGGAAAATTCTTAGAGGCCCCTTTCTATACCTACTCTAGAGGTATGCAAGCCCGTCTTTTTCTCTCGGTTGTAACCGCCTACCCTACAGAACTTTTAATTCTCGACGAAGTCTATGATGGAGCAGATGAATTCTTTCAAGTTAAAATGCAATCCCGTATGCATGATGTGATTAAAAATTCGGGAGCTGTCATTTTCATCTCCCACAATGCAGAACTTGTCAGTGAAGTCTGCAATCGGGCCATTGTCCTCCATGAAAATGAAGTTCTCTTTGACGGCGAGAATATTCCCAAAGCTCTAGCCCTTTATAAGGCCCTTCATTATGGAGGCCAAAAAACTGGTCAATTTTCAAAGACTTAACTTTTATACCCGTAAAATAACTACGTAATTTTAATAACTTAAGGCAATTTCTGACTCTTTATTTTTCATTTAAAGAATTAAAGGTATAATATTTGAGTATTCACATAGCGGAGATAATACCATGTCGGACACTTCAGATAAGAAAAACCCTCAACCTCAATCTTCTCAAGCAAAGAAGCCCTACCAATTTGGAGGGATTAAAGACTTTAATTTAGAAGAAATCGAAAATGAGGTTCTCAATGACAGTGTTTACTTAGATGTATTCGCAGGGTCTGATATCCGTTTTAAAGAAAATATTGAACCTCTCAAGGGTGGACTTGAAGAGCTAAAAAATATTCAAGCTTATGAATATCACTATAAAACAGACGAATTTCCTGAGCACAATTTCCCAAAAGAGAAGACTGTTGGGGTAATGGCCCAACAATTAGAAAATATTCTTCCTCTGGCCGTTAAAGAAGACGATAAAGGAATGAAGTATGTAAACTATGCTTCCTTAGCCCCTCTTCTTATCGAAGCTGTCAAAGAGCTATCGGCTAAGGTAGACCAACAAGCTGAAGAAATAAATTCTCTCAAAATTGAGCTAAAGAATAAGTAGCTCTTTCCCTTCTATGAAAAATCTCATCTTGGAGCATCCTCTTTTAAAGAAAAGGCGAAAGGAGCTCCAAGAGAATATTAAAAAAATTGAAGCCCTAGGTTTTAATCCCCATACATTCTGTGCCATGCCCTTTGTGAATATCATCTTAGAGCCAGATGGCTCGGTTGGATTCTGTCGCCACAAAGGAACCGATCATCGTTTAGGAAATCTAAGAGATCATACGTGGAAAGAAATTTGGAATGGTGAAGCGGTCAAAAAATGGAGAAAAGAATTTCTCGATTCAAACCCAAAGACTTGTACTCAAGAAATCAAAGATATAGGTTGCAATCTGTGTCCCGAGCTCGCGAAACTTTCTCCTCCTAGTAAAGAAGACTATCATGTAGAAATGAATCGCCCTTTGCGTCTGACGGCCAATCTCAATGGTCAATGCAACCTACAGTGCCAAATGTGCGATGTCTGGCAACTTCCCAATGGTTATTATCAAGAGGATAATTTTTGGTCACCTGCTCGTTCAGAGCTTTTTCCGTTTCTCAAAGAAATTGATCTTCTCTCCGGTGAGCCTCTCATTCAACAAGATACTTTCAGATTAATTGATGAAGTCTCCGAACTTAATCCTGATTGTCTTTGGTCCATTACTACCAATGCGCATTGGAGTTTCAATCAAAAAAGAAAAGACTACCTGAATAAAATTTCAATCAAAAATCTTATCCTCTCTGTCGATAGCCTCAATCCTGATGTCTATGCAAAAATCAGAAAACCAGGAAACCTATCTGTCGTCTTAAAGACAATTGAGGATCTTGTTCACTACGATAAAGAAAGAATAGAGACAGGACTTGGTTCCATGAATATGAATCTCAACTTCCTTATCCAAAAAGATAATTGGACAGAAGCTGCTGAGGTTATCCATTTTTGTCTAAAGAGAAATATTCATCCCTTTCTTACCTTTTGCTACACCCCATCTGAATACTCTTTATTAGATTTGAGTGAAGAAAAACGCATTGAAATTCTCCATTATTACTTAAATACTCTGAACTGGGGTGAGTTAACCCTGATTAAGAGAATTACAGCCCCTCTCATTCACTCTCTGCCAAAAATGGCCAAATATGAAGCATTGACGGCCCTTGAAAAGAAAAAGATTAAATACGAAAATACTCTGAATACTTTTTAATCTAAATCCAAGGACTTCAGTGCATCGTTTTATATTCCCTTCTCTCCCTCTTCTCTTTCTTTATGTCAGTTTATTTCTAACGAATTCTTGCTCTAGTGTTAATCACTTATCCCGTGTTGAGCTCGAAGAAGTCGCACCTAAATTAAAATGTATCAGAGAAAGAGGCGCACTCGATATAGGCTCGGGATCAACTAAATTCACTCTGGCCAAGGTCAATCTTTGTGAAAATAAAATTGTTCAAATCTTAGAAAAGAAACAATTTCCTCTTAAATTTAAAGAGCACCTTTCCTATAACAATGGAGTTCTTAAAGAAGAAATTTATCAACAGGCCACAAATGAGCTCATTACCTACTTCAAAAATATACCTTTAGAAAAGAAATATATAAAAGCTGTCGCAACAGAGGTCTTTCGCCAGGCCATGAATGGAGAAGAATTTGTAGGTCGCCTCTCTCAATCTTTAGGAATTGAAATTCATCTGATCTCTCAAGAAGAGGAAGCCCTACTTGGATTTAAAGGGGCACAAGTTGTAACAGGGAAAAAGGCCTCCGAAATTGTCGTGTGGGATATTGGAGGTGGAAGTATGCAAATGACTTCTTCACATCTAGGCGGTTATCACTTCTATAAAGGAAAACTCGCTTCAGTGAGTTTAAAAAATGAAGTTCTCAAATGGAAAGGAAAGAAGAGAGGAAGTCCTAATCCTCTTGGTCAATATTTAGGCCAAAAAGCACTTTATCATAGTGCCCATTATGCCAAAGAAAATGTTCCCTCCCTCATTAAAGAAGCTATTGAAAAAGGCAAAGAAGTCATTGGAGTAGGAGGAGTCCATTACTACTCGATTAGAGAACAGCTCAATCTCTACGCTAATACACCCTACTCTTATTATCAGCTTGAGCAGGCTTTAGATAAAAGAGTCCATTTTCATGACCAACAATTCAACGGGCATTACAAAGAAACGGAAGCAACCAATATAGCTCTAGTGCTAGGACACATGAAAGAGCTCAATATTAGAACGGTTCTTCCTGTAAAAGTAGATCTGGCCACAGGTCTTCTTTTTACAGAAAGATTTTGGTGATTTTATGAGCTATTTCATTTCTCTATTTATCTCTCTCACAATCAAAGCCTTTGTGAAACTCTTCTACAAAGTAGAAGTCATCTACATTAATGATGATGAAGATACCTTTTGGAGCAATGATATCAATGTCTTTGCCTTTCTCAATCATACCAGTCTTTTCGAACCTCTGCTCTTTGCCAGCATTCCTAATCAATTCTTTAAAGAAAACTTAAAGCGAGTTGTTGTCCCTGCAGCTGATATAACGATGAAAAGACCTATTGTTGGAAAAATATATAAATCCTTCTTTCCCCAGGCCATTCCCATTAGTCGAAAAAGAGATGAAACTTGGAATTATTTTAAAAAGAAGATAAGAGAAAACTCTCTCGTGGTCATTGCTCCGGAAGGAAGAATGATGCGAGAAGATGGTCTCGACAAGCATGGTAAACCTATGACTATAAAGTCAGGAATTGCCGACATTCTTAAAGAAACAGAGCAAGGACAATTGGTTTTGGCCACTTCGGGAGGGCTCCACCACGTTCAAAAACCTGGCGAGCCTTTTTTCCGATTATTTAAAACAATTAAAATAAGCTACGAAAAGATTTCTATTTCAGACTATAAAAAACTCATCGACTTCCAACAACGAGACTTTCAAAGACAAGTCGTAAATGATCTCACAATGAGAATGAAAAAAAACCTACCTAGCTAAAAGGAACAGGACTTACCTTTTTTAAGTTCTCAAAACTTTCAGCTGAAGCCATCTCATAAGGCCAAAGATAATCTGCCGGAAGCTTCCCTTTAAGAAAGTCTCCATCATCTACAAAATCAAAAATTTGAGCAAAGTTTTTAATTTCATTAGGCCCTGTTCTCACCATAAGATTCCAAGGTCGCAAATGATCAGGATGAGTCACTCCCATAGCTCCAAGCATCTCCGCAAAATGCCTCAAGGTTTCTCTATGAAAATTAGCGACTCTCCCTCTCTTATGAGAGACCACGAGTCCCGCTTCCAGATGAGGGTTATTGGTCGCGACTCCAGCAGGACAATGGTTGCTATTACAGCGCAAGGCCTGAATACAGCCCAAGGCCAACATCATCGATCGAGCGGCATAACAAGCATCCGCTCCCACGGCCAACCTTTTCATCATATCAAAACTAGAAGCAATTTTTCCCGAACTCATCACCTTCATTTTCTTTCTTATTCCAAAACCAGTTAAACAGTTATGGACAAAAATTAAAGATTCCAATCCTGGACTTCCAATATGATTGGAAAATTCAAGAGGAGCTGCACCAGTTCCCCCTTCTCCACCATCCACGGAAATATAATCGGGATAAATCCCTGTTTGAACCATGGCCTTACAAAGGGATATAAATTCTCTTCTCTTTCCAATACAGAGTTTGAAACCTACAGGTTTCCCCCCTGAGAGATCTCTCAATCTTTTAATAAATTCGAGTAGTCCGATAGGTGTATTAAATTCGGAATGACTTGGGGGAGAGATAACATCTTGACCCATAGGAACACCGCGAATCTCGGCAATCTCTTTCGTAATTTTCCCAGCAGGCAAGATCCCCCCATGTCCTGGTTTCGCCCCTTGAGATATTTTAAGTTCAATCATTTTAACTTCAGGTCGGTGGGCATTCGTTTTAAACATTTCAGGATTAAACGTCCCGTCTGGATTACGGCACCCAAAATACCCCGTACCTATTTGCCATATAAGATCACCACCATGCTTAAGGTGATAGCGACTTATCGAACCCTCTCCTGTATTGTGAGCAAAATTTCCATCCTTTGCTCCCCCATTCAAAGATTCTATCGCACGTCCGGACAAAGACCCGTAGCTCATCGCTGAAATATTTAAAATACTAGCAGAATAAGGCTGCTTACAATCCTCACCCCCAATCACGACTCTCATTGTCGCCATATCCACATGCTTGGCCACAATAGAATGCTTCACCCATTGATAACCCACTTGATAAACATCCTGCTGGGTTCCAAAAGGTACTGTATCCAGCTCTCCCTTAGCTCTTTGATAAACTAAGGAGCGCTCTTCCCTACTAAATGGCCTACCATCCGTATTTCCCTCAATGAAATATTGTTGAATCTCCGGTCTAATTCTCTCCAGTAGATAGCGAAAATGTCCCAAAACAGGAAAGTTCCTAAGAATGGCGTGGCGTGTCTGCAAGAGATCATAGAGTCCGATCCCAATCAGAATTCCTCCAATGACCCCAATAGTAGTATGCGCTGCATGATAAATATCGGGGAGAAAGAAATAACCACCAACGTAGATCGCAACTATTGCGCATACCAATAAAACAAACTCTCTTCTCACAATATCCCCCTGAAACTGCCCCACAACAGTGGGGATGTTCTTCTAGCAGCACCCTATTAGCATTGAGATTAATCCAAATGAAACGCAACATTTTCGTACTTTCACTCAAATCCTTAATCCTTCTTAGGACTTATAGACTTTTATCCCCACTGTTGTAGTGCAGTTTAATTATAGTACCAAGTTGCTTTAGACTCTCTGGGCAAAAAGTAGCTTAGTCATTAAATTGACTAAACCCCTATGCCTTTTACATTTATAAAGGTATATATAAGAGCTTATGGAAACTACTACATCTTTTAAAGATTTTAATCTTAATGACGCACTACTAAATTCTCTAGACACAATAGGCTTCGCTATGGCTTCGCCTATTCAAGAGCTCACTATAAAACCCATCCTTGAGGGAAAAGATATTTTTGCTCAAGCGGAGACAGGAAGTGGAAAGACTGGTTCTTTTGCTATTCCTATTATTGAGCAAATTCTAAGGGATGAGGATGGAACTCCGGCTGAAGAAAAATTAGTTCAGTATGTGGTTCTTAGTCCTACTCGTGAATTGGCCCAACAAACCCATAAAGTATTTAATCAACTTGGTACTGAACTTGGAATTAATGCCGCTTGTTTGATTGGTGGAGAATCCATTGATAAGCAAAAGGAAATTCTTGGTAAAGGTACTCGTATTCTTGTCGCAACACCTGGTCGTTTAGTTGATCTTATTAAGCAAAAGGCTGTTAAGCTCGATCAAGTTAAGAGTGTTGTTTTTGATGAAGCTGATCGTTTATTCGATATGGGCTTCCAAAAAGATATTGAATTCATATTGAGTAAAGTAAGTGATGACCGTCAACTTATTATGGTCAGTGCCACTTCTAATATGGAAGTTTTAAAGACGGCTTACAAATTTAAGTCACACCCTCTTGAATTAAAACTCAATGAAGACTCCCTTGTGGTTGATCATATTGATCACAAGCTGGCGATGGTGACTCAGAAAGAGAAAATGCCTCTTCTCGTAAATACTCTACGCCAACATGAAGATGTTTACGCCATTGTCTTCTGTAATACTCAACTCCAAACCCACCTTGTAGCCGAATGGCTCAGATTAATGGATTTTAAAGCGAAACCTATATCAGGGAAGCTTCCGCAAAATAAAAGAACTCGTCTTATGGAAGAGTTCCGTAACAAAGATGTAACGATCTTAGTCTGTACTGATGTCGCCGCTCGTGGACTTGATATCAAAGATGTTAATCTTGTTATTAATTATGACCTACCTCAAGAAGCCGCCAATTATGTTCACAGAATTGGAAGAACTGGACGCGCCGGAGCCCAAGGTCGCGCAATTAGCTTTTGTGCCCATGAAGATTGCGAAAACCTCGATGATATTTATGAATTCTTAGAAACAAAAATCGAAAAAATGGATATCAAAGACGAAGATGTTACAGCGGAGCTTCCACCGAAACCTTATATCGATGGAAAAACTATGCGCCCAACAGAAAGAAAATCAAATCAAGACCGTTCAAAAGGAAAAGGTCGCGACCAAAAGTCTAAATCAAGAGACTCTAAACCTAAGCAAGAATTTGAAGCCCCTAAAGAGAGAGCCTTCCCTACTCCACTGAAGCGTTTTGTACCTAGTGAAGATAAGAAAGGCGATCGTCGTAGCTTTGTTATAACCACAGATAATACTGATGATGCTGACCGTATGGCACTTGGTTATTTCATGATCAACGATGAATCTCTTCTCAAAAGAGAAGTCTTGAAAAAAGGACGTAAGCGCTTCTTCCTTTTTGGAGCCAGAAGAAATACTTATCGCTATACACTTGATGCTCACTATAAGAAGTTAATTCTTCCTTTCCTTATTGAAATCCTTACCCTTTCTCATATCAATGTAATGGCCAAGGTAGGATTAAAAGGAGATACGGTAGAAATTAGCTTCAATGGACCTGATGAAGGCCTACTCATGAGAAACCGTGGCCAGATGCTAGACGGGCTTGAGCAAATTCTTCGCCTCTATCTTGCTAACAAAATTACCATTCCACCTAAATTACGTTGGAATATAACGGTTAAATCAAAGAGAAACAACGACCGTAATAGAAACGCAAAAAATTCTAGAGGTCCACAAAAAGACCGCTCAAGAACTTCAAAGTCTCGCGAAGAGCAAAATGCTAAGAGAGAAAAAGAAGTGATTAAAATGGTTGAAGAAATCAAGACTCAAGTTCTTGAGAAAAAAGAAGCTATCATCATGAAGCCTCTTGATCCAAGAGACCGTAGAACAGTTCACCAATTCATAAGTGAGGATGATAAATTCCAAACAAAGAGTATCGGTGAAGGAAGATTAAAGAAGATAGAAGTTTCACTCAAATAAAAAAGGCCTGCTTAAGCAGGCCTTCTTTTTTCTATATATAGTGCTTTAATTATTTTTTCTGAACATTGATAGCACATGGACCTTTACGTCCTTCACCCATTTCATATTCTACTTTGTCACCATCTGCAATTGGAGAACCTGCAAGTCCTGTTGCGTGTACGAAGATATCATTTCCACCTTCGTCTGGAGTGATAAAGCCAAAGCCTTTAGATTCGTCATAAAATTTTACTGTACCTGTCTGCATAATAATTCCTTGTGTCTCAGCGGGATTATTCCAACTGAGGGTTAATCATGGATTTAGCCTATACCGATTCCCCTACTGAGGAAAGCTTTTTTTTAAAAAAAACATGTTTAGGGATACTGCATTATTATAGACGTCTTTTAGACTTAACTTAATTTATTGAAATTACATTAATAATAGACTCTTAAATTGATCAACTAAGCTCTGCTCCCAAGTACTCAGCACACGCTTACGCTCAAGCATTGTTAAGCGATTTTTATAGAATTCCTCTAAAAAAGCCTCATTTTTTGGTCTTGAAATCATCTCAATAGACTCCTTTGGCCCTTTGAATTCGACTTTTTGAATATCATAAAATCGGGAACGATCTCTGCATAGAATCTCTTCAACCTGGGTATAGCCTAAAGTCATTAAGTAATGCCTTAACTCTAAATCGTAGTAACTGGGACATAGAATGAACTGAAGGCTCCTATAGTGTTTCTCAGGGTGGCGCTCTTTCCAAAGCTTTAAGCACTCTTTCAATAAGAGTCCTCCTACACCTGAGCATATGACTAGAGAGTTTTCTTCAAAAGAGAGCTTACGAGCATCTTCGATTAAAAATTGATAAGAGCGAGAGTGCTCTATCCCTCTATCCTCAATAAATCTTTGTTCTATTTTATTTCTAATCTCTTCAACAAGATGGGGAACTTGATCATTGAAAAAGACTCTATGTCCTTTCTTTAGTAATTCCATTCCTACTTTACCATGATCACAAAAGAGATCATAAACGACACGGTTCGAATCATCTGCTGAGTGGGCAAGTTGAATAATTTGAGAAATCCGATTCAATTCAGTCCTCATTTACAGTTTTGAGTTATTTTTAAGATATTTGAAAAGAAGTAACCCATAAGTATAATAATTATTGTATTCAGTCACTCATATCGTCTATCGACAAGGCATTCCCTCCCATGATGAAATTAAAACTTTTTATAACTCTACTTTTCTTAGCACTCTCATCAAGCCAAGTCTGTGCTCAAACTCAATTGAAAGAGTATTATAAAGATGCTGAACTTAGAGAAGATTTTCCAATTAAAGGAAGCCTGGTTGATAGAGTAAGTTTTTGGAAAAAAGTTTATACTGAAATAACAACGAAAGAAGCTTTTCTTCATGATAGTGAAGATCTCGCTATCATTTATAAGAAAGTAAGCCTTCCCTCTTCGAGAAGATCCCGTATCCGCTATCTCAAGCAAGAAAGACGAAATATGAGATCTGTACTTCGCTCTATTGCTAAAAAAGGCGGCCAAAATTTAAATTCTCAAGAGCAGCTCATATATAAGAAAATATCACATAAGAAGATATCAGAAATAAGACAAATGGCGCGCCAACTCCGTTTCCAATACGGCCTACGTGATCGTTATTACAAAGGACTCATACGCTCTTATGAATACCTCGATTATATCAAGTCTATTTTTAAAAAATATAATCTTCCTGATGAACTTGTTTATCTTCCTCATGTGGAATCCTCATTTAATTACAATGCCTACTCTAAGGTAGGAGCTGCCGGAATTTGGCAATTTATGAGATCTACTGCACGATTGTATAAACTTAAGGTTGATTATGTTGTTGATGAAAGAAGAGATGTTATCAAAGCGACAAAAGCAGCGGCTAATTTATTAAAAGATAACTATCGGATTCTTAAGTCGTGGCCCTTAGCCTTAACCGCTTATAATCATGGGGCCAGAAGTATGCAAAGAGCGGTATCCAAACTTGGTACTAAAGAGATTCATAGAATTATTGATGAATATGGAGGAAGACGCTTCGGCTTTGCTTCGAAGAACTTCTATGCGACCTTTATGGCGACTGTCCTTGTATCTCGAAGCCCTGAAAAGTATTTTAAAGAATTTAAAATGCCTACTCCCTTTAGGTATTCTGTTCTCCATTTAAAAAAGCCCTATACGGTAGAACAAATTGCTAAAGAACTCAAACTCTCCAAGCGAACCATAGGAAAGTATAATCCATCCATTCGTAAATCAGCCTTAAGATCCCCTCTCTTTCTTCCTAAGAACTTCAAACTTCACATTCCCAGCGTAAAGAAGAAAAGACTTATCGCTCTTCAGTCAAAAGTCGATAAGCTGAAAAATATGAGAAAAGATCTCCAACTTGATCGTCTTCATATTATTTCCAGAGGGGAAAATTTATACGATATATCGAAAGCATATAATGTGAAGTTAAATGACCTCATCGCCTTTAATCAAATCGTAAATCCATCGCGCATATATGCGGGAATGAAGCTCAAAATTCCGGGAAAAGATACTAAAGTTAAGAAAGTCGTGGCCAAGCTTGAAACAAAGAAGCTTCCTCCAAAGAAAAAGCAAGAGATGAAAGAGCCTATTATCATTGCTCAAAAACCGACAGCTTCTCAAACGAAGACTTTAAATCCAAAGAAAGTGAGCTATGGACCTCGTCCAATCAAAGTTCCCAAAGATACCTCTTCCCTAGAAGGGCATGACCTTTCCTTAAAGTCTTTATCCAGAGGTATCTATCTCATTAAAGTTGAAACAGATGAGACCCTAGGTCATATCGCAGAGTGGGCATCTGTGCGTACGCAAAAGATAAGAGACCTCAATCGTCTAAAGTATGGGAAATCAATTCACCAGGGTCAAAAATTAAAAATTCCTCTATCTAAAGAAAAAGAGATTATCTTCAAACAAAATAGAAATGAATATCACCTATCTATACAAGAAGACTTCTTTAACAGTTTCAAAGTCACTGGAACAGAAGAGTACACGGTTAAAAGAGGCAATACCATTTCTGGGATACTCAAGAAGTTTGAACTCCCCTTTTGGTTACTTAGAAGATATCAAAAAGATCAAGAGCTATCACCGAATCTAAGAGTGGGACAGAAGATCACCATTCCTCAGCTCGAAGCCCTTGAAGATTCAGTAGAGCCACCTACTTCACAATCCTTAAGTGAAGAAGAATAATGACATAAATAATTTGCCTTAAAATAGAAAAATAAACGAACTAAAGCCTTGTTATCACGAGGTTTTAGTTAAATTTCTTTGTGAGTTTTAAAGAGTCCCATAGAATAGAATGAATGAAAGTCATCAAACTCATTCTCCCTCTCATTATCTTGGCCTTTATATGTAATGAAATTACAGCTAAGGAACTTCAGAACTTTGCCTATCAGGAAACGAATATAAGAGAATATCAATTTGATAAGAAGGCCATTATTACGGCGAAACGAGATAGTGATGGAAATGCCTTCGTTCTCGAACTTAAAATAATCAATGATGTTAAATATTATCATCTCTTTAAAATTGATATTAACCAAAAGAAAATATGGTCTAATCTATTACAAACTTCTACTGCTCCTGATACACAGGCATTATTTTCAGATCTGACTCTATCTCCTCAAGGAAATATCGCCCTCACCTTTCTCATCAAAGGTAAAATTCAAGGGCCAAAAGGGAAAAAATGGGAGGCCATCAAGCAAGATGCTCTCTATCTTTTTATCGATAATTATGATGGACACCTTCTCAAAGATATTCACCTTAAAGGAAAAGAAGATGAATTCAACGCAAAAGTGGTTTTCGGGACAGGAGGAGAAGTATTTCTCCATGCTAAAACAAAATCAGAAAAAGTAAGTTATTTAAATGAGAATTATACTTTTCGCTTAAAGACAGATAAACAAATTGTAAGAGATCTCGTTTTATCCCTTTCCCCTACTTTCTCAACTCGTTGGGCTAGGTCCGTTGAACCTTCTACTCTTGAAGGTATACGCCTCTATAAGGATAATCTCTTAGTAGCGTTCTTTAATTATTCATCTAATTTTAGTATTTATAAAAAAACGGGATTTGTTAAAAATTTCAAAAACTATACTCGAAAAAATAGAGGTGCAGTGCTGACCTTTAATGACCAAGGAAATAAGAATTGGGTTACTAAATTCACTCACCCTCGTAATTCCATTAATCTCTCCTCGATCAAGGTCTACCCAAAAGGCAATATTGGTGTCAGTGGGACTTTTAATAAGAGTTTCTATATTGATAATAAGCACACGATTAATCAACTCAGTACACCAACGATTGGCGGCAATTTCTTTAGTGTATCACTCGATGATCATGGAAGTGTTGAAAATGAGTTAGTCCTAAAGTCAAAACTATCTATCCATATTGGTGATCAAGGTGCTAATCATACAATGTTAACCTTTCGCACCGATAAGAAAACAAAGAATGAAGGAGTCTATTTTCGCTCAAGAGGATCTGGTAATGGTGTGCTCTATTCATCCTATGATGAATCTTGTAAAAATCATTTTTTCATCAATGATGAACTTAAACCGATTTATAAGGAGAATGGAGGACAATGTTTTAATAAAAGTAGATTATGGTATCGTTTAAGTGAGGGAAAGATAAAATATTTCGTACTCAAGAAAAGGCTCACCTATGCAGAAGTCCCCTATGGAAAAGATGAAGAAAATGAAGAAGAGATCCCAGGCCTTGCTTTTAAACCCAAATTCTATCATGGGGATCCTTCTCTAAATTCGAAGGCCATTCTCTCCTATGCTATTGCCGAAAATTCGGAACGTGCCCTTGTCTACTTTCCTCCTAAGGGCATGAAGCAAAGAGAGTTTCTTGCCAATTCTCTTGTGCAAGCAACGCTAAACTCTGCCTACTTTAGAGGCTTTAGTATCTTTGTTCTTTCTTCTCATGAAATCATTTCTACCTATCTCGTTGAGAACTACTTTTCACCTCTTGAAGAAAGAGATTTTTTTAAGAAGCTCAAATATTGGCATGTGGTAGGTTACGAAGACAGAGCGATGGACTTAATTAATACTTACGATAAGAGTATCAAAATAAGTGAAGCCCCCTATTTTAACAATATGAGTATGTCTCTCTACTTCCCAGAAATACCGCCAGAATCTATGGGATCAGAGGAGGCCATGGCAAAAATGGCTTCCAAACTCCCCGCAACTTATGTCGTAACAGGGATTAAAGATTTAGAACTTAGAAAAAGAATGAGAGTTCTTCAAAAAACATTTCTAGAGTACGGAACTGATTTTAGCCATATTCACTCTAATGGGACACCGATAACAAAACGAAGCTTTTCTGCTTTAAACTCTTATGGGGAAGATAAATCGGAGAGAATCTATAAATCGCTACAAAAAGCTTTTTGTCTTGATTCAAAGGGCCTACTTAATACCGACCCACGAGAAAATGACTTCCTTAAAAAATGTGTAAAAGAAGGTTTACCTCTCTCCCAGCAAGATGAAAGCTCTCTCGCGGCTGAAAAGGATTTTATACAACATATGGAGGTACTCTATGGTTATGAAGGCCATACCCCCTACTTTGATCCCGAATATTTTGAATTTATAGGTTATATAAAAGAAAACCACGTTGTCCAAAAGAAGAAACGTGGTGGTGATACGAACTCAGTCCTTCGTTAGCCTAAATTCGATAACTCTTCTAATCTCGCCTTAATCTGATCATCAGTAATCTTAGGAACGAGGGCCTCTACTTTTTCTTCTAACTTATGCCCATCCTTGAATAATTCATCAAGAATATCAAGTTCACCTTTATAGATTGACCTCTCTGCTTCAGGAGTCACTCTCTTTTCAAAGTGACCTAGAATACTTGAAGACAACTCTGGTAGAAATGGTCTTAGCGCCACACCTAAGCAAAGAGCATAGAGTGCAGAATGGGCCAATACGGTACCGGCTTTATCTTTATCTTCTTTAATTAAAGCCCATGGTGCTCTATCCGAAAAATAATTATTGGCCTTCTGTCCCAGAGACATAACTTGTTCCATTCCCTTCTTAAATTGTTTCTGGTCTAAATAATCATTTATCTTTTGAATATCCTCAGAAATAGAAGTTGCTTCTTCGCTCCCTACGAAACCTTGATAATAGGAGGCTGGCATCCCCTCTGGCCAATTCTTTTGGGTAAATTTCAAACAGCGATTTAGAAAATTTCCAATATTATTAGCCAGTTCATTATTTACTTTCGCTTGAAATTGCTCCCAGCTAAAACTTGAGTCAGTCGACTCTGGTAAAATTGAAAGTAAATAGTATCTCAGAGCATTTTGTCCGAATTCATCCATTGCTCCCAATGAATCAACATAATGTCCTGTAGACTTAGAAAATTGCTTACCTTCAAGATTTAAAAATTGATTCGCCGGAACATCATTACAGGCCTTCGCCATTCCTGAAGCAAGACTCATGGCCGGAAAAATAATGGTGTGAAAAATGATATTATCTTTTCCAATGAAGTTAACAAGTTCAACATCTTCGTTTTGCCACCAGTCCTTGCGGTAATCTTCTTGGGAGCCCTTTTGCTTTAAGGCTTCCTTAGTATTAGAAACATAGCCAATAGGAGCATCAAACCAAACATAGAGCTTCTTTCCCTCGGTACCAGGAAGGGGAACATCTATTCCCCAATCGAGATCACGAGTAATCGCCCTATCATGAAGACTTTCTTTTGTTAGAGAATCAACATATGGCCATACTGTTTTACGCCAATCCCCCTTCTTTTGTTCAAACCATTTACGGAACTCTCCGTGAAATTTGGACAGAAGAAGATAGTATTGAGTCACAGTAACTTCTTTAATATTTTGAGAACCACAGATTTTACAAACAGGATCCTTTAACTTTACTGAGTCAATTAATTCTCCACAGTTTGGACATTCATCACCACGGGCATTTTCATAACCACATTCATAACAACCCCCTTCAACAAATCGATCAGGTAAATGATTTTCACAATCATTACAAAATAATTGCTGACCATCTTTAGTTCCTATAAGACCTTTCTCATTTAATTCATGAAACCACTGAACCACTTCCTCTTCATGATATTGAGCAGAGGTTTGTCCGAAGAAATCAAATTCAACTCCGTAACGAGAAAGAACTTCTTTATGTTCTTCATGCCATTTATTTACGTAGCTTTGATAGTCTTCGCCAGCTTTCTTAGCATTGAGCATGATGGCCACACCGTGTTCATCGCTACCACAAATAAAGAGGGTTTCATTTCCTTTCATTCTTTGGTGGCGATTATAAACATCCGCAGATAAATAAGCTCCGGCCAAGTGACCAAAGTGAATAGGCCCGTTAGCATAGGGCAAAGCGGAAGTGATCAGGTATTTCTTAGCCTGTTGACTCATTGTGACAATCCTTTTCAAAAAACTCTTATTTTCTTGATCTATAAGCGCTTCACTATAGCAAAATCTCTAATCATTTGCTACTAAGACCCATGGCATTTAATATACCTCCAAAAGCTTTTCTCTCTTTTTCTAAAAAACAAGTGGTCGACACTTTATGGAGAATTGCCGGCCAAATTGAACAGTCCCTTGAGTCACAAACTAAAACTCAAAAAAATATCCAATCCCTAAATCTCTACCTCGATACATTGGCCAATCATATACAGCCTGAAGTGGCCAAATTATCTTTAGAGATAAAAGAGATGGCTCCATTTGATCAGCTTGAAAATCTACAAAAGACTTTGATGCTCTTAGAGCGCCTCAATCAGATGGATCTCAGAGATGATCAATTTCTTATTTCAACAGAAGATACTGAATACAAAAAAGTGAAAGTTTCCCAAGAGGTTCATATCATTCTGGATAACTTGAGAAGCTCCTTCAATGTAGGATCTTTAATTCGATCTGCAGAAGCCCTTGGAGCGGTCAAGCTCCACCTATGTGGTTATACCGCTACTCCAGACAATGCAAAGACGGCCAAATCTGCTCTTGGTGCTGACTTTTGGGTAGAGTGGACGTATTGGGAAAATACCCATGACTGTATTAAAAAGCTTAAGGAAGAGGGATTAACTCTCTATGCTTTTGAAACTGCAAAAGAAGCAATTACTCTTCATGAGATTGAGCCTCAATACCCATGTGCACTTCTGTTGGGCAATGAAAGATATGGAGTCTCAGAGGGAACCCTTTCTTTGGTCGACCACCTCATTTCAATTCCTTTAAAAGGACGAAAAAACTCCCTCAATGTTGCCGTTTGTGGTGCCATTGGTATGCACCACTTCTTAGCTAAACTCTAATCAGGTCGAATCACCAAAACATCACAAGGAGCATGGGCCACTAAGTAAAAGGCCAAGCTGTGACTTGCAGCTGCTCCAAGATCATCTTCTCCACTAGAGGCCACGACACAAGAGTCCGCACCACTATCTTTTAAAAAGTTAATCGCAGATAGTTTTGTATCACTATTGAGAATAATTTCTTTTTCTATTTTAGGACGTCGATCCGAGTCGATAAATTCTTCTTCAAATTTTGAAAATTGTTGATAGATATAATCCTCAACTTCTTGCTCATTCTTTATATCAATACTGGGTGGAAATTGTGCTTTCGACTTTTCATTAAGAATATGAACTAGCACAAAAGTTGAAGAATCGTTATAAAAGCCATCTTTAAGTAAATGCTCAAAAGTGTGTTGATGAACTTCTTCTGGGCCCATAAAGATAACTGTTTTGGCCCTTTTCATTTTCTTTTTTACCATGCGACCATCCTCCATAAATTTTCTTTCTATAGAATAGCTTATTATGGAGGATGAAAGTTTGTAAGTTATGTGATTTTTTTGTTTATTTACGCATTTCCAATACCTTAGATATACATTTTTCAATTCCAGAAGCTACTCCTGAAATTGGAGCTCCATCATACATATAGGCAGGAGTGGAAATAATTTTGTGCTCTTCATCTACATGAATTTCATCAACTTCACATGAGATATGCTTAGCCCCTAGAGCTTCTATCGCCTCGGCCGTGGATGAGTCATTTCCTATCGTTACTGAAATTCCATGCTTACCTAAGGCTAAACATATTACAGCAGGAGCAATACAAATAGCGCCTATAGGTTTTCCTTCATTATAAAAGTCTTCAAGAATCGCCTGAAAGGTCGAATCAATTTTTCCTTGAGGTCCATCAAAGGCGAGAGTGGAAAGATTCTTGGCCACCCCAAATCCACCTGGAATGACTAAAGCATCAAAGTTGGAAGAAGATAGTTCAGTAAGGGGTGAAATCTTCCCTCGAGCAATACGACCCGCTTCTTGTAAAATATTTCTTTCACCAGAAGCCTCCTCACCCTTACAGTGATTGATAACATGATACTGATTTCGATCAGGTGCAAAGATACTTACTTCACAGTTCAGTTTATCCAAGCTCAAAAGGCTTAGCACTGACTCTCTAATCTCTGCACCATCTAAATAACCACATCCCGATAGAATGACTGCAACTTTGCTACTCATATTCTTCTCCTTATCCATTATTCACTTCTACAGATTAGGGAATAAGAAGAATTTTCTCAAGCAAAGTTTCTAATACATAGGGACTTCAATCGCCAAAACTTCACTATCTTCTTCAAAGACAAGTTCAATTTTTGAAGTATCCCAAACTCCTAGAGCATCTTTACTCTGTAAGATTTCACTTTCTTCACCTGAATGATTCTTAAGAAAAAACTGACCAGAGAGATTCATTAAAAAGAGGCCGTGATTCTTTCTTGAGATTTCATATTCAACAGTGGAGCTCTTTTCAAAGAGTCCTCTTTTCAAAAAGGCATCTTGATTTATCGTCAAAGAACCATGGCTGCCATCAGGTGAAATCATAGTCACCCAGTCATTTCTATTGTCTTTGAGACTAAAGTTTTTTTGATCATATTTAGGGGAAATGCCTTTAACTTTAGGCAGGATCCATATTTGTAAGAAGTGGGCATTTTCACTATCTGAATTATTAAATTCACTATGTAAAACACCAGTTCCGGCACTCATAACTTGAATTTCCGAGCCTTTCACCACATAGGAATTATTCATATTATCTTTATGTCTGAGTTCCCCAGATATGGGCACAGAGATAATCTCCATATCTTGGTGGCCATGGGTACCAAAGCCTGAGCTAGGAGCAATGACATCGTCATTTAACACTCTTAAAGTACCAAACCCCATTCTATTGGGGTTAAAATAACCTGCGAAGCTAAAGGTATAAAAGCTCTGAAGCCATCCATGATGAGCAGAGCCTCGAGACTCAGCAGAATAAAATATTGATTGCATATCGACCTCCGTAGTCTCATCTTAAGGGATAGAAGTATAAATAAAAATTTAATTATTCCTTATGAGATGATAACTTTTCCTTATCAGGTTCAACATATTCCACAACGAATAATATGGAAATTTGTACCTCTGAGTAGGTTTATACTTTCAAATCCATTCTTCGCTTATAATAGCTAAATAACCCAAAACACGAAGAACCATGTCCGAATTAAAGAATAAAATTACCCGTAAATACCTTATTGCCCTCATCATTGTTGGGCTACTCGATACCGTGAGTTTCACCGCTCTACTCTTGGCCATAAATTTTAACAAAGATAATGCCTATTTAGTTAATATCTCTGGTAGACAAAGAATGCTGTCTCAGAGAATTACTCTCATTCTCAATCAAATTGAAAATTCTGATAAAGAAGACAATTCAAATCTCATAGAAGAAGCCCAAAATAATATCGATCTCTTTGAAAATTCTCACGCGATACTCACCGGCCGCTCCACAGAGCAGTCTCCGCATATTTCCAAAGAGATCCTCTCCTTCTATTTTGATGAAAATGGCCTAGACAATGCCGTTAAATATTTCATCTCTCGGGCTCGACAAATTTTGCGAGAAAAAACACATCAACCTGAACATAGAATAGGGCTCGCTGAATTCTCCGAATTCACAAAAGGAGATCTTCTTAAGCGCCTAGATGATGCTGTTTTAAGGTTTGAAGAGAGATCCAATAATCTGAACCGACTACTTGTTTATATCGAAGTTTGTATATACTTTATCTCTTTTATCAATCTTGGGTTTATTCTTAAACTTCTCTTTATACCTATGAGAAATGACATTTTAAAACGGGAAGAGGAGCTTGGTGAATTCATCCAAAAGTTAAAGCAAGAAGGAGAATATAAATCAATGTTCTTGGCCAATATGGGTCATGAGCTACGTACTCCCTTAAATGGAATTCTTGGGGTAACCGACTTAATCCAAGATACTCAACTATCTAAAGAACAAATTAAGCTCACTCGTATTATTGAAGAGTCCGGCCACAACCTTCTACATATTGTAGACGACATCCTCGATCTTACTAAACTAGAGATGGGACAAGTCAAATTGAATGAATCAGACTTCTTCCCTGAAGTCATCATCAGTCAACTTTCTCAAGTCTACAAATTAGAAGCAGCTAAAAAGAATCTCGATTTTGAATGGGAAAATATAAACCTCCCCCCTATTTTAATTGGTGATGAAATTAAGATTAAACAGGTCTTTAAAAACTTACTTAACAATGCAATTAAATTCACTCGTAAAGGTGGTGTAAAAGTTGTAACCGAGTTTAATAAAACCACGAATGAATTTATTGCCAAGATTCACGACACTGGTATTGGTATCGAGCATGAAAAACTTGAACTCATTTTTGATCCCTTCAAACAAGCAGACTCCTCAACCACAAGATTATTTGGAGGAACAGGACTTGGCCTATCCATTAGTAAACAAATTGTTACGGCCATGAGAGGAAGCCTCACGGTGGCTTCTCAGCCAGAGGTGGGTACGACCTTTACCTTCACCATTCCTCTGCGAACCAATCATTCTGCGCAATCCTTCCCTGTTGAAGAGGAAAATGAAAATCAAGTTCTCCTTGAAGGGGATATACTTCTCATCGATCCAAATGAGATTAGTCAGAATCACTTAACTCGAATTATAACCAGACAGGGTCCCTTAGTTGAAAGTGCTCTATCCTTAAAAGTAGCCAATCGACTTCTCTCAACTCGTGTTTATCAAATTGTATTTATAAGTGTCTCCGAGAACCACGATGAAATTAGTGACTCACTTCATGGCTTCTTAGAGCAAATTCCACAAAGTACAAAGGTCTACCTCATGGCGACCACATCAGATCTCAATCTAGCAGAGAAGGTCAAAAATAGAATTGAAGATATTCTCGTCATTCCAATTCAGAAAAAGAAAATGATTAAATTATTGGAAAAGAATTTATTAAGTTAGACCTATAAGTTCAATATCTTTACGCTTTAATGATCGAATCTGTTTAGGTAAAGAATCTAAAATAATTTTTTCCATTGATGAAATGATACTTTCTTTTAAAAAGAAACGGCTATGAACCAAACTCACCTCTCTTGTGGGAGCTGGTTTTTTAAACTTACGAACATGTTCTTCTTTTTCAGTATCATCAAGTTCAAGAACAGCAAGCTCTGGTAAAAGTGTATATCCATCAGATCGTTTAACCAGATGTTTTAATGTTTCTAAGTTCCCACTAGAAAACTCTACATTTTGGAGAACCTTATTCTTATGTTCGAGAGAACACACTTTGAGAACTTGATCTCTAAAACAATGCCCCTCTTCAAGGAGCCAAAGATCACTACTCAAAAGATCCTTCTCTGTTAAAGATTTCTTTTTAAGCAGTTCATGTCCACAGGATGCGTAGGAATAAAAGGGCTCAAAAAAGAGATGACGTTCAATAATCCGCTCATCTCCCAAAGGAGTAACTAATATACCGGCATCGATATCATCATTGGCCAGAAGCTTGATGATATCGTCTGTTTTATATTCACTTATTTTTAAATAGACTTTAGGATACTGTTTTGAAAACTCAGCGACAAAAAGTGGTATCAAGTAGGGAGCGAGAGTCGGAATCACCGCAAGGTGAAACTCTCCCCTTGGCTCATGACCTGTTCCATCTGCTATAGACTCAAGCTTCGAATGCTCTCTCACAATAATTTTCGCTTGAGAGATAATATCTTTACCAGCTTCCGTGACTAGAATAGGTTTCTTGGAGCGGTCAAAGATTACCACTCCAAGTTCTTCTTCAAGCTTTTGAACTTGGGAAGAAAGAGAAGGCTGACTAACATGACAAGCTTGCGCGGCCCTACCAAAATGACGTTCTCTATCTACTGCGAGCACATATTCTAACTGAGTGATGGTAGACATATCTTTCTTTCCCCAAAATTCCTAGAGATTAACCTAGAAGACTCTTAAGCATCCAAGCTGTTTTTTCATGATACTCAATTCTTGCTCCTAAAAGGCTATTTGTCCCTTCATCATTTGCATCTTCAAGAAGAGGAAGCATATCTTTTGCTGTTCTTACCACTTGCTCATGGTCAGCAAGAAGATTCTTGATCATATCTTGGGCATCTGTATCCATTGTTGCATCTTCTTTTACTTGGCTTAGCTCAGAGAACTCTTTATATGAACCTGGAGACTTAACCCCCATAACACGAATTCTTTCTGCAATTTCATCTACCGCAAGGGCCAAAGCTGTATAGTGCTCTTCAAACATTACATGAAGAGTTTGAAACATTGGACCTGTAACATTCCAATGATACTTATGAGTTTTTAAATAAAGAGTATATGTTTCGGCTAAAAGCTGTGAGAGGCCTTTAGAAATATCGACTCTTTTGTCTTCATTAATTCCAATATTCAATGCCATGCTACTACTCCTCGTAATAAGTTTTAGGATTATTAAATATAATAAATTTGTAACATGAAAGATCTAGGGGGAACAAGATATTCCCCCTATACATAGATAGGATAAAACTATTATATGCTAGACATCAAATAGTTATACTTGATTAGATTAGGCTTCTGCTGTGCGGCTACGTCCACTGCCCCCGCGACGACGTCTTCTTGGAGCTCCAGAGCGTTGACCTCTTGAGTCACTTCCATCACGAGAATCTCTTCTTCCACCAGAGTCTCTAGATTGACCTCTTCTACCTGAACGAGAGCTTCTCTCACCAGAGTCAGAACCTTGACCTCCACGTCTTGAACGCGAACGTCCACCGCCGTTTCTGCGAGATGAAGAACCTCCACGATTTCCACGCCTTTCAGGACGAGAACTTGCCGGTGTAATTTTTAGACCCTCTTCGATCAAACGGAACTCTCTGTTAAAGCGTGAGCTAAAGAGAATCTTCAGAATTTCTTCCTTACTTAGATCTTCAAAGAAGTTTTCAAAAATGCCGTAACTATCATCAACATTAAATTGTTTTTCTAAAGTCTGGACGGCCTCTTTAAGCTTTTCCATCTTCTCAAGATCACCTTCAACTTTAATCTTTTTAATCTCAGATGGAGTGGGAAGAAGGTACTCTTTAAGAACTTGATTTGTAGTTCTCTCTACTTTCTTAATCTCATAACGAGCATTAGGAGAAACAAATGTAATGGCCGTTCCGTGCTCACCTGCACGTCCAGTTCTCCCGATACGGTGAACATAAGACTCTGTTTGTCTAGGAAAGCCCATATTAAAGACATGGCTAACATGACTTACATCAATTCCTCTAGCTGCGATATCGGTACATACGAGAAATCTAATTTTCTTATCTTTGAAGCGCTTCATGGCAAAGTCTCTTTGTGCTTGAGACAGGTCACCGTGGAGAGCTAGTGCCGAAAGTCCACTATCCATAAGATGATCAGCAACGGTACGAGACTCGTGTCTCGTTTCGCAGAAAATAATACCGTAGGCATCTTTATTTGCTTCAATAATAACTCTTAGACCTTTTTGAAAGTCTTTACGATTAAGCATGCAATAGTACTGATCAATATTATCATTTGTTAAATTTTGTTTTTTAACCTTAAGAAATTGAGGATCTTGAAACTCATATTTAACTAAGTCTGAAATGGCCTTTGGCATAGTTGCAGAGAACATCCAAATCTTTCTTTGCTCAGGTAATTCAGTAATAATGCGTTTAACATCATCAAGAAATCCCATATTCAACATTTCATCAGCTTCATCAAGAATGAGGTTTTTACAATCTTCTAATTTGAGAACACCCCTATCAATAAGATCAATCACTCTTCCCGGAGTTCCTACCACGATCTGAGTTCCCTTCTTCTTTAGCTGAGAAATTTGACGATCATAAGGTACTCCCCCATAAACTGTCATGGCCTTAACTTCGTTAAACTTAGAAACATTTTCAAGTTCTGTGTAAACCTGAGCTGCGAGTTCACGAGTAGGTGCAATAACAATTGCCTGAACTGATTTTGCTTTAGTATTGAGCTCTTGAAGAAGCGGTAGAAGAAAAGCTAGAGTCTTTCCTGTCCCTGTCTGTGCTTGTCCCACAAAGTCACCTTTGTGATCCAATAACATAGGAATGGCCTGAGCTTGAATTTCAGTTGGGTTTTCAAAACCAAGTTTTTGAATTCCCTTTAATAAATTATCTTTTAATTGAAAGCTTTCGAATGACACGTTAACTCCTATGAATTCCATCGCTTCCCACAATTTCGTTCATGGGGCTATAAATAATTACAATTCCTTAAAAGCCCATACTAGGCTTTTTTCTAACCAAATAGGGAATTTCTTCTCTAAACAGGTTAAAATTACATACCCAACACTATTCAAAACTAAATAAAATCCGAATTTTAAAGGTGATTACAGGGAACTGGATAAGTATTGTGTTCCCCTTCTGACTCTAAGGAATATAGTTGATAAGTACTCAGGCAGAAATAACCTCTACCTGCAGTGGTTAGCGCCTTTTTACAGATATTAGGATAAGTTGAAAAGCTTTTTTGCTTTTTAAGCGAAAAAAGCTTGTAAGCACTTTCACAATAATGACCCGTATCCACGCTAAGTATGGCGTCTGAACAAAGAATCGGATAGGAGTTGAATTCTTCCTCAGTGATAAGGTTTCGATATTTATAAGGTTTTATACAATAGAAGCCCCATTGAGCATCATTAGAGACCTCTTCACATCTTTTGGGATAAGTATTTCGAGTATCGCTATTGGAAATAAAAGTGAGCTCATAAGAGTCACTACAATAGAAATGAAGAGGACTCTCCTTAACTTCGCCTAAACCAATTGAAGATAGGCTGAATCCTTCTTCTTGGGCCATCCTCACAGAAGAGAAGAGAACCACGATTAAGATTCCAATATGATAGATATATCGATTCATAAGCTCTTTCTAACTCCACAAAAATATCTATTCAAGTCAATTTTCTTTATCGACACCTTTCTACAGAGTAGCCTCTTAAAGCTGAGAGCTTATCAAATTATCATTTAAACTTAGCCACTGAATCATCGTTTTTGCATATTGAACTTCGTAAGAGTTAAGCTCAGTTCGTGAAGTTGCATAATCACTAACGGTATCAATTAAGGTTTCAAGATCAATTCTACCAATCTTATAGCGTCTCTTCTCTTGCTCTAAGATTGTCTTCGTTACTTTGATCTTTTTACGGCCAATTTCAACTCTCATTTTTAAAGTCTCAATCTTATTTCTTAAATCATTGCTCTCATTTCTATAAGTAATGAGGGCCTTTCTCTTTGTCATTTCCGCCTTATACTTTTCAACTCCAAGTGAAGCAGTCGTCGCCTCTTGTTGATCATCAAAAAGAGGAATATCAAGTTTAACCCCAATAACCGCTTCATTTCTATTTGCGGTAGCATTATATCGCTCGGACTCATCCCTGTTAAAACCAGCTACAATATTTAGATTAGGATTATTCGCCCTTTTAGCTAATGTATATTCTTTATCTTTGATGGATTCAGTCATTTGAGCAATCAGATAATTTCTTGTTTCATCTCCTTGAATCGTTTTGCTTTTTGAAAAGAGTTGCTCTAAAACTCGTACGATATCTCCTTGATCAGCAGGGAGAATATCAGAAAAAGCATTTCCTGTGAGTGTCTGAATATTCTTCTTCATTTCAGTAAAGTTTCTTTGTTCGTCGAGATAGTTTTCCTGCCTCTCTAGAACTAATAATTCACCTCTAGCGAGATCTGTATCCGTTGCAACTCTAGAGCTATGACGACTCTTTATATTCTTCTCTAATTTTCGGGCTTCATCATAAATCGTTTTAGCTAAATTCATACTCTGATAAGCTTGCTTAAAATCGAGGAAGACCGATATCCCCTCCTCTAAGTAAGTCTCGTAGTTTTCTTGCACTTGCAGCAATGTTGATTCTTTCTCAGCTTCTAGAGCACTCGCCTGTAAACGAACATCTCTACCAAAAGCATTATTTAATATAGATTGCTCTACTCGAAGTTGCGTTAAATTTACATTCGTACCAATCTGCTTAGATTTCATATAACTGGCCGATACACTCGTTCCTGTTTTTACAAAATCCTTACTTACTGTTGTACTAAAATCAGACGTATTTCCTGCATCCGAAGTATATCCATTTTCCTTTTGAAGACTCAAAAGAAGTTGTGAATTAGGAAGTCCCTTTTCAACAATATATTGAGCATTCTTTTCATCGGCAAAAATAGATTTATATTCTGGATCATGTTTCTTTAATAATTCTATAAAGCCAGGAATATTAAGTTCTTTTGCTAAAGTTCCCTTTGAAATGAGGGTGGCCCCTACTAAGCTAACGAAAAGATTCAAATAAATTCTCATGAATCAGCTCCTTTAAGTTTTATTCCTGCATAAAAGCTGTAGATACAAGGGACTAGGATGAGAGTAATAAACATCCCAAAGAGAAGTCCCCAACACATGGCGAGCATCATTTCGGCCAACATAGAATCATAACCTCCAACTCCATAGGCCGTAGGAAAAAGACCAGCGACAGTTGTAAAGGTCGTAATAAAAATGGCTCTTAACCGAGTCGAGGAGACTTTTGCTATTTGATAAAGCATATTATCTCGACTTGTGATTTTCTCATTGAGTTTATCGATCAAGACGATGGAGTCATTGATCACCACTCCAATCATACCAAGAGTTCCCACAACAGAGAAAAATCCATACTGTTGCATTCCATGAAAATAGAAGGCCAAAACTGATCCTACGACTCCAAATGGAATAATGGCTCCAATAAGTAGGGGTGTCCATAAACTATCATAGAGAAAAATGAGTAAGAGATAAATAAGACCTACTACCATTAAAATAGAAACCGAGAAGTCCGACTGCGATTCTCTTGAGTCTTTAACTTCACCAACAAAATTAAGATGAGTTGTGGGTTTACCTTTTAATATTTCTGGGAAAAAGCGCTCTTCGATTTTTTGGGCCATCTCTAAAGGAGTAATGAGTAGCCCCCTCTTAATCGAAGCATAGACAAGTGTCGTTCTCTTAAAATTTACTCTTTGAATATTTGCATCTTTATTGCCTTCTTCTACGTCCACAAGCTGTCGGATAGGAACGAGATACCCATCTTCATTTCCAACCGTAAGATTTAAAATCTTTTCAAGGGAGTCTTTATTCTCCGTTCTTCCCGTTAGGCGAACATCGACCTCTTCTTCTCCTTTATTTAAGGTATAAAGAATACTTCCCTCTATGTAGGCCCTCAAAGTAGAGGCGAGCTGGGAGTAACTCACATTTAAACGGCTCGTTTCTGCTTTATTAATGGTTAAACGGAATTCATTTTTTTGAACAGGCTTTTCAATTTCAATATCTACGATTTGCCCATCCGATTCGAGCTTAGCAACGAGATCTTTTACAGCCTGAGCTCTTCTTTCATCATTATTTTCTTGAACTTGAATAGCAAGGGAGCTTCCACTATCCGATCCGAAACGACTTTTCATAAATCGCACATCTTTAAATCCTTCTACAGCTTTGGCCTTCTTCTCCCAGTCGGATAAGAGTTGATTGATGGATTCCTTTCTCTCTGTAGCGGGAACAATCTCTACTCTTACGGAAGCTTCATTTTCTTTTACTGCTCCTCCCCTTCGATTCATACCAATCCGTGTATAGACGGCGGTAACAATACCTCTTTTATCGTTGAGAAAAATATCTTCAATGGCCCTCACTTTCTTTGCCGTTTCAAACCTCTTCATGGAGGGATCTCCAATCACTTGAATATTAAAATCACGACTTTCTTCTCTAGGAAACATCACATATCTCATCTTACTTTTAAAAATGTAAAATGATCCTCCTAGCAATAGAGAAAAAAGAAGAATAATCAGAACTCTTCCCTTTAAGAGCTTATTTAATAGGAGTGCGTATTTATCTTCTACAACATGTATGAAGTGTTCACGAAATTTCTGTAGTCCTTTCCCCCATCCCTTTTTTTCAATGAAGTACTCGATTTTCATTTTATGGATCATATGGGCCGGTAGGAGAAAGAATGACTCTATCATGGAAGCTAATAGCATGAGGAAGATAACCGGTGGAATATATTTTACAAAAAGACTAAAGCGGCCACTAAAGAATAAGAGTGGAACAAAAGCGGCACAAGTCGTTAGAACACTTGCTGTCACAGGGCCAATTACATCAAGTACGGCCTGAACCCCACTTTTTCCCTGAGGGTCATCTACTTCTCGAGAAATATTCTCCGCAATAATAATGGCATCATCCACCACAATACCTAGAACAATAATGATGGCGGCTAAGGTCATATTATTTACGGTATAACCAATCAAATGACACATAATGAGAGTGAAGCCTAGAGAAAAAGGAATTCCCATAGCCACCCAAATCCCTGATTTAAAATCGAGAAATAAAAAGAGAATAATAAGAATGAGTACAAAGCCAACGAGCCCATTACTTCCAATAAGTTCTAAACGATTACGAACATCATAAGATTCATCATCAATGAGGACAAACTTTAGCTCCTCTACATCATTATCTCTTTTAAACTTTTCAATAAACTCAACAACAGCTTCAACCGCACTCAATATATCAGCAGAAGAACTCTTCTTAATACTAACTCTAATTCCTTCATGTCCCTGAATTTTTAAAACTGAAGTTGTATCTTCAAATCCATAACTAACATCGGCAACTTCTTTGAGTTTCAGCATTTGTCCCTGAAAACCAGCACTCACTGTAACTTCCTTTAAAGGGGCAATGTCATCCAATTCCGATACTAAAGTAACTTCAGACTCGAGATGGTCTCTCATATTTCCAATAGGATTTCTGATGTGTTGAGTTTCAATGGCACTTCTGACTTGTCCCATTGAGATCTCATTGGCCACAAGAGATTCGGGATCAACCTTTACTTGAAGCTCTGGAGCCAAATAGCCATTACTTTCAGTTCCACTTATCTTTTGCTCAGATATGATCTTATTCATAAACGCCAAGGCATATTCTTGTAACTTAAAGCGCTCATTAACCGATAGAATTTCTTTCCCTTCTAGGTAAATACCTACATCTATAATGGCCTTTTCCTTAGAACGAAAGCGAAAGAAAGTGGGCTCTTCGGCCTCAGAGGGTAACTGAACAGCATCGACCGCATCTTTTACATCTTGAATTTTTTCAGTGAGGTTTTCAACATTGGCTTCAAAAATTATCGAAATAGAACTTCGGCCATAAGAAGACGAGCTATTAACCTCATCAATATCAGAAATCCCTTTTAGCTCTTCTTCAATGGGTTTGGTAATAAAGAGCTCTACATCCTGTGCGGTAGCACCCGGATAAACAACATTCACACTTATAAAATTCAGAGTGAAGTCTGGCATTTCTTCTTTTCCTATCCTATCCCATGTAACAAAGGCCGTGATAAGAAGTCCGAACATGAGGGCGTTGACCACAACAGGTCTATGGACAAAGTATTCGATAAATTTCTTCATTAAGTTCTACTTTGGTTAATTTTACACAACAAACTTTTCGAGTTTTTCAAGGGCCTGCTCTATTTCCCTCACTTCACTATCTTCAAGTTGTTTAAGCTTAGTTAAAACTCTATCAACTGCACCCTGTTCTATCGAGTTATAAATTTCTTTTCCTTTAAAAGTAAGGCGTAGAACAGAACTTCTTCTATCTCCACCATCTCTTTCTCTTGAGATCAAATCCATTTTGACCATGAGTTCAACCATTTTAGAGATGGCCGGTTGGCTAACGCCGTTGGCCTCAGCAATATCTTTGACCCGGTCGGTTCCGTTAACAATATTTGATAAAATTCTAAATTGAGTGACTCCTAAGTCACCACGGGCACTATCTTTGATGGCCATACTTAAAAAAGACATGGTGCTAGGTATGGTCACCAAAAGCTGGTGGGATAACTTATGCTTTGCTTCCATTTTTGTTCCATTACTGAAGGTTAATCTTTTGCTAACGAAGTCTATTTAACCAAGTTAACTTATAACCATACTAAGTAAGGAGTGTTGAAGAATTATGGAAAGTCGTAACATTTGTAAGTATCTGAAATAAGGAGATCAAGATCCCTTAATCTCCCTTTTAATTAGGCCTGCATTGTCTTCTTATCGATATAATACTGGTAATTTCCAGGATAGAGAGTCACTTTTGACTTATCTACTTCTATTACCTTTCGTGTCAATTCATTGAGAAAATGCCTATCGTGACTAACAAAGAGAATGGTTCCCTCGAAGCTTTTCAATGCATTAAGAAGAACTTCACGTGATTGAATGTCCAAATGGTTAGTAGGCTCATCCAGAACCAAGAGATTATTATTTTGGCTCAGAAGAACGGCCAAAATAAGTCGACTCTTTTCCCCACCAGATAAGTGGCGAACTTTCTTTTTAACATCATCACCACGAAATAAGAAAGCAGCAAGTAGATTTCTTAAATACCCTTCACTCGCTTCAGGTAGAGATGATTGAACTTCATCCAAAACGGTATTTTCAGGTTTTAAAACATCAAAAGAAAACTGGCTAAAGTAGCCAACCTTAATAGAGGGTCCAATAGAGACACTACCTGCGGTAGGCTCAGTATCCCCACAGATCGTCTTAAGCAAAGTAGACTTTCCTGCCCCATTAACCCCTACAACGGCCAAACATTCTTGGCGCTTCACCATGAGATCTAAACCTTCAAATACAAGGTGTTCACTACCATCAGGCTTATTCCAGATTTTCTTTAAATCTTTAACAACGATGACATCATCTCCCCCTCGAGGAGGAGTCGGAAATGTAAAGGAGATCGATTCTTCTTCAGGTGGAACATAGACGCGATCAATTTTTTCTAATTTCTTAATTCTCGATTGGACTTGTGCCGCATGGGATGCACGGGCCTTAAATTTAGCAATAAACTCTTCATCTTTCGCAATACTATCCGCTTGGCGCTTTGATTCTGAAATTAATTGCTCTCTTCTTAGATTTCTTTCTTTCTCATAGAAGTCGTAGTCTCCAGAGTAAACAGTAACTTGCTTATGGGCGACCTCAACAGTTTTCTTACAAATATTATTCATAAAGTGGCGATCGTGAGTTGTCATAAAGATCGCACCTTCATAGTTTTTCAGCCACTCTTCCAACCAAAGAATGGTCTCCATATCAAGGTAGTTAGTAGGCTCATCCATGATGATGAGATCAGGTTTAATCACGAGAACTCGGGCCAAGGCGATTCTCATTTTCCACCCACCACTGAATTCTTCAATATTCTTTCGATGATCACTTGGATCAATCCCTAAACCAGTAAGCACTTCTTCTGCTCTACTTTCGAGATCATAGCCTCCACGCTTTTCAAACTCTGTTTGAACATCACCCATTTTCATTAAAATTTCATTCATTTTATCTGGATCAAGATCTGGATCACATAATTGGATTTCAAACTCAGATAACTGAGATTGCAACTCTTTTACTTTTTCGTCTCCGCTAAGAACAACTTCTAAAGCGGTGGCTCCTTTCATCTCCCCAACATTTTGAGAAAAATAGGCCATTCTCAATTTATCCGAAAAACTTATTTGTCCTTCATAGTTCTTATCTTCTCCAATGATCATTCGAAATAAAGTTGTCTTTCCGGTACCATTTGGACCAACTAGCCCTACTTTTTCTCCTGGATAAATTTGAAAATTCACTTTGGAGTACAAGGTTTCTCCACCCTGAATTTTTGAGAGATTACTTATATTAAGCATGATGATTCCTTTCGATTATAAAATGTCTTTTGTGCTATTAGGTCCAGCAGAGTCTAATATATGAAGATTATAGATATTAGAAAGTTCTTCACAGACCTTGATACCTCTTACACTATTTCCCCTCTTATCTAATCGAGGGCTGTAAACGGAAATGGCCATGAGTCCAGGGATGATCATTATAATCCCACCAGAGATACCACTTTTAGCGGGAACTCCAACATCAAATACCCATTCCCCTGAATAGTTATACATACCACAAGTGAGAAGGATACTCAGTACATGGCGCAAGTTCTTAGGGTCGATACAACTCTTACCTGTTTTAGGATTAACTCCTCCGTTGGCCAGAGTTGCCCCCATCATAGCGAGGTCTTCGGTATTAACTAAAATAGAACATTGATTGAAATAAAGATCTAAGTCATCTTTAAAATCTTTGGTCATAAGATTAAAGTGGCGAAGAAGATGCACAATGGCCCAATTCTTGTGACCATTTTCTCTTTCTGAAGCATATATTTCTTGATCGATATCGAGCTCTCTTCCTGCAAAATCAGAAAAATAGCCAACCAGTTCATCTTTCTTTGTATTTTTCACTCCTGAACCAATTAGCCCAGTTGTTACAATGGCACCAGAATTCACCATCGGATTAAAGGGTCGATTAAGATCATCTAACTTAATAATAGAATCGTAGTCTTCGCCAGTAGGCTCCATTCCAACTTTTTCTTCGACGAATTCACTTCCATGCTGCTTTAGTGCTAAGGCATAGGAAAAGGGTTTCGAAATCGACTGGATAGAAAATAAACTCTCTTTATCTCCAACACTGAAGCTTTTGCCATCTGCGGTAACGACACTTAAAGAAAAGAGATCAGGGTCAACTGCAGCAAGTGCAGGAAAGGAATGAGAAACACGACCAGAGAGGTCGTTCTTATACTTTTCATAGAGATAATGAATACACTCTTCAATTTTCATAATCTATCTGGCCTTTTTTTATTAAATCGACGCACAGTATAAGGTAAAATACGGGACTATGAAATACTTAATTCTCTGCTTTTTACTACTTTCATGCTCTTCCAAGAGTTACCGTGACGCCAACCGAGACAGTGCACAAATGGCGCCTAAACCTTGGACACTGAAAGAAGATATTTTTCAAATCTATTATGCAAGGGCCTTCTCATGGAGAGGATACTTTGGTGTACACCCGTGGGTAAGTTGGAAGAAGAAAGAGGAGAAACACTATACGGTATCTCAGGTAACAGCTTGGAATTTAAGAAGACTCAAAACAACGATCAGCACGCGTACGGATGATCCAGACCGCTATTGGTTTGACTCTAGGCCGACGTTATTATTTGAAGCTCGAGGAGACAAAGCAACAGTCATTATTGAGAAAGTAAAGAAACTGATAAAGTCCTATCCTATGGGAGATCGCTATGTTGTTTATCCAGGACCAAACTCGAACACTTTTGTTTCCTATTTAATTAGAAATATTCCTGAGCTCAAGGTTTCGCTACCACCCCATGCTATTGGCAAAGACTTTTTTGAATCACCCGTAACCCTGACCAGTTCTCCCTCCAATACGGGGTTTCAATTTTCGGCCTATGGTATGTTCGGCCTCACCCTTGGATTAGAAGAAGGTATTGAACTCAATATTATTGGGCTCAATTTTGGTGTCGACTTTTGGCCACCTGCTCTTAAACTTCCCATTGTAGGGAGACTTGGGTTCCCTGAAAAAGCACTCTCCGATTAATTCTGGAAAATGTGACCAATAGTTTTATCTTTTACTTCCCTAGTCTATAATTAGATTTTCTATAAGTTTAATTAAACGCGAGTATTTATGAATAAAGAAGCCATTCTCAATCATCTCAAAGATCAACTTCAATCTGAATTTCAAAAGGCCAAGTTAGCGTATGAAACCTCTCGTAAACATGCCACTAGCGATGAAATGAAATCTGAAGGTAAATACGATACTCGTTCTATTGAAGCCGGATATTTAGCGGGTGCTCAGAAAAGAAGAGTCGATGAACTTGAAGAAGAAGTAAAACTCTTAGATGAAATCGATCTCAGCCTACCCAATGATACGGTAAGCGTAGGAAGCCTAGTCAATATAGAATTTAATGATATTGAACGTACTTACTTTATTAGTTCTACTTCAGGTGGAAGTATGATTAAAAATGAAAGTGGAGTCATATTAGTGATCAGTGCTTTTTCACCTATAGGCGTAGAGGTCATTGGTCTAAGTTCAGGCGATAGCTTTGAAGTCGAAATTCAAGGTAATACGAGAGAATACACCGTTAAGTCCATTTCTTAAGCTTTAAGTTAAGTAAGGCCAAAGGAATCACACTTAAAAAGGCTCCAAGTCCCAAAGCCCCTCCCATTCCTTTTATAAAGGGTGCGAGTTGAAAAAAATAGAGATAGAAGAGAAAACAGCTAAACGAAAGTAGCCATGGATGAATTCTACTCACTCCAGACATACCGATAAAACTTCCACCAAAGAATAACACTTCACTAAAATAGTGAAATTTGAACGAAAAAAGTGATTCCACGAAAAGAAAAATAAGAGTTGTTCCCACTGAAGCTCTAATAGGACCAATAAAAGAAACTCGCGATAAATAAAAGGTCGAGTAAGCACTTACCAAAATAAGAATAAGACAAATTAGAGTATCCATACATCTCCCCAACCTTTTAATAGGTAAAATAGAGCAACTGAGATGAATGCAATAGTGCCCAATTTACCACCTATTCCATTAAATAAATCGATAAGAAGATAATAGAGAACACTACCAAGTAGCGAAATCAAGATAATTTCGTATTCACTTTGAATCAGTTCACTTGAACACATTCCAGCAAAGGAGCCACTATAAATAGCAGCGGGGCAATGATTCCATAAGTTATTTTTCTTACTTTGAATGAAACTTCCTACAAACCCAACAAGGCATGAAGAGAGGACTACAGAAAGGGAGAAATAATAGTGTCCCCAAAAACACAAAAGGCATCCTAGAATGAATGAAGGAAGAACGGGCCATTTATTATTCATTAGATATCAGTTTAATCGATTTCACAGAAGGTCTCTCTAATTTATTCCACTCTTTCTCTGGTATCACAGCAATAGCTCCTTTAAGAATACCAATGAGTTTAATAAGTGAGGAGACATCCCCTTCCTTAGGCTTAGTTAGGCCTTTCGTGAATTTTTGCTCAATCCAAAATCTTGGATACTGTGAACTATTGAAACCAAGAAATAAACGAGAAAATTCATTAAATTTTTCGTGACTGGGCTCTAAAAAGAGAGGTACAGCGCGATTATTCTCAGACCAAAAAAGTTTCTGCTTTAATAGAATTCTTCTCAATTCGACTTTAGATAACGAAACAAGAGGATTACTTGAATGGACAGCAACAACCCAATTTTTATAAGGATCTTCAATTGATTTCTTTAAAGAAGTCTCAGCACTGGCGTAAATCTTCTGAGGATAAAGAAAAGAAGATAGGAGGAATATTGTTTGGAGACTCATCATTAAAAACTTAATACAGTCCCCCATTCAATACTGGTAAAATCTCTACTTATACCATCAAGTCGATTATTCTTTCCTACGTAAACAGTACGGCTCACACCTAGAGAAATACGCCAATTAGCGATTGGTAAAAAATTATATCCAAAAGTATACTCATAGAATTCAACGGGATCCCTCAAGGCTTCTGTATTCACATCTCTATCGTGATCGAGATATCTTATTCCGAGAGTATCGTGTAAGTAGTCAAATCGACTGTAGAGAATGTGACGATGATCAACAAGATGATACCAAGGTTCAAAATAAAATGAGATTGGATTTTGGTCAATTCTGTTTTTACTTTGATCCAAGTCGCTCATGAAAAGCTCACTTCTAAATTCAAAGAACCCTATTCTTGCTTTCATATCGAGACCAAAGGAATAGTAGCGACCAAAAGAACTTCGCTGCCCCGTTTGAAAACTCGTGCCTACCTTAAGGTTACCTTCCTCAGAGCGATAACCCAAGCGGTAACCTGTAGCGAAGCGATTTCGGTCCTCATCAATAGAGCCTAAATATAGAGAACTTTCAAGAAGACCACGATCTAGCTGATATCTTGTATCAACCGAAAAGCCCCTAACATGATCATCAAAGAAAATAAATTCGCCTTGATTTTCTCTAAGCGCAAGAGGTTTTTCATTTTGCCATCTCAAAAAATCAAAGTGCTCCCGATTACTTACTCCAAAAGGAGTAATTAAAGCACCAAAATTAAAACTTAGAATATCGTTACTACGGTAAGTAAGAAAAAGGTCTTCAACTTCGACCTGTTGGTCATCATCTCCAAAAGTACGAAAATAAGCATGATGGTTAACGATCTCTCTTTCTTGCTCAAATTCAATATGCGAAAAAAAACTTAGATTCTCCGACACTTGTCCATTAAGCATCAATCCCATCTCCACTTCATCGAATGTCTGAACATTTCGAGCATGGGGAAGAGACCAACTGGTCCCAGTAAGATTGAAGTACCCACCTAAGCTCAATGAAAGAGACTCAAAAGAAGAGATTTTCCCTTTCGAATGCTTACTCAAAAGTAAAGAATTCTCCAATTCATCAATACGATGATTCAGTCGATCGATATCTGCACCGGAATGAGAATGAACAGGATTTAGAAATCCGCCACAGAGGAGAGCTCCTAACAGTATTTTTTTCATAATAATATATTAAGATGCCTACTGAGTATTGCCTAGTTTTTTATTTGGACAGCACCGAGGAACTCAAGCCTAAAGGTCACTGGCTTTAAACAATCCAGTTTAAGATCGATATCGTTTCTTTGGCAAAGCGAATGAGCAATAGAAAGCCCCATGCCTATTCCATTAGTCTTGGTTGTATAGAACGGATCAAATAATTTAGTGGCCACATCTTTAGAAATCGCAGCTCCATTATTTCTGAATAGAATAAATAACCTTCCTTCATCGTATACCATTTTAAAAGAGATCACTCCCTGTTCGATATGACTTCGACTAATGGCTTCATAAGCATTGGTTACTAAACTTTGGAGGATTTGATCAATATCCGCCCGATGAACGAGGACTTCAACTTTCTTATCAATATAAGATGTCTTCACCTCTATCCCTAAAGACTTCAATTTTTCTTGATTTAAGCTTAGGTGAGACTCTATCAATTCTTCAAGATCAACCATGGATCTCATCACCTTATCATTCTGATTTCCAAAACTTTGCATAACAAACATAATGGAACTAATTCTTTCTGAAACTCGGCTCAGCCTTTCAATAATTTTCTCAACCTTCTCACTTAAATGCCCTTCTCGAATAAGGATCTTATTTAATCGAGATAGCGATCCTTTCATGATCATCAATGGATTATTTATTTCGTGAGCTATACTCCCCGACATTTCACCTAATGATGCCATCTTACTATTATGAAATAACTGCTTTGATTTCTCTCGCAATTCTTCTATCTTCTTTTCACCACTTCCATCTTTTAAAACCACTATAATCTTATTCTTCTGCTCCACTTTGTCATAGTAATTCAAAAATGTTCCAAGAATCTCCTTCATTTCTCCTCGACTGCTTAAACACTGGAATGAAATATTGAAAAGCTTTTTAGCATTTTGGTAGTATTTCAATTCAAGTTCTTCAAATAGCCCCTCAGTATTTAAGATAAAATTGAGCTTCTTATTTTCAACTTCAAAAGACTCCCAGCCTAAAAGCTTTTTAATCTCCTTAGTACAACTAAGAACTGTGAAATCAGTTCTGCAAACAAGAAAGGTTTCTTGAGTAAAGTGGAGGTAATCCCTTATCTTCTCATCTTGAAGTTCTAGCTTATGGTATTGCAAATCCATTTTTTCTTTTAGTGCAAAAATTGATCGTTCATTTATTTTTGGCTGATCGGCGACACTTCCCTTAAGAAGATCATATAAATAATCATTCAAAGAAATGAGATCAAACTTCATAATGAATAATCTTTTAAGTAAGATGATAAAAGATAACGAGATAAGGCTTAAAGCAAATAAGCGAATCAACTTAAGCTTTTCAATTTCGAATGATTTAATTTCAACATTATCATTCAATACGCTTTGAGTTTCTTTTCTAAAACGAGTTAAGAAGTCTTCAAGATTGGAAAAATCAACATGATCTTTTTCCACTAAGGCCAATAGATCAATTAGTGGATTTACCTCTTTTACCCAACGACGATTTAAAAGTTTAAAACGTGGATAATTTCGTTTCGAAGCCAAATAATTGAGTTGAACTTCTATTTGATTACGTAAGTTTCTTATTTCTTGATGATTTGATTTTTCTTTATAGGGATCTGTTATATAAAAGTGATTCTCTAGAAGTATTTCAACTTTTTCCACATGAGATAGAGTTCTTAAAATAACCGATTGGTCTTTAAGCGTGTAATTAGTCGTTTTTTCCAAACGATTGCCATAGTAAAAAGAGAGTAAGGAGCCTATTAGAAGCATGATCATCGCCGCCCATAAGGCGTAATCGATCCCAGAAATAATGGTACTTATTTTCTTTTTTAGAGGCATGGTTTCTATTCGGTTAAAGCATTGATTTTGTTTATATTTTTGTCTTAGTGAGTAGAATATAAACACTGGACTAGCATACTTGGTTTCCTCGCTCCTGGAACACGTCCCAAATAAGAGACCCTGGAGTGCTCATCACTATGGCTGAGGTCTTTATAGACCTCAATTTCATCACCTAATTTAACTTCACTGAGAAAATTAATATGATATTCGGTCACGACATGGGTACTGTGATATTGAAAGTCGATAGAATCTAATACCCACTGACTATACTTTGTATTATTCACATGGCCGTTGAGGTCTAAATCAGAGTTTCTTGTATGAAAACGACAAACTTTTTCTAAATCTTTTTCTTCTATAGAGACTTCGACTTTGCTCGCCTCATAATCAAGGGCCTTATCCGATCGAATATCCAAAGGTAAATTCTTTAAAGGGATTTCAGTTGGTCTTCTCGTTTGCGCATTTAATGTTACCCAAGTTGTCGTCGCCGTTCCAATGAGTTCATCTTGAGAATAGATCTCAAAATCTCGGTAGGCATAATAGGAGTCAGGAAGACGAGACCAGGTTTTAACTGTTATGGTCGAAAATAATGCAGGCCATTTCTTCATTTTTATACTCTTACGAATGAGGACCCAAAAGACCGATTTTTCGAGCATCTCTTCGTGGCCAAATCCTGCATCTTTAGCGTGAAAAGTTGCAATATCTTGCAAAATTCCGACTAAGCCTAGCAGGCCTAGTCTCTTATGAGAATTAGAGGTAAAAGTATCAATTACATAATCTTTAGAATAGATACCTTTCATAATTAGTAGTCAGTATCTCTTTGCCCACAATGAGGCATTTCTGGAGCATAAGGATTATGAACACGTAGCATTTTCTTACTATTTTGAACCCATTTCTTTTTCACCATTGGACAAGAATAGGAATTATATTTCTTTCCAGGATTATATTTTTCCAATAATTCGATAAGGCCAAGACTTGCACTGTGATAAGCTTTGTTATTCTCTTCTACTCCGGCACCGGCTTTGATTTTACCAAGTTCCATAGTTGTCTTTTTGAGAAGTTTTGAAATTTCTTTATCTTTAATATCAGCAATGGCCTTTTGCAGACGTTTTGCATCTTCCTCCACAAGAGAAGCGTTATAGTTAAAAAAGTTCTTGTGAAGGGATTCATTAATTTCTAATACCTTGAGAACTTTAGTCTTTGCTTCTCCATTCAATTCAACCCGTGAGGCGAAAAGAGTTAAAGAGCTAAGGAATAGGCATAGGGAAATCATTATTTTCTTGTACATATAAAACCTCTAAAAAAGTTATTCTTATAAATTTTCTTTAAACTTGATTCTTAAACTATTCGTTACTACAGAAATGCTACTCAATCCCATAGCAATACTGGCCAAAACCGGGGGCATTAACGGTCCATCAAAAATATAAAGGATTCCCCCAGCAATGGGAATAAGTAAGCTATTATATATAAGAGAAAGAAAGAGATTTTGCTTAATAACTCTCATGGTCAAATTGCTAAGTTCCATAAAGGAGAGAAACTTATTGAGGTCTCCCTTTACAAGAGTGACATCGGAAGCATTAATCGCCACATCAGTTCCAGTTCCCATCGCAATGCTTAAATCTGCCTTTGCAAGAGCAGGAGCATCGTTCACACCATCCCCCACCATGGCCACCTTATGACCCTCATTTTGCAACTCTTCAATTTTTTCTGATTTATTCATAGGCAAGCACTCTGCATAGAAGTCACTTAAATGCAGTTCATTCGCCACATGAGAGGCAATCTTTTCATTGTCCCCTGTCATCAAAATGGTTTTAATTCCCTTCTTCTCTAGAGAGTCGAGGACCTCTTTGACTTCGTCCTTAATCTTATCCCCAATTATCATTGTTGCAGTATGCTCATTATTGATTGAGATAAAAACTTCAGATCCAATTTGATTACTTTTCAAATTATCATTTAATGGAATTTTTCTTTCTTTAAAAAGTCTTGTATTTCCAATCAATAAATCTTTCCCTTGAACCTCTCCTTCTACACCCTTTCCTTTAATAATATTGAAACTATCTGGCTCAAAATCTAATGGTGAATTTGGTAATTGCGATTCAACGAATTGATTTACAGCCCGAGCTAAACTATGTTCAGAATACTGTTCTAAAGAGTAAGTGAGTTTTAAGACTTCTTCTTTTGTCTGATCCGTTCTTAATTTGAAATCAATTACACTCGGCTTTCCTACAGTAAGAGTGCCAGTTTTATCAAAGATAACCGTATCGATATCAACTGCTTTTTCTAAAATGGCTCCTCCACTAATCAAAATCCCATGCAGAGATGCCTTACCGGTAGCCACGACAACAGCTGTTGGAGTAGCTAGCCCTAGAGCACAAGGACAAGCAATTACTAAGACAGCAATAAAATTAGATATGGCATTTCCCCAATGTGGATTTGGCCCCAAAAAGAACCAACTGAAAAATGTGATCAGAGAAATGATAACGACAATTGGAGTGAATATAGAACTCAGCTTATCAGCATAGAGCTGGATTTCAGGCTTAGAATTTTGAGCATCTTCAACATATTGAATAATTTGGGCTAAGAAGGTATCAGGGCCTACTTTCTTAGCCTGATATTCTATAACCCCATCTTCGTTAAATGTTCCAGAAAAAACCTTATCCCCTTTTTCTTTTTGAACTGGTTTCGATTCTCCCGTTAACATTGATTCGTCAACAGTCGTGCTACCTTTAACGACAGTTCCATCTACAGGTATCTTTTCTCCGGGACGTACAATAATAAGATTACCAATCTTTACATCTTGAATGGATATTTCTTCGACTTCATCATTTCTGCGAACACGGGCTAACTTTGAAGAGAGTTCAAATAGACTATTGAGTGCCTTTTTAGTTTTTCTCTTGGCCTTATCTTCAAAATAATTTCCGAGATAAATAAATGAAATAATAAAACCAACGGCTTCAAAGTATACTTTTTGAGTCATTCCAATCTCAAGAGACCACTGCTGAAATACAGTGATAAAGAAGCTATAGATATATGCACTACTCGTACCAATACCGACAAGAGTATTCATATTAGAGCGACCTGTTCTTAAAAAGTTTAAAAAACTTTTTTGGAACTTCAATCCAATCCAGATCCAAATGGGCGTGGCCAATATAAGTTGAATCAACCAATTCACTCTCTGGGTCGGCCACCCCTTTGCAGGTCCCATAGCGAGTATAAAAATAATCAAAGAAAGAGAGATACTAACTAAGAACTTCCCTATATCTGGCCGGTGAGACTCTTCTTGAGTTGGTGTCGATTCTTTATCAATCGCCTCAAAACCAAGAGACTCTATTTTCTTCTTCAGATTAAGGTCAATTTGAGACGTCGTTTCTTCATCAGATAATTCAAAAGATGCAGTTTCCATCGCATAATTAACGACAGCACTTTTTACTCCTTTCATAGGAGAGGTTTCTTTTTCTATAGAGGCGGCACAGCTAGCACAGCTCATACCTTTTATCTGATACGTTAGCTTTCCCATACCCCCACAGGGTATATAGATTTTAAATTGAAGTCAATCTAATTAAGAACACTACAGAAGGATTCTAACTTCTAGACTTAATCTATGAAAATTCCTTAGTCATCTCCAAAGAGCGATTACAAGCAGCTCCTAAAGCCTTCTCGACCAACTCGGGAAGCCCTTGATTTTTAAAGACTTCCACCGCTTCAATCGTCACTCCTTTCTTGGAAGTCACTTGATCAACAAGTTGAGAAAGAGAAACATCTCCTCGGTGAGACATAAGTTCTACAGATCCTTTCATTAGCTGAATCGCCAGTTCTGTAGCCTCTTGTTCCTGCATGCCCCATCCTTTTAGGGATTGAGATAAGATATCTGCTAAATAGAAGATATAAGCGGGACCCGATCCAGAAACAGTTGTTACTTTGTCGAATTGCTCTTCGTTCTTCATGGTATACACATGAGAACAAGCTTTAAAAAGCTTGGTAATGTGAGCTACCTTTTCATTGGAATCATCTCCGGTGTGAAGTAAGAGGCTAATTCCCTCACCATGGCGAATGGGAGTATTGGGCATAACACGAGTGACTTCTTTAGAGCCCAATTTCTTTGTAATAGAATCAATGGATACTGCGGCCATCATGGAGACAATATACTTCTGATCCACAGAAGGAAGCTCTCTTTTGAGCCCATCTGCTAAATCAGAAAACTGCTGAGGCTTACAACCGATAAGAAGGTATTCACACTCTTGAAGTTCGGAAAGTTCTTTAACGGCCTTTCCTCCCACTTTCTTTGCAAGCTCTTCAGCACGAGTAAAACTTGGAGTATAGGTTAGAAATTTTTCTAACGGAAATTTTTCGTGCATTCCCGTAACAATAGCACTCGCCATATTTCCACATCCAATTACTCCAATCATATACTTTCCTTTTTTTTATTACTGTCTAATGTGTCCATCACCGACTACAACATAACGAGACGTTGTCATCTGTTCAGCTCCCATAGGTCCATAGGCATGGATCTTAGTTGTTGAAATACCAAGTTCAGCACCTAGGCCCAATTGTCCACCATCATTAAAACGAGTGGAAGCATTCACCATTACACATGAGGCATCAACCGAAGAGAGAAACTTATTACATGTTTCTTCACTCTCCGATACAACACATTCAGAGTGGTGACTACCGTATTCTCCAATATGAGAGATAGCATCGTCTACATCGGATACTAATTTAATCGATAAAATATTATCTAAGTATTCTGTAGCCCAGTCTTCATCAGTAGCGGCTTTAATATTAGAATGATCCATTTTTACTTTTGAATCTAAACGAATATCAGTCCCTTTATCAACGAGGGCATTTACAATTTTTGGGAGTAGAGTTTCTTTTAAAGACTCATGAACCAATAAGGTTTCGATAGCATTACAAACTCCCGTTCTCTGTGTCTTCGCATTGACAACGAGATCTATCGCTTTTTCTGGATTGGCCATCTCATCGATGTACATATGACAAAGACCTTTAAAATGGGCAATCACAGGCATTTTAGCATTTTCAGTAACATATTCCACAAGACGATGTCCTCCTCTTGGAATGACAACATCAATATACTCTTCCATAGAGAGAAGCTCATTTACAACACTTCTATCATCTGAAGCGAGTACTTGAACGGTTTCTCTTGGAATAAAGTCCGAAATAACATCTTGAATAAGATTACCTAAAATTTCGTTGGAGTACTTAGCTTCTTTTCCACCTTTTAGTACGATAGCGTTTGATGATTTGATCGCAAGGGCAGCACAGTCGACAACTACATTAGGGCGACTTTCAAAAATCATTAAAATGACACCAAGAGGAATCCTCTGTCTCTTAATGGTTAGACCAGCATCATTTTTAAATTCATTATAAAAAGTATTAACGACTTCTGGTTGTTCAGCGATGGCCTTAACTCCATCAACCATTCCTTGAATACGCGACTCATCTAACTTAAGTCGATCAGTCATCGCCGAGTTAAGTCCAATCTCTTCAGCATATGCGAGATCTTTCTTATTCGCTTCCATAATCGTTTCGCGGTTATCCCATAATTTGGCCGCCATATGATTAAGCACTTCTTTTCTTTTTGTAGCATCAAGAGAAACGATCTTTCTCGATGCCATTTTTGCATTACATGCCAGTTGTTTCACTGATTTTGTCATGATCTACCTCCTCACTAACAACTAAGTTGATAGTGTGAACGACTTCACTCTTGGCCTTGTGTCCAAGAATATCTTCAATGTCGTCGCTATGTTTACGTTTAATTAATTCAATTTCTGTTGAATCGTATTCTGTTATTCCTGAAGCGAATGCTTCACCGGCATAACAGATATCGATACTATCCCCTTTAAAGAAGCTTCCTTCTGTCGTGATAATCCCTTTTGGAAAAAGAGACTTACCATCGAGAAGAGCCTCGTATGCCCCTCTATCTACCTCGATAGCGCACTTATGCTTTTTCATGGAAAGCAACCAAGATTTTCTGTGCTCAGGATCATAATTATGACGTGGCTCAAATAGCGTTCCATTATCTTGAACAAGGGGATCTATAATGATGCGATCATTATCTTTAGATGCAATAATGGCACTGATTCCCATCTGGGTAACTTTATTTACTGCATATACTTTTGATTCCATTCCACCACGGCCTACATTTGTTTTAGTGGACATATCAACGTGGTCAATACTATCTCCATAAGAAACCTTACCAATAAGTTGAGCTCCTTCTTCATTAGGGTCCCTATCATATAAGCCTTTGGCGCTTGTAATGACTAAAAGAAGATCAGCATTAGTCATCTGAGCCGCTTGCGCAGCAAGGTGGTCATTATCTCCCACTGTAATTTCAGAATAAGAAATCGAGTCATTCTCATTTAAGATGGGAACAACTTTATTTTTTAAGAGAACATCTACTGTCTGTTTAACATGCAGAAATCTTTTACGATTTCTAAAGTCATCGTGGGTAAGAAGAATTTGAGAACAGATATGTTGATTCTCTTCAAAGAGTCTTGAGTAAATATTGAGCAACTTCGGTTGGCCAATAGAACTAGCAGACTGCTGAAGATCGATACGACCTTTCTTAGGCAGATGCTTTTTAAGAAAGTGTTTCCCAATACTCACGGCACCAGAGCTCACAAGAACGACTTCCACTCCTGCCTCAGTTAGCTCACAAATATCTTCGACAATGGCCCGCAATTTGCGGTTGTCCATCTTACCGTTTTTCTTGGTAATAACATTACTACCAACTTTGACGACCACCCTTTTGAGGTCCTTAATTTCATTTCGAAACTTCATATACATATACTTTGCTTGAGGTTTAAATCTAAGGTTGATTAGTTTATAACTTAGAAAGCGACCGACTGGTCGAAACAATTGAAACAATTAGGTAAATACGAACTCAGTTCTTAGAAAACTGGTTAAACAAGGCACAACTATATGAAATCATATTATCATTTCGAGGTTCTATGATTTTCAAATACTAAAGTTTTTTAATCTACTAAACTAGAGATTGGCCCTTAAGCGGCTCTTACACGACTGTGTGCAACATCCTAATTCAGGACCTAAGTGCTTATTAAACTGTAGACGATTTCGAGTACTGGCCGAGCAGTGGCGATTAGAACCCCAAGCATTAGAAGTCCCCCAGTCTCTAAAACCATTTTGACGGTAGAGAATCATCGCACACTGTGCATTTTGTAACTGTACAGCTGGATCACGATAACGATTACTCTCCTTAATCTCTCTTCCATTAGAATCTCTTACAATGGCACGAGGTAATCCGTAACAAACGCCATTACGATCCAAGGTCACTGTTCTTCCCCCCGTAAAGGCACGAGTTCCAGCAGCTTGATTGTGCATAGGGTGAATTCCCCAAGGACCACGACCACCCATTCCTATATTTCTTGTTCCAAATACAGATTCTGAATTCGAAATACACAAGAATTGGTGGAGAACATCATCAGGTGAAGAGATATTGATTCCATTAAAACTTTGCCCTTTTACATCCAATTCACAAACACCTGCTTCGTGCAAGGCTCTGGCCAATGCGATTACATTTTGTACAGTCGAATGACTGGTAGGAAGGGCGTTAAATTCATCTACTCGATAGTAAACCTTCTCTAAACAAGAACCTCCAGGAGGACTTCCTGCCCCGAGAATTTGCTCTACTCCATCAACCACGATTCTCTGAGAGTAATCTTCCACAGATATAATCGCTACTCCACGATCTTCAAATTCTCTTTTCCAATACTCTTCCTCTAACGGATTTACTTCTTTCTTGAAAGCAGTCTTAGAGACACTATCAAAACAGTAAAAGTCAGAACTCTCCTCCCCTTGATGGATAGAACAATAACTCTCTCCAGCTTCAGCGCTTTGTTCAGCGTAGGAAGAGGCCGTCAAAAGAAGGGGGAATAAAAAAGAATTTAGGATAATAGCTCGTAGTTTTCTCATGATCTTATTATATGACTAAGTCTATTTTTTCTCCGAGTAGGCAGTTTTTTGTCCCCATTTAAACGAAGATGACATCGATAAAACCGAATACCAATAAATCTAGATAGTTAATTGTGTCTACAAATCAAACGGTCTGAGTAAATTTGTAAATTATAGATAGATCTCTTAGTTTTTTATTTATCATAGAATGATGAAACTAAAATTTCTTCTTTGTTTTATTTTTCTCTTAAATGGACCCACATGGGCCCGTTCAAAGTTGCCTGCTCTCAAGATCCCTAATTTAAAGATAAAAAGTTTTGAGACGGATGGTTGTTCGGCTTATCCAGATGGTAATCCCTTTACTTCAACCCACGAGTGGCTTCACTGTTGTATTGCTCATGATATGCGCTACTGGATTGGAGGAACTTTAGAACAAAAGAAATTTGCTGATGAGGAACTGGGAAAATGTATTAAAGCAGAAACCACTCCTGGTCATGGTGACTTAATGGAAGCTGGTGTGGCCATTGGCGGAAGTGCTCACTTTCCTACAGGCTGGCGCTGGGGTTATGGTTGGAATCGCCTTATGCCCTATCAAAAACTCTCTTCAAGAAATACTCTTGAAGTTGCGACTAAATTTGACTCGATATTACATGCTCTAAATTCTGAAAAGCAAAAGGGTCATATAAATTATCGCCAAGTCTACTATCTCATTATCAAGTATGAGGAGCTCAGAGAAGAGTTCTCAGCCTATAGAGAAGTCAATATGGGAAATGATCATAAAATGAAGGAAGAGAGTCTAGATGAAATGCCAGATAGAACCGAGTTTATACTCGATCTTCTAAACTAAACATTAACCTAGATCAAAAAAAGAGAGCCCAGAAATGGACTCTCTTATAGCAATATAAATTTAAGATAACTTCTCTTAAGTCTTTAGCTTAGAAGGTATGCGTATAACCTACATAGTATCTTCTTCTTAGTGGTGAGTAAGATGATGAAGACTCACTCAACCATCCATAACGGACTAATTCAGAGTTCGTATTGGCCTGAGGACGAGAGTTGAAAATATTCTTAACTGTGAAGTTAAGCTTTCCACCCCATTTCCAAGAATAAGAATAAGTGAAGTCAAATTCTTCGTAGCGCTTAACCTGAATCTCGTCATTATAACCTTGAGAGATAATATCCTTCCCTGTCATAACCATAGCAATTCGGGCAAAGTGTGTAGAATTAAAAAGAGAAACGAAAGTTCTATTCTTCCAACTGCTATCAAACTTCTGCTCATCTTCGAAGCTAAATCTCTGTCTCTTTCTATCAAAGATAAACATCCAGCTCGATCCAATCTTCATATCGAAATCTTTGAATACGTTGTAGCGGTAGTCAGCTTGAACATCTAATCCACGAATGGTTTGTTCTCCAATATTAGTTACATTGGGAACTCTCATCGAAACAATATCCCCACTTCCATCACGAGTAATAGAAGCACCTAAACTTTCTACAGCAGCAGAACCTAGTTCCTCTTCAACTTGTACGTAAGAGCGATTACTTACTCGCGTAATAGTGTCTTCACTTTCGTAATTCCATTGATCAACAATAAAGCTGAATCCTTTGAATGGTTGAAAGATAGCTCCAAAATTATAAGATAAACTTTTTTCAGGTCCAAGATCAGACATATTATAAGATGTCTCACTGTAAGTACCTGTACACTGACTATCAAAACATGAACTATCAGAAGTTGTTTCTCTAGGAGCAACGTCTGAAATCCCAGGAGCACGGAAACCTGTTCCGACTGTAGTTCTAAACATGACAAAGTCCCAAGGACGATAAGAAAGACCGAGCTTAGGATTAAAAGTATCACCCATATCAGAGTAATGATCAAAACGAGTGGCTAAATTGATTTCAACTTCAGAAATAGGAGAAGCACTAAACTCTACGAACCCAGAAACAATCTCTCTATCGATTGAATAATTCTCTGAAGTTTGACTTAAAGCCGTTCCATTAGAAAGAGAAGCATCATTTTCGGTTTCATAGTCTTCACGGATAACCTCTGCTCCGGTGGCCATACTAATATAACCTCCACCATTATAGAGCTTACCTAAGTCAAAAAGATCTCCAGAGAAAACAACTCTCGTCTGCATTAATGTACTTGTACTGTTGTATTCAGGATTAAATTTAGCAGAAGAAACATCTGATTTATTTCCCTGACCTGCAAAAACGTTGAAGTCACCATCGAGGAAGAGTTGAGTCAAGGCTCCTTCATCTGCCTCACCACTAACAACAGTATCCGTTGTATCAACAAGAGAAAGTCCTGTTTGAACATTCCAAGACCAGTCACTGCTAGAACTAAAATAACCATTAGCCCCAACTTGAAGCGAGTAAACATTTCTTTCTTGCTCAGTTACATAATCACCAAGCTCATCAACAAAGCGACCATTAATGGTTAGTTCTCCAGAGTTGTCATAATTATCAGCAGTTGAATAATAACTACTTGTATTATCCATATCTGATAAATTAATAGTCCAGTTGGCCCTTTGAGGCGAAGACAGAGCAGTCGTCTTATTGCGGTTATAAATCCCTACAACACTTAATGTGAAATCATCAAAGTCATACTTACCAGTTAGAAGAGCACTGATATCATTATTCTTTGGTCTGGCCTGACGATATAAAATGGAACTGGGTTCACAAGGAGCTGTACCAGGGCAACCAGCTGTTGCTCCAGCTACATCCGTGTTATTGGCGGTAACATAACTTGTTTTCTGTGTAGGATTTCCTTCTGAATCATAACTCCCAAGATCCAATTCATGAATGGCATTTGTTTTTTCGAATTGAACTACCCCCATGATATTCCCGCGAGAAAAGTTCTTACCATAAGTTGCAGAGTAAGTTTGTTGCATTCCTTCACTACCCATCTCAGCACGACTTACACCTGCAGTTACTTCTGCCCCTTCATAGTCTTGCTTGGTAATAAAGTTAAGAACCCCACTCATGGCATCTGATCCATAAGTTGCTGAACCACTATCTTTTAACATTTCAACTCTATCGATAACCGCCGTAGGAAGGTCACGAACAGAAGTGTAATAACCGCCGTTATATTTAGGGAGCCTTAGACCGTTAAGAAGAATAAGAACATTTCCTGCATTTTGACCACGAAAACGAACATTCCCACCATCAGAGTAAACAGATTCAAAGGCAGGTGTTTCTCTAAAAACATCGCCAATTTCAACAGCACCCCTTTTGGTAAATTCTTCGTTATTAATTGTTTCTAAAGGAGCAACTCCTTGAACATCAATTTTTTTGATAAAAGAACCAGTTACAGAGATTTTTTCTATTCTCTCTTCAGATTCAGAAGAACTTTGAGCAAAGGTAGAAAGACTACCCAATAAAATAAATAGAGTTAACGTTGAACGATAGACGGCCATGAGGAATTCCTTAAAAATGATAATAATGATGTGCTGTTATTAAGGTTTAGATCATGAGATGTAAACCCAACATTTACAGGCCAACCTAATCTTGATCATTAAGTTAGCTTCAGAGGGTAAAATTTACTCAAGATAAAATGATTTCTTTTTATAACGCAGCAAGCATGTAAAAGAATTTCCCTTTTTGTCCCCATTATCCTAAAAGAGTAAATTGCATAAATAAAAGGAACTTACCCTATGGCCATAAAGAATAGTGAAGAAATTAAAGCGATTCTAAAAGAATATGGACTTCGCATTACGAAGGCCCGTGAACAAGTTCTCTCTGAATATATAAATAGCAAGAAACCTCTTTCCATTTTTGATTTTAAAAAGAAGAAAGTTTTTAGCACTTGGGATGAGTCTTCAATTTATAGAAATATCACAAAACTTGAAGAGGCAGGCTTAATTCAGTCAGTGCCCTCTTCAAAAGATATGAAGCTCTATGAGCTTGCCCCAAAGAAAGACCATCATCATCACCATCATATTATTTGTACTCAATGTGAAGCTGTTCAATGTCTTCACGATTGCAGTATCGATGGGCAACTCTCAAAGATGGCCAAGAAAGCAGGCTTCACCATGCAAGGTCATACTCTTGAGCTTACAGGTCTTTGTGCCAAGTGCTCCAAATAATAGTCTAAACACTGCACAACAATACAATCTATTCAAATATCAATCAGATATTAACCAAATCCTAAAATTCACCTACTAGCCGATTAACACTTGGTTTGAAAAAATGTAGTATAGGTTTTTCAACAAGAATCTATACAAGAGAGACATGCATGACTGAACTTAGTTTTGAAAAAGTAAAAGAACTCGATCACAAGTACCGTTACCAGAACTACAATCCATTTCCTGTAGAGTTTGTTAAAGGTGAAAACGATGTCTTATTTGATGAGTCGGGAAAATCCTATATTGATAACCTAAGTGGAATTGCAGTTATGTCTCTTGGGCATGGAAATAAGGATTTAGCACAACTTGCTTACGACCAAGTCATGTCTGTCCAACACACTTCAAATCTCTTCTTTAATAAAGAGCAATCTCTACTTTCCCAAGCTCTCGTTGAAGCGACTTTTCCTTCAAGAGTCCTCTATTGTTCAACGGGAACTGAAGCTAATGAAGCGGCTTTCAAACTCATGAGAGCTTACGGTTTTTCAAAGAACGAAAAGAAACAGAAAATTATCTCACTGACTAATAGTTTTCATGGAAGAACTTTTGGTTCCATGGCGCTCACGGGTCAAGAGAAAGTTCAAAAGGGCTTTGGAAATATGCTTGAAGGTGTTGTTAACATTCCTTTGAATGATCTTGAGGCTCTTGAAAAAGAATTTGATGAAAATACATGTGGAATCATTATGGAAACCCTTCAAGGAGAAGGAGGACTTTCTGTAGCAACCCCTGAGTTCGTTAAAAAAGCTCGTGAACTAGCTAGCCAATATGATGCACTCTTTGCAGTTGATGAAATTCAAAGTGGAATTGGAAGAACAGGAAAACTTTTTCATTACGAACACTATAACGTCACGCCTGATATTGTGACGATGGCCAAAGGTCTAGGTGGAGGGTTCCCTATCGGTGCGATTCAAGTTGCGACTGCTTTTGAAAATGTTTTCAAGCCTGGAATGCATGGAACGACTTTTGGTGGGAACTACCTTGTTTGTAGAATTGCTCGTCATATTATCGAGGTCGTAAATCAAGAGAAATTTCTTCAAGAGGTTTATGAAAAAGCAGAACTCTATGAAACCCTACTTAATGAAATTGTAAACTCTCAAGAAAAGGCTATTGAGGTTCGTGGTCGTGGACTCATGAGAGGATTAAAGATTGATGACTCCATTGTTGCGAGAGAATTTGCAATCAAACTCCTTGATAAAGGAGTGGTTATTGGAGTTGCAGGTGGAAACACTTTACGTTTTGTTCCCGCTTTGACCATAACTAAAGAAAATATTCAAAAATCAATCAAGGCCGTTGGCGAATTGTTAGCGGAGTACTGATGTTAAAGGATGATAGATGGAAGAAAATAGAGCGCTAAAAGTTAGCGTTTTTGGTGCCCGAGGCTACACTGGACTTGAAACATGTCGCCTCCTTTTGAATCACCCCCTGATATCATCCCTCCAACTTGTTAGTAGTGATACGAGTTGGGCTTTAGAGCATGACCTTCTTGAAGCAAGAAGAACTTCTGTAGCGATTAGCTATATAACGAGAGAAGAGTTTTCAAAAAGTACTCCAGATCGTTTTGCAGATTGTTTAAAAGATACATTTGTTTTTCTTGCTTGCTCAGCTACAGATGCAGCAGAGCTAACTCCCATCCTTCTTGAAAGAGGAGCAAAGGTCATTGATCTAAGTGGTGCTCATCGCTTAAATCAAAGAGAGGCTCAATCCTTTTATCAAATTAAACACAAGAGTAGCTTCTTCTGGGATGAAAGAAATTATGGTCTTGTCCCCCATCAAAAAGTGAAAGGTCCCTTAGTTTCAAATCCAGGCTGCTTTGTTTCAAGTATTTTAATGGCCTTAATTCCCCTCCTTCACAACAAAGTGATACGAGAAGATCAGATCATCATTGATTCAAAATCGGGAACAAGTGGAGCAGGTCGCTCCCCAAAAGATATAACAAATTTCAGTGAAATAAGTGACGGCATGATCCCTTATAAGATAGGACACCATCAACATCTCCCTGAAATTATCCGCTATGCAAATTTTTTTACCGAAGCAAAAATAGAGCCACGCTTTACCACGACCTTGATCCCCATTAAAAGAGGTATCCTCTCTACAATCTACACAGAACTTAGAAGTGAGATGGCCCTACAAGATGTGATTGAAGCTTTCGCCCATTATTATAAAGATTATCCCTTTGTTACCGTTTACGGTTTGGGCACCCATCATAAAGAAGATCATAAACTTGCTCTTAGAAATGTACTTCATACAAATCAAACTCAAATAACCCTCCATTTGGAAGGAAAGAAGCTCACCATTTTCAGCATGATCGATAATCTTATGAAAGGTGCCGCTGGTCAGGCCCTTGAAAATTTCAACTCACTTCTCAATATCCCCCTAACGACAGGTTTTACTGTATAAGGATTAAGTATGGAACCAGCACAGGCCATGATTAAAACCAAACTCCCAAAAGGGTTTACTTCCAATAGTGTTAATTGCGGAGTTCGAAAATATCGACCCGACCTAGGTATTATCTCTTCAGAAGTTGATATGGTAGTCGCAGGAGTGTTCACTAAGAATGAAGGTAGAGCTGCTCCGGTAAAATATTGTCAGTCCATCCTACCCTCTGATCGAATTCGCCATATTATAACCAATTCAGGACAGGCCAATTCGGCAACGGGAAATAGAGGAATCGAAGACAACCTAGAATTAGTTCAACATACCGCTTCTACTTATGGATGTTTACCAGAACAAGTTGTCATCTCCTCTACTGGCGTTATTGGAGTTCCCCTTGAAATGAAGAAACTCAAAAGAGGAATTAACGAACTCCACGATAGAAAATCTAAATCTGCGAATTCTTTCGCTTTGGCCATAATGACAACCGACCTTATTCCAAAAAGTGTTTATAAAGATATAGAACTCTCTGAGGGAAAAGTACGCCTTACGGGTGTTTGTAAGGGTTCTGGAATGATCCACCCCAATATGGCAACGATGCTAGGATATGTATTCACAGATATTACCCTTACTCCAGAGAGTGCCCAAAGATATGTTAGAGATATTGCTGATAAGAGCTTCAATATGATTAGTGTAGATGGGGAGACATCCACTAATGATTCCTTCTTTCTAGCGGCTAACGGTCAAAGTGGACTAACTTTAAATGATCCTGAAGACGAACGTATCTTCTTAGAGGCCTTTGAGGAAATTTCTATTTTCATGGCGAAATCCATCGCAGCAGATGGCGAAGGGGCAACCAAGCTCATCGAAGTACAATTAAAAGGTCATAATGACTTAGAAAGAGCACGTGAAGCGGCCCGTGGAATCACGAACTCTCCACTCATAAAAACCGCTATCCACGGAGAAGACCCCAATTGGGGAAGAATTTATTCTCGCTTAGGACAATTTGGTGTTCCTGAAGAAATGATGAATCGCCTTAATCTTAGTATTCAAGGAGTTCCCATCGTAAAGTCTGGACAACCCATTCCCCTAGACTATTACAAGATGAAAACTCGCTTTACAGAAGATGTGATAAAAATAGAGCTCGACTTCTGCTCCGGAGATATTCAAACGGTGGCTTGGGGCTGTGATCTTTCTAAAAAGTATATAGACATCAACACTGAGTATAATTAATGAAGATCGTATTAAAGATTGGTGGCGCATTTCTCAATAAGTATCAAGAGTCCACTTGGATAGAAGAAGTAGGAAATCTCTATCGAAAAGGTCATGAAATCATTATCGTTCATGGAGCTGGCCCTTATATCAACGAAGCATTCGAGAAAAAGGGAATTTCTCCTCAGTTTATCGATGGGCAGAGAGTGACCCAGACTCATGAAGTCGAAATCGTAGAACAAGTCCTAACTCATCAAATTAATCCCCGACTCGCTCATCAATTCATGAGTCGCTCTCTTCCTGTTATTGGTATAAGCGGTCTCACCGCGAGAACCTTAGAGTGCTCTCCCTTAGATAAGAGACTTGGTCAAGTTGGAAAGGTCGAAAGTGTTAACCAGCCCTTTCTCAATGACCTCACCAAACATGGAGTCGTTCTTCTCTCCCCCATTGGTATCAATATGAGAGGCCATGATAAATTTAATATCAACGCTGATGTAGCGGCTGCTGAGATTGCAAAGTCTTGGGATGCAACACTTCTCTTTCTAACTGGAGAGAAAGGACTCTTAGACGATCAAGGTGGGGTCATTACCCATATTAATTCCCAAGAGGTTGATCATATGATCGACAACAAATCCATTCGAGGAGGAATGATCATTAAAGCGAGAATGATCCAAAGTCTTTTGGCAAAAAACTCAAAAGTGGCCTTACTGAATGCTGAAAGCCACAAACCTCTTGAAGCCTTTATTTTTGATAAGAAGGTACAGGGAACTCTATTTCTCCCTCAATAATTATTTGGTTAAAGAAGAAAAATATGGGGATCCCTAAAGATCCCCATATTGAGTTCAATTTTTAGTAGATAAGATCAATACAGCGATTATTTTCTTGAAGAGTGATTTTTAAGCTCTTCATTATTCCCACCGGAAGATCTTCATTCGCCTCAATAAATTCGTTGAGTTTTTCAGAAGAAGGTTCATCACAAAAAGCTGGAATAAAGCTTCCTACAAATAGTCTCTGCATTCTCATTTGACGATCTAACATATGCTTTTTCAGATCAGAATAAAAATGACCCGACATTTGCTTTTTTAGATCCATCTGACTTGCAGGAAAAAGAGAGCTTAATGCACTTCCCATCTCTTTTAGAGAATAGGGACTCATCTTTTTTAAACTTGCTTGATACCACTTCTTTTTAACTTCTAAAGATCCCTCTGTTGCATCAATAGCGAGTAAACTCTTCTTTGCACGGTCCGAGTCGTCCTTCTTCTTCAATTCAGCAACATATTGATCCACTTTTCCAAAATCATAAATTTTAAGACGTCTTAGCATTTCCCACTTCTGATCCATCCCTATGGGAACCCCTTCCAATTTGATTTTACCAAGATAGACTTTTTCAATTTGGCTTAAAGCATTCTTAGAATGGGCAACAGAAAGATAGGCGTAGAAATACTGCCGCTTAATTTCAGAATTCTTAACTTCCTTTATCTGAGACCATAGGAAGTCTTCGATCTTAGTGATTAATTGTTCGTCCTCAATCTCCTTGCTAAAGAGATAAGTAATCACACCCATTAGGCCCTGGATTCCTTTATCGGCAACATTGTAGTTTCTTTCTTTTTTCAAATGAGGAATGATGATCTCGGTATAGTCTCGTAAAGAAAGCTTAGCATTTCTCACCATATCAAATAATGAGTTATAAGACATAAGCCTAATCATATCATCTTCAATCATAGAGAGATTCTCTTTCATGGCCGCTAAGTCTTTTTTACTAAACTGGATATGAACAAAATCAAAGTCTTTGTAGTTGATAAAAGCTAAGGTTGGACAGGCCTTATCTTTCATCTCTTCAATCAATGTTCTTTCCTTAGCATATTCCGTTTTAATGGTTTCCTTAACTTCTAATTTTCCGTTTTCTTTATTCTTATAAAGAAGGGCTACTTGTGTTTTATGCGTACGGTAATAAGGATGCTCTTTTTTAAAGCCTTGATAAATTTCAAATTTTACAATTTTATCTTCTTTACATTCATATTCAGCTCTTGCCGTGTTGGTACCAGCAGTTTTAAGCCACTGATCAACCCATGAATCCAGTTCGACCTTGGATACATCTTCAAAAGCTTTAAAGAAGTCAGCTAAAACTGTATTGCCTTCACTGTGGCGATCAAAGTAAAGCTTCAATCCTTTTTTGAAATTTTCTTCTCCGAGATAATAATAGAGCTGCTTAAGAACACTTGCTCCTTTACCATAGGTAATTCCATCGAAGCTTAGCATTGCCTCATCGGTATTTTCAATTTCACCTAATATGGGATGAGTAATAACAAGATCGTCATTCCAGTAGGCCCACTGCTTAGTTCTTGCATAGAAAGACTCAAAGCTATCTTTAAATACAGTATTTTGCTCTAAAGCGAGATAGGCCATAAAAGTAGCGAAACTTTCATTAAGCCATAAATTATCCCACCACTTCATCGTCACGAGATTTCCAAACCACATATGGGCCATCTCATGTAAAATGGTATATGATCGCCTTCTTCTCTCACTATAGCTTGCCTTCGTTCTATGAATGGCCCTTTCATTAAAGGTTACCGCAGCAACATTCTCCATAGCCCCTGAATTAAATTCCGGAACAAGAAGCTGAGCATATTTCTTATAAGGATAGTCTGTTCCAAAGAAGTCTTGAAAGAATTCAAAACCTTGTTTTGTAATCTCAAACCATTCCTTAACTTCAGGCTCAAAATATTTGGCCATAGACTGGCGAGTATAGATATCAAGTGGAATTCTCTGTCCCTTTTCTTCATCAACATAAACATCAGTCCATACTTTATAGGGTCCTGCATGAAGGGAGAAAATATAGGTAGAAAAGATCGCACTCTTAGGAAAATTCCAAACCTTATGATCACCCTTTTTCAAAACCGAGTCAGCATACCGACTTGTTATGACAGTCCATTCACGAGGAGCTCTTACAAGAAGTTGATAATCAGCTTTTAGATCAGGCTGATCAAAGAAGGGAGCAAACTTATTAGCATCAAATGGCTCAAAGTCTGTGTAGGTATAAATTCGACCGTCTTTAGGATCTTGGAAACGATGAATTCCAGCTCCACGATTTGAAAATTTGTGAGAAAAAGCAATCTTAATCTCATTAACCCCTAACTTGAGAGCAGAAGCTGGAATAGTAAGCCGCGCCTTATTATAGGAAATATCAACCATTTGAGCACCATTGACTACAACTTCCCCGATCTCGCCCTCTACAAAGTCAATTCGGAGGGGATAGACTTTTCCAAGTTTAAAGGAGATATTTTGCTTTCCTTTATAGTCCTCGGCTTCTTTTTCAAAAGATATTTCCATTTTATAAGAAATATCAGTCAAAGACTGAGCTCTATATTCAGCTTCAGATTGTGATAGGGCCTTAGGATTTGTGGCCCTCTTATAACTGAGTCCTGTCGCACAACCAACGAGTGCAATAATTAAGAGATACTTAAATGATTTCATAGATTTTCCTCATCAAAAATGAAGTATTAATTGGTATTCAAACCTATCAATATCCTACTTGATTGGAAAATTTTCTCACCGAAATGAAGACAAAATTATTTATGGGCTCGCACGCATAGCAGTAAAACCCTATTTTATCGTCTCATCCAGGTATTCATCATAAGTTGTCTTTTTGTCGTAGCTTACCTGTCCATCGAGAACGATAACTCTATCTGCAACAGTTTGGATGAATTCATGATCGTGAGTGGTAAATAGAATTGTTCCTTTGAAACGAGTAAGACCTTCGTTCACGGCCACAATACTTTCAAGATCTAAGTGATCTGTTGGACCGTCAATAATAAGAACATTCGCTCCTGAAAGCATCATTTTAGAGAGCATACATCGAACTTTCTCACCACCAGAAAGAACGCGGGCCTTCTTCTTCGCCTCTTCTCCAGAAAAGAGCATTTTCCCTAGAAATCCACGAACAAAGGTCTCGTCCTTATCTTCGGAGTACTGACGTAGCCAATTAACGAGATCATCGTCGGTATCAAAGTACTCTGTATTATCGGCTGGAAAATAAGATTGGGTTGTCGTAACTCCCCACTCGTAAGTTCCCGAATCTGGCTCTTCCTCACCAGCAAGGATATTAAAAAGAGTTGTCACTGCCAGAGAGTTATCACTTAGAAAAACGGCTTTATCCCCTTTATCAATATGAAAACGTACATTATCTAGAACTTTCACTCCATCAATTGTTTTCGTTAGACCCTCTACTTTTAGCATTTCCTTTCCAGCTTCACGCTTAGGCTTAAAGTCGACAAAAGGATATTTACGAGAAGTTCTTGGGAGATCACCAATTTGCAGCTTATCTAATTGCTTCTGTCTAGCCGTGGCCTGTTTAGACTTTGAAGCGTTGGCCGAGAATCTTTGAATAAAGGCCTTAAGCTCAGCAGCTTTCTGCTCAGCTTTCTTATTTTCATCATTACGTAATCTTTGGGCCAGCTCACTAGAAGTTTTCCAGAAATCGTAATTCCCTGCATATACAGTGATTTTCTTAAAATCTAAGTCTGCAATATGCGTACAAACCTTATTTAAAAAGTGCCTATCGTGGGAAACTACAATCACTGTATTTTTAAAGTTCATTAAGAAATCTTCTAACCAACGAATGGCCTTAATATCAAGGTGGTTGGTAGGCTCATCCAAAAGAATCACATCTGGCTGTCCAAAGAGAGCTTGAGCAAGGAGAACCTTAACCTTCTCCGAACCTGTAAGGTCACCCATGAGTTTGTCATGATACTCTGTTCCGATTCCAAGACCGGCCAACATTATCCCTGCATCAGATTCCGCTTCCCAACCATTCATTTCAGCGAAGTCAGCTTCTAGCTCAGAAGCCCTGATACCATCTTCATCACTAAAATCTTCTTTGGCGTAGATAGAATCCTTTTCTTTCATAACTTGGAATAATCTCTCATTCCCCATGATCACTGTTTGCAAGACGGGATATTCATCAAAAGCAAAGTGGTCCTGCTTCAGTACAGATAGCCTTTGCCCAGGCTCCATATTTACAGTTCCCGTTTGCGGCTCTAATTCTCCAGAGAGAATTTTAACAAAAGTTGATTTCCCAGCACCGTTGGCACCAATCAAACCGTAGCAATTTCCTGGGGTAAATTTGACATTAACCTCATCAAAGAGCTTTCTTCCACCAAAACTTAAACTAACATTATCTGTACTGATCATGGCCTTACCTTAAATTACTGAATTTATCATTGTTTATAGAGGCAATGTAAAACATCTCTTAGGAAATGTCTTGTCTTTGACGCATATTACATAGTCTATATACGTGTGAATGGAAGATTTATCGTCATTTCGCACTGGTCAATAATTACTTTTTACAACTAGCTCAAAATCTAAGAATTCATTAAAATAGTGAACAGCAAAAACCGATAAAGGAAGCTGTAAACACATTTTCTGTTTGCTTCCCAATTGAAGGAAAAGTTATGAAGTCATGGGGTCTCCATTCCAAAATCATTTTTATTCTCTCCATTTTTGTCTTATCTGGTGGAATCGCCTCATTTGTTGGATTCAACCGCATTGGTCATTTGAAGTCATCAATGGATGTCATTGTGGATAAGAATATTTTGGTTCTCAAGCATGCCCAAAATTTGAAGTCCCTCTACCACATCCAACTTATCAACGAAAAAAACTTCATCCTCTCGGATAGTCAAAAGAACCTCAGCCGCCACAAGAATCTCATGGCCAAGAGAACAAAAGAGATCAATGAGACCATTGATCATCTCGAGAAATCTCCTCTTGATTTACAGACCAGAGAACTTCTCACTGAATTTAAAAAACTTAATCTTGAATGGGTCATGCTCATGGATCAAGTAGAGTCTTTTAAAAGAACAGGAGAAACACAAAAGGCCATTGAAATCACTCAAGGTCCAGGAAGAGAATTACGTCTAGAGGTCACCTCTCTTTTAAATAAAATGATATCTCAAAGCATGAATGAAATTAATTCTGATCGCTTAGAATCTGATCAAACTTATATCTTATCTAGAAATATAATTCTTGCCGTAGGAGCAATCAGTATTCTTTTAGGACTGAGTTTGGCCTTCTTACTCATTTTTTCAACGAAGAAAAAAATGAGAGATGCACTTGAAAAATTAACGAAGAACTCTTCTTCTTTAATGAAGAGTTCAACTCAAATCAAAGAATCTTCTCACGAAATTTCTTCATCTTCTACTCAACAAGCCTCTTCGATACAAGAAACAGCATCTGCTATAGAAGAGCTTAATTCGATGATAAGAAAGAATGCTGACAACTCTCAAAGCGCATCAGATATGGCCTCTAGGAGCTCGCAAAGTGCACAAAGAGGTAAATCGGTTGTAGAAAATATGGTAAAGGCCATCGATGAAATCAATGATAGCAATCAACGAATGGTTCAATCTATCAATGAATCCAGTGATCAAATCTCAGATATTGTAAAAGTCATTGCAGAAATTGGGGGAAAAACCAAAATCATCAATGACATTGTTTTTCAAACCAAACTTCTGGCCTTTAATGCATCTGTAGAAGCCGCTCGCGCAGGTGAACACGGAAAAGGATTTGCAGTCGTCGCTGAAGAAGTTGGTAATCTTGCCGAAGTAAGCGGTAAGGCTTCTAAAGAAATCTCAAGCCTATTAGAGGAAAGCATAGATCAGGTCCAAGGAATTGTTGATCAAACCCGATCTAATGTTCAGCATCTTGTAACAGAAAGTAGCTCTAAAGTTGAAATGGGAAATCAAGTTGCCTCTGACTGCGCTCAAGTCTTAGAGGAAATTGTTCTCGATATTAACAAACTTGCAACCATGGCCAGTGAAATCAGTTCGGCCAGCCAAGAGCAATCTATTGGGGTACAAGAGATTACAAAAGCTATGAATACCCTTGATGAAGCGACTCAATCAAATTCAGTCACCGCCAAGAGATCTTCTCTCACGGCCCAACAACTCAACTCCCAAGCTGAAGAACTTCAATCTATTTTTCAAACACTTGTTCTTTCCATCGAGGGAAAGCGCTCAGACCTTCTCAATCCCAGCAAGCCACAAAGTGAGTCCAACTCCCCTACTCAACTTCAAAGCAAACCAAAAGAAAATAAAAATAATATCGAGAAAGCTTCCTTTTCTGAATCATCGAAGAACATGAAAACTTCAGAGAAGACTATAGAGAAGACTGTTAAAGAAAATATCCTCCCCATGGATCGCCCCCTTCATTCGATGTCAAAAAATCATGAATCAAAAAATTCTATTGAAAACCAAAAAGATCCCAATGATCAAGACATACAATGGGAAGACCTCCCATCCTCGCAAGACAAGTCGACTGATCACAAAAATGATCACCAAGATGATCACCAAGACGATCACCAAGACGATCACCAAGACGACGACGGGTTTAAGATAATCTAATAAAAGTTTAATTTCCAAAATCTTATTTCCCCACTAAGATGAAAGAGCTCCAAAATAATTGGAGCCTTTTCAAAGTAGCCTCTATGTTTAAAGATCCCAGTCACCTCCCCCAATATTTTCAAAGAAAAGGTATCTACTACGGTTATATTATTCTTGCTGTAGGAACTCTTGGTGTCGTGATGAGTATTCCCGGTCAAACGATGGGAGTAAGTGTTTACACCGAGTATTTAATTGAGGCCTTAGGTATGTCCCGTTCCCAGTTAAGCTTTGCTTATCTATTGGGAACAATATCATCAAGCTTTCTCCTACCCTATGCGGGTAGAGTTCTCGATAAGCTTGGCCCCAGATTTATGGCCGTCTTGGCCACGACATGCCTTGGTCTATCTCTTCTCTACATATCGTTCACCCCAATCGTTTCCGAAGCATTCGTTTCACTAACAGGTCTCGATAAAAGTACTCTTTCCTTCATTATTATATTCTTTGGCTTTCTCGGAGTAAGGCACTTTGGCCAAGGGCAACTTACCATGTGTTCGCGAACTATGATGGGTCAATGGTTTGAAAAGAAAAGAGGAACCATGTTGGGAATTAGCGGCCTTTTCGTCGCTTTTGGTTTTGGGTTAGCCCCTTTAACGCTAACCCAATTGATAAAGGCGATGTCTTGGCAAAACTCTCTCTACCTACTCACCAGTCTCTGCTTTAGCGTCGGTGTCGTCGCCTATCTCTTTTTCAGGAAGTCTCCAGAGAGTTGTGGCCTCAAGATAGATGGCGGATTTAGTGACCCCAATTCAGATGAGGAAAAAGAAGAAGCTCTTCGCTTAAGCACTCAGGACTTTACAGCAGCACAGGCCAAAAGAACTTTTACTTTCTGGGTCTATAACTTGGCCATGGTTGGGCAAGCAACCTTTGTAACAGCCGTTACTTTTCATATGAGCTTTATTGGAAAACTTAACGGAATGAGTTCGGAAAAGGCCTATTCTATTTTCCTCTATATTGCCATCATCTCTACTCTAGCTGATTTAGTGGGAGGATACCTCTCTGATAGAATCCCCCTTAAGTATTTGCTCGCAACGATGCAGGGAGGATTAACCCTAGCTCTAATAGGAATCACGTATTATCACTCAAATATTGGAATGATGATCACGGCCCTTGGCTTTGGTATTTCTGGAGGACTCTTTGCCCAACTCTCCGGCTCAGCTTGGCCAAAGCTATTCGGAAGAACCCACTTAGGCTCTATCGCTGGAATGAGTATGTCTTGGTTGGTAATGGGAAGTTCGCTTGGTCCCTATATGTTGAGTTTAGGAGGAGAAACAGTGGAAGGTGTAAATACTGTTCTCTATCTATTTGCTCTCTTTCCCCTTTTAGTGGCTGTAGCGTCATTTTTCGCCAACCCACCGAAAAAAGGTGTCTAACTTCATTGAGGCACCTCTTTGTTTGTCACACAGTAAAACTTATTCTATCGTCAAACTAAGTAAAATTAATTTTATTCGTGAAGGGGTTTTTTATGAAAAAATATTTAACTGCACTTTTTATTCTATGTTCAACTCAAAGCTTTGCTCTTGAGAACTGCGTTGATTTTCCAGTAAGAGATAATCAAGAACAAAATTATAAAGGTGAAATTACTGAAGTATCAGACATTACATCCTACGCAGGATGCCCAGCTTCTGTACTCGTTAATAAAGAAAATGTTTCACCTCTAGTAAAAGTAGTCGATAGAGATGAAGAGAAGAGATGTGTATACCAATATCGTGGTGTTCACTTCATGTGCCAAATGTAATCCAATATCCCCCTCTTTCTCTAATAAAAGAGGGGGATATTGATTAGATCATCTTCTTTTTAAATTTCAAAATAAGAGAGTCATCTTCATTTTCAACTTCTAGATCTTGTTCGGAAACTCCACTTGGAATATTAAAGCTTTGGGAAAATCGTGAAATATAAGTCGACTGAGATCCTTTTCCATCACCACTAATTTTTTTCACCTGACCAGATATAGAAACCATTCCTTCTTTTACCTTAATATCCAAAGTCTCTTTATCTACACCTTCTCCAGAAATTTTAATGAATTTGTATTCATCATCTTCTCCATGGGTGACCTGAATACCTGGCCGAAGCGCTGACTTTTCAAAGCCTGCACCAATGCCTGAATCAGAAAATAAAGATGATTTAAAAAAGTCATCGTCGCTGTCATCGAAAGCTCTCGCCATCATTTGATCCATTTGCCTTCTCATCTCTAGTCTCATTTGATCAAACTGAGAAAAGGGATCGACTCGCTTTTGACTTGATTGATCCATCTGGGAGGAATCATCTTTTAAACTAAAATCCGCCGCATGAATATCCGTTCTGATCTTTAAATTATTCGTTGAGAGAAACATGATCAGCCCACCTAGAACGACACCACCAAGTAAGCTAAAAAAATGGGATTTCTTTAAATTCATGGCCACCTCTTTTGTTAAATTTCTTCACTAAATAAATTAATAGCGAATAAAAAAATGTCAAGGTCCACCTATTATTTCAATAACTTAAACGCCATAACAAGGAGGACAAGCGCCCCTGCTAAAGAGAAGTAGCCACCGAAACGTTCGGATACTCTTTTGGCCAAGGTCATACCAAAGACCGTAGAGAAAAAGGCCCATAGAGAGATAGAAATGATATAGGGATATAGGGAAACTCCTATGCTTTGTGCTCGTGAGCCTAAGGTAACTCCTACTGCAAATGCATCTAAACTAGTGGCAAAAGAAACCATCAATACTTTAGCAAAACTATGAAAAGAGATAACTTTTGCACTCTGTTCTTCATTTTTCTCAGCTCTGATTTCTTCCCATCCCTCTTTAATCATGTGAAGACTTACGATTAAAAGTAAGACAAAGGAAATCCAATGATCATATTTATCAAATTCCGCAATGACCTTTACACCAATCATGGCACCAAAAAAGGCAACTAACCCTTCTGCAATCCCAGAACTTAAAGCAAATTTAACAACATCCCATTTTGTATGATTTCTAAAGCCCATGGCCAATGCAGCAGAAAAGGAGTCTGCACTGAGCACCAGCCCAACAATTAAAATTTCTAGCATATAATCCATAAGAATCTTTACCATTTTACCAAGTCTCTGGGCAAGTCCGATGTAAATTGCTAATTTAGCTTGTGAATAAAAGTAATAAGAAAGTTATCATTTTTGGTGCAGGGCCATCAGGTCTTTTCTGTGCCTACCACCTGCTTAAAACAGGTCATCAAGTAGAGCTCTACGATCATCAAGGTGGAGTGGGAAAGAAATTTCTTGTGGCCGGTCACGGGGGACTTAATCTTACTCACTCTGAAGACTTAGATCAATTTGCCCTCAAGTATGGAAAAGACTCTCAACATTTTTCATCTTACCTATCCGAATTCTCCCCTGAGAATTTAAGACAGTGGTGTCATAACTTAGGGGTAGAGACTTTTATAGGCACGAGTGGCAGAGTTTTTCCTAAAAAATTAAAGTCTTCTGAAATTCTCTTTCTATGGCTTAAAACACTTAAAGAGTTTCCTAACTTCCGATTAAATCTCAAACATAAATTAATAGATATCGACTTTCAGGAAAAAATAGCTGTCGTCCAAAGTAAAGATAAGGAAGACAAGGAAGACAAGAAAGAACTCAAAATATCTGCCGATTATTTTATCTATGGTCTCGGCGGTGCTTCGTGGAAGAAAACCGGATCGACAGGAGAATGGACTCAGATCTTCATTCGTAATCAAATTAAATGTAATGCCTTCCAACCTATGAACTGTGGTTTTGAAAGGAAATGGTCTGAATACTTTAAAGAAAAAGTAGATCGCTATCCCTTGAAGAATGTTAAAGTTACTCTTGCTCATCATTCTATACTAGGAGAAGTAATGCTCACTCCTTATGGAATAGAGGGTACGACCATCTATGCCTTATCAAAGCAAATAAGAGAAGAAATAAATCAATTTCAAAAAGCGACAATCTATTTAGACCTATGTCCCCATTGGAGTGAAGAGAAAGTTCTTGAGAAACTATCTAAAAAGAAGGTGAAGACTTCTCTATCTCAACATCTTAAAAAGTCTCTTCATATATCTAAAGAATGTAATATTCTCCTAAAGGAGCTAACCACCGATGATGAATATAAAACCTCTTCATCATTAGCAAAGAGAATTAAAAACTTACCTATTGAACTAAACCGCCCTCGACCCATGGAAGAGGCCATATCCACTTCTGGTGGAATTGATTGGCAAGAGCTCACCCCAAATTTAGAATTAAAGAAATATCCCAATCATTTCGTTATGGGAGAAATGATCGACTTTGATGCACCCACAGGGGGTTATCTTCTCCAAGCTGCATTTTCAATGGCCTACAGAGTCGCTCAAAATATCAATTCGATGCTATAATATTGGTTTCAAAGGAGTGGATGATGGCAAGAAGATTAGAAGAAAAGAAAACTATGGCCCTCGTAGCCCATGATAATCGAAAGAAAGATCTCATTAACTGGTGCCAATCTCACAAAGACATTCTTGCTCAACATAACCTTGTTGCTACAGGAACAACAGGAGGACTCCTCTCCAAAAACCTAGGAATTAAGATAGAGAGTTTTCTCAGCGGTCCTTTAGGAGGAGACTTTCAAATTGGTACGGGAATAGTAGAAGATAGAATCGATATGCTTATTTTCTTTTGGGATCCCTTGGAATCTTTGGGCCATGACCCAGATGTCAAGGCCCTTCTAAGACTGGCCACCCTTTACAATATTCCCATGGCCTGTAATCAAGCGAGTGCAGACTTTTTCTTGAACTCCACACTTATGAGTTCAAAGTATGAGCGTCAACTCAATCTCATTGAACAGTATCAAATGAAGAGAAAAAATACTTCCCTCTTAGATTGAAGGAAACAATAACTCAATATTCACTAAAGTCTTCAAAGTCCTCTTTTAAAGTTGCGTAGCAACTTTTTTGATCAGACATGGCATTCTTTAAAACTTCAAACTTCTTACGCTCTTTATTCCATCGGGTAAGTTGCACACGTTTTGGAGATAGGAAACTTATAGTTGATCCTGGTCCATCTAAAAGAGCAGAGCATCCTCGAGTAAGCTCATTATTCTTCAACGTAAAAATGGCCTGAACCCAATCCTCATCTCCTCCGGACCTTACGAATAATGTGAGTTCATCAAAGAAAGATTCTGTCTCTATGGAGTAATAGTTCTCATTTTTTAAGAGCTTAACTTCACCACTTGAATTAAGGAGAAAAGTTACACTTTCGGCATCAAAATAACCCGTTTCAACTTCAAGCTTAAATAGGCCATAATTAAGTGCATAACCATTGGTTGCAATCAGCGCTAGGATAATTCCTATAAATATTTTCTTCATTGTATCCCCCATTTAAATAGATCTTCTCTATAGCATAAGTCAGATATCTTCCATCGACTCGAGTATTCTTTACAGCCATCGATCATAGCCTCTATACTAAATTCATGCAGTTACAACCAGAGAACTATCCTATTGACCAGGTTCTTCCTAAAATAGAAGCTCATTTGAAGAACCATTCCTGTCTTCTTCTCAAGGCGGAGACTGGAGCAGGAAAGACGACTCGTCTTCCTCCGTATCTCTGTCATAAATTGGGAAAACGAGTTCTTGTTTTAGAGCCTAGAAGACTAGCCGCTATTCTTTCGGCCAAGCGTTGCGCAGAAACTCTAGAGTGCTCATTAGGAGATAAAGTAGGTCATCATATACGATTTGATAAAAGAAAATCGGAAAAGACAGATCTTCTCTTTATAACAGAAGGTCTCTTTCTCCATTATCTAAGAGAAGATCCTCAATTATCAAACTTTGATATAATCGTATTAGATGAATTTCATGAGAGAAGTATTCATACAGATTTGGCCATGGCCTTGATCCGTCGAGTACAAAAGCAAAGAGATGACTTAAAACTCATTATCATGTCGGCAACCTTAGATACGGGCCATCTTGAATCATACCTTCAAGATACGGCTGTTATGAATATTAAAGGGAGAACCTATCCCCTTCACATAGAGTATAAAGAAGATCTCAGTCAAAGAGACGCCATTTTTGAAATGGTAAATCGAAAGGATTGTCCTCACAATATACTCGTCTTTCTCCCCGGAGTTGCAGCGATAAAATCCCTTGAAAATCTTCTCATGAATCGAGATCTCAATGGAAAAAAAGTTCATTCCCTCTATTCTTCCCTTTCTAAAGAAGATCAAGAGAAAATATTTCAAACCGATCACCCTAAAATTGTCTTGGCCACCAATATAGCTGAAACGTCATTAACCATTCCTCAAGTTACTGGAGTCATAGATATCGGACTTGAAAAAAGAGCAAGCTTCGCTTCTTGGAGTGGCATGCCCTTACTTCTTCTTGAAAAAATATCGAAGGCCAGTGCCATCCAAAGGGCCGGTAGGGCCGGTCGAGTTCAAGAAGGAATCGTTTATCGCCTCTACAGCGAAATAGATTATACCCAAAGAATGACCTTCACTCCTCCAGAAATAAAGAGAGTTGATCTTTCAGCCTATCTTTTACAACTTCTATCTCTGTCTATTCCCCTTGAGTCCATTGAATGGTTTGAATCCCCAGACGAAAAAAATTTATTACGCTCCCTCGATTTACTGAGAATATTAGGAGCGACAGAAACCAACTCGGAACATGAATTAAGTGAGAAATTGACTGCGAAAGGTCATTTCATGGCCAATTCCCCCCTACATCCGCGTCTTAGTGCTATGCTATGGCAGCAAAACTTAAGTGAATTCCCCGACCTCTTAGTCGCAACATCCATACTTTCAGAAGGTGGTATTTTCAACAAAGCTTCTAGCTTTCACGAGGATGACTTTGAGACTTGTGACCTCACCATTCAGTGTAATCTCCTAAAGTCCTATTACTTGAAAGATAAGAATCTCTGCGATTATTCATACAATTATCTCGATAAAAAAAAGGCCAGTAGAGTTAAAGATCTTTATTTCTCTCTTTGTAGAAGTTCCAAACTTCCGGCGAAATGGAGTTCTCATAAAGTCGACTCCAGCCGCTTAACATCTGCTTTATTGCAGGGATACCCTGATCGCGTGGCCGTTAATAGAAAGAATTCAAAGCCCAATTCTAAAAGATCAAGATCTCCCCAACGCTTACTCTATAATTTCTGCCTTGGTAGAGGAGGCCAAATTTCACCATCTTCTTTACTCTCCCATGCTGCAGGTAAAAATATTCCAGAGCTCATTATTGTTCTTGAAGCCCTCGAAAATCCAAAGGCCAATGCAGCGAAAGGGACCATGATTCATATGGCAAGTTCCCTATCATTAGACCAACTCTTTAAATCAAAAAATCATGGAAATACTCTCTTCTCTTTTCAAAATGAAAGTCTATTTGATGAGAAGAAAAGAAAGCTAATTATCGAAGAGCGTACATATTACGGAAATTTAGTCTTAAAAAAAGAGGCAACCGAGCACGAAAGTCCTAAAGGCTTAGTGCTCAAAGAAATTATCCAGAATAATTGGCCTTGGCCATTCACAGATACGTTAGAGCTTGATCTTTATCATAGAAAGGTTGAACTCATATCGAAATACATAGGGAATCATCCTTTTTGCTACTTTAGGAATGAATTTTTTGAATTATTTATTGATTCTATAATTGATGAAGAAACAGACTACAGGTCTCTTCAAGAACGGGGTTTAAGGCAATTAATCTACGATCAACTTGCCCCTCAAGATCTCTACTTACTTGAGAGTCTAACTCCCGATAAAATCAAATTGAATCGTAAAGAGTTTGAGATTCATTATGGAGACGGAGACCAAGTTAAGCCTTTCATTAAAGCTCACTTCCAAGACCTTTACGGAATTAACGAACATCCTCGCATCTTAACTCAGTTGGAAGAGTCACTTCCTCTTCAACTCTGCCTTCTCTCTCCAGCAGCACGAGTTGCTCAGATTGTCAGCGATCTTCCAAATTTTTGGGCGGGCAGTTGGACAGAAGTTTCAAAGGAACTCAAATCTAGATATCCCAAACACTATTGGCCGGAAGATCCGGCCAATGCAAAACCTATTCGACTTAAGAAAAATATTTAAGCGGATAAGAGATGATCAATAACTTTAATATGGTCTCTTTGAATAGGGGCAAATTGCTCTCTAATCTTTCGCTTTTGATTAACTGACAATTTGTCACTAAGAAGAAGTTTTTCATAGAGCTCTAGTCCATGTTCTTCTCCTTTTTTCAAGGCCATAAGTGCAGTATCTTCACCAGCAAGTTTAGAAACTCCTACAAAAGCTTCCACGACATTTCCCCAAATTCCAGAATCAATATTAGGAATCGTTCCATTTACTTTGGCCTGATGTTTCCAGAATCGAATAGCATCTTCGTGATCGGCCATATGCTTCTTTAAGCGATTTATTTCACTAGCATCAGTAATTTCAGAAATCACTTGCTCATAAGCTTCTAGTGCTGAAATTTCACCTCTTAAGATTTCATCAATATCTTCATTTCTTACTTTTATTGCGTCATTATTTGTTAATTCCATCGTACCTAAATTCATATTTCCTCCTTAAAAGAAATTTAACCTCTTACTCTAATAATGATGAAGGATACAGCAGACAAAATCATGTACTTGAATTAAAGTAATTGTGTTAATCGATTCACAATTTAGGGACTATAAATGTCTAAAATAATTAGAATAATTCTTCCAGGGCTTCTTGTGGCTGCTACAGGTGTAGGCGCAGGTGATCTTATTACCGCCACCTTGGCAGGACATCATATAGGGGCGCTCTTATGGCTTCCGCTTTTAGGAGCACTTTTAAAATACTTTTTAACGGATGCAATTGCTCGTTATCAATTGGATAACCAAGAACATCTTATCCATGGGTGGATTAAATTATTTGGTAATGCTTTTAAATGGCCCTTTCTCATCTATCTCTTTATTTGGTCTTATAGTGTTGGCGGAGCATTGATCAATGCTACCAGTAATGCCTTTTTAAACCTCTTTCCCCATTTATCGAGTTTCCCAGGAATTGTAGAAAAAAGCCTTGTATCTGTCGTCTTTTCAGCATTGGCCTTTATCCTTGTATGGTCAGCGAAATTTAAGCTATTTGAAAAAATCATGATGCTTCTCATCGGTATGATGTTTATCTCTGTCATTGCCTCATCCTTCCTCTTACTTGATGGACCAGAAGAATTCTTTAAAGGTCTCTTTCACTTTCATCATATTCCTTTTAACTCTCCATGGTTTTTAAGTGTTCTCGGAGGAGTCGGAGGAACTCTGACTATCTTGTGCTACGGCTACTGGATTAAAGAAAGTGAAAGAGAGGGATATAAAGATTTAAAAATGACTAAGATAGACTTAGCGATTTCCTATTTGTTAACAGGGGTCTTTAGTCTGTCCATGATGATCATTGGAACCAAGATTACAGAAGTAGGTTCAACTGGAGATATTTTCATTTCCAATGTTGCAAAACTCTTTGAAAAGGAAGTAGGAATTTATGCAGCCTACTTATTTAGAATAGGCTTCTTCTGTGGCGTTTTCTCTTCTCTCTTGGGAGTTTGGCAATCGGTCCCCTATCTCTTTGCCGATCTCGTTTCTAAAGAAAGGGAGCGTTCAAAAGATCTCAAGCAAACGAAGGCCTACAGAATTCATTTAACTTTTTTAAGTTTAGCGTCCTTAACAAGTTTAACTTTTAAATTTCAATCCATTCAACTTCTTTACGCTATTGTCGGTGCCCTCTTTATCCCGTTATGTGCTATAAGCCTTGTTTATATCAATAATAGGGAAATAAAAGATACCCGCCTAAAGAATACAAAGTTTCAGAGTATAAGTTTATCCCTAATATTTATTTTCTTTATCCTCTATGGTGCAACTTTAGTCTATCAAAAATGGGCTTAGTTATTCTAAAGCAAATCCAGCTTCAATATCATCCCAAATACATAAGAGATAATGTCCGTTTGAATGATCCTCTCCATTTGCAGAGAATACTGCAGTATCTGCATCCCAGGTTAGATAAGAATTAACAGCAGTATTACTCGCATCAGCTGTCCAATACGTTTTTCCATTTGATAGGGCGGGAAGTCCCGAATCACTTTGGCTTATCAGTCGACCGCCATAGCGATGACAGCTAGAATTAATATGAGAACCAGTAAAACTAACTGAATTCAAGTGACCAGGAATACTACTTGAGCCATCATGCTCAGATAAATTAATTCCCTCATCATGAAATTGATTATTCAAAGACTCCACTGAGTCTAATAGATAATGTTCAGGAACACCAAAAGTCTTTCCCGCAAAGGTTCCCATAAATAAAGCATCATAATGTTTCGCCACATCCCAATACTTCGTAAATATATAGCCCGAGTTTGTTGAATTCGTGTAATCATCAATGAGGTATTTATCCTGCCACACTCCAGTAGAGTTCTCTGCAAATATAACTCTCCATATGTCACCCGAAGAATATCGATGCATGATTTCACCATTGGTCGAGTGAATCGCCCAAGCATTTTCCGGATAGGTTCCAGAATAACAAGTGGTATTGTCACAGTTATAAAATGTTTCTACCGGATCGATTGTCCCATTACTGGAGAGCATCCACCACTGACTTCCATCTGAAGTCAAATTTACTGTCGCTAGTTTTGAGCGAAGGATAAGATTTTCATAATTAACATCAATCTTTTCCCCAGTAGCAGTTTGTACTCTAACCACTCCATCAAACCCATCCCCTATGGATTTGATGATAATATTAAAGCCTGCGCCGGCATCAGCAACACTTGGAAGAACTAGAGTATGTTTTCCATTAACAAGAAAGAGGCTTTGGTTTTCAGATGAAGAAACTGAGTAATCACTAGTCACATTAACAATATTGTATCCAGCATTTCCCCCGACTGTAATATTAAAGACTTCCTCTCCATACGCATTTGATATGAAAAGTTCGTAGAGTGTATTCATAGCAAGATTCAATGAACTTCGTGCCTTCAGGGCCATGGCGTGATGGTTTTTGGATAAAATAGCAAGCTTCGTCTCATTCCCACTAGGATCAACCACACGTGCTTCACGAGCAGAACCTAAATTCTCGCCAGTAACGGTTAAAAAACCTTCATGAATAGAAAAGCCAGTGCTCTTAGGATTTGATTCTTCCCAAGAAAAGCTCTCTCCAATGCAATCATTTAAAGCAATGGGATTATCCATAGAAATCGAAACTTCAACTTCCATCTCATCCCCTTCAACATCAACTTCAGTTTCTCCTAAGATCAGGGGAGCTGAAGAATTCTTCATTTGAACTTTAGTTAATGCAGCAATATCCTTTGGACAACTACCGTCATGGGTTGCAAACCCAATCACCTGTATTTTTCTACTCTTTCCTGACTTGATATTTGCTCTAAGAATTTCTCCGCCCTTAACAGAGCCAAAGAGTTCATCGACAGTGGCCTCTCCTCCTTCAAGTAATTTACAGCTATTTTTATCGCCTTCAGGGTAGTAAGCACCAATAGCAAAACAATCTATCTCTGAAAGCGATACTGGTTTTACAAGACCCCATAGTCCAGAATTTGTATGAGCTGAAGAACTCTCTATTTCAGCAGTTATCGAATCTACTCGTGAGACAATAGGAACTCTAATGCCCAGATCAGTTCGAGGAGCCTTTCCTGTTTTATTTGAACAGGCCATGAAAGAAGATAATATAAAGAGTATAAGGTGATGTTTTACATTTTTCATGTCTTCCTATCGTGATAATAGGAAGACATTTTCAAATAAAACTCATTTTAGATTTAAAGAGAACAAATTTACCCTATGGATTAACAGAGCTTTTTAGTCCGCATTTCTTAAAATTTTCTTTAAAGAGCATTATATCTCGATGGGGCAATAAACCGAAAGAGAGCAAAGTATCATTAAAACATTGGGTATCCATTTTTCCATAAGCTTCAGTCAATTCTTCCTTGATGGAGAGAATATTAAGATAGCCATGGAAATAAGCTGTTGCTTGCCCAGGACTTCTAAAAGCATATCTTTGATACTCAAGGGTTGCCATCGTTTGAGAGACTCCAAGTTCTTTATTAAAGATATTCATGACATTAGAGAGATCCCCCTTCCCTAATTGAACCATAGGATCTAAGAAATACCTCGCTTGACGCCAGAGTCGCATTTGAATACCTGCAAATTTCTCTTCTAAGTTCAAATAAGGATAAACAAGATCTTCCGCATAGAGCGCCCAACCTTCAACATTTACAGAATTCATAGCATAACGTGCTCTAATAATAGAAGGTGGGTTCTCAACCATTCTTGTAAACTGAAGGTCGTGACCAGGCCTTCCTTCATGGGCCGTTAGAATAGTCGCAGTACTTTCATAACTAAAGTCATTGAAAGGAACTTGTCCTGTAGAAGAAGTTGGTACTACAAATTCAGGTCTTATTCCTTGATTGTTGATTAAGGGCGGTGGGTTTAAATGAGGAACAGGACTTGCCTTACTCTCAGCATCTGAGGCCATACGAATTTTTAAGGGAGTTTTGGGCAAGGTGACGAGTTTATTTTCTTCAATAATTTTCTCTAATTTATGAGCAGCATCATGATAGAGCTTTTCTACTTCCTTCAAGCGAGTCACTTGGCGTGTCTTTAGAAAGTTGACGACATAGGCTGGATCGCTAGATTTAAGTTTATTCTTATCTGCAATCTTTTGGGCCAGTTTCCTATATTCTTTATAAAGAGTTTTATATTCACTCTTTCCCAATTTGATTAAAGTAAGTGGATCAGCATCGACTCCTATGGCCTTAAGGGCGAGAGCATATAACTTCCTCGGAAGCATCGGACTCTTTCTCGTCAAAGGAAGAATCTTATTTCTTATATGGCCATCATAGAGTTCAACTTCGGCTTTAAAATCTCGAAAGGCCTTGTGCCAATCTTCTCTTCCACTTTGAGCGAGTAATTCCCCCACCCCCTTAACATAGAAGGGTGAGTCGGAGAGGTACTTCTCAACTTCCCCTCTAAAAGGATAAGTTCCCTTCTTATATAATTTCTGATGCCTTTCTATTTCTGAACGAAAAGACTGAATAAGACTCTTCTTACCCGTTTTGGAATCCGATTTCATGTAAAAAAGAAAGCGATCAACAGCAGCTAACTTTCTCGACTGAGGAGACTGATCATTGATTAATTGAAATAGAGAACCATAAACTCTCTGACTTGCAGAATAGACAGGGATAAGGCCAAGTTCTTCTTCGATCATGGTCTTATTTAAATCTTGTTTTGTATTTTTTAGTAAGATTTTTAAATCGACGATTAGGTTTTTATCCTCTGTCTCATTAAGACTTTTTTCCAGTTTAGAAATCCACTTCTTTGTCAGTTTCTTATACTGCTTTTCTGCTTCAGGCCCTGGGTTTTGTCCTTTACTATCATAATCACGATATCCCAAACTAGAACCAAGCTCAGGATAAATTTCTGCGTAATCACGAGTAAATTCTTCTGCGAGCTTATCTGATCTTTCCATCCACAGGGGCTTAATTGACTGTCCAGAACAAGAAAAAAGAAGAAGTAAAATAGAAAGAGCCATCCCGAAAAAGGGCGTCCAAGATAACATAGGGCCTCCATAGAAAACAATAATATCTATAGGACCATATTTAAATCAGCATAGCAAGAGTGCTTATCTTTGATAATTCCTTCATTTTCATGAAGATCACGATGAGTAAAGCCAAGGGTAATATGAGCAAAGAAATGTTCGGCATCAAAAGCACCTTTCTCTCCTCCTCTTTTAACAAAGAGCGATTCGACCTTTCTTCTAAAACGAAGAAGATCTTCTGACTCAACGACAAGATAGTATGTACTTTTATGAGGTTTACTCTTAGGACTTACATCTTTCAATGTACCCTTACCTAAGCAGATGACTTTAAATGAACTCTTCTGGATAGAATCTTCTTTGGCCAACTGATGAAGTTCTTGGACGCTGATTTTATCTTTTAAGATATCTTCATACTCAAGGGGAGTAATGACCGTAATATGAGCTTCACCTCGGTTTTTCAAATCGACTTGAAGAAAACTCACTAACTCTTTATAAAGCTCTGAGATTGGAAGAAAAGGAATATCAACCACTACGTAGTTACTATATTTTTCTTTTCCCATATGAGATTGAAAAGGGAGATTTTTAGATTCATATATCTTTTGAGAGAGCGAAAAACTCTCAGCCCCTAATGGGGACAAACCGAAAAGAATAAGAAAAGTTAAGTAAGAAAAAGTTTTTGTATTCACCATATTTAGTCAAAGAGATCTAGTGCTGAACCTCGTGCGCTATTATCTTCAAAGTAATCAAAGTCTACAGAAATCGCCGTCGAAAGAACAATCGCTTTTTGTTCTTCACTTAATTCATTAGAGATATCAACTCCGAAGGTGTCACTATCCGTAAAAATCTCTTTAAGTAAATTCCCCCACTTTTTGCGAATCTCACCTAGAGACCGACCTGTTCTTGTATCTTCAATTTTAAATGTAAAGAAACTAAAGAATCCTGAATTAATAAGCGCAAAGGGATTGCCTCTTGCATCTTTAAGCTCATAACGTTTACGAAAAATCGCAAATTTTTGATCTATACTTCCCAAAAGTCTTCCTGTTCGATCGTTTACAAACATCGTGGAAAAGAAAAAATAAAAGGGACGATTAAGCTTAATCACTTCTTGTCCATTCTTATCATAGATTCGGACATCTAAAGGACGGTGTGACTTAAAGAAAGAGCGAATAAGCATTTGGAATATTCCAGAGCTTTGTTCTGAGATATAACCAATCTTCTCACCTTGCTCATTTAATAATTCATACTTATTACTTCCTTCAAAACCAATAAGAATTTCACCCCACTCTTTAATTTGACGAATAAAGCATCTTGATGATCCGGCCAGTAGTGAAATTTCATGGTCCACAAAAACTCCTCTTTTTCAGTTGCCCCCGTCTTTGAAGGCCGCTAAGTATAGATAAACTTATTTTAAACGTAATTATATGAATTTCGAAGTTAATTTACCATTAGTTTTCAGTATCTTAGGCGTTCACCTACTGGCCGTTATGTCTCCTGGTCCTGATTTTATTCTTGTAACAAAGAACTCACTAACCTTTTCCAGAAAGGCCGGAATTTATACCGCACTTGGTATAGCTCTTGGTCTCATAGTCCACATTACCTACTCCCTTACAGGGCTAGGACTTCTTCTCAAACATAATCAGAATCTTTTCAGAATTATACAAATTGTTGGGGGCAGCTACTTAGCCTATATCGGTTTGAGTTCACTCTATTCTCTTTTCAAAAAAATGAGAGAAAATAACAAAGTAAAAAGTCTCTCATCATCAATCGCTTACGATTACGATAGTGAGACTGAAGTAAAGCTTAAAGAGTTCAATCATGAACTCACCATTTCCGATATTTCGACAAAGAAGGCCATAACCATGGGGTGGATCACTAATGTCTTTAATCCAAAAGCTGGACTCTTCTTTGTAAGTATCTTTACTCAATTCTTTGAAGACAAAGAAACGATTCTAACCAAGATTATTGTCGCCTTTGCCATAACCATAGTTACCTTTCTCTATTTCTCTCTAGTCTCCATTGGGATTACAATCCAGAGCGTGAAGGAGAAATATCTTCAACTCGAATTCATAATCGAATTCATCTTTTCGTGTATCATTCTTATCTTAGCCGCAAGTATTCTGATTTCCTAAATTCAGAAATTTCATAACTTCTCTTTTTTTACAACCCGTAAACAAAAAATCAGAAATCAATAAAATCCCCTATTAGACGGGGTTTTGACAATTTTAAGATCAAGAGACTTTTCCTTTAAATAATCACGACTTATAAAACCGAACGCTAGAATCCCCTATCAGAGGGCATTTTGACACCACGGCACTTATTTTTCCTGCACTTTTTTCATCTGAAGAAATGAGAAAATAGTAAGCACGGTGAAAGAATTTCATAACAAAAAAAATTCCAAGGAGGGATAATGAGTTCTAGAACACTCTACCAAACACTACTACCTCTACTTCTAACCTTAACCCTAAATTTTTCATGTGTTCCTCAAAATGAGGATTGTGATGCATCAGATACCAGCTGTGAAGTTTCAGAAGAAAATGGAAGCGAAGAGCAGGAGGGAGATGGAGAAGTTGAAGAAGTTCCAACAGAAGAGGAAGATGAAGATGAAGAAGGATCAGATGAAAATCCTGTAGAAGAAGAAGAAGAGGACGAAGAAGAACATGAGCACGCACAAGAACCCACAGAAACCATAAGAGAGTCATTCTTCAGTCCCTGGAATAAAGGCGGCTCTACTATTGTCATAGATGCCTACCAAGGTAACTCTATCGATTGGAATCAAATGGCATCCGATAACAATATGGTCGGGGTCATCCACAGATCGAGTATTGGCTTAAGAGTCGATACTAAGTACGAGTCCCGTAAAAATATTGCCAAATCTCGTGGTTACCTCTGGGGTGCTTATCACTTAGGTTATAGAGGAGATACCATTAAACAGGCCGATCTCTTTTTAGACCTCATTGATGGAGAGCAAGACACCCTTATGATTTTAGATCTCGAAGACACGGCCAATGGACGCTTTATGAGTATTGATGAGGCTGTTGTATTCATGGAATATGTCTACAACAAAACGGGTCGTATTCCGGTGGTCTATGCGAACCACTCAACAACCATCAAACTCAATCAAAGAGTAGCGGCTCATCCCCTTTTTCAACAAGCAAAGCTCTGGTACGCACGATTTAAATCCAATGTTACGGACTTTCCATTTGGTATATGGAATAATTATTTCCTATGGCAATTTTCTAGCGAGATTAATTGTAACTCCACAGGAAGTTGTCTCTATAATGTTCCCGGTACCCGTTATGATATGGATGTCAATGTCTTCTATGGCTCAAGAGGAGAACTCGAGTCCAGATGGCATAATTACTAATTTTAATTTAGACGAAGGTCAGCTTAGCTGGCCTTCTTTTTAGAATCCCTACTTTTTTCCTTTCTTTAATATTTCCTTTCTTCTCTTAAATTTCTCCTGTATGAAGTGAGCATGGAATATCAAGTTCTCGCCCTGGCCTTGGGAGCAAATTTCTGCTTTGCAGCCGGCAGTCAATTCTTTACTCATTTCACACGAAAGCTTGGTAGCTTTTGGATGAATTGGTTCAAAGCAGCCTTTGCTTTAGTCCTCTTTATTTTTTGGATTCTCATCACAGAAGGAATATCTTGGCCTGGACTAGAAGCGACAAGCTATCTCTTCCTATCAGGAATTATAGGACTTGCCATTGGCGACCTGTGCTTACTTCAAGCATTTAAAGACTTAGGCCCAGGAAGAACATTGATGCTCTTCTCTTTCCAGCCCCTACTAGCAGGAACCGCTGGGCATCTCTTTTTTAATCAGGGAATGGATGCTGAACGTTTTTGGGCCATTTTCTTTTTCATTCTTTGTGTCTTTATTTTCTCATTAGAAAGTTTTAGAAGGGATAAGCATTGGGCAATAGCTGGTATTCTTATGGCCTTGGCCGGAATGAGCTTAGACACAGCAGGAGTTATCATTACTCGATTTATTTTCGAAGGACACACAGAAGTTACGCCCATGACTTCCAACCTCTATCGAACACTTGGTGCTGTATTCTTTTTCTTTATCTTTTCCTTTCATAAAAAAAGAACTTTATTGGCCCCCTTTATGGCCATGAGTGCGAAAGAAAAATGGGGTGTTTGTAGTGGCTCTTTCTTGGGAACTTTCTTATCCTTAGCTCTCTACCTAGCTGCTGTTCAATATGCCCACTTAGCTAGTCTGGCCGGAATAGCCATTACAGCGGCTTTATTTAGTTCTCTTTTTGAATGCTTGTGGATCAAAAAATGGCCTTCTCTGTACCTCTGGGCAGCACTAGTGTCCTTTTTAATCGGCATGAATATCCTTCTTTTCTGAGTATGAAGATCCATTAGGGGATTTCTTAACTTTATGGGATAATAGAGTCCTTAGGAGTTTTAGAAATGATCTATATGGCCTTAAAAAAGTTTCTCATCAATCAACTTATTAACTTTCTTGAGCAACCTAGTTTTCATCTTACGTCACCTCCTACCCACTCAATAGAACTTCTCAAGAAAACCTTACGCCCAGGAGATGTGCTTCTTGTCGAAGGACAACAAAGATTCAGTACTGCTATTAAATACCTCACCCAGTCCAACTGGTCTCACGCCGCTCTCTATATAGGGGGAAATGAACTCATCGAAGCTGATTTAAAAGAAGGTGTGATCAGAATTCCAGTCGATACATATCAGGGTTTTCATACTCGAATTTGCCGCCCAGTAAATCTTCAGCCTGAACACTTAGAAAAAATTATTGCTTCTTTAGTTCAAAAGCAGGGGCTCTCTTATGACATTATAAATATCATCAATCTTTTGAAATATCTCATTCCAGTTCACCCATTTAAAAAGTTAAAAGGTTCAGCCTTTATCTCTCTAGGCTCAGACGACCCAACGAAGGTGATCTGTTCATCCATCATTGCTCAGGCCTATCACGATGTTGGTTATCCCATTTTTCCCATTGTGAGAAATGTCGAAGGTCAGAGGAGATATGCTAAAAAGCATGTCTCCACCTACGTACCGAGTGACTTTGACCGCTCTCCCTATTTCAGAATTGTAAAACCTAGTCTCGAACATGAATTCGATTATAGAAAAGTCCCATGGGTTAAAGAATTTAAAGATGAAATAAAACCTCAACCTCTCGAACTCAATCAAGAGGTTGATAAGCTAGAAGAAGCTTAGGTTGATTTAGAGATTTTCTTGAATTAGCTTTTGATAAAATTTCAAGGATTGTACTTCAGAAAAGACATGTGGAAATCCCTCTTCTTGGTTTTCAAAAGTATGGGATGTACAGTTGCGACCATTCTCATCGCAACGATTATATCGATCACATCCCGCTTCTCTATCTGTATAAGTTGAAGCAGCTGGATTCCCAGCCACAAGAACACCAATCACTTCATCTCTATCATTAAAAACCGGAGAGCCACTATTACCAGCAAAGGCATCTAGGTTTGTGTAATAAGATCGCCCTACCTGATTATCAAAGACATGAGCTTTCGAAGTATATTTCATAGGAAGCCCCATAGGGTGCCCAATCATAAACACTGAGTCGTTATTCTTTGTTTGCCCGAAAGACATTTTTAATGGCTTTCTCCCCTTAGCCTTTCGGTCAAGTCTTATTAGTGCAAAGTCATGAGTTTTACCATCAACTTCCTCTTGTACTGCATAGATGATTTCTTTACAGGTAAATCTATTTTTCTTAGGAATTCTTCTCGCATTACTTTGAGCAGTGTAATCAAATAACCAAGTATAGGCTTCACAGAAGTCTTTGGACTGATTTCTAATTTCACCGATGTTTACAGCACAGTGTCCAGCTGTTACCAGTAGATCTTCTCCTACAAGAAAGCCAGAACAAGCGTAAGCAATATTTTTTTGGCGAGAGAACTTTTCGTCCTTACACATAAAATCACTAATGGAATCCACCCAAAGTTCTGTGTAGTTCTCATTTACATCTTCCCATAAGGAATTTATCACACCAACCGCAACAGAACGCCCAAGATACCTCTTAGAACCCGCTCTAATTATATCCTCTCTATCATCCTTACCAAAAATATCAGCATGAATATTCACAGAGACGAGAGCAAGAAGACTTACTATACTAAAAATTTTAAACATATTTGACCCCTTCGATTCCTTATAGCAAAGCCCCTCACTTTTTTCCTTTATAACTTCAAAACTCTGTAGTTTTTGCAGGCAGGATAAAGATGCGAGGGGAAGCCAGTATCATCACAAGAAAGTCTAAAGAGGTTAATACTTTCTGCACTTTACCCAGCGATGAAGCTCACCAACAGAATCATTATCATTGAATCGCAGATCAATCTTTAAGAGATCGTTTTTAAAGGATCGAATTACAATGTCGACTCCAGAGCCAAAATACCAAGTATTCGGCCAACTTACTTGATAATATATCTCTCTATTCTCCACACTTATCTCCCCCCATCCTCTTTGATTCTTGTATTCTCGTGGAGTGATGAGCAACCAATTCGGCAAGGCCTCTGGGTTTACGACCCTGACATCTAAGTCACTATCCCCCTGCTCATTAAGCTTCTTGGAAAAAAAGAGATCGAGACTCTCCTTTCTTAATCTTGGAGTTTCCAGATGATGCAAGAAATAAGGAAAGTCTTCACCTTCTTCCATGAGATATTCACCTATTTCTTCAAATTCGATCGCACAAGAGAATCGTCCTTCAGGAATTTTGAGACCGTGTCCATACGCATTTACAACAAATACTATTGAAAAAATTAAATATTTTTTAATCTTCATAAAACTTTCCCTCATCTAAATAGATCTCTTTGTTTTCTTTTTTAGAGCTCTTTTTAGATAGGTTTTGATATAACCTCAAATAGCTAATTGCATTACCTTGAATAACTAAAAGTTATCATTAAATGGAGTATTTCTCTCCAATTTTAGATTAATTTTCCGCTTTACAGCCCCATTTTAAGGGGGATTAAGCCCTTAATTGAACTCATCCGAAAAAGTGAGTAAGAACTCAATGAAAACAGGATGTTTACGAAATTGATTAGATTTTATTTACTTCTCATTATTACAATCGGCCTCTATGGCTGTGGTGGAGGTCAAGCAGAAGACCCTTCACTGAGAAGTATAAATGACATCAATCCAGAAGCTCCTAATTATGCCGTTCAAATTACTTCTCCGGCCAATCTGACCACTTACACTCCAGCTTCCCCTACTAGTTTTAATCTTCAAGGAATCTGCTTAGCAGACGGGACTATTGAAATTTCATTAAATGCAACGCCCTTAGGGGCTACCAGTTGTTCGAGTAATCTATTTTCTCTTTCTATCAATCGATCGATACTAAACGAAGGTCTCAATTCTCTCACGGCCAGCTATACGATAAGTAGTCTTACAACTACGATCTTAGTTAGAAAAGATACGACAGCACCTAGCCTGACCATAACAGCAAATCCTATTAACCAATCAAATCAAACCAGTTATGCCATCCAAGGAACTTGCTCGGAAGAAGGTGCCCTCATCTCTGGTAACCTACAGGGCATTCCTTTCTCTGACCGTTGTACTGGAGGCGTCTTCTCATCCTCCCCAATGGACTTATCTTTCTTAGCGGACTCAACTTACAGTGCTTCAGCGCAAATTGAAGATAGCAATGGTAATCTGTCACCAGTTGTTAACGAAAATATTGTTAAGGATACAACTTCCCCCTTACCAAGTTTTGCTTTCTTTAATCCAGCTAACGGATTTGGAAATAGTGGATCAGTAAGTATTGAAGTCACCAATATTCTAGGAGGCGATGATATCTTCACTTACTCAGATTCAAGCTGCTCCAGCGGACTTCTCTCTTCAGATACAAGTGGGGGAACTTCCCACATTTATTCACTCACAACAGTGACAGAAGGAAAATATTATTTTTATTTTACGGTTCCTAATCAAAGTGGCGCAACCTGTTTTGGACCTCTTGTGTATGAAGAGGACTTAACCGCGCCCAATGGACCCGACACCATAAGTATGAGCTCTCCCAATAATGGTGAAACAAGCTCTGATGCCACTCCACTTTTTACAGGAACGATTAGTGCCACAGAAAATGGATCCGAGATTCAAGTTTTTAATAACGATACTTGTACTGGCACACCAAAGGGAGTTTCAAATATTCAGCAAGATGAATTTACGATTGGAGCCAGCCTTGCTCTTGATGGTAGTGAAAATGGATATAATGAATTCTATGTAAGATTAGTAGATAGGGCCGGAAATATAGGAACATGTCTAGCGACAAATCTCTCCTATACCCTTTCAAATACAGGTCTCGCCAATCTTCCTAAACTTGCCATGGTTGGAGTGGACAGTGTAACGAAGCTCATTTCTTTAGAAGATAATAATGAAATTACTTGGATTAAAAAGTCAGATCCCAACAACCCCATAACTTTTGGTCCGTTATCGGAAGGTGATGTTATCTACATTGAAGATCCTATCACCCCAAGTGAGAAGGTGGATGCCGGTGATATTATAGAATCAACCGGTGCAACCTATGTTGTGACCTCAGGCTACGGGACAGCTCCTTGGGCTTCAGAGGCCTATAGTGGTAAGACATTTACCTCTTATCAATATCGCTATGGAAACGACTCTAAAATCTATGTGACAAGTTTGGTGGCAGACAGCTTTGTTCAAATCAAACAAGATGTAGACGATGATGGCGATCTCGATACTATTGATTACGCCACCGTTCAAAAAAATGAAATTGTTGAATTTTCTCCTGTCATAGCAGATGGGAAACCTTTCCAAATCGTTAGTGATTACAGCATAAATGTCTACTATGTTTCATCCTCTAATGGAGGAACAACTTTTGATAAAGATGCTCGTGTTCTCACTCCAGCAGCGACTGATATCATCGGTTTCTCCTGGTATATTACTTCTATTGAGAATGACACCACCGTCTCAGCTCACCGACATCAAACAGGTAAGAATTTTTCTTCGAATGATCTCGATATTAATGAAGTCCTCGATGTAGAAAGAACTCTGAAGTCCAATCTAATTGACTATGCCACTAGAGTAATTGCTGATAAACCTGTTTCTATGCTTCAAATTGCAGATCAAGATGGAGTCAATGCCAGTCCCAGTCTACCCTTAACGATGTTGGCCACTCACTTTGGAATTCCTGCCAACGCGGATTATATAGGTATTATTGCACCGACCTCAGGAAATTATTACTATACCCTACCTGGCAATGCAGAGGTAGGTCCCATCGCTCTTACAGCTCCGGGAAATACAGATCCCAATGCTCCCCATGCCGCCGTTTTTACGAATGCAGGTCTGGTTCCAGCAGGAACTCTGATTCGCTGTGATACCCCATGCTTTATGATCTATGATGACGAGGAATTAGGAGATGAAGATGAAACTCTCATGATGGGGTTTTCGCCATGAAAAGTTTAAAATTTCTTCTCACATTAGGATGTATTCTTATTGCTCTCCAAGCCCGTGCAGCCCAGAGCTTTAATTACATCGGTGCTTCTTATAATTACCATACCCTTGTTTCGAATAATGAAATATGGAATAAGTTTAGCGCTTCCACACCTAGCTTTACCCTGGGAAGACGATTTCATCCTCTCTATTCTGCAGAGTTAAGTTACTCCAGCTATACTTATACAGAAGGAGCTTCAGATACGGTTGATGATATCGTCGATTCACAATTTGATATTTCACAGCTTCGTCTTGGCGTTCGATTCTTTGGCAAAAATATATCCTTCTCTCTTGGGTATTCTTATGTAGATGTACAGCGCCAACTTACTTTAAGAGAGGGATCAAATTTGAATAAAGATTTTTATGATTATGATCGCATCCTTCATGGAGTCTATGGAACCATTGGATACCAAGTCTTTATTCTCGGCTCCATAGACCTTTATACTGAAATTGAAGCTTCATCCAACGAGCAATACCACAGTATTGGAGCTAGCGTTGGATTTCGTTTCTATCCAGGTGGATTATTTAAATAATCTCTTTCACCCATTTATTGATATTAGCTTCAAGAATACTAAGAGGTAGAGCTCCATTCTTAAGAACTTGATTATGGAATTCTCTTAAATCAAATTTCTCCCCTAATTTTTCAGAAGCTCTCTTGCGCAATTCTTTAATCTTGAGTTCTCCGACTTTGTAGGACAATGCCTGACCCGGCCAAATGATATAACGATCGATTTCAACTGTAATATCATGCTCTGTTTTTGCCGCATATTTTTTGAAATAAGCAATCGCTTGATCACGGCTCCAACCTTTAGCATGCATCCCCGTATCAACGACTAAGCGAATCGCGCGCCACATTTCATAAGTCAGTTGCCCAAACTTATCGTAGAGGTCTTCATACATCCCCATTTCTTCACCTAGGCTTTCAGCATATAAGCCCCAGCCTTCAATAAATGCCGTATAGTGAGCATATTTTCTAAAATGGGGAACCTCACCTAATTCTTCGTTTAAAGAAACTTGCAAATGGTGACCAGGAACCGCTTCGTGTAAAGTAAGAGCGACCATTTCCCATTTAGGACGAGACTTCAAATCATAGGTATTGGCATAGAATGTCCCTGCTCTACCTGCAGATGTGGATCCTCCATAATAATAGGCAGTGGGGGCTGATTTTTCCATGTACTCAGGAGTTGGCTCTACTCCATAGGGAGTTCTAGGAAGAACCTTAAAGACCTCAAAAAGTTTATAATCTGCTCTTTTAGCAATATCTCTATAAGTCATAAGAAGATCTTCTTTTTTCTTAAAGAAAAATTGCGAGTCAGTTCTTAGAAATTCTAAGAAAGACTTAAAGCTTCCTTTGTACTTTAACTTTCTAATGACTTGATCCATCTTCTTTTTAATGCGATCAACTTCGGCCAATCCAATTTCATGAATTTCTTCTGCCGTTTGGTCAGTTGTGATATAGCCTTTAATTTCATGTCCATACCAGGCCCTACCATTGGGAAGGTCGCTAATGGCAATTGTTTTTCGGCAATTAGGTATGTACTCATTTTCAACAAAGGACTTGGCCTTTTTAAAATGAACAATGGCCTCTTTTAAATATTTCTTGGCCTGCCCTCTCAATTTCTTTTTTTCCCCCTCACTTAGAGAACGAGGGAATTGAGTAAAAGCTTTAGTCATAGGATTTTTATCAATATCTTGAACAAAGAGCGCATCAAATTGATTAGGAACTTCCCTAAGAGTTATCTGAGGAGGAGTGACTCCTTTTTTTAGTCCTTCTTTTAATAAATCAATACTCATCTCAATTCGTTCAGGAACTTTTTCAAATCTTGCTAATATATTTTCGTAGTCTTTCAGGGAACGTTTAGGCATACGTGAAAGAAGTTGAGGAATATTGATATGGAATCCACTCAACTGATCAATGGGCATCAACTCAGAGGGAAATTGAACACCTCTGACTTTATGTTCAAGGCTTTCAAGATAGAGCTCATAATCTAGCTTTGCTTTTTCACTTAACTCTTCTTTATCTATTTCTTTAATATCGCTGAGATTTGATTTGAGTAATTCAGTCGATTTGTCTATACCTGCAAGAGAGTAGTCCCCCCATCTATCGTTATAGAGACCGTCTTTATAATTCGTCCATGTGGCAAATTCAGGATGCATCTCCATAACTTTGGCCCAATGGAGATCTAAGGTTTTATAGAATTTAACTTCCTCGGCAGACTTACCCGATTGATGTGCACAAGAAAAAAGAAATAAGCATAGTATGATTAGTGCCTTCAAAAGACCTCCTGAATTAAAAAAATAAGCCTCTCACGAGGCTCTATCTTTTTCAATGACTAGTTAACTATGCAGCACACAAATACAATTAAAAATTCCACATTGTTGTGAATTTAAGGCGTTCTTCTCGATTATAATCCTCTCCATTGGCCAACTCTTTGCGAAGATTTTGATCAAATCTGTCTTGCTGCCAGGCCAATGAAAATCGAATATGGTTTCGATCATAGTACCAATTGATTCCCATGAGATAAGATTTTTGATCATAGTCACTTTCTTCTTTAAAGCGATCCCATGATTCATAACGACCAAATAGAGAGAAAGGATTTTCTTCACTTAAGTAATATTCAGCCTGCCAATAGAGTCCGTTACTTGAACCTTTATTTTGTACCGAGGCACTGAAGTCTTCAACGACACCTTCAAAATGAAAGAACTCTCCCTGAAAGGAGAAGTTCTTATAATGAAAAGATAATTCAATATTTCCTAGAGTTCTATCAATAGATTTGGTGTTATTAAAATTTGTACCGGTATATTCGATCGAACCTGTGTGAAAAAGACCTCCCCCTAAAGAGAAGTGCTGTCCTTGACCAAAATAGGTTTCCGTCATCGATTGATCAGACCAACCTTCAAAGGGATAAAGTCTCATATAGGCACCCAACATTGGGCTTTGTCTTATAATCTCACCACTTCCCAGATCATTATCTTTAGCATCCACAAAAGAGGACTTGTGAACACCATCCCCTGCAACAAGTTGAAATGAAAAATAGTCCAACACACCATTCATTTGGAAATTGGTCGCCCTTCTTCCCTCATTGACAAAATCAGCAGCACTGTCAGAAATATAGGCTCTTTCGAGATGAAGAAGTTTAGCTGAACTTATGGTCTGTGATCGAGATAGCTTTACTTTGGAGCGAAAGCCTCGAAAAGATATCCCTTTTAAACCAAAGATATTCTTTTTCTCTAAGTAGGCATCTCCGATTTCGAATTGACCACTTCCCTTTTCCTCTAAATCGGCATTATCATTTCTGATATCCATATAATAATGCCAATCTTTCTTAAAATAGGATTCAAACTCAAAACGCACTCTACGCAAGTAAAAATCAAATTGATTAAGTTCACCTCTTCCCTCATCAGACAGTCGGTTCCACTCAGCTACCGATTGTAAGCGAGCACCAACTTTGAGTTCGAGATGGGGATTCATATTATGAGGAATCGCCACTCCCCATGTAGGTTTGAGTTGGGAATCCTCTGAGGCTTCAGTATTTACGAAGTAAAATAAAAGCAGAGGTACTATGATCGAGGCCAGTCGCATCAGTACTCCAAAGTTTGAGATTAAAACTTCTTTAATTCTACCTATAATTTTCCTATACTGAAAATATGTTTTTAATTCCTTTTATACTCGTTTTCGCCCTTTTAATCGGCTTCTTCTTATACAAGCACTATAAAGTAGAAATTGACCGTGCATTAATTTTAAGAAAAAGAAAGAATGAATTACCTTTATTCAAGAAGGAAGTTTCTGAACTCTCCCATCTCTTTAATCAGCTCAATCCATCACAACTTCAGCAACTCTTCCATACATCCCTTATTTTTCTATACGAAAAGAAATGGTCATCAAATTTAAGTTTTAAAGAGAAATGTCAGGAGTCATTAAAAGCTTGTCTCCCCCTATATAGAAAGAAGTCTAACTTCTATCCTCAAATAAAGAAAATTGAAAAGAAAAGAGAATTGAAACAGTGGCTAGATCTTCATGAGCCCCAATTTGCAGTGGAGATGGGTAAAGATCAATTGCTCAAATTTAAAGGAGAATTTTCTAAGTATGCTGAAATTTTTCTTAGAGAAGAGGGAAATAGAATCAAAAATGAAGAAAAAGAAAAGGAACTTTTCCAACTCTTAGAGAGATATTTCGCTCCCTAGTGAAAAGGCCCTCTAAAACAAGATAGAGGGCCAACAATAAAAAACTAGTTACAGAAGAATGAATCTTTAACGATATAAACTTTTGACCATTTACCAAATTTTGCAGTGAGGTCACATCCCCCTTCAAAAACAACAAGGTAAGTATTCTTACCAACTTTTTCAACATCAACAACTTCTTCACCAAGATCAGCAGAAGCAGACTGAACAGCTTCACTTCTCATGATGGCATTTTCGGCCATATCAAAATCAAGATTAGGAAGATTGAAAGATACAAATGCATTTGCAGAAGATGAAAGAATAAGTGAAACAAATAATGCCTTTAACATAAAAACCCCTTTCGTTTTATTGTTGAATCAATAAAAGAACTCATAGCAGGAAACTAGACAATTCTTTCGCTAAATGTATTTTTTTCACTAAATAAATTTTACAAGAATCAGTAAAATCAATACCTTAAAAAAGCTTCAGAAAGTTTAGATTTACTAATTCAGTTAAAATGAAGAGAATCACTCCATTATTATTTAAAAATTAAAGGTTTGAAGAAATGGGAAGAAAGTCAGCTAAGATCGCAGCCAAGAAAGGTGCCTCAGATAAGGCAAAAGCTCAGCTCTACGCCAGAGCATTAAAAGATGTTTTTAAAGCTTCTAAAAGTGGAAGTCCGGACACAGAAACAAATTTTCTCCTAAGAGTTGCTGTTGAAAGATGCAAAAAGTTTAATGTTCCCAAAGATAATATCGATAGGGCCATTAAAAAGGGTCAAGGTAGTGATGGAGCTGGTTACGAAGATGTAAGCTATGAAGGTTATGGACCTGGTGGAATCGCAGTCTTTGTAGAAGCTTCTACAGATAATACAACTCGTACAGCTGGTAACGTCAGAAGCTACTTTAGAAAATGTAATGGTTCATTGGGAGTAAATGGGTCACTCGAATTTATCTTCGAAAGAAAAGCCGTTTTCATGGTACCTGCGGAAGGTATTGATGAAGATGAATTTACCTTAGAGCTTATTGATGCTGGCGCGGAAGAAGTAGAGCTAGAAGACGGAGTCTATGAGGTAAAAGGGCCTATGGAGTCTTTTGGTACCATTCAAGAAAAACTTCAGGAACTTTCCATTACTCCAGATGAAGCGAGTCTTGAGAGAATCCCTCTCACTATGAAAGAAGCGGATGCCGAAACGAGAGAGCAGATTGAAAAACTTATTGGCCTTCTGGAAGAAGATGATGATGTAACAACCGTATACGATAATCTTGAACCAGAAGAATAGATACTAGAGGAATTAGAAATGCTAGACTTTAGTCTCGACTCTCTATTTCCCGAACACGGGCGTCATGAGTTCTTAGAAAACTATCTTGGACATACGCCCGTAATACAACACGATCACCCCTACCTCAAAGAACTATCCCAACTTCCCTACTTAAGCTCTATCGATGAACTCTTTCAATCATGGCCAGATCAAGTTAATGCCTATCAAAAAGGCACAGCCGATGAAGTCAATTCACTAGAAGTTAGTTCCAGTGAGGCACAAAAGCTCTATAAGGACCAAGGGGCAGGATTATTCTTCGATGATCCTAACCGCTTTATACCTGAACTCAACCCCTATTTGGAACAATTGCGTACAGAGCTAGGACTTGCTCCTTTTACTTATTCAAGAAGCTTGATCTACTTAATCGCAGCCGGCAAGGGAACTCATGCTCACTTCGATCAAAATATAAATTTTATATTTCAAATAAAAGGTACAAAGAAGTGGTGGTTAGCGCCAAACGAAACCGTTGCCAACCCTCTTGAGCGCTATACTATTGGTCATGAAGCATCACCAGAACTTAGCTCCTATGCTGAGCGCCCCTTTCCACAAGAGTTTCCCACAGAAAAGGCAATTGAAATTGAGCTTCGCCCAGGCTCCCTTCTCTTTCTCCCCAAAGGAGTTTGGCATAAAACCTTTGCTGAAAGTGGATCACTTTCTCTAAACTTCACTTTCACCCCTCCCTCATGGGCCGACCTACTTTTAAGTCTATTGAGATCACGACTAATTCAGTCGCCCCATTGGAGAGAAACGGCTCACCTTCTTGGTGATTCGGAATATGGACCTCATAGTGAAGCCCACTTTCAACAACTCATTCAAGAACTCAGTACAGATGTCCAAAGCTGGAAAGCTGATGAGATCTTAGAGTTCATTCTCAAACAAGATTAATTTCCCTAATTGAATCTTGTAAATCTTATGAGCTAAGATACCAGAATCACTTTCCCAATGGTTCCATCCAAACACAATCCTGACAAAACTCTTCAGGGGAAAGCATTGCTAAGGTCCCCTGAAAAATGTTACTAAATAGCTGAAATTAAACAGATTTTTGACGCATAAAGCGATTGAAAATCCAAGGTGACTAAAACTTTTTCACCACGGATTCTATTCAGGAATTATTACTGCCTTCCTAGTTTGGAATCCTAGAAAAAGGTACTTTTAGATATCGGAAAATTAACTGATTTACTCCTTACAAAAAGAGCTTATCTATGGAAGTTTTTAAAATTATTTACTCTGTTCTCGGTGGACTTGGAATTTTCTTTTACGGAATGAAGTCTATGTCGGAAGCACTCCAGTCAGTGGCCGGTGATGTGATCAAGAATATCATCAATACACTGACAAAAAATAGAGTGTACGCCCTTCTTGTAGGAATCATCGTCACTATGCTGGTACAAAGCTCCTCGGTAACCACGGTTATGGTTGTTGGTTTTGTAAATGCTGGTCTCATGCAATTAACCCAGGCCATTGGAATTATCTTCGGTGCCAATATCGGAACAACCATCACCGGTTGGATCATCTCTATTAAAGTTGGAAAGTACGGCCTTCTCTTTATTGGACTAGGAATTTTCCCAATGCTCTTTGCCAAGAGAAATAACTGGAGGCAAATCGGAAAAGTACTCTTTGGAATTGGAATGGTTTTCTTTGGTCTAGATATTATGAGTGGTGCTTTTAAACCACTTCGCTCTATGCCTGAATTCCTAGATGCTATATCTTATTTTAGCGGACAACATTATGGGGCTTATATTGCGAGTATCATTGTAGGTTGTCTTCTTACTGTTGTGATTCAATCCTCTTCAGCTATGCTGGGAATTACCATGGCCTTGGCCACTACAGGAGTCATTCCTTTTCATACTGCCGCGGCTCTTGTTCTGGGTGAAAATATTGGAACCACAATTACGGCCCTTTTGGCATCTGTTGGAGGTAACGTAAACGCGATTCGTGCATCACGCGCCCATGCTGTTTTCAACCTTCTCGGGGTAAGTGTTATCTTTTCTCTGTTTCCTTATTATGTAGAATTAATTGATTATATCGTTCCTGGAAACCCTGCTGAAGTTGGTGCTAATGGTGAATTCACAAATGTTGCCGTTCACATTGCTTCTGGGCACACTATCTTCAACGTAGCATCTGCCCTTATCTTTCTTCCCTTCCTAAAAACTCTGGCTGCTTTTGTAACAAAGCTCACTCCAGATCGTGGAACCAAAGAACAGCACCACTTAAAAATGTTAGGTGACCCCAAAGCTGTGGTTCCTGCTACAGCTCTCGTTCAGGCCAAAGCAGAAACAGATAAGATGAAAGATATCATCGATAGAATGTACAAGAATATTGAAGAGATATATTCAGGAGAACTCTCTGAAGCAGACCGAAAAATTCGTCGTGCCAAAGTTAGAGATTACGAAAAGATCACTGATAATATTCAAAAAGAAATCACTATATTCTTAATTAAAGTGCAAGAGATGGCCTTAAGTCGCAAAGAAAGTGTTATGGCCCAATCTCTTACTAGAATAGCGGATGAGCTCGAATCAATCGCCGACTATCTTGCAGCACTGGCGAATTATTCAGAAAGAAGTAAGTTAGAAGAAGTTCTCTATAATGGAGCTGCAAAAGACTTCTTTGCTCTTTATAAAGACGTTAAGTCGTATTACGAAGAGACTTCAGGACAATTTGTTCACAATGAACCTAATGATATGTCTGTTGTTAAGAGAAGATCAGCTAACTTGAGAGAAGAGGCCAATGATATAAGAGATCGTCATCTTCAGAGGGTTGGACAAGGTGAATATCCCGCTCTATCAGCGATTACTTACTCTGATATGATTGTGGCCTTAAGAAAAATACGTAGTCACAGTGAAAACGTAGCTCAGGCCCATAGCTATACGCTCAAATAACTAAAGTCTCTTCTTTAAATAGCGAAGCCCATTAAGGCCCGCGAGGCTCATGAAAAGACAGAAGCACAATCCGATGAGTTCAGGTTGTGCTTTTTTAAAATAGCTTAGTATACTTTCATATTGAATGGGATTTTCCATCCACTCAAAAAGCGATGTTTTGACTTCTTTAGGAAGCTTAGTCCAAAAGAATGAACACCCCAGTAGAGAAAGAATAAAGAAAGCCATACTAACGATTACGCCACCTTTCGCCACTGATTCAATCTCTTTTTTCAGTTCAAACTCATTTAAAAATACATTCTCATCGGCCATGCTTTCACTCGTTTCGAGGATCGCATCTTTGAACATGCCCTTCTTAGTGGAATGGGAACTCTTAGCTGGATGGCCCTTCTTAGAGCTCACCTTTACTTTATAAAGAAGACCTAAAGCAAAGAAAAAAAGAGAGAGAAGGGGTGCCAGGTTAAAAAAAAGATCAAAGGGATCTGCCCAATCCACTTTATTCATTTGAGAAAAGCCTAAGAAACAAGCGATCAAACCAGCGAGGCTAAAAATCACTCCAAGAATTAAATGAGAGCTACCTCTGAGCATTACACTCTCTGGCCCATATCTTAAGCTTAGAACCTTAACCTTTTTACCAATCTTATAATTGAAAATAGCATTACTAGAACCTCCGGCTCTAAAACGATAGTTTTCCCCTTCAAAGGAATACTCAATGATGGGATAATAGAGCACCTTACTACCTGAAGAATTATGTCCCCTATTATGAGAAATAACTTTTCTCATTCCCACAACCGTAGCAGGTTTTACCTGAGCGTAACGATGATAGTAGAGCCTAATATACAGAAGATATAGACCTAGTAGGGTAAAAATACTGCCAACAATCATTAAAATAATCATATTTAGATTTTAACCTCATAAACAATTCAATAAAAGTGGTTAAAAAGTTTACGGCCATGGAATATTCTATAAGCTGCCTCACGTGGATGACTCAATTAAGATATGATGCCTCCAATCGGAGGAACCCTATGAAGCTTAAAGCCCTATTCATCTTAACCTTATTATCTCAATCTCTTGTCACCCAAGCCTTTTCAGTAAAAGAAGAGAGAGCAATTAAATTACTCCAAAAGCTGACAAAGAGTCAGACTCTAAGCTTTGATGGTCATGCCATGGGTAAAGCGTACTATCAAGTCAATGAAACGCTGTGCTTGTTTCAAGCTGAAAGTGAGACTCTATCTTGTAACGATATTGAGATATCAAAAGGTGATCAAGCTGCAATTGATTTAGAACAAATGATACAACTTGGTCTTGTTAGATATGAAGGATCTGCCATGGGTGGAAAAAGCTATTTCGAAAATGACTCTAAGTACTGCTATATTTCAACCCAACATAAAGACAAAGAAGAAGTGTTAAGTCTTTCCTGTCAAAAGTAAAAAGCTATTATCGGAGGTAGCCCATTAAGGTTACCTCATTTTTATTCACATTAAGCTGCCTCAATATAACTTCATAATCATTAAGACTATCCACTTTCTCTTTAAATTCATTCAATATAGAGTAATGATCCTGACCTTGAAACTTGATCGTAAATACAAATCTTCGACATAATTTTGTTACGACCCAAGTTTCAACCAATTCTAAAATTCTTTCGGGCATACAAATGATATCTGAGATGGCCCAATCGATAGGTTCATTTGTTTTAAACTGAAAGGCATCCGTTTTATAGAATTCAAGCTGATCATCATACAGGAGATCTTCCCTTACTTCTGAACGATCAATGGCAATAACCTTACATCCCCTATTTAGAGCAACATAGCTCCATCCACCAGGACAAGCTCCAAGGTCGACAACGGTTTCCCCCGGTTGCATAAAACAATTCATTACTTTCTGGGCTTCAATAATTTTCTTAAACGCTCTTGAAGGAGCATCCTTATCATCTTTTATTGTCGTAAAACCTCCTGCAAAGGGAGAGATTACTCCTTTATAGGAAGCTTTCGCTTTTTCAGATTCGAGAATAGACAGGTGAACTTCTCTATTTGGTAAGATCATGGCCTGAACTTGGGCAAGAGAATCTGGATCGTAATTACGCTTCACTATATACTGAGAACGTTTTAATTTCTTATGAACTTTATCTCTTAATATTTCTGCTCGCCCTGAAGTGATCACACAGAATTTCTCAGAAAGAGAGAAGACTTGTAGATTGATTCCATCATCATTTCCTATGTGGTCTTGAACTTGAGAAACAATAGCATCAGCTTGCTCTCCTATTGAGCCCGCCTCTATTTCTTGAGCTTCAGGTAAAGCGCAAAGAGACAGACCAACTTGAATATTTTCAACAGAGCCCTCTACCTTAACTAAAGGGAGACCTTTCACTTTTTGAATATTTTCAGTCTCAACCGTATCTTTTAATTCATCAACAAGGTAGGGAGTCCAGTCTAAATTCTTAGCTATAAAAAAGTTCATAAATTTAAACTACGCTCCCCATCTCATTCAGTCTAGTAGATGAGCTATATTTACATATGATCAGCTCATGTCTCTATATATTTTCTCTATTTAATAGGGACACCAAGACAGAATAACTCGCGGGCAATACGACGAGTGTTAGTAATGTCGAGGACAAAATTCCACCAATGATGACAGTGGCCAGTGGTCTTTGTACTTCAGCCCCCAATCCCGTCGCCATGGCCATAGGTAAAAACCCAAGAACATCAGTTAAAGCAGTCATCATTACGGGTCGAAGCCTTAGAAGAACTCCTCTTTTGATTATATCCAATGAACTTAGTGAATCTGAGGGATGCTTTTCTTTGAGTTGATTAAAGTTATTAACCAAAACAACTCCATTGAGAACAGCAATTCCAGATAGGGCAATAAAACCAACTCCTGCAGAAACACTAAAAGGAATATCTTTAATAAAAAGAGCGAGAACTCCCCCCACTAAAGCAAAAGGTACACAAAGAAAAACAAGTAGTGTCTCTCCTACTTTTTTAAAGGCCATGTAAATCATCAATAGAACAATCACAAGAGCAAGAGGAGCTAGAATCATTAATCTATCCTTAGCTTCATTCAAGTTCTTAAAATTACCTCCCCACTCCATATAATAGCCACTGGGAAGCTCTATTTTATTCTCTACTCTTTGCTGTGCTTCTCTAATAAAAGACTCTGTGTCTCTACCTCTAGGATTGATAAGGATGGCCACTCTTCTCTTCGTTTCTTCACGACTATAGCTGCTATATTTTTCGACAAATTGAATGTCAGCCACTTCTTCAAGAGCGACAGTGGAGCCTCCACTTAAACCAACAGGCAATAATTTGATCTTACCGATATCTGACCGGTTTTCTTTTTCCATTCGCACAAAAATGGGAAAACGTCTCATTCCTTCATAAAAGAATCCGACTTTTTCCCCTCCTATTGCGATTCCTACAGCTTGAAGAACTTCATCAGCAGAAACCCCGATCCCTTTGAGTACCTCGTACTTAGGACGAACTTCTAAAACAGTCATCTTACCTTTAGCTCCAAGCTCAACATCACCGGCACCGGGGACTTGGGAGATAATTTCAATTATTTCCTGAGCCTTACGAGTTAAGACATCCTGATCTTCGCCAAAAATTTTCAAGGATACATCAGAGCGAGTTCCCTCCATAAGTTCATTAAATCGCAATTGTATAGGCTGACTTACTAATGTTCTTTGCCCAGGAGCTAGAAGATTCAACTGAGATATTATATCTTGAACGATTTCTTCTTTTGATCTCAACCCTCCCTTTAACTTTGCTCTTTCTTCTTTAGGCTTAAGCATAATATAGGAATCTGAAATATTGGGCCCCATAGGATCCATTGAAATTTCAGCTGTTCCTATCCGACTAAAAACATGAGCGACTTCTGGAATAGAGAGAATCACTTCTTGAGACTTCTTTTCAAGTATTGCCGAGTGACTAATTCCTACAGAAGCAGGTCGAATCATTTGAACCGCAATGGACCCTTCATTTAAGGTTGGAAGAAACTCCCCTCCTAATCCCTTAAAAATAAAACCACCAAAAATCAGAATAACTAAAGCACTAACTAAGGTAACTCCTTTGTAACGAAGCGAGAAATCGAGAAGAGGCGTGTACACTTTTTCAATCACTCTCATTAAAAAAGGCTCTTTGTCCTTAGCAGCCCCACTTAAAAGTAAACTTGCGAGAGCAGGAACAAAAGTAAAAGAAAGGGCCAAAGCACTACAAAGAGCAAAAATAAAGGTCGCGGCCATAGGTATGAACATCTTCCCCTCTACTCCCACAAAGGCAAATATCGGCAAGAATACGACTACTATGATAAGCTCTCCGAATCCAGCTGAACTTCGAATTTCCATTGTTGCTTCAAAAATGGTGTTCTTCACTTCTTCTCGAGAGAGAGAGCGTTTAAGAGAGCCGGATTTTTCTTGGATATGCCTGACACAATTATCGAGAACAATCACTGCACCATCAACGATGATCCCGAAATCTAGTGCACCTAAACTTACTAGATTTCCCGAGATTCCATACTTACGCATTAATATAAAAGTTAAAAGTAGTGATGTGGGAATAACAATCGCTGTAATCAGGGCTGCTCTAAAATTTCCTACAAGAAGAAATAAAATGACAATAACAAGAATTGCACCGTAAATGAGATTGTGCTCAACTGTATCTAAAGTGGCATTAACAAGATCAGATCGATTATAAAGTACTTCAATCTTATATCCTTCAGGTAGACCTTTTTTTATCTTTTCAATCTGTTGAGAAACCCGAACACTCACTTCTCTAGAGTTCTCGCCAAGTAACATGAGTGCGGTACCAATGACCACTTCATTTCCATTATATAAGGCAGCTCCTGTACGTAATTCCTCACCGATTCCAACATTGGCCACATCTGCAATTGAAACCACTTGTAAATTACCAAGAGTCTTTATTGGGATGGCCTTAATTTGCTCAATATTCTCGAAAAGACCACTGGCCTGAACAATAAACTGATCAGCTGTCTGTTCAACATATCCACCACTGGTATTTCTGTTGACCTTATGGATCGCTTCAGAAATATCATCAAAGTGAAGACCATAAAGTGCCAATTTTTGAGGATCAGGTTCAATGTGATACTGCCTTTCGAACCCACCGATGGTATTTACCTCGGCAAGACCTTTTACCGTTAGAAGGCGAGGTTTCACATACCAGTCTTGAATCGCCCTTATCTCCGTTAATTGCTCTAATCTCTTCGGACCTGTCTCAACATTTTCTGCTTCAATGACATAATGAAATATTTCCCCCAGCCCAGTGCTCACGGGACCGAGTTTAGGTTCAACATATTCAGGAATTTGGGAAGATGCACTTTGAAGACGCTCGGTAATTAATTGACGGGCGAGATAGATATCCGTCCCCTCTTCAAAAACTACAGTAACTTGAGACAGACCATAGCGTGACAAGGATCTTACCTGACTCACACCAGGAACCCCATTAAGTGCGGTCTCTAGAGGATAAGTTACAGTCCGCTCAACTTCATCGGGAGCACTCCCTGAAACTTGCGTATTAACCTGAACTTGAACATTAGTGATATCAGGTACTGCATCGATGGGTAACTTTTTAAAGCTTTCCCAACCAGCAAGTCCTAATATGATTGTAAATAATATAACCGGCCATCGATTATTTATCGAAAATTTAACTATATTTGAAATCATAATTCTTCCTTAGTGGGCGTGTCCTACATTTTCACTTGTAAGATCAGATTCAATCATTCTTAAAAAAACTATGCCTTCAATGGCAATTTCATCACCTGATCGAATACTCTCTTTCAATTTATGAATCTCAATTCTTTGAATCCAATCCTCTCTTTTGCGATAAAAAAAGGAATGATCTTTAATCTTAACAATGGAATTTCTCTTAAGCTCTCCCTGAAAGACTTGAAAATGAATTCCTAAATAACTTTTTGTCTTTTCATCGATTTGAAATCCTTTATGTTCATCAAATGCCGTTACTCCTGATCCTTCTTTAATCTTCGATTCATGATGATCGCCATGTCCTCCATGTTCACCGTGTCCTCCAGAAGAAAAGGTTGTATTCCCAAGCAGTAAGTACAAAAACAAGATTGAATATAATTTTTCTCTAACTTTCATATTTGCTCCTTAAGAATGGCTCCATCAAACTCATAAATATTCCACAAAGAAGAGAGGGCCACTAATTCTCTTTCATTTCGACTTTTGATATAACTTAGTTTCTGGCGTACAGATTCCAGAAATACAGAACTTGCAATCAGCCCTCGCATATAGAGTTTTTCTATTCGATTCTGTCTTTTTTGAAGTTCCTTATTTTTAAGTGTTGCTTTAAGGATACTGACTGTATTTCTATACACATGAAGTTGTTCATTCCTTTCATGACTTTCTTCGGCTTTTCTAAACTCAACCTCTTTCTGGGATTTTAAATGATTCTCTAATGCTAGTGATTTACCACCGCTATTTTGATTAAGTATAGGAATGGGAAGGGACACACTCAATCCTACAAGAGTATTCTTATTAGTAACTCCTTGATCAACCATTAAGGAAGGTCCAACTTTTAAATTAGGCCAAGCCCTAGATCTCTCGAGCTTCAATTGATTTCTTGCCTGTAGACTCTCTAGCTTTAAGCCCTCTACATAGAGAGAATTTTTACTCTCTGAGCGTTCATCAATTAAGGGCCAGTTATTTTTAAAACCTGGAATGAATTTTTTGATCTCACCAATCGAATGTCCAGTAGCAATGTGAAAGAAGTGTTCTATTCTTCGTTCTTCTTGATAGAGAACGGCCTTTTCTACTAAAGCCTCTTCTTTGGCAATCTCAAACAAGGTGAGATCAGCTTCTTGCTCAGCATTGAGTCGAGGCAGATTCTTCAAACGTCTGATCACTTTCTCAAAAGCCGCTAGAGAATCAGCATTTGCCTTCTCTTCATCTTTTACTTGACGCAACCGATAGAGATTTAGAATAGTCTCCTTCTTCACTTTCGCTTTCATTTTTTGCTCAGAGAGTTGAGAATGAGAATAAATACTCTTTGCTAAGTCCTGCCTTGCCTTTTTCTTTCCACCTAATTCAAATTCAAAAAATAGATTACTCTCCAGTTCGGAGACTTCCTTTCCTTGTGACTCACCTTGGATATATCTGGTATTGAAGGTGGGATTAGGGACTTGAGAGGCTTGATCAAACAACTTAGAAGATACTTTGCTCTTTAACTCCTCTCTCTTAACCAACGGATGAAATTGTAAGGCACAGGAAATAATATCATTAACTTGATTGGGTAGCTCACATTCCTAATGGGAGCCATGGATATGACAATTTTTTTCTGAGGGATCATGACTTTTTGACTCCTCATTTGAATAGGAGGAATGAATCATTCCCATATAGATAAATAGTGCGACAAACACACTTTTGTAAAAAAGATTCATAGGAAACTCTCTTAGTTTAAGTAAGAAACAAATAATTAAACTTCAATCAATTAAGAAAGAGAGCTTCGAGGAGGCATTTTATTGGAGTCAAGATGAGGAGAATGATACAGATTTAAATAAAACCATCTCACATCATGAAATGAAATTTTCTTTTGAAAGCGGATTTGGGGAAGGTGTACAAAGTAGAAGCCTATAGTACATGAGCACAGCCCCTTACAACAATCCCCTTCACCATCTGTACAGCAGTCATTGCAGTCTTCACAGTGGTCACACTCATATTGAAGAAAACTTTGAACGATTTCGCCGTTAACATTTTGCTCAATAGAGGCTCCTTCTGATCGCAGCTGTTCAGTGTGATCAGAAACCTTATCTATTTCAGCAGCATTAAGCCCGAAACTTAAACAGATAATTGAGGAAAGTAGGAAGGCGATAACCTTAGAACACATAAAGGGAGTATAAGCCTAAAAGGGTTGAAGTCAAAATTGTAAAATATCATTTTTTGGTTAACTCTCCACAAAAGCAACCTAAGCCACTGATTTCACGAGATCCTCTTCGTCTATTTTCTGAACACCGCTAGAAAGAACTTCACGGTCCCCATCCTTTTCTAACCATATCTCTTAAAATAAATTTATGAAAATAGCGACTCCTGTAAATCTATTTAAATTAGTTTCTCTTCCTATATTTATTTTTATGCTCATCAGTTTTCCAGCTTCCGCACAAGAAAACTGTAAAGTCATTAAAGATTACAAACGATGTGATATCGCCCTAGATTCGGCAGCTCTTAAAACGACCATTCCAGTCTTTATCTTTCTTCCCCACTTTAATGACCCTACTCTAGAAAGGGAGTATATAGAGGAAGCCCATTCCGTACTCTTCTTACATGGAAGGGGTTATGCAAGACAAATGAATGAACCAGGTTCTATGCTAGAACATGCAGACCTAAACCAAGTATTCAAAACATTGCAGTCTCCTATGATATTCATCGCTCCACAAGACATCGTTGTCCAGGATGATAATCAAAAAATAGGAAATGATTATTGGTTAGGAAATGGCTCTCGAGACTGGGATACTTTTTTATCCCATGAATTACCGGAATCCCTTTCCCATTTGAATTTAAATTCTGAACGTCTCAGCGTTTTAGGAATTAGTATGGGGGCTCACGGAGCTTTGATGTTGGGTTCAAAACATCCTGAACTCATTTCCCATACTCTATCGCTCTCTCCCATTTTTAGATCTTCTTTTGATGAAATTCCAGAAATGGATCGTGATATTTTTCTCCAAAAAGGCTTAGAAAAACTTGAGGAGTTTTCATTTGGAACGAAGCTACTTAATCAAACCGCTCAACTTCCCAAGAGCCTCTATGTAGAAATTGACTATCGTGACTTTGGCCTCGACCTAAATCAATTTCCAAATTCAGTAGATGTATGGGGAAGGCTTATTCATGAAAGCTTTAAGCATCCAGGTCAAAGAGTTAAAATAGTCCAAGAAGGTAGCGGTCATAGTATGAAGTACTGGAAAACAGCGATCAAAGATGCTCTTAGTTGGTTATCTATTCAGGAAAATAAACTTTAATATAAGTGTCGAATTTAATGGATCACCTAAATACGATAACGTATGACAAAACTAGGATTGAGAAGAATATTTCCCCTTCTATAGTTAATAAACTTATCTCTCATCAGACCTTTTAAAGAACGAGAAAAGTCTCTATCATCCATTTCATATTCAGGAAATTGTTTCCAAAGTTTCTTTAATTCGTTATGAAGATCAGTTTCCCGTTTTCTAAATTTACCTAAACCCCTTAAATGAAAGAGAAGAAATGCTTCTTCGGGATCAAGTTCAAACTGAAGAGCTTGAGTTATCGTCAATAAAGTTTCACTTCCTAACTTCATTGTATGCTCTTTACCTTTTGAACTTGCAAAGAAGGTTAAACCATCTAGTAACTCACCAAACTTAAATGCTACAGAATAAATATTGGGATTATCTTCGCGTTCAATAATCGCCTTCTTAATCGTTTTCCCAATTAATACCTCAAATTTATCCATTGCCGTAAAATCAACATTTTCATAAATTTCGGAATAGACTTCATCTAACATAGAACCTTCTTGATTAACGGACATGGCCAACTTTAAATTTTCGATTTTTAATCTTCCCTCTTTCAAGAGACTTGAGAACATGGTGATACTGATCAAGTTTAATGGCTACATAGCTATAAACGGGAAAAATATTTATTTTTCCAATTGCTTCGAAGTCAATCTTCGCTTCTCCAACAATAGCACCTACAATATCTGTGGGTCTCAACTTATCTCTTTTCCCGCCTGATATAAATAATGTTTTCATAAGAGGCTTAATATCATAAGGATGAGACTCACAATCATTTATATTTTGCACTTTAAATTCGGCATTTCTAAAATCAGATATCCTATCGAAGAGTTCCTCTTCTTTAGGAATATAGAAACTTACCGCAACTCCTTTTTCCCCAGCTCTTCCTGTTCGACCAATACGGTGAACGTAAACCTCTGGATCAAAGGGTAAGTCTAAATTGACGACGAGATCTAGTCCTTTGACATCAATCCCACGAGCGGCAACATCTGTGGCCACGAGACCATTGATGCTCCCATTTGCAAATCGTGAAAGCACAGAAGTTCGGTCCCTTTGATCTAAATCACCATGAATGGGCTCGACTTCAATCCCCTCTCTAGCAAGCTCTCTTGCAACGGAATCTGAAATGACCTTTGTTTTACAAAAAATTATGAATTGTTGCGGCTGATATTCACCTAAAACAGTGAGTAGAGCACTTGTTTTTTCCTTGTGGTCATCTAAGCGGAAAAAAACTTCTTCAATAAGATCTTTTTCAGAAACCTCTTCTTGAACATGAATAACATCATCTCTTTGAATTTGCTGACTAAGCTCTTTAATATTGTCAGGAAAAGTTGCTGAAAAGAGTAAAGTTTGATGCTCTCTTGGAAGATAATCCGTTATTTCTTCAATATCTTCAATGAATCCCATATCTAACATTCGATCGGCTTCATCTAAGACATAGGTTTCAACGAATTCGAGATTCAATACTTTACGATTAAGGAGCTTACGTACTCTTCCAGTTGTTCCAACAACAATATGGGCACCGTGGGCCAAAGATCTTTCTTGCTGATACTCAGACTTTCCACCTGTTATCGTTAGGACTTTGATATTAGGAATCAAGCGCCCGATTTTTCTCAATTCAGTTGCCACTTGTTCCGCCAACTCTCGCGTGGGACAAAGCACAAGGGATTGGGGCCTTGTGTTCTTAACTTTTATCTTATTAAGAATTCCAAGACCAAAGGCAAGAGTTTTACCACTTCCAGTTTCAGCTTGGGCGATCATATCTTTATCATTCAACAGATGAGGTAAGCTCGACTTTTGAATCGGAGTCATTAAAGTAAAGTTCAACTCCCCTAGGTTTTTAACAAGTCTAGGATCTAGAGCTAATTCATTAAAGCTCATCAAGACCTCGATGGATTTGTTTTATTTCGACTCGTATTATTTTTAGGACGACGAGTTCTTCTTCTAGGATTTTGTCCTTTCTTTTGGCCACCCGTTTTCCCCATCATTTTATTTCTTGCCCCATTTTTAGAATGATCAGCTGGAACACCGTGAAAAGCGTGATCTTCATCGATAGGAATCTTCGCTTTAATCGACTTTTCAATTTGCTTATAAAGAGCCTTTTCAGCGGGGTCACAAAAAGATATCGCGATCCCTTTTTTACCAGCACGTGCTGTTCGACCAATTCTATGAACATAATTCTTAGGATCATCGGGTAAATCATAGTTAATCACATGAGAGATTCCTGGAACATCGATTCCTCGAGCTGCAATATCTGTTGCGACAAGAACTCTTAATGCTCCCTTCTTAAATCCTCCCAAGGCCCTTTCTCTTGCCCCTTGCGATTTATTTCCATGAATAGCTGCACTCGCAATTCCTACTCGATCAAGATGTTTCACCACCCGGTCTGCACCATGTTTTGTACGAGTAAAGACAATCATATTTTTAATTTTCTTATCTTTCAGAATATTAATAAGAAGAAGCGGCTTATTTCCTTTTTCGACGAGATTTATTTTCTGATCAATTTTTTCAACAGTTGTTGACTCAGGAGTGACTTCAACTCTTTTTGGATTTTTTAAGAGCTTTTGAGAGAGATCTGCAATATCTTTTGGCATAGTAGCAGAAAAGAGAAGAGTCTGACGTTTCTCGGGGAGTTTTGCTATGATCTTTTTAATATCTCTGATAAATCCCATATCCAACATTCGATCCGCTTCATCAAGAATGAATACATCTAATTGATCAAAGAGAACTCTCCCTTCATTCATGTGATCGAGGAGTCTTCCAGGGGTCGCAATGATAATATCTTGTCCCTTTACGAGATTTTGAATTTGGGCCCTTTGCCCAACTCCTCCAAAAATAACACAAGACTTAAGGGCCAACCCCTTTGAATAGGCCTTAATATTTTCTTCAATTTGAGAGGCCAGCTCCCGAGTAGGAGTCATGATTAAGCAACGCATACGTGCTGGTTTAATCTTTTTCTTATTCTTTGCAATATTATGAATAATAGGAAGTGAAAAGGCGGCTGTTTTACCCGTGCCAGTCTGTGCAATTCCTAAAATATCGCCCCCTTTCATAATGTGAGCTATAGACTGTTCTTGAATAGGTGTTGGTTTTGTATACCCCTTATTAGCTAAAGCTTGGGAAATAGGGGCAATAAATTCAAATTTATCGAATTCAGACATATATATCCTTAATATAATTACCAACACTTAATCTAAATACCAGTGTTCGTAAAAGTGTATATATATGTATTCAGATGATGCCTATTCATCCCCCGAATAGCTTCACAAGTCAATTTTTAATCACTTATCTCAACCTTTTTACAGGTTCATCTGTAAAGGAAATATAGAAAGAATTACAAATCATATGAAATCAATTTCTAAATATGATTTAGTCAGAAATAAGGGTCAACAATCAAACAACGAGGGAAAAATGAATAAAATCATTACACTGATCGCATTAGGAATCCTAACATTAAGTATTCATGCTCAAGATTATAGTGGCGAACTCTTTAATCAGAGAATGACTGAGCGCTATCCTGAGAGACAAATCCAAACTTTCACTAATAGAGATAGTTTAGATCTCCCTACCCAAGTACAAGAGTTAAGAATTGAAGCTTATCAGGACTTACTGGCCTTTGCTCAATCTTATAATCTCTTTCAACTAGGATGGGACTACGAACTCGATAGTCGCACATATGAAGTCAAAGATAGAGTCGATCAAGTCATCGCTTATAACTTTTCTATCGTACTCTACAAAGAGGGAAAGGCGCGGACTCGCCGTTTTTACCAAGCTTCAAGAAGAATCGACGGATATTTCTTTGTCGAACGCATAGCAAACTACGATCTCTAGGCCGTATAACTAATCTTTCTTGATCCCTCTTAAGCAATAGTGAGAAGATTATGGTGTGAACCTCATCTATCTTCTTCACTTTTGTCTTTGCCTCGTTATGCTAGGCGTGATCTGGGTTATTCAAATTGTCCATTACCCCAGCTTCCGTTTTGCAAAACTTGGCCCCTTTCGAGACTTTACAAGTTTTCATGTGAAAGCGATTAGCTCAATTGTCATCCCTTTAATGACGATAGAGCTTCTTTCTGGCAGTTTTTTAGCCTATAAAAGTCCCCGACCTTTAATCCTCTTAAATTTTACCCTTATTCTTCTTACTTGGCTGTCAACCTTCATTCTAAGTGTTCCACTTCATAATAAGTTATCTCAGGACTTTGATTTGAAAAATATTGAAAAGCTTGTTCTCACGAATTGGCCAAGGACATTAATGTGGACCATTCGATCGGTCATTCTTATATCTCTATTCTATGAATTCGAAGGATAATCTATGGATACAGCAAAGAATATTCTTATCGTAGGAGCTGGCCATGGCATAGGCTTAAGCTTTGTTACTCACCTTTCACAGCTTTATCCCCATGCCCAAATTTTTGCAACTTACCGAAATAGGGATAAGGCCAATCCATTATTGAACTCTCAGCTCAAGCGTGAGCATATTTTTAATATTGACCCCACTGTTGATGAGCATATCAAAAAACTTGCTACAGATTTAGCGGATATTAAATTAGATATTATTATTAATTGCGTAGGACTTCTTCATAATAAAGAGGGCCTAGCTCCAGAGAAATCGTTGAAAGATTTTTCAACAGACAACTTTCTAGAAGTGATGAGAGTGAATACTGTCGTCACCCCTTTATTAGCAAAGTATTTTCATAAAAAGCTCAACCCCACCAAATCCTATTTTGTAACTCTTTCGGCAAAAGTAGGAAGTATAGAAGATAATAGAATGGGAGGATGGTATGCCTATCGAGCTTCCAAATCTGCCCTGAATATGGTCATAAAAAATATAGCAATCGAATTTCAGAGAAAGAGAAATAACTGCGTCGTTCTCGCCATTCACCCAGGAACAACGAAGACTGATTTATCAGCTCCGTTTATAGAGAGAACCAATTACATTCTCCACACTCCAGATGAAACGGCTCAGAATATAGTTTCTCTTTTTCATAAAATGAAAGTAGATGATTCAGGGAAGTTCATCTCATGGAATGGTGATGAACTTCCCTGGTAAATCATACTAGAATTTCATTTTAACTTGTTTACCTGACTCATCTTCAGCATAGACTTCAACCCATTTAACACTACCAAATATGGTAACTTTTGAATGAAGTTGAGTTACATTGAATCTTCTTCCTTTAATGATGATTTCGTTTGTGAGGGAACAGTTTCCAGATTCGTCACGCTCGGCACGTACGGTAACTTGCTCGTGATCAATAATCTTCTTACTCGCAAATTCATTCATGGACTCTGTTACAAAAATAACTTCGGAACCAGAAAGAATACTACTATGAGGACGAAGAGGCTTTTCAATAAAGCCAGCAGATTCACTGAGCGGCTTCCAGCGACCATCTTCTTCACCCATTTTCCAATCGGCAAAGACATCACTGCGAATCTCACAGGTTCTCTCATCATACTCGACCTTATAATGAAGCACATTCTTTGAATTGATGGTTTTAGAAACCTTCAAGATTGTCGCCTCTGAGGCCATTAGAGAAGTAAAGGGTAATAAGGACATAAATAGGGGTACAAGGATTTTCTTTTTCATGCCCCCTTATACCCTAAATTTTGCCGCGAGAAGGCCAGAGGTTAAGATATTCATGGGGTGTCAAAAATTTAAACACTCTCCCTATTTTGTAGAGCAAATGTTCATGTGTAGTTATTTAAACACTTTCTAAAGATTCCTAATAATACTTATTTTCATGAATCTCATAATTTTATTATGAGGTTAATTCAGTAACAAAGGAAATATCATGGAAGTTCAGATTAATGAAAATAGCTTACCTATTAATAGTGAAGACACGTTCGAAACTATAAATCCTGCCACGGAAGAAAAACTTGAATCCTATGCCTATGATTCTAAAGAAAGAGTTAACGAAAAACTCAAAATGGCCCATGAAGCCTACAAGAAATGGTCGGCGATGCCTCTTAAGGAAAGAAAAAAACCTTTTAAGAAAATGATCAGCATTTTAGAAGATCAGAAAGATGAAATCGCGAAACTTATGACCCAAGAGATGGGTAAACCAATTGCTCAGGGATATCAAGAAATTGATTTGTGTAAAAATATAATTCAATATTCTCTAGATAATGTTGAAGATGCTCTCGCCGATGAAGAAAGAGATCTTCAAGAAGGAAGGGCCATAGTATCTTATTGTCCTCAAGGAGTAATCCTTTCCATTCAACCGTGGAACTTCCCTTTTTATCAGGTAATACGCTATGCAGTCCCCGTTCTTCTTTCGGGAAATACAACACTTCTTAAACACGCAGCCTGCGTTTGGGGTTGTGCCAAAAAACTCGAAGAAATTTTTAATGAATCAGGTGTTTTAAAAGGATCATTTATCCATCTCTATGCAGAAAGTGAAAATATTGAAGATCTTTATTCCGCAAGAGAAGTGAGAGGGATCACTTTCACGGGAAGTGCCAGTACGGGAAGAATTGTCGCTCAAAAAGCGGCAAAAAACCTAAAGAAATCAGTCTTAGAACTTGGAGGGAATGACGCCTACCTAGTTTTAGAAGATGCGGACATAGAGAAAGCAGCCAAGGCCAGCTCCTTTGGAAGGCTCATCAATAATGGTGAGACTTGTACTTCCGCTAAGCGCTTTATCGTACTTGAAAGTGTTTACGATGAATTTAGAGAAGCTCTCAAAAATAATATGAAGGAAGCTCAACTGGGTGACCCACTTGAGAAAACAACAAAACTAGGTCCTATGGCGAGAAAAGACCTCTTTGAAAAATTAGATGAACAAGTTAGAGATTCACTTGATCAAGGCGCTACAGTTGTCATGGGAGGAAATAAGGAGAAGAGAAAAGGATACTTTTTTCAACCCACAATTCTTGAAAATCTTAAACCGGGCATGCCGGCTTACGATGATGAGCTCTTTGGTCCAGTTGCAAGTTTAATCAAAGCAAAAAGCTTAGAGGAAGCGATCGAAATAGCGAACTCTTCAAAGTATGGACTTGCAGGAGGTATTTTTTCAGAAGATTGGGATAAAGCTCTAGAAATTGCCAAATTTAAACTCGATACCGGACAGGTGAATATAAATGGTTTCGTAAATGCTCGCCCCCAAATTCCTTTCGGAGGCGTTAAAGAAAGTGGATACGGAAGAGAACATGATCGTTTTAGCTTTAGAGAATTCTTGAATATAAAATCAATCAAATTGATCAAGGAGCAAGAATTATGAGTTCTACAGAAAATCATCCTCTCTTTCAACCTGCGAAACTTGGAAGCTGTGAATTAAGAAATCGTTTCATTATGGCGCCGCTAACAAGGTCAAGAAGTGATGAAAAAGGATTGGCCAGTGATCTTATGGCAAAATACTATGCTCAACGATCCCACGATAGTGGAGCAGGCCTCATCATTTCAGAAGCTACAAATATTAGTCCGCTCGCTTATGGATACGCCCTTACTCCTGGGATCTATTCAGAAGAACAGACTCAATCCTGGAAAAAAGTAACCGATGCTGTTCACGAGAAAGGGGGTAAAATATTTTGCCAACTATGGCACTGTGGAAGAATTAGCCATAAAGACCTGATGCCTAATGGAGAGAAGCCACTATCTGCTTCTCCTATTCAGGCCGATGCTGAAGCCTTTACCCAAGAGGGAAAGAAACAAGCATCTGAGCCTCAAGAGATGAGTCAAACTCAAATTTTAGCTACCATTAAAGATTACGCCCATGCGGCGAAATGTGCTAAAGAAGCAGGTTTTGATGGTATTGAGGTTCACTGTGCTAATGGTTACTTACTTCATCAATTTATCGCAACACAATCAAATCGTAGACAAGACGAATATGGTGGGACAATTGAAAATCGCCTAAGATTTCCACTTGCCGTCATTGAAGCTTGTTTAGAACATTGGGATGCAGGACAAGTCGGAGTAAGAATTGCTCCAGTTAGTCATTTCAATGATGTCTCAACAGAAGACCCTCAAAGAGATTACGAATACTTTGTTGATAAATTAGATAAACTTAGTCTTGCTTATATTCACGTTATCGAGGGAAATACTGGGGAAGAAAGAAGAACTAAGATAGAGTTTGATTACACTCAATTGAAAGACAAATTTTCAGGTCAGTATATAAGTAATAATTGTCTCGATCTAAAGAAAGCGAAACAACTCTTTAACGATAAGAAGCTAGACTTTGCTTGTTTTGGAAGAGACTTTATTGCAAATCCTGACTTAGTTAAACGCTTCAAAGAAGAAGCCTCATTAAATGAGCTCAAGGAAGACGGTCTTTACGGCGGTGGAGAAGAAGGTTACACCGATTATCCCTTCCTCGAAAACAAGTAGGACAAAATAATTAGCCCCCTTCACTCAATCAGAGAAAGGGGGCTAAATTAACTAACAATTCTTTGATAGGGAAACAAATTCGCGGTGAAGTCCTTTCATATCTCCGGCAGAACCTTGAAAATTCATATAGTGAAACTTATCTTCACTCTTAATATGAAATCCTTCCGAGTCTACAGCTACTAAAGTTGCATCGTTCATTTCTTTATCTAATAAAGCTTTTGTGTACTTTACTAGTGATGACTTGTGATCTTTGTTCATATGATCGATTGCAGACTGTTCACTCCCCTTCCATTCTGGAGTCGGTAAGCTCCAATTACCTTCAGCTTTATAATCATAAATTTGTCCAAATGTTCTTACAAAATGTACGTGAACAGGCTTAATGGTAAAGAAGTAAAAATTGTGGGCCTTAAAATAATTTCTGGCCATAGGAAAGAATGTAAAATACTTCTCAGAAATAGTAGCGAATTTCTCAGGCTCTTTCTTTTCATCAATTTGAGTTGCCTCAGCTACAAGAGAAACTCGTGGAGAAGCTTGCTTAAAGCTTGCTTCCATATCAAAAACAGTAAAACATACTTGGGGTGCTTTCCACATATTATGAGTGTGAGGCGCAAGATCACTAACAAGTATAATAACATCCCCTTCCTCAGTCAGAACATAGGGAGTTAAACTTCCAAGAGGATATGACTTATCTTCATAAGAACCTAAACTAGATAATATTCCACTATCCCATTTTTTCATGAAAGCTCTTGCAACTCGCGATACTTCTTTCATATCTTTCATTAATTCTGGACGTCCACGTCCCTTTGTTGCTGTTTTTGTTTCTTCATTTTCACTCATAAATCCCCCTATTTAATTAAAGATCATAATTGGATATTTTTGTTCACTTTTTAAAATTTGAGTATCCACTTCAAAATATTTTAAAAGATTCGCCTCGGTAAAAACTTCATAAGAACTTCCCTCTAAGGCACATCTTCCTTTTTCTAATAAATAAATTTTTGAGCAGTGCTTAGCAATATAGTTGAGATCATGTAAAACGAAAACTACTGTAAGTTTATATTTTCTAACAAGCTCAGAAATACGCTTCAGTATCATTTGTTGCACTGATAGGTCTAAGGCCGAGAGAGGTTCATCTAAGAAGAGTACTTTATCTCTATTTTTTTCTTCAAAGGGCAGTAGTTGACACAGAGCTCTTCCAAATTGAACCTTTTGTCTTTCTCCTCCAGAGAGCGAAGGATAAGAAGTATCAAGAAGATCATTCAAATTTAAAGACTCAATGACTTCATCGACAATTTTATAGTCTTCTAAACTTAAGTTTCCGTGTGGAAAACGTCCCATCAAGAGAATATCCAGCACAGAAAGTCCAAAACTCACCGGTATCTCTTGGGATAAGACACTTCTTTTCAATGCCAACTCACGTGAAGAGTAATGAGAAATATCTTTGCCATCGAGAAGAATGTCACCTTGAGTAGGAACGATTAAGCCAGAAAGGATTTTTATGAGAGATGATTTCCCAGCCCCATTTCTCCCTATGATCCCAGTGATTGAGCCTTTCTCAATCTTTAAATCGATATCATCAACTATCGTTTTATATTGACCTTTTCCTATTTGTACAGAGTAAGAGATTCCTTTAGCCTCGATCAAGATAATCTCCTTTTTTGTTTTAAAAGAAGATAAGTAAAGAAAGGAGTACCAACAATGGAGGTTATAATTCCGATGGGGAGCTCAGAAGGTGCAACTACATTCTTTGCCACGATATCCGAAAGAACAAGAAAAACGCCACCTAATAAGAATGAGCAAATCAATAAAGAAGAGCTCTTTGGCCCTAAGAATAATCTTAAAATATGAGGAACAACGAGTCCTACAAACCCTATAACGCCTACGAAAGCCGTTAAAGGACCACATATAACAGCAGAGAGAATGAGTACCGTCTTTTTTACTTTATCTGTATCAACCCCTAAATAGAGAGCCTCTCTTTCACCTAAGGCCAAAGCATCCAATTCCTTATGAAATGAGTAGAGATAGGAGCTAGCTCCCAAAACGAGTAGACTTAACAGAGAAATAATAGGCCAAGTTGCCCCATTCAATGATCCCATAGACCAAAAGGTTATTGATCTTAACTGCTCATCATTAAGTAAAGTGATGAGAAGTCCAGAATAGGCTCCAGCAAAAGCATTCACGGCCACTCCGGCCAAAAGCATAATAGCAATTTGAATACGTCCATGGCTAAGAGAAATTCTATAAACGAGGAAGCCTAAAAAGAGAGCTCCCAAAAAAGCGAGACTTGGCAAAAAGAATAAGGGGTAACTTTCAAAGAAGGATTGAAAAAAAGGAATAAGTTTCAGTAAGAAGGTTCCGGTTATCACCCCTAACATAGCACCACTTGAAATACCGATCAGACCAGAGTCCGCAAGGGGGTTGTTAAAAAGTATTTGAAGAGCAGCACCAGCTAAAGCAAGTCCCCCTCCCGCCAATAGCCCAAGAAGAACACGAGGCAACCTGATATTTAGAACAAGTTCTTTAATAAGAGAAGGCTCCTGATTAAACGCCCTTTCTATAGAGTCAATAAAACCAGAAGCGGGTCCAAGAAAAATACCCAAAACAATAGTCATGAGAAGCAGAACTAAGAGTACGCAAAAAGTACGGAAAAATTTACGCTGTTGTTTGATATAGAGCGCTCTAGAATGGAGTACGGCCTCAGTCATAATTGAATTAAAGATTATGGATTTTTTTAGAAAACTCAATCAATTCACTCGCTGAGCGTGGTCCAAAACCTAAGAATGAGAGATCATCTACTAAAATCATATTTTTATTTTTACCAGCAGTTGTATGCTCAATTCCTTTTATAGAAGACCAAGGATTTTTTAAGCTATCCTTACCACTTTTTAGCATCACTACTGCATCTGGATTGCTTTCAATTAAGGCTTCCGTAGTAATGGGTTTAAATCCTTTCACTTGATCGAAAGCATTCTTTGCTCCAGCGAGCTGAATCATTTTATCTGCAGCAGTCTCTGACCCAGAAAGGAAAATTCGATTTCCCCCTCTAGCATAGATAAAAACGAGTTTCTTTTTAATTTCTTTGTTTGAAGCTTTCTCTTTGGCAACGCTCAATTCTTTTTCTAATTTGGAAATGAGCATTTTTCCCTTTTCGGCTCTATTGAGTTTATTTGCCACGACTTTAATCTTTTCTTTAGCACTCTCGAACGTGTCCTCTTCTTTAACAACAACGAGATTCACTTTAAGCTTTTTGAGTGAGTCGATAAGGGGTTGTGGAGTTAATTTAGTACTCGCCAAAACAATATCAGGATTTAAAGAAACAATTCCCTCCATACTAATACTTTGACGATAGCCGAGATTCTTAATGTTCTTCACTTTTTCTTCAGGATAGACTGAAGTAGCATCAATACCTACAATTTTTTCCCCTAAGCCTAATTCAAAAACAATTTCAGTTAGAGTTCCACCAATACTTACGATCCTATTTTGAGCAAAAGTATAATGAGAGCAAAATATAAAAAAAGTAATGAAAAGTAGCTTAGGGTGTCTCATAAGAATCCTTCGATATTAGATACTATTGACAAAAATTTGTTTCAAATTGAACGGAAAGAAGATTGTCTTCGGTAAGTTCAACATTGGGTACTTGAATGACTTGATGTCCACCATCGAGAAGATAAACAGTAAGATGAACAGCATCACCAATATTCATTCCGATATCTTCAAGAGTCTCAGTAAAATGTTCGGCCAAACGACATTTATAATCACTTCCGTAAAGTTTCTTGGTATCATCAATGATCTTTTGAGTTTCAACACCATTAATCGCAATAACAAGATTTGTATAATTCTCATCTAAATAGTCTGGATTTTCAGCTTGAATGAAATCCCCTCTTCCAGGAAATTGTCCAAATTCGATATAGGTAAAAGGAGACTTTTCTGCAAACGTAGATAAGCTCATAAAGGCAATTAAGAATAGGCTAAAAATTTTCATATCTTTGCTCCCCGTATTAAGAAAATATTGTATGGATTGAATTTAAATGCTAAAAGTTTGATATGTCAAACAAATGTAACCTCATTGCAACCTTTGTAGCCACAACCTTCCTCTCTATTTATCTCAGAGCGGAGCCTGTTTCTCACAAAAATCAGGGACTTATAGAGGTAATCGGAAATAAAGAAGTCCACTCAGGACTCGTTGATGCTCCAGTAAAGGTAGAGATCCTATCTGAAGAGTATTTCAACGAACAACAATATCAAGACCTATCCGTTGCAGTTAAAGATATTCCAGGTGTCACCACTCTATCTTCAGATTTAAGAACCCAGGCAAAAACCCCAGTAATCCAAGGCTTTGGGGAAAACTCTGTTCTTGTCATGATTGATGGCGTTCCAGTGGGACAGAATTCAAGTTTTGGATTTGATCTTTCCCAAGTGGCCACATCTAATATTGAGAGGGTCGAAGTCATAAAAGGAGCTTCAAGTTCTCTCTATGGGTCACAGGCCATGGGTGGAGTGATTAATATTGTCACTAAGAAAGGCTCTGATAAAACACGTCTAGAATTAGAAGCATCCGCCTCACAAATGACACAAACATCGGATGGTCGTTTAAAAAATCTGAAAGGTCATTTTGAGAAAAAACTATTTTCTTACCAGATGAAGATGACTTACTCTTTACGAGAACAAGATCAATTTGATCTCGATGACCAATCGATCATTAAAGATGGAACTGACTTTCGAAGACAACAATTTGGTCTAAGAATAGATCGAAATTTTGGAAAGCTTAGTACATTCTTTGATCTCCTTTATTTTAAAGGAAATATAGAAAGTTATTCCTCACGACCTCTCAGCTCTAATTCATTCGGTAAAATCCAAAATATAACTGAAACTGATAATCTCAATCTCAAATTAGGAACCCAGGGAAAACTAGGTAAAGGCGAATTTAGAGGCATTATCAATATTGAAGATAATGACGATCTTTTGATCTTAAGTGATCGTCCAGAGACTCCATTCATAGAGACTAAAAAGCTAACGGATTTCAAAGGAAAGCGAGTTGATATTCAATATAGAGATTATGAACTTGGACAACACTCTATAACCACCGGACTTCTCTACAGAGAAAGCTTAGTTGATCAAAGAACAATTTCTCAAAGTACTCCAGAACTGATTGTTGAAACATCTGATGTTGAGAATAAAAGAGTTAGCTCCTATGAAGCATTTCTTCAAGACAACTTTTGGATAGATAGTTTTGAAATCTCACCGGGTGCTCGCTATCAATACGACAAAGATTTTGGTTCCCATGTTGCTCCAAAAATTAACATTTCACACTTTAGCGATTATAAAAATTTTGGTTTTAAGACATGGGCATCTGTAGGTACAGGTTATCGGGCCCCCTCAGTAAAAGAAAGATTTTTCACATTAGATCACACATCACTGGCCAATTATATAGTAGAAGGAAATCCTGATTTAAAACCTGAAGAGTCTTTGAGTTTTCAACTGGGACAAGAAATAAAATGGGAGTCGTCTTCAAAACAGTCTCAAATGAATCTCTACGGAAATCTTTTCTTCAATAAGATAAGTAATCTAATCGAAATCAATCAGGGACAATCCGATGGGTCACAAACTATTTTTACCTATGATAACTTCGATAAGGTCACAAGTAAGGGGATAGAAATAGGACTGAAAGGTTCCTATCAGAAATTAAACTTTAGACTCAATGGCTCTTATACAGAAACAGTCGATAGAACAACCGATTTAATTATAGCGAATCGCCCTCTATATTTGGGAATGTTTTCATTGGGGTATAAACTTACAGATAAAATATCTTTACTCTCGCTAACTCGATATAATGGGAAGTCCTACGCCGACAAAGAAAATGAACAAATTTCGAAATCTTTTCTCACGACAGACATTAAAGTTAACTATGACATCACTCAAAATTTAACAAGTTTTTTGAGTATCAATAATATTTTTAATGAAACTAAAGATCCTGCTCAGGATACTGTTACCCCACAATTTGATGGACGTCCTAACAGAGGAACTGAAATCTTTTTAGGGTTTAGACTAAGGGCCATTTGAAATGAAAAAACTGACTTCATTATTATCGACAACCTTTATTCTGACTTTTTGTATTTCGATTTCAAGCTGTCGAAAAATTGAAGATAAAAGCCGTACATCTTTAGAGGTTGAAGAGAGCTATTACCTAGAAACCAAAAGTCCTTTTGTTCAAGACAAGTCATTAGATTTCTTCCTTGAGAATTCGTGGTATGCCTACGACCAATCTAATCACATTATTTGGCCCAACTTTAGAGTTTATGGGTTAAGAGTAGATAATCAGTTCTATAAGTTCCAAATCATTAATTATTACAATCAAGCTTCGGAAGCTGGCCACTATAGTATCCGCATTCAAAAAGAAAACGAAAACACATATCAAGAATTTAGACTAGAGGCTGTTGGTTGCGGAAACTCCTTTACCAATCCAGACTATGAACAATGTATTCAAGATCCTGAGAAAAATGTATACACCTATCTCAATATAGAAAATGGTCTAAGTAAAAAAATGAATAGTTTCTTTGCGAGAAGAGATAAGACATGGCATATCGGATTTCAAGGTACAAAAGTCATACTTAATAGTGGAGATAATGGACCAGGTGATACGAGAGTAACCTCACTATACCTCTATCGACCTTTTTATGAGAATGAAAGCCCTGCGTTCCAAAAATTAGCAGAAGAATCATTTGGAAATAAAGGAATTCGCTTCTTTGAATTAGAACATGATTTCAGGAATGCCCCTTACGCCCTCCCCGCAGGTATAGACAGAGTTATTTTTGAAGATGATTGGCTAAGATCCAGTAGAGGAATATTCTCTGCTAATCAAAATTCTTGGTGGCTTATCAAAAATAGAGAGCAATCATCTTTAACGAAAATTAATATTCATGAAATAACAGAGTCTCAACTTGAGGGACATATAAATTCTCTTATTACACTTCGAATTGCTTTAAATAATCCGCTTAATGGTGAGTTTCAAGATGAAGTTTTTTATACTCTCCCAGAAATCTCTTCGAAAGATAAGTTAATTAAGATGTGTATTGATTTAAACTCTCAAGCAGTAGTTGACTGCAAAAATAAAAATGCTGACTTGATCTTCAGTGCTCTGAATATTGGAAGAAGAAGATCATGGAGATTCAATGTAACTGAAGGAGCAGTTGGCCCTCTCAGCTATGATGAAATATCTAATTATTGAGATTCATTATAATTATTCAATTAAGACCGTCTCAACTTCGGATCAATAAAGAAAATACTTCTTATTTACTCAATATAATGAATGTCTAATGGAAAGATATAGTCCCTTAGCTTTTTAAAATTTATATTTAAAATGAGTCATTTTAAGGAGAAATAGTGAATACAAGCGATATAACAAAACTCTTACATCAAAGAGAGCCTTATCTCATGGTTAGTGAGATAACAGAATGCGATCAAAAAAAAATTATAGCTAAGAAAATTTTTTCAGGTGAAGAGTTTTTTTTGAAAGGACATTTTCCTGATGCTCCTGTTGTTCCTGGGGCCATGATTCAAGAATTTTGTACTCAAAGTGCAGGAATACTGATCTCTAAATATCATAGTCCAGTAGAAAATTATAATTCGAAATCCACAAAAGGACATGCCTTAGGTGTGCTTAGAAAGGTTAATTACGCTAAGTTCATTAGTATCGTTAAGCCTACTGACTTCATTGAGTGTGAAGTTGAACTCGAAGAAAAAATAGAAAATCTCTTTCACTTTAAGGCAAGAGTTATTCAAAACTCTCAAGTTATGGCCAAAATTGGTTTTACTTTGACCAATATTAGTGATGATCACTTAATATAAAAGGTACGTTTTATGCCACAACTCTCTTTACTTGATCTTGTTTTTGTTAATGACAACCAAAATGAAGCTGATGCCTTAAAGTCATCAGTTCAAGTTGCCCAGACAGCAGAAAGATTAGGTTATTCTCGTATATGGGTAGCTGAACACCATAATATGCCAGCTATCGCAAGTGCTGCGACCTCAGTGGTCATTGGTCATCTTGCAGCTCATACGGAAAGAATTCGAATTGGTGCGGGTGGTATAATGCTTCCCAACCACTCTCCCCTCTCTATCGCAGAACAATTTGGCACACTGGAAAGTCTATTTCCGAATAGGATTGATTTGGGACTAGGACGAGCACCTGGAACTGATCAACGAACAATGAGGGCCCTTAGAACTGACATCAGAAGCTCTGAACGTTTCCCAGATGATGTACTCGAGCTCCAAAAGTTACTCTCTAATAAAGGAGCAAATGAGCCCATTGTTGCTACACCAGGCTTTGGAACCCAAGTACCACTTTGGATTCTAGGCTCGAGTACGTTTGGCGCTCAATTAGCCGCTCATTTTGGTCTTCCCTATGCCTTTGCCTCTCACTTTGCCCCAGATGCCTTTGACCAGGCCATCGATCATTATAGAAATAAATTCTCCCCTTCAGAACAACAGGACAAGCCTTACTTTATGTTAGGAGTAAATATTATTATTGCTGATACAGATGAAGAGGCACAATACTTGGCCTCTAGTCAAAGGCAATCCTTTGTAAATTTACGCAGAGGTCATAAATTAAAATTTCAACCGCCTATTGAGGATATGAACACTTTCTGGAATGAACCTGAAAAAATAATGGCCGAACATATGCTTAAATTTTCATTTGTAGGATCAAAACAAACGGTTCAAACGCAATTACGTAGTTTTATAAATAAATATCAACCGAATGAACTTATGGTTGTTACTTCTATATATGACTTAGAAAAGAAAATGAGATCACTTGAGCTTTTATCAGAAATCGATCTCAGTTTATAAAAAGGCAATAGCTAATATTAAAATAAATAAGATGACTCCGACTGTGATCTCAAATGTCCATTTTTTGGGACTATCATCTTTTCGAAACTCTCCATTTTCTCTGAAATAGGGATCATCAATATGATTTATAACATACTGTAAGTTTCCCAAAGGTGTAAGCCCTGTAAAGCTATAGAGAACTTCTCTATTTTCACAATAAACAACATGGGGAACTCCTCTTACACCAAAATGAGAGGCGAGTTCGGGACTTTCCATAGTATCTATTTCATATATATTGAGATTAGGGTTATTTTCGTTTAACTTTTCAAACACTGGCCCCATAGTTCGGCAAGGACCACATGTTGGAGAAAAAAACTTAATCATAAAAAGTCCTTTCTCATTGGCCAGAGAGTTTTCAAAGTTTTCAATCGTCATTCTTTTCATAGAGCCTCTTTTTAAAACATTATAATGAAAGTGAGCATTATTTACAGGTTTTAATTTATACGTAGACCAGATACGTTCGAAGTTGATATCTATGGGGAAACCCTAAAAAATGGAGCCCCAACCATGAAAACGTTAATTGCTACAGCTTTGTTAGCTGTAATCTCTCTCACATCATTTGCTAAACCAGTATCTCAAGAAGTGATAACTGAAGCATTTGAAGCAGTAAAAGCATACTATCCAGAAGCGAACTCTATTCAATACTCTCATAGCAGTTCTGAGGATCAAGAAGTCTTCTTTTATGTGAGCTATACTACAAATCTTAGTGATATGTATTTCGATGAGGGAGAACCCGTTTTCCTTCCCATTACGAGATCATGTGAACAAGAAGTTGTATATCTGGTTGACCTTAAGAAAGTTCTCTACACACAAGAACATATCTGTTTCTAAAATTAGATATAAGCTACTGTATTCTTTAAATTTTACTTTTAAGGAATACAGCTGCTCTTGACATCCATAATAAAGACCCCATCTTTGACTAACTATGGATATTATCAAAGAGCCTCATTCAAATTATTTAAGTCATGGCCATTATGACTTCTCTTTTAGCAAGGCTCTGATTTGGCCAATATTTTGTCTTCTTATTAGTTGGTATTACTGGAGCCCTTACTCTGAAAATTTTAGAGTCACTCATGATTTGATTTTCAATCAAAAAGAAATTTGGAGACTCCCTCTAGGGTTCTTTGTTCATGGGGATTTAAATCACTTCCTATCTAATTCTTTATTTCTAACCATATTAGGCTATTTTATAGGGAGAACCTATGGCAATAAAATCGTCTTTATTGGAGGATTTGTTATTGCTTTAGGCACACATGCTTTAACTCTACTTTTTATGAAAGACAATATTAGCTTGGTTGGCGCCTCTGGACTTCTCTATGGGTTTTGGGGTCTTTGGTTTTCTCTCTATTTCTTAATCGATCGCTATATTTCTAAAACAAGACGTTTAATGAAGATTGTGGCCATAAGTTTACTTCTTCTTGTGCCCCATAAATTTGAACCTAATGTGAGTTACCTAGCTCATGGAATTGGATTTTTTCTAGGAGCTGGATTAGGAATAATAATATTTCTTTCAAAGAGAAGGCTTTTTCAGTCTTATGAAAAGTTTCGCTATTCCATAGACCCTCCCTACAATCCTGCGTTTGAGGCATTAGGAAAAGACTTCTGGAAAAAAGAAAATATTGACCAAGAAAGCTTAGAAGATGAGAACGCTAAGCTTTCCTAACCATGATTCTTGAATTGTAATCGAATCGAGAACGAAAGATACTAAAAGGTACCGATTTAACATGAGTAAGCTTTGCAGACTCAATAATAGCATCTGCAGAGAGAGAGGCGTATATACCCGCAACTTCTCTTCCATTATAAACAAAATTCAATCTCTATAAAGGGCTACAATTGACTTTAATTGTCGTGAGCCAAATTTGGCCATGAGCTCAAATTCATCCCGCCTAACCGGTACATTGAAATTATCCACAACCGATTGACCAGCATCAATTTCGGGGTCATGAAAGTAGATAAAGTCACCCTCCATTGCCGTTAAGACAATCCAATGGGGAGCTTTAGTTTCTGTCAAACGATAGGCACTGATAAGAAGGACAGGGATTCCTCCATGAGCAAAAATTTCTCTAATGGTATCCCAATCATACTCATCTTTAAAAACCTTGATTTTTTCTTTCTTAATTTTATTTTCAAAATCTTTTTGGACGAGCTCAATAATTTCTTTCTTATGTTTTGATCTCACCCCTTCAATAAATAAGGGAGCTGAAGAGTTTAAATAAAGCTCTACTTCAAATCCTCTTTTATGAGCGGCTAATGCCAACCCATGAGGTCCACAACCCCCATGACCACTTGTCATAAAAATAGTCGTCGCTTCTCGCCAAATTTCTATTTCATGTTCTCGATTGAATTTGGTTTTCTTGCTTAGTGCTTTCATTGCCATAAGAAGTGAAGAAGGCCCACAAGTAAACTCTGTGGTCTGCTGATAATGGGGGACCTTCGGACCCTTTATGACTTTGCCCGACAAATTGCGAATTTTCTTTTCGTAACATTGAGCATCTTCATGATCTTCATAATAGTCTTTTTTTAGGGCGAACTTTCTATAGCCACAAGATTCATACAATTGAATAGCCGAACGATTAGAACTCTTCACTTCTAAACGAAGATAAGTACTCCCCCTATCTTTGGCCATTTTTTCTAACTTTAGTAGGAGCTTCTTACCTAGTCCCTTGCCGCGAAGTTTTTGATCCACAGCGAGAGAATAGAGCCTAGATAAGGCCGTTCCTCGGTGAAAGAGAATCACTCCATAACCTGAGATTTCCCCCTCTAACTCTTGAACGAGGATCTCCCCGTGGGATAAGTCAATGAAATACTTGAAGTTTCTATCAGTTAGCTGGTCGCTATCAAAAGAGCTATTTTCTAAAGAAACAAGCTTAGGAATGTCTGATATTTTTGCTGGTCTATACTTCATTTTTTTCTCTCATTTTTAGTGACCAAAATGAAAGCTCATAATACCATCAAAGCAAATTAAAGACTCTTTTTAATTTAATAAAAAGTAGTAGAAAAGGAAGAAAATGAAAGACTTTATTGTTCTGGTAGACCAAATCAAAGACTGGCAAGTATACCATCCATCGGAGCATATTATTGCGGCAAAGAACTATCTCTTTGATACCAGATTTGGTAACGAAAATAATCGAATCACTCGTGTACTCAATCTATGTAAGAGTTATAAGTATCTCTCTGATGGATACTACTGTTCACTACTTGCTGAAGCTAGAGGTCATCGAGTCATTCCTTCTATTAAAACTTTAAACGACTTAAGCAAGAAAAGACTCTACCTCTATGACTTAGATGATTTACAAGAGGTGGCAGAACAAGCAGCGAACAAGTTCACTCAAAATGCAAGTGGTCTCAAATCTATTGCCTTTAGAACATATTTTGGACATGCCAAAGACCCTCTCTTTAAAGGGTTATCTCGCCATATCTTTGACCAATTCCCCTGCCCAATCTTAGAGGTACGCCTCACTCAAAAAAAGATTTGGAGAATTGAATCAGTAGTCCCTGTTCCCTTTACCGATCTCAATGAGGCGGAAGAAGAGCTCTTTGGAAAATCTCTTGAAAAGTATTCAACAAGAATTTGGAGACTTCCAGGACCAAAGAAGAATTACCAATTTGATCTAGCCATCTTAGTTAACCCAGAAGAAGAACTTCCTCCTTCAGATGAAATGGCCTTAAAAAAGTTTGAAAGAGTATGTGCAGAAGAAGGCATTTACAGTGAAAGATTGGGAAGAAAAGATATCACCAAGCTGAATGAGTTTGATGGTCTCTTTATTAGAGAAACAACAACAATTAAAAACCATACCTATGCATTTAGCCACAGAGCATTTCAAGAAGGTCTGGTCGTTATTGACGATCCCAATAGTATTTTAAAATGTACCAACAAAGTCTTTATGTATAACTTAATGGAAAAGCACGGTATTTCTCAGCTTCCCTCTGTATTCGTATCAGATCACTCAGAAGATACCTTACAAATGTTAGAAGATAAATTTTCCTACCCTCTTGTGCTGAAAATCCCTGATGGAAGCTTTAGTATTGGGGTAAAGAAGGCGAAAGATCGGGAAGAGCTTAAACTTCTACTGGCAGACTTTTTAAAGAAGTCCGCCCTTGTTCTCATTCAAAAGTTTCTCCCAACAGACTTTGATTGGAGAATTGGAGTTCTAGAGGGCCAAGCACTCTATGCTTGTAAGTACTATATGAGTCGAGGCCACTGGCAAATTTATGATCACGGCAAGTCTGGAGATGATGTCTCTGGAGATAGTGATACTTTAGAATTAAGCGATGTTCCTAAAAATATTCTGGATACCGCGGTAAAGGTCTCCTCTCTAGTCGGGACGGGACTCTATGGCGTCGATATAAAAGTTATCGACGATATACCTATGGTAGTTGAAGTAAATGATAATCCCAGTATTGACTCCGGTGTAGAGGATCTCATCTTAGGTGATGAGCTCTACAGAAAAATAGCGCGAGCATTCCTCAACAAACAAAAGGAAGGACGTTAATATGAATGCGGGAAAATTGGTCATTTACCGAATCTATGACCTTGCCCATGAAGTCAACTTTGCTGAAGCTTCAGGAAAATTAAATAAACTTGGACCAACATCTAAGTATACGCTTAAGAGACCCTCTAAAGACTTTCTCTATGGAGATCCTCCTCTGGTCCTCAGCCAAGGAGATGTACTTTTTGAGGGAACCAAAGCTCAAATGATTACTAAAATATGGAGCTATGGAGCCGTCTCCTTTTCATTAAGTATAGACTGTGAAGCCTACAGTGAAAACGATGAAGACAGAACCAAGCTTATCCAATGGTTTAGCTTTTGGTGTGAAAGTGAGGCTATCGACCATTTCTTAAAAACGAAAATTCAAGAGCTCTTATCTCTCTTGGGAAATAGTCTTAAGAAACCTGAAGTTTGGAATCAAGAGGAAGACTATAATATATTCTTGGCCAATCCTGATTACAAACCAAAGGATTTTTGGGAAAAGGATAACTTTGTCTATCAATTCTTAAGTAAAGAAGAAAATATCCCTTTAAGTGAAGCGATGATCTCTCCTATCAAAGAAAGTAGTCTCTCTTATGGGCCTAACGATCTTGTTGTTATTGACTGGGATAGTGCATTTGTTCTCGCCAGAACAGACTCAGAAGATATCTGCGATGTCATCGAGTTGGCGAATGTTCAATTATTAGAGCTTCGCTATTTTGATGATCTACTCGATAAGAAACTATCTGGCCTATATCGCCAAGTTGTCGAAAAGAGACCTTCTATTTTCAATAGTACGATTGCCTTACTTGCACGAGATGCTAGTCAACTCTACTTGGAAACAAGTGAGGTCGTCGAGAGGATTGAGAACTCACTAAAAGTTGTAGGTGATATTTACTTTGCACGGCTTTACCGCTTAAGTCTTAAGAGGCTTCAAGTCCCTCAATGGCAAGCAACAGTCGATCAAAAGCTCAAAAATTTACAAGACGTTTCTCAAATGTATATGGGTGAACTCCATACAAGACGTGGCCATTTCATGGAGATTATTATCATTGTTCTCATTGCCATTGAGGTCGTACCTTTCCTCTACCCAATTGTAATGAAATACTTAGAATTGGCCTTAAGCCATCTTTAGGCCAATGATAGAAACGAGAAGAAGTGTTAAGAAAAAAACTCTTGAAAGACTTATGGGTTCATTAAAAAGAAGAATCCCTAAGATCGCTGTGCCCAAAGCTCCAATTCCGACCCAGACGCCATAGGCTGTTCCTATGGGAAGGCTTTGACTCGCTTTGGCCAAGAGATACATGCTAAGTGAAAGTGTGAAAGCAGTGAAAAGAGATGGCCAAAGCTTGGTAAAGCCTTCGCTATATTTAAGCCCTATGGCCCAACAAATTTCAAGTAAACCAGCAAGAATTAAAGTAAACCACGCCCATTGTGCTGTCATAAAAATACCTCCAAATATTTGATATTAGAGCCGTCTTTACTTACATGGTACGGTTCACCTCGTCATGAGCTTTTATTTAAATACAGATTAAAGTCTTTGTCTAATTTTTCTATATTGACCAGTCGGTCAAATAAGTTAAACTTCCCCTATGAGTAGAACTACGGAATTTGATAGAGAAGATATTATTGCTAAGGCCATGAACTTGTTCTGGAACAAAGGTTTTGAAGGAACATCTCTTAAAGACCTCACCCAAGAGACAGGATTACTTAAAGGTAGTCTTTATAATACTTTTAAATCAAAGGAGAATCTATTTCTTCTTTGCTTAGAAAAGTATGGCCAACATTCTCGCTCTTTCTTCTATAATACAGGTGATCCAAACCTCTATCTTAAAAACTTCTTTAAAAGACTCGTTCATGAAGGAGTCAAAGAAGATAATACTAAAGGTTGCCTCATCATGAACTCATGTCTTGAATTGGCGACTCTAGACAATGCACCGGCCAAACGAACGAAGGCTTTATTTTCTGCTGTTGAACTCAATTTTAAAAATGTATTAGAAAAGATTGAACTCACCCACACAAGCAAGAAAAGAGATGAGCTCGCTACGATGCTAATTACGACAGCCTTTTCGATTAGAGAAATTTCAAAATTTAAGAAGGATAAGAAATTTCTCAAACAAATTGCCAACAACACACTAAGTGAGTTTGGGTTGAAGATTTAGTTTTTTTTAATCATTATTTGACCATTTGGTCAAATACACAAAAGGATGACCATGTCGATAAGTCTCGTTCTCAGCTCTTTTTTAGCAGGATTTCTGACCATTTTTTCTCCCTGTATCCTACCCATGGTTCCTTTTGTTGCCAGATCTTCATTCCAACGTTCCTATTGGGGACCTGTTTTTCTTGCTCTTGGAGTAGCCATTAGCTTTTCCATCTCAACCTATATTATAGCAACGTCGGGACAGCTCTTAGGTTTAACTCCCGATAAACTTAAAATTCTATCGGGAGTCTTTCTATTACTTGCCTCTCTTCTTTTTCTCTTCCCTAAAGGGATTGATAAGATCTCATCTCTTCTTTCTCCAATTAATAATAAGCTTCAAAGTATTACCCAAGGAAAAATGGCCAAGAATAACTCTGTGCTTATGGAGTTTATAAACGGCTTATTTTTAGGTCCGATCTGGGCACCTTGTAGTGGTCCAACTCTTGCGATCATTATTGGCATCATAATCAATAATCCAGAAACAAAGTCTTCTATGATCCTTCTCAGTATATTTTCACTGGGTTCCATTCTTCCTATTCTCTTTCTTTCCTACGGAGCACAATCTCTAGTATCTAAAGTTCAAAAAAAGAGTTTAGAGAATTCAAAAAATGTAAAGATTGGACTTGGAATTTTTTGTGCGATCATGGCGATTCTTATTCTAACTGGACTTGATAAAGCCCTTGAAACTTTTCTCTTAAGCATTTTACCCGAAGCAATAACAAACCTTTCATTAACCATTTAAAAAGGAATAAATGATGAATAAAAAACTCTTAACGCTATTTTTATCTTTCTTTTCCCTACTCACCTATAGTGATGACACAAAGAAGATTAACGAATTCATAAAGAGCAATGACAATGTTCTTGTTCACGTCCATGCGACATGGTGTCCGTCATGTAAAGCTCAAAAGAAGATACTCGATCAAATGAATAAAGATCATTTCAAGCTCTTAGAAGTTGATTTTGATAAAGATAAGAAATTTTTAAAAGATAATAAAATTTTTCAACAATCGATGCTCATTGCCTTTAATCAAGGAAAGGAGAAGGCTCGAGTTTTTGGAATTACTAAAAAGGAGAAAATTGTGGCTTTTACTGACAAAAACTTTGAATACTCACTACAAGAAGAAATTGATAATCGTCGAAAGGCATCAAATATACCAGATGCGGCTCGTATGACCATGGAACAAGCAACTGAGAAGTTACGAAAATCAGGTATCATTGATAAAGCGACAAAGAAAGGTGATCAATATATCGACTTTACTCTCCCCAATGTTCATGGCAAAGAAGTCACTCTCTCGGAAAAATTAAAAGATGGGCCCATTGTACTTACTTTTTATCGTGGCGGATGGTGTCCTTATTGCAACCTACAATTAAAGGCCTATCAAGATCACTTAGAACAATTTAAAGCGGCAGGTGGACAGCTGATTGCCGTTTCTCCTGAATCAATGGAATCGGCCAATACTACAGTAAAAAAACACGAACTTCAGTACGAAATCCTTACTGATAATAAGAATAAAGAAGCTCGTAAATATGGACTCGTTTTTCAACTCGAAGAAGATTTAAAAGAAGTCTATCTCAAGTTTGGATTAGATTTGGAGAAAAACCAAGGAAACGATTCTTGGGAGCTTCCTGTTCCAGCGACCTATGTTATTTCTAAAGAGGGAAAAATTGTCTATTCTTTTCTCAATGTAGATTATGTTCAAAGAGCAGAACCCAATGATATAATCAAAGCCCTAGAGAGTCTAAAATAACAAAGGATTAATGATCATGGCCAAGGTACTCATTGTTGGAGCAAGCAATCGTCCAGAACGATATAGTTATAAGGCCCTAACGATGTTGAAAGATCATGGCCATGACCTTTTTCTTCAATCCCCTAAATATACAAATATTGAAGGTCACCTTGTTCAAAAGGAATTATCGGAAATCCAAACCTCAGTGGATGTCCTAACCCTTTACGTTAATCCGCAAATCAGTGACAAGATGAAAGATGATATCCTACGTCTTCGCCCTAAACTCGTCATATTCAATCCTGGAACAGAAAATGCTTACCTCATGGAAGCCTTGGAAAGTCAAAATATCAAAATTCTTGAGGCCTGTACCCTAGTCCTTTTATCAACAGGTCAATTCGATCAACAAATACCAGCAAGCTAAATCTCTATGTCTTCATTTAAAAATACTTATTCAAAATTACCTCATTCTTTTTACGAGACATCTTCACCTGCATCATTTTCGAAGCCTGAGCTCATTATTTTTAATGAAGATCTTGCTTGCGACTTAGACTTTCAAGAGGTCTTAAATATTCCTAATGAGAGATTGGCCCAAATATTTTCAGGACAAGAAATCCTCCCCGGCAGCGAACCGCTAGCTCTAGCCTATGCGGGTTATCAATTTGGACATCCCGTTGCTGTATTGGGAGATGGTAGAGCTCATTATTTGGGTGAAATAAAACAACACGATATTCAATTAAAGGGCTCTGGCCAAACACCTTTTTCAAGGAGAGGTGATGGAAGAAGTGCTTTAGGTCCTGTTCTCAGAGAATATCTTATAAGTGAAGCCATGCACTCTCTAGGTGTACCGACGACTAGAGCTTTAGCCGCCGTAAGAACAGGTGAAGAAGTCGTACGTCAATTTGGTGCTGAACCTGGAGGGGTCTTTACTCGAGTTGCGTCTAGCCATATAAGGGTCGGAACCTTCCAATATTTTGCTTTTAAAGGAGATATCGAATCTATTAAAACTCTAGTTGACTACACACTTGAGCGCCACCCCCCTCAGATCCACAAAAAACTTGGGGCGAATCATTATAAAGAAAAGTCTCTTGCCCTTCTCAAGTCATTGGTCGAGGTCCAGTCTCAATTAGTCGCTCATTGGCAATCCATTGGCTTCATCCATGGAGTCATGAATACTGATAATTTTTCTCTGGCCGGAATTACCATTGATTATGGTCCCTGTGCTTTTATGGATGAATTTAACTTTCATCAGAAGTTCAGCTCAATCGATCATCAGGGCCGCTATAGCTTTTCTAATCAAACTCAGATAGCAAAGTGGAATATTCTTCGTTTAGCCGATTGCCTTATTCCCCTTATCAGTGAAGGCAAATATAAAGAAAAAGAAAAAGGTGAAGAAAAAGAAAGAGCGATCAACATTGTCGAACATGAACTGATGTCTCTCTTTCCTCTCTTTGAAGCCAAGAGAAATGAAAGATTCGCCCTTAAATTAGGTATTCAAAACTATCAAGCAGAAGACAGTGAACTGATCACAACTTTCCTTACTTATCTTGAAACTGAAAAGCTCGATTTCACACTCTCTTTTAGAAAGCTCCCCGAACTTTTAGAAAATTCAAAACATAGTTTTTATCCAGACACTCCACTTCTTAAAGAATTTTTAGAACAATGGAAGAAAAGAAATCCAAATTCCTCATTAATGGAACAAATAAATCCTCTATATATTCCCCGAAATCATCTTATTCAAAAGGCGATAGACCTCTCTTATCAAGGAGATGACAGCTACTTTCACAAGCTCCATCAAATCTTTAAGAATCCTTACCAAGAAGGTCCTTACTCTGAAGAATTTTGCTCTCCTCCCACAGAAAAAGAACGTGTAGAAAAAACCTACTGCGGTACTTAAATTGACGAAAGAGCCTCTCTCCTGTTAAATCTTAGTTACCTTTATCATTAGAGATTTTCGTGCCTAAGAGTAGAAAAAAGAAAGACCAAGACGCCATTGAATACTTAGAGCAAAATCATATCAACTGGTTCCCAGGACATATGAATAAAGCTCTTAAAGAGATTAAGAAAAATCTTAAAATGGTTAATATTATCATTGAGGTCCGTGATGCCCGTGCTCCTATGGCATCAGGAAATAAAGGAAGCTATTCTCATACAGGAGATAAGCCCTATATCATTGTATTTAATAAAACCAATTTAGCAGAACCTGAAACGGTTAAAAAATGGGAAAAATGGTTAACCGAGCAGAATGAATCCTTTATTTTTCTAAATGCGCTTGATAAAGCCGGTGCTAAAAAACTTGTGGATAAGGCCAAGAAAGTACTTCATGATCACCGTCTAAAATCCAATGCAAATCTCGAACTCAACAAAAATCAGAAAATAAAAATGATGATTCTTGGCCTACCCAATACAGGGAAGTCTACCCTTATCAACAAATTGGCAAACCGAAGCGCTACTAAAGCTGCAGCAACCCCAGGACAAACAAGAAATCAGATTTGGGTTAAAGTAGGTCAAGAAATTGAACTTCTTGATACTCCGGGTGTGATGCCTCCACGAATTCCAGATCAAACCCATGGGCTATGGCTAGCCGCGATTCACGCCATTCCCGACCATATTGTAAGCCCGGAAGATTCAGCCTGCTTTCTCATTCGTCACTTAATCAAGAAGCAATCTATTGGCTTTAAAGAGCAATATAAATTTGATACTTCACCAAAAGATCTCATTGAAGCTCTTGATCACATTGGAAAAGTTAGAGGCTGTCTGCAAAAAGGAGGTCTCATTAACTACGATCAAGTCTACAATCTAGTTCTTAATGATTTCAGAAAGGGCCATCTCGGTCCAACCTCCTTTGAATCCCCTTAACCCAACCCAATCCTATGCCCACTCCTTCAACTAAAGAACTTATTAAAATCTGGTCTCAAGTCGCCGCTCATAGTTTCGGTGGCCCAGCTGGTCAAATCGCTGTGATCCATCAACTTGTTGTCGAAAAGAAGAAGCTCATCTCAGAAGAGAGATTCCTTCACGCCTTAAACTTTTGTATGCTTCTACCTGGACCAGAGGCCCAACAACTTGCCACTTATATGGGCTATATCATGGCAAAATGGAGAGGAGGTTTAATAGCCGGTGGCCTTTTCATTCTACCAGGCTTTCTTTCCATTCTTGCTCTCTCTTATCTCTATGTTCTTTTTAATGATGTAAAATTGGTACAAGGACTCTTCTACGGTATCAAGCCAGCTATTATTGCTATCGTCTTAGCTGCCCTTTATAAAATATCAAAAAAGTCATTAAAGTCTGCCTTTCATTGGATAATTGCAGCACTTGGCTTTATTTCCTTATTCTTCTTTAATCTTTCTTTTCCCCTAGTTGTTTTTCTTTCAGCACTATTGGGTATCCTTTACGGAAAATGGATAAAAGGAGACGAACTTTATAATAAGGACAATGTAGACACAGAATTTAGTAGTCTCCCCTCGTCCTTACAGACCTTCAAAACCTTGGTCACTTGGCTCATCATATGGTTCTTTCCCATTACCCTAACCTTACTTATTTTGGGCCCTCAATCAACTTTTCATACTCTTAATCTCTTTTTTAGTAAGATGTCTCTCGTTACTTTCGGAGGGGCTTACGCAGCTTTGAGCTATGTAGCCCAGCAGGCTGTTGATATTTACGGCTGGTTGCAAGGTACGGAAATGCTTGATGGACTCGCTCTTGCCGAGACAACACCAGGACCACTCATTCAAGTCGTTCAGTATGTGGGATTTATGGGGGCTTACCGTTTTCCCCAAGCTTTTAATCCACTTTTTAGTGCTTTCTTAGGTTCAGTCTTAACGACCTGGATGACTTTCGCGCCTTGCTTTCTATTCATCTTCACCCTTGCTCCCTATATTGAATTCATAAGAGGGCAAAAGGTTTTTACCGATGCACTGTCGGCCATTACAGCCTCAGTTGTAGGAGTCATCTTTAATCTATCCCTATGGTTTGTACTCAAGGCCCTTTTTGAACAATCAGAGCATGTAGAAAATTATATTTTTGATTTCAGCTACCCAATCCCTTCAACTATAGACTGGATCGCAGCTAGCATATGTCTCGTGGCCCTCGCCTTACAATTCCATTTTAAGAAAGGTCTCTTTACCATACTTGGTATTTGCACATCCTTGGGAATTTTGGCCAAGCTTCTATAAATACAAAGTCTAATCCTACAATTTTTACCGATTTCCCCTATTCCCTCCTTTCAGCTCGAGAAGCTATGGTATGAGGATAGCTTCTCATAGATTTAAATAATTAAATGAAGACAAGAATTACTCTTTTTTATCTATTTACCTTAAGTACACTCTTACTTCCCAGCGAAGTATTTTCACGCGAGTATATTCCAACAGACTTCTATCAATTCTTTGGAAATCCCAAGATTCAAGAGAATTTCTTTCCTAAGAAAAGAATCTCTTATCAAGATATCAAAACATGGCCTATTGATAGCTATGAAAGCTTTCTTGAACAATTGAATGAGAAAAGACCTCAGTTCTTCCAAAATGAAGTTTTAATTCACACTTCAAGTAGTCTGCAGCCCTCTTCTCTAAAATCACCTCGAGTACTTCTTTTTGGAGACGGACTCGTGATGGCCTTTAATGAAATTCAAGGAAGTGAGAGTAAATCCCATAGAGTAGAAGTTATCGAATTTGATAGAGATAAAGCCCAATTTATTCCTCGCGAAATCCTATTTAATCGTCTTAAAAAGAAAGGTGTCCAATTTAATGACCAACCCACAAGTTGTCTTGCCTGCCATGGAGAACCTTTTAGACCTATTTGGAATCCCTATGATTTCTGGTCTAGGGCCTTTGGAAGCCGTATAGGCAGAATTGGCTCAGACCAAGAAGAAAAGGCCTATCATCAGTATTTTGCTTCATCCCAAAAAGGAATCCGAAAGTATTTAAAAAAAGATGCTATTCCTGAAGGGGATCATCTCATGTTGCGATCCATTGAAGCCTTCACCGGCTATATGAATACTTTAAATAGCATAACGATGGGTAAGCTTCTCGCCTCAAAGAATCTCGATGCTCTAGAGTATCCCCTTTTATGGATATTAAATTACTGTGCATCAAATGAGAATAATCAAGACTCAACTCGAGGAGATCAGGCCTTTCTTAGCCTCTTTAGTGATGACTTTCATGCACAAGCTCCCCTTTCATTTGAGGCCCTACAAAAAGAAACACAGCTCGCGCGAAACTGGTTCAAGACTTACTCTGATCACATCTATGCTGAGGTCTTTCCCAATATCCAAAAGGAATACTTCTTCATTGATCATAATCGACTAAGAGATGAAGCCTTTACCGTAACACGCCTTAGATACCTCTTAGAAAATAAAGGGATTTCCTTAAGAAATCTAGTTCTCTCTCATGGAGCAAATGATTACTTCTTCTCGACCCCTAATAATTTCATAGCTGACTTGAAAAACACCTATGAGCATTATTTAAATCAGTCTGCCAGTGAAGAGCTTAAGAATGCGACTTCTTATTCTTGCCAACAACTTGAAGATATTTCTCGCGCTCTCAATCAAGGTTTCAATAGCGAAGCTAGTAGAACACATATTCAGCAATCGAGATTCGATCGTCCTCAGAAAGACTTGTCCCCTATGGGAAAATGTATGAAGTGCCATACCCTAGACTATAATCAACCAAAGACCAAAGGTCCCTATATCCCGTTTGATGACTCCGCAAAAATGCAGAAGCTTCTCAAAACAACAGGTCTTGGAGAAGAAATCAAGTATCGTATTTCTACTGAGGATTCATTTGATCAAATGCCCCCTAAGGCGAGACTCAGTTCTGAGGAAATTTCCGCCCTTAAAGAGTATATAGATACTCTTAAGGAATAAGTGTTTATTAATTAATCACCCTTTATACTTATTACTTTCACTGCCTTATAAATTATCTGCAGTGATAGAATACCTCATGAATTTTCGCAACTTATCGTCCACTTTCTCCACTCTAATGCTCTTCTTTCTTTCCATGGATTCTGGTGCGATGTACGGCGATCTCCTTCCTCTTGATAAAGCCCCGCTACATGCTTGCCATATTGCCACAGATCTTCATGGTGGTACTTGTAGTGGTACAGTGATGACAGATAATATGATCAAAACAGCGTCTCACTGCTTGAGAAACAAAATTGCAGCAGAAATGACTGTGACTTGCCCCAATGGACAAAAATTTGAAGTAGAAGACATCATTCTTCATCCTGAATACTACAATACGCCTAACCGAATGATGGCCGATGTGGGACTCATTAAAATTAAAGGAAACTATTCCCATAAAATCCCAGCATATCTAACTCAAAGTAAAGACATTATCGAGATTTTAAAAAAATCAAAGCAATGTGCTGTTTGGTCGTATGGATATCATATAGAATCTCTTATTCAGCTTGGGGACTATCATGGAGTGGCCCTTTCTCAATATGAACTCACCAATTCTCATATTGTCATTCCCAATTCTGCTGAAGTTATGATTCGCTCTGGGGATTCTGGTGGAGGACTCTACTGCTTAGACCAGGATAATCTTTGGGTAAACTTAGGAACTGTTTATGGCCATGACTATGAAGTTTCCTATATTTTAAGAAATGATTATATTCAAGATTTTCTTTCCAGCTATGGGATAGAAGAAAAAGAATTTAATATGCCACAAGAATCTGATATGGCCTTAGATAATAATGGAAACCCTTCCCATGAAGAGTTTCCTTTTCAAGAAGGTCAATCCTATAAAGTAAAACCTTTCAGCATACTAGTAGACCAGAATCTTCAACAGTATGGAATTGGAGATCAGCTCAATGTGCTCTTTAAAGTAGAAGAGATTAACCTTAATAAAGCGACGGGAACACTGATCATTCGAGATGTCGCCCCCACACGTTACCTTTGTATTGATGGAATTCTTTGCAACGGGAAATATGAAAATCTGACTATTTCACTTGATCGTCTCAATAACGAGACGGCAAAATAGTCATTCGTCCTCACATTATCTAAAGAAGTAGTAAAATAAAGAAAAAAAATTAAGGATCTTTATGAAACGACTTCTTTTTACTGCACTCTTATTTACATTAATCAGCTCTACCCAAGCCAAAATATATGATTCTTTTATGTGCTACACCCATGTCGATACAGTGGTACTTTTTGGTATTTTAAAAGAAGAACCTACTCTAAGAATTAATTATTATCGTCTTGATAAAAATCCGACCACTATTGAACTGAAGGTAAGCGATTATAGCCGTAATTCGAGAACGATTTCAGCGACTGGACTTTATAAGGGAAAAGAAGTGATTAAAATCAATTCTAGAAATGGTCGTGGTCTAGCAGATATAAACCTTATGCCGTTTCCAGGAAGTGAAGATGTTAGCTTCGCCCAAGAGGAAGTTCTCTGTTATTTTGGAAAGTTCGAAGATTAGAAAAGCACACCTTGTTTGATGAGCTTTATTTTTTCTGGAATAGGAATTTCCTCTGACAGCAACTTGATATAATCAAGTCTAGGCTTTAGACCTGCTTTATTAGCGATCTGAATGGATAGCCCTGGTCTTGCATTAATTTCGAGAAGAAGAGGACCTGCATTCTCATCTAAAACAAGATCTACTCCAATATAACCCATAGAGGTAATCTCATAACAACGAGAAGAAAGTTCAAGAACTTCATCCCAAAATGGAATGACTAAATCTTCAAGGATGTGACCTGTATCAGGATGATTGGTAATCCACTTGTCTTGGCATACAGCTCCAGTAATTTGTCCTGTCTTCAAATTTATACCACACCCAACAGCACCTTGATGGAGGTTGGCCCTTCCCCGAGAAGACTTGGTAGGAAGACGAATCATGGCCATTACAGGATAGCCTTTAAAAACAATGACCCTAATATCTGGGATTCCTTTATAGGCATATTCTCCCAGGGTTGGGTGAATCGAAAGCTTCTCTTGGATAATGACTTGGTCAGGCTGCCCACTCAAAGAATACATACCACTGAGAATATCAGAAATGTGATACTTCACATCTTTAAGATTCATATCTCCACGAGAAGTATCAAAAACAAGCTCATGATCGGAATCAGCTCCTTCATTCTTAGTGACACTATTGATTAAGAGAATACCATTTCCCATCGCACCGCGACTGGGCTTGATGACAAAGCTCTCAAGCTTTTCAAGTCTGCGCTGGATGGTTTTCAATTGTCCAGCAGTCGAAACGGTAAAATAGATATCAGGTTGAGCAATTTTATATTGCTTGGCCATAATATAGGTCAAAATCTTATCGTCCACCTTAGGAAAATGTTTTCGCGGGTTATAGGGAAGAATAAATTCTCCAACTCGGCGATTAATCCCGAGAATCCCCGCTTTTCTTAGGTAACTAAACATTTTCGTTTATTCCTTCAAATTCTCTAAAACGCAGAACTTCATTGAGACGATAACCTTTATAACTTCCAATCATGAGATTCAGAGCAATAATGACTAATAATAATTCCGGATTATTAAAGAGAATTTGCTTTAAGAAGTTCAGTTTGAAAATGATATAACAGAGAATCGCAATAGAGAGCGTACCCAACAAGGCCTTAATCGTATTCACTGTCCCCTCTTCGATGAAGTGAATGCTAAAGCGCTCAATAAAGCCCGTGATAATAACAATAGGAAGATAATTAATCGATTGTCCGACTTGAAAGACCCCGTTATTTTCATAAATCACTAAACTAAAGAAAGTGTAGGAAATAATCACAAGAGTTAAGAGAATGGATAATCGCGGTATCGCTAATAAGTAGAGTCTATCGAGAAGATATCGTTGTCCAAACCCGAGTAGAACAATCACACTAAAGAAGACGATTCCAACGGTTAGCGAAGTTTCTAGAAAGAAGAGACTTAAAAGGATAGGAGTAAAAATACCAAAGGACTTCAGCCCTAAAATAACTCGAGATATAGAGAGAACCAGGGTCCCCAGTGGAATGAGAAGAACCGTATAAAAAACGGTCCTAACATTTACCGGTAGATTGTGAAGAGAAAGAAGAGATAAAATTGAACTTACTGATTTAAGTTTCTTCTTATATAGAGTGGAGTCGACTTTATTCACCATCACTGAAGCGGCTCTTACTGTGATGAACTCTTGCTTAAATAACTTAGGAAAATCTTCAAAATTCTTATAGAGAACAAAGAAGTCTTGTACATTCTTATCAAACGGACTTAAGTCTCTAGCAAGAAGAAACCAATTATCTCCTAAAAGAATCTCGGGCATATAGATAGGATTTAGTTTTGTAACCTGCCCAACTCGATTAAGCTCATAGGCCACATTGATTCGTGTGGGTATCCCATTCAGTCGATTTAAATAGGTAAAAATCTGGGCCTTCATTAAATTAGAGCCCGCAGAAAGAGAAAGAGCTTCTGTGATGGTTTTAATATTTTCATCACGGGTAATTTCTTCTGTTATAAAGAAGTATATCTTCTTGGCCACTTCAGCTTTATCATCATCGATAATATTGATTTTAGCATTCAACAACTCCATCTGCTCTCTTTCTTCATCCGTAAGTTTATCTAAACTGAGAAGTTTTTGAATATAATCGTACCCTTCTTCCTTAAGGCGAGGAGATTTCAGAGGAGTCTCACTTAAGGCTTCCGATAGTTCAACATTTACGAGGGCCACAAGTTTTTCGTTCTTATCTAAGAATTCTTTGGATAGTTTGAGTAGATTACCGTCATTTGTATTTACAAAGTTGGGCTTGGTTCCATCCAAATAAGATAGATTATCAACACTTTGATATCGAGTCGTTGTGAAAAAAGGAAGTTTAATCTCTTTCTTATCATCAAAGTAACTTACACCTAATTTATCTTCGATTTTTGAAAAGGGATAATTAATAGAAAGATTCCATTTATTCGTTGCACTCTCAGGTATCAAATCGATTTCAGCGATATAGTTCTTATAGATAATACTACTGATAGGTATGATAAAGAGAATAAGGATGATGGTTTTTTTTAACAGGTTCATTATTTACCTAGTAAGCGTGTTTGAGAAACGTCAACTACGTATTCTCCCATTAATAAATTTCTACCTACAAGAAAGTTGTATCTCAGATCTTCACGGTCATTTAAGTTCACACTTACCTCGTGAATTCGTCCTCCCATCTCTACCGCCATTTTAATAACATAACGATCAGAGGCTTCCCCATTTGAACTTCTTACTCTTTGCTTCTTCACAATCTCTTTATAAAAAGACTGCTTCTTTCCTTCCGTATTTTCAGAAGTAAACTGAATATACTTCTTACCTTCAACTTCTTTTTCAATAATATTTTCCGCATGCATGGAACATGTTTTAGCTCCTGTATCAATTCTTGCCTTCAGAGCAAAACCTGTTGAGTCGAGTTTAATATTCTCAATTCTTCCAATCACCGTTTTATTCTTTATCGACTTCTTAACTTTCTTTTGTTTTTTAAGAATATTCTTAGAAAAGGTTTGTGTAGAGACTTGAAACTTAGGCTGGGGCTGCTTACTCAGTAGTCCCTTCATTTCATCAATAATTTCTTTCTTAGTTTGATAGAGGTCTTCTTTAATTTTCAGACTAAGCTCTCTTCCCTCTTGCTCAGTGAGATAATTTCTCTGTTGTTGAGCACAGGAGGAAAAAAGGAGTCCCATAAGAATCATTGTCACTAGTTGTAATTTATTTACCATAAAAGCTACCCTACTTTAGTTTGGTTCAAAAAAATATTGATAGAGTTATCTAGAATTTTTTTTATCTTATTTAAAGTTTCTTTTGTTAACCATGAATTATTTTAATACTTTATGTTAGTCTTACCAGTTTTTCTTGCTGCACAGCTCATTTATCTTTAACATGGATTTCTATGAGCGAATCTAAACAAAATGGGGACTCGCTGCGAGGATCTATCGTGGCCCTACTTCCCCTTCTACTCTTCCTTTCCCTCTATATTGGAGTAGGAATCTATCTGTCCTTTCAAGGGGTGGAATATGCTTTTTATCAGCTCCCAGCACCAGTTGCCATTTTACCGGCAATCATTGTCGCCTTTATCTTGGACAGATTCTATAGAAAGAAAGAGTTAACCCAATCACTCTCATCAACGCTAGAGGACTTTCTTCGCGGAGTTGGCCATCCGGATATCATCGCCATGTGCATGATCTACTTATTGGCCGGAGCTTTTGCTGCAGTGGCCAAGGCTTCAGGTGGAGTGGATGCAACCGTGAATTTAGGCCTCAGTGCCATGAGCCCCAGTATGATCTTGCCTGGCATTTTTATCATCAGTGCCTTTATCGCTACCGCCATGGGTACGAGTATGGGAACGATTGCGGCAGTTGCCCCGGTTGCCCTGGGAATTGCTGAATCCGCAGAACTCTCTCTATCCCTTACGGCAGGAGTGGTATTAAGTGGAGCGATGTTTGGGGATAACCTCTCCATTATTTCAGATACGACAATTGCAGCAACTCGTTCTCAGGGCTGCAAGATGAAGGATAAATTTAAAGAGAATATTCGAATGGCGCTTCCGGCGGCCATAGCTTCTTTGATTCTTTTCACTTTCTTTAGTGCGAGCACTCAAGTGCCTCAGGTTCAAGAGATTCATTGGATAAAAGTCATCCCTTATATCACGATACTCATCCTCGCCATCGCCGGAGTGAATGTATTTGCAGTATTAAGCCTTGGTATTTTCTTGGCGGGAATCATCGGCCTTTCCACCCTTCAAAGCTATAGCTTAACCACATTTTCTCAAGATATATATGCTGGTTTTGGTAATATGCAAGAGATCTTTCTGTTATCCCTTCTTATTGGTGGGCTGAGTGAGCTCATGAAAAAGCAAGGAGGACTAACTTTCTTGACCCAATTTATTTCAAAGCTCATTTCTAAGGTTCCAAATAAATTGATCAGTGAAAAGAGAACGAGTGAATATGGGATCGCGCTTTTAGTTTCAGCTATAAACTTTTGTACCGCCAATAATACTGTGGCGATTATAGTATCGGGAAGTGTGGCCAAAAATCTTGCGCAAAAAAATGATATTGATCCGAAAAGAAGTGCCAGCATTCTCGATATCTTTTCATGTGTCGTTCAAGGGATTCTTCCCTATGGTGCTCAAGTTCTTCTCTTGGGATCAGTGTTCAAACTCTCTCCCCTTGAAATAATTTCACACTCTTACTATTGTCTTATCTTGGCATTGGTGGCGCTAATCCTTCCCTCTAGGCAGTGAGCCGACTTTTTCTTAAGAACTTCTTTAAACCTCTATAGATTTTTCATGTTATGGCCTCGTCCATAAATTTACACTTAGCATTGTATGAAAGCATTGATATCTAAAACCTACAATAATTTAAAAGAAGGATAATCAATGTTTAAAACTCTTAAACTTACTACTTCTCTAGTAGCACTTTTTATTATTTCACAAAGCACTATGGCCTTTTTCTCAGATTATAGATTTGGTTTCCGACCAAGATGGGTAAAGGACTGCGAAAGAGCTGAACAGAGCTTAGAAACTCATCGTCTTGGGGATCTCAATCGTTGTACTTCAAAAGGGTACATGGGATACAAAGATGATCTTTCTTACTACTCTACTTATAACCAAGATGGAACTTACAGCTATAGATTTATCAATAGTGTCCATGTTGTAGTTACAGATGTTAAACAAGATAGAACAGCTCCGGATTACGGGTCATGTACTTCTTCTATGTGCTACCGTGCCTATGTTTATATCAATGGTGATGAGAATACTGGCGACCATGTGGCCACTTGGGTAACTACTCCAGGACGTCCTTGGTATGATGGATCAGGTGGAAACTATACTCCTGAATCTCTCTATGTATATCGTACTAATCCAATGAAGAACCAAAATAGCAAAGGTGATTTCATGCTCCAAAAAGATGGGGAAATGGGACTTGGTGGAGATGTAACGAACAGAATCCCAGGCTACTTTGTTATGGATCACTATAGAAATACAGAAAATGAAGATATGCCTTGGGCGACATTCTATCACTTAGGAATTGCTTTTCACTCATCTAAGTATGTTAATGGAGACATTGGCTCTCACGGATGTACTCGTCTTAAGCATATTGAAGCTAAGAAGATGAATTTTCTTGCTCGTCATGTAAAAAGAAACTTCACTGTTGAAACTCGCTTTACTGAAAGAGAGAGAATCTCAACACAAGAAAGACAAAAAGTTATCCAAATCCAATAGAACACAAACTCTAGTCAGCAGAATATCTCTGCTGGCTAGGCCTTAAAGGCCCTTCTTTCAAAAACCATTAAGGTCGTATCCCCACCTGATGGATCAGCGACATTCTCTTTTTCTAACAATTTAAATCCGTTCTTATCCATTGCCTGGACAATATTATCAAAATGGCGAATACCAAATTGTGGATTCTTCTCTTTGAGAAGACGATCCTCTTTCTTTAATTCAGAAGACATTTCTCCCTCACCAAAGGCCACCGTTTCATGCAAGATAACGAGAGAGCTCTCTCTCAGCCTCTTGCCCAAAAGTTTAAAGAGTGCCTTATTTTCCTTCCAGGATAGATAAGAGAGCGTCTCTTCAATAAAGACATAATCAAAAGGCCTCTTACCTGGAAAGTCATCCTTTCCTAGCATAAAAGTTTCAGGCCCATGAATATTGGGAAGCTTCGCTTTAATTAAGCAATTTTTTATAGCAGTGTGATTTTTCTTCTCGGAACTACATATCCAATGAAGCGCAGGAAATTCTTCGGCAATATACTCTGCAATATTTGTTTCAAAAGTATTTATTTCGAGTAAACGACCTTCAGAAATATTAAACCTTTTAAATAGAGATAGTATCTTTTCTTTCACGCAATCCTCTTCTTCACTATGAATATTGTTTGCGTAAAGGCTAAGCAGAAATTCTTAAGTGATCTCCTATAATCCCTCTCGCATTTACAACAGAAACATTATAAACATTTGATACTTCTAATATTAAACTATTTAAACATAAAGAAAAGATTTCTTCTTCGTCTGAATTAAGATCTGTTTTATTCATAAATCCAGCAATAACATTCACGACTAAACCAATATCAAAATGAGAATGCATGCGACTATATGAATTGTACTCAAATTCGAATTGCGCTGAATTTATTTTTTCAGCAAGAACTAACAAAGCCTCAGAAAGAACACTTAAACTTGATTCTATTCGAATTCGATCATAAGACTTTGTAGAATAAAGCACCGAGTCTCCATTCTTCTTATATTTAACTTCAAAATAATCATCAAGTCCGTCATACAAATTGAGATAATTTATAATTTCCCCATCCCCATGATCTAAAGAATAAACTTCAGTATTATATTTTACATGTTCTTTAAAAATATTCATGACTAATCCTTTTTTTAGAGGCGCCAGTAAACTGACGCCTGGTATGCACACTCTTAGTATCTAGGATTAAAGGATTTACGGTTATCGCTTTTGGCTAAGTTAACAACCAGATTTCGGCCTTTAAAATCTTTATCATGTAAATTTGTAATCGCCTTCTCTGTATCAGTCGGTGATTCCATTTCAATAAAGCCAAAACCTCTTGCTCTTCCCGTATCACGGTCTTTAATAACATTTACAGAGCTCACAGCTCCTATAGTAGAAAATAAAGTTTCGAGTTCAGAGTTTTCAGTATCATAAGAAAGATTACCCACATAAATTTTTGAATTCATTTTTTACCTCCAAGGTAAAATTATAGACGTGACTTTACACGTCTATATAAGAAATAGGACATGGCCTATCGTGCACAAGATTGTGCTATTAATTACTTTTACTTGTTTTAAGAGTGAAAATAACTTTGGAGAATTATTTCTCCGTAGTCAAAAGATGATTTATATATCAGGAGTTGCTAGCTGTTTGAGCTATAAAGAAACTTTGGACAATTTCAGTGTAACTTAGTTTGGCATAAAGCACAAACTCTTATTTCCTTCCAATAGACTAATATTACTCAAAATGAAAAATAAAAATCTTCTTAAATTGTTGGAAGTTGAATTTTAAAACGCACGGCCAAGTACCTAAGAACCACAGCAAAAATTATGACAAGCGGGATGCTTAGATCCATTGAGATTTCCAGTCTATAAAAAATAATAAAGAGCAAAGAAGCTGCACCTGCAACTGTAGCGTAGAGTTCTTTCTTATAGAGAATAGAATGTTCTTTACTATAGGCCGATCTCAGAATTCCCCCTAGTACAGCACTAATCGTCCCCATGATGAAAGCCGTCTCCGAGTTATATCCTAAAACGAGGGCCTTATGAGTTCCAATAACCACATAAGTTCCCACACCTAAGCTATCAAGAAAGAAGAGTAAAGAAGATCCTCTTTCATAAACTTTCATGAAGAAGAAAGTTGAGAGAGTAGAGATAAATATAATATAGAGATAAATGGGGTTCACACTCCAAAAAACAGGCTCACCAATAATTAAGTCGCGAACCGTTCCTCCCCCTACTGCAGTTAAAAAGGCCAAAAAAAGCATCCCGAAGAAATCAAAATTCGATTTACCACCAATGGTTGCACCAGTGATAGCAAAAACAAAAGATCCTACGTAATCAATGAGAGTGAGAATTTCATTCATTTGGACTTAATACCTTTACGAGTTTTATTTTCCTTATTGTATAACTCCTGCCACCAATTGACTAATGAGTATAAGAGTATTTATTAGCCTTCTTCTTGCCTAATTTGTACAATATCCGCACTTTTAATAGGAGGTTTTATGAAGTGGATCATTATTCTTATGGCCATCACAATTTCAAGCTGTAGCACTCAATCTCAAAATAAAGAAATTTCTTTTGATCAATTCAATCAAATTACAAGTTCCGCCGGATACATTCCCCTTAACGACGGTAAACACTTACTTCTTCTTACCCGTTTTCCTACTGATGAATATAGAAAGCTCTATAAAGTAGAAATCTCTACCGGAAAGAAGGAACTCGTATACGATGCCGGTCAAAGTATTGGTTGGATTCGAGCTGATGAACCTAATCGTCACTTCTACTTAGGAATTGATAAGGGTGGAGACGAACAATATCAAATCTACGAGCTTATACTCGAAAAAAAGAAAGTAACTAAACTCATTGGTTCACCAGATCGTAAGGCAAGACTCTATGATACCGATTCTTCTGGAAATCAGCTTCTGATCGTTAGTAATCATTCTGACAAGGCCCATTATCGTCCCTATATATACAACCGTACCACGAAGCAGCTATCCAAGGCCCTGACGAAAAAGGGATTTGGAATAGCAGGGGCAAAAATAGATTGGAAGAAAGGTCGCCTCTTTGTTACGAAATCAAAAAATAATGCGACCTCTGATCTTTATGAAGTGAATATGAGAACACGAAAGGCAACTCTTCTTCATAAAAGGCCAGGAACTTCTTATTCTCCAAGTTATATTTTGGGTGATAAACTCTACATCAATACCTCACACAAAAGAGATCGATACGGATGTGCTTATATCGATATCAATCATCCTAAGAAAATCAACTGGGTTCGCTATGATAAGACAAGAGATCTCTTTTGTTCCTATGATAAAGAGAAGAATCTATCGCGTATTTACTCATCAGGAAGTGGGAGATCAACGATTGAGGTTTTTAAAGGACATTTCCAAACTCCTATTGCGCTAACGAATCAGCCTGAGAATGAACTTATTAAAAGTGTTTCTCTTATACCCCATACAAAGAATCAATTTATCATCGAAAAGCACCAACTGGGGAAACCGCCAGAGCTTTACTTTGTAAGTGAAAAAGAGACCAAGCAAATCTCTCATTTTAATAACTCCGGTCTCTCCTTTGATGAGATGGCACAAACAGAGGATATCCATTACAAGAGTTTTGATGGCATGGATATTCACGCAATTTTAGTGACCCAGAAACATTGGAAGAAAGAAAAGAAGAAGTATCCTGTCATCATTTGGCCTCACGGTGGACCAGACTGGTATTCGGGGCATGAATACTATCCCTACTTCCAGTACTATGCTCTAAGTAATTATATCGTTCTTGCTCCAAACTTCAGAGGTTCTACAAGTTTTGGAAAGAAGTTTGAAACCTTAAACGATCGTGACTGGGGTGGAGCGCATATAAAAGATCTTGTATGGGCCAAAAAGGCCTTAGATAAGATACCCTATGCAGATAAAGATAACGTCTTCATAGCAGGAAGAAGCTTTGGAGGTTATTCAACTTTAGCTGCAATAACTTATCACCCTAAAGAATTTAAAGCCGCGGTGGCCATTGTGGCCATTGGAGATCTCTTCGAATTTCTAGAAACAATTCCCCCCAGTGAAGGTTGGCAAAATGAATTCAAGTCAGAAGTGGGCATTATAGGAAAGGATGACAAACTCATAAGAGAGCGCTCTCCATTCTTTCATGCTGAAAAGGTTTCGATTCCCCTAAAAGTCTATCATACGGAAAATGATACTCGGACAAGAGTAGAGAATATGGATAAGTACGTAGCTCGTTTAAAAGAACTCGGAAAACCTGTAGAGTACGAAGTCATTAAAGGCGAAGGACATAGTCCCAAGAAAAAAGAAACTTGGGAAAAGTTATTAAGAGGGACGATCGACTTTTTTAATAAGCAGAAATAAAACATTCCTAACGAAGAGTGAGACTTTCACTCTTCGTTTTTATCTTTAATTAAACCAGAAGATGGTTAGTTAAATGATCAACAATTGATTGCAGCCTCTTACTCTCTGAAGGACGTCGCGTAGAAAGAAGATAGATTCGATGGGCGGGAAGCTTCCAAGACTTAAAGAGAATTTTCAAATCCCCTCTTTCAATAGATTCTTGAACAAGATAGCGAGGAATATTTAAAACTCCGACTCCCATCTCACAAGCACGAATCAAACTCAAAAGATTATTCGATTTATAACTTCCCTGTACATGAATATCTTTTTGCTTCTTATTTTTGGCAAAGGACCAAATAAATGGACTATCTCCACGCATATAGAGAAGACAATTATGCTTGTGAAGAAAGTCAGGATTACGAGGTTCTTTAAACTTCTCAAGATAAGCAGCAGAGGCTACCACGACTCTTTCAATCTCACCTAGCTTTCTTACATAGAGACTAGAGTCCTTCAAATGAAAAGCCGTGCGGATACTCAAATCAATATCTTGCTCAACTGGATCTAAGATTCGATCCGTAAAGCGTAAATCAAGATCCATATAGGGATGATCCAGCTGAAATTGAGCAAAAATTTCGGCCAATAAATTCTGACCTAATGTTGTAGGTGCCGTAATTCGAAGGGACCCTTGAGGAGAACTCACTGAGCCCTGCACCTGATTCTCTAGCTCACTCACATCATTAAGGATTCCTCTTGCTCGATCTAGAACAAGTTTACCTTCTTCTGTTAACGATAAGGAGCGTGTCGTTCTTTTAAAGAGTGTCGTGTCTAAATAGGATTCCAGTTTTTGAATCTCTTTTGTGATATGAGATGGACTAGTCCCTAGCCTCTTGGCTGCTCCTGCAAAGGTTCCCTCTTTAAGAACAAGGAAGGCCAGTTGAAGAGCATAAATTCGATCAAATGTGGTCTTTTTAATTATTTCCATATTGGAAATATATTATTTCAAAAATAGCCCATTGTTTCAACCGAAGAAAGGGCTTAAAGTAAGCTTAGAAAACAAGCTGGAGTTGTGTATGACTGCAAAAAAGAAAGTGATAATCATTGGTGGAGGATTTGGTGGTATCTCAGCCGCAAAGTCATTGGCCAATTCACAATATGAAGTTACTCTTATTGATAAGAAAAATCACCACCTCTTCCAGCCTCTACTCTATCAAGTCGCCTCAGCTGCTTTATCCCCTGCCGATATCTCCGTTCCCTTAAGAGAAATTGTCGGACACTACCCTAATATCCTCGTTCTCTTAGATGAAGTCACAAATATTGATAAGGACAAGAAAGTTATCCAGTGTAAATCAAGTAAGGAATTACCTTACGACTTTCTGATTGTAGCTCCAGGCTCTAAGCCCACTTACTTTGGTCAAGATAAGTGGCGTCAGCTCGCTCCTGGTTTAAAGACTCTAGAAGATGCCCTCACTATAAGAAATAAAGTTCTCCAATCTTTTGAGGAGTGTGAGAAGAATAATAGCGATGAGCTAAATTTTGTCATCATTGGAGCAGGACCCACTGGAGTTGAACTCGCAGGAGCCTTCGCTGAGATTGCTTATGATATCTTAATTAAAGAATTTAAAAACTTTGATTCGAAGAAAGCAAAAATCTATCTCATTGAAGGGGGAAAGGAAGTTCTCCCTGCCTACTCGGGGAAGCTATCTAAGAAAGCTCAAGAATATATTGAAAAATTAGGGGTCATTGTTCTTACTGGCGATCGTGTAGAGGAAATAACAGACGAATATGTGAAAGTCGGTAATAGAGTGATTGCCTCTAAGAATATAATTTGGGCCGCTGGTAATACGACATCAGCTCTTACCAAAGCTCTAATACCTGATAAAGAACAAGGCGATGACTATGCTGACAAGATGGGACGTCTCTATGTTGAGGATAATCTTAGCCTCAAGGACTATCCCTCAATTTTCATCATTGGGGATGCCGCGAACTCAAAGGATAAAGAGGGAGATCCTCTTCCGGCCTTAGCCCCAGTTGCCTCTCAGCAAGGAAAACATGTTGCCAAACAATTATTAAAAGAAAAGAGCCTCCCCTTTCAATATCTCGACAAAGGAACGATGGCGACTATTGGTAAGTATAGGGCCGTGGTTGATTTTCGGGGTTTTAAATTTTCGGGATTATTTGCTTGGATATGCTGGTGTGTCGTTCATATTCTATTTCTCATCGACTTTAGAAACCGGGTGATGGTCTTTATGCAATGGGGATTTGCTTTCTTCTTTAAAGAAAAAGGTGTTCGTATTATCACAGAGAATAAATACGAACACCCCGAATGAGATTAAGTCTGAGAATTCCTAAAGAGATTAGTGCAGGGCTTTCTCTTTAAGAATCTCTATAATTTCTGAAGGATCAAGTCTTTCTTTATAGTCTATATCTACAAAGCGCTTAATCACCTTCATTTCAGAGTCCATAACATAGGTTGCGGGCACGGGTAATCGATAGTCCCCATTGAAGTCGGCCACATGAATATCGAGATCTTCCTCGTAAGTCTTTTTAAGAGTTTCAGGTAATTCAAAAGCTAGCCCGACTCGTTCTGCAAAATTACAGTGATCGTCATGAAGAATAGTCATATGGGGAGCATACTCTTCTCTTGTCTCCTTGGCCTTTTCAGGTTTTTCAGGAGTAATGGCCACCATTTTAGCGTTATATCTTTCAAATTCAGGTAAGGACTCATTAAGGGCCTTAAGCTCTCTTTGACAATAAGGACACCACCCTCCTCGATAAAATGAAACAATGAGAAAACGTGAATCACTTAGTAAATCCTGAGATCTGAGTTCGGTACCTTCACAGTTTATAAGAGAAAACTCGGGAAACTCTTCTCCTACTTCAATGGCATTTTCACCAACTTTTTTCTTCGCTAGTTCATCATGTCCATCACGCATCTTAGATTGAACGTCATCACTTACATTGCTTTTAAATTCTTTCTTAAATTCATTAAGTTCTTTCGTTAAATTCATAATATCTCCTTTATTACTGAAATTATTATAAGTTTAAGGAAAAATGATTACTTGAAGCCCCTATTAATAAAGTATGTAGATCTCTTAACATGATTTTTGATTGTTAAGATTTCATTAGTTATGCCCTTTCAAAAGGCAGTCTTTTCACAACCCTATTGCCAAAACTCCTTTGTCTTCGGTATGAATCAGATAAATATTGGGGGTTTACTATGAAAGTCATGATTACGCTTTTTACTTTATTTCTATCTTTAAATGCTTTTTCTTACTTAATTGACGAAGAAAATTTTGCAGTCGAAAACTTCAATGAGCGATGTCTTACAAATTTTACAAGAGAAGATATTGTTTACAACGAAGAGCTCGATTCAGATTATGATTACTTCTCACTTGTCATTGGCTTTGAAAACGAAGGTCAAGTTTATATGACCATTCAAAGAGTACAAACGAGAGGCGAATACGACGATGATGATTACGGCTACAACGGTGATTCTAGGCTCGAGTACTTCATCGACGAAATCTTCTGCACCGAAGGAAGTAACTAAGACTACGACTTCAGATCTCCATGGAGTTATTCTCGTTGACGAAACGAGTCAACACATTGTATTTAACAATGAAAAATAATTAAATGGAGATCAAGCATGAGTCCAATGAGTCCGATGAGTCTTAAGGTAAACTCTGTTTCAAAGACCTACGACAACGGCGTTGAAGCACTAAAAGATGTAAATCTAAACATTCCCAAAGGTATGTTTGGTCTTCTAGGCCCAAACGGTGCTGCACAATAAATCACAAAATGTGGTCACTTTGTCCCTGAAAAAAAGAAATACATAACTTCTTCATTAAATTTTCTAACATTAAAGATAAAACACAGGGGTGGTGCATTTTGCCTCTATGCCTATGCAAGCTCATTTCCTAAAACGAATACATGGACAATAACTCTCTAACGAATAGAGAAAAAGAAATGGAGATGAAGATGGAATTCAAAATGAGAATGATGAAAAAAGTGGTAACTTCTGCAGTCGCACTTATGACACTGTCAATTAGCGCAGCACCTCAAAAGAAGAGCGTAGTCCTTCAATTTGATCATCAACAATTCAAAAAGCAATCGGTGATAAAACTGAAACAAGAAGTCAAAAAGGTACATCCAAAAATGGATCTTACTAAATGGAATCTAAAGAAGGTCGTCCTTAGGGCCAAATCTAAACGAGGAAAGGCAGAGGCCTTTTTAAAAATTGGACCTTCCGTTTCGGCAGTGGAAGCGATTGAAGGCAATCAGTTTGATTTTCAATCCAACCGAGCGTATCACCCTATCACCTTCCAAACTTTCGGCGACAACGACAAGGGCGTGTGGCAAATTCATATGAAAGGAAATATCAAAGTAAAGCAGGCCAAACTTGTTCTTCAAAAGAAAGTTCAAGACGTAACCCGTAAGTGTTCATTTCAATTTGAAACGGTCTGGGGAAAAGATATTAAGAGATTCTCCGCTTCAGCGACAGGCCCAAAAGGTTCTGGTGTACAGAAACAAGCTTGTCAGAAGGCCAGAGCGAAGTGTAACCACTTCAAAAAAGACATCCCTCTTACTATGTGTACAAAACTCTAATATATAAATGTAAAAAAGGCCTTCCCATGGGGAAGGTCTATTTTTAGTTCAATGACACGAAAAAACGAACAAAGTCCGATCTTACTTAAAGCCTTTTTGAGCGAGGATACGATTTAGTGTATTTGCGAAGTTTGCCTTATCCTTAACCCCAAAAGATTCCGGACCACCAGTCTCAATACCACCATCTCTAAGCTCTTTCATAAAGTCGCGCATAGAAAGCCTCTCGCCAACATTTTCTTCATCGTAGAGCTCGCCTCGTGGATTGATGGCCATAGCCTTCTTATTCACAATCTCAGCAGCTAAAGGAATATCCGCTGTAATAACAAGATCCTCCGGTGCAACATGCTCGGCGATATACATGTCAGCAACATCATCTCCACTTTCCACTTTAATAAAAGAGATCAGCTGATGAAATGGAATATTCATATACGAGTTGGCCACTAAGCACAGCGGTATATTTAAGCGCAGAGAAGTTTTAAAGAGAAGCTCTTTAACAACCTTCGGACAAGCATCGGCATCAACCCAAATTTTCATACGTACCTAATTTTAATAAGAAATAAAGCCTCCGAAAGGAGGCTTTTTAATTAATAGAGATTATTATCTTCGATTTCAGATTCTTGATAGTCTACCAGTAAACTTTCTCCACCTTCTGTGAGAATCTCGATTTGATGATTGGGTAGAGAGCTATCATAGATTGCTCTATTTACTTTCACACCAACCTTACCACCAACGAGACCGCCTCCGGCCATAACTCCCATAGCAACAGGTGCAACTGGAATCGTGTAGGCAATGGCCAATCCAATATAAAGCCCTGTGGCGACAAGTCCTACCACTAAAACCCCACCAACAATGACTTTTACGAATTTGTTATAACCACGCTTTTGCAACCCGGCCAAAAGATTCTTTAAAAGACTATTTACGAATTCTGGATTTTCAAAGAAGTTCTTCATCTCATCACTACTACCCGACTCTTTCAAGGCACGATCAATAGAAGCGAGCGCCATATTGAGTAACTCAGTCGACAAGAAACCAAATTCTTCATCAGTATCAACCTCATCGATACCTCGCTCTTTAATACTTCTCACAAATGCTTTAGAAAACTTCTTAGCCGTTCTCCGACAAGCACGATTACAATGACCATCACCATAGACAATAGACTTTGCCACACTCGTACCATTAGTAATCATTTGAATATCATTCTTACTAGACGAAGCGATTAAATCAGATTGTGACTCTGCTGCCATCGCAATGGAGTTAAAGAAAATTGAATAAGCTAATACCCACACATAAACTATTTTTGTCATTGTGATCCCTTCGATATCTACTTGGTTAGTTTTGGGATAAACTAAGACAAACGCCTAGAGTCCCAAAAGTAACCTTGTACCTAATTTTATATTTTAAAGATTTTCGATAATATGTTTTTCTAAGTAATTGAGGTCTGGACCGAAAGTAGAAGTTGGGAAGATATATCTTTCTTGTTCTTCTAAAATGTCTTTAAGTTCTTTAACCCCTTCTTCGACCAATTTAATACTAATTTGGATATCAGAAAACTCAGTGGAATAAGTGAGTTCTTGCTCACCATCACTTAAAGAAATGGATTCTTTTAAATCAATATCGTCTTCATTCACTGGAATAACACAACCGCCACAAGGAATGGGAACAGGAATCGTAAAATCTGATTCATAAACGGTGACACCAAGATAGGTCTTATACATTACATTTGTGGGTAAATGAACGATCGTCTTACGCGTAAGCTCTTCCCCCATTCTCAAAGCTTCATAAGGAGAAAAAATACCACTATTGTGAGCAATATCACCACCCTTTAGCGGAGCCACTGAAAGAAAAAAGCTACCACTTCCTCCATCACCATAACGATAGGACTGATTCTTCTGAAGGTTAATCTGAACTTGGTATTCATTACTTGTAGCTCCCAAGAAATTATAGTCACCACTATTTCGTGCCTTAACTTTAACTGTAACTTCATACTTCTTAGCATCTACCTCTAAAGCATGTGACGAAAAAGATGCCAAAAGAGCGAGAGCAGCGAAAATCGTTGATTTAAGTTTATTCATAAAAACCTCATTTATTTTACTATTTGCCCAATTATAGTAAAAAATGACGTTTATCTTAGACCATGACACCTATTTACTCGCTAGTGTCATTTTTTTAGACAGTCTAAAGCTATGGAAAGACTATTAACTACCTAATTTCATTATTAATTTCTATGTACTTTTATGAGGTTTGAGTGTTAATTAATAAAAGTTCATGGTTTTACCTTCTAAATATTTAATCCTTTTCAATTTTAAATCAAGAAAATAGACTTACCAAATCATTTAAAAAATTATGACAAATGTATCTAGATTACATTAATACCTTAAACTCAGAGGGCCATACTGTATGAAAGACTTAAATGCAGGAGTTCATGTTTCTCCAAATATTCAGACCGATAGTGATCTTTATGAAATTGAAAACATAGCTTGTGATCCTCAACATAAGATAGAGTCTTTCCTAGAATCTCACTTTGGCTGGGAAGGGAAAAAGGTCATTGATGTAGGTTGTGGTACAGGCTATCACCTACCTTTTTATGCAAGAAAGGCGGATCATGTTTTTGGAATAGAACCCCACGACAAGTCTCGACTGAAAGCAATGGATCGTCTCGTTCGAGAGAACTTAAAAAATGTATCAGTGCTAAAGGGCTCTGCAGAAGCCATATGCCTTGAAAATGATCTCATTGATCTCGCATATGCACGCTTTGCCTACTTCTGGGGTGAAGGCTGTGAAGAAGGAATTGAAGAAGTTTTTCGTATCTTAAGAAGAGGTGGCACCTTCGTTATGATCGATAATAATCTTGAGAAAGGAACATTTGGCAATTGGGTTAAACGCAGTTTTGGCCATTCAGACTCCAAACAAAGAGAGATTGATCATTTTTGGAAGAAACAAGGATTTGAACTAAAAGTAATCGATTCAGAGTGGACTTTTAAAAGCCGTGAAGATCTTGAGTCTGTTTTAAAAATCGAATTCCCTACTGACACCTATAAGGAAATTTTAAAAGAGCACGACGGGCTAAGCATTGACTATACCTTCAATTTATACTTTAAAACTAAAGTATAACGACTAGGCTCCACATTTTAATGCTTAAAAACAGTTACTTATTATAATTTCGGTTGAACCTTTATTTGTAAAAATAGAAATAGCTCCCAAGGTACTAATTCATTGGTGAACAAATTTCTATTAAGAAGCCGTTATTATCTTGAACGTAAGAGACAACCTGTCCCCAAGGTTTTACTTCCGGTCCTTTAACACTTGTCGCTCCATTCTCTATTGCCTTATTAAATGCCTCTTCAACATTTACTGAAACAAATCCAATTTCAAAAGAAGGTAGCTCTGAGGTAGTCTGCTTTCGATATGAAAATCCATGTGAACCAGCAAGCTTATGACTTACAAAACCTAGTTTTGTTTCTCCAGTGATCATTTCTCCATAATCTCCCTCCGCATGCAGAAAACCTTTCTTTAACCCAAAAGCTTTTTCATAAAAATCCATTGTGGTCGGGACATCATTAACATATAAAAGGTTGTAACCAAGCTTCATACTTTTACCTTACATAAAATATTTCTAAATCAATTTAAAGTGTTGTATTATTATTCATAAATTATTAAAGATTAAAAAGATAAAAGTGAAAAAGCTTAATTTGATTTTTATAATACATGCAAACTTAGTTTTGTCTGGATGCTCTCAATTTAGACCCCTACATACTCCGGACACATTACATGGCTATGGTAAGATCTTCTCATTTATTTGAACTAAATAGGCTTCCGTAGTAAAAAATAGAGTGTGGTGAAAAAACAAATACATCAATTCTTTACGGCCTTAAGACATTCTCTATCCCCGCCTCAAAGAATAAATACAGTTACTTGATTTTGTTTTTTGATTATTTTGAGTAATACAAACCTTGAATATTTCAAGATAAGTCAACTGGTACTAACTTTCGTCAAGAACAGACATATTTCTTATTTATATAGTAAAATTTAATAGAAATTATTTTTTATCACTCAATAAGGACACTAAAATGGATTATCCATTTAATTCAATGTTCACACTCAGAAAATTGGTCAAGAATCAGGCAAATAAAAATGGAAAAAGCTGTCGTTGCTTTTACTGTGATCATGAATTCTCTCTTAATTTTGAAGGTTCGAATTTTATGAGTATTGATCATAAAATTCCTAGAAAAGTATTTTTAGATATAGATCCAAGTCTTGAAAATCGAATCGATAACCTTGTTCTATGTTGCAAGTCTTGTAATTCAGCAAAAGGAAAATCTAGTTTATTCGAATTAATAGATAATGAGATTCGAGAAAAATCAAAGGACCTTAATGAATTCAAAAAAACTCGTGAGATGCATAGAGAATTTTATAACCAGTTTGCTTTAAAAACTATATTTTGCTCTCTAGAAGCAGATGAACAATGGGTTAATAACCCTGGACTTCATTTGCAGGAAATTATTTCACAGCTCGAGAAGTCTTCTACTATTTCAAATATAAGAAAAATGAAGGATGGCATCAGATTTAACTACGATAAAAAATACATCTTTAACTATTGGGATTGCTATTGCGCCTTCTACGTTAATTCGATAGATCATTTTAATGCTAACAAAAAAGTCTTACTATCAAATGGATACTCTTTAATTCAAAGGAAGTTTCTCAGATTAAGTAATCCAAATGAAATGGTGGAGCAAATACTTACGGAGGCTAAATTTTGTAGCAATATCTTTGACTCTAACAATATAAAATAGTGTAGAAGATTTCAATCTATACAATTTAACTGGATTAATTTTGAGACTAAGTGATTTAAACACATAGATCAAAGAATACGATTCGCTCTTCGAAAACCTTTTGAAATGGCCTCTTCAACGGTATGCACATAACACTTACCTACTGAGAGATCGATCATGATTTTGTCATAATAAGGATCAAAAGGAAGATGATATATTCTGTCACCCTTTTGATTAATATTGCATTTGATGAGTGGATAGTTTTTGTCCACATCTTTGAAATTAATCTCGACTCCAAGTACTTTAGCAATTTCTTTTGTTCTTTCACTATAATTAGCTGTGGTAAAGAAAACCGCTCTCACTTCACGCGTTTCATTCAAATGGGTTCTCTTATAATGCTCCATTGAACCAAAGAGTTGGAAAATATGCTTTTCATGAATTTTCTTATATTTCGCCCAGCACTTTGCCTGAACAATCATTACTTCTTTCTTACTTTCAATGATTAAATCTCGTCCCAGATCATCATAACCATTAGTGGCGCCATGAAACCGAACCACATAACCTTCTTTCTCATAAAGATAGCCAATATATCTCTCATAAAACGTTCCAATCTCAGAAGTACTGAGATTATCTCGATAATAATTCAATTGCATTTGATCTGAATTTTCTGGATTAAAATGAACTTCATGTGGAACATTTACTTTCTTTCTTCTGCACACAAATAATATGAGAAGAGTAAGAACAAGTAATCCAATTGCAATAATCACTCCCAAGTAAATCGAGTTTTTCATAACCACTTGTGAAAAATAGCGCTCGGGAGAAGAGGAGAAATAATTAATGTGCTCCGTGATAATCTTCACAACAGAGTTATAAAATCTCAGAAAGCTCTTAAGATCCATCAATGTCATGAGATTAGTTTTGAACATAGAAACTATTCGGTATATAGCATGAAAAGCTTCAACCTAAGTATGTGACGTCAAAATAGTCATACCTAGTAATCACATCCTATTTCCATAAGGGCTTGAACTAAAAGTAATCGATTCAGAGTAGACTTTTAAAAGAGCACAACAGCCTAAGCATTGACTTCAAGCCTTTCAATACTTGTTGCTCAATACTCTATTGCTATCTTAAATGCCTCTTCAATATTTTAAGAGACGAATTGAATTTCAAACAAGAGTAGCTCTGAGGTTTTTTTTCGATAAGAAAAGCCATTGCAACTGAGACATTAATCAAGATAATCTGAAAAGTGGGAAAGATTATAACCTTTCATATTTAATGGTGGATATTCAAGATGCTTCTTCAGATATTCATATAAATAAACACTCTCTAAAAAGTTAACATTAAGATCATTGGCTTCGATAAATACTATATACAAGCCCTCAAACTTTTCGATTAAATACTTATATCGGTCACCAAAGTCTTTAATCTCATTTTTGCGTATCGGCCAATAACGATTTCTAAAACTTGTTTTTGTTTTGCCAATATAAACTATGTCTGACTCACCTCTCATTCTAGGTACTTCTTTTAGGGTCTTAAATAGATATATAATATTTTTAGATTTTAATGCGGACTCTTCGTTAATAAGTCTAAAATATGCTGTTTCAAAATCTTCAAGATCAGACAATTGTAATGTACTTGTTTTTCTATCTCCAATTGCACCTAAAATTGGTCGTTTTAACTTCTCTTCAAAATTAACTTCAATCATTTTCATCGCCCTTCTATTTATTTTAACCTCTTATCATTTATACTTTCCCACTTCAAAATATTCCAGTAGACCTCTCCTTAAACACTTCGTTAATTCATTTTAATTTATTCTACTAACTTTGATAATGGGAGATATCATTACATGGTCAAGAAATCTTTATTTATAACGATTAATCTTACAGAGGTAGAAAGGTCTGACTTTTTTCTAGAGACATGTTTTCCTATAAACCCTATTGTTACTTTTTCTAAAAATAGGTGTAGTAATATTTTAAATTGACTAATCATTCAGAACTCCTAGCAAATAATTGTAAATTTTGCAGACAGGATAATCTCTGTACCCCTTAAATATGTACTGTTTTTGAAAGTTTATTTTAGCTATCGAATTAGGTAATGCTTTTTCTTTTAATTTTAATTTTTTACCTATATCTGTAAAAGGAAGAAGGTTGTTAAGTGACATATCAGGATCCAAGACTATCGAATTGATCACATCTTCCTCATAAAAAAATGCTAATGAATACTTAATAGCTTCTATATTGTCCTTTTCAAAGAGAAGACTATTCAAGCTTCCTCTCTCCTCAATCATACTTATTTCAACATGATCAAGTTCTCTGTGAAAGATCTCGGAAAGAAAATACTTAATTAACCAGAAACGAAGACTTGAACTCCTAACAAAATTATTTTCCTGGAAATACTCCTTCCAATTATGAAGTTTTACTTTGAGATCATAGAAAGAATCCTTGCTCAATATGAGCCAATCATTCCGAAAGCCTATATCGGTGTAGAATCCATCAAATTCAAGACTACTAAGATAACGGTAATATCCCCCTCGACATTCAATAATGAGTTTAATTAAGCTCTTATTTTCGTTTTTGAGTAATTTAGAGATTGTCTCATATTCATATTCAACGTACATCTCCGAAAAACCACCTAAGTCGAAAATTAATTGAACTTGTTCCGCACAGGAGGATATTGAGAATTGATCGTCAATGAGACTTTGTAATATTGCGTATTCTTTTTCTAAAATTTCCATCCTTCATTCCTAATTAAGGCTTGCTTAAGAATTCTACCGTTAACTTTTTAGCAATAAAACGAAGCTTCAATCTATCTTCAATTTTAATCTCTAATGGGTACTTTCTTATATAAGATCAAGAAAAATAGAGTATTCTTTTCCAATAAAGTAATCAAAGTCGGTGACCCAGTCATATGAGTAATCCCCATCACGAGAAGAGAGATAATAGCTTAACAAAGAGAAGTCTCCGTTTTTACTAACCTTTAAAAAGTAACCATTTCCAAGCCCTCTAAAGTAAACCCTGAACTAATTCTTCCGAACTCTTGAGATATAGGGTTCGAGTAGGAACTTACTTCTATTGTTCTTTAACCAATCCTTAAAATGACGATAAAAGAAAGATCTATTCATAACAATGGCCAAAGAAACTTAGTGTATTAGAGCTCCATTTCAAATTAATAGTCCCAGTATCCCCATTATCATTTTTTGCAATAATTAGCTCTGCACTCTTTAGAGTAGATTTATTTTGCTCATAAAAGCCCTTACGGTATAGAAATAATATACAATCAGAGTACTTATAAACCTCTTCTCTTTCTTTTAAGTCTTCTAGAATAGGCTTCTTGTCCTCTCTCAACTCTACAGTTCTCCCTAGTTGAGAAAGTACTATAATCGGAATCTTTACCTCATCAGCTATCTGCTTCAAGATTCTCAACCTATCTGATCCTGGTACGAGTTGAAGATAATCAATTACAATCATTCCGAGTTCCTCTCCATGAGAAACCTCAATCATAGATTTCATCATTTGCTTAATATCCATCCCATGACTATCTTCTATATAAATTGGTAAGTTTTTAAGTTTAAAGATTCCTTCAGACATATCTTTCAAATCTTTATTAGACAGCTCTGAATGAGCCAGCTTTTTATAAGAGACACCTGAGGATTGGGAAATGAGTCGCTTCGAAAGATCTTTACTTAATAACTCAAATGAAAAATATATCGCGCTCTTATTTTCAATAAAGACAAATGATCTTACAAGATCTAAGGCAAAGGAACTCTTTCCCATTCCCGGTCGTGCACCGACCAGAATGACTTGTCCCCTCCCCTTAGGTATAGAAAGTTTCCTTTCAAGGTCAATAGAACCCAAACGTACAATTTCACTATATGTTTTATTTAGCCCAAGAGATTCAATATCTTCTTTTATGATTTTCACGTTGTCTCCTCCCCTTTTTTCAAGTGAAACCAATACCTCAAGTAAGCCTCAATTTGTTCACTGCTATAACCATCAGCGAGAATCAAACTTAATAATGCAGCATAAATTTCAAATTTAGCCTCTTCATCATTTTTATTCTTTTTAAGATAGTTCTCTAGTGATTTGATATTGGAGAGAGAGTAATTTATATCCTCGTCATTGTTCTTCATGAGAGGATTATAGTTTAGAGGTTGGACAATTAGTGTCTAAGCTTCTTTATGTTCTTTATGCTTAAGCCCTTCTTCCCAGATCGAACTTATTCCCTCTTCGAGCTCAAGAGGTGCAACGTGATAAATATCCCCACCAAAGCCTGCGAGAATGCGCATAAGTTCATTTGATAATGGTGCAGTGAAAGAAATAAGGTACTCATCAGAATTTAGCTTCTCTACTTTTTGAGTAGGGTGCAGGACTTTTTCTAGAAAGAAAGTTCCTAGTTTTGCATTGGCATGAATACGAACTTCCTTGGCCTCTCCGCTCCACCCACCTATCGAGTCAATCGATTCGTAGGGAATCTGATAATCAAGAGTATCAAATACACCTCCAAGCTTAACCTTGCTTAGTCTCGTCAGACGAAACCTTTTAAATGAGACCGAGTCATCATCTAAGTCCTTAGCGATTAGATAAGGCATGCCGGAACTAAGAACAAAATAAAGAGGCGCAAGATTTTTGAGCTCAACTTCTTCTTTATAAGGGGAAGCATTATAACAACAGAAAGTTCTTTCTTCGCGTAATGCAGAAAGTATAAGCTTTACGTTGTGTGAATTAGAGTGAATAGGCTTACCGGTCAAACCATAGTCAAAGTGGTATTTATGCTTTACTCCCAAAAGATGATCACTCAGCTCAGTGCTTAGGGCCTCCTCAAAAGCGACCTCGGCCCTTTTAATATGCTCATCAAAATAGTCATGACTTGTTTCCCTCAAGTTTTCAAGAGCAATATGAATCGTTTCAATCACTGAAAAATCAAGAACAAGCTCTTGCTTGAAGTTAAAATCACCAGTTGCGTAGAATTTCTTAGGATAAGAGTTCGTTGCAACAATACCTCTTTCTAAAGTAAGTGCATCAAGATCGCGCTCAATAGTCTTTTGTGAATAATTGAACCCCAGATCTTTCATATAGAGATATATCTCTCTAATACTCATGGCATTGGATTGGCCAAGTCTTCTAAGTAGGCTAAATATTTTCAATCTTCTCGTATTGGCGGCCGACATCTTTTTCTCACTTATTCATACTTGGACATTGTATGTCTTACTTGTCGGTGGTCTTTTTAATGAATTCAAGTAAAAACTCAAGTACAATAGTAATAACAAGGTCTTATCAAGCGACCTTAGCAAATATGATCTCCTCTATTATGGAAAGCTATGAGTATATTTGATTTAAAAATTAATGAATTAGATCAAGGTAATAGACCTACTCCAGAGTCATTCCAAGGTTATTTAAAGCGTATCAATTGGTCTAAAAAGATATCAACAGCTGAATGTATTTCTATCCAAACCTTTGAGGACTTAAGGCCAGAACTAAAAGAAGCCAGTTATATGGTTTTAAGATTAGGAAAGTCTAGTGATAGCAAAGGTACTCAATTCTCACTAATAAAAACTGATAACTGGAGCGATTACTTCCTATTCAATAGTGTCCCTACAAATGATGTCACCGAGCATAGATTTGAAAATGATCCAAACTATGAATCTTTCAGAGTAATTAACAAACTAACAGAATCTTCATTTATTAATCTACTTCTTCACTCAAAAGTCTTATTAAGACATCTTAACTTCGATTCAGACTCTCCCATTATCCCAGCCACGAGTAACTCAACTCATTCTTTTATAGTGAAACCCCACTCTAAATCTGACATAGAATGGCTACATGATAATGGACAAGTAGAAGTTGACAATATATTTACCGCTAAAAGAGGTGGGGAAAATATCTTATGCATCATTGAAGCAAAGTCGAATAAATCAAACTCTCTAGCTAAACACAAACTTGTATATCCAATCTTAAGTATTCAACCAAACCTTTCTAAAGAATACAAGATTATCCCTTTGTATATTCGTATAAATAAAGAAAAGAATAAAATTAGTTTTCAAGTAATTGAGTGTTCATTTCCACAAGACATCAATGAGCAATTTATTAATAAACTTACCCCTGTAAAGGTCACAAACTTCTCTGTTGTCTTATAATGAAAGAGCTGTTTTAAGTTCTTCTATAAAGTACTTAAAATCGTTTTGCGATATTTCTCTTGAGTAAGATATTCTTAAACACTTTTGAGCATATTCCCTCGATTTCCCCATTGCTTGAATAACGTGAGATGGTTCAACTGATCCCGATGTACATGCAGAGCCTGTTGAAACTTGAATATCCTTAGAACTTAAATAAAGAAGAACTTCTCTAGAGTCATTCATACCAAGATAGACATTGATAGTATTAAAAACTCGGGGTGCATGATTTCCATTTATAGAAATAAGTGAGCTTAGGGAGACGAGACTCTTTTCAAACTCAGCTCTTAACTCCTGTAGTTCAGTAAGGCGTGAAAGATTAATATCAGAGATGGCAAGCCCTAAAGATTTAATTCCAAGATAGTTATATGTACCAGGTCTAAGTCCTAACTCTTGTCCTCCACCTTTTAGGGGAGAACAAAACTTAATTTGAGATGAGACAAAAAGTATCCCAACTCCTTTTAGACTCCCTACCTTATGGCCAGAGTAGCTTACAAAGTGAGGGTCTATATCAAAAAGTGAATGTTCCACCTTTCCTAATGCCTGAACTGCATCCAGGTGAAGAAAACCTCCATGAGTTTTCACTAATTCAGAAATTTTAACCGCATCATTAATCACACCTGTTTCATTGTTTACATACAGTAATGAAACAAGTGATTTTTTGTTTTCATCTAATAACTTCTCTAAATGATTTAGGTCATATATTCCATCATCAGAATTTTCTACATATAAAACATTAAGGCCAAGGCTTTCCAGAAACTTGCACTTATCAAGAGTTGCATGATGTTCTAGTCTTGATGTGATTATAGTCTCGACACCAAGAGACTCTAGGTTCTCTCTAGAAAGAACTAAGTTCGTACTCTCTGTTGCCCCAGAAGTGAAGAGTATTTCTTTCGGGGAACAGTCCAGAAATGCAGCAATATCTCTACGTATGGCAGATATATCATCATCAAGTGGGCGGGAAAGAGCATACTCACTCGACGCATTCTGCCAAAAAGAGCTTGCCTTATTTTCAAGAAAATCTATTACTTTAGGACTGTAAGGAGCAGTCGCATTATAATCAAGATACAAATCTATCTCCTTTTGAATAATAGTATCAGCTCAGGTATAAAAACAAAAAGTTAAATATTATGATTCAAAGACATAAAACGGCCATTCGTAGAAATAAACTCTCCCGACCTGTTAACTATTTAATAGACAGAGGTCTTTTATCAAAAGAGATGACTTTCTTCGATTATGGCTGTGGCCATGGACAAGACCTTCAAATCCTTGAAAAGAATGGCTTTGGAAAAGTTAATGGCTGGGACCCCTACTTCAAGCCTCAGGCCGAAAAAGTAAGCTCCGATATAGTCAATCTGGGCTATGTTCTCAACGTCATTGAAAAGACTTCTGAGAGACGAGATGCTCTCATGGAAGCATATGCCAAAGCAGAAAAGCTCCTATGTGTCTCGGTTATGACAAAGTCCCAAAAAGGTTATGAAGGTCAAGAGCATGGAGATGGAGTGCTTTCCTCTCGAGGAACGTTTCAAAAGTATTACGATCAAAGTGAAATCAAGAATTATCTAGAGTCGACTCTCAATACAGATGCTATATCTGCAGAGCCTGGTATTTTCCTCATCTTTAAAAGTGAAAAGGAAAAACTTAGTTACTTAGATAATAGGTATAATAGACCTGTAACATTAGAAGTCACAAGATTAGATCCAATTACAAGAGAGCCTCGAAAAGTTAGAGTTTTCAAGCCCAAACTTGAAGAGCTTATTAAAGAGTCAGCTTTTATCCAACCAGTAATGGAGTTTGTTCTAAAACATGGACGAGTCCCCTCCCCTTTAGAGAGTGATGATTTTAAAAGCCTAATTGATGAGTTTAAGTCAAAAAGAAAAATAGAAAATATTATTTTAGATAACATTGATGAAGAAGAATTTCTTGATATTCGAGCTCGTCGTATTGAAGAAATTCTTGTTTTCTTTGCCCTAAGACGTTTTGATAAGCATGGTTTTCCTAAAAAGTCAGACCTCCCTCTAAGTCTCGAACTTGATATAAAGTCTTTCTTTACCAACTATAAAGATTGTCTTAATAAAGCTACTCAGCTCCTCTTCTCTCTTGGTAATGATCGACTTATGCGAGAAGCCCACAAGCATATAACAATTGGTAAGGTTCTACCTGATGCAGTCTATATTCATCCTAGCTATGTCAAAGAACTTCCTGCCCCAATTCAAGTTAAGGTTGGAGTTGCTCAAACACTTCTTGGTGAGATTGAAGGTTGTAACCTTCTTAAAATAAATAAAATGAAGGAAAAAGTAAGCTTCATGGTATATGAAGACTTTCAAAAATTTGCACACCCAGCACTTTTATATACTGTTGTCGTTGATCTTCCTAAACTTACAACAAAGTTATGGGACTTCGAACTTAGGGAGAATCCACCGATTCTCCATAGAAAAGAAACATTTGTAGGAGAAGACTTTCCAGGATACGAAAAGTTTAGAAAACTTACCAAGCAAGAGGAAAGTAAAGATCTCTTATCCAGGAATGATATTGGCACTAGAAAACGTTGGGAAGCTATTTTAGAAGAAAATGGCCTGAAGATTTCAGGCCATACATTAAAAAAATTATAAATCGCAAACGATACAGCTCGACTCTTCACCGTCATCATCAACAACCGATTTGAAAACATCTGTAAGATGCTTTCCACGAGCTCTAGACTTTTCGCGCTCCATTCTTTTTGCATGATTGGCCTTAATCTCTTCTTCCTTCCCTTCAAGCTCTTCAAGGCTCATGCCTTTAATCCAAGTAAATGGAACATCATCGCCTGCATAACCGGCTTTCTCATACTCTTTTGCTCTTTCAAAGAGCTCGGGATGCCTTTCTTTAAGACCAATCCATTCAATACGACGCTGAAAGAAGCAAAAATAGCAGCCTGAACGAGAGCGCCACTCATAATACTTAGGCATACCTATGCCAGACTCTTCTAAGATCTTATTTACACCACCAAGATCAATTCCATCCTCTTGAAATGGATACCTTGGTTTAATAGTGTCTTTATTTGAAGTATACCCTTCACGGTCTTCATCGGCACGGATACCAACATATGACTCAATTAAGTCATCACCAATGTAACGCTCATAACTTTTGATTTTCATCTCTGCAGTACACCAACGTGCTCTAGCTGAAGGTAAATAATTACCATTCTTTTTGAGAAGGTAATCAAAAGTTTTATCACTATTAAGGCGAACAATCTTCTTTCCAAGGAAAGCTTCAAGCTTATCTAGGTACTCGTAAGTCTCAGGAAGTTCAGCGCCAGTATCAGTAAAAACATATTCAAGATTAGGAACTTTATCTTTTAAATAAATGGCAAGAGCTGTTGAGTCTTTGCCACCAGATAGAGGGCAAATTTGCCTTCTCGACTTATCATATTTAAATTCATAATCCTGATATTGCATAGGCCAACCTTAGCTATTCGACATACTTAGAATATTCTCTGACAACAGATACATTCCCAGTTTGATCTTTTTGCGCAGATAAGAGGTCCAAAAGAAGATTATTTCTGTCTTTTACAGAAAGTTCTTTAACAAGGTCTTCGATTTTATTTTTTATTTCAGCTTGCTTTGATGAAAGGTCTGATTGAACACCAAGTCTTAAGAACTTTTTCTCACCACTTTCTTTATTAATAAATGCTACAGCACTTTCACCTTTAAAGTCATCATTTAAAAACTCAGAGACCATCTCTATTTCATTGACAACTTTTTCTAGGGCAAGGTTAAAAACACTCTCCCCTTCTTTATCCCAGTACCTAGGATGCGTTCCTGTAAGTACATCAGCAATTGTCTCAACAAAGAAAAATGGATGTTTAGAGCTATCAAAGTTTTTAAAACGGTTAACAAAGTTAGCTGTTTTTTTGTTAAAAGCATGATTACGAATAGTATCTGCAAACTTTGTCCAGTTATCTTGATATAGCTTTGCAAGATTAGCTCCCTTTGGAACAGGACTTGCTTTAACTCCTAAGCAATTAGTCTGTAAGAAAGCGAGAGCATCAATTAAAGAAGCATGGAGATCTTTAATTAAGCCCTGATAAACCTGTACGGTATGATCTTTGGTAGAGCGTAAATCTTCCTCTATTTTTTTAATCTCTGTTATTTTTGTCTTATCTGAGATTTCTTCAAAACCAAGGGCCTCAGGAATTTGCTTAAAGACCAAGCGATCTGGTTCTTTCGCTGAAGAAATAGCAATAAGAAACTTCTTACCTTCCATTGAAGTTTTGGCGGCACTCTTTGAGTACTCAGGAACATCTTTCTTCCATTTGAGAATGGCGGCAACAGAAGTTGAGACACTGGCTTTATCCTCACTATTAAATACAGTGCCAAGCATTTTTAAGTAATTAAGTTTTGCCTTAGAAATTTCAGCATAGTGAAGTTTACCAAGCTTAGGATTTTTAAGAATAAGTTCAAAGTGCTCACCATCTGGGTGAGGAATATACTCTCCATCAAAGTAATGATTAACAGGGTGCTCAAGCACTTGATCAAACAAAGCAACATATAGAGGAACAAGTCCTTTTCTTAAGCCATACGGAGGAGCAACAAGCTTATCAATCAGCTCACTGTAGCTAATTCCTCTAGAAAAGCTTCTTAAGATATCAGTGTAGTCATTAAGAAACGATTTAATCATTTCAGAATCTTTACTGATTTTTAATTTATGATTAGTTTTTGAATAAGTCAGATTTGCCGTAGACATTAAAGTCTTATAAATCGCTACTTCTGGCCCATTACCTTGTATGCCAAACTTCGCCCCTACTTTATCAGGATTCTTAATCATGGCATCAATAAGATTTTTTCGTCCAAGAGTTACTGCTCCAGGTACCTTATGTTTATTAACAAGCTCTGAGTTGAAAACAATCGACTTGCTATACTCCATTGAGAACACATCACCAAGAGACTTCTCAAGAACGCTATAGTGAGTGATCCCTACACGGAACTTTTCTTTTGAATAAAAGAGGTCACTGGATAAACTAAACTTACCAATAAACTCACCTAAGAGTGACTTGATAGCAGCGAGAAGAACTGACTGGTGACGATCTAGTTCTTTCTTAACCAAAGGCGAACTACTAATCAGCTCTTTATTAGAATAGAGAGAATTAATAGCATTAAGCTCTTCAATATCCTTACGACATTCAATGAATGTTTTAGGTAGTGAAAAAAGAACAAGTTCTGACTCTTCTTTAAGAATCAAACCTTTTGCTTGTTCATATTCATCTTTGTTAAACGGAAGAACAAAGTAAAGTAACCCATCTTCAGTATGATAATGGGGAGACTTTTGGTACTTACCAGACTTTAACTCTTCAACAGATATAATGTCCGTTTTAAAAAAACGAGTTACTGCATTTTGGAAGTTATATCTCTTAGGAGCAATATAATCCGTTCCAAAGTAGCGTTTCACAATTTTAACGAGGTCTCTCGAGGTAAGCTTAATCTCTCTTAGGTTTTCAATTTCCTCATTGATATCAACACTCGAGCCCTGCTGAAGCTCATATTGTTTAAGAACTCTATTAAAGAAGAGAGCTTTCTTCTTCTTAAGTTCTTCGAGCCCGGCCTTAATTTCTTTTGCAGAGAAATCATCTTCGAATGCTTCATTAAAAAAGGTCTCAGTCATTGGACAGTAAGAATTATTTTTAATTACTGCTGCCAAAGCAATAACAGAGAGAATCTCCCTTGCAGCACTATTTTCTTTATCAATCGTGTTCATTGCCTCTTCAACAATAAGGCTTACTTTATAAGCACCACCAATGCCTGTATCTTTGGCAATGAGAGGGGAAAAATAGTTATAAAGATGAGATGGCATCAATGGAGAGAAACTCTCTTCTCCATGAACATCGAGTTCCAGAAATCTCTTCAGAGAGTTATCTTCATCACGAGTTAAGAATGTATAGAGTGTTCTTTCATTCTGCGCTACTTTTTGCGACAAAAAAGGAAGCATCGCTAGAGTAACAGGGTGAAGAGGGTAACAATTTGCCATCACTTTAGTAGAGTCTGATGCATTTAGCATTTCTTCAAAGGCAACACCTTTAAGCCTCTTTATAAATGCCTTACTTCTCTTTAATGATTCTTTATAAAGGTTTTGTGATGTCTCTGAAATTGGCTTTGTGAAGACACGAGAGATCATTTTAAAATAATTGGAACCTCTATCGTAGAATGAAGTTTCAGAGAAACGTCCTTCAATCTTAGCCCATTCTTTCTGGACTGTAACAGGTAGCTGACTGGCATACTGAGAAACAGACATGTGAGTAATCAATGTAAGGTGACATTGATTCTCCCCTGAACGGTCACAGTATTCAGCAAAGTCTTGGAGAAACTGTATATTTAAGGCAGAAGGTGTATGAATCCCTTTTTCTAAATATTTACCAAACTCATCATAAATAACAAAAATTCCATTATACCCGGCGGCCTTAATCGCTTTAACAACTTCTTTATAAAGAGAAATCGCACTTACAGAGCCAGTATTGGCCTCAACTCCACCGGTAACTTCGAGGTGAATTCGAGAGAAAACTTCTCTTGCCGAAGTTTTTCCCTTTTTTAGATCTCTTTCAAATTCTTTTTGATCAAGATTCTCTGTTTCAAGAAGAGCGATGTATTTCTCATGAATCTGAGGATAAGACTTTTTCCATTTGCTAATAATACTAAAGAGTCTCTTTGAATTTTCCTTATTCAGATCATCAAAGATCGTCGCACCATCAGCAAGGAACTTCTCTAAAGAGTTCTTCAAGGCCTTAACAAATGCATCTTCAATATTTCCCATCCATCCATTAAGGAAAACAGGCATGAGATGAGATTTCGATTTATTAAATTCTTTATAAGACTTTTTAAGCTCCAGAGCTTCTTGATCATCAAGAGAGTTAATCTTACGACTAATGCCTTTCTTCTCTTCATCATTGAGAATATGGGCCATATAAAGAGCAAAAGTAGACTTACCAAGCCCAGGAGATCCAGAGAGAACTCTTACTCTTTGATTAGAGTTAACCTCGTTTACACTTTGAAGAACTTCATTGATCCCTTGGATAAACTTAGAAGATATATAGATATCCCCTAGTCTTTCCGTGTCATCAAAATCAAGCTCTAAGTTTGTCGAACGATTGAAACTCGAAGAAAGTTCTACAATATGATCATTAAAAAAAGATTGTTCTTTCATAGTCACCTTAGAGCTGATTTGCTTTGTAATAGTTAGTAAGTGCTTTCATTGCATTTTCTTCATTCATCTCAATGATGTTATATCCACCAGTACGAGAGAATCTAAAATACTTATCCTTGAATTCGTTTTCAGAACGCTCAATAAGCTCAATCATTTCATCAAGACCTAGACCCAATACAAGGCCAGGAGAGCATTCTTTTTCCACAAGTGCTTCAAGGTTCATAGAAGGAGCACAAGATTCGAAATCTCTCCAGTATAGGTGCATTAGGTAGATAAAAATCTCAGAAGGAAGATGATCAGCTCTTAATTTATTCTTACGTAGCTTCTTTCCTTCTTCAGTAAGAATTTGAAACTTAGAAAAGGGAGATGGATTCTCTGTTTCCGGAGTGACCTTCTCACCAAGCTTAGGTTGCTTATATGTTCTGATAACACAATTAATATCTTTTTTAAGCGTTGATTCTTGAATCTTCTTCTCGATTGCGTTGGCCACGAAAGCTTCGTAATAAACGAGAAGTGATTCCGTATCAAACTCTGTCGCAGAGAATTTGTTAAAGAACCAATACCACGCTGTTGCTCCAGTCTTATTTGTTGCGAGTGTATAATGAAGAAGTAGTAGTGTCCCATCTAACTCAAAATAAGGATCATGTTTTTTGATCGTTGAACCAAGGCTTGTTAGTGACCAGGCCTCATTATTTTCAGCAATATCAAGGGCGGTCATCCAAAACTTCATGGCGCCAACCATATTTTTACCAATTCCTAATTCAACCATGGCCGTATCATCAGACTCTAGAGCTTCAACAGAATGAAGCCCCTTATATAGCCATGAGTCACGAATATGAAATGTTTGATGCGCTCCAAATCTCATTGTAGATACTTCCCTTCGGCTTCCTGCGTAAGACGTATGCCGCGATGTTCACGTTTTTTACGTGTGATATAACCTTTCTTTTCTAATGCAGAGACACATTTCGCAATTGATCCTACATTATTCATGTGGCAAAGCTCCATGAGCTCTGGCTGCGTGGGCGGATACCCATTCTTTTGAATAAATTGAGACAGGCACTCGAAGATAAGTGCTTGATTTTCAGTAAGAGGTAAAAGCAATTCTATACCCAGTTGTTGTATGTGTTCCTGGGTATAGTATGGTTAAAGTTTGGTTAAATGGCTAGGTAAATAATCCCTTTCATGGACAATTATCCATGGGCAACTATAATTAACTAAAATTATTTATGGAGTAATAATGAGCCTAGAGCATAGACAGTGGGAACTAAAAAAAGTTTTTGAGTACTCAAAAGCTGGCAAACTAATTCTACCAAACTTTCAAAGGGACTTTGTCTGGGACAGAGATAAGCAACAGAAGTTAGTTTGTTCTGCTCTTCTAGGTCTTCCAATTGGAAGTGTTCTGATAGTTGATGGAAAAAAAGACTCATTTGCAAGTAGAGAACTTTGTAGGACAGCTAGGTTTGCTCCAACAGAAGAAGATGTTCTCTATTTGCTAGATGGCCAACAGAGAATCAGTACCATAAAATCGGTTTTTTCAGATATATATCATAACTCCCAAAAAAGTTTAACATGGGACGAGGCATACAATAATATTTTCCCTAAATTGAGGAACAGATGGTTTTTGAAGATAGCGATTAATAACGATACAGGGGCTGATCCTTTGAATGTAAAAGGCTTAAGCTTTATAGGGTTTGAGAAATGTTCTACTGACGATCTTCAAGGCTTAATTACATGTAAAAAAATTAATAAACGTTTTAACAAGTCGGACAAGTCACATCCCCAAAACTCAAAAAACCTTAATTCAGATATTCAAGAAAAGAGAGACTTTATAAACTTCTGTGTTAGCGAAAAGCTTGCTCCGCTCTTCCTTCTTGAGAATAGCAATAACCAAGTGATCTTAAATCAAATTTTAACCAAAATTGGTGAAAACATTGCTGCTGAGTTGTATGACCTTGGTTGTGAGATAGAAAATAGCCCAGCATACGAAACAATTTTAAAGCAGTTTCCTGACTTTTCTATCTCAAGTGAAGATGACTTCAAGACAAGGATGAACCTTTATCAGCTCGCATCCAGCTGGGCGAATAATATATACGAAGAACTGAAAAATGTGAATAAATTGAACCTTTTCATTCACCAGCTCGATGAAGGCGGACTAATAAGAGCAATTCCCATTTTTGACGCAATGAACACTGGAGGGACTCCACTTGATACATTCGATCTAATTGTTGCTAGAGCAGCTAAAGAGTATCCTCAAAGTAGGTTACCCGACCAAATAGTAACAACTCTCGAGTCCTCAATGGAAAATATCTCTCCAGCACTCTTAGAGGGGTCAGCTTCTGTATTAAAAAACAACTTCCCTAGCCTAGATCAAATAGAGCTCTATGAAGAGAAAAATATAAGTGAGCAATTTAAATATCTCTTTTTAAATTTAGTTTCTCTGCTTCAGTTCTCGAATAGAGACCCGAGCTCCGTTGATTTAGACCAAATAAAAAGATCTAATATTTTAAATCTTGGTGGGGCAGAGATTCATGAACAAAGAGAACGAGCAGTAAATGCCCTGTCTAGGGCATACTATTTTTTAATATGCAGGTGCGGTATTACAAACATTAAAGATATTAGCTATAGGCTAATGCTATTGCCAATTGCTTACAGTTTAACAAATGATGATATATGGAACTCTAAAGAATCTTTAGACAAAATAGAGTACTGGTACTGGAGTTCAATATTTAGTGGATACTATAGAGAAAAACAAAATGAAAGGTCTATTAAAGATATTCTAGAGCTACATTTATTTCTAAACGGAGAGGATAAGTTTCTGGACAGACGTAACTACGTTTTAAAGTCCCAAAAATACTGTGATAAAAAAACTTTTATTCCTATAAATGACGATAAGCAATTTGATGCTGACTACGCTAAAGAGTACCCTGTACCTAAAGCAATTAAAAATTCGCTAATGCAGTATTACATAAGTCTCTGTCCTCCATTATTGACAGATAATTCAGAAAGACTCTCAGCAGCTTCAATTATTCGTGATGACTTAAAAATAGAGCTTCACCATATTGTTCCTTTAGCGAGTGCAAGATCCTTAAGTGAGTCAAGTAAAGACTTACGCAAAAGAAAAAGTATATACAACTCAGTTCTTAACCTTATTCCAATCATGAAAAAGACTAATAGAGAACTTGGTTCACTTGCGTATGAGGCATATGTTCATGAGGTGAATAGAAACTCCTTAACGGCTCAAATGATCCCTAAGATTACCGAAAGTATGACTGGCCCAGAAGCTTTGACTAATTTCACCTCTTTTCTTGAAGAGAGATTTGACCTTTTAAACACAGGCTTACTATATGAACTTGATACCTTAAGAGGCTAGAGATATGAACTCAAACTTATATGATCTCGATGAAATTTGTCTAAAAATACAGAATAAAAATAGTCGAAGCTATGCAAAAGAAGCTATCAAATGCTATAGAGCTGGAGCAAATCGAGCATCCATCTCTACAATATGGAATGCTTTACTATTTGACTTAATATGTAAATTTAGAGAAATGGGAAACAATGATCACCAAGAGGCAAAAAAAACTGTTCAAAAGTATGATACAGCGATATCGAAGCAAGACCTAAAAAGTCTTCTTTCTATTGAAAGAGAAATTTTAAATAAGTGCTTCGAATGGGAGCTAATTAGTAACAATGAACTTAAAAGATTAAATCTAATTAAAGATGACCGTAATCTAAGCTCTCATCCCTCATTGGAGTATCATGATTCAATGTTCAAACCAAGTCCAGAACAAACCAGAGCGCACTTAGTTCATGCAATAACCTATGTTCTAGCAAATCCCCCATTAGTCGGAAAGCATGCTTTAAAGAACATAGATCAATTTTTTAAGTCGACATATACCCCAAACGAGAAAGATAAATTTCAAGAAATATTCAGGGATCAATTCTTAAATAATGCCAATACTAATCTCAGCAAATCACTCTTTGACATCTTTGTAAAAACAATTCTTAAGATTGCGAATCAAGAAAACTCTCCAAAATATATACAGCGTGTACAATACTCATTCGAAGTCATCACTATTGATAAAAAGATATTATGTATTAATAAGTTTAAACAGTCCTTTATTAAATATTTTGAAAAAGCTTATCAAGAAAACTTAGTACATAATTTTTTTCACCTCATTGCTATGTTTAATGATTTGTCTTCAATAATAGAGGATGGCTACTTTTCTCAGATCAAAGAATCTATCAATATTGACTCAATAATAAAACTCGATCTCGATACTGTAGAAAAATGCTTTTTCATCGAAGATGTAAAAGCAAAGGTAGTAGAGATTATTTCAACATCTGATTTACGAGTAACACATAATCTTTTTTCAAATAGTGATAATCAATACTGCGAAGCTTTACTATTGAAAGTAAAGCTAGAAAGTGATCAAAATATAATTGATCATTTATTAACTAACTACTTTACAAGGCATAAAGACTACATTTCGACTAACTTTAAAGAGTTAGTTAATGAATTAGTCGATATTAATTCAAAAGCTCAAACCTATAGCTGTTTAATATCTAACTAAACCTTATTAAGACAAAAGTACCATGCTCCTTTAGCCGTCGACGTAAAAGAGTACGTGTTGCCTTTACATTATGAAAATCCATTAGCTGTAGAAGTGAAAGCGGAACTTAAATATTGACAAAACGTATTCGCCAACTTCATCTGATAAGGAGTCTTACAATTTGGCTCAAACACTTTTTTATTCGCAACCATAATGAATAAGCACTCTGCTCTACTGACTGCAACGTTCAGCCGGTTTCTTGAATAAAGGAAGTCCATGCCTCTAGGAGCGTCTTCTGGGCTTGAGGTGGCCATTGAGTAGATGACGATTGGTGCTTCTTGACCTTGAAACTTATCAACAGTTCCTACACTTACTTCTGGGATCTCCGATCTTATGAGGTTTACTTGAGCGTTATAGGGCGAGATGATTTTTATAGAATCATATGTCACAGGTGACGTAACTTCTTTTCCATCTTTAAATACTGTGTAGAAGTTTTTTCCGCTTACTAGGTCAGTTACGATTTCTTTTACTCGCTTTAACTCTTCAATAGAAGAACTGGTATTTCCAAAATGTTCGACTTCTACGTATGACAAACTTTGATTTTGAAAATCTGTTTCTCCTGTAACAACCTGGCATATATTTTCAGGAATGGCCTTTAGTCTTCCTTCGTAGAATAAATCTGAATTAAATTTGCAAATATCGGGATGAAGTCTGTAGGTTGTCGGAAGAAACACCCCTTTCTCACTTGGAAGCGTTTCATGATCTCCTACAATATAATCAAGTGCGCTGACTTCACAACCTTCGGGATGTGAGCCTTGAATAGGTTGCTGTAGTTGAGCACCATCACCTAGAAGAATGAAATTCTTTGCGACGTGAGCAATAGAGAGGACACCTACAAGAGAGAACTGCCCAGCTTCATCAATAACGAGGTAATCGACGACATCCCTACAGTTCTCACTTGCCCACATAAAGTCTGTGCCACCTAGAACATACGGCTCATCTCGTTCGAGTACATCGCCTAGAGACTTATTATTGATATAACTTATAGCTTCATTGGTTTCATCTTCTTTATTCGTTTTTTGAAAAATCGTGACAGGAATATTTTCCTTTCCTGAAGCCTCTACGACTTTATCTAATAAGCCACAGATAACCTTGTGGGAAAGCCCTGTTACTCCAACTTTATGGCCTTGCTCAATAAGAGCAAGTATTACGCGTGAGGCAGTATAACTTTTCCCTGTACCAGGTGGACCTTGGATTGCGAGAAAGCTTTCATCTAAACTCAGAGCCATCTGCTTTGCTCTTTCTAAAGGACTATAAGACTCAGGACAGGAAGACTTAAGCCTCGGATCTTTACCAAGCAGAATATCCGTAGCGGCTTTATAACTGTCTGTTTCAAAACCATTCTCAAGAATATACTCAGCATATTCCATGAGTCGATCCGCTTTATTTTTTTTATTAATATGATTCCAAATCCAAAGTGCGTTGGGGTGAAGTTCTGCAAACTTTGCTTTCTTTTTTATATCTATGAATCGATTCTCATAATCGATAAACTCAATTGATCCAAAGTTCTCAATTTTTTCATCATTAAGAAGCCCTTCTTTAAAGCATTGAGATCCTTTCTTGATATCTGCAATCTGCTCGATAAAAGAGTATCTATGAATCGGACATTTCGCCGTTCCTCCCACAGTATCTATGAGTTTCAGCCCACTTAATCCAGACTTGTCCTCTAAGAGTTCAAGAGCATCTAAGTCTTTAAGGCGAAATTTTTCCCAGAAATTTACCTTATCTTCTCGTCTGTAAAAGGCCACGAGATCACCTAATAGCCATTGAGAGCTCTTCATAGGACTTCTCTCCTCTGGGACTTCAGAGACTCCATCTTGTAATGCATCTCTTAAATCGATAAGTCTTTGTAGATGCTCGTTTAGCTCTTCATCGATTTCTCCGTCTACCTCAAGTGGCCTTGATAGAACCTCTCCCTCTTCTTCTTTTATACTTCTTAAACCTTCTAACCACTCTCGTAAGTAGTATGTGCTATCCGTATCATCTCGATTATATAGCTCTACAAGGTCTCGAACTTCCGAAGAAACAAAGTCTTCACGGCCTAGCTCTAATGCGTGCTCAAGTTGTCTTTTCGCTGGAATAAGTTCCTGTAAGACGGCCTTTCTTTCGTATTGATAAAATTGTTCAAGATCTTTAATTGAATACTTCTCTATACCGGCACGAACAGATTGCCTCACAATACTATAAAGATCGACAAAGGTCTGAGTTCTAAGCAGATGATCTATCTCTCGTTCTCTAGTCCCATAGCGTCCCATAAGACGTTTGAGCGCACCAGGCTCATAAGCTGAGTAATGATATATTTTCAGATGTGGGTAAAGAGTCTTTTGAGTAACAATATAATCAATAAAATCTTCAAACGACTTTTTCTCTTCCCTATAATTTAAGGCCCATGAAGCTTTATACTTAAGCTCACCATCTTCAAGATAAGAATAGCCCCATAGATATTCAATACCAGATTCTCGGTAGTACTGATCTCCTTCTAGATCAAAGAAGATATCTCCATCACATGGGTATGGGAGTCGATTCAAGCCTCGCTCTTCTTGGAGGTCGATTATTTCAAATGAAGGTGAACCTGACTCTCTCGCCTCAAGTTGCATTCGTGCCTGTTCTTTAAGCCTCTTTAAAGAATCAGTATTAGTGTCTATTCCTAACAAGACGTCATCTGAACAAGTTGCAAAATCTCTAAGTGTATCAATATCAACGCTCTTTAAGTCCTTTGCCTGGGAAGAAGTAAGTCCGGCCACAAAGCTTAAATGATCATCATCACGTCTTTTCTGATTACAGTGATCAAACCATTTACAAACATCACAGTGTGAAACAGGATCAGGGTATGTTTCATTCTCTATTTCAAGAGCAGAAACAAGCTTATCTTTTATAAGTGAATAATAAGCTTTGTAGTCATTAATTCGGTACCTTTCTTCATTAAAGGGTTCACCTGGCGTTACAACATACATATTCACGGGTTCAGTTTCAATAATCTCAGATAAAAACTCACTATAAAGACATAGCTGTAAAATCGATGTTGCCTTGGTTTCACGACTAAGTTTAGTATCCATAACTTCGTAGGAATATGAACCAAGCTTACTCGAGCCCTCTACTTTTCTTAAAATATCAAGCTTACCAAACCACTGATTTGAGCGAAGAACCCCCTGAGCAATAATATCTGCACCACCTTCCATTGCCTTAACGGTCAGATTCATTCCCTCTGTGTAGCTCATATCCTCAGGAATACTTACTATGCTTAAGCCTTGCGATTCCAAAAACTCAAGATAAGAAGCTTCATGAAGAAGCCCACGTTCTTGCAACGTCGCCGTATGAGGATTATTCCAATCAGGCTTGTCCAACTCCCCGTTCAAGACTTTCTTATCAAGCTCTGTAAGGTGACGACAATTAAGGAATCCACCTAAGTCTGATGCTGACAGTTCAATTTGATCTTTTTTATTTCTCACTTAAGCTCCAATTCTAAGTATTCTATCGCAACTCTACTTAGAATAGAGGTTTTATGTCTCGTTTTTTGAGATTCCTGAAATATTAGGTTAAACAAATAACAAGACAACTTACTCTAGAGTCAAAATATTATTAGCATTAAGACAATTAAGAGTCTTCTTAACTCATCACTCTTTTTAAAAATTCAAGATTTCTTAACCAAATAAGGGCTCTTAACGGTTAATAGTGGGAGGCACTGCAAAGTATCTTTTTAAGAAATAAGAGTTTTTTCTTCTAAATAATTGCCCATATAAGATTTAGCAAAATCTCTAAGCTCGATGATGTCAACCTTAATAGCGAGAGAACCTTCTTCAAACTCCTCCCTTATCATTCCAACCTTTTGAGATAAATCTTCTTCACTTTCAATCATTAAATCTAAATCAGAAAACTCTTGATGATCACCACGAGCGCGTGAGCCAAAGACATATACTTTTGCATCAGTAGGAAGATGTCTTTTTAAGACAGTTTGGATATAGAGAAAATCTGCTTCTTTTAATCCAAATTTCATAGAGTGTTTAGGACCTTAATTAGCTTTTGAGCTTCGGGTAGGAAGTCTGCGGCAAATGAGTAAACTTGTTCTGCGAGATCTTCGTTATAGGTATGAGAAGATAGGTTTCTTTGATCAATTGATTTTAGCCAAAAGTCGGCATCAGTGATCATTTTGTTTTGGGCCATTTCTCGGATGACTTGCTTAGGAGCGGTTGTGCTTGTTCCCATTTTCTTTTTAGCGGTTTTCCAAGAGAGTTCAACGCAGAATTCGAAGCGTTGGATAGTGGCATCTCTAACCAGTTCATTCTTTTCGGCTTTCAAAGCCTCTTCGAGAGCTTTAACGACTTTTTCTAATTCGGTAAGACTTACGGCCATGGGTTGGGCTCCGAGATACTTTTATTTTTTAATTATTATATCTTAAAAACAAAGCTTCTGCGAAGCTGGTCTCCGCCCATGCACTGCCGACGCTGAGGCGTCGCAGATGCACAACGGTAAAGCGACCGTCAAAACAGCTTTGCTGTTTTGAACCTGCCGAAGGCAGGACGTGTCGCATGGTGGAGATGGTGGAGGTGCCGACAGACTTGCAACACTTTGTTTTCATTAAGGTCACAAAGCGAAGTGTAGCCAAAATAGCCACGACGGCCCATACTTTCGATAAACGTTATCACTACTCTTTTGTGTAACGTTTGGGTGTGTTCATTTTAATACTAATCATAAGTGTAGGCAAGTCACTGATCGCAATTAAAGACGTCTTGATCTTCTTAGAACATGATTGGGGAGAAATCTTCTTCTAGAATTTATTACTACTTGCTGTCTTCTTCTATTAGCTTCTATTCGGTTAAATAACTGTTTGGAACTTTGAATAAAATTTCTTAGAAAGCTATTAAATTCATCTCTCATTTTTCCTAAATTAAAATCTATAAAGTTTTGTCTACTGAAAGGAACAACGTAAGACCAATCACCTTCTTTAAATGGCAATAACCACCAAATTCTTTGCTCTTCTCCAAAGTCAAAGAACACGGGAACCTTACTACTACTCCATTCATTAAGAATCCTGCTTTCCTCGGTATATATTTTCATCAGCATTGGATTAGGAGTAATCTGTACACCATCTTTTAGAGCATTAAAAAATTGCTCCTTATCTCTTTTCCTACGGAGGCCATCAACGACCCATACCAACTTTGGGTAAAAATTATCTCTTGATAACCTTTCATCGCTTGTAATGAATGAGTGTTGAAACTCTATTACTGAACCATGTACTGTTTTAACATCTGCGATATGCTTTTCACCATCATCAGCAGTTCTTTCGGGTGTATCACTTGGTGGAAAATGGAATAAAACAACGGTTGGAGACATCTTCAACCGCAATCAAAATCAGGAGGCATAGTATGCGTGCGATAATTGAGATATTTCTTGCGATATTATTTACAGTAATTTCAGGAACAACTGTATTGAAC
>PASP01000017.1 GCA_002712005.1 Halobacteriovoraceae bacterium
ACATTACTAACTTCTACTTTAGCTTCTGCTTTATGGATTGGATTTAGTTACGCCGAGATTTTAGTTCTGTCTAAAATGCCCGATTATCCTTCTCGTCTTCTTCTGCTCCGAAGAGCAAAACTTTTACTGTATTCAAATGTTAAAGATCAAATTTTTCAAGTGTCGGAACTTTAAAGTCAGAAAAACATCATGTCAACAATTTTGTTAACATTTTTTTCTGTGTTTCTAACCACTTAGGTTTTGTTAAGAACCGTTTCGTTTGTTTCGACAAGGCGGGATATTATAGACTTCCCTATCCCACGTCAATACTTTTTTTTCGAAATATTAATTTTTTTTCATATCAATATTTTTTAGTGAAATTTCGTATCGGTAAAATGATCTCTTATATTGAGGAAAAAATGACGGGCCAATAAAGATTCTAAACTTCGGTATAATACTTATATGAATAGCTTAGAAGATAAGATTCACAAGGCCATTGAGCATGGTTTAGGCAAAGTACCATGGGTTCTTTTAAGAAGTAGAAATGAATTCTTTCAGTTTGAATGCTTATTCAATAAGAATGACTTCCCCCTATTAAATGAAAATAAGCAGTATTCTCTCTATCAAATCACAGCTTTAGAAAGATTCTTATCCAAGAAGAATGGAATCCTATCGCCTAAGCTATTAACAAGCTTCTACAGTGACAAAGACCCTTTCACATTTTGTTATATTATAGAATGGGAACAGCTTCAAAAAACGATTCTGCTTATTGAAATCAAAAACATTCTTATAAAAGAAAAAGACATAAAAAAAACGATGGAAATTATTAAAAAAATTTTTCAGCAATAGGGATAATAAATCATATGGATAAAAGAAGCTTTCCTCGTTACGACACCATTCATCTCAAAGCCTATCTTGTCTTCTTCTCTCAAAATAAACCACAACAGGATTCTGAATCAAAGTATTGGGTTAAAGATATATCTCTAGGTGGGCTTCAAATCTTCAGTGAAAAAGACATCACCACTTTTAAAGAAAATAGAGAAACAAAACTTAAGGCCAGATTTTTCTTAGGCGAAAAGTTTGTCAGGGATATTTTCATTGAACAGGTATGGTCAAAAGAGAGTAAAGTCGATAAGGCCAAGTATTCAAACTATCCCCTTCAACTATTGGAAGGAATGAATAAGATCAACAAGCAATACGGTTTGAAACTTTACTTTGAAGAAGAAAAAGATTTTAAAAACTGGAGAACACTCATCCAGGCCATTCATAATTCAAAATTGAAATGAAGAAAAGTGATTAAGAAAAGTGATTAAGAAAAGATAAAAATGGCATCCAGTTGTGTGTAATACTCTTGCTCAATACTATCCCCCTTGGCCCTTCCCTTTTGAATAAGAGAGAAGCGCTCTTGTGAGCAGGCCGTTTCAATACAGGAGAGAAGACCATGATAATCATAGGGAAGGAAAGTTAAGGCCGAAATATTTTCTTCAATCAACTCCCCCGCTCCACCGAGGGCCGTCGATATCAGTGGAGTTCCTGAACGATAAGATTCAACCACGACTCGACCAAAAGGTTCTGGGCGTAGAGAACTATGGATAAATAGATCGCTATTTGAAAAGATATGGGAGGGTGATTTGAGTCCTTTGAACTTAACAAAGTCACACTTATACTTTTTCAAAATAGCATTAAGTTGATCTTTGTATCCAAAATGATCTCCTGTGGTCTTATATATTTCATCCCCATAGATATGAAATTCAGAAATACCGATCTCTTTTAGAGACTTTTCAAAGAGGCAGGCAAATTGAACAAGAAAGTGAATACCTTTCCAAGGGGCAAACATGGAGGCCGTAGATAAGATAAAATTCTTATCTTTTTGGGAAGCACTTGGTGAATAAGATATCTCTCCTACAGGATTATAAAGAGTCCACGATTTGGCCTTTGCTGGTAATGCTTTTTTTATACTACGGGAAACATCATAGGAGTTTCCGATAAATTCGAGGGAACAGCTTGAAAAAAAGGAGAAGAATTTCCAACACCAAGAAAATAAATCTTTTAAGGATAGATAATCTCTAAAATGCCAAATAAGTCGACCTTTATAAGCTTTGAAAAATGAAAGAAAGAATACCAAGGGTCCGATCTTATTTCCCCCAATCCACCATATATCGGCATCCGTCTTATTGAGTCGGTTCAAACTTTGAACACTCCAGAGATATGAGTAGATCAAAAGAGGAATTTTTAAAAATAAGAAGAAAAGACTAAGAGGTCCCTTTTCTAACTGGGATCTTCCAAGAGAATAAAAGGTACTATGATAAGCAAAGTATAAAATCTGTTGCCTTCTAAAACCTTTACTTAAAATCAATTCCTCTAGACTCTTATCTTCTCCAGGATATTTAAAAAAAGGTATTATAAAATTGAATTCATAATCTAAGTTCTTCTCAAGAGAGATCTTTTTTAGGTCAGTAGCTTGATTAATAAAACTTCTTTCAGCACCACCTAAATAGGGAGCATTAAAAAAGCAATGAATCTTCTTCGTCTCTTTCATTGGAGATTCCTTGAAGAAGATAAGATACTTTCTTTGGAACCTTGCTCTAACAAATGAGAAAAAAGCCGGTGATAAATATCTAAAGAATGAGAAATTTTTGTATGTTGATAAACTCTAGCGCAAATAGCTTGGTAATCTTTCTCATTTAATTGAACAAAGAAGTCACGCATGGTTTGAGCATCTAACTTAAGAACCCACCCAGTCTTCTTATCATGACAAGCTTCTGGTAATCCCCCAAAAGGAGAAACGATACTTGGGGTTCCATATTGCCCGGCCTCTAATACCGTAAGACCAAATCCTTCATAAAAGCCTTGGGAAGAATGATCTAAGCTTAAGAGTAAATTGAAATGACATTTTTGATAAATCTTTTTCAATTCATCATTATCGATATTCTTAATGCTTCGATGTTCAAAGAGAGAATTCTCCTCAAGGTCAAATCCACTATAGAGAATGATTTTCTTATGAGTTATCTGCGAACAGATTTTCAGTAGTTCTTTGACTCCTTCTGCATTTTTGTGGGGAACATCTCGGGCCATACAAATGAAAGACCAAGTATCCTCTTCTAACGATTTAGGTACAAAGGAAGAATCCCTGTCTAATTGAATGCCATTATGAAGGATATAGTCTCTATCGTACCTAATTGAATAACCTTGAGATACAAGTTGCTTCTGCGTAAATTCACTAATTGAAATATTGGCATAGGCCATTTCGAATTGCTTGAGGGCCATAGGCCTCATTAGTTTTTTAAATAATGTGAAAAGAAGATTGCGGCCTTTGAATAAAATTTCACTACCATGAAAGAAGTTAAAATGTTTGACTCGATCATTTGAGTATTTCTTTGTTCGAGATAAAATTTGATAAGAAAGTCCATGAATATGAATCATTTCTTTGTAAGGTAATCCCTGCTTTTCAGATAGAGACTTTATTTCCGACTGATTTTTCCAAACGAAGAGATCGTATTTAATACCCAAATCTTTTAGTACCGATTCAATATTCAGAGTAAAAGTGGATAGACCTCCTAACTTAGGAGGATAGTCGGGAGTACAAATAAGAACTGATGAATCACTATTATGATTATGAAGCATATTAACTAAGATAAGGGAGGTTGGAATTAAAAAAAAGAAAAATAATTCTTAGGCGGCTTTTTTATGAGTATCGTCATGGGAAGAACCTCTATCCGAGTGATCTTCTCCACTATCCTCTTCCTTAAGAGAGCTCCGATTTTCTTGGTACTCTCCTTTGAAGTCTTCAAGGGAAACAATTTCAAGTTCGAAAGAATCTACAGAAAGTGAATTAATCACACTTACATCTTTCTTTAATAGATAATCGAATAATGAAGCAGGTGTAAGTTCGAGGTGATCTTGTCCATTCCAATGCTTCTTTCCAATACTCATATAAGCACCAATCATGATAATCACTTGTGAAATAATTCCAATCAAAGGTCCAAAGTAATGAGTAATCCCAAGAGAAACTACCATTACTACGGCATAGGAAAGAGCAAAAACAGAACTTGCCTTGCTAGGGCTCATCCCATAATAGTTTCTAAGGAGATGGTGAATATGGTACTTATCTCCACTAAAAGGAGACTTCTTATTGTAAATTCTTCTAAGAAAGCTAATTCCTAACTCAGTCATAGGTAGAGAAAGAGGAAAGAGGGACATAGATAGACAACTTAAAGGAGCATATCCACGAGCGTACATACTCGTAAAGAGCATTGCGCTGAGAAGTAGAGAAAAAAGCCCGACAAAAGATCCCCCAATTTCACCCAGATGAATTTTGGCAGGTTCTTTATTGAATAAATAAAAAGCAGCAATTGCAGATATTCCAACAAAGGCTCCCATCAAAGTAGAAGCAATATCAAAATTAAAGGCGATAATTGCATAGGTTCCATAGGTCACAGAAGCAATTTTGATAGTCAAAGTATCTAAACCGTCTAAGAGATTACTGCCGTTTAAGACTCCGAGTCCCCAGAACATCGTAATGACAAAGGCCAAAGCTGACCATTGGTGAAAAAGGATACGTGACTCTAAAACAGAGAAAACACCAATACTCGTAATTTGAAGAGCTAACTTAATGATAGGTCTTAATTCAAAACGGTCATCCAAATAACCATAGGCCATTACAATAACAGCACATACACTCCAATATTTCATAGAGTACATATCAAGGGTGGAAAAGAGACGACTAAAATTAGGGTGATGGTAAAGAAATTGAACACCACAAAGGATACCAAAACTAAGAGGAAGTCCTCCTAATTGAACTGCATTTGTCGTCGACTTTCTTGCAGGAACATGAAAGGCCCTTTTGAAGAGACCGGTCAGCCCTTGATAAGAAAAAGACTTGGCCATTAACAAAAGTGAGAACCCAGCAATACAAGTAAAAAAAACAGTTGGAAAAATATAGAAAAAATCAGAGTGAAAAAGTGTGCTTTTTAAAAATATTAGGGCTTCATGAATCACAGATTAATCCTCTCGAATATAAAAAATCTACTTAGGATATTTCGGATTAAAAAGAACCAATTCTTAGGCCAAAATAAAAAAAGGGCAAATTTATGAAAAATATTCTCTTTTTTGGGAGATTGAGGGACTCAAATATGAAGAAAACTTCTTAATTTTGATTCATTAAGATCATACCACTTACCTATATCAAACAGAACTTGATAATTATCGAAATCAACTGAAGGACAAATATCAGCAAAGTCTTTATCTAAGAAGGCCTTCTCGCACTCTTTAGCAAAGTTAGAGAGTTCCGAAATGATTAAGCCTTTCTCATCAATTCCTTCAGCTCCCATTGGGGTAGACACAACTATGGCCTTAGAAAATAGAGACTCTACAATTTTCAATCTTGTGCCTGAACCTGACTTTAGAGGAACAAGGCTTATTTTCGTTTGGGCCAATAAGTCTTTAACCTCTCTATCTTCCAAATTCGTAAGGAGTTTGACTCCCTTACTCTTACAAAGTTCTCTCATCTCAGAAGTTGGGTTTCGACCTGCAATAACGAGTTTATCTTTTAAAGATGAAGTAAGCTCATCCAAGAAAGTTGAAAGTAAAAAATCAACAGCTTCCCTATTTGGAAAATAATCTAATGTTCCTAAGAAAGTTATCCACTGTTTATTGGTATCAGAGCTGTAATTATTCTTATCAATTAAATTAGGTAGAACAAATATTTTCCCTACTAGTTTTCCATTGAGTTCGATTAATAAGTTTTTTTCACGTTCACTACATACAAGAATATAATCACAAAGATTAAGTTGATTAGCTTCATAAAGAGAAAACTTTCTTCTCTTTGGACCATCATTTTTTCCATAATGATTTTCAAATTCTAAATTATGAGCATTATAAATGATTTTAGGTTTCCGTTTGGAGGAAGAAAATGAATAATTCCAATGAAGATATCTAAAATTATCAAGGATGAGAAAATCACATTCATTCACTTCTAGAGAAGCATAAGTAAATAAGGGTTTAATCTCTTTTCCATATTTTATAGCGGCCAGCCATTTTGAAAGTGTACCTCTAGCACTAATTTGGTCTTGATATAAGAGCTCTAAAGAAAAACCTAACTTTCTTAAAACTTCACAAACAGCAAAGACTCTAAGGTATGCCCCGCCTCGTTGAGTACTATTATTCAAGGAAGTTAGAAACACTGCTTTATTCAAAAGTAGACCTCAATAAAAGAATTTATTATGATAAGATGAGTATAACAGATAATTCAACTTCAATGTACAAGGAACGATTATGAAGTTATTTCCCTCATCCCTTCTTTTGGCCCTACTTATTTTCACTTCTTGTTCATCACAATCTGAAAAAGATGAGTCAAAAAACTTTCAAGTGGATCAAGCGATCGCAGATGGAAATGGAGAAATCAACTTTGCGAGGGCCCATTATGTAGAAGCTAAAACGGATGCGATGAATAGAGTTTTAGATAAGAAAATGAGGGCCCATATTCGAGAATTCTGTGAAGAGAGAAAGTTAAATAAAAAGATACTCCGTATCTATGATTCACAAACAGACTTTGTCACCTTGAGGTATGATTATAAATATAATCGCAAAGTAAAAGTTTATGAATTTCAGTGCGTGCGTTAACTTTTCTTGAGGAGTTTCATTAAATCAGGATGGGTTGCCGTTGGTTCATTTGCTGACTTCTTACTTTCTTTACTCGATTCTTTTTTTAGTTCGTTTTTTAAATCTTTAATTTTCTCTATTAAGTCTTCTTCTCGAAATGGCTTTTTGACAAATCGACAATGCCCTACAGAGGCTTCGTCGAATTCCCTTCCCCCACTTATAGCTATAATCGCTGTAGCATGATTGAGAGAATCATCTCTTCTCACATAGCGAATAAGACTTTCTCCTGTTCCAGAAACAAGATCTAAATCTGTAATAATAAGATCAAACTTATTATCCTTAAGTTTGCCAATGGCCTGAGGAACACTTTGAACAGTACTCACGTCAGAAAAGTAATTACCTAAGTAAAACTTTATCAATTCACAAATTTCAACTTCATCATCAATTACTAATAATTTTGCCATTTCTCTCCTCGCATGAGTCTATTTTAAAGAAAAACAGAAATAAGAAAATAAAAAAAGATGAGCGCCTTGCGTTATCACAAGAAGAGTTTGACCACTGTAATCAAGGAATATATAAAATTTGAAAATAAAATCTATATGGAGGTCAAAGTGCTCAACAAAGGCATTATTTTATTAGTTATTGGATTCATTTCTTTCTCTTCTCATGCTCAGTATTCAAATGAATCAGAAGTTTCTGTAGTCGTAACAGGTGGTAACACTGAGGTTGAAGTTTATAACGCTAAAACTACGAATGAATACAAAATGGGTAAGAATATATTCACTCTTGGTGGTCACTATATGTACGGTACCACATCTGATGAAATTAGCTCTAGAAACTGGGATGTTAATACTCGTTACGAAAGACTATTTAATGAGACATTTGGTACGTTTCTAGGTGTGATCTATGAAGGTGATGAATTTGCAGGTATTGATAACCGTTTAAATGCTGACCTCGGTGGAACCTATCACTATCTTAAAACGGAAAAGATGCAAGGACGAGTTGAAGCAGGTGCTCGTTATCGTCGTGAAGAATCTTTACTGGGAAATACTTTAAGTGAGATGCAAGGTAGAATTTACGCCATGATCGGAAAGAAGAAAACAGATAATGTGGAGATCAAATTCTGGGCTGAGTATCTACCTAACTTCACAAACTCAACTGACTGGCAGCTCAACTTTGCTCCAAGTTTTCAATATAATTTCATGACTAATCTAGCTCTTAAGTGGAGCTATACTGGAAAGTATGACAATTTACCTGTTCCAGGTAATAAGAAGTTTGACTTTCAATACACAACTTCACTCATTGCGAATTTCTAAATCTTTGGCCAGCTGAGATCTTAGCGCCTTTGGTATTTGGGAGATCAATTGATCTCCCTTTTTTAACCCTATTCCTAAATACGTATTTCCAATAAAGAGAAGATTGTAACCATCGTGACCAACCACTTCTTCATAAGGTATACTTTCACCCTTTAACATGGCCCTGGCCTGAGATTCCTTTAAATTTAACTTCTTTTTCTTAATTTCATTATCAAAAATTTTTACAAATCCATCAGTAATTTTATAGGGAAAGCAAACACCAGAGAAACAACGTAGCCCTATAGACTCATATTCTTCATTAACTCCCTCATGACAGAGAAATGCCTCTGCCTGATGGTTCACTAGCCATATCGCATCCTTAGTCTTAATTGCAGAAACTTCAGCCCATACTTCATAATTTAGGCCATAGTGTTTTAGACAATAGTCTTTCAACTGTTCAAGTTCATCATTTTTTAACAAATTTACTGACATAGAAACCTATAGAATTAAGTTGATGGGGATAGACCCGTTTCGTTTTAGTGAGCTCACTTGAATAATGTTCTCCGCGATATTCTGTTACTCCATCACATAGGAACGAATCCCAAGGAGATGGAGAAGATAAATTAAGTTCCACTAAGCTCAGGTCACTATGTTTCTTAAGCAGGAGATCAACCTGCTTCTCATTTTCATAAGGGTCATAAGTACACGTACTATAAACAAGTTCCCCACCTGGCCTTAAAAGAGAGTAGGCCTTTTCTAAGAGTTCGGACTGAATATGGTGGAGCCCCTTTCTGAATTCTTTATTGTAGTTTAGATAGTTTTTATCCTTCTTCTTATTAGGCCTAAGCGTTGGAGCTCTTAAAGTACCTTCACTTGAACATGGGCCATCTAGGAGAATATGGGTAAAGCTCTCTTTAGGAAAATCAAGATTTTGACCTTCTTTCATCGTTACAAGGCAATTAGAGACACCCATTCGAGAAAGAGAAGCTTTTAAAATTCTTCTACGCCCAAGACTAGGTTCGTTGGCGACAAGAACACCCTTATCATTCATAAGCTCGGCTAAATGAGTTGTTTTCCCACCAGGTGCAGCACACATATCCAAAACGCGATCATTCTCTGAACCTAAGTTAAGGGAAAGAACGGGAATTAAGCTACTCAGGGCCTGTATATAATAATGTCCGAGATGATGCTCCAAAGCTCCTCCCCAATTATTTTCAGAAGGAACCTCCAGATAATTTATTTCAGAAATTGGGATTATAATTTCAGAGGAAGAAAGTTTAAAACGCTTAATAAATTCTTCCTTATCATTAAACCTTGTATTAAGTCTTAGACCAATAGGTTGTGGCTTATTAAGACTTACGAGAAATTGATCGAAATCGGGTATGAGATCACGATAGCGCTCCGTAAAGAGATTATGAAATATTTGTTCAGCATTCATCATATTGTGATTTCTATTCATTTTAATTAAAAAAAAAAGTTACTTTGTTACCTCACCCTCATGAGAAGGGTTTCCTTTTTTTAAATCTGCATTATGCTCTGTTCTCTCTAAAATAAATTGATTAACAGAAAACTTGAGTTCTTGGAAATAATCCCCTTTTCTAAAGATGATCTGTCTAAGTTTAGAACCTTTACTCATACTCAATAAGTCTTGAGATAGTCGATATAGAGGACCTGCTATCTTATGAGATATAATAATTCCAAAGAAGACGATAAGAAGGAAACTAAGTAAGCTAGCGATTAAAATCAACCAAGTTAAATCCTGATACTGGCTTTCAATAAAGGTAAAAAAGATATGCCCTTTGGGGAGACCAATTTTTAAGGCCGTATCTTTAAGATCGAGGAAGAAATAACGAACGGCCGAAAAGAAAATTAAATTATTAACTAATGCTAATACGACGACCTTACTAATCACGTTAATTTGAAACTTGGGATTGATTAGAAATGATTTTCTTCTATTCATAGGTAAGATCCTTACTCATTTTCTTTGATTCTTCTTAAGAAATCGATCTGCTTAGATTTTTCATTTAATTGAATATCATCTGTTTCTTCCATATGATCCGAAGACAGTTGATCTGTGTGATATTTTTTTTCTAGTTTTGCAGAAATAGATAGTATCGTGGCCTGCTTTATTTCACTTCTACTGTATTTGAAGTGCTGAGGGTTCTTTAGTCCCAAAGTAAGGGGATTCCAGACACATGAGTTCATAAGTAAACTTACAATCACTAGAGAAAGAACTCGTGCCCACTTACTCATTTTCAAATATTTAGCTCTTTTCATATTCTTTATTTTACTCACCTCCAAGAAATAAAAAATAGGAAATTAAATCCTTGAATATACATAGATGATCTCAATTACTGGGCAGTCATTTACGCTAGTTTGCCTATAAGAACTAAAGTAAGTTGCTGAAATCACGTCTTTAATTGATTTAACTCAAAAATCCCCCTATGGAGACGAATATAATTAAATAAATAATAAACTTATTAACTCAGTTTTCCGATTAGAGACCCATATTACTTTAGGGGGAAATGTGAAATTAGTACTGGCCATTATTTTGGCAATTCCAACTTACACACATGCTGTTACTGCGGACCAAGTAAAGACTATTTTACAAAGAAATAACTGTATGGGTTGTCATGCCTCGGGTTCTTCAAGTGGAGACTTTCAGTCAATCGTAACAGATGATCAATGGGCAGCTTCAAGATTTATCGTTCCTGGAGATAAAGATTCATCATCTCTAATTTACCGTTTAAAGAACTACGGAAATTCAACTTCAATAAATAATATGCCTAGAGGGGGAAGCGCCCTGAGTAGTGCAGACTATAATCAACTTATCGACTACGTAAATGGATTAAAATCTAAGGATAGTGGTACAGAGGTAGCTGATGGCGATACAGAAACACAAGCAGATATCGGGATGGATCTTCAATCTATCAAAGCCCAGAAAATAGTCTTTAAAAGATGTTATGAACAAATGGTTCGAGAACCGCTCGATCCTTCTTCTTACCTTTTTAAAGAGGTGGCCAAGGGAGAAAGAACGGCATCGAATGCTTGTATTTCTTTATTAAGACAGGCCAGATTATCTCAAAATGGTCAGACTCGTTTCTATGATTCAGGAGAGGCCCAAAAAGTTTTCAATACATTCTATGATTTTCATGTTTCATGGTTTGGACCAAGAAACTTAACATCAAGCGTGGGCTTCGATGCTAGTCGACAAGACTCTATCCATGATGTTAATCAACCTGCTTATTATCTAATGAAGGCCCTCTTTGGAGATAATATCCCTTATAGCTATGTACTCACTTCTAATGAATCTCTTAAGTCCATTAGAAGTACCAACGAAAAATACATCAACAATATTCAATTTCGCTATCCTAAGAAACAGCATGTAACAAAGGGACAAGTGAAAGGGATAAGTAAGCATTATGCTGAGTACGTAGGTAGAGAGAGAGGCCCTGTTCGTCAAGGTAGCACACGTAATGGAAACTTTAATGTTTTTCATCATCAAGGAGCAGGAATACTTGGTAGTCAATCCTATCTTCTGTTAAATGCTGGAGAACGTCTTCCCTATCGAACGAATGGTGGTTTGAGAACAATGAGGACTCTATCAAAGAATTTCTTTAGTCAGGTTCTATGTAGAGAACTTCCTGCAGTGAGATTAGAGGATGCTATTTCAAATGTTGCATCAGATGAAAGTAATCTTCCTTACAGAAATGGGGTTGCGTGTATGCAGTGCCACTCTACAATCGATCCTTTTGCTTGGGCCACGAGAAAGATTTATTCGACACTTTCTGATGGGACGACATTTGGTCAAGATCGCATGGATATGAGGACATTATATATTGGACGTTACGACGGTGATGAAATCAACTCTGGTCCTGTAACTGAATGGCCAGATAACTCACCTGGAGACTTCTACAGAAGATCTGCTTGGGGAAAACTCTTTTATAGAAGTTTTGATGGGACTCTAGTGGATGAAGAAGTAAAAGGCTTTTCTGAATTAGGAGAGGCCCTATCTCAACAAGATGCACCATATGTATGTGCAGCTAAACGCTACTTTCAATTCTTTACTGGAGTCGATGCCAATATTGGAGATATTGATCATATTCTTTCAGAGACAGAGCTCACTGAAAAAGAAAGATATTACCGAAACTTTGTTATTAAATTAGGTAAAGAATTAAAAGAACATCAAAACTTAGAAACGATGTTTAAAAGAATTTTCTCATCCAAAGCTTATGCTGCACCAGGATTGGGGGTTGAATAATGAGTCATAATAATTCAAGAAGAGACTTCTTAAAACACACATTAATGGCCAGTCCTTTTTGCATGAATGCGATGAGACTTAGTCCTTTCGCTTTATTCCTAGAATCCGTTATAAAGAAAGCTTACGGAATTGAGGATGACATCAATGCAAATAATCTCAACTATGTTGGAATTATGATGACAGGGGGTCCACCGAGGTGGATGTTTGACTTACCTCTAAGGCCAAATGGAAATCAAGACCCTTTCCTTGACAGTCCAATGGTCTGTACTCAAATCGTAAATAACCAACTCACCTATGCCCAGAAGAAAATTGGTCAATATTATATGCCTATGATGTGGGATAAATATATCCCTCAGGTGAATGGTGGGCGAATCAAAATGTCTGATATGCTTCAAAATATTATGATGTTCAGAGGTTATAACCTAGGAGTTGACGGTCATAGTGGGAATCAAATTAGACATTTTAGACCTAATACGGGCGGTACTAGTATTGACGGTCAACTCGGATCTGAAAGCTCACGACCCATCCCCAATGTCGCTTGTGGAAATACTTATGGCTTCTCTTCCCCAACGGGATCATCACAAGTTTCAGTTTCACTTGGCGATAATGATCCCCTAAATACACTTCTTTCCAACTTTAGACTCAATGGTGGGAATACTCCACTAACGATGAAAGACTCTGATGTAGAAGCTGCCTTTGATCAGGTTCTAAAGTCTATGGAAGCAAAGGCCCATAAAAATAATGTGCCTCTTCAAAATGCATATAAGAATCGAATCAATGCAAAGAAAGTCTTTAAAGAAGAATATGGAAACCTAAAAGATTGGTATCAAACTCGCTACAATGAATATCGTGATCTTGAAAGAGAGTGCTTCACCAATAGCGCATACTCACTAGGTTCAGGAATTCAGGATCATCCCTATTTTCAATTTCGTGAGGCCCATGGACTTCCCAATAACTATTATAAGATAAATAATATTAATCAAAGAGATACCCATCTTCCCGACTGGGGAGTAGACTTAGAGCAATCCTTACAGGCCAATACTTATGTTTATGCTCTTTCTCATACTCTAACCATTGCTGAATTTCTGATTCAAAACAAGCTTACTTCGGCCATGACCCTTCAATGGAGTAACTTGAGAAATATTAGAATTGGCACTAAGAATATTGGAGTTACAAATGATGGTCACAATAATGGGGCCATGACGAGTTTATTTCTCTACTCTAAGTACTTTCAGGCCATAGCGGCTGGACTTAATGAGTTTAGAAACTTCCTTACCCAAATTGGGGAATTTGATAAAACAGTTATTCAGTTGTCGGGAGACTTCAATAGAAGTGCTCGATTTAGTGGAAGCGGTTCAGATCATGGTTGGCAAGGAACAAATTCAACAGTCCTTTCCGGAATGGTTAAGGAACATGCGATCTTAGGAAACTGTACGGCACGTACCGGGGGCACGCATAAAGGTTCTTGGGGAGAAGCTGGTGGAATGGATTTTCTAGGTGGATCTCACATGGCCTTTGGACATGTTGCAAGTAGTATCGCCACAATGCTCGAGTGTGATTCCACATCAGAAAATAATCCAAGTCTCGTTTCAAAAGATAGTAACGGTGAAGTAAGACCCATTAATGGAGTAGGAGCTAAAAATGTTTAAACATATTAGTATATTACTTATTCTCAGTCTTTTATCTTCTTGTATGCAGGCCAACCTAAAAGACGAATTAGAATTTGATGGGCAAGATTCGGCAGCTTCCGACATACCCAATGATGACTATTCTAATGAGTCGACTCCCTATGAAACAGAGTTTCTTGGGGCAAGAAGTATGAATGTTAGATTTGGTGACTATAAATTTATGAGTAATTTTCTTAAACAGAAATTTGGTCCAAGCTGTAATAATACGATCATGTCGAATGTTTGGAATAAGCCTCAAGTTTTTGGAGCTGTCTGCGATTACTACGATAGAAATGAAAGTTGTAATACTGCGACGATCAATAATCCCATGGTCTTAACTAGTACGATGAGATCGGGACGAATGATGAAGGCCTGTGAGGAAATCGTATCGAATAATACTTGTATCAGCTATTTTCTAGGCCAAGCAGGACTCTCCTCTTCCAGCGCATTAAATGAGAAGAATATTTTAAAGGCCTATCAATTCTTTTACCCCCTAGCTGAAACTCTAAGTGAAGACCAGCAAATGGCCTTTTCTAACCTTAGTGATCAATTTAGAGGGGCTACTGATAAATGGAGGGCCGTAAGTTTAGCGCTATGTGTGTCTCCAGAATGGCAAATACCTTAATATTAGTTAGCTTTTACCGAAGTCGTCTCTACAATAGGCGACTTCCTCCCTATCTCATTCTAGAATAATCCTATCAATGTTATTCGTGCATTGAGTTAACTAAGATAAGGGGGCTTTACCACGATGGAAAATACCCAACAAAAGAATCAAGTGCATAGAGCCAGCCTTTTTTTAAAAGGCTCCATTTTCTTTGACCCTAATGGAAAAGAGGTCCTAAAAGATAGAATGGGAAAAACATATCTTATGGATAATCAAGTCAAGTCTCACTGGAGATCCGTTGAAAGAATTCTTAGTAAACCAGGCCATTCTATATTTACTTTAGATGAGCTCGTCGAAAGGATTCCTAAACAGCATAAGAATGAACAAACCACTCGAATTTTAAAGAAATTTCTCGAGCTTGATCTCATAGGCTTGGCCTAGTACTTACTCTTCCTCAGCATTTTTCAAGAGTTCTTCACTCACATCACTTACTTCAATCTGATAAGAATGATCCTCATAATTAGTAGGGAGTGATTCAAGTTTGGAATTGATCAAATCCTTCAATTTCTTAATAGAGATTAAATTCTCATTCTTTTCATCCCATAGAGCATAGAGATGAACATTAATTGGATGGGCCACGCGAAATTTAGTAAGTCCTTCATAATCCTCAAGAGGATTCTCTGCAATGGGCATAACACATCTACCTCGTGAACAAAGCTTAAAGAGGTATTCCATGTGATCTGATTGTATAAATTCCTTTGGTCTGACTTCACAATTCTTTAAGTAATTAAGAATATTTTCATTTAAATTACGGTCCCAAGAAATCTGAGCTAAAGGTATATGGTTAATGATTTCTTCTTTATTAATAAATTGATCATATAATTCAGTAGAACAACAAAATACTAATTCAAACGAACCTATTCTTGAGTATTTTATCGACTTCCGCGTTGGAGGTTTAATAGATATACCCCAATCCAAATTTCCTAATAGAATATTCTCTACGATTTGATCATGTTCATATTGCCTTGAGGTATTCACCGTCCCAAATTGAGTATAGATATCCCAATATTGAGAGCAGAACTCTGTGGCCAATGAATAAGAAACGGTCTCCTCAATACCTACAGTTACAGAATAGCCTCCGATATCACTACTACCCACGTTATCGAGTAGCTTTGAGCCTGCTTCAAAAACTTCCCTAGCATGGTCATAGAGAATTTCACCATCTTTAGTGAGAAGAAGACCTCTCCCTGAGCGATTAAAGAGCTTAAGACCAAATGATTCTTCTAACTTTTTAATTTGTTCACTTGCAGTAGAAGGAGCGACACCAAGGGCCTTGATCCCATCTTTGAGACTTTTGGCCTTTGAAACTTCATAAAAGCAATATAAATGATTCCAATTGATATCTTTGAGTTTTTTGAGCATATGATCTCCCATAAGCCTATTATATATTCGCTATTTCATATGTAAAACTTCGGAGTTACCGAAAACGTTATACAAAAAGCCCAGCTAGGACTTGATCTTAATAAAACAAAGCACTTATCATGGGAGCTTAAAGAAATTATTCTTTTAAGGAGAGGAAATTGAATCGCAATCTCGTATATTTTTTAACTGTCACTATTTCCCTCTCTTTTCTCTATCTCTTAGTTCTATTCTTCGTTAAGAAAGTTCAAAAAAAGAAGACCAAGCTTCTCGAAAAGAGAAAGAACTTCGAGGCCATGACCACAGAATCTCCAATTGAAGATAATTTTCAAGAGTCCTTAGAAAGAGGTCTTGAAAATATTGAAACTCGATTTAGCTTCTTTAGAAAATTTATGGGACCTTTCTTTCTAAGTCTCTGGGGAATTCTCATTGTCATCCCCTATTTAGAAGGAGCGTCTCGCACCTATACCTCCATACTTGTGGCCATCATCACAGTACTAATTTCTTTAGCCGCTCGTCCCTTTATTGAAAACTTATTTGCCGGAATGGTACTGTCTTTTAGTAATACCGCTAGAATTGGGGATACTGTAGAAATCGATAATCAATATGGTGTCATAGAAGAGATCAATTTAACTTTTACCACTTTAAAAACTTGGGACTGGAAAAGATATCTTGTCCCTAATTCAAAACTCATATCTAAGGAGTTTCTAAATTATTCCCTACACGACAAGTATGTGTGGGCCAGTATCCTCTTCTATGTGGAAGCAGGAACCAATATAGAGCTTCTAAAAGAAGAGCTGATTAAAATTATTTCGAAGTCCCAATACTTTGATCAAAAAAATTATGAAGAGCCTAGACTGTGGTGCTCTAATTTAGAGAAGGACTCAATCCAGCTTTGGCTTGCAGCATGGGCCACGACACCGGCCAATGGATGGTTACTCAAATCGGATATGAGAATGGCCGTTGTAGAAACGGCTAAAAAACAAGGGATTAAATTTCAGTTGGGTAATCACCAAATCTCAACAAAAGAGCAACCCCCATTTAGTTCATAAAAAAAAGGGCCTCACAAGGAGACCCAAGAAATTGATTTCTATTGCTTAATGAACTTTTCCATACCTTCACTAGCATAGAGAGTAATATCTCTCTGAGGAAATGGAAAAGAGATGCCTTGACTATCAAACTCAGTTTTTGTGTTCTCAATTAGATCAAAACGTACATTCCATAGGTCTGCACTATTAACCCAAGCTCTTACTTGGATATTGACTGAACTATCTGCAAGTTCAGTAACACGAACAAAGTATTCAGGAGTCTTAAGAACTCTCTCATCTTGATCAAGAAGATTTTTAATAATCTCCTTGGCCTTCTTGAAGTCATCATCGTAGGAAATCCCAAAAACGATATCCATACGACGTGTGGTTTGAGTTGAATAGTTTACGATAGGACCATTGGCCAAAGAACCATTGGGAAGAACAATTGTTTTATTATCTGTAGTCGTTAAAATCGTAAGAAAAATTTGAATCTCTTTAACGGTTCCCCCGTGCCCACAGGCTTCAATATAATCCCCGACTTTAAGCGGCTTAAAAATAAGAATGAGAACTCCACCAGCAAAATTTGCTAAAGAACCTTGGAGGGCGAGACCAACCGCAAGTCCAGCAGCACCTAATACTGCTACAAAACTTGTTGTTTGAATTCCGACCTTAGCGGCTACTGAAATGATTAAGGCCACTTTTAACAGAGCATTTAAAAGTGAACAAATAAAAGGAAGAAGAGTGGGATCTACCTTTCTCTTAGAAAGAGTATTCTTAAAGAGTGTTACCACTATATTAATGATAATCCAGCCAACAATAAGAAAGGCCAAAGCAAAGAAATAATCAGGCGCTTTAGTTATAACGAAATCTTTAATCTGTTCAATCATGATCTACCCTTTAAATAATATGGATTACTCTTGTATGAAGGCGTTGTATCATGATTTTTTGTAAAATTAAAAGTGAAGAATATTAGATGTTTGGACTTAGCCTGCGAAATAGTCGGCGAGAAAATAGAGTCCGCCAAAGAAGAAAATAAAACCAAAGATCAACTCCCAATGGCTTTCATTCGTATCCTTTCCTTTAAGGATAGCAATCAATTTATGAGCAAATTTCTGTGCTCCATTATTAGCACTATCTTTTTTGTTCATGGGAGTCCCGATTTAGTAAATAACTCTTATATTATAACGTTAATTGATATTGAGTTAAAAGGGGACAATTTTATCTTATTGCCTGAGAGCAATAAAAGGCAGAGAACTTTCTATTCAGAGATTGAACGTGAAGTTCTTTCGATAATAGCAGGCGCTCTAAACGGACGATCCTTAGGGGCTCTTCTACTATCAAATACCTCCCGCAGACGATCGAGTTCATTCTTTGGGATATCGACAGAGAGCGGACTTCTTCCAGTCATATACTCTTCGAATTCACCTTTAGTAATTCGTTGGAGATGCTCCACAGTTTGAGGATCATTTAGCTCAACTTGATAACTATCGTCTTTAGGAGCTTTAGAAATACCATCTTGACCGTAACCCACATTGGGAAATACACCAACTGTAATCATCAACATAAAAAGACTAAACCACTTTACAACTTTCATAGCACGAACCTTTTCTTTTTTACTTTGGCTTAATAGCTGCAACGTGAATGCCAAAAACATCTACGTAATTTCGACTACTTAATCAACTAAATCAGTCCAATTTTTACACGGCCTGATCAAATCTTTGTCACAGAGGAATAGAGTTTGACTTATCAAACTCCCATCATTACTAATAGCTCTATGACTATAACTGACTTAAAAACAGGACAAAAGGCCACCCTTTTAAACCTAGGCTCTGACTCTTCTATACACCTTAAACTCTTAAGCCTCGGCCTTCTCCCCGGAGACCAAATTTCCATACTCAATCGCGTTCCCTTTAAGGGACCTATTAGTATCAAACATGGCAAAACCAATTACTTTGCTCTTCGCCACAAAGAAGCTTCTTCAATTGAAGTTGAAATAGTTAAAGGCTAATTTATGAATACTGAAGTTATCGAAGATCAAGCTAAGAGCTTAAATGCAGCCCCTTCAGAAAGAAGCAAAGTTCTCTTAGTTGGATTTCCAAATGCAGGAAAGTCGACCCTTTTTAATCTTCTTACAGGAGGGAATCGCAAGATTTCTAATTACTCTGGAATTACAGTTGATTCCGCAATTGGAGACTTTTCTTCCAATCAAGACTCTGGTCAAAGAAGAGTAGAACTAGTTGATCTACCAGGAATATATAATCTTAACCCCACTTCACAAGATGAAGGGGTTACCCTTAACTCGTTGGTCAATATGAGTTCAGGCCCTGAAGGTGATCTAATTTTGGCCGTTATTGATTGGCATAGACTAGAAGCCTCTCTAACTCTTGTGGTCTCTCTTATTGACCTCTTTGGACCTCATAAAGTTCTTTGCGTTATCAATAAAGATGATGAAAAAGAACTTACGATCGAGGAGCGGCTCAACCTTGAAGAACAGCTGGGAACCAAAATCCTACCCATCTCGGCCATAAGCACAGATCAGAGTGTTATTGATCACTTTATTCGCGAGCAACTCGCAATCAAAAAAACACTAAATAAGGATGTTGATCCTAGAAAGAAAATCCTTACGATTTCCTCTCAGGCCTTAAGTTATGTTCCTCACCTCACCTCCTATGATGGACATATCCAAATCCACGTAGCCGCTGATGATAACGAGGTCACTCACCTTATTAACCAAAAACATCAGCAAGTTAGAAATATTCTCAACCATGTTAAAGGCCCTGATCTCCAGCCTTCTCAACTCTCAGAGAAAATAGATAAAATTACCCTTCACCCTTTATTTGGACTTCCTATTTTTCTAGGGATTTTCTATTTTATTTTTCATTCGATTTACACCTGGGCAGGACCTGTTATGGACCTAAGCGAGGAGCTTGTGGCCAAGCTAGGAGAAGTCATTGGTCAAACTCTCCCTCCAGGAATGCTTCATGACCTCTTGGTAGATGGAATCATTGGCGGAGTTGGAGGAGTAGTCGTTTTTCTTCCTCAAATTATGATCCTCTTCTTCCTTCTTAGCCTCTTAGAACAATCTGGCTATATCTCAAGAGCGGCCATTATTACGGATCGAATCATGAGCTTCTTTGGTCTTGGAGGAAAGGCCTTTCTTCCCTATATGTCTGGCTTTGCATGTGCCATTCCCGGTATCATGGCAGCGAGAACCATTCCAGATCACAAAGAACGAATGGCCACAATTCTCACTCTCCCTTTAATTACGTGCTCTGCGCGACTGCCCGTCTATATCCTTCTCATAGGTACCTTTGTACCTGACTATACAGTAATGGGAATCTTTAACTCCAGGGCGCTAAGCTTCTTCTTTCTCTACTTTCTGGGATCTTTTATGGCCCTTATCATTGCTAAAGTCTTAAGGCTTAGCTTTTTTAAAGGACCCACTGGAAACTTTATTATAGACCTTCCTCACTATCAAAGACCCCACTTTAGAATTGCTCTCAAGCAGAGTTGGTTTAAAGGAAAAACATTTCTTAAAAAAGCGGGAACCGTTATTCTCGGGCTTTCAATTTTAATCTGGTTGCTCTCCACCTTTCCTACACCTTCTGAGTCTAAACTCGAAAATATGACAGAAGCGCAACAAGCATCCTATACCCTAGAATACTCAGCTCTTGGCCGCATGGGTAAAACAATTGAACCCATTATTAAACCCTTGGGAATGGATTGGAAAATTGGTGTAGGACTTCTCGTATCCTTTGGTGCGAGAGAGCTCTTTGTATCGGCCATGGGAACCATTTACTCACTGGGTGAGGTTGATGAAGAAAGTGAAACACTGAGAGAGAAGCTTAAAACTGAGGTGGACTCAGAGGGCAAACTTGTCTTTGACTTGGCCACGGCCTGGTCGATTCTCATATTCTTTGTCTTCTCCTTACAATGTACCTCCACTTTGGCCATCTTGAAGAAGGAAACTGGTGGGTGGAAATACCCAATTCTAGGATTTAGCTACATGCTTGTTCTGGCCTATGTGGGAAGCTTCCTAACCTTTAATTTGTTAAGCTGAAACTGACCCCTTTAAATGGAGGTCACTTCTATTTTCTCCCTCTAAATATTCAATTAAATAAGGGCCTTTTGATTCGACTTTCAAAAGGCCTACAGATTTCCTCTATAGAAGTATAAGAGTCGCTAACTATCTGACTTTAAAAGAGAAATAAGACTCTCTTAGAGAGCAACTCCATTTAAAGGGGTCAGTTAAAAAAAGGCAAAAAAAAGCACTCCCATAGGAGTGCTCTTTTCTTATATTCAATTTAATTTCGATCTTATTTAGCAGCGTCGTAAATGGCCTTGAAACCATCGAAGTCACGAGCAGCAATCTCAGAAAGCATCTTTCTGTTAAGAGCGATGTCATTTTTCTTAAGAGATCCGATGAACTTAGAGTAAGATCCACCAAGCATTTTAGTAGCAGCAGAGATTCTCACAATCCAAAGCTTTCTCATATCTCTTTTAAGAAGACGACGTCCGATATATCTGTAGTGAAGAGCTCTTTTTACTGTCTCAGCACACTGATAGTATGTCTGACGACGAGAAAAGTGGAAACCTTTCGCTAGTTTTAAAATTTTGTTTCTTCTTTGACGGGCCTTAAAGCCTCTTCTTGCTCTTGCCATTATATTCTCCTTAAACGACAACTTGGGGGGAATCTCTTCCACTTAAAGTAGCTTCTGCTACCCAAGACTCAGTTAATTATTAACTTAATTAAATTCCTGGAAGACAACGCTTCATTCTGGCTACATCAGCCTCATGAACGTAATCAGTTTTAACCGCACGTCTCTTTTGCTTGTTTGATTTCTTTTCAAGAATGTGACGAAGGTTAGCACGCTTTCTCTTTAGTTTACCAGTACCAGTAGCGCTGAATCTCTTGGCCACAGCACGGCGTGTTTTCATTTTAGGCATAACAGTAACTCCTACATTTGGCCCTATATAAAGCTCTTTCAACATCTTATAAAATTAGAAGGTTATGTTTACCAGAAAGTTCTTGGATTTGTAAATACTTATATACTTATTACCCAAAGATTTCTGCTATTTCCCCGCTAAAAAAACAATAGGCTCCTATTGGGGAGCCTATTCCAATAAAAAACATGTAAACTTAATTACTTAGATTCGCTTTTACTGGCTTTTTCTTCTTCTTTAATTCTCTTATCAATCTCTTTCTTGTCGGGAGCGAGAATCGTAATAATTCTATTTCCCATCATTTTGGCCGGAGACTCTAGTGTAGCTCCATACTCACAAATACCTTCAAGAATTCCTTTGAATTTCTCAAGACCGGCATCACGGTAGGCCATCTCACGTCCACGAAATTGCATAACCATTTTTACTTTGTCACCATCTTTGAGAAAGCCATAAACTTTCTTAAGTTTGGTCTCTAAGTCATGGGTCTCAATATTAGGTCTCATTTGAATTTCTTTCAATTGAGCTTGAGCTTGCTTTTTCTTGGCCTCATTGGCCTTCTTTTGCTGATCGTACTTATACTTACCGTAGTCAATAACTTTAACTACTGGTGGTCTTGCATTTGGAGAAACCTCTACCAGATCTAAACCTACTTCTGAGGCAATTCTACGGGCTTCATCAATACTTACAACACCGAGGGCGCTACCTTCGTGACCAATTAAACGGCATTCAGGTACACGAATCTGATCGTTTACACGGGGACCTTGTGGCTTTCTACCCCTTCCAGATTTATTCTTAACTCGACTATTAATAAGTTACCTCCAAATGATATGGTTCTTTTAAAAAACCTCAGTAATTTACTCTTTAAGCCAAGGCTTGGCAAACCTTTGAAAGTGCATACTGAAATATTTTATTTATACGTATTCTACCCTAACTCTTAAGGATATCAAGGGCTCAAGAGATTGCAACATAGCATCAATGGTTTTTAAAAAATTGAAAGCTAATTTGAGGCAATGCTGATGAGTAACTTTCAGACCCAAGGGGCTCAAGAGAGCTCATTTTTACTCTCCAAGTGGGAGCTAGGGCCTCAGGGGCCAATGAACGCAATTGATGGGCTTGGCCCTTCCAGTCTTTTAAGGTCCATTCTTCAAAGTTTTCACTCATGAGATCCCAACTCAGTGCTTCCCCTCGGAAAGAATCAAAGCTTTCAAATTCTTTTACGGAACGAGGAAGAAATCCTGTAATTTCCCTTCCCACCCAAAATTCATGGGCCTTATCCCCAAAGAAATAGAGAAAGGCCCCGTCATGGGCCAGATTAATTTTGGGTGACGATTCAATAAAGGCATCAATATCAACAAGAAATTGATAGAGGGTATTAAAGTGGAGATCATCGGTTAAAGAAAAACGCTTATAGAGAAGTCTTGCATGGGCCGTTTCTAAGAATTGAGGACCTGAGAATTTTAGAATCATTGATCGAGGGCCCTAATATTAAGGGTGAGCTGATCGCGAAGATTCTTTCCAAGTTTAGCAATATGTTGTCTAAGATGGGCGTCATCAATAACCTTCCACTGTCCTTGTTCATTATCTATTAATCCCAACCCCTGATAGTACTTGAGTGCAGCTTTAACGGCAGGCACTGAATTTGACTCCGAGTAACGAATTAGGCGACCTAAGTTTCTCTGTTCATCGTGAAGATCGGAGAATTTCTTATTAAATTGCTCAATCTTGAAATGTCCGTGCTCTTGTTGACCATGCTGGGTGATATCTCTTAAAGCGAGTCCCGCCACATAGTGGGTCTCACCAATAAAGCTTAGAGCGCGGCTAAAGATTCCAATTTTTGAGGCAATCTGATAGAGCTCTTGTTTATTAAGATCCATGAGTTCTTCTAAGCTTCCCACTCTCCTACCTATAGACTCACTCACAACGGTTAAAGTGGTATAGAAGAATTCCTTAACGGTGGGTAGATAGAACTCATGCTTAAGCTGACGCCTTTGATAGAGAAAGAAGTCCTTTAAATCTTTAACGGTATTGATTTCACCACTAAAGAGATTAATCCAAGCGTCCCCAATAATAGCGGGAACGAGAAAGTGGTGAAGAATGGTATTTTTAAAATAAAGGATTTCTTGTCTTCCATCTTCTTTAATAGAATAAAAATTACTTCCTTCGTGTTCACGTCCAATGATATCAACTTTCTTATTCCCAATTAAAATATCCATCGCTCTTTCAAGGGAACATTCGAATTTTTCTTCCGATAAGTTTTCAGTGAAAGGAATATCAAATTTGCGACAATAATTCATGATAGCGCTAGATTTGTTCACAATATCTTGCCAGATCAACGCACCAGAGGGCTCATCAAGTAAAACCATGGCCAATAAAGAGGTGGGCGTAACCATCATGTTACGGCCGACTTCTCTAAAACATTTGAAGGCAAGATCCTGAGTACTCTTTTTGAGTTCTTCTTTGTCGGGCTCTGTAAGAGGATGGCGCACTTCGATCTCTTTCCCAAGCCTTACGTGAATGGATCCAAACTGCTGAGCAAAGAGTTTAAAGAGTCCGAGAAGCTGCCCTGTTGATTCCTTCTTCTTTTTGCCCCCTTTAACCTCTTTGGCCAAAGACTTTTGCTCAGGGACATACTCGTGAACAATGGAGACAGGAATAAAAACAAGGGGCGTATCTTGCTCTTGCTGTAAAGTATAGTGGGCCTCTAAAAGCATACTATAGAGACCATAGCGAGGAGATAATAATCGACCGGTACGAGAGCGACCTCCTTCAAAGAAGAATTCAATAGGTCGTCCCATTTTCAGTAAATAATAGAGATAGGCTTCTAAGGTTAATTTATAAGTGATGTCGCTCGCAAATGAACGTCTTATAAAGAAACAGCCCGATCTTCTAAAAAGCGTACCGATGGGAAATATATTGAGATTTACCCCTCCAGCTACATAAAGAGGAACTTGATAGTTCTTATAGAAGATATAATTGATGGCCAGATAGTCGGCATGAGATTGGTGATTAGGAACCAATACCACACATTTATCTTTCATTAATTCAACAATATTGGAATTGAGACCATTGAAGTTAATATCGTCATAGAGCTTAGGTAAAGTGGCATCTAGGAATTTCAAAAAGGACTTAATCGTTCGAGAAGAGAATTCGGAACGAATTTCTTCAAGATTCTTAATCGCCTTCTCTCTTTCTTTCTTAGGATTTTCCCGCGATTCAATACGCTCTTTAAGTTTAGGATAGCCTAAGACGATTTTTTGCATTTTTGTTTCAGTTGAACCTAGCATAAGAACTCTATCTCTATATTAAGTGCCTAACGAACACCATGAGGGCGACTTTCACTCATCCCAGATGAACTCATTTCCATAAAAAGGGCCTTCTCACTCATCTCTTTAAGGGTAGCCGCTCCAAGATAGGTCATACCTGAGCGAATTCCACCAGAGAGTTCATGAATAACATCGGCAACAGAGCCCTTACATGGAATGTAAGAAGCTTCGCCCTCAGCTGCCATCCCTTGAGGAAGGTCCCCTCTCCAAGATACTTGAGCTGATTTTGAAGCCATTCCACGATAAAGCTTTTTACCGCTCTTTACTTCACCAGGAGTTTCCATAGTTCCAGAAACAAGAGAACCAATCATAATGCTATCAGCTCCCGCACAAAGGGCTTTCACCATATCACCTGAGTTCTTAATGCCTCCATCCGCTATAACCGGAATACCATGTTTCTTAGCTTCACCAACGCAAAGAGCGATAGCGGTAAGTTGAGGTACCCCATGTCCTGTAATGATACGAGTCGTACACATTGATCCAGGTCCGATTCCACACTTTACAGCATCGGCACCTGCAGAAATAAGCCTAGCAGTTGCTTCAGCAGTTGCTACATTTCCAGCAATAATATCCACTTGAGGATGATTCTTCTTCATATACTCGAGAACTTCCATCATCATAATTGAATCACCGTGGGCAATATCTAAAGTGATGATTTGTACCCCTGCTTCCACAAGAGCATCTCCTCTTTTCATTCCTTCTTCTTTAACACCGATAGAAGCGGCAATGGGAGTTTTAATCCCCATCTCTTGGTGATGTTTTTGGATTTCTTTCACCATGGCCACCTGTTCTTCAGTGGTGACAAAGCGGTGAAGAGACCCAATACCACCAAGCTCGGCCATTTTACAGGCCATTGCACTCCCCGTTACGGTATCCATATTGGCCGTGATAATGGGTAGTTCTACTTCAAAATTCTTAGTAATTTTTGAACGAAGATCTGTATTTCGACGAGATGAAATTTCTGAATGACGTGGAACTAAGAGTACATCATCAAAAGTGAGACCCTTGGTTCTTTTTAAAATATCCTCGCATGTAAACATTAAATCCATGTTTATTACCCCATTGTCATGTTTTTACTTATTTAAAAGAGCTAGAGATTATCAGGAGTCTTCTCGTATGAAAAGAATACTTAAGAAGTAATGCAACTCATCAAATTAAGAGAAAGTGAGCTCCGTGGCCACGACTCCACTTTTCTCGTCTTGAGAGATGGCAAAGTTGATTTGGGCATAGTGACAAAAAATCTTAACAATGAACATTCCAAGGCCCAATGAGCTTTTATTGTCCTCATCAAGTGTACTCTCCTGAGGCTTTACTTTATTGAGTTCTTCGATTTTCTTAGAAGAGAGTTTGGAGTATTGATTATAAACCCCGTAATGATTCTTTGAAATCCGGATGAGGAGTTCTGAATTATGATGAGAAAATTTAATACTATTTGAGAGAATATTGCGAATGATATGGTTCTTTAGAATCTTTTCATTAATTTTAGTTTTAACAAATGAGCCACTATCTTCATCGAATTCATATCTAATTTTAAGCCCGGCCCTCTTTAAATATTCTTCATGAACAAGCAGGATCTCTTCAGTGAGGTTTTTGAGATTAACTTGAGTTTCATTTGAGCGAATCTGGTCTTTAAAAATCATACGAATAGAATGAATAACTTCCGCTACAATATTTTGATTATTGAGAAGATTTTTTAAAAGAGCAGGTTTTATTTTCTGCTCAATATCCATGGATTGAAGCCCTAAACTTACCACTTGAATAGGATTAGAAATATCGTGAACAAGAATTTTAAGAAGATTACTTTCATTCTTTATATTGATCAGTTGATTGTAGATCTTCTCTCTACTTTTAGAATAGAGAAAGAATAAGAAACAAAGAATCAGAGATAGAATAAAGAAGGAGATAAAGTTTGTAAGACTCTTATACATTTGAGCTTCAAATTGCTTCGTTAGATCGAAGTGATAAATAATATCTCTTCCCATCAGCTAAGCTTCAAACTTCAAGTGCCCCCATTCATGGGTATCCGTACTACCTTTACCTAGGAAGCTCCTTCCGGATGCTTTATCTACAACACTAAAGTCAAAATCAAAGAAGCCAAGTCCTCTTTTGTAATTTTGAAAGAGTTTATTCGAGAGAATAACAACATTAATCCAAGCATAGCGTCCCGTTTTAAAAGTAAGAGGAGCGTAGAGAATAACGGCCATTCCCCCTTGATAGATGCGAACAGGAGGAACAAAGGTCGTTTCCGTTTTAGAAACTCCCCTATTAAAAAAGGATTTTATGAGAGGATCAGGATGCTTATTGAGATCTTTATTAAGAGCGGCTTGATTACCTTTTTTTGGATTCACATTTCGGATAACAAGATTCTCGTCGACAAAGTTTACAGCTTGGACGTCCTTAAAATGGGCCAAAAAGCTTTCACTCATCTTTTCAAACTTGGCCTTATCAAAACCGTCTAAAGACTCCATTTCTTTTTTATAGTGAACGAGTACTCTATTATAGTTACTTAAGTATTTCTTTAATCTCTTATCCTCTACTTCAAAGAGGTATTGAGTCTGTTTCTTGATGGTGTCGATATCTTGTTTAAAAAAGACCCCATGAAAGATCCCTCCAATCGTAATAAGGATGATGAAGAGAATAATAGTTTGAAATTTATAATTTATACGACTCATAGAGAAATATTTTATCCATAAAAGAAAAGTTCTTCTACGGAATATTGATCTCTTTTCGTAAAGTTTTCATCACATATTAAAGAAATTTTAATGAGCTTTATTTAGTTAGATAAAGAAATATTAAGCTAGTGCCTGATTCAGTTTAAGCGTGTGACCTCTAATTTTTCGCAAACACACAACCATATCTGAATAGGTCATAAGACCAATAGCAGATCCTTCTACAGAACTCAGTCGACGAAGATGCTCTTCTCTTAATGCTTCCGCAGATATTTTAAGTTTCTGGGCCAGGATATTGACTTTCTTACCTTCTACTTCAGGTAAAAGAGGAGCATTTTGAGTAACAAGAAAATAGAAGTCTTTCACTTCATTAAAGAAAATCATGAAATCTTCACGCCAAATGACCTTCTCTCCACTTTGAATATAGCGGGTATTATAGCTTGCAATCTTATCTAAATAATCAGCGATACACTCTAATTCATCCGCTATTTTCAAATATTGCATCAAAGTTTTTGATTGATTTTGAGTTAACTGATTTTCTGCAAGCATCGCTAAGAAGCGGTGAATTTCCTTATGCATATTATCTGTGATTCTTTCATAGTCTTTAATTTTGGCCAATACTCTTCCGGAGGCTGCTCCTTCGGTGAGATATTGTTCCGTCATATTAAATAGACGATCGACAATATTTTTAAATTTTGCCAAGTGAAAGCTTCCTTGAATAAGGCTCATGGCCGGAACCATATCGATGGCCCTTCCCAATTGGGCTAACTCATTTGGAGGAAGATGAGACTTCTCTGGCCAACCTCTTTTAATAAATCTTCTCAGTGGTCCCAATAAGAGAAGAAAGATTCCAACACTGGATACTCTTAACAGAACAAAGAAATAGAGAAGATTCATCCCCGTCCCCGTTTGTAAATTCCAAGGAATAAGCAAGAGAATGAGCGCTCCGGTGCCAAGACCAATAAAGGAGACAAAGAATTGACCAATGGCCACTCGGTGAGAAAAGATATTCCCTCTTTTACTCAGTTGAAAAATGGGAAAGAAGCCTAGCGCATGAACGCCAATAACTGCAGGAAAGAGCAGCCCTAAACTAAAGAAAGCGGAATCTCTAACGATCATAAGAAGGAGTAGAGCAACGACTGATGAACGAAAAATATAGCTCAACAAACTTCCAACAACGATCCCCGTAAGTAAACTCAGGGCATAGGGCCCATCTGTTATAGAACCTAGAAATTGTTGATCCACACCGGAAAAGAAGGTTAGTCCATCCATTAGAAAATAGCGCCCTAAACTGACTAAACCTAAACCAAAGAGCAGACCAAAAGTATTTTGGAACCAATGGCCATATTGGGATCGAACGAGAAATTGGGCAATCATGGCCATACTAAGAAAAACGAGAGCGGATCGAAAGCCTAAGAATGAATAGAGAAAAAGGAGGGCCAAGGGTCCAATATGACTTCCGGCCATAAAGAGAAATCCCGCCCTTACTTTGACAAGCCCAGCATTCACCAGACCAATCAGAGTACTTATCGAAGTCAGTGTAGAGCCTGAAAGGGCCGATACAAGCATACCTTTAAAGAAAGTTTTATTATCTTTCTCTCTTAAAGGGCGAAGCAATGAGAAAATAGGAATTTCTGCAAGTTCAAGAAGATTATTACTGACCAGCTGAATACCGGCGACAAGTAAAGTACAACCTAAAGCGGCACCGGCCATAAAAAGATAAATATTAGTCATTTAACCATCTCTCATCATGCATGATTTTTATTGAAGTCATCTTGATAGCGAGATTATCTGAAAGAAGACTAGTTGTCATTAGAGCACAAGAAACCTAATTATAATTAAATAAAGAGTTTAAGAAGTCATTTTGGCAAAGAATATCGGGATGATAATATAGAGAATCGTATCCCTGACGAGATAGAATAAGAAAAAATAGATAAAGGCCTTTGGTCCTTTATACCAGAGTCTTTCAATACCTAAGTATTGAGCTTTCTTACTCATCGCCACCATGAAACGACTCTTTCCCGCATGCTTGATAAAGAAAGAAGCTGCCCCATCCACTTTTTGATCAAATTTATGGAATTGCTTCTTTATGATAGCGGGAATATAGGGAAGAAAGTAACTCCACCAAGGATTTTTCTTACGGACCTGTACTTGCCCAGCAGATTCAACTGGATCAGTCGTGTTATTGAGCGGTGGTGAAGTTCTATTCGTCATTTCGGACATATAGAGGCAATGTAGCAGAGAAAGTATTACTTGATAAGCCCCTTTCCCATTAGAAGTGAGTATTTTCATGATAGTTAAAAACTAATAGAGATCAGGAAAATAGTATCGATTTTCTACATTTCTGTGACACTTTTTCTAAAAGGCGTTGATAGTATAATTATATGTTAAGTGGTCTAAAATTAATCAATTTACCTCCATCTCAAGAGTTTGAGCAAAGTATTAGCGCTCAAAACTCTGGAAATGTCTTCATCCTACGCACTTGCCAAAGAACGCTCTTGCTCGGATTTAATGAAGGTCCTAAGAATTTAATTTCTAGGGCAGAGAACCACCACCAAAATGATCAGTTAGAAGAAAAGGACAAGGAAACACTTCCCCAAGAAGAATTCACAGGTTCAGATGCCTACGAATTTCTCCTCGAAACCATTTGTGGTCTCAAAAGTCGAATCCTTGGAGAAAATGAAATTGTTCACCAATTTAAAGAGGCTTACTCTCAATTTTTAGAACATTCAAATCCTAATCGCCACGTGCAAAAGATTCTTGAAAAACTCTTTAAAGATGCCAAAAAAATTAGAACGAAACATTTACGTGAAATAGGGCTTCAAACCTATGCAGGAATTGTTCGAAAAATTCTTAATGAAAAACTATTAGGGGCAGACTTAGACACGCCTATCCTCATACTAGGTTCAGGACAACTCGCTGAAGATATTATTAAGATATGCTATCGAAAGTTTAATCTGACGATTTGTGCCCGAAATGAAAACAGAGTAGAAGAACTTATTTCTCGTCACTCAAAACACACGATTCATCATGTCCCTTGGTTCCAACCAGAAGAGATTGCCAAGTACCCTATTATTATCAACACCATTGGAACGGATGATATTCTCTTTGATCATAAATTCTTCCAATCATGGAAAGTCTATCAAAAGAATACTTTTCACACAGAAGAACTTTTTATCGACCTATCCGAACCCTCCCCCATCGAAAGCCATTATCAAATTGAAGATGGACTGTGGAGGCTTCAAGATATTTTTGCCCAAGGGGAAAAGCTTTCTAAGGCGAGAGAAGATAAATTAAAAGAAGCGCAAAAGGCCATTCAAGGTGTTTGTGAAACAAGGGCCGAAAGCCTTACTTTTCATATGCCCTTCGGTTGGGAAGAGCTCCAATTCGCCTAATCACAATATCCCTCTAAACCTGCATGAGGGCCTAAAGAAATCATTAATATCTATACAAATATATAAGACATGATCCATTCAATTTGGTAGTTTGAGCCCATGAAAAAGAAACCGTATATTATTGGAACTCGAGGAAGTTTATTGGCCCTTACCCAGTGTTTACAGATGAAAAACATAATGGAAGAAAAAGGGCTTGGTAAATTTGAATTAAAAATTATCAGTACCCAAGGAGATGAGAATACTCAGGCTCCTTTATGGCAGCTTGAGGGAAAGGACTTCTTTACCAAAGAGCTCGATGCTGCTCTTTTACAAGGAGAAGTAGATCTCGTTGTACATTCCTATAAAGATTTAGGAAGTGAAAGACCTGAAGGAATAGAATTGGCAACAGTGACTTAGCGTTATTATGCACATGATATTCTCTTCATTAAAAATGAAACCATCGCTAAACTTCAAAATAAAGAAATGGAATCATTTGTTGTAGGAACATCTTCACCACGACGAATGACTAATATTACCAAATATCTTAAACAATATCTTCCCTATGGTGTCGAAAAGAATATCGATATCAGCTGTAAATCTCTCCGAGGAAATGTAAACACTCGTCTAGAGAAATTATTAAATGATGATTACGATGCCATAGTCTTAGCGCTTCCAGGAATTGAGAGACTGGCCATGGGATTGCCCGATCATGATAATGAAGCATTTGAAAAACATGGAGACCCTAGGGCGATATTAAGTGAGCTTTTAAAAGATCTCAATTTCATGATTCTCCCCTTATCTGAATTTCCTGCTGCGGCTTCTCAAGGAGCCCTTGGAATCGAGTGTTTATCCCACAGAGAGGATAATAAGGAATTATTAACGAAACTTCAGAGTTTGAATTGCCAACAAACCAAAAAAGAAGTGGCCTACGAAAGAGAGGTCTTTCAATCTTTTGGTGGAGGCTGTCATTTGGCCGTAGGTATATCGGCCAGATGGAATAAGCAGGCCGAAAAAGTAAGAATGAATATTCGTGGTCAAGTAGATGAACAAGTCATTGATCGTCATGAATTGAAAGGTCGTGAACTCCCTTCTTTAAAGAAAACAGAGAAGGTTTTCTTAGGAATTGGAAAGTCTATAAGTATTGATGATAAACGCAGTACAATTAGAGATGAGATCACTGAAAAGAAGCCAACCTTAAAAAATATTTTAGCTGAAATTGAAGATGAACACGTTTTCATGACCAGTGGAAGTGCCCTTGATTACGCTACAGAAGTACCGGAACATATGAAACTCTTAAAAGAGAGTTATCTATGGTCGAGCGGAATTCATACCATGAAGAAAATGGCTGCAGCAGGACTTTGGGTCCAAGGAAGTGCTGACTCATTAGGAGAAGAAGAGGTTCAGAATTTGGCACAATCTCATCTCGTCCAATTGAAGTGTGGAAAAAGAAGTTGGAAAGTGCTCACTAATGATTCTTCTCAAAGTACCTTGGGACCAACTCTTGGGGTTTATACCAAAGAATTCAAAGAAGCGAATGATTCTTATCAGTCAACGATCGAGTCATGCGATATATATTATTGGACGAGTTATCCTCAATATAAATATTTCCAAGAGCACTTCAACCTCAATCAATCCGCTTATCACTGTTGCGGCCTTGGAAAAACCTTAAAAAACCTCCAAGAAGAAAACTTAGAACGTTTGATCAGTTTTTCTTCCATGAAAGAATTCCAAGATTGGATTAAGTAAAAGATTTTAAATAAGAGAAAAGGATATAAGAATGAACCAAAATGAACTTTTTGAAAAATCAAAATGCATGGTCCCCGGCGGAGTCCACTCTCCCGTAAGAAGCTTCAAGGGATTACATACGACTCCTAAATTTATAAAAGAGGCCAAAGGTGCCAAGTTTTGGGATACAGATGGCAAAGAATATATCGACTTCTGTATGAGTTTTGGACCTCTTATATTAGGCCACCAAAACGAAGAAGTATCCGTTAAATTGAAAGAACAACTTGATCGAGGTTGGTCTTATGGCGCCTGTGAACCATACTCTCTAGATCTTGCTGAATTTCTAGTCTCTAAGCTCGACTTCATTGATCAAATTCGTTTCGTAAACTCTGGAACAGAAGCCGTTATGACGGCGGTACGTTTGGCCAGAGGGGTGACGAAGAAAAATAAAATTATTAAATTTAATGGATGTTATCACGGACACCTTGATTCCCTACTCATTAAAGCTGGATCAGGTTTGGCCGGTACAGCAGAAGCTTCAAGTGCTGGAGTCCCCGCTTCAATTGCCTCTGATACTCTCGTGCTCGAGTTGGGTGATCTCAATGCTGTGAAAGAAGTTTTAGAAAATAATAAAAATGACGTCGCCTTAATTGCCATTGAGCCGCTGCCTGCAAATAATGGACTCCTTCCTCAAGATCTAGAATTCCTTAAAGGACTAAGAAGCCTTTGTGATGAATATGGCGCCTTACTCCTATTTGACGAAGTTATATCGGGATTCCGTGTAGGTCTAGGAGGAATGGCCGCTAAAACAGGAATTACTCCTGACATTGTGACCTATGGTAAGATCATCGGAGGAGGACTTCCCGTTGGCGCCGTCGGTGCAAAAAAAGAAGTTATGGAATATCTGGCACCAGTGGGCCCTGTCTATCAAGCGGGAACATTGAGTGCGAATCCTTTGGCCATGGTTGGTGGCCTAAGTACCCTGACTCAACTTACTGAGGAAAACTACAAGTTATTAGAAAATAATACTCTCAAAATAGTGGCCCTCTTTAAGAAGTGGTTTAAAGAATATAATAACGGTCAATTCTCTCATCTTAATATGGTAAGTGAGTCCTCACTCTTTTGGATCCACCCAGGTGAGGCGCCTAAGAGGGCTTGCGATATTCCAGCAAATTTAGCGGATGAGTTCTATACACTCTTTGAAATCTTACTTGAAAAAGGAATTTACTTGGCTCCAAATGCATACGAAGTTGGGTTTGTTTCATTGGCCCATAATGAAGCGATCATTTCCGAATTAGAGCAGAAGTTATTCTCCTAGGATAGAGATTGAAGCAAGTCAGCCGCCTATTCTTAGGACTCACCTTTCTTTACACACTTTTGATTTGTGCCCTAGGCTCATGGTGGCTCTATCTTATTATTCAATATGGTGGAAAGCTGGAGACTTTATTAGGTAATGAAGATAAAGGGAAAGTTATCTCTATGGTAAAGTGGGAGGGGCTTACTTTCTTTGCCCTCTTACTCCTACTTACGGCTTCTCTACTCTTTCTCTATTTTAAAGATCTAAAGAAGACCAAGTCTTTACAGGCCTTCTTTGCCAGCATGACTCATGAGCTTAAAACACCTTTGGCCAGTGTAAAGTTACAAGGAGAGGTCATCTCAGATTCTATTGAAAGAATAGATTATCAACTTCTCGCAAAGGATAGGTCCTACCAAGATAAGCTTAAGAATAACCATTTAAAATTATCTCAAAGACTAGTAGAAGACGCTAATAAGCTTGAGACAACTATGGATAAAATTCTTCAGCTCTCACGTTTAGAAGGCGGTGGCGATCTTCATCTCGGAAAAGTTGAACTTGATAAGGTTTTTGAAGAAGTCATCTCTGGATATGGCAAAAGTATTGAGGTCCACGCAGACTGGCAACATTCCAAAGAAATTCTTGCCGATGAATTTGCTGTGACTCTCATTCTCAAAAACTTTATAGAGAACACCCTTCACCATAGCGAATCTAAAAAGATCTGGATTGAAACTCAAGACACTCTCGAAGGAGTTAAGTTCATCTATGAAGATAAAGGACACTTTAAGGGTGATCCGCAGAAATTAGGAACTCTCTTTTACAAGCATAACTCTAAAAAGGGCTCAGGCATTGGTCTCTACTTAACTAAAGTTCTGATGAATAAAATGCAAGGAAAATGGAGCTTTCAAATTGGAGAAGGAATGCGCTTTATCTTAGATTTCAAATCAAGGAGCCTTTCATGAGTGTGTCCTACAATCGAGATATGAATAAGATACTTATTGTCGAAGACGAAGAAAATCTCGGAATCACCTTACAAGAGTATTTAGAAAATATTGGCTACGATGCCTATTTGGCCCAAAGTGTTCAGCAGGCCCAAGAGATCTTTAATTCTGTTGAACCCCATGTGGTGCTCATGGACATTGGTCTTCCCGACGGCTCGGGATTGGATTTGGCCAGATGGATGAGAAAAAAGAAGGATACATTTCTTCTTTTCTTTCTCTCGGCCCTAAATGATCCCGATACTAAAGTAGAAGGTCTAGAAATTGGTGCAGAAGACTATATTACGAAGCCCTTCGCCCTTAAGGAATTAACTCTTAGACTTGAACGCTCCTTTCAATTAAAGAAGCAGATGTTAGAGCTTCCCGATGAATTATCCCATGGGAAGTTAAAAATATGGTTTAGTAAATTTCAAGTTCAAGATGCCGCTGGAGAGATTATCCATTTAGGACAGAAAGAATGTGCCATTTTAGAGCTTCTCTACCAATCAAAGGGGAAGGCCTTTACGCGCGATGAAATTATTGATCGAGTATGGGGTGAAGATAAATATCCCTCTCACCGAACGGTTGATAATTATATTGTGAAACTCAGAAAATGGTGTGAAACCGACTCTACAACACCCCTTGAAATCCAGTCCATAAGAGGAATTGGCTATCAGTTAAATATAAAGAACGATTAAACATAATAAGAAAACGAGGAAAGCATGGGATTATTTAATGACAGAAAGAAAACGCAAGATGGAAAAACCGGAGTACCCGTTTGGTTTATGAGACAGGCCGGAAGATACCACCAGCACTATCAAAATATTAAGAAAGATTCTGACTTTATGACAATGTGTAAAACACCACAATTAGCGTGTGATATTACAATGGGACCTATCGAAGAATTCCATTTCGATGCGGCCATTCTCTTCAGTGATCTTCTCTTTCCCCTTGAGCAAATGGGTCTAGGACTCAAATATGCACCCGGTCCAAAATTAGATAAGCACCTAAACTCACTTGATATTGTTAAAAATCTAAGTCCATTAGCACCGGCCAAAGAATTCTATCATTTTCAAAAAGAGGCCTGTGAATTACTCAAAAAGGCCCTACCTCAAGATCGTACACTTCTTGGTTTTGTTGGCGCTCCATGGACTCTTTATACTTATGGTGTAGATGGTGGACATGCTGGAAACCTGATTGAACCTAAGAAAGGACTCTTTGATGGAAGATGGGAGGCCTTCTGTGATTTCCTCTTTGAGAATCTGCTTACAGAAATGGATCTGCAAGCTCAAGGTGGAGCGGACGCGATGTGTATGTTCGATACTGCAGCAGGAGAATGTGCTTTCGAAGAGTATCGTGATTATATCATTCCTCAAATCAAGAAGATCACGGCCGAGTTCAAAAGAAGACATCCTGATGTAAAGATTATCTACTATTCAAAGCTGACGCACACAAGATATCTTGAAGCGATTGAAGATGATCATATCGATGTCTTAGGCGTAGACTGGAGAATGGATCTGCCTGCGACTCTTAAACAATTTGGTAAAGACTATATGATTCAAGGAAACTTTGATCCGGCCCTTCTTCATTTACCTTGGGAAAACTTAGAGCAGAAATTAAAAGATTGGTGGCAACTGATGGAATCGAGTGATGCCCCTCTTGATCGTTGGATTTGTGGTCTAGGACACGGAGTTCTCCAAAAAACACCAGAGCAGAATGTCTTTAAAACCGTACAATTCATTCATGAGAATATGAAGTACTAATTCTTAATGACACTCGCTAAAAAGCTATTAGACTTTCACTCTCCAGGGAATCGTTTCTCTTACTATCCTCTTACCAGTAAATGGGAAGAAGTTAAGAAGACCGCTCCCTCTCTTCCGTCTCCCTCAACTGAGGGATTCGGAATTTATATCCACATCCCCTTTTGTCGTGAAATTTGCACCTACTGTGGTTGCAATATAAAGATCTCAAATCAAAAAGAGGAACATCTTCAATATGTGAAGGCCCTTTCCATGGAGAAGAAGTTAAGATGGGATAAAATCAATCCTCCTTCCGATCTTCTCAATATAACATTTGGCGGAGGTACACCAAACTTCTTAAACCCGAAGGCCAAGGAACTACTCTTAGAAGAACTAGGTCCCCTTATTGGCGCACAAACGAGTTCAGGTCAAATGGAAGTGGATCCGCGCTATTTCACAAGAGAAGATGCTCAGTGGGCCTTTGCCCTTAAAATAAATCGCTTTAACTTTGGGGTTCAAGACTTTAATAGTGAAATTCTTAGTAATGTAAATCGCAGACAATCTCTCGATCATCTCCATCGTGCTAAAGAAGCTCTCCTGCCTCAACAAATAATGGGAATGGATCTCTTATGGGGCCTACCCAAGCAAGATGAGAGGAGTATGAAAAACTGGTACTCTCACCTAAAGACCTTAGCGCCAGATTGGATATCTTTCTATCCCCTAGCAAAGGTTCCATGGCTAGAGTCTATACAAAATGCCTATGGTGATTTTACCTTACCGGATAGAGAGAGGAAATATGAACTCTATCAATGGGGTGTAGAGATTTTTGAGTCCCTTGGATATCGCAACCAAGGAATGGGTCATTTTGTGAAAAAGAATGGCCCCTTAGATCAGACACTTTATCGTAAAGTAAGTGGACTCTTCCCGCAAAAGACTCCCTACCTTATGGGACTTGGTGTTTCAGCGATTACAGAGGGTCCTGACTTTATGGCCCAAAACTATAAGATTCTAGATCGCTATTTATTCTCCCTGCTCAAGAAGAATGAGCTTCCGCTTTTTAAATTTCATAAGAAAAGTCAGAAAGAAAAACAAATGAATCAGTTGGTTGAAGATATTTTTAGCCATCACACCATTCCTGAGCTTCTCAAACAAAGGGTTCCTGAAGAATGGAGAGAGCCTAATTCCAATGACATCTCCAATCTTGGGCTTCATTTTAAAAAGAATATTATGCAAATTGGGGAAAAAACAATTTTTGAGGCATAATATCTTAATATGAGTTCTGGAAATATTAATGACCTATTTAAGATTATCGAAATAGAGATTAATAGCTATTGCAATCTTAGCTGCTCCTATTGCCCCAATCGAGAATTCGAACGAAAAGAAAAAGGGACTATGCCTTTTTCAGACTATAAGAAAATTATAGCCCAACTTAAGGCCCTCGATTTTCAGGGAAGACTGAGTCATGAATTCTATGGAGAACCGACGCTCCATCCCCAATTTAATGAGATTGTGTCCTATACCAAGCGCGAACTTCCTAAAGTAAAAATAGAGCTCTATAGTAATGCCACCCAATTAGATTTGAAACGAATTCGAGAACTTCTCTATTTGGGAATTGATGAGTTTATTATTACCAAACATATCGGACAAGAACTTAGACTTTTTGAAGAGGCCTACGCGCAACTGACTGAAGAAGAAAGGCATCATATTACCTATCGAACTCATCAAGAAATCTATAAAACAAATCGGGGCGGTATCCTTGATGATATTGGAGATAGAGAACAACCTCTACTTCCTTGTTATATTCCAAGCTTTCTCATGACCATTACTTTAAAAGGAAATGTCTTGGCCTGCTTTGAAGACTTCTTTCAACATCATGAAATGGGCAATGTCTTCCAAGAGGATCTTAAAGAGATTTGGCTGGGTGAAAAATTTACTCGCTTTAGAGAAGACCTAAGAAAGGGTCTACGCCATAAGTACAGCGCTTGCAAACATTGTAATCGCATTCAAAGCAAAGAGCCCGAAGAAGTGAATCTTCTTAATAGAGAAAAGGCAAAGGCTTAGAATAGACCTTGCTTTAGTTTGGCAAAGGTATCAAGTCCAATGTGACAATAACCACCAGGATTATTAACAAGGTAATCTTGATGAGAGTCCTCCGCACTATAGAATGTTTGATTCTCTTCTATCGTTGTCACAATGGGTGAGGAATACTGATCTCTTCTTTTTTCAATGGCCTCTTTAATGATGGCCACATCTTCTTGGTCCCAAGGAGACTCAGGAAAGAGAGCAGACCGATATTGGCTCCCAACATCAGGACCTTGTTTATTTAGCTGAGTTGGATCATGCATAAAGAAGAAAGCATCAAGGAGACGACTTAAACTTATTTTCTCAGGATCATAGGTTACTCTAACAACTTCCGCATGCCCTGTATCTGTTTGACAAACTTCTTTATAGCTAGGGTTTTCAATATGGCCACCTTGAAACCCAACTTCTGTTTTCAAAACGCCTTCTAACATTTTAAAAGCATGCTCTACACCCCAGTAACATCCAGCTGCGAAGCCACAGATTCTATGATTTGAGTTTTCCATATTTTGCCTCTTATTCATGGGTAATGACTCTCTTTTGAGTAAGGTCATATAATTCTAAATATCTAATAATACGTAACCGATAGAGTTCTTGTATAATGATCAATCTACACCCAAACAAGGATTCAAGCGATGAAAAAAGCTTTCACAAAAACGGTCAAAATCTCGTCCTGCCTCATGCTACTTTTAGGACCTTTAAATGTGTCTGCCATTGATGAATCCGATGTCTCGCAAATGCTTAACCAATTTGGGCAAAAAGGCATTATCAGTAAAGAAGAATTGATAAAGGCACAGGAAAAGTTAAAAAATATCTCTCCTGATAAGTGGAAGAAAATCAATGCCTATGCCAACTCTCAAATGGATGCTAAAGGAAGGACACCGAGTTCCAATAATATTGATGAGGCTGCCGCGAATATTGATACGGATTCAGCTGAATTTAAAAATACGATGGAAGACTTGAAGAAAATTATGATCGATAAGTAGGCCTCTTTCCTGTACAGAGACACCTTGGGTGCCTCTGTGCTCTAGGTTTCAGCGTGGATTAAATTTTACTTTGTATTTTCCTTTACCGCCGGAATATTCGAGATCAACTCAAACTTCCATTGAACTTTTGATCGTGAGCTTGTGAGCTTCTTTAGGATATACTCTAACATATCAGCTGATTTGCGATTAATATCGTGCATGAGAACCAAAGAGGCCCGCCCACGATTGTAATTATTTTCGATTTGCTCAATATAGCTCTTGCCACATTTTCTAGCACTCACCCACCATGTCTTCCAACACTTCCAGTCAGCATCATCTTTAGCGTTACCATTACCGCCTCCGACATTCCAAAAAATAGGTCCTACATATTTTCGTGCGGATGCATTTCCGTTGGCCGCAAGAGCCTGCCAATCTTTCCAATTTCCACCTGGGGCCCTAAAAAGAGAAATATCTCCAGGTTGCATATAGCGCTCGATCACTTCATGAGTATCATTAAGGGTATCGATGAACTCTTGATCAGACTTAAAACTTAATTCGTGATTGTAGCTATGATTGGCCAAGCGATGACCTTGAGAGCGGATCTCCGCCAGTATAGATTCATGGGCCCTGGCCATACGACCAACCACAAAGAAGGTGGCCTTAATATTATACTCTTTCAATATATCTAAAATGGCCGGTGTGGCCTCTGAAGTAGGTCCATCATCAAAGGTAAGATAAATCGTATTCTTGGAGACACCTTCTAGAGTTCTCCCGTCAGAACCAAATGGAAAAGTCTTTTGAGGGGAAAGAATTTTTGAAGTATGGGCCATGGTTGAAGTCAAAGACAAGGCCATGGCCAAAAGAATGAGTGATGATTTCATTATTCCTCCTAGCAAACTGCTAGAAGGCCATTTCTTGAACTGCAGGGATATCTTCGATAAGTTCAAAATTCCACTGAACTCGATCACGACTAAGATCCCTTAATAGCTGGGCCAGCATTTGAGCAGATTTGCGATTAATGTCATGCATCAACACTATAGAGGCATATCCTCTACGGTAGTTAGAATATATTTGATTCAGGTAACTTTTTTCACACTGTGAAACACTTACACCCTTCGTCCAACACTTCCAATCAGCATCATCACGGTTATTGGGATTTCCTCCCCCAACATTCCAATAGATCGGCCCAACATAACGTCTCAAACTGGGATCAGAGTTTCCAATTTGGGTTCGCCAATTATTCCAAATCCCTCCTGGGGCTCTAAAGAGCAGAAGGTCATGGCGATAAACATAATTCTTTATCTGATTATGAGTACCTTTAAGGGAAGATATAAAGTGAGATTCCGTAGGGAAATCAAATTCGTGAGAATAGCTATGATTTCCTAAGCGATGCCCTTCTTCACGGATACGCGCCACTAGAGCGGGATTATTTCTGGCCATTCTCCCCACAACAAAGAAAGTCGCCTTGATCCCATAATCTCTTAAAATCTCTAAAATCTCAGGAGTTGCGGCAGAAGTAGGTCCATCGTCAAAAGTAAGGTAAATCGTCCTCTTATCTACGCCATAGAGTTTCTTTGAATGGTTCTCAAATGGAAAAGTCATTTGTGAAGTAAAGATCTTACGTACACTTCCATGGGCATAGGTCTTAAGCCCAACACTCGCTACAACGAGAGAAATCGCAAATAAGCTTTTGATATTTTTCATGATAATCCCCTTTTAAAGGAATTTGATACATCTAAAACTAAATAGCTGAAAGTATAAAAATCATAGCGTATATTAATTATAGATCATCACGACTTTTAGATTGGCCTCAAAAATATGCAAAAGCATTATGACGAAAGATAGGGCAGTATTATGGTCAAAGAAAAAGAGGAAAAGGTAAGTGTTCGAATACAATATTCAAAAAGCATGGGAGCAATATAAGCTCGACTATGGACTTGGAAGAAATCTCCTTCTTATCTCTTGCTATAATCTCTTTCTCTTCTTTCTCTCCATCACCACCTTAGGGGGTATGAGAATGGAGGCCCTCTACCCTATTTACGTGGCCTTTCTCTTCTACTTTCTGCGCTCCAAAATTTTGAAACTAGGAGATGCCTATAAATTAGGACTCTCCATCATTCCTCTTCTCATGGCCGTATTACTCAATTACTATCTGATCGGTGAATTCGATCGCGCAGTGGGCTTTGAAAGAAAAGATGCTCTCTTTTCTCCTTTTGATGAATGGCTCTTTGGCATGCCTATAGCGAAGTGGGGCGAAGAACTCCTTTCGCCATTAGGGTTGGTTCGCAGTATTTTCTACGATCTTCTCATGCTCTCCTATATGAGTTATTTCCTACTCCCTGTTATCGGCTCAATTCTCATCCATCGGGATCTACCTAGAGAGAAGAAATATAAGATCGGGCGCTTCTTTGTGTCGGTCTTACTCTTCTTCTTTATCAATTACCTCTTCTACTTACTTGTACCCGTGACCGGTCCTCAATACTGGATGCCCGATATCTATACCGAGCCCCTCCCTTTCACACCCTTTGGACATTATCTCTGGGGTCTAATCAATCAAGGACAAAGTACATTTATTGACTGTTTTCCTAGTGGGCACACGGGAGTGGCCCTCTTAGTTACCCTTTGGCTATTTAAAACCAATCATCGCGCTCGCTTTATTCTGCTAGGAACCACGAGTTTCATTATTATGGCCACCTTGCTCCTTCGCTATCACTATATAATGGATCTGATCTGCGCCCTGCCCCTGGCCTTCTTCTCTCTCAAAATCTCTTGGACGATTATTCCCGAATCTCTAGATGAAAGGGATCTGCGCAGGTGAATGAGAAAAGATAGGTTGTCCAATCTAGGAAAGAGATAACCTTTGGCAATTGAGTATTTCTCAACTATAATACTTAAGTATCTGATATATCGATTTAATAGGAAACTCTTATGAGCTTAGAATTCTTTGTTGGACTAACACTCGTTGTAATTTGGGCAAGCTTACCTGTAGCCATGATCATTGCAAACACTGACTTTGACAATGAACTCATGGATGATGGTGAACACCACTAAATACCACTAAGGTAATTGAGTATCCTCTAATTGCTCCCATACTTTATCCATTTCTAAGAGAGCGACGGGAATTGGTAACTTCTCCCAAGTAAGATTCATTCTCTCTTTTAATAATTGGTTGAGATCTTCTTCGCTCTCTACTAAGTCTTCCCGCTTTTCCAGTAACGCTAATTCACTATGGCAGCCCTCTCCATCTGAAGGAGTCCCTTGTCCGGGATTAAAGGCCAAGCATCCATAGGGTTTAACGGAACGAGGTAGCGGACAACCAGGGAATTGATTCAAATAGAAAGGACAAGTATAAGTGCGACGAAAAACACGGCCTCTCCCCAGATCGAGCTGCTCTGCTAGCCTAAAGTCTTTTATACAGCTGGTGAGTTTATCGATGAGCTCATTTGTCCAAAGTCCCTCGTCTTTAAGATACTTATAGAGATCCATTGTCTCTATAGGAGTCATCATCATACTATTGGCCATCATCGTACAGCACTTTCCCTGACAACTTGAACAGTTGATATTCTTTGTTTCCAGAGATTGCATATTAACGATTAGATTCTCACGCCTGAGATAACGGCTTTCAATAATCTTATTAAGTGACTGAAATGACATGGAAAATTCCTCAAAAATATAGAACCTTACTTATATAAGATTATAGCCTAAATAGTTAACGCCCCATATAAAATATTCACTTATTCAAGGACCTACCTTGAATCGTGGTAAATCATATTTAATGAAATTTAATAAGTTTCGCCTTATATTTAATTACCTCGATAAAAGTCTAAGCTCAATCTTAAAGGGCCTGGCTCTACTCACTTTGGTTGTGGCCATAAGCGCTTGTGGAGGTGGTCAGTCTGAAGACTCCATTCACAATCCTGTTGGACAAGAAACGGATCAAAAGCAGCTCGATCTCAATGCCTCTTATCAAATAGGTCCCAATTGGGGCGCTCAAAAGATTGATGCCCAATACTTAAGAAAGAGAAATGACTTCCTCACCACGAAAATGGCGTTGGCCACTGTTAGAATAACCACTCCATGGGCCAAGGGAACAGGTTTCTTCTTAGGAAGATTTAACGATAGATATCTCATTGGTACGAGTGCTCACCTGCTAAAGAATATTCCCATGTGCTTTGCCATTCCACTCTATGCTCACTTTGAAATTCAGGGAAAATCTTTTCGCTGTAAAAATATAATTGGTATCTGGCCAGAAATAGACTTTGCCCTCTTTAGCATTAGCGATGTTTTCGAAAAGAAAGATGAGAGTAGTCAACCCGAGGGCTTTCTTGCGCAAATCAATCCTTTAGAATTTGATTTCAAAGATCCACTTGAACATACAACCGCCCTTTCCACTATGGGCTTTGGTATTCATAAGAATGAACAAGAAGAACTCACACTAAAGGAAGATCAGGACTGTATGATTTACTCTCCTTCAGGTGTACTCGCGAAAGTTTCTAAGGCCAATCAAGAAAAGGATCAACCTCAAGCCATGACGGCCTTTGCTATGGGTTGTGATATTTCTCCAGGTGATTCGGGATCGGCCGTTATAAATCGCGAAAGTCGCAAGGCCATTGGAATCGTCTGGGCCACCAGCAGCCCAAAACCCGAAAAATTAAAAACAGATTTATACCTCAATGCACTTCTCAATGGAGAGGAAGATTCAAACGATATTTGGCGTTTCTTCTCTTATGCAGTTAGTGGCCATACCATTCGTCAAAAGCTAATTCATTGGACCAATGAAGTTGAGCGAGGAGGCTTTGGCCTTCAAGACAGAAGAAGAACGGTTCTTCAATTTCTAAAGTTGAATTGAGAGACGAAGACTCTTTAAAGAAAAGTCCTCGTTATTCAACACTGAACTCACTTTCAAAACCTGACATATCTTCAATGATGGCATCTTCATCAAACTCAGGATTTTCCTCTAAGCGAAGGGAGTCATCTCTCTTATTGGCAGCTTCGATTGATTTACCGGTAAGATCTCTTTTTTCGTAAATTTTCATCTTACCAGCATTGGGATCAACCTTTTTTTCTTTTTGAAAGTGAAAGGTTTTCTTTTTGAGCTTTTCGACTTGGTCTTCCCTTAAATATTTGGCAACCGACATTTTCTTTAAAATAGTATCCACTCTTTTTTGAGCAAAGGGTGTGAGTTCTTTATCGCGAAAGGATTGAGAGTTTTTCTTAGGATTGGGAAGTAGCATGGCCAAGAAAGCTCCCTCTTTTGCATTGAGCTCTTTTGGACTCTTATTGAAGTAATGCTTGGCCGCCGCTTTAATTCCATAAATACCAGGACCAAACTCAATGACATTAAGATAGGTTTCAAGGATCTTTTCTTTACTCAGGTTTCGCTCCATATAGACAGAGATCCCCAATTCCTTAACTTTTCTAGAGATTTCCTTTTCTGGAGAGAGAAAGAGATTTTTGACAAGCTGTTGGCTAATCGTACTAGCGCCTCTCGTTCTTTCTCCTTCAATGACTTCCTCAGCAGCTTCTTTGATCTGATGAACATCATATCCACTATGATCATAGAAGGCCCAATCCTCACTAATCACAATGGCATGTATCGCGGTATAATCCATCTCTTTAATACTGACCCAATTCTTGGGTTTCTTATCAACAATTTTATAATCAACTGAGTAGTCCTCACCCTTTTTAGTGACCACCACTTCCACATGTCCCTTTTTGAGATCTTTAATTTTATTAGTGGGAACAAAGACAAAGAAGAGAATTAAAGGAACGATGACCACCAAGTCAAAGAGAATAAAGGCAATAATCACGCCTTTAGGAATTCCTTTTTTAGTTGATTCAGAAGATTCATCTACGGATGGGTTATTTATTTCATCATTCATAAGCTCATAAGTCCTGAGAAATTAAAATATGCCCCCTATTATAGCCTATTCAAAGTTGAGGAGCTAGAAGCAATGGCCTTAATAAGGAAACAAGGATTTTTCTTTAGTTACAATAATAAATATTGGATCACAGATAAACTTATAAGAACTTAAGTAATAGAAATTAGTCAGAAAATATAAAGAATTGATGAGATTAAAAAAAGAAAAGAACTCAAGGTCGATTCCAAACTCCTAAATCCTTTCCGAAAAAAAGAGGAAGAAATCCAAAATCGACCCTAGACTTTTTTAAACTTAAACCATCGCCATAGTAGAAATACCACTATCTACGTAGAGAATTTGACCAGTAACTCCACTGGCTAAATCTGAAGCTAAGAAGGCAGCCGCACCACCTACATCTTCTGTAGTAATATTTCGACGAAGAGGGGCTCTCTCTTCTACTGTATCAAACATTTTACGAAGTCCAGGAACACCTGAGGCGGCAAGAGTACGAATAGGTCCAGCAGAAATTGAATTCACGCGAATACCCATAGGTCCTAGATCTTCAGCTAAGTATCTTGAACTCGCTTCAAGAGAAGCTTTGGCCACACCCATTACATTGTAACCAGGAACCACTTGTTGAGATCCATGATAAGTCATACTAATGACCGAACCTTTCTCGTTGAAGAGTGCTCTAAGTGCATGAGAAACTGAAACAAGAGAGTAAGCAGAAATATCATGGGCCATCTTAAAGCCATCACGTGAAGTTTGGCTAAACGTTCCTTTTAAATCTTCCTTATCTGCGAAGGCAAGAGAGTGGACAACACAATCAAATTTTCCCCACTTTTCTTTTACTGTATTGGCCATCTGGGCCAGGTGATCTTCATTGGTAACATCTAATTCAAAAGTAAAGTCTGCCCCTACTTCTTCTGCTAAAGGAACCACTCTTTCCTTAAGTTTATCGTTAAGATAACTCATGGCCAAAGAAGCACCCTGCTCCTTCATCGCTCTTGCGATTCCCCATGCAATTGACCTCTCATTGGCCACACCAAGAATTAAAACTTTTTTACCGGATAAAATACCCATACAGGTCTCCTTATATTTTTTATGAAATTGATCTAAGTCAAGTACGCGAGAGTTTACAAAGAGATAGGTCCCATTGAATAGGCCTAGTGCGACATAAAAACGCAACGAGTTATTTTACTTCTTTCCTTCCGGACTCCACATATAACCCACTCCTCGTATAGATTGGAAAAATTTGGGATCTTTGGGATTTTGCTCAAAATATTTACGAAATCTCACCATAAAGTTATCGAGAGTGCGAGTATTTACCTCTTGAGTATAGCCCCAGCCCGCTTCCAAAAGGGCCTGCCTTTGTAGCGGACGATTCGGGTTTTCAAAGAATAGCTTAAGAAGCTTCGCCTCTTGTTCAGTGAGATTGATTTCATCGTGGGATGTATTGGCCTTTAATTCAAAAAGGCGGACCGTATTCTTTCCAAACTTCACCTCTTCCAGTTGAGCTCCCCCTAATCCCTCTTCGGCCCGGGCTTCTTTAATCCAACATGAACGAAGAAGTAATCGTTCAATACGAAGAATGAATTCATCGAGGGAGAAAGGTTTTCCTAAGTAATCATCGACACCGCCCTTAAAGGCCTTTACCTTGTCAACACTTTCATTCTTGGCCGAAAGTATGAGAATCGGTAATTGGCGATCGACCTTTCTAATTTCTTCCAATACCTTGTGACCATCCATTTCCGGCATCATAATGTCGAGGACAATGAGATCAGGATTAAAAATCTTCCACTTTTCAAGACCAATAAGGCCATTAGAGGCCACTTCGACTGAATGATCCATAAGTTCGAGATTGAGTTTTATTCCCTCAGCAATATGATTCTCATCTTCAATAACTAAAATACGTGAGTGAGAAATTTGGGATTTATCTGAGGTTTTGGAATTTTTATCATCTTTATTTTGAGAGTTCTTTTTTCCATTAAACATACGATTACTCATCCGTCTTCTTCATAATTTATATTCTTAATTGATTAGGGGAAAACTTAAGGTAAAGGTAGAACCTTTCTTATTTTCATTTTCAGCAACAGAAACTTGCCCCTTATGAAATTTCATCACCGTTTGCACGAGATAGAGTCCAATTCCAGAGCCCTTACCACTTTTTTTAACTTGATAGAATTTCTTAAAAACTTTCTTCTGTTCCGAAGGAGGTATCCCTACTCCATTATCTTTGAATTCAACTTTTAAAAGATTTCTATGGCACTTTAATCGTATCTCCACTTGAGGCCTGGCCGAATTATTATAAATAATCGCATTATTTACAAGATTCATAAAAACTAAAGGAAGAAGATTAGGTTCAAACCTAATCATCGAATTCTTACAGCGCTCTCCCTCTATTTTTAATGATTCGTCCTGATGAGCCTCGGGATCAATAATGATAATATCGGCATCAGCACCAAGATAAGATATTTTCTCTCGCCAAGACAGTAGAAAATCATAGAGGGATGACTCTTGCCATGTGGCTTCGTATTTCTTGTCTTCTATACGGGCCAGATTCAAAATCTGGGTCACATTATCCGATAATCTTTCCGTATCGCGAATCATATAACTCAAATATTTTTTCTGCTGATCACGACTTAAGTCATGTTTATCAAAAGTATCGAGAAAGAGTCTTAAACTTGCGATCGGTGTTTTCAATTCATGAGTGAAGCCGTTGATAAAATTCTGTTGCATACGATAGAGCTGGATCATTTTTTGATAATAGACAAAGATGAGCACAACACCAGCGATAATCAGAGTTACAAGAAGAGAGAGAATGAGAATCATGACCCAAGTCTGGGTTTCGAGGAAAGCATCAGGATTGAGGTTTCTCTTTTCTACAAATTCCCGAAAAGCATTATTCACTTTTAGATAGGAATGAATATAGAGAAAGAGGCTTACTCCCAAAGCCACTAAACTGGTTATGAAAATGGTTAGGGGGTTCGTGATCCAACGATATTTAATAGTACACCTTCTTATATCAGTTTAAGGCATGATTTTTAGATACGATTACTCAAGTGATAATCACTAGCTAAAGTCCTTTCTCTGAGTATAATAATGGGATGGAAAAGCTAAATCAAATGATCGATCATACCCTTCTTAAACCCACAGCATCCCGTGAAGATATTCTTCACCTTTGCGAAGAAGCTAAGAAATATAAGTTCAAGACAGTCTGTGTTCATCCTTGTCATATTAAGACCTGTGTTACGGCATTAGAAGGAACTCAGGTTGGGGTATGTACCGTCATTGGCTTTCCTCTAGGGGCGAACTTACCCAATGTGAAATCATTTGAAACTCGTTTGGCCATTGATGCAGGAGCACAAGAAGTTGATATGGTGATCAATATAGGGGCCCTTAAAGAAGGAAGAGATAAACTTGTCACCGATGAAATTGCTTCGGTAGTGGAAGCCGCTGCTGGAAGAGTGGTCAAGGTGATCTTAGAAACGGGACTTCTCAAAGACGAGGAAATCATTAGGGCCTGCCGATGTGCTACAGAAGCTAAGGCCCACTTTGTGAAAACAAGTACGGGCTTTGCCGGAAGTGGAGCCACTGTAGCAGCCGTTTCCCTAATGAAGGCCAATATTTCTCCTGAAATGCAGGTCAAGGCCTCTGGTGGAATTAGAGACCTGGCCAGTGCTGAAAAAATGATCAATGCCGGAGCTGGCCGTTTAGGTGCTTCCGCTTCTGTGGCCATTGTAACAGGTGGTAGCACACAAGAAGCCTATTAGATAATGATCAGTAAAGAGGTTGTGATTTATTGGAGGAGAATAAAGTAGAGGTCTCTTCTTACTTGTTACTTGTTACTTGTTACTTGAAAATCAAGCTCAGATCATCATCCACTTCTTCTTCAATTTTTCTTTCAATAATAAGTTCTGCATCCGAACGTAGAGTTAACTCTAAATGAGCATCCAAGTTGGTATGAAAGCTCTCATCTTCAAAAATAGATACTGCATTTTTCTTCGAATCCATGCCACTCCCCTTAACGACATTTTCTCTAAACATTGGTTTTTTCAAAAATAAAAGTGGTGCCTCTAGTGCCAAGGCCTTCCATTTGGTGGTTCCCATCTTTCTTTTGCTCCCGAAAAAATATCCTCTCATAGTAAGGGGAAATCCTAGCTGGTTCACGTTAATAAATACTCCGATTCATAACTCTTTTGTGAAAACTGATACTTAGAAAGAAATCCTGACTTTTTAGTGAAAATGAAAATAATTGAGAGAGATTTACGAGTTATTGGACACTTAGCTCATATATGGCGCAAATTGAGGGCAGAAAAAGATGAAGATTCCCTCACATTTCAAAAAAGAAGCTCTCCCGCTCCCTCACGAACCAGCTCAGGGGGCTGGTGGGCAAAATTGTAAATAGTGGAGGGACCGATGAAGTTAAATTCACCTGGATCGATAATCATATCCACTTTAGCACTTAAACTCTCTTCCAATTGAAAGCTGTAGAGCTGATCTTTATCAAAATCAAAACCCAGTACTCTTTCATCCACATTGGTAGAAATCAGACCTCCCCCATGAACTTCAATTAAAGCATTCAAATAAGGAAGAGGAATAAAGCGCAGACCAATTTCGTGGTCCGTTTTAGAGGCCTTAAGGGTCTTGATCATCTTCTTTGTGGCTTCAAAAATAAAAGTATAGTGTCCAGGGATACGACGATTAATTAAACGAAAGGAAGAGTCGGGAATAACCGCATATTCACTGGCCATAGAGATACTTGAACATAGAATCGAAAAATGATGATTCTTCTGCTCTCCTTTGAGGCGATAGAGTTTTTCTACTCCGTTCTTACTAAAAGCATCCGTTAACATCACCCAATGAGTATCCGTAGGTATACAAACGATTCCTCCCTCTTTCATGAGGTCACTGGCCTTCTTAAGAATACGATCATCTGGGTTATGATCAAGAATATATTCAATCACAATTTTTCCTTTCTAATTAAAGAAGTCCATGGGCAAGCCCCCCATGCGATGGAGCTTATCCATATTCTTTGGTGAAACACCAGTGGAAACCAATCCCTCTTCTTCTCGGATAGCGATCTGTTGGCTGAGAATATTAGCGCCTTCCATTCCTGTTATTTCCATAATATTTTTAACCACTCGTTTTCCTTCGCGGTTACGGCCTAACTGTATAATAAAGTCCACCCCTTGGGCAATTTGTCTTCTTACCACCTGATAGGGCACATCAAAACCGGCCATGAGAAAGAGGTTTTCCATACGACTAATGCACTCGCCAGGAGAGCTGGCATGGATAGAGGACATAGATCCTTCATGTCCCGTATTCATCGCTTGTAAGAGATCAAAGACCTCTCCTCCTCGAACCTCACCTACAATGATTCGATCAGGCCTCATCCTTAAGGTATTTTTCACCAGGTCTCGAGCACTCAGTCCTGCAGATGATTTTGTTGCAACAAATGTTTCAAGCCTTACAACATTGGGACTATTTATCGTTAATTCCAAAGTATCTTCAATCGTAACCACTCGTTCAGCCGGTGACATTTCTTTTAAGAGGAGATTAATGAAGGTAGTCTTTCCCACTCCTGTTCCCCCAGAGACAATGAGATTGCAACGGCTACCCACCATGGCCTTTAAGAGCTCTATCCATTTTTCATTGAGGCCAAAGACTTCTTGATCATCATCGAAGCTTTTTATACTCCTCAAATATTTTCGAATGGTAATCGCAGGGGAGCCCTGACTAAAGGGCTCAGCAATGACATTGATACGAGATCCATCGGGAAGAACGCCATCGAGAACAGGATTAAATTTATCGAATTGCCTCTTATTAAAATTGGCCACCTCTTTAGCAAACTCGTAGAGGTCATTCTTTGAGAGTTGGATATTAAGTTGAATAAATTGACCCTGCCTTTCAACAAAGACTCGTTTAGGATCATTAATAACGACTTCGGTGATGCCTTTCTTTTGTTCAAGATCTCTTAATAGGTTCCACACTGAATTTTCAGACATTCTTAAATCCTTTCTTTCTTTTACACCTGAGCAAATAGAAAAGGAGAATCATCTCTGATACTAGAGGCGTAGGAGAGAAAGTTCTCATTGATACTATAGCGTTGGGGTTCAGAGAGAAGCTTATAAAGTTCTTTATAAGATCCTCCTTCTGCTAAAACTTGGCGCAGTTTATCTTCCCCCAGATATTCGACAAAATGGTGAATCGACATGCATAACCAGTCGATATCGATCGTCTTCCTCGAAAAGGATTTCACGACCTCAATTGAACTCTTACTCATTAAATGATTATGGTAAGTCCCTTTAGGATTGGTTCGTTTAATATAGTAGAGATTCATTTTTATATAGAAAGCATAGAGAAAATGGCGTCCATAACCTTCTAGAGTTTGATTCTTTATTTCTTCTTCAAAATGCAGAATATCTTCAATATTCTTGAGTAAAACGATATCGGGATAATAACCATGCTCTTGATGATAGAGGTAAGTAGAAGCAAGACGGTCCCTGAGTCCATACCATCCAAGAGAATTGATAATCCTCTCAAAACTAAGACTCCCCTTAATGTCCGCACAGGCCCGAGATAGAATGGCCTGAAAATGAGGCTTATCCCAAAGATTCTTACGTAAAAATTGATAACCTGATCCCGTTGTTTGCATATTACTTTTCAATAGTGTGCAAAACTCATCAGGCATATGAACATAATCAAAATACATATACTTAATAGTAGAGGAAAATCGAATGGCCGTCAGTTCTAATTTTAACTGAGCATTTTTATCCCCCTCTCGTCCTTAAATTCTCTCCCCCTTGTAAAGAAGACCGAATCCCCTTTAAAATAGAGGGATGAAGATACCTTTAATGCAGAAAATTGAAATTCAAGATGTCTCGCTAGAGTCTCTTAAAATTGTCTTTGAGAGAAACCCCATCGGTAAGGCACCCTTCCTCTTTGTTCTTGATGAATCCATCATTGGCCAACGAGATATTTTTGCTAAGAATTGTATGCAACTCTTCAAGCACTTTGCTATTAATCCCCTCTTTCCCTATCCCAATTATATTATTTGCCCGGAAAGAATTGAAGATTGTGTTATTCCCCAACTCAAGTCGATCGATAAAGCGCCAAAACACTTTATTAAGAAAATAAAGAGAGTCAAAAACAGAGAGCAAAGTCTACTCTCCAAAGCGGATACCTATCAAGCGAGAATCCAAAATCAATCCATTGATCAGGATTTAAATTATATTGCACGAAAGAGAGAAGATAATCGCAAACTAAGAGATCTCTGCCATCAAAAGAATTTCTGTATTCAATTGGTAGAGAGTCTTAGAGAGAAATCGTAACCGACTCAAAGGAAAAAGCACTAACTATCCTTAGGAAGCCTCATGCCCAATAATAAGAATGACAATTCAGGCAAGAAGAAACTCTTTCTTACCGATCATAAACAAAAAGAGCTCGAAGGCTTTGAAGAGGTCCTCGATCTTATTGACAATAATGGGGTTGAAGTTAAAACCCGCAAGAAAGAAGCTCAAATTGAAGATTACGAAATCTATGATTTCCTAGAAAAAGAAGTCTCTCGTTTAGAGAAACTTGATCAATTCTTCTCGGTGCAAATGCCCCTCGAAAAGAAGTACCCTCAAACGAAGGGGTTAATACAAAGAGAAATGGCGGAGCTTCATCTACTCAAAGAAGAGATCATCGAAAATTCTTCAGAGAGTTTCTCAGGGCTGACCCATTTTCTTGACCACCTCATACGTTCAACTCGCTAGAATAAAGAGAGAATCAAAATCAATTTTAGTGAAGTTCCGCAATCGGCTTAAGAAGGATAGGTCCACCCACATGGGCAAATTCCTCTTCTTCAAGATGAGGATAGTCATAACCTTCTAATTGAGCGATGAGAAGTTCTCTTAAATACTGATCAAAATAAGGAACTTCACTTAAACCAAATTGCTCTTTATACTTTGAAAAATGACTGGCGACATTCTCCCAATTTAAAGTCATATCCTCAGTTAAGATAATACGAATGAGTGATTTGAATTCATCTAAGGTTAATCCAAGCTTACCTTGATCCCATACCTTACTATCAAGACTTCCCTCTTGTACAAGAATATAATTAGATAAACTTGATATAAGAATGGATTCAAAATCAATCTCGGCCACATTGTAATTAAAATAAAAACTATCTTGAATTTGACCGCTATTTTTTAAGGGAAGAAAGCTGACAAAGAGCTTATTAATATAGGGATTTAAAGAGCAGAAGAAAACAACTTTTTGCTTCCAAATTTCGTAATGATTCCAGTGATCAATCACTTGAGGGGTTGAATTCCACGTCTCCGATACCTTGGTAGGACGATCAAAACTTTGATCGAGAAAGTCTGAAATCATCTGGCCATAGAAAGATTCGTCATCTTCAAGTTCTCCTGCTTTGAGTGCCTTTTTTAAATCTTTTTGGCCAAAGGCAATTAGGGAGCGACCTATGCGAAAGATCTCTGTAAAATCAAACCAGTCAAAAAGAGACTCCTCGGGTTCAACCTCAATTAACCCCTTAGAAAGGGCAACCTTACTTAAGTAAGAGAATCCTAATTCAAGCATCGACTTTGTTTTCTCTCCCGCGCGATTAATAGCAATAGCACCATCTTTAAATGAGCCATTTAAAGTAATGCTACCGTTTACGAGACGAAGAAAATTAAATTGGAGATACTCCACTCTTTTATCATCAGTGAGCTTAGTTAATTCACTATCAAAACTTTCAAATTTATTTTCAAAGGGAACAAGGGCCTTTTTCGGCAGAATTTGTTGTTTCGCAAATTGATGAACCCCTACAGATACCTTCTCTTTTTTCTTAATCCAATTATCCATGACGGCCAAATTGATATGGGGATGATCCATTTCAAGGGCGTCGAAATAATCCACAAACCCTGCATCCGCGAGTCTTCCCTTTTTCATTTGATATTCTTCTTCCAATGTCGAAAGCGCTCCTTCAGATACCATTTTAAATAACCACGAATAGGCCTTCTCAACCCCGAGTTCGGAATAGAGCTCTCGAATCAAAGAGCGAACATGATCGACAAGAGCGTAGTCATCATGGAATTCAAATAATAAGAGGGAATCATCAGTGAGAAAGTAATTATCGTGATCTGGATATTGAGGATCATCCACATCAAAGGTCCAAATATTAAATCGTCCCTTTAAATAGAGAAGAAACTCCATACTCTTAACAAATTCGGAACGTACTTCTTCCGTGAGACAATGGGAATAACTTTCGACCCAAAACTCAAACTCATCGGGATCGAGTTCATCTTTTTGCCATAAGTCGAGATCCAACATCAATCGTCTTTGTTCAACAGTGAATTTTTCTAAGTGCTGAGCAGCCTGCTCTACCGGAAGATTTTTAACGGCCAAATATAGAGGCTGTAGAGGGACTGAGCTTAGGCCAACCCCTTTTTCAACTAGAGATTCAATCAGATCCATAGAGGAATAGGCATCACTTTCTTTGAACATACTCTTTAAAAAATGACTTTCTTTATTTAGGCCTGCACCCTTAGAATTATCTTCTTCACTCACGACTCTTAACCTTGATTTAAATTTAATGAACTTTATATGCAAATTATCCGCATTAGACTACCACTTAAGTAAAACTTTTCCTCGTGAATGCCCCTGTCCAAGGTAATCTAAGGCCAATTCGAGCTCATCCGCTGCAAAGACCTTATCAATATGGGGTATCATATTGACGCCTTGGTCTTGCTCAAGAAATTTTAATGATTCCTGTAAGAGCTCAGGGGCATCAAAGAGACGAAGGGCATTAAGTCCCATGACCGCTCGATTATCATTCATAAGAGAAACCGGTGAAAAACCTCTCATGGCCCAAAGGTTCTTTAAAAAATTCCAACTGAATATCTTTTTTCTCCCCTGAGCTATGAAAGAACTCGCTCCAATGCAAACCATTCTCCCCATAGGAGAGAGACGCTGATAATCCTCTCTTAAACTCTGACCCCCTCGAGAATTTAAGATGAGGTCAAAAAGAGGAGGATTCTTCATTTCTCTTAGCTGTTGATGAGTAAAGGCCGCGATTCCCTGATCTCTAAGAAATTTTAATTTCTCAGGAGATCGGGTGGCGCCATAGATCTTTTCCACTCCGTGACTCTTGAGTAGAGCAAGAGAAAGATGACCTAAGGCCCCAGTTGCGCAATCGATAAAGACGCGATCACTGGGCTTCACTCGGGCCATCTGATGAAAGGAAGCATAGGCCGTAATAAAGCTGACGATGAGTCCGGCTCCCTCTTTCATACTGAGATGGGAGGGAAGAGCGACCACTTGCCACCGGGGTAGCACCACTTCAGACTGGTAGCCCCCGAAGGCCAAACCAGCACAAATCTTTTGGCCTATCCCTAAATCTTCAATCCCCGCTCCAATTTCAGTTACGACACCACTGACTTCATAGCCTGGAATATAGGGGGTGCTTGGAGCATCTGGGTATAAACCTAATTTCATCATAACATCGGCGAAATTAAGCCCACTATAGTGAACTTTGATACGCACTTCATCATGTTTTAGGGCATTTGCTCGCCCATTTTGAATACAATGATCCCAAACAGGTTTATTTCCGGCCTTCTTGAGATAGATTTGTCGAATTTTAGTCATGTAAATCATTCCTACGTAGAAGTTCAAAGTATTGCACATCTGCAAAGACTTTCCTATATTGGTGCCATTGAATTAAACAATGCATCAATCTTTTAAATTTTATACACTATGCGCCAAGACTTTGAATATACACCAGATAGAAATCCCCACGCTCTTAGGAGTCGTGAAATCTTAAAGAAATACCCTCAGATCAGAGAGTTCATGAAGCCCTATCCTTTAACGAGTCTTTTTATCGTTCTCGTTACGGCCATTCAATTGGTCACAGGATATTTCATTGTCGCTAAAGATTTAAATATTTGGTGGATTCTTCTTTTGGCCTACACAGTGGGGGCTCTTTGTAATCACGCTCTTTACGTGCTTATGCACGATGCTGGTCACGACGCTATTTTCAAATCACGTTTTTGGAATCGCATCTGGTGTATTTTTACCAATATTGGTCAGGCCTTTCCATCGGCCATGAGCTTTAGAACTTTCCACAATATTCATCACTCCAATCTAAATGAGTACGACTACGATGCTGATTTGGCCTTTCATAAAGAGGCCAAATGGGTGCGCAATATATGGTGGAGAAAGGCCTTATGGTTTATGTTCTTCTTTGCTGTAGAGGTCGCCAGACCTATGCGCCTAAAGAAAGGTAAAGTTTTTGATAAGTGGATGGTGGGAAATTTCCTATTCATCATTCTTACAGATATCGCCATCTATAAGTTCATTGGACCTTGGGCTTTGGGATATCTGATGATATCCACCCTATTTAGTGTAGGACTCCATCCTGTTGGTGCGCGCTGGATTCAAGAGCATTATACTTATAGAGAAGGTCAAGAAACTTATGGCTACTATGGGCCAATGAATTTGTTACAATTTAATATTGGTTATCATAACGAGCATCACGACTTTTATAAAGTTCCTTGGGTCCATCTTCCCAAGATTAGGGCCATAGCTCCTGAGTACTATAATAATCTCTATTATCACACCTCTTGGACTAAGCTTATTTTAGATTTTATTTTCAATCCTGAAAGAGACCTCTATCTCAGGATTGTTCGCAAAAGAGATAAATCTGATCGTCTACGTGAACTCAATGAGAAGAATTCGACAGGCCCTAGTTCAAGCTTGAGTATGGGAAAATAAATTTTATACCTATAATCGAGTATTCCTCTTCCCCATTCAATGCATAAAGCTTTTTAATGAAGTTTAGGTTTATAATAAAAATCTAATTTCATTAAAGGTTAAATATGAGCGTTGAATACCGTAAGGTTTTAGAATTTTGGTTTGAAGACTTAAAACCAGAGGATTGGTTCTCAAGTAATGAAGAACTTGATCGCACAATAAAAGACAAATTTGGAGAAGTTCATAAAATGGCCGCTGCTTGTGAGCTAGATGGTTGGCGAACTGGACCTATGGGAAGATTGGCAGAAATTATCGTTCTCGATCAATTCTCGCGCAATATCTATCGCAATGATCCCTTAGCTTATGCTTGGGACCCTTTGGCCTTGGCCCTTTCTCAAGAGGCCATCCGTCTTAAGGCCCATGAAGAACTCTCCTCACTAAAGCGATCTTTTCTCTATATGCCCTATATGCATAGTGAATCCCCTCGTATTCACCGTGAAGCCATGGAGCTCTTTAGTGAACCAGGCCTTGACTATCAAAGAGAATTTGAGATTAAGCACAAGGAAGTCATTGATCGTTTTGGACGCTATCCTCATCGAAATTTGGCCCTGGGTAGAGAAAGTACAGCTGAAGAGCTGCAATTCATCAAGGATCATCCCAATCCCTACTCCCCCTAAACTTTTAAAATCTCTTATCCGATAAGAGACTAAACTTAAAATTTAGGCAAAATCTTGAACGAAAGCGAAGAAGATAAAATCAAACATAATATAGAGGAAGCTCTTGAGAGTTCTCGAGAGAAGAACTCTTTTCAAGAGGCGGCTCCCACAGCAACTCGTAAGAGCTTACAACTCCCTCGTAGACTCTTTCACTGTAGTATGGGTCTAGGAGTGGGCTTGGTTTATCAATTCCTTCTCACTCACTCTAGGGCCATTTATATACTCGGCTTCTGTGCCTGTGTCGTCTATATTTTAGAGCAAGTCAGAATCAATTACCCAGGCCTTGGATCTAAAGTAAAAATCATCAATAAATATCTCTTTAGAGCGGAAGAACAACTTAAAGAAAGTGCAGGTGTACCCTATGTTATGGGAATTCTCCTCACCTTAATCTCCTTTCCTAAAGTCGTGGCCCTAATCGCTATCTATACTTTGGCAGTGGCTGATCCTCTCTCGGCGATTATCGGTATTCGCTATGGAAGAACAAAGATAACGGAACATAAATCCCTCCAGGGTTCAGGAGCTTTCTTTTTATCCTGTTTTACCGTGAGTTTCTTAGTTTTTTACTGGGCTTCCCATCTATCAGGACAGCTGGGAGATTATAGCTTAGGGCCCATTATTCTGTGCTCCTTTCTTATTGCTCTAACCTCTAGTTTATTTGAATTGATTCCCCTAAAACTAGATGACAATTTAACCATTCCACTCTTCACGGCCTTTATATCTTTGATTTATGCCTCTTTACTTTCCATCCCCCTCTAGATTCTAGTTTCGTCTAAAATTTAACTTTGAGAAAATTAGACGTTAATTATCTAATCTATTAAAATTTTAGACTCAATCACATCCTTATTGGGTAATTTTAATGATTAAAGATAGATCTCTCTTTTTACCAGGACTTCATCAATGCCATGCTCTGACTAATGAGTACTGGACAGAAGATACTACGGCACAAATTCATCCAACCGGTGAAAAGATCATTGTGCTTCTTCATGGATATAGTGAGTCGGCGGCTAAGATTTATAAACGAATCGGTAGGTCACTCAATGTAACTCTCCAAAATGAAAAGACGAACTATAGTATCATTGCTCTTAATGGACTCTATCCGCTACCTAAGCACTTTCCCCTAAATGACCAAATCGATAGAGATCAGGAAGCTGAGCTCTTAGCTGGATTTGCTTGGTACTTCTACGATCAAAGAAAGGATGAGTTTCTCATTGATTACAAAGTCCCCACTGAAACCCTCACTCAATTTCTTCATATGATTAATCCCAAGAAGTTACCCACTATCTTCATTGGCTATTCCCAAGGGGGATATCTCGCTCCCTTTGTCGGTCTGAATTACCCACCTACCGAACAAGTACTGGGAATCAACTGTTCTTTTAGATCAGATATTATCGAAAGAGATTATAAAGATATTCCCTTTACCTTAAATCAAGTCCAAGGGGCAAAGGATAGTATCATCGATACGGATCTCTCTTTTAGCCGTTATGAATATTTAAAAGATAAATTCAAAATGAAAGGCTCTTTTGAATGGATTGCAGAGGGAGACCATTGGCTTGATGCTCAAACGAGAGAGAAGGCCATTCACTTGTTAAAGAAATCAAATTTGTAAAAGGATAGATATGAAGTCACTAGTATTAAGCTTATTCATTATGATTACTTCTCTTATAGTCGGCACAAGTTGTTCTCATTTCGGCAAGAAAAGTTATGATGCAAGATTAACCAATTTCCCCTATCCCTTTAAAGTGGAAATTTATCAATTTAAGTCTCAAAAGCAAAAATTAGAAATGGCATATATGGACCTAGGTCCCAAAGATGCAGAAGAAACCTATATCCTCTTTCATGGAAAAAACTTTTCGGGATACTATTGGGAGAAAATTGCCAAACTACTCAAAGACCGCGGTCATCGAGTCATTATTCCGGATCAAATTGGATTTGGTAAATCTTCAAAACCAGAATTTTATCAATATTCTCTAGAGCAGCTGGCCTTAAATACCCACGGCCTAGTTCAATCTTTAAAGATTCAAAAGTACCACCTCATTGGTCACTCCATGGGGGGGATGGTTGCTACAAAATTTAATAAACTCTACCCTAATGAAGTCGAAAAAATGATTCTCATTAATCCCATTGGTCTTGAAAAATACCTCGACTATGTTGATTATAAAGATCCACAAACCTTCTATGAAGCCGAATTGGCCAAAACAGCCGATAAAATAAAGGCCTACCAAAGAAGAAATTACTATAACGGCGACTGGAATGAACAATACGACCAACTCATTGAAGCCCCCACAGGCCAGCTCTATCATTCTGATTATCCATTAGTTGCGTGGAATAATGCTCTCACTTATGGACCTATTTTTACTAATCCTATCGTCGATGACTTTAAAGAAATTGAAAATCCCATTGTCTTAATTATCGGAACAAGAGACCGCACAGGTCCAGGGAGAGGCTTTAAGAGAGAAGGTGTTTCCTATAAGCTTGGTGAATACCAAAAACTAGGAAAGGAAATTTATAAATTAATCCAAAATGGTAAATTAATTGAATTAACAGACTTAGGACATATGCCTCAATTCGAGGATTGGGAGCGTTTTAAGCCTGCGTTTTTACATGCTCTAAAAGAGATTAAATAGTACGAGAGTCGCCCAAATAGGCCTTATGAGCATAATATTTACAAAGTGAAACCCAAATGTGTAGGCTCATGATATAGAAATGAATATGAAAAATTGGCTTCTTACCCTCTTTTTAATCTCAATGATCTCAGGTTGCGGTGATACTGGAAGTACACGCTTTCGTCCTTCCGATATAACGGGAGTTTCTGGTTTAGATTCTGATGTCTTTAAAAGATTTCAAGATACAATCGAAACAGATTCTCCATCTACTCTCTATCCCAACTCCCTTACTGAATTTCATAAGAGTGTGAGCTATAAGAATTCTCAGGCCTTTGACTACACGATCGAGTTTGAATCTCAAATGATCAATTGCCGCTTCAGCTACACAGAAGCGGTAGAAGAAGTAAGATTTCAAAAAGAAGTCATCACTTCACCCGATGATAGTGAACAAGACAATCAAGAAACTGTATCCTATAAAACACAAACCACTGTCATCCCTACGGAACCAACCTATACCTCAATTCCCTATATTGCAGCTCGAGAAGAGGCTTGCCGTGATCAAATTGATCTCTTAACTCAAACTTCGGCCTGGACTGAAATTAATCTTATGGCCCAATACAAGTCTTTCAAAACTTTGGTTAATCAACAAATTACTGAAGTCCTCTCTATCTGTGACCGTGGAGCAAGAATTAATGGGATGAAATGCTTAGGTGCCAAAATAACCAATGAGCAGTTTAGTGAGGCCAATCCAATTGATACTTATGCTTTCACTATCGAGTATATGTGGCTCAAGAATAATGGCGAACAAATGAATACCACTCTCGACTTCGAAGTGGCGCCTTCACTTTTCTATTTTCCAACATTAGGATTTCTTAATTTTAAGGGAAGTTGGCCAAACCCAAGTAGTGAGATTTCTTTTAAATGGAAGAATATTTCTACATTAAAACTTAGTGGTCTCTAAAATTTCACAAATCAATAGTAAATATTTTAATTTTCCATCCTTTGCACGAATTGTAGGCAGAAATTCAGTTTTTTTCTGATTAAAGAAAAAATGATGATTTCTACACTTTTAGCTCATCTAACTCCCTAAAAAAACAGACTTAAATTCAAAAAAAACATTCTCTACACTTGCGAGCTCCTTGAGAGAATTTTCTATTTTGCTATTCTTCACCTACCCAAGAGACACACCTATTTGGAATTTGAGTTGTACGTTTTTAAAAGTGGTATGTAAGCAGAGTCAAAATCCAAGGTTAGATGAATTTGCTTTTTCAACAGAGGAAATGGAACCCTTCCGTAGTTGAATCATTTTGCAAATGAGTCGGAGCAAACCATGAATGCCCATGTTTATATGCTAAAGTCCTTGGCGATTTTTTCAGTTCTCCTTGCCCTTTCATCGTGTAATCAACAAGAGTTCTACGAAAAAGAATTTCTTGAAGGTGTTGGTGTACCCGATGAAGAAGTGGCTCCAGAAGCGACACCTGAAGGGGGACAAACAGAAACTCCAGATACAAATGAAGATGATCCAACCGATGGAATCATTACTACACCAGGTGGTTCAGGAACTGATCCAGATGATGGTGGGAGTAATGGGGGTACTGATCCCGACGATGGTGGAAATAATGGCGGTGGTACTGATCCTGACGACGGTGGCAATAATGGCGGTGGTACTGATCCTGACGACGGTGGCAATAATGGTGGCGGTACTGATCCCGATGATGGGGGTAACGCAGGAACTGATCCTGACCCAGGAGTGTGCGGAGATGGGACACTTACTAACGCTAGCGATGAATTTATTCAAAATACAGCGGAACATGCAAAAGTAGATATCTTATGGGTTATGGATAATTCAGGCTCTATGTCAGATGAGCAACAGGCGTTGGCCTATAACTTCAATGCCTTCATCTCAAATTTCATTGAGAAGGATATTGATTTTCAAATGGCCATTACGACTACAGATGCCAGAAGTTACTATTCTGGGAAAATGGTAGGAAATAGCGACAAGCTTACAGCTCAAGCAGCAAAAGATGATGAAGCTCAATTCATGGAAGACTTTAGAAATATGATCAAAGTTGGAACGAGAGGTTCAGGTCATGAAATGGGACTTGAAACAAGTAAGGACTTCTTTGATCGTTATAGAAGCTGGGCAAGAGAAGAAGCTTACTTAATCGTTGTCTATATCTCTGATGAAGAAGATAGCTCACCTGATCAAGTTAATGACTATATTCGCAATCTTCAAAGTTTAAAAACAAGTGCAGGGATGGTTAAGGCCTATTCGATTGTAACTCAAAGCCATAACCCTAATAGACAATGGGAAACAGTGGGAAGTCGTTACATGCAAGTATCAGAAGCGACTGGTGGTGAGATTGCGGATATCCATCAGGATTTCTATCAAACACTCTCTGGTTTTGGATTCAAGATTCTTGATCTACTCGATAGCTTCCCTCTCTCTGGAGTACCTGTAGATGCAGAAATTAGAGTGACTGTAAATGATGTAACTCTAGATCAAGGATGGACTTATGACGATAGCTCTAGGGCGATCAAATTTGATGAGAACGCCATTCCGGATGAAGGTGAGATTATCATCGCGTATTACCAGAAATGTGTAATGAGTAATTAATAAGAAAGCATAACTTTAAAAACCCAATAACCAAGGCATTCCATTGAAAACATTACTGAATAAATTCAGAAAAATGAAGAAGGAAACCTCCGCTGTGAAAAGAGCGGGGGTTTCCACTTTGGCCCTAACCTTTCTTTTTGGCCTATTAAGTAGTACATCGATTCTCTTCTTAACATCCAATCAAGTTCAAGCTGCTGAAGATGATCTCTATGATTTTCTTTGGCTTGATCCTGATAAGAAAGTCTATGTTCTCCAAAATAAGGTTTTTAAGAAGAAAGGAAAATTCTACGCAAATATAGGTTTCATCATGGGACTCAATGATAACTTCCAAGAGTCTTCAGGAATCCAATTTAAGACAGGATATTACCTACATGAAGAATGGGCGATCGAAGGAGTCTATCATCAGTATAGCAATTCTGATGATGATAACTTCAAAAGCTTACAAGAGATCAATGGATCTACAGCTTTCGTAAGGGCGGTAGAGAAGAAAGTTGGTCTTATGGCAGTCTATTCTCCTTTTTATGGAAAAATAAATACCTTTAATAAAATAATTTATTTTGACTGGTCATTCGGACTTGGAATTGGACAAATTCACACAGAAAGTAATGCCAAAACTGTTTCTGAACCAAGTACAGCAGATCAATTCTTTGATGAAAAAAGTACGGCCATCCTCGCTAAGACGGCCTTAAGAATTCATGCAACAAAGAATATCCACGTAGGGATTGAATATTCGAGAGACAACTACCGAGCCCCCAGCGCCACAATTAATGGAAGAGCGGGCAGCGACTCCTGGAGAACAAATAGTGAAGTTGCTTTTAGTATCGGTTTTAGTTTCTAAGGAATATTTATGAAAAAGTTAATCATCTTAATATTAGGTCTTCATATGAGTTCAAGTTATGCTTTGATGGTCAAAGCTCAGAAACTCTACAATGAAGGAAAGAAAAAGGGCGATATCAATGCCAATGCCTATATCGCTCAAGAGCTCTATAAGTCCAAGTACTACTTTAGTTCGGTAGTATTTGCAAAAGAACACTTAATTGAAGGTAAAACATTTTCTCCTGAATTTGAAACCCTTTTAGAAGAGCTCGTTCTCAAAACAGGAACCATGTCCTTCTACGGACTGGATGCCAAAATACTAAAGAAATACCCTTCTCCCTCTTTGCAGTTTATTTTGGGTTTAAGGCAGTTTAATTACAAACGCTATAGCGAATCGATTGAAGCATTGAAGACAATCCCCAATGATCATCGCTTTGGACCAGAAGCACGTTTCATGCATGGATCGGCATTAAACTTGACGGATGATTTCGCTGGAGCAAAAGAACAATATAATAAGTGTATTGATCTCTCCTCAGAATATGAAGATCAATCGGAAAATACTAAGCTTAAGCGCTACTTCGCTATAATTAGAGAATCTTGTATTATCCATAAGGCGAGACTCTTATATAAGCAGAGACAATATGATGAATCTCTAAAAGCTTATGAAGCCATTCCGAAAACAAGTTATCGTTGGCCATATATACTCATGGAAAAGGCATGGGCGGCCTATCATACTGGAAATTACAATAGAACCCTGGGATTACTCGTAACCTACCGCTCTCCTCTTATGACAAGTTACTTCTTTCCAGAGGCAGAAGTATTAAGTTCACTATCCTACTTTCGTCTATGCTTGTGGCAAGATTCACTAAAACTGATTGAACAATATTACAATGTCTATCGCCCACACTCAGATGCCTTAAAAGGAATATTGTTAAAGCATAAGAAGTCGCACACCTTTTTCTTAAAGCTTCTCTTAAGTCCTATTAAAGAAAAAGAGAATCTGAATCCCTTTGTAAGAAATCTTATGACTCAAATCAGAAAGAGAATCAAATTCTCTCTTGATCTTGTGAATTATAGAAAGGCCCAAAATGAGCTCAAGTATGTCAGAAAATTAAAGTCTACAGAGTTCTCAGATAAATTAAATGAGGCCGTAACAGGTGCCCTGGCATGGAGGACGAAGCATCTTAATCACTATATTAAGAAACAAATGTTTAGCTTTATCAATGATATGCACCGCTTTAGTTATGAGATGTTCAATATCAAACTAGAGATCATGAGTCTTCAGCGAGACCTTGTCTATAACAATGAAAGTTTAATCTCTAATCGGAGTAGAGGTTCACACAAAAATATTACCCGATCTTCAGATGAACACTTCTTTACTTTCAATGGTGAATTCTGGGGTGATGAATTAGGTGAATACAGCTTCGGTCTTAAATCAAATTGTAAAAGAATTGATAAAAGACAAGTGGCCAATACGAAATAATTCTTAGGAGTACAAATGAAAATAGGAATAGCCATTCTATTAAGCCTTTTCATGACTTTGAGTGTTTTTGCGAAAACAAAGAAAGGAAAGAATGTAGTCATCAAATATAAGAAGTACGAATCCTTTGATTTAGGAAATCTAGAGATTGAAGGAAAGATCATTGCCCCTGGAGATCTCTCTGTAAAAGAAAGATCGAGAAGAACCTTTTCCAGGGCACTTTTTGAAAGAGAACAATTTGATGCCGAAGTAAGAAAAGATATTCAAAACTTAAGATAAAAAAAGAAATTAAGAATATAAAAAAACCCCCAAGGAGAACCCCATGGAAAACCAACTAGCTGAACAATCAACAAATATTGCCCAGAATGCTGCCCAAGCGGCAACAACCGCTATGGCCAATGACACAAGTTTTATAAAATCACTGGCCATCTTCATGGATGAAGGTGGAGTCTTCATGTGGATTATTCTCGCGATCTGGACCTTTGGAATTGCCATTGCCGTAGAAAGAGTCAAATCATTACTCTCTTACGATGTCGATGGTGCTGGCTTAATGAATATGATCAAAAAGAATGTCATGGTTAACGATGTTCAAAAGGCCATTCAAAGTTGTTCTAATTCAAAAGCACTCTTACCCATGGTTTTAAAATCTGGTCTAAAGAGAGCGAATCAAACGAAAGAACAAATATCGGATGCTGTGGAGGCCACCATTTTAGAGGTTGCTCCCAAAGTTGAAAAGAGAATGGGATACTTAGGACTCGTGGCCAACGTATCCACACTTATTGGTCTACTAGGAACCATTTATGGACTTATCGAATCATTTGCTGCGGTGGCCACTGCTGATCCTGCATCAAAGGCCAAACTTCTTGCTCTAGGTATCTCAAAGGCCATGAATACCACAGCACTTGGACTTATCTCTGCTATTAGCATCATGGTTGTTCACTCCATTTTAACTTCAAAGTCGGAAAAAATCATGGGAGAAGTTGAAGAGTATGCCATCAAATTAATCGATCTTCTCGGAACAAAGAAACACTCTGGTCTTGCAGGAACAAGTGCACCAATGCCACAAGGAGCAGCGGCACAGAAGAAAGATGAGGCGGCCTAATTTTGGCCCCCTCGCACTTCAAAAATCAAAACCTAAGGAACCATCATGAAAAGACGAATAAAAAAGAAAGCAGCCCCATGTAAACCTAATGTCATTCCCATTCTTGATGCTGTATTCATCTTCATTTTCTTTTTGCTTATGTCTGCTCAATTTCTTGAGATATACGAAATTGGATCAGATGCACCCGCTGTTAAAACAGTATCGGAAGATCAACCAAAAGATAAAAAACCCCCTTTAAATTTGACCCTGGAGGTAAAAAAACAACAAATACTAGTTAAAACAGGACTTGATGGAAATATCCATAAAACCGTAGGAATCAAGGATGGGAACTATGATTTAGAGCAACTGGCACAAGTTTTGGTCACTTTGAAGAAAGGCCATGTGAGCGAAACCTCTGTAATCATTAGACCGGATTCTGCAGTTGAGTACAAGAAGATTGTCTATATTATGGATACTTGTCGTGAGCTACCAAAGCAAACACCGTCTATCATTGCTAAAAATGATAAGGGGGTAACGGTAGAGACAAGGACGCTCTTTGAGCAAATTATTTTTGAAACCATCATGTAAAACTGGGAACCATCATGAGGAATAAGAGATTTAACATTCGAAAGTCAACAGACAAAGAACTCGATGTCGATATCACTTCACTACTCGATATTTTGGTTATCCTGTTGGTGTTTCTTTTAAAAAGCTACAATGCCTCTGACTTGAAACTTGAAGTGGCAAAGAATATTGAACTCCCTAAATCGAAGTCAATGACCCTTGGAAATATGGCGGTTATTGTTCAAGTTTCAGGAGAGAAAGATATTTGGATCAATAATAAGAAAATTGGACGCTACCTTGCTTCGGAAGGAGAGAAAATTGAAGTGCTCTATAGCGCATTAGAAGAAGAAGGAAAGAAACAAGACAACGCAATTAAAGAGCTTGAAACCACCCAAGCGACCCAAAGCGATAAAGGAGCTTTGGCCACGAGAAAGGCCAATAGAAAGCGAGTTAATATCGTTATGGATCAATCCCTTCCCTATGAAGTATTGAGAAGAGTTATGCATACTTCAGCAATGGCAGGATTTCCTGAGTTCAAATTTATTGTTCAAGGAAACTTCTAAAAAAAGGTACTTACATGAAAAGATTGACTCTCCAAAAGACATTCATGGCCGTACTGTGTTCATTTTTGGCCTTCTTTATATCAACTTCAGAAATCTTAGCAGGAAATACAGCTAAGATGTCCAAGAAATGGCACAAACTCAATAAACTCATCGATCAAGAGGAAAAGGCCATTTCAAAGATTACCAAAATGGGTCCTCGATTAAAATGGCGTTTAATAGAGCTCAATACCGAGAGAATTAAACTCATTCGTGAAAAGGAAAATAAGATTTTCTTATCGGCCAACCCGCGAACTCGCAAGGCCAATGGAAAGAGCTATTATTTTAAAGAAAGTAGTCGTATGTATCGCAAAGTAAAAAGAGATGGGCTAAATATCATCAAGAGATGGCCCCGCTTCAAATATGTAAGTGATATCTACTATACATTGGCCCTAAACTCTAGAGACTACGGTGGAGATCATGAAACGGAGAAGTATCTCTTAAAGGCCTTAAGAACTTCCCATAAGTATTCAAAGAGCCTCCACTCTATAAAGACGAGTCTCGCGGAATATTATTACAATAAAAAGAAATACGAAAAGGCCATTCGTTTTTATAAAGACGTCCTCAAGAATAAGGAAGACGAATGGTATACCAAACACCTCTATAATGTCAGTTGGTGCTATATCAAAACGAATCAATATGATCTGGCCATTGATCATGCACTTCTAAGTTTTGAAAGTTCGAAGATCTTATTAGAAGATACACCTAAAGACGCACCGGCCATTAAAAAGTATATTCCGGTAACTGACCAGGTTCTCGATAGTATCGGATTATTCTATGTTCTTGCAGAGAGAATCAAAGAAGGAACTCGATTCTATATCGATAATGTTGAACACCCAGCAGATTATCTAATCAAAATGGCGAAGAAAACAGCAGAAGATAAAGGTGCCGATCTCGCAGAGTATATTTATGTGAGTGCTCTTGATAATGCACTTGATAAGAAAGATAAGGATAAGAAATACTTAAATGAAGAAGTTCAAATTAGAATCGAACTTTTAGACTTCTATCGTAACTTCAAAAAATTTGAAAAATTTTGGAAAATATCTGTGGCCCTAGATGAAATCAATCAAGAAAAGAAAATCTCAGAAATAAATGAAGAATATCAAATTCAAATTACTGAAAAACTGAGATCTTTTGTTGGATACCTCCAAGTTCGTTTTACCAGAAATTCACAACAAAATATTCAGGAATTCTCAGAAGATCAAAGAGATCGTATTATTGATTTCTTTGATATCTTAGCGCGAATCAATCCCCATGAAACTGATTCTTATCGTTTCTATCAGGGAGAAACCTTCTTTGCCATTTCAGACTATAAATCTTCATTTGAATACTATCAAAGAGCACTTGAGGCCCATAGAACTAGATATAAGAAAGAAGAGAAAGAGATAAGAACACAAAAATTAGGTCCTAAAGAAAAAATAGCAAAAGTACCTTATATAGCGATGCCAATTGAGAAGGAAGAAAAGAAGAAACATGTTGAACTAACTAAGAAGATATTTGATGCCCTTCTAGCCTCTCTTGAAAATGGTAAATTTGTTAAAACAATGAATTTTGAACGTACAGTTTACACGTATAAGAATCATATTCTTGCCTATCCTTCTAATGAGAGAACAAGAAAAATTCACACAAAACTTTTTAATCTCTATTTGAATCATAACAAAGTCGAAGATGCAACATTGGCGATGAAAGACTATATGAAGGCCTATCCCGGGGATGTAAAGATCCAACAAGGGATGCTAACCCAAATCATGGATCAGCATATAAAAGATAAGAATACAGATGCTTTAGCTGTATGGATTGCAGAATTACAGAAAGGTTTCTTATCTTTTCAGAAAGATTATATTGAAAAATCAATCCTTATCCTTGGTGGACTTCTCTTTGATCGTTATCAAAAACTTGATATCGCCGGAAAAAAAGAAGAAGCGGCCATGGGTTATATTGAATTATTTAAATCTGAAAAATATCCTCAAAGTATTAAGGCCAAGTCAGCTTATCGAGCTTCGCTTATTTATCTCGATATGTTCTACACAAAGAATAGCTTTAAGTGGCTTCAAACGGCATTAAAACTCTTTACTGAAAAAGAGCGTTTTGAACGTAAGAAAGAAATTCTCGCCATGGTTAATAAGTTAATGCTGGCCCAAGACTTTGAAAGTAGTGCCGCAATATCGGAAGATTATATCGATATCTACTGTAAAACTGACTTTAAAGAAAAGAGTGACCTCTACCAAGCAAGTGTTCAGTACAGATTGATAGAAGGGCAATTTGAAAAGGCCTATCAAAATTATGAGCGAGGAAAGAGATGTCGTATCCCTCAAAAGATACGCGAGGCCACCCTTTTAGGAATGGGAGATTTCTTTTTTAGACATCGAAAATATAAAACATTTATGAGTTTTCATAAGAAATATCAGAATGTCGGTCATATGCATGAGTTCTATCATAATAGTTTCTTGGCCATGTATTGGGATTACTATCTCAAAGATAGCGATGCCGGAAAGAAACTTGTGATCGATTACTTTTCGAAATACTTCACTAGAACAAATAAAACAAAGGCCCAAAAAGAAATGGAAATGGTTCTTCACTTCTATAAAGTCTATAGCACTCTATCTCAACAAAGTGTCACTCAATTTCCCAATCCAGCAAAATATGACGAGAATCAATTTAATCAGGCGTTGGAATCCAATATTCAAACGATGAAGAATATGGCCGATCAACTGGTACCGTTTATCAAATCGGGTCAACCTCATATTATTACGAAATGCTATAAGCTTCTAGAAACAAAATATAGCGAATTGGCCACGGTAATTAGAGACTACACCCCTCAAGGTATGCCTAAAGAATACGTGGAAGGACTAAGAGGTGCGATGAAAGGTCTATCGGATAACCTCTTTAAAGAATCAAAAAATCAAAATAAAACGGCCTTAGATCTCATCAAAAAAGAAACGATTTTAGCACCCAATAACAAAGATTTTATTAATATTCCCTCAGTGATTGAAGAAGTGAGGCATAGACATCCTGCAAGTCTATACGCCATCCCCACTGATCGCGAAGGAGGTAAAATATGAAATTCCAACTTTCTACCTCAATAGTTTTACTTACTCTCATAGGATTAAGTGGTTGTGCTACAACTCGATTAAACTCCGAGTTAAGTGAGGAAAAGCAGGACTCTTTTCGTGAAGAAAGCTTTCTTCGCTATACAAAGAGTCGTTTGGGAAAACTTGAAAATACTCCTTACGCGGCTTTGTCAAAATGCCACAGTGATGATGTTAATCAAGGACTTAAAGACCTACAGAAAATGACTCACGATAAGAAGAAAGATCCTGAATTCTGGAATCAAATTGGAATGTGTTATTTCTTGGCTGATCATTTGGTAAAGGCCGAATACTTTTTCCAATTTTCTATCGATTTGAATCCCAAGAGTCGATATGCTCCCGCTCTCAATAATTTAGGAACTATAAAATTAAAACAAGGTCACTACGATATGGCCTTAGATTATTTTAAGAAGGCAGCTGAATTTAAGAAAGGACAGACCAATCTTAAAGTTCCCTTATTCAACCAGGCACAAGTTTATTTACAATTTAATTTACTTGAAAATGCGCTTACTATTTTTGAAGCCCTTGATCGACAAAATTCGGGTGATCCCGATATTATGATGGGACTTGCCAGCGTGAATCTCCTAGAGGGGAAAACAGGACAGGCGTTAGAGATCCTACATCAAATACCGCAAGAATATAGAGATAGAGAGGATATAACTTTAATTAAGGCCCTTGCCCTCTACGAAACAGGGAAAATTGATGAAGTCTACGAACTTCTCAAAGAATATAATTTCACCCAATACGTTCCCATGAAGAAAAGTGCTCAAATGCTTAAAAAACTAGTGACGGCCCAAGTGAGAAAGAGAGAGATCTTAGAAAAAGAAAAGCAACAACAATTACGTCAGAAACAAATCGAAGAAAATAAGAAGAAATTTGAAAATGAGCTTGCTCAAAATAAAGCGCAGCTCTCCCCAAAGAAGTGAGATTAAGGAGTGTATGCTGTGTTAAAAGCTAAAGTCATAGAAGAAAAAATCCTTAAGCTCGTTGGACACCGAGAAGGTGAAGTGGCGTTTAATTTTGAGCTTAATAAGAAGAAACTCATGGTTGGACGTGCCGCCCATGCCGATATCTATATCGATGATCCGGCAATCTCATTCTATCATGCTTTCATTATTATTGATGAGCATGGAGGAAAGATTATCGATTTAGAAAGTGATAATGGTATCTTTCTCAATGGTAAAAAAGTAGAAAAGAGCTATTTCTGCGAGGGGGACACTCTTCGCATAGGTCCGATTGAACTCCATATTGAAGAAGAAATCATTGAGAGTGTGGGAGATAGTGCTTTTGAAGATCAGGATGAAGGAATCATTGAAAAAATCAATACAGATAAAATCCTAGATCTTCCCCCTGAATTACCTCCCATGCCTGGTCTTGTGGTTATTGATGGTGAGTACTGTGATATTGTATTCGATGAATCAACGGAATCTCATTACGATGAAATTCCTGCTCTAGAAAGAGAACTTAGTGTTGCCCATTATATTGATCCTGAGGATGAAAAAGATGAAAATGAAATTCCTCAGATTGCTCGTACTGTTGATCAAATGGCCATTGAAGTTTCCGTCCTTTTAAATGGAAATATCATCTCTCTCGATTATCTTCCTATTAAAAAGAAGACTTTCTATGTGAGTTCACTAGGTCATTTTAAGAATACTCTCTGTGTTCCTAATCTCGATACCGACGATCGTCTTCCTTTTATTGATATATCTGGAAATGATATTACGATCCACAAACTTGATGCCTTTACTGCCCGTAATAGACATACAGGAGAAGCTGATTTATTTGGTCAGGGCCAACAACAGAGCTTGAATTTGAAGAAAATGGATATCTTGAGTTTTGACAATAAAGGCGTACAAATTGTTATCCGACTCACTGATGCCCCACCTCTTTTAAAAATGGCGCCTTTCTTTGGAAGAGACCGCGCCTTTCAGATGCAAACCGCGAAGATTGTGGGTGCCGTAATGGGTCTCATGCTCTTACTCCTCTTTATAGACACTACAGTTGAACAACCTAAGAAGAAAATAGCAGTTATCTACAGAAAGGCGATCAAATCGAAGAAGCCTTCTGATACTAAATCTAAGTCGATCGCGGATAAGGTCGATAAAGACACTGGTGTCAAAAAGACAAAACAGCCTAATCAAGAAACGAAGATGGCCAAGAAAACTCCAACACCTCAAAAGAAGCCAACAAAAACGAAGGCCAAGCCTAAAATGGCGAAAGCTGCTAGTCAGGCACAGAAAGTGAAGAAAGCACCTAAGATGAAGGCGTATAAGTTTAAATCCAAAACGAAGCTCTCTAGTCTCTTTAGTTCCACTAAAAATCTGAAACCTAATCAGATTAATAAGAAAAGTGCAGCAACGGGAACTCAAGGATTTAAATCGGCCACCAGTGCAAGTGATGCTAAAGTGAGCGCCAATACCTCTGCCAATGTGGGAACCCTCGGTCAAGACTTCAGTGGAAATTATGACCGATCTTCTGGTGCCCAGGGGCTCTCATCTAAATCAGGAGTGGACACAACCTACTCAGATCCTAAAACAGTTGTCCTAGGATCTATGGACCCTGAGCTCCTTAGAAAGATTCTAAAAGAATATTTACCGCAATTTAGACATTGTTATCAAAAAGAGCTTGAAAGCAATGAAGCGGCTAAAGGGGTGATTGACCTCCACTTTAGAATTAATGCCGACGGATCTGTAAGCAAAATAAATATACGAGGTAAGAAGGCCAGATTTTCTAAATCAGGAAGTAATTGTATGGCCGGCGTCCTTAGACTTATCGACTTTCCTAAACCAAAAGGGGGCGGTGTGGTTGATGTCAAGCAACCTCTAAACTTCTTCTCTGAAAAGGGAAGCTATTAATAGAATCAACTCCCTGCTCCTTGTCTTAATCATAAGAAGAAGGAGTGGGGTTTATGCCCTTTTCTTTTTCCCTTATATTTAGCTCTCCACAATGCTATTCTTAATTGTCATTAAGAAAATATAAGAGTTAAAGGCCTTATTCTATGCCCACAAATCCTAGTCCCTATCAAGTGGCCATTATTGGAGCAGGTGCTGCAGGATACTTCTGCGCCCTTAATCTTGCTCAGAAGCTTAAAGATAATGGAGTCGATCCCGAACTCTATCAAATATCAATCTTTGAAAAGGCCGCAGTAGGCCTACGTAAAGTGAGAATAAGTGGCGGTGGACGTTGTAATGTTACCCATGATGAAGAGGATAATCTCAAATTTCTTAAACACTATCCTCGAGGTCAAAGGCAATTGAGAACTCCTCTCTATGAATTCAATGCCATGGATACCAGACAGTGGTTTGAAAAGAGAGGGGTTAAATTAAAGATCGAAAAAGATGGACGAATCTTTCCCGTAACCAATAGCTCCCAAACGGTTATTGATTGCTTCAACAAAGAAGCGCAGAGATTGGGAGTTACGATCTATCATAAGAGTAAAGTAGAAGGGATCACCTATCTCCCACCTCATTTTCAGATCAATCCTACTTGTAATGAAGAAGATCTTCCAAAGAAATTTCACTACCTCTGCTTGGCCACAGGTTCCGATCCTCAAGGACATAAATTGGCCCAAGATCTTGGACATAGCTTTTCAGAGTTTGCTCCCTCTTTATTTACCTTTAAGTGCCAGCATCCGCTTTTAAGAAATCTACAAGGAACCAGCTTTAAAAATGCTGAAGTCAAAATAGTGGGCCGTGAGCTCAAGGGCCTTAAATTAAAAGAATCGGGTCCCCTGCTCATCACCCATTGGGGTTTGAGTGGTCCAGCCATCCTAAAAATATCCGCATGGGGCGCCAGAGAGCTTAAGAGAGCGAACTACCACTTCCCCTTCAGAGTCAACTTCTTAGGTATGAGTTTAGATGAAACTCGAGAGCGTCTCCTCTCCTATAAGAAAATGAATCTTAAAAAGAAAATAACCACTTCTGCTCCTCTAGAAGATTTAACCCACAAATTCTGGGCATCGGTTATTGAATTTCACAAGTTGAGTCCAGATCTCCAGTGGGCCAATCTTTCTCAAAAGGAAATAAATCTCATTTGTGAAAGCCTCACTTCTCTTGAACTTCAAAGTACAGGACCCCATAGACACAAAGAAGAGTTTGTCGAATGTGGTGGCGTCTCTTCCCAAGAAATCAACTTTAAAACCCTTCAAAGTAAACTTATTGAAGGCCTATACTTTGCTGGGGAACTCCTTGATATCGATGGAATAACTGGGGGTTTTAACTTTCAAAATGCATGGAGTACTTCCTACAATGCGGCCATGGACATTGCCCAGAAAATTACTCAAAATCAAAAAGAGCTTAAAATCTAGCCCCCTCGTCATCTTAGAAAAATTAAGAATTCTTAGACTTATTAAATAAATAATATTAAAAAGTTAAAAGAAAAGATTATTAAATTAACCTTTCAAAATAATGAAATTTCTGACTTTTGGTATAAAATATGCCAATGGGAATATTTTTGAATCTCTACTTCTCCATTTCAAATTGGCTAATGGAAGATGCCCTTAAGGCTTCAAAATATGAAGCTTGGCAAGCCCACAGCCAAATCGTCATAGTGCTCTCTACAGGGCTTCTTATGTGGGCCTATGCCATTTTAGCTCTGGTAACGATCGATAGCCCTATACCTGCTATTGTGGGCTTCTCAGCAGCTGCTATTCACTCCCTATCCCCGATTCTCCTAAGATATCCTGGCTCCATTCATATGGCCGCTCATACCTTAATTGGAGCTGGTCTCATACACCAAGGCTGCTTTGCCTACTTCACCGGAGGGTTCAACTCAAATATTCTTATTTGGTTTGGAATTCTCCCTATGCTGGGGGGAATTATCCTAGGAAAGAAGGGTGTGATTACTTGGACCATTATTACGGCGAGTGTATCTCTAGTGGCCCTTTATAAAATGCTCTACCTATCCGACTTTCCCATGCTCATTAGCCATAATGGCTGGATTGTCGCCCAAGGTTTTATGATCTTTGGCTGGATCTTTCTCTCTAGTTTTATCATGTATATTTTCACCGCCTTAGTGGAGAAGAATAATCACGATGTCTCATTAAAGGCCACTAAAATTCACACTCTAGTCAGAGTTCTGTGCCATGACATCTCAAACCCGCTTACCACGGCGAAAAACCGTATTAAGTTAATTGAAAGATCCTTAGGTCCTGATGATCAAGCTCTCAAAGAGAAAATGAGTAAATTGGATCGCCCTCTTGAAAGTATTCAGGGAATTATTGATCAAGTAAGAACTTGGGAAACTATCGAATCCGGTAAGAAAGAATTGGAATTAAAACCTATTTCCATTATTGATTCGATTCTTGGAACTATTGATCTCTTTGAAGAAAAAATAAAAGAAAAAGATATTATCTTGAAAACGAATCTCCCCCACGACGATATGCTCATCCTTGCCGATCGCGTGACCTTTCAATCACAAATTTTGTCCAATATCCTATCCAATGCCATTAAATTTTCTAATAAAGGAGAATCTATTGAGATATCGGTAGATGAGGATATTGTAAAAAGAGAAGATCACCAAGATCACTTTATCAAACTCAAAATTGCAGATCATGGGGTAGGCATACCTGAAGAAATCTTAAAAGATCTCTTTGATCCCTCTAAGAAGACCAATCGAGCTGGAACCCTTGGTGAAGCGGGTACAGGTTTTGGAATGCCTATTGTTAAGGCCTATGTCGAAAAATTTAATGGCAAAATAAATGTCATCTCCCAAACACAGAATAACGCTGGACCAACAGGGACTATTTTTGAGATGATCTTTCAAAAAGCCAATTATGAGTAATTTTTTTTCTAAATTTCGCATCATCTCTTTAATAGGACTCATCACCTATTTTCTTCTTCCCCTTTCTTCTAGGGCCGTGACCAAGGCAAAGAATGATCGAATTCAATTAAAACTCGACCAACTCTTTGACGGCAATCAATGGATATCTCCTGCCTATATAGAGTGGAATAAAAAGAGAATTACTTATCTTAAATCATCCCCCTCTCCTTCTCAAAAAGAAAAGGATTATATCTACCTTCCCAATACGACTCTAGTGGCCCCTTTAATAGATGCTCATCAACATCTCACCATTGAAGATTTTCACTATGGAACGGATTATGAAAAGGGCTATATAAAATCAGTACAATCAAGCCTGAGCGAGAAAGATCATCGCTTTAATGGACTCATCAAGGATTATCTGCACAAAGGATTTCTCTATCTAAGAGATTTAGGGGGAGATGAGCCCTATTTTAAAATACGGGAAAAGGAGCTTGAGAAAGAAGAGTATCTTTCCGACATTCCCTACTTACAAAGAGCGAGAAGGCCCTATGCTGTCGCTACCGGCCAGTGCCCCCCTTCCCTTGTATGCTCTCACTACTTTAGGACCTTGGCAGATTTAAAAGATCTAGAAACCCGTTATACCCAGAAGATCTATTTGGATAACGAACCCTTTACTGGTCAACCCAATCTTAAAAACCTCATAGGAAGTTTAAAAGAAGTACCCTCTGCTGTCTCTTTGGCCTTTCATACGCTTTTACCTTATTCCATTGAAAGGCTTACTCCCCTACTTGATCGCAATGATTCGATTGAGCATTTAGAAGGACTTACATCCAAACAAGTTCAGCTTCTTGGCCAATCATCGGTTCGACTTATTCCCACTGATATTCCTCAATACTATTTGGATTTCTATCGAAATAAGTTCACTAAAGATCAGCTCTATTATTGGGAGAGAACGAAGAAGCAACAAAGTAAAATTCTCTCCTACCTAAAAAAATTTACGAATAAAGATCAACTCTGTTTCGGCTCAGACTTTTATATAGAAAGTTTTGATCCAGTAAGGACAAAGGCGTTCTGGGCCCTTACGGCCCTTATTGAACGGGCCAAAGATTTAGAGCTTAAACCTCGTGAGGCCTTGCAAATGGCCACTCGAAATTGTGCCCCTTTATTTACCTCTGTAGCTGAATCAAAGAAAATAGGTCTTATCGCTCCCAACCACTTGGCCAACTTTATTATGGTCAAAGGGGATCTAAGAAAAGACTTTTCCCTCATTAGAAATTTAATCTATTTGGTTAAAGAAGGTGAGATCATCATAGGTCCAGAGAATTTCAAAGAAAATTAAAAACGCTATTCGCTAATCCTTGATTAATCATAATCCCCTTCTTCTACGTCAATCACACATCTAAAGCCCACATCCGTACGCCTGGCCAGTCCAGTCTCAGTGTGGTCATCAAATTCAACAGGGGTAGAGAAGGCCGCTTGCAGGGAATTAGGATTCCCGGAAACAAAGGCTTCAATTTCATTTGAACCATAAAAACTATTAACGGCTGCAACAACGAAGGCCGCATTTCGTGAACCAAGTCCATCTAGATCAACAAGATCTACCGTAAGGACATCTCCTACGAGTCCAACATTTGTAACAGCACCAGAACCTTCTACATATTGAATAGAAATATCAAGTTCATCTAAAGTATTAGAGACAAAAGTTATATCTTGAATCGTCACGGTTCCAAAGACATCAGTACAAGGAACAGCTTCCATATTCCAAACTCCAGCACCATTACCCGACTTATAAGATCCTCCGGTCGCCATTTTTCCACAGCCTCCAATAGATCCACTGATAATATTACTGTTTATTGTAATCGTATCATCATGTAGTTGCGACGAAGTAATACCTGAAGTTGGTCCAATCTCGAAGAGATCATAATCAGTAGAATAGGTACTATTGGCCGAGACGTGGGAAACAAGTCCCATAGGAGTCATAAAACGACCTCCACTATAGCGTTCATCTTCAAAGGCCCAGGCAGATAATGAAGCATCACAAATTCCATCAGCATTAGAATCCACACAAGGTCCTCTTTTCCCATCCAGGGTCCAATAACCATAGGGATCACCTGCTGCCGACTTGAAGTCAACATCACCAGTAAGGGAAGTAATACTTCCCATATAAACTTCACGGCCAAAAATATTTTGTAACGTTGAAGAGTTTCCAATTAGTCGTGCATTTAAGTAACTAATGCCTGCACTATTTACTGCTGAAACAACGGTGGCCGCTTCTCTATCGGCAAGAGCGCCTAAATTAATGGAAACGACTCCACCAGCGGTGGCATTAACGGCAGGACCGGAACTTACATAGCGAATAATAATATCCAAACTATCTCCGGCCGGTCTTACTCTTCGGTATTCAATATCTTGAATCACCACATTTTCGTTCCCTGAACAAGTCGACATGAGAGGACAATTAAAACCATGACTCGTCCACTCTGCGACATTTCCAATAGCATCTTGAACACCAAATTTAGAAACACAACTGGCCAATTCATTTGAACCCGTTGTCATTGAGCGAATATCAGATGCCAATGTACCAGGTAAAGAGTAGAAGTCATTACTATCCGGTTTATCAATATCCACATAACCATCTTCAAGTCCAGAAGCACCAGAAGAGTTACACTTACTTGTAGAGTTTAAGCTCAGCCCTGTCTCAAGAGTCGCCATCTCATTATTGGTAAGATTAGAAGAATCCCATTGAGAATAAGCAACTTGATCCTTACGGGTTGGAAGTCGATGAGAGAGATCAGTATCGATTCCTAGGATGTCCGCATCATCAAGATTGGCCAATCCCGTACAGAGAGCATTAGATGTAGGCTGAGAAATATTAGTGAAAGGCGGTAGGCCTGCACGGTTATAGGACTTGTCTGAAGTTGTATCAAATTGAGGATTAGTAGGGATCATATTCCCTACATTAGGCTCAATATCGCTAAGGTAATTAGAGATATTTGTCGCATCAATAACTTCCCAACTTGAACCATCAGCATAGTAGCAAGAACCATTTGAACGATTGTAATAAATTAAACCAGCATTTGGAGATATATTAGCACCACTCGCACCAGGCTCAGCAACCCCAATACAAGAATTATCATAAGTTTCTGGACAGGCCGGCGCAGGAGAATAAGGACAGCCTGCTTCAAAACGATCAACCAGCAGATCCTTTCCATAATCATAATACTGCGTTCCAGATAAATTCATATCTCCTGCCCCCGTATAAAGGCAGCGATAATTATTCGTAGCATCTGTAGAGCGATTCATGAGATCACACATAGTCTTATTGATCATCCAACGATGAGCAAAGGCCATATTCTTTGGGGGGGCCATCATGCGAACGATACCAATTGAGTTCGTCCCTGTTTCTGCAGCCGTAGAAGTTAAAATACCATTGACTACCGGACGGACAACATAATGATAAACCGTACCTGGTGCCGGTGGAGTTACCGAATTAGCGTGATTATCAACAAAGGTATAACTTGAATTTCCGCCACTAATCGTTTCTTTATTAATGGGCATAGAGAAATCAAATTCTCCATTCGTCAATTTTCTATAAACACGATATTCATCAACACTTGCACTTCCATTGATGGTAAATTGATTCCATGAAAGAGCGACCTCTGCAGGGGCATCATAGGCCACCCAGTCAGAAGAACTAGACGTTCCAACAGATTTATAACAGGTATTACTTTGTTCATCCCAGTAACGACTATCGAGTCGACTTGGAGTAATATTGATCGTAGGATCGTTAGGTGCTCCCTGTCCAACACAAGATGAACGATTTCCATCATCACAGGCCGTCTCAATCGCTGCAGGAGTAGCATTACAGTAAGTTTCAAAGCTCTCCCAATTCGCACGACTAAGAGAAGTCACTGTAGTAGCACTTTGAGCATCTTGAGTTTCACCATTCTTTAAATTGATGGCCTTCACAAGGGCATGAGCTGCTGTATTATTTCTTATTTCCGTAATGATAGTATTAGTGGTGGTATAGTCCTCATTTAAGGTAACCGTTATATCATTGCCTGATACAGTGACGAGTGCTGCATCGGCAGTTGAACCATTATCCACATAAGTAATGGTTACATCACTACTCGTTTTGCCAACATAAGCAATATTTTGAATCTGAGTTCTTTTCATGCGATAGCATGTTCGATTACTTCCCGCTTCATGAAGAAAAATAGCATCCACATGATCAGGATCAGCAAAACTATTATTTATAGGACTAGAAGCACCATAGCACTTTCGTCCCCCTTCACACATATCTAATGAATAAGGACATACCCTTCTATCTTCATTAACAAGTCCCAGTGAATCTACTTTTGGTCCCGTAGCGGAGAAGAAAATCCAACCACCATGAGTTGCCGAAACTTTCTGTACATTTACATTGAAAGTAACTTCCGTAAACATTGGAGGAACATGATCGTCTTGAATCGTAATTTCAATTTCACTCGACTTCTCATCCACAGGTGGATTGATGGTTTGAGGAGTAATCTTAATTTTTAATTTAGTGAGATCAGCAGAGCCCACATCCCCTAACGGATAATTACCTGAACCATCTGGCACTAAGGGAGTATCCATATCACCATAGTAAAATTCAATATTACCGATAGGAATGAGATTGGTATCCGAACTGTCGACATTAGTAATCGTCAGCTGTTCACTATCTTCAGTTCCGCCCCCACCTTCATCGGCTCTAATATTATCGATCACGATAGGATCCAATTCATTAACTGAACGGTCTGCAATATGACTTTCGACGGCCTCCCAAATTCCACTATTACTCTTGTAACAGGCACCTGTACCTAAGGAATAATAAGTTAATCCATCTTTATCAGGTGCAATCGAGGAAGGAGTTCCGGTACCAATACAACCATTAAGACCACAGACAACGGTATCAGCATAAGTTGAATATTCACAAATAGTAGGTCTATCCGGTGTTGGTATAATTGAAATATAAACTTTTCGAGTTAAAGAGTTACCTATAGAGTCTGTTGCTCTATAGACAAAAGAATCTTTGGGAAGAGTCCCCGTAAAATTGAGAGTCAAAGTCGTGGCCGTATTCTGAGTTCCTCCAGAAGGATCAAACTCTATTACTTTATCTACATCAGAATTAGCGGCTATGGCATTAGCAATATCCGTTGCACTAGTAACTCCCCTTTCAAAGAGAATAGTAATTTTGGAGTTATTCATATAGGCCCTAGCATTTGAGCCATAGAGTGAACTTATACTTTCGCTAGTTCCTTTAATATCCACCAATTCGATCTGAAGGCCATGAAAAGTATCTCCTAAAGTCGTTGCATAGAAAGTACCCGTGTCTGTCGCAGCAGTGGATGCTAAGTCGGCAGAAGGCACAACTGCTGAAAGACTTGCACTATCTGATAAATTTCCATCATCAGGTGTATAGGTACAATTTAAACCACTTCCTGACTGTCCTAGACATCCACTTAGACTTCCAAATGTTGGCGGTGTAACCAAGGTATAGCCTGTTATAGAACGTCCATCTCCATGAGAAGCTCCATCAAGATTAAAACTATAAGGCGCTGGTACATAAGTATTGCTTTCTAAAAATTGTAAAGTTGTGCCAGAGTCACTAGCAAAGACTAAAGGCGTATCAACTACGGAGGTAATAGAAAAGGATACAATATCTTCCACAGGAGTATTTCCCGCAGCATCAAAAATTCGATAGCCAAAGCTAGCACTTCCAACCGCATCGGGAACTGGAGCGATATCGACACTACAATTTCCTGCGCTACAAGTACATCCCCCATCAGGATAGACATTATTAACAGAAGTAATCACACAGCTAACGGCACTATCAAGCTCTTCGTCAGTATAAGAAAGATTAATCGTAACGGGGGCACTATCTTCCAATACAGCAGGTTGATTAGGAGTCGTTCCAATTGGGGGATCGTTAACAAGAGTAATTCCGGTAATATTAACCGTCACATTGGAGGAAACACCACCTTCCATATCCCTAACTCTCACCATAAAAGAATCTGAACTTTGATGAGCATAGGTATAGTATGAGTAACTTCCATCACTAAATAATGTGATATTTCCATATGTGGGATTAGAAACCAATTGGACGCTTAAGTAAGTCCCAAAAGGGTCTCCATCAGCAGCATCTTCAGCGTCAATAATTCCATCGCTAAAAAGATTTCCCGTAAGTACGGTTGAATTATCTGTATCAAATCTCTCTGTTGCTCCGGTAATATTTCCCGTTACAGCTAAATTAGGATTATCATTTACAGAAGTAATCTTAACTTGGGCAACTTGCTCTCTTGAAGTTCCATCTTCGTCACTAAGAGTATATTTAAAGTCTGTCGTTCCATAGAAATTGAGAGAGGGCTCTAAAGAAACGCGACACTCTCCTCCTGTACAAGTACAAGGAATATCCTCAAGAGCAAATGATCCACTAAAAGGAGATACTGTTCCATAATTTAATGCTGAGGCCTGAAGCCAAGTAGATACCGTTGTATGAGTATTGAGTTGAGTAATCACATCAAGAGTTGAACTCGATGACGTTACCGTAATGATAACTCCTCTCAATCCAGGAATAGATGTATCGGCTACAACCGATAGAAATGATCCCGACTGAATAAATACTTTCGTATTTTCTCCATCACTAATATTGGCCGCACTCTTGTAGAGAATCCCTTGATTAATTTTTTGCTTAATAAGCCCAACTGAATCTTTGGCATTCACTTGACATGAACGAGCAAAATCATTTTGAGAATCCGTATAAGTGAGTTCAATCTTATTCACGCCACTGTCTTCTAAAATAGAAGTGGAAGTTAGCGTAGGAATCGGAGGATCATCTTCTGCTCTCGCTCCTTTACAGGAACGGCTAACCGTATCGTAATTTTGTCCATCAGGACATGTGGCATCTTTCTTTCCCCCTTCTCCAGCAACACAGCCAGCGAGAAGAAGAAGCACGGTAATCCCATTTAAAAGAGGTAAGAGTGAATAGAGCATTGCCTTGACAGGATTCTGCTTTCTAAGGGATGCCATAAATGGGGATACATTCTTATTTAAAATTTTCATCTCTCCATTAGCTATATCGTGTGTAAACCTTCGAATATTGAGAGTTTTTCACTTGATAAGCATCGTCAGGAATATTTTCCCTTATAGAGAGTTCGTTTAGGTAAACAATAGTGAAAAATGAATGATTTTGAGAACTTAACCCTCAAATTGATAAAAAGAAGGGCATATTTCCAAAGGAGATATGCCCATATTTTGTGGGTTTAATTGAAAAAAGTGTAAGAAAATTGATTATTTTTTAGCAATAATCCAAACGGCGTGGACGATACCTGGAATATAACCAAGTAGAGTGAGTAGAATATTCACCCAAAAAGCACCTCCAATACCGACTTGTAAGAAGACTCCCAGTGGGGGTAAGAGTATAGAAAATAGTACACGTATAAAATCCAAATATTCCTCCTTTTTAGTGATTTATACCTCTATCCTATTATGGACAGACTCTAAGTCCCTCTAGAAACAGTTAATTAAAAGTGTAGATAAATTCACAAGATGTCTGGCCCTTTGGTATTGAGGAAGATGATGGCCATAACTAAAATGAGTGTAGAGGTTTAGAACCTTTAAACCTAAACAAGGAAGAAATGATGAATGCCCATTCAAATGAAAATATTAGAGAAAATTTAAGAGAATCTCTTGATGATACTTCTCATAAGAATAAGGCCCCTAGGCAAGTCAATTCACCTGATACTACAGAGACAAAAGACCAAAAGATTCAAGCTCAAAAGAAAATTCTCGACACTCTTCTTGGAGAGCTGCAAGAGAAATCAGATGATATCTACTATAGTTCAACTATGGATGTGGCCCATCGACTAGAAGATTATATAAAAGAATCCAAAGAGCTCACTCAAGATGAAGTAGAACTTGTTCGCTCACTTTCAGCCCATGATATCCAAATCATACTAAGCTATAATTAATGGCCGATAATATTGAGTGACCAATTATCAAATGTTCCCGACTGCGAAAGAGCATCATCCCACTGTGTTCCTGTATTATCTCCAAGGGCATCGATCACTTTGATGGTCCATGCTCCTTGAGAGTCTTCTCCGTAGAAACCATTGGATAGAAGAACCATATCATCAAGATCGGCCACCCACACAGGGGAATCAGAAGAGTCATAGGGAATCATAAAGGAATTGAAAATATTTAAGAGTATACTCTTTGTACCAGATGGACTTGTTAATTCTATCCCGATATCCCCTGGTCTTCCGTGGGTGATATTGACTTTCACTTGAACCGCTTCAATGGATAGACTTTCACTGACGTAGACCGTATCACTTCTTCCCGTACTAAAGCCATCTGCAATCGAGCGATTAACCGTTAAATTATAGGTATCATTTTCAAAATTTTGATTCGTTTGTATTTGAGGTCCCCAGGAATTTGCAGAATAGGACTTGGCCATATTTACTGCTGCATCCCCATCAACAAGACCAAAACCAAAGTGATTATGAAAAGCGTATCCCGCACTATTATAAACCCAATTTTGTTCATAGGTATGACCACTCAGATTGAAAATGCCGGAATGTTTAAAGGGAAATTGAGTCGTAAAGGTAGGATCTTCTATCTTTCTTGCTGTCTTTGCTAAGATATGTTTGATATCTCGTGAAGTGAGATTGGGATTAACTTCCAATAAGAGAGCAACAATTCCACTGATCATAGGTGCCGCAGAAGATGTCCCATTAAAGGTATGAGTGTAATTACAATCTTCATTGAGCTCATTCTCCCCTTTTTGAAAATCCGTTGCATTGGCCAATATCTTACGAGAGTAACCGTAGTTACAGCCTTGTTGATCGGTCGTTAATATCGCAGGTTCGTCATCTCCATACTCTCCCCCAAAAGCACTAATCCATAAACTCGATCCGGTAGAAGAATAACTTGCCTTTTCTCCAAAGGCATTCATCGCCCCGACGACAATATAGGCACTCAAGTTATTATCGGGATCTGAATTAGCATTATGGGGAAAACAGTGAGACTCCCTGCCATCATCAATGATATAGAAATCATTATAAAAGAAGTCACACTCCATATAGGAATTACCCGCTGATTTTACATAAATTGCACCCAAGCCCTGACGACCATTTATAAATTGATCTTGCACAATTTCTGCATAATCAAAATCAAAGAGTGCATTATAGGGAACAAATGAAGTCGCATAAGAGTAATTAAAAATAGAATAATTTCCCATCGCCTGATCAAAGATGACCTCAGTTTCAAAGCCACTGTTGAGATAATTTAAGCCCGCAACTACGGCACCAGGGGCAACTCCTCTCACTCCTATATCATTCCATCCTGTCGCTGCAATAATTCCGGCTACGGAAGTTCCGTGATCTCCATCTAAAGATGTATTGCGAGGATTTCCAAAATAAGGAGCTGGTGAATTATAGTTCTTATGATTATCCACATGTAAATTAGAGATTAAGTCAGGGTGGGTAATTTCAAGGCCTGTGTCACTTACGGCAATGGTAGAGCCAACTCCAGTAATTTGGGTCGAAAAGGTATCGGATAAATTAAGATCCATTCCCCACTTTCCACTTGAACTTGCATAGGCCCTTTGTCCCCTATTATTTAAATGCCACTGTTGCGAAAAATTTGGATCCCCTAAAATCGTTAAACTAAAGGGTCCTATTTCAGAGAATTCACCATTCTTCTTAGCAATAAGTTTAACATTATTTATTTCTTTATAGCCGACAGCTGTTCCCGTGATGGCGCCAGTTTTTGAATCAAGACTCATCCATGAAGGAAGATTGACCGCAGTTACGGTAGCACCGGAAACAAGAAAGTCTGGCTCATAGAAATAAGGGACCCCTTCATAGATAGTCGAAGGCGGCTGTCCAGAAATAAGAGAGCTTACCTTTACATCAGGTACCGAAACATCTTCTTTAATGGACGTAGCCGAAGTCTTCTCTTTCACTAAACAGGAGGAAAGAAAGAAGCTTACGAATACCAAAGTGCATGGCCTTAAGCCTCCCCAATCTATGGGGAAAGAACGGTCTTTAACCTTGAGACTAAATAGATTTTCTAAATAAGTGCGCAACACACTCTAATTATCGGATATTTTCTTAGATTACCTAAATTCAAAGACCTTGCCGTTAAATCATATAATTACAGTAACTTATTGCCATAGCCTATTGGGGACCTTTTCCAAGCTCTATGATTTCGGCCTTAACTCGCTTAATCCCTGGGTGCTTAGAAAGATTTTTTTCCAAACTCAAAAGAGATTGCCATGAATGACTCTCCTTTAAATGAATGATGGCCATATTTGTTGCGGGATAGGCTGCGGCTTCATTAGCAATTTCGCTCCCTAAGTTTTCACGATAAAACTCTTCTCGCTCCTTAAAGTTTTTTTCGTCTTCAAAGCGAATGAGTAATTTTCCTGTGATGATCCCCAATTGCTTGGTTCTCTCATTATAGGAAACCCGCTCTTCTAAATTAGAGCTTACTACGTCTTGGGCCTTGTCACGAGGAATAAAGACTCTTCCAATTTTCTCATCAATAATATCATCTTCATCGAGCTGATCTTTAAAGGCATCGGAAATTGCCACAATATTTTCGACCTCTCTTACAGAGGACTTGGCTCCATTATCCAAGGGGAGAAGTTTAAGATTATCTGTTTCAATAAAACGAGGAACGACTTTCTTAAATCCTTTTTGTAATGGTCTCCCTTGCAACTCTATCCTCTTTTGGCGAGCTGCCCTTGCCAACTTCTCTTCCCTTCTTTCATTTAATTTAATCGCCTCTTCTCTTCTTTTGTAGTCCTGATCTCTTTGCGCCTTTGATGGTCGAATACGGTTGAGGATCTTCTCTTTTTTCTGATCTGGAGCTAAGCTTAAAAATTCCTCATTTGTAAGAAAGTCCCGTAATTCTCGATAAAAATAGGCACCTATGGCAAGAGTGAGAATAAAAATAGTGAAAGCAGCCATAAGCATAATGCGCTTACTTCCCTGTTGCGCCTTCTTCCTATTGTGGGCTTTGCTACTTCTCCGAGTTTTTCTCTCAGCCATTTACATTCCTTATCCTATTTAAAAATAATTCTAAGTCTATCATAAGGGGAGAAACTTTCTTATTCTAGAGAGCATAGAGGGATAGAGAAAAGTGTATTAAAATAATCTTATGAAATTAAAAATAACTTTGACTGGTATTTTCTCGGGTATGATCTTGTTTGTGAGCTTGGCCCTATCCAATAAAACTTGGGCCGAGGATGAGCTCATCATTATTCAGGCCACTTCCACAAGTGGAAAGAGCTTTGTCATTAGAAAGGGCGCGGATGAGGGTGTATCGGTTGGTCAGGAATCCCTCTTCTCCACTAAGAATGCTAGTTTTGCAGCCGTATGTAAGGAAGTAAGTCGCTTCTTCTCTATGTGGACAATTCGAGATCGCAAAGGTCAAATCCCCTTCACCAAAGGGGACTATGTCACTTACACCAACAATATTGAAGCCATTTGGAGTGAACTTCCCAAACTCCAAGTCGCCCCTAAGGAAGAACTCGTTTTCAAAGAAAGTTTCCAGTGGATCATACGAGGAAACTACTCCTATGGCTTAAGCGAATCCGTTTCCGATACCACTGAGAATAAAACAGGTGATCGAATCGGTTATCAGTTAGAAGTTCTCTATGCCAATCGCTTTAGCGTCCATTGGGAATGGGCCGTAGGGGGAAGAATTGATCGAGAAAATGCGACATTAACCGAGCCCGTTTTAGATGTTCCCACCAATCGCTATCTTCTCACCGGGGAGATCATCTATCATTTCGAAAAATTTTCTAAGTCAGATAATAGTATGTATGCAGGGCTTGGAATGGGCTATGGACTGACGAATACGACAATTAATGAACAAATTTCTACGGGTACCGCCTTCATCATTCCCACAGCGAAGCTTGGCTATATCAACAAAGTATCGCCAGATTATTCCATTATTTTTGAAGGTGCTGTAGAATCACTGGCACAAAAAGAATCATTTGAAGACACTACCGAACAAACCACGAATATAGTGAATACTAAGTTTTCTGTAGGTGTTCGTTTTTAATTATTGGAGGATTTATGAAAAAGTTATCAATGTTGGCCCTAGTACTAGGACTTACCCTTTCAAGCTGTGCACATCACGGTAAAAAGGCCTGTTGCCAAAAAGACAAGCAATGTAAATTAAAGAAAGAAGATTGCAAGAAAGAAGGTAAACAGTGCAAAATGAAAAAGAAAGAGTGCTGTAAGAAAGGCGACAAAAAGTCAGAAGATAAAAAAGAAATGTAAAAAAAAAATGGCCATGAAATACTTGTATCTCATGGCCAATTCTCACCTACCCAATATTACGGCAGCTTCTTATAATAATCCAATTTCCTTGAGTCTCTGAATTAGAAAATCACCTGCAGTAATATCTTCATATTTTCTTCCTGTACCTTCACAACTCTTTAAACAGCTTAACATGGCCTGAGAATGGGGATGAACGAAATAAGGCATGGAATATCTCGCTTCACTATCCGTCTCAGGATTGATCACTCTGTGAGTTGTAGCTGGTAGAACGTCGTTAGTAATTCGAGACATCATATCTCCTGTATCTACAACAATTTGTCCTGGCTTAGAATTCACATCAAGCCATGTACCATCACGATCTAAGAGTTGAAGACCTGATGCAGTTGCTCCAACAAGCATCGTAATGAGGTTAATATCCTCATGAGCTGCCGCGCGAATAGAATTATGGGTGTCTTGTCCTTTTGTGGGGGGATAATGAATCGTTCGTAAAATAGAGTTACCATCGGCAATCATATTCTTAAAATAATCAGCAGGAACATCTAAGGCCTTTCCCAAGGCCTCTAAAAGAACAACGGCCGTTGCATCCATTGAATTATAGAGCTCTTGAAAAGACTGTTTGAATTCATTGATTTCTGTTGGCCAAATATTCTCAGGATAAACTCCTTTATACTGTGAACCTTCTGCTAATTCACGGCCAACATGCCAAAACTCTTTGAGATCAGGATTTGGATTATCCTTCGCATGCTCACGTTTAAAAGGAGTATATCCCCTTTGACCAGCGATCTTCTCATCATAGTATTTCATCTTGGTTTCTTCAGGTAATTGGAAGAACTCATGAACATAATCATAGGCCCTATCTACTTTGACCTGATCTACGGTGTGATCTTTAAGAATAATAAAACCGTATTCCTTAAGGCCAAGATAGAGATCGTCTACAAACTTAACTTGGTCACCTGTCGTTCCATTTACATAGCTCAATAAAGAAAGCTCAGGAACTTGGCGTTGATTTGAGTTTTGTTCAGTAGGTGTTGAGTTCATTTTATCTCCCTCAGAAGTCTCTATTCGCTATAAATTTGATTTCAAAATGATCTTGCAAACGAATTATTTTTTCTTTTTCGCACTGTGAGGTATTCGGGGGTCGAAGTCAATCCCAACTCAGAGGGTATATTGATATTTACATACGCTAAACATTTGAAATCACATATAAAATATCAAAATTAGATAGCTAGCTTCAAAATTAAGAGTTTTTATAGATAAGGGAGCCAAGGCGTAGATAGTCCGACCTCATCTCTAAAGCGATTTGAAAGTCATTACTCATGCCCATAGAAAGTTCCAAATCATGAAGATCAAAATCTCGATCTAAGGTATCTCGGATATCGATTAAACGAGAAAAACATTTTCTCGCATCTTTTGCAAAATCATCCGTTCTCAATTTACTCATGGTCATAAGACCTAGCCACTGCATCTTGCTTAGAGCAGGATGAAGATCATTCTTAAGGCCACTATAGTAATTGGCCATGGCCATAAGTTCATCCCAATCCGTAAGGCCCGATTTCTCTGATTCATTGGAGGTGTTCACCTGAATAAAGAGATTAACCGGTCCACGAGAATCATCGGGAAGATTATCTACTCTTTCTATCAAGGACTTTAAAAGCTTAAAGCTATCTACAGAGTGAATATAAGAGAGACCTCTTACTTGGAATAGTCGATTAATTTTATTACTTTGAAGATTACCTATGAAATGCCAATGAATATCGCGAATCCCTTTGTCCCAGCATTCTGAAGCTTTTTCTCTTAGCTCGTCAACTCGGTTCTCTCCAAAATGTCTGACCCCTAATTCATAGGCGCAGAAGATATCATCCACGGGTTGGGTTTTCGTTACATGAACTAAAGTAGGCCTATGCCCTGAGGGATAGTGAGATTCAATCTCAAACATCCTTTGCTGAATTTCATTCTTTCTTTCCAACTTAGAGGGCATAGAGATAACTTAGGAATTTGAGTTCTTATTTTTTTTCTGAGATTTTTCTGAATCTTCTGCTTTTTCTGAAGATGGAGAATGATCTGCTCTCTTTTTAAATTTAAAGGATGCATTCACTTCAACATCGTAATTCTCAACCAGATAATCGATAAGGCTTTCTTTGTCTAATCGACTTAAGTAACGGCTGAATTCTTCTCTTAAACCTTTTGTAAAATCTTCTTTAGCCCCTTTAGCATTTTGAACCAGGCCTGAAATGATTTCTTTGGAAACAGGAAGATCATTGAGGACACCTCTTATTGACTCTTCCGTCATAAAAGCTGCCCCCATTCCGACAGAAGCAATTTTCTTGAACATATCACCTAATCCCTTAGGTCCCTGCTCTGAACTAAAATCGTGACTTTCTTTAGATTTTTCATCGTCCCGATCTTTCTTCGATTGTCCTGTCATAATTTATCCTTACTGATTTAAACATCGGTCATGATAACTTTTTAACATGGCCGGAAGATTCTTTTCTGTAAGTGAGTTTACCATAGATTTAGGAGCAAATCCTTTGATCTCAACCTCAAGAGCATAATTAACTTCTGTCTTACCTTCGCCTAAGTCTTTAAGCTTCCAGTGACCTTCATTCTTTTTGAAGATATCACCAGACTTAAAAGACCAGGTAATCTCATTAGGCTGATTATGCTTGAGCTCTAAAATATATTTAAATTTTTTAATTAGATTAATTCCAAACTCAACTTCAGCTCCTGACTCATCTTTAGAGAGAACCTTTGTTGAAGAACAACCATCAACAAACTCAGGATAGGAATCATAGTCTTGAAGGACATGGAAAACCGTTTCAATAGGTGCATTCCATACTTCAGTTCTTTGGGCTTGAGGCATTATCTTCTCCTTCGTAACTTAGTAACGTGGTTTAGTATCAAAGTGGTGCTCAGCTACAATTCTTCTAATTGTACCTGACTGGCTTCTCATAACGATTGAATGAGTCGTTGCCCCCCAAGGTCTAAAGCGAACTCCCTCAAGGAATGTTCCCGTCGTCACACCCGTGGCCACAAACATAACATTTCCAGAGGCAAGCTCTTCAATGGAATAGATCTTTTCTAAATCAGTGATTCCCATTTTCTTAGCTCTTTCTTTTTCTTCGTCATGACGAAATTTCAGAGTTCCTTGAAAGTCACCACCCATACAACGAAGAGCTGCAGCAGAAATAACACCTTCAGGTGCTCCCCCAGTTCCCATCATCATATCGATTCCAGAGCTATCCTCACAACAGGCTACAGAAGCGGCCACATCACCATCACCAATTAATTTAATACGGGCACCGGCATTTCTGATCTCTGAAATAAGTTCTTCATGGCGAGGACGATCGAGTACACAAACGGTCAAGTCAGCTACTTTACACTTCTTCGCCTCAGCAAGACGCTTTAAGTTTTCCTCTGCGCTTTCACGGATATCGATGATCCCACGACCAGCAGGTCCCACAGCAATTTTTTGCATATAAGTATCAGGAGCATTGAGAAAGCCACCTTCTTCAGCAATCGCCATAACAGAAATTGAATTAGTCGCCCCTTTCGCACAAACGGTTGTCCCCTCTAGAGGATCAAGAGCGATATCCAATTTTTGGCCATTACCTGCACCGACTTTTTCACCGATATAAAGCATAGGAGCTTCGTCTCTTTCCCCTTCACCAATGACAACGGTACCTTCACACTCAACGGTATCGAGCATGGCCCTCATGGCATCAACGGCAGCTTGGTCTGCAGCTTTTTCATCACCTCGTCCCATCCATCTAGCGGATGCGATAGCGGCCATTTCGGTTACACGGACAAATTCTAGGGCCAGGTTTCTGTTCATTAAAGACTCCTCATTATACTGATCAAATTATAAGGGTATCATACTGAAACCAAAGGCAATCAAGCAAGGAGAATCGAAAAGAAGAAAGAATCGTGAGCGGCGCGATAATTTTAAGAGCGCCCCTCACATAGGAATTAAAGACCGAGCTTTAATTTGAGAAAGTCAAAAACACTTTCGGGAAGATACTCTTGAGGAAGATGAGAGACAATATCTCGAGCAAACTTGAGACGATCATCGTCAAGACGCTCATCCATTTCAAAGACAAATTCATCTTCGGTCACTAAAGGTGTATCTAAATCGCGCTTAGTCACAACTTTACCACTTTTGAGCCCTTTTCCATCTTGGTATTCTACAAAGCTATCCATCATGATGAGTTGGAAGCGTGAAATTTCAGAATGAGCGTGACACCAGACAAAGATTTCCACAGGTCCATCAGCTTGAAGCCAATACTTCAGATCAGTGGGAATATCCAATTCCATGGGAGAGCGGTGCAGCGGACGCATACTTTTTATAATATTAGAAATAGAGAGAAAATTTTTGATTTGATCATCAAAGGAAGGATCGACTTTGAATTCAACTCCTAGCCTTTGCCCATGAACCCACTTGACATCCGCATCGAGACTTAGAATAGCCCCTTTCCAATGCAGTTCACCAGAAATGGCCTCTCCAATCTTGAAGCTATGTCCACCATCTTTAAGACTTAGCTGCATTCCTGAATAACTAATATCTTTTACCGCAAATACATGGGGTTCATTACAACTCGATTTAAAAATTAAATAATTAAAGGGGAAACGCGGAAGAATTCGTTTTTCAATATCTTGATAGCCCGTTTTAATTAGCGAGAGGTGGTTTTCCATTAAAATTCCTTTCTATGTATGTTGAGTCATCCGTGACTTCCCTATTTTACCGATTTTTTTGATCTTTTGCAGAGACAGGCAAGGAGTTACACTGGTCAAAAAGAGAGTGACCGATTAGACTAGTCGTACGTTTTACGTCTACGAATTTTATCCTTGCAGGCCTATATGAACGAGATGAACGAGCTAAACTCATCAGAGCACAAATCTGAGCAATCCCAAAGCCAGGAATGGGAGATCGATAACCTACCAAACCGGTTAACTATCTTTCGCATGCTCCTTATCCCTATTATCATAACAGGGCTTATTCTCAATAAAACAAATGTGGCGTGGATAGATCCCTATAAGCTTAAATTAGGCTATATGGCCGCATGGACCTTTGTCTTGGCCTCAGTCACAGACTTTTTTGATGGATACATTGCTCGTAAAAGAGGAATCGTTACGGTCTTTGGCTCATTCTTAGATCCAATTGCCGATAAATTCCTCGTAGTCTCCTCTTTAATTCTCTTAGGAGAATTAGAGCGTATCAATTCGATCATTGTTCTCATTCTTGTTCTTAGAGAAATGTATATTACCAGCTTGCGACTCTTGGCCAGTGAAAGAGGGCTCATGGTTCCTGTTAGCCAATTAGGTAAGTGGAAGACCGCAGTACAAATGGTGGGTATCCCCTTTCTTATGGCCTATGATCATCCTTGGGGTATTCCTATGCCCTTCTTAGGAACCCTCTGTATTTATCTTGCCTCTATTTTTTCCTTATATTCTGCCCTTCAATACTCAGCAGGTCTTGTTAAGAAAATACAAGATCGTAAACGAGGGCATTAGATTAATCTCGGGACAAACCAAGGAATGTTGACCCATGAATGAAATCACCAATAATAGCGACCTCCTTCTCTTTACTGTTGCTGGACCTGATGGCCCAGGAATCACGGCCAAATTAATGTCAGTCATACATGACTCGGGTGATATTTTAAGAGATATGGGTCAGGCCGTGACCCATGGCCTGCTCTCTCTTTCCTTTCTCGTTGAAATAAAAAATAAAACCAATGGTGAAGTTAATGTCGTTAAAGAGCTCCTCTATCACGGCTCACAAATGAATCTCAATATTACTTTTCAAGAGATCAATGACAGTCGCGATATGCCTGGCCCTATCGTAGATCAAGAAAAGTTTATTCTTAATTGTGTCGCTCCCGAAGATATTACGGCGCGATTTATTTCCGATGTAGCGAGTGCTCTTTCTAAGAGTGGAATAAATATTCAAAGAATAGATAATATCCGACCTTCAACTTTTGAAGCTCTAGAAATAACGACCACTGTACCGGATCAACTCGACTACAAAGGTATAAAAGAAGAGCTTCTCAAAATTTCTACCGAACATAGAATTGATATTGCCTTTCTTAAAGACAATGTCTTTCGCCGTTCCAAAAGATTGATCGTATTTGATATGGACTCCACATTAATTCAAACAGAGGTCATCGATGAAATGGCCGATGTCATGGGTGCAGGTGAACAAGTAAGAGCGGTAACAGAAGCGGCCATGAATGGAGAGATGGATTTTGATGAATCTCTTCGCCAAAGAGTTTCCAAATTAAAAGGGCTTAAAGTTGGCCAAATGCAGGAAATTTTAGAATCCCTTCCTTTCACCCCAGGGGTGGAGGAATTTGTAAAAACAGTAAAATCTCTTGGCTATAAAGTAGCTCTTATCTCAGGAGGGTTTAGCTTCTTTGCCGAAGCTCTAAAAGAAAAATTAGATCTCGATTATGCCTTTGCCAATGACCTAGTCATTAAAGACGGTGTGCTCACAGGTGAAGTCGAAGGTACCATTATCAATGCTCAACAAAAGGCCTTATTGGTCAAAGTGATCTCCCAACAAGAAAAGATTTCACTAGAGCAAGTTGTTGCCATTGGCGATGGGGCCAATGACCTTCCCATGCTTTCCACTGCGGGTTTAGGTATTGCTTTTCATGCAAAAGATATCGTGAGGCGTGAAGCTCAAAATCACATGAGCCACGGCCCCATGACTTCCATACTCTACTTCCTTGGTATCCCTAGGGAAACTTCCAAAGAAATGACAAACGAAAAGGATCAGAGTTAAAAGTTTCAAAGCCCAACGTTAAAATGAATCACGAAAAACTGACTCCTGTAATACCTTTGTAGAAGATCCCTTAGGATATCCCTCTTTTCGTCCCTAAAGATCTAGGCCACTATAAGCTTAATTAAAAAATCTATTATCAAGGATAAGAAAATGGTCTCTACAAGCCCCTTAAAAAGCCTCATCCCTGTGGCCTTTGCCTCTACAATTCTCACAGGAATTCTCTTGGGTTGTTCTCACTCACCCCACCATAGAAAAGGCCATCACATGGGCCATAGAAAACTTCATCATAGCGCCTATGGCACTCACAGATCCGATGAAAATCGCATGAGAAATATCTATCGCCACCCTGTAGAGACATTGAAATTTTTTGAAGTCAAACCTGATATGAAAGTGGCCGAGATTGCTCCCGGAGGAGGATGGTACACAGAGATACTTGGGCCTTATTTAAAAGATAGAGGTCAACTTCATCTGACTCTCTTTTCAGATCAGTCTAAGCGCTCCTATGCCCCAAAATTAAATCAAAGAATTCGCTCACTGACTGAGAATAAGGAACTCTTTGGCGAGGTCAGCTTCTCGACTTTGGAAACGCCCAACACCCTTGAAGATATTGGTGAGGAAGGCACTTTTGATCGCGTTCTCACTTTTAGAAATGTCCATAATTGGATGAAAGATGACAAGGCGAAAGAAGTTTTTAAGAAATTTTTTAAAGCACTTAAGCCTGGCGGAATCTTAGGCGTTGTTGAACATAGGGCCAAGAATTCGAAGAAACAAGATCCTAAAGCGGCCAGCGGTTATGTTAGAGAAGATTATGTTATTGATTTAGCAAAATCAGTGGGATTTGAATTTCTGGCAAAATCTGAAATCAATGCCAACTACAATGATGATTCCAATCATACCAATGGAGTTTGGACTCTCCCTCCTCGTCTAAGGACAAAAGGAAGTGCAAAGAGTGAATCCTTTTATCAGGCGATTGGCGAGAGTGATCGGATGACGGTAAAATTTAGAAAACCATTAAAATAAAAAAAGGAAGGCAGGCCCTAAGGTCTGCCTTTTTTTCCATTATCTAATTTCAAAAGTATCTACAAATTCTGAGTCCAATACATCACATGTATCTTTCTTAACCGCAATTAAATAAGAATAGAAAGGATCCATACTACTGTACTTTCCTAATTTCTGATGAACTCCAACCTCAACAATTTCTAAATCATCAGAACGATCTAAACTCGTCCCATTAATGGATGCCCCATCGAGCTCAGTGAGAACAATTCTCGAGTTTACTCTCATATCGACTTCTAAATCTTTAACAAAGGGCTTAAGCGAAGAGGCACACTCACCCGTATAATCAGCAAAACTATTTAATGAAGCCACAAGCGAGAGAATCAGTGTCATTTTTTTCATTTTAAATCCTTTTTAAGCAATATAATTTCTTGATCAATAAACATATTATAGAGACTTATTAAAATTAGGGTTCATGGCCTGTACTCTTTATCTAAGGTGTTTAATAAGTAGACATGAAATATAAGGGAAGGATAAAGAATACTGAATAAGGACCAAGAACGCATAGCATCATCCATTAAGTAATTTATTCATTTGGCTCCCCTACTGAGAACGAACGTTCTTGAAGCTGTGAAAAGTTTAAGGTATAAAGGCGTCCTGATTTAAGGATTTATAAATGCGTGAAGTTTTATCTTGTAAAATTCATAAGGCAACAGTGACTGAGGCCAACGTCTCTTACGTAGGTTCAATTACTATTGATCCATCCCTACTTGAGAAGATTGACCTCTGGCCTGGACAAAAAGTACTTGTGGTATCCAATACAAGTGGATCGCGTCTAGAGACTTATGTAATCAAAGGTGAAAATCCAGGAAATGGAGAAATTTGCATTAACGGAGCCGCCGCACACCTGATCAAACAAGGTGAAGAAGTTATCATAATTGGATTTGAATTTAGCGACCGTCCTATCCTTGAACCAAAATGTATCTTAGTTGATGATAAGAACCAATTCGTTCAGTACCTTTAAAAAATATAAAGAAAATATAAAGAAATAAAAGAAAGGCACGGGTCCTCTCTTTTATTTCCTATTCTTTGTCCCACTCTTAGTGGAATTATTTTAGAGCTTTAAAAGTTTAATCGGAGAATCTGTTTCAATCCCTGTTCCAAAAAGAAGAACGTCACGATCATGACCTTGATCATTCATAATGATCACAACAACCCCATCACCATCAGTTGCTTCGCAATTCATAACCTTAGAAACATCTTTCTTATTAAAACCTTTCTTAACGATTTTATTGATTTCTTTTTCTTCACTACTTGTTAGAACTTTATTCTGACACTTGAGAGTCGCACCACTATTTACAAAAGAGATGGCATGATCGGAAAAAGCAATTGTTTCTGTTTTCCAACTATCAAATTTCTTATTATCTTCGATTCTGTAAATACCATTGGCCTGAGCAGCACTGGCAAAAAGAAAGAGAGTCGTTGTGAACGCAAGTAAGGTTTTTTTCATATCAATCTCCAAAAATCATAATTAGTGATTTCAATATTAGACGAAAATTTAAAATGAGGGGCTTAAGTTGAAGAATTTATTCTTGGTGCCTAGAAACTAGACAATTGGAGTGCTTATCGCAAGAGAACAAGACAAAGCATAGAAAAAAAGAAAAGAGAAGAGAGAGAAAAACCACTCTCCCCTTGCAGTAAATAAGAATTCAGTTACTTAATTTTTTGAAAAACTTGGCCACTATTCTTATCCGATTTTGCTTCTTTTACCGCCATGGCCTTACATTCATCGGTATAGTCCATTTGTTTATCCATACAGCTTTGATACTTTGCCATAGCATTCTTAAGAGCATTCATATCGGGCTTAACCTGAGCTTCAGGTAATTCCATTTTACATTTTGCCATCAGCGCTTGCGTACAACTTTTCATTTCAGAACTCTTCGCCACAGCTGAAACCGATGCGAAGCGATCACCAACTTCCTCTAGACAATAGCTAGGAAACTGGGAGCGATTCTTGTACATACAATCTTTTATATCAAGACCTTCCCCGCAGACGCGTTTGGAGATATTAAAACACTTCACTTCATCTTCAGATAGAGATAACTGAGTTACACTTTCTGCCTTGACCGGGCCAAAGCTTAGTCCCATAACAACCATGACGGCCGTAGGTAAGAATAAAAGCAAACGAGTTAACATATTGATCCACCTTGCTGGGAGGAATATTTCCTCACAAGTTTCTTAGAGTTACCTTTATTCTATTTTAGCATCGCTTAGGATTAATCTAAATAGGAAGAATTCCTAGCGCTATGAATTCTATCTCCCCAATATATTGAGCTTTATATAGGAAGGATCAACAGTGCTCCTTCTTATACTTTCGGAGTGACTCTAGGCCAAGCCCCTGAAATCAGACAAATCACACAAAATTGTGGCGGCCCTAATCACTTCTCTCTCCTATGGAAATAAAATATAAGTACCTGAATTTAGGTTATTCACTAAAAAAAAAGCCCCAATCTACCGATAAGTCGGGTGCAATGAGCGTCTAAAATCGATTTTGTTTTAAAATAGTGGATAAGATGAATACGAAACTTAAGAAAGAACACACCATTGAAAAGGAAAAAGAACAGGGGCAAAAAGCAACGCCTACTAGTTCTTGGAATAAATGGCTCATTAAATCGATCCATATTCACACCCTTTGCCAATTACTCATTTGGACTCAAGTAAGTATTCCCTCCCAAACTTTTGCTGAAGAAAGTAGTGATTCAACTCCAGCAACCACAAGTGTGGAAGAGTATAACCAACTCCAAGAAGAAAATAGAGATTCCCAAGCGGGTCCTGGCGCTATAACCGGTTGTTCCGGTGAACGTACCGCCTATGAATCTTATACAACTTTACAAGGTGAATATACTAACTACGCCAATAACCTTAGTAGTGATATTAGTAACTATGTATCCAATGCTAACGATGAGCTGACTAATCTCTTAGGAGAGCAAGCAAGCTTCTATGAAACAGATCAAGGTTTTGTTAACCCAACAGATGGGATTGAATTCGACTATGAAACTGTAAGAGATCGTTATCGTGCGGCCCAAAGAAACTTAGTCAATACAAGAGATGCCGTTACCATCGCCGAAGCAGAATTAAGAGCTGCTCAAAGTGCGTGTGATGGGGATCATGAACATTGTAGTCCTACAGAATTAAGAAGAATTCAAAATGCTCAGACCAATCTTAATACGGCCACTCGTAGTTATACTGCTGCGGAACAAGAGTATTACGCCGCGAGAGCTGAGTACCGTAGAATTCCCAATAATATGGAAAATAACTCCCAAGTTGCTGTCAATGAAACTGCGGGTAATGCTAACCAAATGGAAGACTCCCATGCCATTTCTGGGTGTGGCTCTAATTATGATATAACCACCAATACCGATGAAGAATGTGAACTCTCTGGTCCTTTATTTGAAAGAGACAACGCTCTTACAACTATCGTTAATAGAAATCTTGCCGATGCAAAGGCCCTTGCCGCCCAAAGAGAGAACGCTCTCTTTGAATTAGAAATTCAACAACGCTATGATGCCGATTACAAACTCTATAAACTTGCAGTGGATAATGTAAGTGGCCAAGAACAAGGTTATGATGCCAATGGTGATGGTGACTTTGATGATGTTGAATTGGGTGAATATACTTCAAAAAGTCGAGTCGGTGGTGCACTAGAAATTTCAAATATTAAAACAATGTCTCTTGCCTCAGCCTCTATTCGTAATATGGCGTGTGAAAAGCATGATATAAGCGAGAATGATCCTCAATCTTACTATCTCTTTAGAGCAGCTATGGCCACATGGCTAACTGCTGTAGTCAACGATACCGACTACTACAACGAAGAATCCAGTTGTATGGCAACAGAGGCCATTACTGAAGATAATCAAAATGAACAAGTTCAGGCCTTAGAAAGAGCAACCAATCTTTCCAAGCGCCAGTTAAAGAGTTTATGCCTGCGTTCTCGTCCTACTATGGATGATGTTATCGATACAAGTGATCCAGATTTTCTCAATGACGATAATCCCAATGGATGGAGAAGATTTGGAATCAATATGGGTACGATTGAGGCTTCAAAGAACGCTACAATAAGATACGTTATCGATATCAACAAAGTTATTACCGGATATACCGACACTGACTCAGGCATCACTTATCCTCCATTAGAAACTCGTTGCGATGATTATCTCAGAGAAATTATTGGAGATGATTACGATCCGACTCAATCACGGACAAGAGAATATGCACGAGATATGATTGCAGAAGCCCTCGGTGTTGCGATTCAAGAACTTGCCACCAAAAGAGAGAAACTTGCTATTGCTCACGCAAATGTTCAAAAGGGAGAGCAATGGGTAGCAAGAGTTCAAAGAGATCTCATGATTATGGCCGCCCTAGCTGCGGTTGTTTTAGCAGCCCAAAGAATTGCTCAAAGTATGTGTGGCCCTCATAATCCTGGTGCTTGTGCTATTGCATCTGCCCTAAGATCAAAATGGGTATATATTACCGGTACCGTCATCGGTATCTGGCTTTTAACCGAACTCGCCCGAGCTCAAAGTTTCTTGGCCAAATGGCGTCAGAAACTTGAAGAATATAAGTATTTCTCTCATATGGCCTGTAACTTTGAAGATGCAGATGCTGAAAAAGAAGAAATTGAGGCCCTTGGTGAAGAATATAATCAGCGCAGAAGAGAAGCGATGAGAAATGCCAGCAATCAACTCATCAATGAAGTGAATCATATCCTCTATGAGGAAATTTCAGGAAATACTGTAGAAGATAGACCTGAACAAAATAATAGCACGACTCAATTTGAAAATACGATTAAGAAGGTGAACGAGAAGATTGCTCACATTAAAGATATTAATGAATTGAAAAAAGGTCTTTCTCAAATCTTTTTCCAATCGGATAATAAGTGGAGTGACGTCCAAACTCTTCTCTCCTCTTTAGGTGTCTCCATTCTCATTCATGCTCTACCAGGCGATGAAGTGATGGCCTCGACAGTTAATCAGGAAGAAATTTACAACACGACAAACTCACTCAATATCCAAACGGGAACTGGAAATTTTAAATACTTCCTTACTCAAAGAAATCAACAATTCCAAAATTTAACCAATGATATTACGGTTCAGCCTAATCATAGTTCTGGAACGAGTGAGATTTCAAATGGGGGAACGAAGTCGGTAACCGGTAATGTGATCTTAACCGTTGATCAATTGGCCGCTCCCTTTATCGGTGGTGATGGTCACGATCCTCTTGAAGATATAACTGCGGATCAATATAGTGAACCCGGACTAAGTGATGAAGAGAAACTCGCTCTTATGAAGACAGGTTTTGCAACACCTGAAACTCGAGTGGTGACTCTTCAAAATGCTTTGGCCTTAATGAATGATAATTTAATGCAACTTGAATATGCTACAGCGATTGCAGGTTATAACTTAGATCAGTATGTATCACTTTTAGAAGATACAAGAAGAGAATTAGAAATTGAAGATACAGGTTTAGGAAATACTGATGCTGAACAAGTTGTCTCTCTTACCAATGCTTGCTTAGCTGAATCAACTGATGAATTGATTAGTCCTGACCCTATGTGTACTTGTAGGGCGGCAAACTCTTGTGCGAGTTTTCAATTCCCTACTTTTAATGTTGAAGTGCCTGAGGCCCTAAGAAATAGTGGAGACTCGGCCATCAAAACCGCCAACAATATTGCTAGTGGAAATCTTGATGCGGCCAATGTATCAGGAGCCTCTTTGACTAAGAATGCTAGTAGAGTGAGAAAGTTTATTGATAAGAACGCTGGGGATAAGAAGAAAAATAAGGCCAACTCTAATGCCTTAGATCGAGCATCTGAAAATAGAGTCAATCAGACTCTTGCTAAGATCAATGATAATCCTAATTCAACGTTTAATAAGATGAGAGACTCTCTGGCGAAAAGAGGACTTGGTGGCCTAGGTAATTCATCCTTGGCCAATCAATCTCAGAATAAGAGCGATGAAAATAGTCAAAAGGATAGGAATAAAGATAAGAATGGAGAAGCAAGTGCTGCTGTAGCCGGCTCTGCCACCCAAGGGGGACTAGGAAGAAAAGGTGGGGCCAATGGTGAAGCTCGTACTTCTGAGAGTTTTAGCTTAGGCGGCGGTAATACCAATCTCGAACTCTCTGAATTAAGTGATGAAGAAAAGAGACGCCTTGGTTTACTTGGTGATGGTCTGACCAATGATGATGTCGTCGCAATAGATCAGAGTTCTGGACGCTATGGGCACAAGAGAAAGATAAGCTCTCGCTCCCCCAGCTCTCTAGAACATGGAAAAGGTATTAATGGCAATCGTAAGAAGAGTATTTTTACCATCATCTCCAATCGCTATGAGAAGTCCGCTTATCCCGTTCTTCTCAATGTAAAGAAGGCGATTAAATAGTTATGTCTCCTATGAATCAGAACTATGTGAGAATAAAACTTCGAAAAAATCAATCCACTCTCCCAGTAGAAAAGCTTAACGATCAAATCACAAATTTAGAAATACTGGGAGACTCTATAGAAACTCTCCCCTCATTAGAGCATTTGCATGCTTGTGAAAGCTTAATGATCATTTGCCCAGAGCTCGGTGATCTTCCTAAACTGCCCCCCCAATTAAAGAGGCTCAAGCTTAAAAAGGGAGGTCGTATCAAGGGAGAATTACCAGATACATTAGTCAGTCTTCAAATTTCAGCATTGAGAAAGAGTGAAGACATGGCCCAACTTAAGCTTCCAGCGAGTCTAGAAGTACTCGATCTTTCAGCAAATCAATTAGAATCCGTCGAGTTTCTCCAATTTGGTACTCGAATTCAAAGACTCAATCTCGATCAAAATCAACTGACCACCCTACCGGCAAGCCTCTATCAACTACCGGACCTATTGCATTTGAGTTTAGACGGAAATCCTCTACTCGATGAGCAAAGGGATAAAATCTATAAGAAATTTGGGATTTGGTTTTAAATACGAACGCGTTTATTGGCCCTACGCAGACGATCAATAAGAATTTGCACAAGCGCTCGATACCACTTCGGTTGAGAATTCAAATAGGCCTGTAACTTCTCTCTCGGAATGACAGTAAGTTCACAGTCGCCGATGGCCTTAACAGTTGCACTCCTAGGCTCACTATCAAGAAAAGACATCTCCCCTACAAGTTCACCTGAATATATCGTTGCAATCTGTCTTTCTGAATCACCTTTTCTTTGAAAAACAGCCATAGTGCCCGAGGCGAGGTAATACATTTCATTCGATTCCTCGCCTTCACGCATAAGATATTCTTCTGCATTTAGTTTTAAAGTACTCGTGGTTGCGACTGTATCATTCATTTGATTCTCCGAGATTTACCCTATCAATCATAATGAATAATAAATTCTGTTGGAAGAAGAAATTTTTTACATCTTCTCTCTCTAAGCTTAATCCGTACTTTTAAAACTGACCTTTTGACTTTGATCTTCCCAATGGGCCATAATTCTTCCCTCTGAAAGTTCACCTTTAATAAGCTGGCGCGATAGAGGTCGGATAACCAGTTGGTTAAAAACAGAGCTCAATGGTCTAGCACCGAAAATTTCATCATAGCCCCTATCACTCAGTACTTTAACTAGGGCTTCATCAATTTCAAGCTGTATTTTCTTCGCAAGAAGTCGCTGATTGAGAAGCTTGAGTTCCTTACTCACGAGGTTATTCATCACAGAGCGATCAAGAGCATGATAATCTAAAATACTATCTATTCGACCAAGGACCTCGGGTTTAAAGTCATACTCAAGATTTTTTGAGTTTGTCGTCATAAAGACGATGGTATTTTTAAAGTCAATGACCCGACCTTTATTATCTGTTAATCGACCATCATCTAAGATTTGAAGGAGGATATCCGAAAAATCGTGATGGGCCTTTTCAATCTCATCAAAGAGCACAACACTGTAGGGCTTTAAGCGCACAGCTTCTGTGAGAACGCCACCCTCCTCATGACCAATATATCCCGCAGGAGCGCCAATCAATTTGGACACACTATGCTTTTCAGAATATTCAGACATATCCAAACGTATGATATTTCTTTCTGTATCAAAGAGAAATTCTGCTAATGCTTTAGCGGTCTCAGTTTTACCAACACCTGAAGGACCTCTTAAGAGAAAAGACCCCAAGGGTTTTGAGTCGTCTTTTAATCCCGCATGGGAAGTCATTAGAGTTTCAGATATTTCATGAAGAGCTTCTGATTGTCCAAATACTCGTTGGTTGAGATGAGCTTCCAGCTCAAGGATATTATCCTGCTTATCTTTTAAAATTTTCTCTAGCGGAATACCTGTTTGTCGATGAATAACTGTGGCTATATCCCGTGCATTGAGTGACCAATCATGAGTTGTCTCTTTAAGCTTAGCTTCAACTTCTGGAATGAGATGATACTTAAGTCGTGATGCACTTTCGTAATCCGCATTTCTCTCGGCCTGTTCCAATTCGAATCGGTAGCGATCCAACTCATTGGTTAATTCACTCATACGCTTTAAATTGAGAACCTCTTTTTCCCAAGCTTCTCTTTCCACTTGGAAAGATTCTTCCAATTCAGAGATCTCCCTTTTTAAATCTTCATTATCCGATTCAAATTGGGCACGGGTTTTCAACTGACGAATCTGAGTTTCTTTTTCGGCCAAGCGACTAGGCATGGCCTCTGCTGATAACTTAAGCGCTGAAGCAGCTTCGTCTACTAAATCAATGGCCTTATCCGGAAGGTTCTTATCCGTAATATATTGATCACTCAAGGTTACAGAGTTGTAAATGGCATCATCACTTATTTTAATACCGTGATGGGCCTCTAATTTGTCTTTTAATCCCATTAAAATTTCAATGGAGTCCTCTATACTTGGCTCATTAACAGGGACAGGACGAAAACGTCGATCAAGAGCAGCGTCTCCAAGAATATACTTTCGATACTCTTCGTGAGTAGTCGCTCCAATACAATTAAGTTCTCCACGGGCCAAAGCAGGTTTCAATAAATTGGCCGCATCCATAGCTCCGTCCGTCTTACCGGCACCTACGAGTTGATGCATTTCATCGATGAAGAGGATACACTCTCCTGCCTTAGATTTAAGAAATTTAATTAATCCTTGTAGACGCTCTTCAAACTCACCTCTAAATTTGGTTCCGGCCATAAGGGCTCCCATATCGAGAGAGTAAACGGTTTTTCCTTGAAGAACATCGGGGACTGACCCATTTAAAATAGCATGGGCAAGACCTTCTACGATGGCGGTTTTCCCAACACCCGCGGGACCAACAAGGACAGGGTTATTCTTCCCGCGTCGACCTAAGATTTCCATGACCGCTCTGATCTCTTTATCTCTTCCGATTACAGGATCAAGTCTTCCTTCATTGGCCATTTCGTTGAGATCAATTAAAAAGGAAGGGACTTCCTCTTCTTCTTGATCACTTCCCTTTAAAATTGTTTCTAAATCCAGTTCAAGATGAGAAAAGAATTCAGGCAAATAACGTAATATCTCCGTTTCCGTCACTTCTGATTTTCCATTTTGGATAGCAAGACTGGAGGCCTTAGTAAGCCATTCCGATAATTTGGCATTGGCCCGTAATTGATCCATACCCACGGCCGTTTGAGCTTGAGGAAGCTGTTCTAATTCGCCTATTAATTTCTTCTTATAAGGTTTTAAATTCTTACTCAAAAATGAGGTAGGATTTTTGTAGAGACCCCAAAGTAAATGAATGGGATAGATCTCCGTGTTCTTTCTCTCCATAGCTTCACTGTGAGCAATATCAAGGGCTCCTGCTACGACTGAATTGAACTTATTCATATAAACTCCTATTCTGGTGGTCTATCATTGAAAGGGATCTCATTTTCCCTTTCTTTCCTTCTCCCTTTACAAGATGGGGGCTCTTATAAAAACGTCAAGGTTAACCTTTGATTTTCCTAGTAACTCAGGTAAATTAGGGCAATCAAAAAGGAAAATAAGATGAAATTTACGACTCATAAAATGGCTCTTCTCTTTAGTATTTTGACCCTATTTCTCTTTACTCAAGCAGAGTTATTAGCAGAAAAACCCCTTACCTATCCCAGCCGAGATTTTTCAAGTCCTCGCTCTACCTTCAATTATTTTTTAAAAACGATGAAGGGCTATAAGTTAGGGGATAAAGACGCCATTGATCTCGCTGTAAGAACCCTTAATCTAAAATCGATTCCTCGCGATGCTAAAACATTAGTGGGCGAGCAAAATGCAGTAAAATTAATCAATACCCTAGATCACTTGGAATATGTGGACATTGAAACGATTCCAGGCTCAGACTGGGTAGAATCCAATCCGAATAAGAAGACTTGGGTTTATAAAGCAGAGACCATTGAGTGGAATAAAGAAACTTATAATGTTGAAATCTCCCTTGAAAATACCGCTACAGAAAAGCAACCTGCTCCTCGCTGGCTTTTCAGTGAAAAGACTATGGAGACCATCTCTCTCTATGAAAGAGTGGTCAAAAAAAATGACTTGGCCAAGGGGGTGACGGCCTACTCAAGTTGGAAAGAAAATCTCAAAAATCAGATGCCAGAATGGACGGCCCATCAAAGCTTCATCTTAATGAATGGACAATGGATGGGTCTCTTTGCTCTTATTCTTCTGGCCTATATTATCGAAAGAATTATACGCCTCTATCTTGCCAAGCTCATTGTTCATTTTTTAGCAAAATCGGGTATCCAAATTTCTAGTGAACTCAATCGTAAATTCACTCTTCCCATGGGCATTATTCTCTTTACGGCCATGTGGACCTTGGGAGTACAATTACTTGAACTCGACTACCAAGTTCTCTCGTGGTTCTTAAAAGGGGCCAAGGTCGCCTTTACCTTTGGCTGTGTCTTGGCCTTTTATCAACTGGTTGATCTTCTCTGTCTCTATCTTGAGAAGAAAGCGCAAATATCAGAAAATAAATTTGATGATATTCTCGTTCCTTTAGTGAGAAAGTCTTTAAAGACATTTGTTGTGGCCGTTGGAATTATCGCTGTGGGCGATGCCCTCTCCTTAGATATGAAAGGTCTTCTCGCCGGAATGGGGATTGCAGGCCTAGGGGTTTCCCTCGCTGCTAAAGATACCATCTCAAATCTCTTTGGCTCTCTAACTGTTCTTCTTGATCGCCCCTTTCGCATTGGGGACTGGGTCAATATAGATAATGGAATTGAAGGTACAGTAGAAGAAGTAGGTTTAAGATCTTGTCGAATTAGAACCTTCTATAATTCTCTTATTACAATTCCCAATGGAATGCTCACCAATGCTCATATTGATAATTATGGTATGAGACAATTTAGACGTTACACCACAAATTTAGGAGTTCAATACGATACTCCTGTTGAAAAAATAGAGGCGTTCTGTGAAGGCATTAGAGAGATCATTCGTAAACATCCCCATACACGTAAGGATTATTACCATGTCTATCTCAATGGACTAGGAGCTTCGAGTTTAAATATTCTCCTCTATGTATTCTTCATCACTCCAGATTGGGCCGATGAACTCAAGGAACGACATAGATTAATTATGGATATCTTGAGACTAGGTAAGGAAATGGGCATTCAATTTGCTTTCCCCACTCAAACTCTCCATATGATTCCAGGGGAAAATACCAAGTACGATGGACTTCCCCCTGATCTCAGTGCGGAAAGAATTCAAAATTATACTTCTGAAAAAGTAGAGAGACTCTTTTAAGGCTAAGTCAAAAGATCTGGAGAGGTCGTTTTAATGACGCTCTCCACTTTTTGCTTAAACTGCTCTTCTGTAAAGGGCTTTACTAAGAAATTTTTGGCCCCTTTAGACATGGCATGAGTAAGTATCGCCTTACTTAGCTCTCCAGAGATAATGATCACAGATTGAGTATTATTAATGTGATCCTTATGGGAAAGCTCACGAATAATATCCACCCCAGTTTTACGAGGCATATTCACATCTAATAAGATGACGCAAAATTGTTGATTGAATAATTTCTTTGAGGCTTCACTACCATCCTTGGCCTTAATGATATTGCGAAAATATCCCAAATTTTCACAATACATTTCAAGAAGCTCAATTACGGCAGGATCATCATCAATAATGATCACATCACTTCCATAACTCATAAAAAAACCCTAGCTATACTTCACAAGGAAAATCAAAGAGACATTTTTCCTTCACTTCTTTGGCCACGATATCGGGAACCATTTTTTCCCAACCTGGCTCATTATTTTGAATCATACTCAATACTGTACGAGACCATATACTAAAATAATTCTTATCATAATCCTCAATATCTTCAATTCTTTTGATGCTACAGAGATAATCAATTAGCTGTTTCACGTCTTTATGGACTTGAGCATCCTTTGAGGAGAGAACTTTCTTTCCATCATCACTGAGAGCAGGATAAACAAAGACCTCCGTCTTATGGCCAAGAAGCTCACCAATGCCCCCAAGGAGTCCATTGGGGTTATTAGCATACTTATCAAAACTAAAGACTTCCTCTAAATTGTAGTAACCCATAACAAAGGCTACTTTGCCATTGGTACAGGTTGAAAGGTAGCGGGAAAGTTCTCCATAGGTATTGTAACTCGAAACTAAACACATCTGTCCCAACTCACCCAAGAGATTAATACGGGCCAAGAAATCCTCACTGATAATTTGCCCCCCTCTTTCCTTGAGTTTACTCATAGAAATCTCAGGAACGACAACGATATCAGAGGCCTTCTCTTCGCCAATCTTTTTACAAAAAGCATTTCTTCCCTTCTCAAGCATATCCATATTAAAGAATGTTGGCGGACGATAGGAACCACGAGAAACTAAGAGTTTCTTCTTATAGAATTCATCCTTTGCAGAAAGAATAGTGCCATCACTTCCAAATAAAACGGACTCTGTATAGCTACGCTTAACCAATTCAAGAGGCCAAAGTCTTCGGTCTTGTCCAGCAAAGGCAGGACCAGTAACGTCAATATAGTCGATGAGAATACGATCCGTGGAAAGACCGTTCATCAGTGTTTTTACAAATTGAACTCTATCTTCTCTCTCTCTAAAACAATTGTAGATAAGATTAGTTCCCAAGACACCAAGGGCTTCTTGTTGTTGAAGGTTGATATGATCAAGCATTCGCACATGAAGAATCATTTGAGAGTATTCAGCACGAGCTTCATGCTGAAAACGCACACCCATCCAACCGTGGCAATCTGCTGAAGAATTAAAAGATTTAGCAGCAACCGTATCGGCAAAGACGAAGAATTTTGTTTCTCCACCCCTTTGCTCATCAAGCCTTTCAATAAGTTGCTCATGCTCTTTTTCCAACATGGTCTCCAAACGAGATTTGGAAACATAGCGACCTGATTTTCCATAAATAGAATCACTTACTGTCATATCATAGGCCGACATAGACTTTGCAATGGTCCCAGCAGCTCCACCGGCCCTAAAGAAATGCCTGGCCACCTCTTGCCCTGCACCGATCTCGGCAAAAGTACCATAAATTGATGAGTCGAGGTTTATATCGAGGGCTTTTTGCGCTGTATCAAGCATCCTGTCCATGGGCATCCTTATTGGAATAAAAAGTAAGTATGCCACTATTTTAGGCAGATTTTGGCCACCTGTGAAGGGGCAAAATGACTCCTAAGCTTTGGAAAATATGTATAGTTTATGATTAGATATAGTTTAACCTATTGAAATTACGAAAAGTCCCCAATAAAACTCTAACAAAAACTTCCACAAGCTCCGAAAAGCCCATTAATAGGGTATAATAAGTAATACCCGAACCAATCGGGAGGAGGTTTCTATGGCCATGCAATCATTCGTCGAGCTACTCATTTTAGGTATCGGTATGATCTCACTAGGAAACCTGGCCATACAGGCTAAGAAGGCCCACGAAAAGAAGAAAGTTCGTGTCAAAGTTCCAGTGAGAAAATAAAACTACCCCTAATTTAAGGCTTTTCCCTTACTTTTTTACTCAATCCCTTGAGATTGTTGCGCTATGCGATATTATGGCCCCTCAAAACTTATGAACGAGGGCCAAATATGGATTTCAATCACCTAATCACTTTTAATATAAAGAAGAAAAAAGCTATATCCCTAGGGCTTACCCTCCTTCAATTATGCTTAATCAAGCCCGCCTATGGTGAAGGATCTAATTTTGATGTCATTTACGGTAAAGATAATCGCTTTGAAACCTCAGAGTATCCAGATCGCTCTTTTAGGGATAAAGCGAAATCTGTTGCCGCCATGGTGAGAACTCGATCTCTACGTCCAGACTTTGCGACGGACCCGGATAATTTTACAACCTTCTTTAAGAAAACGGCTTCTCGATCTTATAACGTTTGTAAAGATGAGCCCTATGCAGAACAAAATGTTCTTCCTATTTGTACCGGTTTTCTAGTCGCCCCTGATACTCTTGTTACCGCCGGACATTGCGTAACGGAAGATACGCCCTGTGACTCTTATAGCTGGGTATTTGGCTTTGAAGAAGGAACGACTCGTTTCTCAAATGACAATATTTATCGCTGTAAAGAAGTGGTTTCCACAGAACTTTCAGAAACCAAATTTAAGCTAAAAGACTATGCGGTTATTAAACTTGATCGCGAAGTTGTTGGTCGTGAACCTCTAGAGTTTAGAAAGAAAGGAAAGCCTAATTGGGGAGAAGATCTTCTCATCATTGGTCATCCTTACGGTCTTCCTCAGAAGATTGCCGATGGGGCAAAAGTTAAAACCGGAAATCTCCTTGGAGTATTTAAACCCTTTCAAACCTTTTTTAGAAAACAAGACTTCTTTATTACAAATCTTGATAGTTTTGTTGGAAACTCAGGCTCCCCTGTTTTCAACCAAGAAACAGGACTCGTTGAAGGAATTCTTATTGAAGGTGCCGATGACTTTATCCTTGATGAAGAAGAAGGTTGCCAACGTACGGCCTATAAGAAGAATGGAAATCATCATGCCGAGGAAAAGGTTTTCCGTATCAATCGTATTGAATACCTAAAAAATCTCTAATTACACATTTACAAGTGACTTGCATAAACATAGAATTGGTCTGAACTCATTATTTTAGACAAGGATCAATTCTATGAAAGTTACACCCGTTGTTTCCTTGGCCTTAGCATTAGGCCTAACTCAATCTTATGCCCAAACACAGCACGCTGATCACGACAAAGGTGAAAAACACAGAGCTGCTGAACACCACGACTCTCTAACACATATCGAAGTTCTCACCGTTCATGGCCAAAATACGAGCAATGCTTGGAATGAAGCCATTGAATCAGTCACCGTTCTCGAAGCGGATCAATTGGCCAAAGAGGCTCAAACGACTCTTGGGGAAACTCTCGCTAAAGAAATTGGTATCAGCTCAACTCAATTTGGTCCCAACGCCTCACGACCTGTCATTCGCGGTCTCGATGGTAATCGAATTCGCCTTCTTCAAGATGGACTTGGAATCATGGACCTCTCTGGTGCCAGTCAAGATCACGCTATCCCTATTAACCCTCTCGTTTCTAAGAGATTAGAAGTGGTACGAGGTCCTCTCAATCTTCTTTACGGATCTTCGGCCATTGGTGGTGTCGTCAATGTGGTGACTTCTCGAATTCATAAGAACTATCACGAGCATGCTGCTGGCGGTATTGATGTGAAAACCAACTCTTCAAATAATGGTCAAAATATGGCCATGAATCTCGACTATGGAGCGAATAACTTTATGCTCCACCTTGATGGAGATATGGGTCAAGCCGAAGATATGAAGTCGCCAGAGAGAAAAATTAATAATTCAGAATTTAAGCAAAAGTCCTACGGTGTAGGAACCAGTTACTTTATAGATGATGATACCTATGTGGGTGTAGGCTACTCTCTCTATGATAATTTATATGGGGTTGTTGCGGAAGAAGATGTTGATATCAATATGAAACAGCAACGAGTTGATCTTGTTGCTCATCACGACCTCACAGGATTCTTTACCGGTATTCAACTGAAATCGGCCCAAACCTTCTATGAGCATCAAGAATTAGAAGGTACAGAAGTGGGAACTGAATTTGATAATGAAAGTAATGAGTCTCGACTTGAACTCTACCACCGCTTTAGTGATCAGATGACAGGTATCATTGGAGTTCAAACTCAGATATCAGACTTTAAAGCTGTAGGAGATGAAGCCTTTCTTCCTTTTAATAAGAGCGAACAATATGCCCTCTTTATTTTTGAGCAGCTCAAGCAAGATTGGGGTAAAGTCAATCTTGGTCTGCGCTATGAGCATGCAAAGGTTGATGCAGAAGCTGGAAATATTTTAGCGACGGCAAAGAATAAAGACTTCAACAGCTTTAGTGCAGCGACAGGGGTTCTCTATAATCTAACGGATACTCTTGCTACAGGTCTAAATCTTTCCTACAATGAAAGAGCTGCAACTTTTCAAGAACTCTATTCCAATGGGGCTCACCTAGCAATCGGCAAATTTGTGGTCGGTGATGAAAATCTTGATAAGGAAAAGTCAGTAGCAGCTGAGTGGAGTCTACGCCAGAAGAATAAAATGTCGGAAACTGTTTTCAATATTTTCGCCCATAAATTTTCCAATTATATCTCTTTAAATCCTACAGGAAATATCGATGATACAGATGAAAGTGGAACGGCCGGAGACTCTGATGAAGACTTCGAAATTTATAATTATGAGCAAAATAAGGCCCTCATCTATGGTGCGGAACTTAGCTTTACTCACTTTATCAATTCTCAATTTCAGTGGACACTAAAGGGTGACTATCTTCGTGGAAGAAATGAAACCTTTTCTCAAAACCTGGCCCGAATGACTCCTATTCGTTTAATGGCGGAATTTCGTTACCTAGGTGATTACCATAATGCAGGAATTGAAATTCAAAGAGTATTCCAACAAGATCATACGGCCAATAACGAAACCTCAACTCCCGCCTATACAATGATCAATCTTGATTTCTCTCACGATCTACGAGTTGAAGATCAATCGATCATGATTTATGGACAGTTAAATAACTTAACGGATGAAGAGGCCATCAACCATGTTTCCATCATCAAAGATGATATGAGAATGGCCAAAAGACATATTGTAGTTGGAGTGAGAGCTTCATTCTAGGAATTATGTCACGAGTACTTCCCTAGGAGTTAACCGACTAGGGAAGATTTTCTATTCAACAGAAGCAGGTCTTCGAGGCGTATACTCAGGACCTTCCGCTTTCGCATCCCAACCCTTCTTAGCAATTTCATCTTTTCGAGTAGCGATCAAGAGAACATTATAAGGTCCATCCGTATCAGCTTTCACCGTAAGTTGAGTTTGTTCTTTATTTACTTTACCAAAGGCCCTTCCAAAGTGTTCCACCGCATTTACCCAGATTTGTTCATCTTCATTGAGATCTTTAAAATAGTCGGGAAGCTCTATCACGGCCTCTCCATCCACCACTTCAACTTTGTAGCGATAGATATTATCCCCTCGGTTTGGACTTTCCACGAAGGAGTGTCTTAGGCGTACTCCTTCTTTAGCTTTCTCTTCGTTGGGATGAGGAATATCAAAGGTTCCCGACCCCTTGGCAATGGCTCCCCCAACGGTGAGATCACCGAACCAATTGAATAAACCTGTATTAAGGTCCATATAACCCTTAAGAGCGTCATTATCTGTTTCGACAAATGTAATCTCTGCATCACTTTCTATAGAAAGTGCATTATCATGAGGAGCAGTAGCTCCTCCAGTCATTGCTTGAATCCCCGTTTTAAACATATAAATGGCATGCTCATCACTTGCACTTCCCAGAGATCGTCCAATCGCATAATCATCTGCTAATGAAATATTACCACCAACAATAGAGAGTTTTTGTGCAGGGGAAGTAGTTCCTATCCCAACATTTCCGCCATTTAAAATCACATCTTTATTTTCTAAAATAGATAAGGGGTAAGGAGTAGTATTATTAACACGAATTGAAAATGCTCTACCATCTGCAACTGTTTGCCATTCAAGATCTGAATTATCACTCTCTGTATAAAAAATGGAAGGATGAATATCGGAGTTTAGTCTGAGATCACCAGCGATATGAAGTTTACTTGTTGGAGTACTTGTCCCCACTCCTACATTTCCATCATTCTTTACGGTAAATAGAGTTGGTGCGGCGGAAGTTTCACTTCCCACTTTTATCGAGAAGTCTCCTGTTCCATCATTAAGTCCATCAATATTGAGATTTAAATGATTAGCGGCTGCAATAGCACCGTCTCCCATAAAGAGAATATCAGAGATAGTAGATATATCATCTTCATTGGACATTAGAATTGCTCCGCCAATATCCAATGTTGCTTGAGGCTCACCGGTCCCAATTTTGATGTCTCCATCGTGATCAATGGTCAGACGATCTGTAGCTGCAGTAGCGCCATTTTCTACAGTGCTAAAGCGAATTCTTGACCCTATTCCTGTCGGGATATGATTTTCACTGGCCTCGACTGACATAAATTCTGAAGGGGCAAAACTTCCGTCACTCGCTTCTGTATAAGTAAAGAATTGACCGATTAATTCAGTATCAAGAACTCCGCTTCCTCCGTTGTGGCGTTTAAAGAAGAAGGTAGGAGAACTTAAGGCCTCATCCTCTAGTACAAGAGTACTTGATCCCTTAACGTGTAGAGTTCCTTCAACAACTTCTCCGGCCTTACCAATTCCTACTTTAGCACCATCGACTGCTCTTAGAACTTCAGCCCCATTGACGGCGATACCAAGAGAAGTCGTAGCTGTAGGATTATAGAGTCCAGTAGAGGGAGAGGTTGCAAAAGCATAGCTTGGAGATGCAGCAGAGCCTTCTTCAGCAAAGAAAGCGGTTGAACGAGTATTTCCATCTACGTCGAGAGTCGTTGTAGGGGTCGTTTTACCAATGGCCACATTTCCGCCATTATAATAGAGATCTGTAGTATTTAAAGTCCAATTCCCAGCACTCGTGGCATCCGCACATACATATTGCGTTCCATCTGAAGCAATAATCTGACCATTTGTACAGGCCGTGGTGATTTTGGTATCAGAAAGGGAGGCGATTTTAGCATCGGTAACCCCACCATCTTTAATCTGTAAGGTATCAGTAGCAATTTCAATGGTGGCATCATCAACAGAGATATCAAGAGTACGATCTAAACTTAAATCTCCTCCCCCACTGAGACCTGCACCAGCAATAATTGAAGTGCTTTGTTCAGCTTTTGCCGCGACACTTGAATCAAGAGCAGAAATATCGACACCATCAAATGTCTGAGTCGCGCTAAAAGCGATATCTCCAGTCATAGTACCACCGGCCAAAGGAAGCTTAGAGCTTAAATCAGTCGTTAGGTTATTGATCTTCGATTGAGCAATGGCCGCAGTGGCACTCACTTTTGCATCTGTAATCCCACCATCTTTAACTTCAAGAACATCTGTCACGATAGCGATCGTGGAATCATCAACATTCACACTAAGACTTCCCGTAGTTGTAATGGGACCATCACTAAGACCATCCCCTCCAGCAACAGAAGTTACCGTACCGCTACCAGAGCCCCAAGGATCACTGGCATCTTTACAATTTGCTCCTGTTTCATCACAAATCTGAGTAATATGAAGAGCTCCTGCATTAGTAAATAAGGCCTGATTGAGGGAGTTATATTGAATAAGAAATTCATTACTGCCACTTTCTGTGAGTGCCCAAAGATTAGTATCTGCTCCTTGGTCTCTTAGAACTAAAGAATTAAAATTCCCCACATTTCCGGCAGCAATATTTTGATCATTTAAATTGAGAGCTCCTGTCATAGGAACGGTTCCGTCAGCGAGAAAGTCTCCACTACCTGAACCTACACCAGCAATGGCCGTATCCACATAGGATTTAATCGCCTTTTGACTGGGTACCAGAAGATCGGAGTCAGAACTAAGAGTCGCATCAATATCGAGATAACTCAGAGGCATTTGTTGAATATCATCCACATTAGTAAGGCCCACATCACTTGGCCCAAGAGTACTAATCGCATTCGTATTAGAAGTGATATTAGTCGCATTGGTGGCAATATTTGAAGTATTAGTAGAGATATCAAAAGAATTTGAAGCGATATCTGAAGTATTTCCCGATACCGTTGAAGAAAGAGTGGTCAAACCATTAACTTTAACCTGAGGAATTTCTCCATCAGCAATATCTAGTTTTGTATAGTCTATGGCCGCTGTTGCACTGACTAAGGCATTGGTAATCGCACCATTTGCAATTTGTAAGGTATCGGCTGCAATTTCAATAGTAGTGGTATCTACGTTTACACTTAGAGAACCAGAAGTCGTAATGGGTCCATCACTTAGTCCATCTCCTCCACCTACAGAAGTTACCGTTCCACTCCCACTACTCCAGGGGTCACTCGCATCTCGACAATTGGAGCCTGTTTCATCACAAATACGAGTGATATTAAGATCTCCCCCATTTGTTATATTCTGAGAGTTTAAATTGAGTGCCCCTGTCATGGGAATCGTTCCATCGGCAAGGAAGTCACCATTTCCAACAGAGGAAATCGCTGTATCAACATAGCTTTTAATCGCCATTTGACTTGGGACTCGAGTATTTGAGTCAGCACTAAGAGCAACATCCGTATCCAAATAACTTAAGGGCATCTGTTGAATATCATCCACATTACTAAGACCAATATCGGCCTTGGTTAAAGAACTGATAGCCGTGGTATTCCCTGAAATATTCGAAGCATTCGTACTTACACTTGAAGCAAGGGCCGTAAGTCCATTAACCTTTGCTTGAGCAATATCACCATCAGCAATATTCAACTTAGAGTAATCAATGGCCGCTGTGGCACTAATTTTAGAATTCGTGATCCCTCCATCTTTTAATTGAAGAGTATCTACAGGTATTTCAAGAGTTACATCATCGACATTGACACTTAAACTTCCTGAAGTTGTAATGGGCCCATCACTTAGACCTGCTCCACCAGAAACGGAAGTAACCGTTCCCCCACCACCTGTCCATGGATCACTAATATCTTTACAATTAACACCGGTTTCATCGCAGATTTCACTTACTCTTAGACTTCCCCCATTAATTAAATTTTGATTCCCTAAGTTAAAGGCTCCAGTCATCGCGACTGAGCCATCGGCCAAAAAATCTCCGCTTCCCGAACTTACTCCCGATATGGCGCTATCGACATACGTCTTTATCGCCATCTGACTGGGAACACGAGTATTAGAATTGGCCGTTAAAGTATTATCTGTATCTAAATAACTCAGAGGCAACTGTTGGATATCATCGACATTACTCAGTCCAATATCTGCTTTAGTTAATGAACTAATTGCTGTTGTATTGGCCGAAATATTTGATGTATTTGTACTTACATTAGAGGCCAAGGTAGTGAGACCATTGACTTTGGCCTGTGTAATCGCAGCATCGGGAATATTTAATTTAGAGTAATCAATGGCCGCTGTTGCATTTATTTTGGCATTAGTAATCCCTCCATCTTTTAATTGGAGGGCATCGGTAGCTATCTCTATAGTGGTATTATCAATATTGATATCGAGGGTACCCGTTGTTGTGATGGGACCATCACTTAGACCGGCCCCTCCAGTAATCGAGGTTACGGTCCCACTTGATGTAGACCAAGCTTCGCTTGCATCTTTACAATTGGCGCCTGTTTCATCACAGAGCTGAGTTATATGAAGCGCACCTGTTTGCGTAAAAAGGGCTTGCTGAACGGAATTATATTGAAGCGCAAATTCATTACCTATCAATTCTCTTAATTGCCAAGTTTGAGAATCAGCACCTTGATCACGAAGAACTAAATTCGTGGTCGTGATTTGCATTCCATTTATAATAGACTGATTATTCAAGTTTAAACTTCCTGTCATGGGAACCGAACCATCAGCAAAGAAATCTCCAGCGCCAAAGCCTGCAATAGAATTATCTACATAGGTTTTAATCGCCTGTTGAGAAGGGACTTGAGTATTAGAGTTTGCAGCAAGAGTAGAATCTGTATCGAGATAACTCAATGGCATTTGCTGAATATCATCCACATTAGCTAGTCCAATATCGGCTTTCGTTAAAGAAGAGATCGCCGTAGTATTGGCCGAAATATTTGAGGTATTAGTCGTGATATTCGAAGAGTTGCTACTAATATTAGAAGCATTATTTGATATTTGAGAAGCGTGATTAGATATTGAAGTATTCAAACTTGTAATGTCAGAAGAGTGAGTTGAAATATCTGTAGTGTGAGAAGATACAGTACTTCTTAAACTCGCAAGTCCCGAAACCTTCGCTTCAGGAATATCTCCATCAGCGATATTAAGTTTAGAATAAACAATCCCCGCACTAGCATCAATATCAGCATTAACAATTGTTCCATCAGTAATTTCAGAACTACTGACAGAATTACTTCCCCCACTTGTGCGATCATCATCAGCATACCATTGGGTTCCATCAAATTTTAAAACTTGCCCAGTCGTCGCTGGAGTCGATAAATCAATATCACTTAAATCAGAAATACTAGAAGTTGTTTTATCAATCTGGGCCCAGGTATAATCTCCTGCCTGGGCAGTGATGGCCCCATTACGGCCATTAAAGCTTGTTACTGTTGCGGCCGTATCTTTTTCAACCTTTTCCCATTGGCCAATTACATTATTCCAAACAACCCAATCCCCAATGAGCCAAGAGTTTGTCCCCGCTCCTCCGGAGAGATCGCTATTACCGGCCGTTTCAACAATATAGAATTCACCTAAACTGCCTCCGATAGTAAGATCTGGGGTATTAGTATTAGCATCCCAATTACCTGCATAGGTAAGAGAGTTCAAATCACTTGCCTGCCAAGTGGTGCCATCAAATCGGAGAACTTGGCCAACCCCTGCACCCATGGAAGATAATTTATCAGCGGTAATCGCCCCATCAGCAATCTTTACTGAAGTAATGGAACCATCCACAAGATCAAATTGAACCGTCGTTACACTTTGCCCATAGGCATTTTCAAAGATAAGATCAATGGCCGAATTCAAGGCCAATTTTATAATTTGAGAAGAAGAAAGGATAAGAGCATTCTTACTTTTATTAGAAATAGAAAGTTCTTGATTTAGTCCGTGCCCATCACGAATTGATACTTTGGTTATACTATCCAGTTGTGAACCTGAAACAATTAGCTCATCTTGGGCAAGGGATACACTATCCACTTTAATCTCAATATTTTCGTCAACAGTGCCCCCAACTTTGGTTCGATCAAAGCCAATCATTTCAACCTTGTCCGCTGTTAATATACAGCTCGACAATAATGAGACGAGAAGTGAATATGAGAGTATCTTTAAAACTTTAAACATAAAATCTAGATTCAGCCTAATAACTTATCGAAAATGCAGTCTAAGAAGTGTAGAAAAAAGTTTACTATGAGAACGAATTGGCAGGTTTTACCATCCTAAATTCAGTAACTTAGAAAATACTCAATAAAATAAAAAAAAAGGAATGACCCTATTTAGAGGCAGCCTACTTAAGTCGGGAAATATTTAAGGAAAAGACCTACTGATTCACACAGAATTCAGCTTCTGGATATTGTTTACAGAGAAAGGATTTCATCTGACGATTCTCTCTTCTTATCTCTTCATTTTGCTCCATGATGATTGAATTCTGTTCTTGAAGCTTGATATTTTCTTTTTTAATGGAGCTAAGCTCCCTCTTATTTTCACTCTGACCTTTAAAGAGTTCTTTAATCGCTTCAATGAGAGGCCCAATTAGACCCGAATAATTAACGGAGAGAAAACCCGTTTCCTTATTTTCATAAACGGCTTCCGGAAATTGTTTCTGAACATCCTGAGCGATTACTCCAATTTGTCGATGTTGATCACGATCCTTATCTTTCCAAAAATAAGTCACCCCTTCAATCTTCATAAGACGCTCAATGGGATCATCAATGGAGGCAATCTCTCTCTTAAGCCTACGATCAGAAGTGTGGACCGTTGAGCCCGAAACAGCAATATTCCCATTTACATCCAATTTTTGTGCAGGATTATTCGTTCCTATTCCTGTGTAACCATTAGAAATATCAATATTAACGGAATTCGCTGTCCCCGTGTAATTACCTATGGCCAACATGGTTCCTGAATTACCTAAATTAATTTGGGCCTTCTCTCCAATTCCATTTTCAAGCATGATATAACCATCGCCTTTCAAATGAAGCTGCTTCTCCGGTGCCACTGTTCCTATACCTATTTTACCATCAGAAGTAATTCTCATATGGGCCGTATTATTGGTACCAATCGTTATATCATCAGCGTTAAGAGTAGCTATAGATAGTCCACTATCAGCGATAATTGAATTCCCATCCATCGCCAAATTGATAGAAGAATTAGCTTCCCCTACTCTAAAATAACCTCCATTAATTGCATAACTCCCCCATGTCCCCGTTGTGCCAGTTCCATTAATATGGAGTTTTTGCTCTGGAGTAGATGTACCAATCCCTACATCACCATTATTTTTAATGCGCAAGAATTCGGAATCATTCGACTGACTCGTAAGCTCTTTACGAATCACAAAGTCAACATCTTGATTAGTATTATATACGGTCCCTAGATGGTAACCGTCCCCTGCAACTTCAGTTCTTAAAAAGGCAGTATTTCCATCAGTATTATTATCGTTGGCAACTTGTAAGATAGAATTATTTCGATAAGAAACAGTGGCGGAATTATCAATCGATTCTCTCACATCAAAAAGAGAAGTCGGTGTTGAAGTTTTTATCCCCACTTTCCCATCACTTAACATAGTCATATGTGAAGTGTGTGCATTTACATCTGTTGTCGTCCCATACACGAAGCGTAGAGATCCGTCTCCTGCACCATTGACGTTGGTTTGTCTTATAATCCCCCAGGCGTTATCGAAACTATTAGTCGTATCATCAACCTGCTTAAAGAACATACCAGAACCCCATGTGGCTTCTGATGTTGAAACAAGAGAGCTCCACGCATTCTTAGCAAGAAAAGAGAAAGAATCATTAGAGTATAACCAATCTGAGCCTAAATCATCTTCCGAAACTTGAAAATGAGTCACAGGATTTAATACGCCTATTCCAACATGGCCATTCCTATTAAGACTTAAAATATCACCAGCACCATTTCCATTGAAACGAAGAGCACCACTGCCCCCAATCCCATTATTTCCATCATAACGGATAGTAAAGTGATCTTGAGTAGTATTTTCAGAGAAAACAATACTTCCGGAATTATCAATATTATTCGTATCTGCTTCAAAGCGAAGAACCTTATTATCTCCCTTAATCACTAAAGCTTCAGAAGGTGAATTAGTCCCTAAACCAACATTTCCAGTACTCCCACGAATATGCATAACCGACTTATCAAAACTTCCATCGCTATTATAGGAATCAAACTGCCATCCTCCATTTCCGGATCCTCTATGATTGAGAAAGTGAGTCCTTCCTCCCCCATTATCTTCATTCCAACCAATAAAGGCCCCTTGGTAAGGCAGAACTGTTGTCGCTACATCCCCATCACTATTGGCCAGAGTTCGTCCTCCAAGCATAATCGCTCCAGAAACATGAAGTCTTTCATCAGGGTCATTATTATAAATTCCAACATAACCTTCACGCGTGATTCTCATCCTCTCCGCAAGAGCGGATCCATTGTGAGTACCAAAGGCAAGAGCAGCATCGATAGCACTGGTAGTCGACTTCTCTGTGCGAATAAATCCGACAGGAGTTCCTGACGAAGATAACGTTAGGCCAGATTTGTGAGTTAACGAATTGCCACCGTGATCAAGATTGAGTTCAGCTGACCCATTGGTTGAACGAATATGTTGTCTTCTCGTACCAGTACCAGTCAGAAGTCCCGATGGAGAAACGGTCCCGATACCAATATTCCCAGAGGCATCAATGCGCATAGACTCGGTTCCACCATTACTTGCTGCTAACATATCAGCACCTGGCCTAAACCAACCTGTGTCTTCATCACCAGCAAAGGAAAAAGTGGGTAAAGCTGCTGTACCATTTGAAGTTTTAAATACACCCCCACCTACGGTGGGAGAAACGAGCCCCGTTGCGTTGAAGTCAAAAATATTACTTCCTCCAACCGTAACTTCTAAGGTATCTGCTGTAGCCGAATAAAAACCAGTATCTGAATCACCACTGAAAGAATAACCAGGTGATGATGCCGAGCCACCATCCGAAGCAATATTTGATGCCGCTACAGCACCTTCAAATGAGCTCGCTTTCACTACCCCATTAACATCCACTTTTGCTGTTGGAGAAGCTACTCCAACACCTAAGTTGCCATCAATGATAAAATTATTTACTGCTCTCAAAGAGCGGCCATAAGTTGCATCTTCTGAAGAATAAGCAAAGAGTTCATTATCTAATTTTCTATTCGAGTAGGTGGCAACAATATTTGTGATTAAGGGATCATCATCTTGAACTAACTTCAACCAATCGGATTCGACTCTAATATTGGCATTGGCAAAACCATTAAAATTCCAATTCATAGCATGGATAATGGAATTCGATTCAATTCGAATCGCCGCCCAGGTATCGCCATTATATTCAATCTCACTCCAGCCTAGAATTGATTCATTTGATCCTTTGTTTAAAACTTTAAAGATATCCCCTGTCAAAGTATCATAAGTATTAGAGGAAGAATTAAATGCAATTTCAGCAGATAAGTATCGCCCAGCACTTCCTGAATATCGTGAACCCGTAATATTTCCCACTACGGCTCCTGCAACATTTCTCTTCATAATAAGAAGATAATATTGATGGGAACTCCAGTCTGGTGAACTATGAGAAACCTTATTTGTTAAAATATGGTAATCACTACTTAATATCGATTCATCTCCTGCTACATGAAAATTTGCCTCAGGAGAGGCCGTACCAACTCCTATATTCCCACCAGAAGTAAGAACAAGGATATTATCTCTTGAGTCACCAGGATTACTACCTGTACTAAAATTTAAATAATTTCCATCACCACGATTACTTGTGATCCAATAGCGGGCCTGTGTACTAGACTGAATGGAAAGACCAGAGTCGACATCGGTAGATGTTTTAAAAAGACCAAATCCATCATTGACGACTAATTTTTCCGCAGGATTTATTGTTCCAATCCCTACATTACCTGTATCAGAAATTCTCATTCTCTCTTCAGCACTTCCTGAGCCCGAGGGTGAGGTTAAGAAACTTAAAATAGAAGGATGATCGGATGAATTAAAATCAGCAGCAGCAAGTCCTTGAATCCCTGCCGATTTATAGCCATTACCTTCATCTGAACCAAACCAAAGAGACCCTAATTCTTGATTGAGAAAGGGAGCTTCAATTGTAGAATTACTTAAAATTAAATCAGCGCCATCATTACCAGCATTTTTATGAATATGAAGCTCTTCCCTAGGAGCTGAACGCCCAATGGCAACTTTGCCCGTATTATCAATTCTTATTCTCTCTACTCCCCCAGTACTTGCAGCAAGAGTATCCGCAGCTGGAGAAAACCATCCCGTATCTTCATCTCCGTTGAAAGTAAAAGTTGGGGTCGCCGCAGAAGAAGCCGCTGTTCTGAGAACCCCTCCCCCTACAGTACTTGATCGAATCTCTGTCGTTGTCATATCAAAGATATTCGATCCACCTAAACTAACTTCAATAGTATCAGCGCTTCCTGAATAGAAACCTGTATTTGAATCTGACGAAAAAGTATAAGAAGGATTTGCCGCACTTCCTGCTCCGACACTGGCCGAAGTACTGGTAACGGGACCGTTAAATCCTGAAGCGGTAATCACTCCACTCACTTCTAATGCAGTCGTTGGAGTTGTCGTTCCAATTCCAACAAAGCCCTGTGAATTAATTCGCATGGCCTCACTTAAGACATCATCTTGCGTGGTATAAAAAGCGAAGTACGAATCACGATCCGTGGTATCA
>PASP01000018.1 GCA_002712005.1 Halobacteriovoraceae bacterium
ATAGTTTTTGATGAGATGGAGAGCTTTGAACATACAAAGCTTAAGCCACTTACTATACCTCTCGCAGTAGAAAAACATACTCGAAAAATACTTGCCTTTGAGGTGGGAAGAATCGCTGCCAAAGGGGGTTCCGCCCGATTGAGTCGTAAAAAGTATGGAAAGAGAATATGCCAAAGAAGAAAGGCTTTAGACTCTCTATTTAGCCAACTTAAGAAAGTTGCTCATCGTCATTGTTGCTTTTCTTCAGATAAGTCTACACACTATCCTGATCCTTTTAGAATTCATTTTAGAGAGGCCAGTCACAAGAGATACAAAGGTCGAGAAGCGACGGTGGTTGGACAAGGAGAGATGAAAAAAGGAGGCTTTGATCCGCTCTTTTGTTTGAACCAAACAGCGGCGATGATTCGAGATAATATAAAGAGGCTCGCTCGAAGGACTTGGTGCACAACAAAGCGCGTAGATCGACTGTTAGATTTTTTGACCATCTACGCGATTTATCACAATCAGATAATCGATGGGATTAAAAAGCCAAGGCTCTTTAATCCCCGATAACTCCATTTAAAGGGGTCAGTTTAAATGTGAATCGCTCTATTTTCGGTAGCAGCGAGACAAGCCTCTTTAAAGGATTCTGTATAAGTGGGATGGGCATGGCAAGTACGAGCGACATCTTCAGCAGAAGCACGGAATTCCATCGCTAATACAGCTTCAGCAATCATGTCGGCACAACGTGGACCTACCATATGTACACCTAGAATCTCATCGGTTTCCTTATGAGCGAGGACTTTAATGAGACCATCAGATTCATTGGAGGCCCTTGCTCTACCAGAAGCTTTGAATGGGAAGCTTCCCGTTTTATAAGGAACTTTTCCTTCTTTAAGGGCCTGTTCAGTTGCTCCAACACTGGCCACTTCTGGCCAAGTATAGACTACACCTGGGACGAGATTATAATTGATATGAGGTTTTTGTCCTGCGAGAAGTTCGGCAACGTAGACACCTTCTTCTTCCGCTTTATGGGCCAGCATGGCACCAGTGGTAACATCACCTATAGCGTAGATATGTGACTTAGAAGTTTGGAGATGATCGTTGGTAGGAACTCTTCCTCTTTCATCAAGTTCTACACCAGCATTTTCAAGACCAAGTCCATCTGTATAAGGACGGCGTCCAACTGCAACAAGGCAATATTCTGCTGTAAGAGAAACTTCTTTTTCATCTTTCTTTGTTTTGGCCGTTACTTTAACTTGCTTGGCCGTAGCCTTTACTTCAGTTACACCATGACCGGTATAAAACTCCATCCCTTCTTTCTTAAGAACTTTCTGAAGATTTTTTCCCATGTCTTTATCCATCGTCGCTAAAATAGAATCAGCATATTCGACGATTGAAACTTTTGTTCCAAGTCTTTTAAATACTGAACCTAATTCAACTCCAATAACTCCTCCACCAATAACAATCATAGATTTTGGTAGTTCGGGAAGTTTAAGGGCTTCTGTTGAAGAGATCACTCTCTTCTTATCAATTTCGATACCGGGTAATGAAGCTGGCTTAGAACCTGTCGCTATAACAACATTCTTTGCTTTAATTGTTTCTTCTTTATCACCAGAGATTTTTAAAGTGTGGTCATCTACAAATGAACCAACTCCTGTGAAAACGTCCACTTTATTTTTCTTCATGAGAAAAGATACACCATTACATGTATCACTCACTACTTTTTGAACACGTTCACTCATCTTCGGAAAATCAAGGCTTACCTTTCCAGACTTAATTCCATGATCTTCAAATTTATTAACTAACTCGTAATATTTTTCAGAAGAGTCCAACCACGCTTTTGAAGGAATACATCCAACATTTAAGCATGTTCCTCCAAGAGTACTATATTTTTCTACAAGGGCAGTCTTCATTCCTAGTTGGGCACAGCGAATAGCACAAACATAACCACCTGGACCTGCACCAATAACTACTACATCATATTCTTTATTGCTCATAATTATCTCCTAATTCCTTATCGTACAGATTAAATATCCAGAAGCATTCTTGCAGGATCTTCAATAAGCTCTTTTAAGCGATAAAGGAAAGTCACTGATTCTTTTCCATCAATTACTCTATGATCGTAACTCAAGGCCGTGTACATCACAGGGTGTACAACGACTTGTCCATTAATGGCCACAGGACGTTCAACAATATTATGCATTCCTAAAATCGCTGATTGGGGAATATTGATAATGGGAGTGGAGAGCATCGATCCAAAAACTCCACCATTTGTAATCGTAAAGGTTCCACCGCTCATGTCATCCATAGAAAGTTTTCCATCACGACCTTTAAGAGCGAGACGCTTAATTTCTTTTTCAATTTGAGCAAGACTTAGAGATTCAGCATTTCTCACAACAGGAACAACAAGTCCTTTTGGGGTAGAAACGGCAATACCTACATCAGCATAATCATGATAAACAATTTCTTCACCATCAATTTGGCTATTTACTCCAGGAACTTCTCTAAGAGCAATCGTACAGGCCTTAGTAAAGAAGCTCATAAATCCGAGACCAATTTCATGCTTATCTTTGAATTGCTCTTTATACTTCTTACGTAACTCCATTACTGGATGCATATCAATTTCATTGAAAGTAGTAAGCATCGCTGTTGAGTTCTTGGCCTCTGTAAGTCTTGAAGCAATTGTTTTTCTTAAACGAGTCATTTTCTCGCGACGAACTTCTCTTGTCGCCCCACCGGCAGGAACTTGGGCCTGCATAGGCTGAGAAGATGAAGCACTTTTTTCAGGAGCACTTGCCTGCTTTTGTGCGGAACCGCTCTTAGCGGCCAATGCATCACCTTTAGTAATGCGACCATCTTTCCCTGTTCCCTGTACAGAGGAAGCATCTACACCTTTCTCATCTAGAATTTTACGAGCAGCCGGTGATGGATAGTTCTTGTCACCGCCTTGGGAAGAAGCTTGACTCGCCTCTTCAGAGCTTCCCGCATCTGCTGTTGATTCTGCACTATCATCTTCTGAAGATTTAGCAGAAGTTGAAGCCGAACCTTCACCAGGAGTAAGAGAACCAATAACAGCACCAATCTCAAGGTCTGTTCCCTCATCTACACTTCGGGAAAGAACACCACTTTCTTCTGCTGGGAGTTCGACAGTGGCTTTATCTGACTCAATCTCACAAAGAATATCGCCTTCTTCTACGAAGTCTCCCTCTTCTTTAAGCCATGTTGTCAGAGTTACTTCAGTAATCGATTCACCAATTGCGGGAATTTTAATTTCAATACTCATGATTTTTCCTTTTTATATTTTCGTAATTTATTATCTTCTATGAAAATGATTTATCTACTAATTCGTCTTGTTCTCTTTGGTGAACCTTAGCAAAACCAGTTGCTGGTGATGCCGAAGATTTTCTAGCAACACAATCAAAGTCACTGAAAAGATCACGCCAACGTAGAAGATAGGTCCAAGCTCCCATGTTATAGGGTTCCTCTTGTACCCATACAAATTCAGCTTTAGAGTACTTCTTTTTAATTTCTTTGATCTTTTCAGATGCTAGAGGATAGAGTTGCTCAAGACGGATAATGGCCACATCTTTACGCTCGTCTTTTTGCTGGCGCTCAAGAAGGGAGAAGTAAACTTTCCCAGAACAAAAAAGAACCTTCTTTACTTTCTTAGTATCGCAGTATTCATCTTCAATCACTTCTTGAAAACTTCCATCCGTTAAGTCTTTTACCGAACTTACACATCGAGGATCTCTAAGTAGAGATTTAGGTGTGAAAACAACGAGAGGTTTTCTAAATTCCCAAGTTAATTGTCTTCTAATGGCATGGAAGAAGTTTGCAGGTGTCGTAAAGTTAGCGACGACCATATTGTATTCGGCAGCCAGTTGAAGATATCTTTCAGGACGAGCTGATGAGTGCTCGGGACCCATACCTTCATAACCATGAGGAAGAAGCATAACAAGACCACTCATTCTTCGCCACTTACTCTCTGCAGCTGAAATGAATTGATCAATCATGATCTGGGCACCATTGGAAAAATCACCAAACTGAGCTTCCCAAACATTTAATGCCCAAGGAGAACCCTGAGAATATCCATATTCAAAACCAAGCACAGCATACTCAGAAAGAAAGGAGTTGTAGATGGCCATCTTCCCTTGCTCATCTTGAATATGATCAAGACCACAGTAGGACTCATTGGTAAATTCATCAAACACTTTAGCGTGACGATGGGAGAATGTTCCACGGATCACATCTTGTCCGGTAAAACGAATATTATATTTTTGCTGAAGAAGTGAACCATAGGCTAAAAGCTCAGCAGTTGCCCAGTCCAGTTGATCTGAATCATAGGCCTTTCTTCTTTGATCGAGAATTTTTTGAGCTTTTCTTAAAGTCTTAAACCCTTCTGGAGTAGAAGTTACGGCTTCAAGAATTTTTTCTAAGTCTGCCTTTTTAACAGAAGTATCTGGTGATTTGATAAAGTCTTCTGGCTTAGACCAACGAAGATTGAGCCATTCTTTATGAGGCCCCTTTCTCCTTTGAGGAATCTCTTCTTGCTTAACCATATTGAAGCGATCTGATAACTCCTTTTTAAAGTCATCTTGCATCTCTTTAGCGAGATTTTTTTCAATAGAGCCCGCTTTGATAAGCTTCTCCATATAGAGTTCACGAGGGTTCTTGTGCTTGGCCACAAGACCATAAAGATGAGGTTGAGTATATTTCGGCTCATCACCTTCATTGTGCCCATGCTTACGGTAGCAAACCATATCTACCCAAACATCTTTTTTAAATTTCTGTCTGAATTCCGCTGCCATCTCCATTGCAAAGCAAACTTGCTCAGGCTCGTCTCCATTTACATGAAGAATTAATGTATCAAGCATTTTGGCAACAGATGTTGAATAGTGCGCGGAACGACCATCTTGAAAATCAGTAGTGAATCCAATCTGATTGTTGATGACAAAGTGAATGGAGCCCCCATTGCGATAGCCATCGAGTTCGGACATTTGTAAACTTTCATAAACAACACCCTGTCCAGCAACAGCGGCATCTCCATGAATAACAATAGGTAGAATTCGTGATTCATCACCTTTGTATTCGATATCAATTTGAGAGCGACAATAACCATTAACCACTGGGGCAACAGCTTCAAGGTGAGATGGGTTAGGAAGAATCTTTAAATAAACTTCTTGTCCACCAGCAGCTTCAGAAATATTTGTGAAGCCAAGGTGGTACTTAACGTCTCCATCCCCTTCTGGTCCAGCGTCTTCAACACTTCCCCCCTCAAATTCTTTAAAGATATATTCATATGTTTTACCAATGGTATTGGCCAAAACATTTAGACGTCCTCGGTGGGCCATTCCAATTACAAATTCTTTTGCCCCTAGCTCTGCCCCTTTATTAATGAGAGAGTCCAAGGCCGGGATGGTTGTCTCTCCCCCTTCTAGGGAAAAGCGCTTTTGACCAATGAATTTATTTTGGAGAAAGTTTTCAAAGATTTCGGCCTGATTAAGCTTCTTCAAAATTCTCTTCTTATACTCAAGAGGATAATTAATTTCTTTGGCCTTACTTTCAAAGTACTCACGACACCATCGACGAATTTCGGTGTTATTAGAGTGCATATACTCGATACCGATCTTTCCGCAATAGATCGTGTGAAGATGATCCATTATCTGCTTAAGAGTCGCTCCAGCTCCTAGACCTACAAATTCTCCGCAAAGGAAACCATTTTGAAGATCCGCTTCGGTCAAATCGTAATCCTCCAAGGAGATATGGGCATGACGATTTCTTCTAGGGCGAATTGGATTTGTATCCGAAAGAAGATGTCCCCTTGCTCTATAGGACTGAATTAAACGAAAGACATTGAATTCCTTTCTCATTTGTTCATTAGAAATATCGGCTCCAGAAACAGCCCCTCCCATTTGAAATTCAAAGCCACGAAAAAAGCTAACCCAGCTTTCATCAAGTTCCTCGGGATTATTTCTATAAGTTTCGTAGAGTGAATCTACATACTGATTGTCTGAGCTAGACAGATGAGTGAAGTCATCAATTCTTTTCATTTCTCTTCCTTATTTTTGTACTAATGTACAATTTATATCGGACTTTATAATTACCTATCGTCAGTGTAACAAGGGATTTTACGTTTAAACACCAGAAAAACCGTAAACATTGAACATTATTATTAATAATTTTAACTTTGTTAAAATCATCATAAATGTCTTTTTTTAGAGATCCTCAAGCTGCCCTCTATCACAGACACACAGCATTAAACCCTTTATTCAAGAGCACCAGCAATAAAATGGACTTCAACTAAATAATATACCCTTATATTTTTAGGTGCCTCAAATATTGCCTACTTTTTAAGGCTACTCAACTCTTTCCCCTCCAAGCTTTAACCCACTGAAAACTCGATAATATCCCTTTAAGCATTTAGATTTATTTAATCTACTCCGATAAGCTGACATAATAGTCCTAAGCATTATTTTGAAGTGAGATCTTGTGGGGGCTAGTTATGAAAATGGTGAATAAGGTGAAAGAGTTGATAACGGGGTGGCTTCAAATGAAGAAATACAATTTCCTAAATTTAGCGATTCTCATTTCCTATATGAGTTTGTCTTCGTGTGAAGATATGAATCAAGCACAATTCCAACATGCCTACACAGATGTCGCCAACGAATCTTCACCAGATGCTCGTCAGGCGATGGATGAACTGACTCGAGGGGGAAGAACTCTTCCTTCGGGAAGAGAGTTAACAGAGGCAGTTAGTAACCCAGGAAATTGTGACTCATGTAATGCTCTTAGAAATCCAGTAGTGGCCACAAGTAACCAACCTAATTACTATCCCACGTCTTTAAAGAATTACCCTATTCCTAGTGCAGGGTGTATTCCTGTAAGTTCAGTTAGCGAAGCGGAGGCCAGTGCCCTTATTCGCTCTCAAGGACTCACTACTCAAAATGCAACTTCAAGTGAGAGAAGAACTCTAGGAGCGACGATAAAAAGAGTACAAGAACTTAATGGAGGTCCTCTACGCATGGGAATGGGACCAGGTGGAAATTACGCTTTTAATTTCAAAAATTCTAATGGCAGCTGGCAAGGGGGAGACGCCATTCATATTGGTCGTGGTAGTCATGACCATGGTAATAGCGTGGCCCAACATGCTCATGAATGGGCCCATCTCATAGGTAATCAAGGGGGCTATGCCATGTTCAAGAGATATATGGGAGGCTCAGGGGGTTATTCAAGAAGTGACCACTGCCTCGTTAGTGGCTACGCCGATAACGTAACAAGTAGTGGCCGTATCGAAGGAGAACAGTTTGCAGAAGTTTTTGCAGCCTTTGTCACTCAGCCAAGCCTACTTCTCAATAATACCCAGACACCAGGTAACTGTAGAAAGGTTTACAATTTCTTTAAGGATCACTTCTTTGCAAGAGGATCAAGAGTGAGATCTTGTCAGTAGATTATAATTTTAAGGAACTGGTAGCATCAATATCAAAAGGAGAAGGAGCAGAAGGTAGCTTTCTTCTTTTCTTCTCTTCATCACACTGATCTTTCTTATCACAGAACATGCAGTCTTCGCCCATAACGGCACCCAGACCACCACATGAACCTTTAAGTTTTCTGTTGCTAAATATAACTCCAACGGCCATAGCGGCAATGCATATTCCTACAACAATTAGACTCAATAAAAAGATTTCAGTCATAACTCATCCTTAAAGGCTTTGGTGAATTCATCAGTCTCTTTAGTAACAAACTTTCTATCACTTTGACTATCCTCACCATATACAAAATACGCAGCTATTTTATTCTGTGAAGCGAAAGTATAACCCTCATCAGGACCCATGGCCATCAGAGCTGTCGCCAAGGCATCGGCCTTCATACAACTTTCATCTACCACAGAGACACTGGCCAAGGTATGCATCACTGGTCTTCCTGTTTTTGGGTCAATTGTATGAGAAAAGCGTTTACTCTCTGACTCAAAAAAGTTTCTATAATTTCCACTTGTAGCTAAGGCCGTATTCTTAAGTTTTAAGATTTTCTGATAAGGACCACCATTTACTTCAGGATTTGGGGCTTCAATGGCAATCGCCCAAGGAGAATGATCGGCTTTATGACCGGCCGTTCTCACCTCTCCTCCGATCTCTACCATAAAATTCTTGATCCCCTTTTTCCTTAGAGCTTCTGCCACAGCATCAACACCATAGCCTTTGGCCAAGGAAGAGAGATCTAAATAAACTCCAGGAACTTTCTTCTTAATCTCAAGATTCTTATCATTCATGAGAAGCTTATCGTGACCAACAATCATCAAAGCTTTCTTTACTTTCTCTGGTTTAGGAATTTTACGATCTCCCTTAGGGCCAAAACCCCAAAGATTCACTAAGGGCCCAATTGTGGGATCGTACTTCCCTTGGGTCTTCTGTGCCAATTCAAGTGCATATTTTGTAACTTGAAAGAACTCTGGACTAATCTTGAGCCAACCCAATCGATTAAACTCGTTGAAATAAGAAATCTCACTGGATTTTACATAGGTACTCATTTGCTGATTAATCGAGACAAGTAGAGCATCGATATCTTCTTTTAAGGCTTCATCATACTCGGCCGAGAAGAATTTCACATTATAATGAGTTCCCATGGTTCGACCTTTAAGATGAACCAGTTTTTCTGAACTCTGACAGGAAAAAAACAATAAAGGCCCTAGAAAAACTAGGGCCTTCATAATACTTAAATACGATTTAGACATGCGCATCTTTGGTTTAACCTCCAAAGTCATCCAGCATAATATCTTCTCTTTCTACTCCAAGGCTTAAAAGCATATCAATCACACACTTGTTCATGATAGGAGGTCCACAAAGATAATATTCACAGTCTTCTGGATTTGGATGATCTTTTAGATATTCATCGTGAAGAACATTATGAATGAACCCAGTATAACCTTCCCAATTGTCATCAGGAAGAGCATCTGAAAGGGCCACATGCCACTGGAAGTTATCATTTTCAGCCGCAATCGAATCAAAGTCCTCAACATAGAACATTTCTCTCTTAGAACGAGCACCGTACCAGAAAGAAACTTTTCGATCCGTTTTAATTCTTTTGAACTGGTCAAAGATATGAGAACGCATAGGCGCCATACCAGCACCACCACCAACAAATACCATTTCCTTGTCAGTGTCACGAGCAAAGAACTCTCCAAATGGACCAGAGATAGTCACTTTATCTCCTGGCTTAAGAGAGAAAATATAAGATGACATTTTCCCAGGAGCTACATCGGGATTACGTGGAGGAGGAGAAGCAATACGCACATTAAGCATAATGATTCCATATTCCTCAGGATAGTTGGCCATAGAGTAAGCTCTAATCGTTTCATCTTCTACATAAGAAGTGAATTGCCAAAGATTAAACTTATCCCAATCTTCTCTATATTCTTCTTCAATATCAAAGTCTTTGTAATCAACTTTAATACCGGGAGGTCTTTCAATTTGAATAAAACCACCAGCTCTAAAAGGAACGGCTTCCCCTTCTGGAAGTTGAAGAACAAATTCTTTAATAAAAGTAGCAACATTGTGGTTAGACTTAACTGTACAATCCCACTTCTTAACCCCAAAAACTTCTTCAGGAACTTCTACTTCCATGTCTTGTTTAACTGTTACCTGACAAGAAAGACGGACACCTTCACGGGCTTCCCCTTTAGAAATATGGGACATTTCAGTTTGAAGGATCTCTCCCCCACCATCGAGAACTTTAACTTTACATTGACCGCATGTTCCCCCACCACCGCAGGCAGAACTGACAAAGAGTTTTTGATCGGCAAGTACGTTAAGTAGTTTTCCACCAGCTCCAACTTCGACTTCTTTTTCCCCGTTAATATTGATCTTTACAGGTCCAGAAGCAACTAGCTTAGATTTGGCCAGAAGAATAATGAGTACCAAGGCCAAGATAACCACGGTAAACATTCCAACACCAAGTAAAATTTGACTCATGTTTTATACCTATTTTTAAAGTTTATAATTGTTTAATAAATTCCTTCTTAAAGTTGGATACCAGAAAAACCTAGGAAACCAATGGCCATAAGACCTACGGTTACAAAGGTAATTCCAAGACCACGAAGTCCGGGAGGAACATCTGAGTACTTCATTTTCTCACGTATTCCTGCAAGAGCTGCAATGGCCAATGCCCAACCAAATCCTGATCCTACTCCATAAGTAACAGATTCTCCGAAAGAATAATCCCTTTCAACCATGAATAGTGTTCCCCCAAGAATGGCACAATTCACTGTAATAAGGGGAAGGAAAATCCCAAGAGCATTATAGAGAGAAGGAAAGAAACGATCGAGAGTCATTTCCAAGATCTGAACCATAGCAGCGATAACACCGATATAGGAAATCAAACCTAAGAAGCTAAGATCGACATTCGGTAGTCCTGCCCAAGCGAGAGCTCCTTCTCTAAGTAGGTTATTATAGATAAGGTTGTTAACAGGAACCGTAATGGCCTGAACGACAACAACAGCTACACCAAGCCCCAAGGCCGTGTTTACTTTCTTAGATACAGCTAAGAAAGTACACATTCCAAGGAAGAAACCTAAAGCAAGGTTTTCAATAAAAACTGCTTTAACAAATAAACTTAAATGATGTTCTAACATATTCTATTTCCTTAAAAATTATTCGCTTTCAATTTGATCAGTTTTCCAAGAACGAAGTCCCCAAATAAGAAATCCGATAATGAAAAATGCTGAAGGAGCAAGAAGGGCCATACCATTTGGCATATACCATCCACCTTCGTTGATTGTTTTAAAAACAGTCATCCCAAGAAGTTTACCACTTCCAAAGAGCTCTCTTACGAAAGCAACGAGAATGAGGATTAAAGAATAACCAATCCCATTACCTACACCGTCGATGAAACTCATGACAGGACCATTTTTCATCGCATAACCTTCTGCACGTCCCATAACGATACAGTTAGTAATGATCAGACCAACATAAACAGACATGGCCTTAGCAATGTCATAAAAGAAGGCCTTTAGAATTTGGTCGGTCAAAATAACCATCGAGGCGATAATGACCATCTGACAAATAATTCTAATCGAAGAAGGAATATGATTTCTAATAATAGAAACAAAGAATGAACTGAATGCTGTAACGAGAGTCACCGCAACAGACATAACGAGAGCCGTTTCTAATTTTGTGGTAACAGCTAGTGCCGAACAGATCCCAAGAATCTGTAGAGCAATAGGGTTATTATCAAAAACGGGTGCAAATAGAGTCTTTTTAATACTCATTATAAAACCCCTCCATCTCTAAAGTTAGTTAAGAATTTTCCGTAACCTTCTTTACCAACCCAATAATTAATCGTTGATTCAACACCTTTTGAAGTAAGCGTCGCTCCAGAGAGTCCATCGACTTTCTGATCAGCATTAGGAGTTCCTGAGTCAACTGTTCCTTTAATAACGGTAAACACAGGATTGTAGTCATCTTCTGAAAGAACATGCTTTCCTTTCCATTGAGCTTGCCATTTTGGATTTTCAATTTCTCCACCTAGACCTGGAGTTTCTCCGTGAGAATACCAACCAATACCTTTTACAGTACGAGTGTCAGGAGCTAGAGCAAGAAAGCCGTACATCGTAGACCAAAGACCTTTACCATGAATAGGAAGAACTACCTGAGTAACTTTCCCACCATTTTTGATGAAGTAAACTGGTCTAACTTCTGCACGAGTTTTAATCGAAGCAATATCTTCGGCACTTGGAATAGAAATCGCAGCAGCTGGATCTTTATCTGTTACCCCTAATTGAAAAGATGATGGGTCTTTTTGAGAAACTTTTCCCGTGCTGAGATCGATCATCTTTGTTTCAACATTCTTATTATAAGTCTCTTCAATTTCTTTCTTGGAAACAGCACCACTTTTGAGAAGTCCTGTAGAAAGGAGAAGGTTCTTTTGAACGTCAATTTTCTTATTTTCGTCTTGGATGGGCTTTAACTTAACAGCAGCTGTAGAAACAAGCACTGAACAGGCCACACATAAACCAAGAGCAACACCTAATGTTTTAGTAGTACTATCGCTAGACATTTCTTACCGCCCTCCTCTTAATGTTGGCGTTAATGACAAAGTAGTCAATCAATGGGGCCATACAGTTAGCAAATAGAATCGCAAGCATAGTTCCCGCTGGATAGGCAGGGTTTACGACACGAATGAGTCCAACCATAAATCCAATGAGAAGTCCGTAGACCCATTGCCCTTTAATTGTCGTTGCCGCAGATACAGGGTCTGTGGCCATGAATACCGTACCAAATGCGAAACCACCAACAACGAGGTGCCATAGTGGAGACATGCTAAACATTTGATTCGTATCTGATCCGATAAGGAAGAAAATAGAAGTCGTAAAAAGCAGACCGATTACACAAGAGAGCATAATTCTCCAGGAACCAATCCCTGTTACACAAAGGTAACCTGCTCCTAAAAGACAAGCAATTGCCGAAGTCTCTCCCATACTTCCAGGAATCAATCCAAGAAAAGATTGTGTCCAAGTGTAAGCGACAGAATCCATACCAGCTGCAGTAGCTTGACCAAGAATAGTAGCTCCAGAGTAACCATCTACAGCAGTCCATACAGCATCACCTGAAATCTGTGCCGGATAAGCAAAGAAGAGGAAGGCACGTGCAGTTAAGGCAGGGTTTAAAAAGTTCTTCCCAGTACCACCAAAGATTTCTTTTCCAACAATCACTCCAAAAATAATTCCAACGGCAACTTGCCAGAGAGGAATTGTGGGAGGAAGAGTTAAAGGATAAAGAAGACCTGTTACTAGAAAACCTTCATTGATTTCGTGCTTTCTAACCACAGAAAAGAGAACTTCACAGGCACCACCAGCAGCTTGGGTCACAATGAAAACCGGTAGAAAATAAAGAAGCCCATGAACAAAGTTAGAAATGATATTAGCAGGATCTGTTGCTAGGCCAATGAGAGCAAGAATGGCTCCCCTCCAACCTTCAACCGAACTCTGCCCCATCTCAGCAAGAACCGTGTTGGCCTGATAACCAGTGTTATAGCAGGCCATAAGGATACAAGGCATCAGAGCGATGGCCACAGTTCCCATGAGTCTTTTAAGATCAAGAGCGTCTCTTACGTGAACGGAACCTTTCGCCGTTTCACCAGGACTATAAACAAATGTGTCAATCATCTCATAGATCGGATAGAATTTTTCGAATTTTCCGCCGTCTACAAAGTGTGGATGTTGAGAGTCGAGAAACTTTCTAAGCGCTTTCATTATCCTTCCTTCTCAATAGTCGTTAATGTTTGTCTTAATGATGGTCCAAAGTCATCTTTACCTGGTGAGGCAAATGTACAAAGGGCCAAATCTTCCTCATCAAGCTCTAGAGCTCCAAGCTGTTGAGCAAAGTCAACATCTTGAGTTTTAAGGGCCTTTAAAAGTTGAGTGGGAAGAATATCCAATGGCATTACAGCTTCGAAAACACCAACGGGTACGATAGCTCTATGAGATCCATAGGTATTTGTGTGAAAATTAAAAACTTTATTTTTGAATTTTCCGGCATAAGTATTTTTGATAGAAAATTTATCGTAACCTGGACCCATCCAACCAGCGAACTCTCTATCATTATTTTCTTCGATAACAGAGATTTGGTTATGAAAACGACCAAGATAAGTGAAAGCACCTTCAACCTTACGTCCGTTTAAGATACTTCCAGAAATAATACGATTTGATCCTTCAGCTAATTCACCTTCTAGAATCGTTCCTAATGAAGCACCCAAACGAGTTCTCAAAAGCCTAGGATTCTTAACTCTAGGTCCCGCTAAGGAAACAATTCTTTCAAGAAAGATCTGTCCTGTCTTAATCAAACGACCAAGAGCCACAACATCCTGAGTTCCGATATGCCATACCTGCTTAGCGAAACTTACAGGGTCAAGATGGTGAATATGGGTTCCCACAAGTCCTGCAGGGTGAGGACCAGTGAATTCTTCATGATGGATATTGTCTCCAGAAACCTCTGGAAACTTAGCTCCCTTGGCCTTGATCACGTAGAGCTTAGGGGCCATTTTGGCGAGAGCTTCTACACCAATTTTATAGTCTTCCTCATACTCAGCAACAACAACTTCTGGATCACCTGCTAGAGGATTTGTATCCATATTGTTAATGAAAATACTAGAAGGAGAACTACCGATAGCTGGAGCTTTAGAAAAAGGTCTTGTTCTTAGAGCTGGCCAAAGTCCTGCTTCAACCATAAGAGCAGCAACTTCTTCAGAGCTATATTCAGAAACTTCTTTCTCTTTATAGTTCTCTAATGTTTTCTGCTCTTCTCCCTCAACAGAGATAACCACTGTTTGAAGAACTCTTCTGTCTCCACGATTGATTTCTTTAACTGTTCCTGCAGCAGGAGAAGTGTAAAGAACACCGGGAACTTTCTTACATTCGAAAATGGGATCTCCAACTTTAACCTTATCGCCAACTTTCACATGCATAGTAGGCTTCATCCCTACATAATCAGAACCCGTAAGAGCAACTTCAGTCACTGGACGAGCATTGTTAATTTTCTGCGATGGAACACCTGCGATAGGTAAATCGAGACCTTTTTTAATCTTGATCATAGTGTAAACCTGGTACCGTTAATAATGGGTAAATATAAAATAAAACTACGTTTTAATTACTTTTTAAACTTTCACTCCATATCCACTGAGAATTCCTTCTCCATGGGGACATGAAACCTTGAAAGAGGTCGTTAAAATTTCTGCTATATTTGTATTTATAGTGGTTTATAACAGAATCTCTTCGATGTGTAACTACTTTGATAAAAACTTTTTTTCTAAATAAAAAAACAAATGCTACACAGAATTCAACAAGCTCTTAACGTCCACAACATTTCTTGAACTTCTTACCTGACCCACATGGACAAGGATCATTTCTCCCAACCTTGGGACCTTGACGTCTAACCGTGTCATTTATAAGAGCACCATCAGTAAACCACCACTTCCCTTCTTTCTTATCAAAGCTAGAACGTTCATGGTGCATATTGCCTTTATTGCCTACTGTATAACGCGCAACAAATTCAACAATACCTTTATCGTCATCCTCTTTTCCCTCTTGGACATCAATAATATTTAATCCTTCCCAAATAGATTGAGTTGACCATGCAGTAATTTCATCGAGATTAACTTCATCACGAGTAGAGGGATTATGTGTTTCGTAAATATACTCAGGCTCGTGAACGACGAAAGCACTATATCGAGAGCGCATAAGTTTTTCTGCTGTAGGAGCTTCTTTATCTCCAGAAATATAAGGATTACAACAATTCTTAAAAAGCTCTTGGGTTCCACAAGGACAAGCTTCTTCAAGCCATTCTTCTCTCATCTCTACTCCATGAATGTAATTGAAAATAAGTATGGATTTACCATACCCCCTCACACCTTAAGTGAAAACTGAAACTTCATGCAAAATTCTTAAGTCGATTAAAGTCTTCGGTAGAGATAATCCGTGAAATGAGTAGTCTCCTCATTGAAGTGGAACTTACTCTCCAATACTCTTGAACCAATGATGGTAAAGTGTGGCCTTAACAACTCTAAATAATCCCTCTTGGTTCTATGGATAGCGTATCGATCTTTAAATTCAAGATCACTTACTTGCCTTTGCAGTTCATAGTCAGTGGGAACACTGAGATAGAGATATTTCATTTGTTTACTCATCATAGGAATGACTTTCTTCAACTCTTTATCCGTTAAATATTGAAAGACAGATGTACACAATCCGAGGTCGTACCATTTTGACTTTTTGTGAATTGATTCGCTCCACGTAACAAGATCCCACTTCTTCAAAGTGAGCTTGGTTGAATCGCAAGGAGAAATTTTTCTTTCCTTCACTCTATCAAATGCATAGGTTGAGGGCTCAATTCCCATGGCCCTATAGGGCATAAATTCTTTTAATACTTCTTCAAAGAGATGACCAAGGCCAAAGCCAAGATCTATCACAGAGCTGATATCGACATAGTCTACCGCGAAGAAGGCCGAAATATATTTTGCATGTTGCCCGGCATTTACAATCCCGTCCATTTCCTCAGGTTCATTATAGTTTTCTTCCCAATATTGAGATGAAAATCCTATCGCTCCTGACTCTTTCTTTGTTTTCTTAGTGGACATTTTTTAGCCTTTTCAAAATGACTTTGTATTTCTTTCTCTACACCTTAGAAAAAACTTTCTTTCTCACATAATAATAACCTGATAATCCGCGATAAGCATTTAAGGTAATCATACCGGCCCATATCCAAATAAGATCAGGATAGAGAAAAGAAACTAAGGAAAGGGGAATATAAGTGAGCAATGCTCCAATAAACATATGTTTTCTTAAAAATGAAAAGCCATTTAAACCAAAAATCAGTCCATCAAATACAAAAGCGACAGCAGAAAAGACTTGAGAAATAACAATGGGCCATTTAAGTAAATAGAGCTGCTCAAGTACGGTTTGGTCTTCGACAAAGAGCTGAACAACTTTATGCCAGAAAATCCCATAGAAAAAGAAAAAGGCGATCCCAACAAAGAGACCTAACTTGAGTAATTCGCGAAACGCAACTGATGTACGTTTGAAATGACCAGCAAAGAAGAATCGTGCCCCTAAAATATTTCCAGTGATAGCAAGACCATCCAAAAAGAAAGAGGCCAAGAGCCAAACTTGCAATAGAACTTGATGGGCCCCTAGAGCGTCAACGCCCAAGCGAGAGGCAAATCTTGTGGAGGAAAAGAAGCACAGAGTAAGAATGAAGCTTCTTCCAAACATATCAAAGGAAGACTTACCAAACTTGAGCCACTGACCTTTTAAAACCTTGCTCTTTAGAAATCCTTGGCGCAGTTTTTCGTCCTGAAAGAGAAAGTAAAGTCCCAAAAGACTGGTGGCCACATGAGCAGCAATTGTACCATAGGCCGCCCCTTTCAATCCTAGGTTCATAGGATAGAGAAAGAGCCAAGAAAGGAGAATATTACATACAGTGCTCGCAATCATAAGCCATAGCACTAGCTTCAACCTTCCAAACCCTCTAAGAATACTTAATAAGGTAATGGAAAGAACAGTGAAGACATGAAAACCTACTCGGGGTGAAAAGTATTCATCAAAGAGAACTCTTAACTTAGGAATTCCCCCACTTATTTCAAACCATAAGTCCTGAGGGAGCCAAAGTACTAATGAACAACTTAAACCCACAAGAAGCGCTAAGCTTAAAGAGATCTTTATACGAGATCGCAGCAGCTCTAAATTCTTACCTGCTTCATGATCTGCAATGGCCTGGGTGCTAGTATGAACAAGGAAATTGAACATCCAAGTTATCGCATTGAAAACAGCGACCGCTAAGGCCAAAGCAGCTAAGGACTCCCGATCTAAGTGTCCAACTAATGCCGTATCTACGACTGAGGCCAGGGGCTCAAAAACAGATGCAACAATAGAGGGAACAGAGAACCACCAGAGGTCTCGAGAACGTAGTCCTTTTAATTTCATTTAAACCTAATAGCTAGTTTAGAAGGGCTTATTTACGGCCAAGTATACCGCCATAACACCTAAAATAAGAAAACCATAGAAAACGGCTACTCTTCCCTTTTTAAGGCGCTTAGCAAGAATGGGAGCTCCAATGGTAAGAATCGCCCAAATCGTTACCTTGGCGTGAAGAAATCCTGGCCAAGATTCAGTGTGGCGAATCCCTAGTGCTGTAAGAATCAGCCCCATTCCCCCTACTAGAATAAAGAGTGAAGCTATTCCTGTAATAATTTTGTTAAGCTTGCTATCTTTCTCAGAGAGCATCGCTCCCCCAAAGCCAGCAAAAAAGAATATAATTGCGGAAATATGTAGTACTCGATAAAAATATTCTGAAAAAAATGAATCACCCATAATCTAGCTCTCCTCTAAAATTTTATATCTATAAACTGACAGAAATATGCAAGTTTTTCCAGTTTTATCTACTTAGATTTTTATAGATGCATAGAGTACAATCTTGGTATGGATATAAAAAGAAAGCCCCGAGGGGATAAAATATATCGCGGCGCATACTCTTACTTCAAAGGAGATAAACTCTATGCGGAAGAAGAGTTTGAAGTCTACAAAGACCGAAAAGAACTAGGTATGAGCTTCTTTGCAACTCTCCATGCCAGGGTTGCAACAGGGGAACTTCTCAATATTTACTTAGATTATAGCCTTACTAAAGACTACACTCCTCAGAAACTTCTTATTGAAAAAGATATCGGTCAAGAAAGTGTGACGGAGATCTTTGATTTCAATCCTCGTAAAAATGGTGTTGATTATATCTTTATTAATAAGGCCGGACAGGAACATTTTCAAATTACAGTACCTCCAAAGTTTGGAATTACCACTCCAACAACGAGTACTTCCATGCTCTTTCTTAAATATAAAAAAGAAGATACGACTGCAAAGAATCACTACCAAGTACTGAGTTCATCCAATCAATGGGTTTTTGAAAAAGAGCCCTACATGCAAAATATAGTGGCAGAAAGAGCAGCACTATCTGCAGAGAACTTTAGTATTGATGGGCAATCTGTAGCGGCTACCCCCTATCGTATATGGGATGCTTCTGACATAGAAGATATTAATGATGCTGCTCATGTTAATCATGTCTCTGTCCAGCTCTCAAAGTACGCATCCATCCCCTACCAAGTAAAGTCTCAAGATGGAACCCGTATCCAAATCAAGTATCTTAATGACTTAGATAAAGATTAATGAATTAAAAAGCGCTTATTGGATGAGGCTTAATGAGCCTACACACTCGCCCCATCCCCCTGAGTTTTTGGTTCAGCTTGGGAATCCGACTCTGTTGGATTCACGAAGGGATTATCTTCCCTTTCATTGATGAATTCTCTCACCCCAGCGACGGCCTCATCAATCCCCACTCGAGAAATTCGATAGGGCTCCATGAGCTTATTGAACTTCTCCATGGTTTTCCCTTTCCAGCGACGAATACGTGAATCCACTATAATCACCCCGCCATGATCCGACTCGGTTCTAAGAAGACGGCCTAACTTTTGATGAAGGGAGCGAGTTCGATGAGAGAGATAGTAATCAGTAAATTCATTTCCAATATTAGACTCGTAGAAATGTCTTCTATCATTGATGACTTGATCCATTCTCAGGTCGGGAACTTTATCTATAAAAACAAATTGAAGAGCATCACCAGGAATATCGATTCCTTCACCAAAGCTCTCCATTCCGAGAAGAATTCCATTTCCATTTTCTTTGAATTCTTCAACCACATTTGAGCCCATTCCCTGAACAAAAACAGGAATCTCCCCTTCAAATTCTTTAAGAAGTATTTCTCTAGCTGTTTCAAAACGTTTCTTAGCCGAAAAGAGAAGAAGGGTTCTTCCTCCAATATCTCGAATGAGAGGTTTGATCTTTTTTAAAATATTTTCAACAAAGTTATTTTCATAGAATCCTACAGTATCATCGCATAGATATACCTTTGTATTATTGCGATAATCATAGGGCGCAGGGAGAAATAATCCATGCCTAAATCTTCTCTCAGGTTCAAGATATCCATATCCTGTCACCCACTCAACACCTCTAAAGCCTTGATCTCCAGAAGCATTACCTAAGGTAGCTGAAGTATAGAAAATACTGCGGCTAGTTTGAAGCAAGTGATTATAAGTCGTTTCACCAATATTGATTGGCCCACTATAAATACAGTATCCTTCATGTTCATGAAAACGAAGGCTATGACTAAAGCCCGCTTTATGCTTGGTGGCCGTATTCAAGGCCAAGACAAGATCTTCAAGTTGTCCCATAAAAGTTTCAAAACGAGTCAAGGCCACAATTTGTTGGTCCCCTTCTACATTCTTCGTTTCAAATAAGGAGGCATAAGGAAGAATCGCTTCAACATAATTAGTTAAAATAAACTTTAAGCTATCGAGATGATTGAATAGACCAATACCTAGTGGATCTTGTCCTTGCTCAGAGCTCACCATAGGAAGTTCATTCCAAAAGTACTCTGTGTAACGAGGATGTTTCTTAAAGTACTTTTCAAAAAGCTCAGGCAAAGGTCCTAAATGATCAGTCATCATTTGGTGAGTTTCTAATGTAAGAGAGCGTAGTCGTGTAATCGTCTCTGTTGAATCACCAGGATTATCTTCTTTTGCGGCCAAGAGATAGAATAAGGAACCAATCCCTTGCATATGATTTAGGGCACGCGCTAAGGACTCTAGTGAATCTTGAGTTGCCTCTAAACTAAAGGCCCTCGTTGTTTCTTCTTCAATTTTATGAGCTTCATCTACAATTATATATTCAGGTCTGGGAAAGGCCCTCGGCCAAGAATACATGAGGGCGTGATTGCCTATTATAATATCTGCGTCTTTGGCCTCTCTTAGACCACGGATATAGGTACACTCACTTTTAAAAGGACAACGATTTCCAGTACAAGAGCGAAAGTCTACCGCAGAATGCGACTCCCTCTCTCTAAAAGCTTTAAACTTACGTTTAAAGGCAAAGGGCAACGACTCGCGAAGTACCCAATTTTCGCTATCTTGACGAGAGTTATGAAAGAAGACCAATTCGAAATACATATCCGTGAAATTTTCTTCGAAGTCTCGAGAAGAGAACATAAGATCTTCTTCATCAATACCTTGTCTAAAGAGAAGCTCACATAAGTGGTTACTCGAACCTACTAATCTTTTAATTTTGAGCTGACTCTCGTCTAGACCTAAGAGTTCTCTTAAGATCGGAACATCTTTAGTCATCGCCTGATGCTGTAAGGTTTTCGTTCCTGTGGCCACCAAGACTTGTCTTTGCTCTTCCAAAGCAAAGAGAGCCGATGGAATGAGGTATCCCATCGTTTTTCCTGTACCAGTCGGCGCTTGAACAAGAGCATGAACACCGTTTTTAAAGCTCTGTCCTACTCTCAGAGACATTTCCTCTTGAGACTTGCGATAGCGATAACGGGGCATACGTTCTTTAATTTTATCTTCTGAGCGAAAAATATGTTTGATATTTTCCCCACTAAACTCAAAGGAAAAATCCCTCTCTTGGGGCGGTTCAAATTTTTCGACCTGGGCCATTTCAAATTCAACAGCACGAGCTACCGCTTCAGCTAAATCAAAATCGATTTGAGAAGCGAGCTCTTCAAGCTCATCATCATAGAGATTGAAGAAATGTTGGTACCAGTAATTTTTTAAATTATATTTCGCAAAGAGATTATTCATAACCCCTTTGAGTTCTCGATCCTCTCTCACCATTCGCACTGCAATCAAAAGCACCTTAAGGAGATCGACACTGTCTTCATAGCCTCGGTGGACTTCCCCCTCAGCTAAGCCCCAATCGACAATAAAATTTTCTAATTTGAGGGAACTTCTTCTCGGAAAGAGCAGAGCGAGAAAAGGCATGCTATCTAAATACTTTTCCCTTTCAGTGCCATCATCGATACGATCAAAATGCTCTGCGAGAAAGCTTTTCTCAAACTCTGCATTATGGGCAAGGAGATGGTGACCAAAGAGATCCATAATCTCAGGCTCAACCTCATCCCACATAGGCGCACTACGGAGCATTTTTTCACTAATCCCCGTGAGCTTTTGGATAAAGAAGCTTGGTACTTGTTCTGAGCGAACTAAGGAGCGATAGGTACGAACTAATTGGGTTCCTTCAAATTGAAGAAATCCCACATCAATAATATCATCATATAAAGGATCAATACCCGTCGTCTCAATATCGATGACGGCCCATTTTTTTAAATTGTGCTCAATATCACTCATACCTTATCCTCAAGCAGTAAATGTATAAAGAAAAGAAGCTGTGGGCCATCATTATTTAGACGATTCCCCCTTTAAACAATTGTCTATGGCCATAATTTCGCCTATAAAATATGATTCGGATCTACAAATTTTGCACCAGGTTATTTAAGGGACGGCCATGACCAACCAGACGACGGCGATTATTTTCCAAATCCAATCGTTTCTTATTCTCAGTTTAATCCTCATAGGGGTCTACTTTCGCAAACACAGAAAGACTCACATAAAATTTATGCTCACTGCAATTATTTGGGATATCTTATTGATTTTACAAATTGAACTCAATAGAAGTGCTATTGCCAAAGCATCGAAAGCGGTCAGCAATACAATGATTCTCAATATTCATGTCAGCCTTGCCGTACTGACCGTTTTATTTTACTTTGCCATGCTTTATACTGGTAAGAAATTTATTGGTGGGGACTCCAGCATTCGTCCCCTTCATAGAAAGTTGGGTTGGACGACAGTGGCCTTGAGGATTTTAACTTTTGCCACGAGCTTCTTTGCTGTCAGTGCACCCGCATAAATAAAAGGTAAGATTATGGTGGAATTCACAACCGTTGAAAATTTAATTAAATCTCATTTAGATGACGCTATCGTAAAAATTCACGATCTTACAGGTACAGCTGATCATCTTTCCATTCTTATCATCAGCGATGCTTTTCAAGGTAAGATTCTTATTGATCAGCATCAGATGATTATGGATATTCTTAAAGAGAAACTTGGTACGAATGAAATTCATGCCGTGCAATTAAAAACCCTAACGAAGGATAAGGCCCGGGCCAAAGGCCTACTGTCCTAACCTTCTCTGAATTAAGGAGTATATATGAGCAATGATAATAACCCATTCAATATTCTTGGTAGTGAAAAAGTTCCAGTTGCAGGTGGAACAGCTGTAAATGAAAAAGATACTTCCCTTCCTCTCGAAGAAAGAATTAAAGGACTCTTGAGCTCATCAGATGTTTTTCTTTTTATGAAAGGAACTCCTGATATGCCTATGTGTGGATTTAGCGCCAATGTTATTAGCATCCTAAATGCTATGAATGCTAAATACCAAACATTCAATATCCTAGAAGATATGGATATTCGCCAAGGTCTAAAAGAATATAGCAACTGGCCAACTTACCCTCAGCTCTATGTAAAAGGGAAGCTCATTGGTGGAAATGATATCATCATGGAAATGTATGAAGATGGTGAACTTGGAGCTGTTTTAAATAGCTAAGAAATCATAAGAAATAAAAAAGAAATTTCTATTTTTAATTAGGGGATCACAGTGATCCCCTTTTTTATTGAATTGAGATTTCACCCGATAGCATGGGTACACCGACGCCAGATAGTATACGAACTTTAATATCCTTGCTGACAGTATAGTGCTCGTCACCATCATAGCTTTCGCAATTAATATGGAGCCAGCCACTAGCACTGACTTCAAAGAGACCAGGGCGTGTTAACTCCCCTCTAGAGTCCCAATGGAGATTTTCAATCTGTGCACTATGAAAGGCATCAACCCCGCAACTTAATCTAAAAACTTCTTTATTTCTCCAATTTTGAACAGAGAGGATCTGATCATTCACTCGCAAATAAAGCTCTGAAATAGAGTTCTTATGACTATAGTTTTGAACTGTCAGTTCAATGAGTTTATCCCATTTACGATTATAGTTCTTGCCTTCTCCTCCAGGAATCACCACCTGGATATTATTTGTATTAAAGGTTGTGGCCGAGAGAACTTTATTTCCCAATTCATCTAAATAAGTATGATCTGCAACCCCTATTTGATGGCCTAACTCATGAACGAAAAGTGCAATCCAATATCTATGATTAGTATCTACCATTTCATAGGCACGTCCCACATTAATAAAAATAGGATACTCAATACCAAATCCTGTTTTAGCTACGCGAGGAGCATGATCGACTTGAGGATCAAAGAAAAAGTCTGAATACTCTTGTCCGCTGGCAAATACTAATTTTCCTTCTTTTTGCATTTCAACCAGAGCTTCTTTGATTCCTCTTAAAATGAGTCTCTCTTTTGCATCAAAGAAAATTAGACTCTGCTCAAGAGATGATTCAATGAGATGAGGAAGCTGATAGTAGAAATAATAGGCGAAGTGCTCTAGACTTCCTCCACCATTACCTACGACATCTCCACCAATAACTTTTTCAATTCCTTGATCAATAATAAATTGATCAAATTTTTCATTTCTTTCTCTTAGCTCTTGTTCATCTAAAATAATCTCTTCATTTCTTAGACTCTCTTGAATATCTGAGTAATCAATCGTTGGAGTGAAAAGCTCATCAAAACGTCTAATTTCAAAACGACTTGTTTCCGTGTTTTTGAAATCACTAAAGGAAGACTGAGCGAAGCTAGTAGATTCAACCATCATGAGAGCCATCAGCAATAAAACAAAAGAAAAAGGCTTACACTTCATCATTGCTCAACCTCCTGAGTATGTTCGAATAGTTGTATATTCATTTGATATACTGAATTACTAGATTCCTCTTTTGAATACTTCGCATTAAATTCTGAAACAAATTCTGCAATGTCATCAAAAGCATTCTTGAGATCTTCTTCCTTATTTAAATTTAGAATCAAAGCTTGAAACATACGATTATCAACACTTTGTTCTTGAAGGGCATCGAGCGCTTGATGAATCATTCCGATATGATGATTCTTGATAGCAGCAGAAGGGATTTGATCACCTGTGTGAATCTTTTGATTAGCATCCCTTAATTTCCCATCAACTTCTTCAATAAGTCCCACTGTCTTTAAACGATCAAGACCTTCTTTAATTTGACCTTTTGTTACTTTTTTTCTTAAAGCCCTATGGATCCAATCAATATCATTAATAAAGTTCTTACAACTCACTAATCTTTTGAGAACGTAACAATACCAATCACTGACAAGAGAGAAATGGTTGATATCTATTTTTTGATATTTCTTTTTCTTAGCAATTTTGTGGGCTGACTTTAAAGCAGCGGTGAAATCCTTTCCTTTCGCCTTGAGCTTTTCAATTTCGACTAAAAGTTCAAAATACTTCGTTTCAGATGAAGTGAGCTTAAAATCCTCCGCTAAACGAAGAACCATTCTTGTGGGGGGAATACGCTGTTTATTTAAAACCATGGTTAAAGAGCTTGGGGAACGATACCCTAAACGCTTTGACCAATTCGTTAGATTATAAGGACCATGAGTATACTTACCAAAGAGATTCACATAGGAGTTAAGAAACTCACTATAGTCATCAAATTCAAAAATACTAATCTCTTTAACCACCTTTAAATGGGAAGTAGGATTAAGGGCCAACTTATTCTTGGCCAATGTCTTGGTTAAATATTGGTCTTTCTCTAGGGTCATAAAGAAAGAATACTCTAATTTGCCACTTTCCATGGCCTTTGCAGTCTTTTTTACAAGACCTGTTAGAAAACGAACACCTCTCTAACTACCTGATATTTAATGAATCTTCCCGAAACAAGGCCAGATGCGCTGGCCGTATAAGACAATAACTCTAGGAGAATAATTGAGATTATGTTTTTATGAAAGGGATTAAAATAAAGTCGCTTAAGGAGAGAGTAATGGCCACTAAGAAAATCCAAGTCATATCCCATGATGAAGTTGATCATCCAACCCACGAACTGGCCCTCTCTGTTTTAGAAGGATTATCTAACCGTCCTAAGAGTCTACCCTCACGGCTCTTTTATGATGATGTAGGAAGTGATCTCTTTCGCCAAATCATGAAGCTCGATGAATACTACCCTACCCGCTGTGAAGCTGAGATTCTTGAAAAGCAAGGTTCAAAAATTCTTTCTCACTTAAAAGAGACTAACTTTAATTTAGTCGAACTTGGATGTGGTGATGGGGCCAAAACAATTTTACTTCTAAAGAATATTTTAGAGCAGAACAAATCTCTTAAATATGTTCCCCTTGATATTTCAAAAGCAGCCGTAGAATCACTACTTGAAAATCTCGAAGCGGAATTTAATGAACTGCCTTTCGATGTTCAAGGACTGGTAGCTGAATACTTCCAAGGCCTTACTTGGCTAACAGAAAATGTAGCCCAAAGAAATCTTGTTCTCTTTTTGGGTTCAAATATTGGAAATTTCAATCGACCAATGGCCTTGAGATTCCTTCGTCACCTATGGCATTCCCTTAATGATGGTGATCTTGTGCTCATTGGCTTTGATCTAAAAAAAGATCTTGATGTTCTCTACGATGCCTACAATGACAAAAAAGGGATTACCAAAAAATTCAACTTTAATGTTCTCGATCGAATCAACCAAACCCTAGGTGGTAATTTCGACTGCTCAAAATTTCAACATCAAGGCCTCTATAATATCCAGTCGGGAGCGATGGAAAGTTATCTGATCAGCCAAGAAGAACAAATTGTTCATATTAAAGAGTTAGGAAAAGATTTTAAATTCGCACCTTGGGAGCCCATCCATATGGAATACTCTTATAAGTATCTCGATCAAGATATTCAATTTCTAAGTCGAAGTACAGGGTTTGAAATCTTGGAAAACTTCACCGATGAAAAGGGCTACTTTGTCGACTCCTTGTGGAAAGTGAAAAAATAGGTGTCTTCTTTTTATTTTATTAAAGAAGCACCTTAAACTTCTTCAGAACAATCCAAATACATCGTACAAAGCTCTTTCATTGCCTTATGAGAGTGATTAAAAGCGAGATTAATACTACCGCCTCCGCGACCTGCGGATAAGTCTCCGAGAAGGAAAATCCCCTCTCTTTTTTCTGATTCAAAAAAGTCTGTTACATCGGGACCTTCTTTTGTCATCTTTATGCCAATCGTCTCTAAGAAGTTCTTAGGAGTTGTTCCCCCTAGAGCGTAGACGATAGCATCAAAGACCTGGGGACCTGCCTCTTTAAAATTAACCTTTACCCCTTCTCCTTCTTTTTCCAGGGAAGAAATATCAGTATTCATAAGAAGCGTGCACTTTCCTTGATCGTTTAATTTATGAATGGTTTTATAATTAATATCATTCATACGAACGAATTTCTCTCTACGATAACTCAATGATACAGAATTCCCTCTTTGAACAAGGTACTGAGCATATTCACTGGCCGAGTCTCCCCCGCCAACTACGAGAATCTTCTTATTATTTAATTCATCGCCACTAATATCGTAGAATATATTCTTATTCACTTCTGATGGTATCTTGTAACTCGGCTTATTAGGTCGTCCCATCACTCCAATGGCCAAGGCCACTGTTTTGGTTACAAAGCATTCTCCCGATGAACACACGACATATTGACCGTTGGCCAATTTTTGAATTTCATCAGCATTGTGCTTGTAGCGAACATCGAGTTTGTATTTTTGAATGGTTTCACCCAAATAATTGAGAGTCTCATCCTTCGAAGAATCCATGATACACAGATTTCCCACACAAGAGACATCATTACCTTTATAGTTGGCGGTCACCAGTTTTTCATCAGGGTAGAATTTCCGAATAGACCAAGAATGATTATCCGACTTCTCTAAAATAATGATTTTATGAGGAGCAACTCCACTTTCCACGGCCTCTGCTGCTAGAGAAATTCCCGCTGGACCTGCACCAATAATAATAATTTCATATAAACTTTGTTCACTATACATGAGAGTAAGTATAGATTATTTCGAAGAGAAATGGGTTAAACAATACTTAGACTTTGGTATTTCCGAATCAAGTTGTAATCTTCTCCCTCTCTTCGTAGATACAAGAACGAAGAAAAATCTTATCTCTAGGCGAGAGCTCTTCAAACTCAATCCCCATACTGATCACTTGCCCTTCTGGCATTCTGGCAGCAACTTTAAAGTCAAAACATAGAGGATGACCTTCATAATCTTTGAAGAGAATTTTCCCCCCTTTGAAATCATGAGTAAGGCAATGCTCAATACGTGCTCCGCCACTACTTATATTTACCATTTTACAACGGATAGGCTCGAGAGCATTTTCAATATAAATATAGGCGACCTGATTACATTCCATCCTTCCGCGTGCATCGAAGAAGCGTCTAAAGTAGCGACTTAAGAAGAATCTTTGAAAATAAGGATATAATAAATAACAAAGAAGAACCGTATTTATAATCTCAAAAGCAATCGCAGTGCCATGGGGTCTCTCTGTGAAATATGGCCACGAAAAAGGAGTATAGGAAAGTAAGAGATAAACCCTAAAGAGGCTCAACAAGAAGTAGTATATATAAGAAATAGTAGAGAAGCTGAGAAGGAAAACTCCGGCCAAGGGAGAGAGCACCCAAAACATAAAGAAGCGGGAGAAGCTGTGTCCATTTTCAACTATATTATTCCAAACCGTATCCCATGGCAGACCAGAATGAAGTTTAAACATCACAACCTTCATCACTGGCTCGCTAATAAGAAGAAAAGAAATGAGATAAATCGTTCTGGTTAGGATCTTATACTCTTTCATTAAATAGTCCTTGGGCTCAATTTCTTGGAGTTCTCTTCTATTCTATGGAGAAGTGAAGCAAGGTCTATAAATTGTAATTTCAATAACTTGTTATTTTGAAAAGGGAGAAAAATTGCCCAATAAATTGGGTACTGAACTAGCTACCGGAAACAAGGGCAAGAAGCTTCTCTTCCTGCTTCTGATCTGCCATATACAAGAGTATATCATTTTCTTTAAGAGTAAAATCAGGGCCTGGGGTATAGAGATATTCTATCTCCCCTTGCTCTTCATTTTTGCGACCAATTCCTAAAATATTTACCCCACATTGATCAAAGAGCTGTGCTTTACCAAGAGAAACCCCATTGATTGGAGAACTCTTGGGAAGTTTAATCTCTTCTACCCGTATGGTTTTCTTTTCAGAGCTTAGAACCATTTCAACAAAGTTAGTAAGATTGGGTCTTAGGATTTCAGAGGCCATTTGCACTCCCCCAATATAATTGGGAGAAACCACTTTAGAAGCCCCGGCCTTTTCAAGTTTTTTTATCATGGCCAATTCAACCGCCCTAGCGACAATAGTAAGATCAGCATGAAGCATTTTTGCAGAGACTGTGAGAAAGAGATTGTCCTTATCATTAGAGAGAGTGGCCACGAGTCCACGAGCTTTAGAAATTCCGGCCTCTTCTAAAATATGGTCCAAAGTGGCATCGCCAGTAATGACTGCAAGATGAGGAAATGACTCTCTTAATTCATCTCTCTTTTCTTCGGATAATTCAATTACAACGCAGTTTACACCTGAGGCCATCATTTCGTTAATGACGTGATAACCTGTTTCCCCTGCTCCACAAATAATAAAGTGATTTTCCATCTTTCTTATCCTTCTTCGAAGCCTTTCTCTAGAGAAAGCATCCTTTAAATTTCCTTCTACAATATAGGCCGTAAATAAAGAGGTGGAATAGAGAACAACTCCCATCCCGGTGATCATCATAAAGAGAGTATATAAGATTGCGGCGGGATTCTTTTCGACTCCTAAGATATCACTATAGCCTACCGTGGTTAGGGTAATCCCAGTCATATAGAGAAGCCTCAAGAAAGACTCTTCAGGAAAGAAAATCTTAAAGCCTAGAGTGCCCAGTAATAAGGCACTCGTAATTAAAATGACGGGTATTCTTAGCCCCTTCCAGGGACGAAAGAGATCAAACATTTTTAATCAATCATCCTTTTTAGCAAAGAGACAAAACTCTTTACTGTGGCTTGGAAGAAGTCCAAAGCGCATCTCGCTATAGCCAGCATCCTTGATTTCATTCTCAATTTTCTCAAGATCAGAAAAACTAAAATGATCATCCATACGGATATGAAAGAATAGACCCAAGCAATCATCAAGTTTAGAAATTAATTTTGATAGAAAGGGCACAACATCACCCCAAGACAAATCCAGATCGGATACAACCCAATCAATAGGAGGAAGACCTTTTAAGTGTTTTACGTTGATTTCATCAGCAGGTTGCTTTAAGTGTAAAAAGCCTTCTTTAAAAGTATCTCTTAACTCATTATCGACATCATTTATGTCGACACCAATAACACGATAACCATGCTCTAGGAGATAATAAGCTGCTCCTCCCGGGGCACAACCTATATCAAGAAAAACTTCTTCATGCCCTACATGGGGTCGAAAATGTTTAAAAGCTTCCCCCATTTTTTGGTAGCCATGCTTCATTTTTATATCCGGACATGGAATGGGAGAGCTACCTTTATAAGGAGCGAAATCTCCTCTGACCTGAAGTCTAAGTCCAAGAGAGAATTGCTGATCATTATAATGAATAATATCAAGAACAAGGCCTCGGACCTTGCGATCTCCCATTTTCCCTTCTTCTTCAACAAGGTCCCAGAAGTGAGTCGAAACGATATCATAATCAAGGCGAGCTTTTTCTACGGCCTCTTCAAGGCCCGCTTCATCACCTGCATAGAGCAGCTTCCCCGCTCCAATTTTTAAGATAAGAGGAAGATCATGAATTTCCTCGAAGTCTCTAGTCCGATCTGTTTCATAACAAAGAAAGTTATGATGGCCGAAGTTAAATTTCCACGAGGGATAGCGAGCTTGAATCTCCTCTTTCAATAAAGAGTTACAGTGTTGAAGAGTGATAAAATAGAGAGATTGATCTGATAACTTATCCATGACTAATCTGCCATAAACTCTTCATTAAATTCAACATTGTGATAAACCTTTTGAACATCGTCATCATCTTCTAGGGCATCGATGAGCTTAGAGAATGTTTCAAATGTATCTTTTGAAATTTCTTTCATGGTCAAAGGAATTCTTTGAAGCCCAGCTTCTTTAGGCTCAAGATCCATGTCTTGAAGCTTTTTTTGAAGAGTTCCGAAGTCTTCCATCTCTGTTGTGACAGTAATTATTCCCTCTTCAAACTCAACATCTTCTGCTCCACCATCAATCATTTCCATGGTGAATTCATCTTCCTCTAACTCTCCTTGTTCGAGAGTAAAAATTCCTTTTCTATTAAATACAAATTCGAGGCAACCATCTTTTCCAAGATTGCCCCCAAACTTTCTAAAGTAAGAACGAACATTTCCCACCGTTCGAGTATTATTATCTGTCGCACATTCAACAAATACAGCAACCCCATCTGGGCCATATCCTTCAAAAGTAGTTTCGGTATATTCAGTACCATCGGCACCAGAAGCTTTTTTGATGGCCCTTTCGATATTATCTTTGGGCATATTTTGGCCGCGGGCATTTTGTAGGGCCAAGCGTAGACGAGGATTGGTTTCCGCATCTGGACCACCATTTTTAACAGCAACGGTGATTTCTTTAATCAACTTGGTAAAAATTTTTCCTCTTTTCGCGTCTTGGGCCCCTTTACGGTGACGAATATTGGCCCATTTCGAGTGACCGGCCATGTAGCTTATACTCCTGTGAATGAATTAATATTTAAACTTTCGAGATTGTACTATAGTCAGTCCTATTAGAAAAACGACAACCGCTAAACTCATAATTAACTCTGCATAGCGAATTAAACCATATAGGACATAACCGATGACTTTGATCACGTTTTGTAACCAAGGTTTATCTAAAATATAGGGCGTGATTTGAGGAGCACTTCGGTAATACCAATCAATAAATTGCTGTCCCCACCATGACTGGCTTAAAACTTCATCTCTCCACTTTTGAAAGAAAGTGACCACATAGTGTTCACCACCAAATCCTGCCGTAAAGAAGAAGCATGACTGCTTCTCTAAGAGGGCCTGAATCTCTTCTGGTGTGCCAGATACCTGCTCTGTACTATAAGAACAAAAACCATACTTATCACATTGAAATAAACGGATCGAATAGCAAGTTCCATTGGTCAATTCATTAATTCTAACTATTCCATCTATAGTTCTATTTTCGAGATCTCTCAAAGAACTGGAATCAATCCCCAAGGAGAGAAGCGTCTGATTAGTTGCACTATCGGTACAGGTTGAACTATCCGTTCTAACAAACCAAGAATCAAAGTCATTATCCATCTCAAAGCCATCTACAGTGGCCACAAGTTGAGAGTCACCTTTAGTCAATTCATTGAGACGAGGTATTGTCGTGTAAACGCGATTACTCATACGAAGACGATAAATAACTCCAGAATAGTCTTCTTTATTTACCGCTGTTCCGTTAGAAACATTTCCATCTTCTAAGAAGAAAAAGAGTGAGATCTCTTCATCATCTGATGGGTTATCAGAGAATTCAAATTTAGAGCAATCAAAAAGATCCGTGTCGTAATCACAAATATCTTTAAGATCAACCGCTATGGTTCTCGCTCCATCTCCATAGGAGGGATAATCAATACTGCCGATAACCTCAAAAGAGGTTGGAGAACTTTCTGTGCTAATTCCCACGTTTAAGTAAGTATCACTTCCTAGAACATCTAAATATAAATTGAACTCTAAGTAGTTCTCCCCATCGGGACTGGTTCCACTTGTGATCTGAGGAAGATTGGTGCGTTCTTTATAATAGCTGAAATCTCTATTATCTATAGAGCTCGTCTTTCCCGCTAATGGGAGATAAACCGTATGAGTTCGATTGGTTGTGGTAGATGTGGAGCGCTCTTGAAAGAGACCAAATGAATATGAGCCTGTTCCCGTTTTTAAACGAACAACGATATTGTCTTCATCTTCATTATTGTCATAGACCACCTGAGCAAAAGTCCTGTGCTGAAAAAGGAGACTGGACGTTAGGAGGGCAAATAAAAATAGGGGTCTGAACATTTTCTTCATAGCTTAAAGTATCCGATATCTTAGAGATTGCTGTCAAACTAGCCTAAAAGAAAAATGTGGGCCCAATGTGGAGCATTCTGATAAATTAGAGTCTCAATTAAGATTAAGGACAACTCATGCCTCAACTCAGCCTCGGTAATCAAAATAGTCTCGTCAGCATCAACGGAAACCTCACTCCCCCTGAAGAGGCCATGGTTTCTATTTTTGACAGAGGCTTTCTCTATGGGGATTCCGTGTATGAAGTGACTTTGACCTATGAAGGCATCCCCTTCTTACTCGATGAACACCTAGAGCGCCTATGGCATTCCGCTGCGGGAATTGCCATGACTCCCACTTGGAGCAAGGATGAGATTAAGAAATTCATCTCTGAGGGATTAGAGGCTTTCTCCAAACTTTCAGACGCAAAGCGACAATACATTCGAGTTATCATTACCCGCGGAGGTGGGGAAATCGGACTTGATCCCTCCCTAAGTAATGGACAAAATTTATTTATCATCTTTAGACCTTTGCCTGAACCCATCAAAGAATATTACGAAAAAGGAGTAGATCTCGTGGTAACTGAGGTGATCAGAACTCCTAAGAAGGCCATGGACCCCAATGTAAAGTCTGGAAATTATTTGAATAATGTCATGGCAATCAAGCAAGCTCGAGAAAAGGGAGCCTATGATGCGGTCATGCTCAATGACAAGGGTTTTGTGACCGAATCCACGACGGCCAATATTTGGATTGTCTTAGGTGAGACCATTATCACTCCCCCCATTGAAGCCGGACTTCTTGGTGGGCTAACCCGTAGGACATTACTGCAAATTGGAATGGATAAAGGTCTAAAAATTAAAGAACAAAACTTTAGTCCTGAGACTCTCACAAGTGCGAGCGAAGTATTTATCACTTCAAGCACTCGAGAGGTCCTCCCCGTTACCCGAATTAATGGAGAACTTATTGGTAGCGGCTCTCCCGGCCCGATAACGAAGAAACTTCACCAACTCTATAAAGAGTTTAGGGACCAATACATAAAAACTGCTCAATCCAAGCTCTAAGGCCATAATTCCATTGACTTAGACGGATAAATTGATTAAAACTGCCCCTCACGCATTCATCAGAAAAATGAGACCACAGCTTCAATATGTGATGTGTGAGATTGAGCCATACGCTGTGGGCTCGAAGCTATAAGGAGAATCTGATATGGCAAAGGCAACTACTGGCGTTTCACGCTTTAAAATCCAAAGAGCTCTAGGGCTAGAACTTCCAGGTCTTGGAAAAGCTGGTGCTCTTGATCGTCGTCCTTACGGACCAGGTGTTCACGGTAACAAAAGAAAGAAAATTTCTGACTATGCCGTTCGTCTTAAAGAAAAACAAAAACTACTTTACCACTACGGTCTTCGTGAAAAGCAACTTGTTAAGTATGTGAAGCAAGCGAAGAGAAATACGGCCGGTAAACCTTGGATGGAAGTGATGATCTCAACTCTTGAGACTCGTCTTAACAACGTTGTTTTCCGTCTTAACTGGGCCCCTTCAATCCCTGCATCATCTCAGATGGTTGCTCACGGACAAGTAAAAGTTAACGGTAAAGTTGTTGATAAAGCTTCTTTCATCGTAAAAGTTGGAGATGTTGTTGAACTAACTGCTAAAGGTTACAAGAACCAAAACTACAAGCAGTCTCAAGAAACTCCAAGACTTCCATCAGTTCCTGCATGTTACAAAATTGAAGGTACTGAAGAGAAGAAAGCTGAAATGATTGCTGCTCCAATGCCAGAAGATGTACCTTTTGAGTACGATGGACAGCTCGTTGTAGAGCACTATTGGAAAGTTAAATAATCTCTTCTCAATAAGAAAAGAAATAATAAAGAAGCCCCGATTTTATCGGGGCTTTTTTTTTACTTCTTTGAAGGATATTTATCAAAACTCTCGCCACTCGTTTCTCCACCTTCACCAGCATGCTGCTCGACTCTTTCTTGATCGCGATTATTAAACTTTCTTTCATCAATATCTAAATCTTCTTCTCTAAAGTGACTATTCATCGATGATTGATTTGATTTCTTTTCATTTAATCCATCTTTATTCTTATACTTTATACTCATAGGTCCTCCATGAAAGGGTTAATACATGTAGATCATTATAAGAAGGATAAGAAGGAGAATCTTCTTGCAGACCTTGAGGAAATGTTAAGAAAATTACAATTAATTGAAACGGAGTTGGAATAAAAAAGGGCCTTGGTTTTTAAGGCCAAGACCCCCCACAACAACAGGAACACTTCATTACAACAGGATTAATCCCTTGCGATGAGCTGCTGTGAAATTAGAATGCAGCCCATACTCTGACAAGCTTAGATTCTGTAATCTATAATTTTTACATACTTATCAATCCTACCTTTTGCCGCTTCTCAGAAGAAACGGTTCTCTAGGTAAGATTTGATTTCGATCGGATAGCAGAGGAAGAAAGATGTTCGTACCTATGCGATGCTAGAAAATGAGTTTCTATACCATATTGATCGTTGAGAAATTTATTCTGCTTTTTCAAATCCTCTTTCTTGCCTTCTCTTGGACAGACATAGAGTTCATCAATTGAATTCAATAACTCATGGGCCATCTTCCATTTATGAACAGAAAGATAGGTATCATCTCCCATCAAAAGCCTCTTTCTTTGCAAAGGAAGTTTGGGGAGCCAGGAAACAGTGGGATTAGCTCGCTTAGCTGCAAGAAAACCGGTATAGATAAAGAGATTAAGATCTTTATTTTTTTGAGTGAAAAGGTACAACTCTTTAAATTCGCCCCAAAGGTCAGTATCCCTCTTCTCTTTCCATGGATTAAAGTCTGGAATAAGGAGAATCGCTCTTTCTCCCGAGCCTAGTACACAAGCCTCGTGGCCCTTGTGCCATGGAGAAAAGGAGCCAGGAAAGAGAAGAAGTTCCGAGTATAGCTCTGCGGGGGGATTGAGGAAGGATAAGTGAGAAGGAAGCTTCTCTTCTTTATAGACATTAGCAGAGTTAGAAGAATGAGAGAAAATAGAGCAACGGCTCGCAAGATCAGTTAATAACTCACGCTGCTCTTGCAGGCTTAGGCATTCATGATCTTTCATCATGGCGTTAAAAAATTCTTCGTCTTCTAAATTCCTATTCATAGAACTCAACTATAACAAACGCCTATATCGATGTATAATTGATTATAGGAAAAGATATTCGAAAGAATGGATAAAAGAGAGCTCCCGATGAACTTTGAATTTGAAATTGAAGACCTTCACTTTGCTATTGAATTAGAAAAGTCTAAAGACCACAGGCCTGACTATAAACATTCAGACTGGACTCAAGAAGATATTGATCTTTGGCGTGAGGGTGAGCTTACTTACTTTCAAATGTTTATCACTTCTACTCATCCCAATGGCCAAAGCCTTACTCACTATGTTCCGGCCATCCTTCTTCCGATTGACCAAGAAGAAGAGTTACAAGAAAGAATTGAAGTCTTTCTCAATGGGCCAACAGGACTAGATAAGATACTGGCGCATTGGGACGCAGAAGAAGCGGATAAACCGGAATGGGCTGAGTAATTTTAAACACTTAAAAGATGTCTTAAATTCAGACATCCCCTGTAAAAAGCACTTCAACTCAACAAATCACTCCTAATCTATGGCATATTTTTATCATGTCAGTTAGAAAAATATTATTAGCCATTACCCTATCGATAGCCCCATTAAGCCTCCAGCTCGGATCTGTATCTGCAGAATCCTTTGAGCTGGCCCGCGTAAATGAACATATTCTCAAAATTAGAGAAAGGGCAAATTCTATAACCTCAAGTAAGTCTGAGAATGAGTTAGTCACCATGCTTGAAGCACTAAGAAGTAGTGAAAGCTATGCTCAATCCTTAACTGAATACCTTATAAAAGACTACGAGGATGGTGGAGTTGATGCCTATACGCTGAACCTTGTTCACGAATTTCTAAAATATCAAATTACTCTGCACGATAAGATTTTAGATCTTCCAAGTGTAGGAGAGGCAAAAATTCTAAAGGCCTTACAGCTTTTAACCATGAAGAAAATTGATGATCTCTTCTTTTCCAATAAAGGGCTAAGGGCCATTTACAAAGATCAATTAAGTGCAAGCTCATTAAATCTTCAGCGATGGCCTATTCTTAAAATGAGACTTATGAATAAAGATTATATCTCATCTCTTTATTCCAGTATGAAAACGAGCTTCTACCCTATTGATAATTATATTGTGAATAGCCCGGAAGAAAATAAACTTAAACTCTATACTTCTTTTCAGGCTTCAAGTCTCTATCAAGACTTTCATAAAGATAAGAATTGGAAGGATACTCTCCTATCCGATCAGTTTTGGACGGACTTCTCGGATAATACTTCTTCTGCCCTCGGTTCTGTAGCAACAGGAGCATCTGCAGCTTTTGGTGCAGTAGCCGGTAATATTGCCTGGAGAGAAGGTTATCTCAAAGAAGATAAAACATTACTTCAATACTTAGAAAAAACAGTAAAGCCCTTTGACCTTTTAATGGAGAAGAAAGCTTATAAGTTTACAGACCTAACCATCCCAGGACACTGGGGGCACATCGGTGTCTACTTAGGAACAAAGGAACAATTGAAGGCCATGGGTCTATGGGAATCTAAATTTATTGAACCTTTTAGAGAGAATATTGAAAGAGGTAAATCCATTTTTCAAGTAAGAAGAACAGGACTTGTTTTTGATTCCCTAGAGGACTTTCTCAACTTAGATGAAATGGCCATTTTGAGAGTACAAGGACAATCCGAAAAGTCTAAAAAAGAGTTGGAACTTGTTTTTGAATATCTTTCCGATCAATTAGAAAAGTCATATGACTTCTCATTCGATGCTATGACAGGCGAAACGATTACCTGTACCGAAATTGTTGCTTTTTCTTACGGCCCAATAAAATGGCCAATGGACTATCTTTTGGGACGCTACACTATCTCTCCCAATAATATGGCGGAGCTAGCTCTCTACACGGACTCCCCCTTAAAGACGATCTCCTATATAACGGGCGATAAAGAAGGGACCCATTATCACGGAGAAAAAGAATTTGCTAAAACTCTTGGTTACTATAAATTTGGCGATATCTATAAGAATAAACAGGTGCAATGTAAGCGTGAAATCTATCGCCATAGAAGGACTTCCATACGCTTTCACTACTCTTGTGAAGATTCTTATTCCGAAAAACGTTATTCATCATCAAGATAAGATTTTAGGTAAAGGGAATAAAGTTTTCTTCTACCCGGTCATGGGCCATGAGCACGAGATTTTCTAAGTCATTCTCGTAATCTCTTGGCCTAACAATTTCAGAAATTGTAAGGGAAGCTCTTGTGATTGAAATCGTAAATAACGTCCATAAGTGATCGACAAAGGTCATATCACCATACCAACATATATAATCCCTATTTTCCTTAGTGACCTTTTCTCCATTCAAATGAGTATAGTTAACTGTCATCGGAAGGATGGGTATATTAGAATCCATAGCTGCACGAAACAAAGGTCTTTTGAAGCGTATAACGCCTTCTCCATTAGTAGAGGTGGCTTCAGGAAATACAACGACATTGAGCCCTTCTTTAAGCGCTTGAGTTATTTCAGCTACTTCACCACCAAGATTTCTCTTATTTCTACGTTCTACAAAAACACATCCCGCAAGTTTGCAAAGATGCCCTAGAAAAGGTGTATCTCTCATTTCAACTGAAGTAACAAAGCAGGCAGGGTGCTGAGAACACATTACTAAAATATCCATGTAACTCAAATGATTAGAAACAATGAAGAAGTTGTGATCAACAAGCTTTAATTTATCTATCCTATAGTTTTCAGAAACTTGAAATCCGAGAAGTTTTATACCAACCTTACAGTAGAAAGAAACAATTCGACACAGTAAGTGACGGGCCTTCATAGGATTGAAGATATAATAGGGATAGAAGATCCCTGCACTACAGAAATAAGTTAAAATAATTATAAGAAAAAAAAAGGCCCTCAAAAGGGCCTGAGTATATTTTAAAAGTTTCATTAATTTTTAAAATATCTACGTTTATAACCTGATGTCAATTCCTCACAATTTAAAATAGTCAGAAAATCAACACACTTAAATTCTCTATCTAAAGCAGGATGACCGTATACCTTTGAGCCAGCACTAAAGTAACTTCTCAAAAGAGGAGGTACTAATGTTTTAACATCAGAAGGCTCTAATTTTGCTGCTTCCACCTTCTCTAGATTCATATTAAACTTACCAATGGGTCTAATTTTAAAAAGATCAGTAGCGTTTTCATCCTCATTAAAGTAATTCAAAATAGATTTTGCTTCACATGCTCCTTGGATCTTAATGGAACTACATCCAAAGAGATATTTTGAACCCGTTAATTTTATATACTCCGCAATCCCTCTCCATAGAAGATCAATTACGGCACCATTTCTATGACCATGATGAATACAAGCACGACCCAGTTCTAGTTTATGCCCGGGAGTATCCAAGAATTCATCAAGATTGAACTCCGTTTGAGAATAAAAAGAATCACTATAAAGAGAAGAGATCACCCTATAAGTCCCGACAATACGATTATCCTCTTTAGAACGGATAATAAGGTGATCACAAATAGAGTCAAATTCATCGAGGTCATAACCATCATCTTCAATCTTCGCAGCTCCAACATCTTCAAGAAAAATTTGATGACGTAGTTCAAAGACCTCTAATAGATCTTTAACAGAAGAAGCAGTCTCTAGGCTATAACTCTTTGTTTCAATATTAATTTCATAAGTAGGTACATAGGCCATAAAACGAGGAGAAAATTTAATATCCCATCCTCTAGGAAGTTTAAATAGTGATTTGAAAGGATTTGAAAGCGTGCCTAGTCGTGTTGTCATGGTTGTCTCCTTTAGCTGTCCAATCATCCTTGATTGAGACTTAAAGTTGTGTGAGAGAATACTTAGGAGTATTCTTTTCTAGGGCTATTGTACCCGGCCTTTACGTTAGTGGCCCTATTTCCATGATCATTTTTCTATTAAGATTTTGTTAGTTCAATTAAAGAACTCTTAAGAATATCAGTATTTCTACTCCATTGTGACAAGAAAGGTTAAGCGGGATACTTTTATCTAGATTCAAACCCAAAATTCCTATTTAATAAGGCCATGACATGAGAAACCAGGGAAAGGTTATGAATCATGATAAAAGTAGGCTCTATCCCATAGAAGAACTCTATCATCAAGGTGATCATTTCTTTGATGAACTTCTTATGGCCTGTGAAAAAGCTCAAGAACAAATTCTCATTGAAGCCTATACCTTTGAGACGGACGAACTGGGCATGCGACTTCTTAAAGTTCTCAACAGAAAAGCTTCCGAGGGAGTGGAGGTAAAAATTTTAATCGACGCCATAGGAAGCTTTAAATTTAAAAGAAAAATCCTAAAGAAGTATAGCGATCTAGAACTGCGTTTTTACAATCCTCTTCCCTTGCAAAGTCTTGGCAGCCGTAAATCTTTTAAATCAACTTTAAATCAAATTTTTATAGGACTATTTTGCATCAATAATCGTAACCATAGAAAACTCTATCTCATAGATCAAAGCATTGCTTTCATAGGTTCTATCAATATCACCTCACACCATTCTTATCGAATTAGAGGAGAGAGATCCTGGCGAGATTCTGGACTAAAAATAATCGATCACAATTGCCATCTACTTCTAGATTCATTTCAACATAACTGGAATCATCATCTGAGACCCATCCATAAGTATCAATCTAAAACATGGTATAAGAAAATACGAAGAAGTCGTTATAGAATGAATCATTGTAGAAAAGCACGTTTTCGTTTTCATCAAGATTTGATTCAAAAGATTTATCAAGCAAAGAGAAGAATTTGGATTACCAATCCTTATTTTGTTCCTACAGAAGAATTCTGTAAGGCCTTGAAAGATGCTTCTCAAAGAGATGTCGACATCAAGATTCTTATTCCCCGAAAAAGTGACATGAAGCTCTTTCCTTTGATTAATTCTTTGACCGGAAGAAAACTTGTTGAAAATAAAATTAAGGTTTTTGAGTATTTACCTAGAATTCTCCATTCTAAAATCATGATCATTGACGACTGGTGTAGCCTTGGAAGTTCAAATTTAAATTCACGCTCCTTTAAACATGACCTCGAACTCGATATTATATTAGAGGACTCAATTAATATTGGCCGTCTAACTCGTCAATTTTTAGATGACCTCACCCAGTCTGTGCAACTTGAAAAACATGATATAATGTCCCTCTATGGGAAGCACTTTTTCAAAGGTAATTTTCTCAGACTGATTAAATATTGGCTCTAATAGGCTTTCGTTAGCTTTAAAGTGAAGAATAATGTCCAGGCACTCTTTAAAAATTTTAAGCTATAATATACATAAAGGCTTCAGTGCAAGTGGGATACGCTTTACTCTAAAAGAGATTAAGCATTTTCTTCATCAAATGGACCCTGATGTTATTTTCTTACAAGAAGCCGTAGGCAAACACACAGGTAAGAAAATTGTCATTCCAGACTTCCAAACAAATAACCAAGTAGACTTTCTAGCGAAAGAACTCTACCCCTATAAGATTTACGGCGCCAACAAGAAACATAAGAATGGCCATCACGGCAATGCCATACTTTCCAAGTACCCTATCGAGCTCATTGAAAATCACAATATTAGTCAAAACCGGTTTGAGAGTAGAGGGCTACTTCATGTCACCCTAAAGTGGCCTCCTCATCATGAAGCTATTCATGAGCCCATTCATCTTTTTAACACCCATCTTAATTTATTAGAAAGAGACCGCCAGAAGCAACTTCACTGGATTGCTGAGCATATTCAAAGAGAACTTCATCAAAATCATGCCGTTATTTTGGCCGGAGATTTTAACGACTGGAGAAAGAAGGCCGTAGGACATATTGAGGAGAATATACTTCTTAAAGAAGTCTTTACTCAAACCCAGAGATACCCCAACTCTTTTCCTAGCTTCTTGCCTGGTCTGTCCCTCGATAGAATTTTCTATAAGAATCTTAAGTTGATTGAAGCTGCCCAAATCAATGATAAGAAATATAGAAACCTTAGCGACCACCTTCCTTTGTTAGCGCATTTTAAACTTTAGGCCTAGAGGTCAAAGGAAATCCATTGAAAGACTTACACGAATTAAAACTTATCCGAGAATTAACTCATTTTAGAGATGATCTTATTCAATGCCATGAACTTGATCGTGTCTATGTGGAGGGAAATTCATATCCTATTATCGCTTTCAGTATTGGCAATCAATCCGATTCCGTTCCTACCTTAGGGCTATTTGGCGGAGTCCATGGTTTAGAGAGAGTGGGAAGTCATGTCGTCATTACTTACCTAACTTCTCTTTTCAAACAACTGAGCTGGGATCAAGAATTAAGAGAGACCTTTAAACACTGTAAAATCGTCTCCATTCCCCTAATCAATCCTGGTGGAATGTCCCTTCATAAGCGTTCGAATCCCAATGGAGTTGACCTTATGAGAAATGCTCCCACAGAAAGTAATAGCGAAAATCCGACCTTTCTTGTTTCGGGACATCGTCTTTCCGCGCGTCTTCCTTGGTATAGAGGTGAAGAAGGCAGGCCCATGGAAATAGAATCTCAGGCACTCGTTAATTTCTGTAAGGATCAATTCTTTAACTCACCCGCTACTATCACTATGGACTTTCACTCAGGTTTTGGAATGAAAGATCGGCTCTGGTTTCCCTACGCAAGAACGAGTGCCCCTTTTCCCAATATCAAACAAGTCCAAAACCTTGTAGATATCCTAGATGAAACGATTCCCCATCATATTTATCAAATCGAACCTCAATTTGATAGCTATACGATATCGGGGGATTTATGGGACTATATCTATGATCTCCATCGAGAAGAAAATAAGGAAAATAACTCTATCCTTATTCCCTGGACTTTAGAAATGGGCTCATGGATTTGGGTGAAGAAGAACCCGCTACAAATATTCACCGCTGGTGGTTTTTTTAATCCAATAAAGTCTCATCGCTATGATCGAACGATGAGACGTCACATGCTTTTAATCGACTTTCTTTTTCGCGCATCAAGGAATTATCAATCATGGAAGTAATGCCTACTCACTGGATATTCTTAAGAGGACTTGCAAGAGAAACTCGACATTGGGGTGACTTCCCTCAACTTTTTCAAGAGGCCTTTCCCCATACAAAGAACTATGTACTCGAACTCCCGGGTGTGGGAAAAAAATATAACGAGAGTGCCCCTTTACAGCTAGAGTCCTATGTTGACCAGCTAAGAACCCAGTGGCTTGAACTCAAAAAAGATACTTCTGAGCGCTGGGGAATTCTATCAATATCCATGGGCTCCATGCTCGCTATGACTTGGGCAACACGCTATCCTCATGACTTCCAAGAGGGAGTTCTTATAAACTCCTCTGCCGGAAACCTATCCTCTCTCAAAGAGAGATTTAGTCCTCAGGCCATGAAAATGGTGAGTAAATTATTTTTTAAAGAAGACTACTGGGAGCGAGAAAGAGAAATTCTCAATCTTACGACCCATAAAATACTAGTCACCGATAAACTTATTAGTGAGTATGCTGAATACTCTAGACAATATCCTATTAAGAGAAAGAATTTTATGGCACAAATATACGCCGCCTCAAAATTCAAAGTACCTTTGAAACTACCTTTTGATCCCATTATTCTCAATGGGCGCCACGATGCTTTGGCCTCTCCAAAGTGTTCTGACATTCTTGGGAAACATTTTAATGTACCCGTCTACAGAGATGAACTAAGTGGTCACGACTTGCCCCTTGATCATCCGAAGTGGATCATAGAGGTCCTCTCTCAAAAGTTTAAAAGGAAATAGATTAAGTATTAGATTAAGATGCTTTATTCTTCTTATTGCCCTGAAATAGTCCATCTGAGCCAAATTTCTTTTGGGCATAGTTCTTTTGAGCATTCTTTAGGGCCTTCTCTTCTTCAACTAAGACTTCTTGAAGTTTGGCCACCTGATCATCGATACGTAGAGAATTATACTTTTTGAGTTTTCTTTGCAGTTCTTGCCATTCTTCAATGAGCCCACCACGACCTCTAAAAATTTCAAGATCCGTATTGAGCTCTTCAATAATACTCAGATTCTTGCCTTTCTCTTTTTGAGACTCTTGTATTTGATTTTGGAAAGTTGTGATCTGCTGATTAAGTTTATTGATCTCATTTTGAAGTTTCGCAATAAAGTGCTTCACTCCCTCAATCTCATCACTCACCTTCTTATTTACCATTTCCACGGAAGAAATAGTCTTTAAAATATCATTTTCAGAGCGATAATTTTTCATTTTAAAATAATTATCAAACTCTTCAATTTCTATTTTCTTTTGATCAATCTCACCAAGAAGTAACTTCCTCTCTTCTTTGATCTTTGCAAAGTCCTGAATTCTCTTTTTTATAGAATTAATTTTTTCTTTATTAGAACGGAGACCCTTTAGAGAATATTGAGCATCCGTTCTTTCTTCTACTGTAATCGGTTCAAACTTATCGTGAACAATAATATTTGAATCTGATGTCGCCATACTTAATGATCCCGTAAAAGAAGGAAGATCAAGAAAGTCCATATTTCCTTCTTCTGAATTGAAAAAGAAGCAATGCTCACCTACTTGTATAATATCTTTTACTTGGAGCGGGTATTTCACTTTGGGATCTAACTTAGCCCCATTCAGATAAGTGCCATTGAAAGAATTAAAATCTTCAATTTGAACACCTTCGAGGCTTACCGTGATTGTAATATGGTGACTTGAAATTTCTTTATCGTTAATACGAATATCACATGCATTTGATCGCCCTAAAGAAATACTCTTCTTAAAGAAGATCTTCTTTTGTTTTTGCTTATCAAATATGAATATTTCTTTACCAGTCAAAGATACTCCTTAATCACTACCTTTAACTTATCGGAAAAACGAAAGAAGAATTTAATTAAAAGGAATATCTGACTTCAGCACCCATATATAATTTGGAAAATGAGTAATTTGCGTCATCTTTTGACATATTTCTCATAAAATCACCAAAAACTCCCACTCTCCAATGCTGCTTTATTCTTTTCAGCATTTTAGCTCCGAAGGAGAAGGTCTTTTCCACTCCTCTCGTTTCACTCTGCGCTTTTGTGTCCAAAAGATTGAGAGAAATATTTAAATTGAGATCCATATTCCATACAAGTCGAGGAATCAAATAGTCTGCTCTAAGAAAGAGCGAGTCTGTGGCATAGAACTCTTCATTAGGGCGATAGAGATCGGCTTGCATCATCCCAATAATGACGTGGCCATTACTTCTAATATACATCTGATCTAAGTAAAGAGAGCGAGTGGAACCTGAAATAAGCTCTGAGAAACTCTTTAACTCTCGCAGTTTGATTTTTATAGTCGTTTCCCCTTGAGGAATGAAGCGGTAACGAAGACCTAAAATATAGGTTTCTGTAGCTCCAAAGAAGTCTTTCTTACCTACAGCATTCTTATCTCTGGCCGTATACGTATATTCATATTCATATAAGAGTGATGAGATTTTCTTATTCCAATTAAACTCATAAGCTCCTCTCAATGCAGGAGCAATAGTATATCCATCATTTTGAAATACTGCAGGGTTATTATCATTTAAGTAATTTTCATTTCTTACCCGAATTTCTGGAGAAAAAACAAATCTTCGAAATCCTAAAAATCTCTTCGAGAGAAAGAGCTCTGAATTCATGATAAGTGAAGAGTCACCCGTGTTTTCATTTGTCTGTGTTGGAGAATCTGACTCTTGATTAACATTGGAATCGAAAGCTATATCTTGAGTAAAGGTTAAGGTCGTATTTTTACGACTTAGCATTTTACCATTCATAAGAAGTAAGGGATGCATTCCATGCTTTAAAAGGATTTCATCATACTTTGCTCTCACCTCTTCTGATAAAGTAGAGTCATCATCTAATTCGATAGATCTTCTTAATAATGGAGAAACATAATCTTCAATATAGTTTTGAACATAGAGCTTATCTTTAATATTTTCATAGATAAGCTCACCAAGCTTAAAGTAGGCCAACTGTTTCATATCTACCGTTGAGCGATCATCTTTAATAATTTTAAGATAATTCTTTTTAACAGATTCTTTATCTTCTAAAAGTTCTGAAATGTAGGCAATATAATATAGAGAAACATCTGTTTTATACCCTTTATCATAAGTTATTTGGAAGGCCTTTTTGGCCAAACGTAATTCATTAATCGCGTAGAGGGACTGGGCATATTCATAAAAGAGATCCACATTCCTATAACCTTGAGATATTGAGCGTTTAAAGAAAACAACAGCTTCATCATGGCGTTGTAAACTCTTTAGACAAAGACCAATTAGGTAATTTCTCTCGGCCTCGATACGATTATCTTTAGCTATACTCAAAAGCTCATCAATGGCCTGCTGATACTCACCTACTTTATAAAGCTGATAGAAACGAGTGAAGTGTTTAGAATTTAATTTGATATGAGATTGAGAAGATTTTGCTAACCAAGGTCCTGAAAAACTGGAGAAGAATGAAAAGAGAGCGAAAATCAAGAAACGACTTCTCATGTATTTAAATCCTTAAAATCTTTTAACTTTTGACCTTCTCATCATATCAAAAATTAAAAATTCCAAGGGGTTTAGGCAATTTATATACCTTCTTACCTATTACCTGAGCTAATCTATCGCCTAACGTTTATTCTGACCTTCCGTCTTTGAATCTCTCTAGTTCTCTTATCTAAAATATCAGTATTGTCATTATAGCGAATAACGGTTTCTTTCTTATAATCATTAAAATCAATTGCAGTCCCTATATCCTTAGTGGTTTGGTTTTCGTAAGAAAGATCACGAGTGGGAGCATTATTATGAAATCCATTTTGATTGATATTCTTTACGATATTTGCCTTAGGATTTCCTCCTACACTTGCAGGTGCGCGCGTCCCTCCAGACTTCACGAGCTGACCATTATCTGAAAGCTTCGTTCCTTCAGGGGGTAGATAATCTCCGGAAACGGGGTCAATCGTTCCCACTTCTGGCCCTGGCACATAAACACCGGTAGTAGCATCAAAGGCATTTCCCTTTTCAGGTGGAATATAGAGGGCCGTTTCAGCATCTATATAACCACCAGCAGGAGGTGCATAAGCTCCAGTCGTTGTATCAACCATTCCCTCTGGGGGAATATCCGTTTGAACATCTTCAAAATAGGAATTATCAAGACTATCCCTTTGAAGATCACTCTTGTTAATTCCAAGCTTTTTCTCAGCAACATTTTGAATGATATTTTCTTTCTTTGTCGCTACTTTCTTTGCGTTGAGACCAGGTGGCACAGTTGAGCGTACAACCTTCTTCTTATCTTTTTTCTTGGAATCTTTCTTTCCTTGAGAAACTTCATCTTTTCCTCTTAGCACTTCCAATTGAGCAGGAGAAATTTTCACAGGTAGAGTGACTCTATTTTGACCAGGCATGGAGCCTGAGAACTGCCCCCTTCTCACCATCACAGCTTCATCACTATTAAGTCGCGACTCAAGAGAGTTTTGATCAAGATACTTTACGCTATCTTGAATTTTGGCCATGGCCACAGCTCCTTCAAAAGTTAAAAGAGAAGTGACCGTATTCTTTGGATTATAAATCACTTGAAAATCAGTTCCTCTAACTCCCATAGCGGCTGTCTTCGTTTTAATGAAGAGCTTTGAAGTATCTGAGCGATTGATATTCATGCGGTCTTTTGTAACCTTTGATCTAATTTGACCTTTTAAGAGATCAATCATGCCCGCTTTTTCTTTGGTGAAAGATTTGATTTCAATAGTTGAATTTGGAGAAACCATCATTTGAGACTTATCAAAGAAGAGAAGCTTTAAGAAGGCACCACTATCACAAGTTACTTTGGCTCCCTCATGAACATTATCCCCTCTTTTTAATACTCTTTTTAAAGTCTTTCCTTCTTGATTCACAAAAGATTCAAAGACCTTTCCCTTGAGGATAATCGCTTTGGCCACCTCTTTAGCGGCATGAGTTGCCTGACTTAGACCAAAACTAATGAATCCTATCATTAAGAAGGTAAGCCATTTTTGAGAAATATTTCTTAGATAATCGTTACTCATAAGTATCCTAAGCCGTTGTCTTCTCATACCTTATCGGCAGTTTTACGCCTTATATAAATTCATTTTAATGGGCCCGCGCACCTAACGAAAATATCATCTAAATATCAACAGTTAGCGGGGCCAAATTTGAGAAATGTGTCACATTTTTGGGGCAAAATAGGTCAATTTAAATGAAATCTGTAGCGATAGAGTGAAGCTAAGTTAGTTTTTCTTGAAAAAGATTAAATGGGATTTAAAATAAGATGAATCAATTAATAAGGTGAGATGAATGAAGCAGATACTAATTGTTGACGACGAATCCGATGTGGGAGAAACCATTCAAGGAATTATTGAAAGCTATAGTGAAAACGATGGAGACTACCAATCTAAATTTGTCACTTCTGCAAAACAAGCCCAGGATCTTCTCAAGACAGAAAAGTTTGATCTTGTTATAACTGATTTACTTATGCCAGAGACCAATGGCATTGAGTTAACGGACTTTATTCATCGCAACCATCCTCATATTAAAATTCTTGCTTGTTCCGGTGGTGGCCAATCAGGTCCTCTTGTAGCAGGAATGGCGCTAGATCAGGCTTTGGAAGAAGGCGCTGACAATGCAATACTCAAGCCTTTTAGTCCAGAAGAGTTAATGACTAAAATTGCTAACCTCCTAAAATAACTCCTTAAACCAAGGCCAGACACCATCTTTGCCTTATTTATTTAGATCTTTCCTTTTGCTATAATTCGCATAAGGAGTATTTGCATGGGTCTATTAATTGCAAAGAACGGTAAAATTAGAGATCTAAGCCTTCCCAATCAGGGAAAGGTAAGAAACTCTACCAAAAATATCAATGCTCTTCACAATGAAGCAAATGTAATAGAAGACAATCGCCAAGAAACTCCCTTTGAAGATGTCCTCAAAAAACAAAAAGAAAAGAACCATCTTCCCCAAAAATTAAGTTCGGGAATTAAAAGCTATCAGAAACAGAAAACGGATCACGATCACCATCATTCTTCTTGGAAACACCTAACCGCTAAAGACATAGGGTCCAAACCCGTTATTTCGATTGGACCCACGGCGACTGTACAAGAGGCCTTATCATTAATGAATAAGTATCAAATTCATCACTTGGTTATTCTTGATCAGGATAAAGGACTTAAGGGGATTGTTTCTGATCGTGCCCTTCTAAATAAGCGCTCGAGTGATCCCGTTCTTAATCATGCCGAACTAGAGGTCATCATTACAAAAGAAAGTACAGATATAAAAATATTGGCCACTTTAATGCTAGAGAAGGACATCTCTGCCCTTCCCTTCATCGATCAAAATGATAAAGTTTCTGGAATCATTACTAAGACTGACATCCTAGACTACTTAGTCCATGCCCTTCCTTTTCAAACCTATGTTTAAGCTGCATCGACTGATGACTTATCTACTCTCTTGCGAAGGCGAGCAACAGAGGATTGATGAAGTTGACTTACACGACTCTCCGTCACCTCTAAGCTTTGACTAATTTCACGCATTGTTTTTTCTTCGAAGTAATACATACTTAAAACTTTACCTTCATTTTCAGGCAAGGAATCAATTTTATCTCGAATATGCTCTCTTATATTATTCTTAGCTGCTGTTTCAAAAGGATCAATATTTGGACTTTCATCTGTAAGCGCATTTTGTAGCCCTGGTACTTGATTTTGTGAATTATCCCCAGGGATAAGACTAAAGGTTTGAACAGGCTGGATTCTTTGCATCAATTTGAAAAAGTCCCCTTTTTCCATATTCATCGCCTTACAGACTTCTTGATCAGTAGCATCTCGACCTAACGAAATCTTAAGCTCATTACTCACTCTTTCAACAGACTTAATTTTGTCTCGAGTAGCTCGACTTGCCCAATCGAGGGCCCTTAATTCATCTAGAATTTGACCTCTTATTCTATACTCAGCATAAGTCTTAAATTTCACTTCTTGGGAGGGGTCATATTTCTCAATAGCATCAATAAGACCAATCATCCCACAACTAATAAGATCATCTAATTCGTAATTTGAGGGAAGCTTCATGTAAATCTTCTTAGCAATAATCTTAACTACATTTACATAAGATAGAACGATTTTCTCTTTATCCTTTCGACTCAACTTACCCGGCGCAAACTCAAGAACTTTAGCATCTGAACTCATGAACATTCTCCTCAATCGTAGACTTCGTTTTCCCATGGCCTAAAAAGCTTATGGAAAATCAGTATCTTTTACTCTTACTGCCCATTATAAATTGCAAACCAAAATTGCCCGAGAATTTTTATCCACTTTACCCATTTTCAGTATCTTGTCATAAGTTGCTTTTCTATTCTCTAGTCCTTAAGGGGCAAATGCCAAAACATGTGGGCAAATTTCTGACTCATCATGAATAGAATTGGCCCATTCTCAAACGGATTTTAGTTTCTAAAGTCAAGAAAACTTAACGAGATTTGAGACTAAAAATCCGATTAATCACTAAGATTTATAGATTACCTTACCGACATAGTAAGAAGTTAAGTCAATAACAGAAATTTATGAAAGAAGTTACAAGTATTCTCCTATTTACTCTAGATCCTAGTCTTCCACAAAAAATTAGTGAAAGAACAGGAATAGATCCATCAAAAATAAGTTTGTGTCGAGAGCTCAAATCCGCATTTGATCTCTTAGCTGAAAGAAATTTTGATGCTCTTATCTTTGAGAGCTATAACCAAAGAGATGGGCAGTACATAGGTCTTAATGAAACCGACTTGGACTTACTTCTTTACTATGCCCATAGCGAAGACTCGATAAATCGCTTCATGAAGTTTGTCCCAATAGACCCTATTCATTCAAGCGAGTCTGGGCCACAAAATAAATCTTTCGCCGAAGAGCTCTATCCTAAACTCTACGAGCGCTACCTCCTCCTATTACCGGGTATAGCCTTAAATCAATTAGTCTATAATTCGCTCTTTTTGAGTGAAGAAAAGAAAATCCTCTTTGATCTTATCAATACCCTTGATTCCGCTTGTGACCAAATCGATGGAGAACAAGAAAATCACTTCTCCTCAGATTCTAACTCTTCAGAGGATTTAACCACAGTAAAAGGTCAGTATCCCACAAATGATGAAAATATAAGAATCAGTGGTCAAAAAGAAGAAATCAAAGATTCGGCTCATTGGATTCAAGACCCTGACGGCTCCTCAAAGCAGCATCAAAAAGACGAAGTGCAAATCGTTAGTGGCCTTTCTGAAGATCTCCAAAGTCATGATGATATCTATGTTATAGAAGGTGCCGCAAAAGAAAGTGAGGAGCACTTTAAAATAGCAGGAAATTCAGAAGAGAGTGAAGAACTCTATAAAATAAAGGGAAGCTCTGAAGACGAAAGTCTCTCTGAGAAAAATCAAAAGACAATCCTAAAAGGAAATGGAGAAAAGATCACAGAAGGGATCATGAAAGTGAAATCTCTAGGAAATACAAATGACTCTCACGCTTTTGAATTTAACGGGATAAAGAGCTTAAACTCCAAATCAAAACCTACAACACCAGTATTAGATGAGAGCTGGGAAGAATCCGGTGACATCAATCACAGAAACGCTCAAGGCCAAACTCCTGTCATGCTCTATAGCTACAAGGGTGATAAAGATAAAGTGATGGAACTTATTGATAAAGGAGCGGATACATCTTTGAAATGTAAAAGGGGCTTTACACTCTTACATTACGCTTGCTCTCATAAGAATAATTTATCTCTAGTTGAATATCTTGTTCAAGTTGATAAATTAAAAGTCACTGCTCGAAACTCTGATGGATTTGACTCTCTCGCCATGGCGATTCAAAGTGATTCCTCAGAAATTGTAAAATGGCTCATTTCTCAAGGGGCAAGAACCAACTCAAAAATTAAAGGCCTTCCCCTTCTCCACTATGCAGCTCAACATAATAGTTTTAAAAGCTTTCTCGTTCTTCTTTCGACCGGTGTAGAATTGAAAACAAGAAGTAGAGAGGGACTTACAGCAGAACAATTTTGTAAAAGAAAGAGGAAACTGCCCTTTGTAAAAGCTCTTAAAGCATATGAGAAGCTTAACCATATTAAAAAAGCTGCTTAAGCCACTCGCCTTTTCTAGGCCGTCTAGGTATTTCAACTCCACTAATTCCTGACTTTTCCTTTTTTCATTCTCTAATCCTTTAACACTTCCCATTTATTCAGTTAATATAGGAGGGCACGAGATTGAGGAGTTATTATGAAATTTTTGCACACAATGTTTAGAGTTAAAGATCTTGAAAAGTCTCTAGACTTTTATATTAATAAACTTGGTTTGGTTGAAACAAGAAGACTTGAAGTCCCAGAGGGAAAGTTTACCCTTATCTATTTGGCCACTGAAGAAGGAGCTCCTGAAGTGGAACTCACTTATAATTGGGATTCTGAAGAAGATTATTCTCAAGGACGCTTCTTTGGTCATATTGCATTCGAAGTAGAAAATATTTATGAAAAATGTTCTTCACTTGAAAAGTCTGGCATAACCATTAACCGTCCTCCTAGAGATGGATATATGGCCTTTATAAAGTCTCCTGATGGCCACTCTATTGAGCTCCTTCAAAAAGGAAAAGCTTTAGAGCCTCATTCTGACTGGAAAGATAGAGAAAGTATTGGTTCTTGGTAATATTCATATAAGGTACTTCCATGAGTAAAACGGATCATTTAACCCCATCACCCAATAAGAAAGACTATTCAGCTATAAAGTTCCAAGTCTCTGAAGCCTTGGGTGAATGGATGAATTGTCTATTTCTCAAATGGGATAACTCGGGAAATTGCCACTATGAATTTATTCATCATGCAAATGGAGATGGAGCCTCATCTTATACAAAAATGTTAGAAAAAGAGGGTTCTACTGTTCCTACAGTACCTACTCAAAAAAAGAATCTAAAAGCTTCTTTTATTCGTAAATTCTTTCTCTTAAGAAAATTCTTAAAGAAAACCAAAGCTGTTTCGATACACTGGTCACGCCCTCGAAAAGATACAACAGGAATTCCCTCTTCCTTTTTCACATTGAGACTTTCTGTTCATCAGACCGAACTCATAAATCGACTATGTAAAGAAAAGAAAATGGGTCTTAACTCCCTCCTCCTTTGGGGTCTTGATCAAGCAACATCGTCTTTACTTCTCACAGAGAACTCTGAGCGAAAATGGGTTTGTCCCATCAATATGAGAGTTTATCAAAATCAACGCTATGGAAACCATTCCGCTTCTATAATTGTTAATGCAGTAGATCCAGCTGATCGTATTCGCCCCCAATTCTTTCAAGATGAGATAAGATCATTTCTCAAGTCAGGTCTTCACTGGGGAAGTCAGATTTATTCAAATATGGCCCGCTATATCGGTTTCAAGGGAACTCTTTTTATGGCCAAAAGAATTAAAGAATTGGGTACTGGTGTCTTCTCTAATATGGGTGAATGGCCTGGAGCAGATGTTCTTCTCTCTGAAAAATCTGAACAAATTACCCATCGTATTTTTGTCACTCCCTCCACACAAGTACTTCCTGTAGCCGCAGGGGCTCTTACCTGGAAAGGGGCCCTAACTCTTTCTTTACAATTGCATCCTTCCCTTCAACGCACAGATAGAGAGGTAAAAGAGCTCTTTCAACTTTGGTGGGAAAATATTCAAAAACCATTAGGTACTCCAATTGAATCTCCTATTGAAATAGAAAAGGCCAAATGGGAGAGCTTTGCAGAGGCTCCTCGTCACCTAATCATTGACACTTAACTCGCCGCACACACTCCACTTTTATACATTCCCTTTATTTTAGGGTAAGTTGATTACAGTCTGAGAAATAGACTCAGCGTAGAAGACCAAGAAATCATAAGAGATAATTATGAATAATATATCAACAAATAAACTCCCTAACCTTCAAACGATAGAAAAAATAGAAGTGCATTCTTCGCAAGAATTCTTTAATCAATATGCATTACCAGGAAAGCCTGTTGTATTGAAAAATTTTGCTAGTGACTGGAACGCCCTAAAGAAATGGACCCCAGAATATTTCATTTCGAAGTATGGGAATAATGATGTTCAAGTATATGATGGTAATTTTTCTCGTCCAGGAAAGTCTTATATGAGTAAGGCCAAGATGATGAAATTTGACGATTACTTAAATTCAATTCTCTACAAGGGAAAAGATTTAAGAATGTTCTTATATAATATCATCTCCAAAGCTCCAGAACTAAGAGAAGATGTGAAGTTGCCACCTCTTATGAAAGGCTTCTCCAAGAAGTTTCTCTTTATGTTCTTTGGCCCTAAAGACGCCGTCACCCAAATCCATTACGATATAGATATGAGTCACGTCTTTCATACTGCTATTGTAGGAAAGAAGCGATTTATTCTCTTTGATCAAACAGAAAGTAAAAATCTTTATCGACATCCTTTTACAATTAGAAGCTACGTTGATGTTGATAATCCTGACTTTGAAAAATTCCCTGCCCTTAAAAAAGTTCAAGGTTATGAAGTCATTTTAGAGCCTGGGGAAACCTTATTTATTCCAAGTGGTTTTTGGCATCATGTTGTCTATGAAGAAGCCGGCTATGCTATCTCTTTACGCTGCCCTCACCATCACCTTCATAAGAGAATTGAAGGAATATTCAATATTCTCTTTATGCAAATGGTGGATCGTTTCGTTAACAAACTCGCTCCTCTCAAATGGTTTAAATGGAAAGAAAAGAAGGCCTTTCAATTGGCCAAGGATCTTTAGTTTTATGGATGATCTCATCTCTTTTATAGAAACAATCAATAAAGAAAAGTGGAAAAGTGAAGAAGTCTCTCTAGAGACGGGCAAGCTTCTCTATAAGAATACGCCTGGATTCATTGAATATATTCCCCATCACTCTGATAGCGCTTTGATAATGGCCATTAGTGTTGGAATCCATGGAAATGAAACAGCTCCTATAGAGATTGTTTGGGATATTATTCAAAAGATTAAGTCACAAAGGATTCTACCTAAGATTCGTATCCTCTTTATTTTTGGCCACCCTCAGGCCATGTTGGCCGGTAAGAGATTTCTTGGTTTTAATTTAAATCGTCTCTTTAGTGGAAATCACAAAAACTTTAAAGAATATCTCGAGTCAGAAAGGGCCCAAGAAATTGAAGAGGGTCTAACTCGATTCTTTAGTGAAGCCAATGAGTCTTCATCGAGATGGCATCTCGATCTTCACACGGCGATCCGTGGCTCTCATCATCAACGTTTCGCTGTAAGACCCTATTATGGAAGAGACTTGGATGTTGATCAAACTGAATTACAAATATGTGCAGCTATGGGTGTAGAGGCGATACTTAAAACGATTTCCCCGGCGACTACATTTGCTGGTTTTTCCGCTACTCATCTGAAGGCCAAATCATTCACTGTAGAATTAGGCAGTGTCGCTCCATTTGGAAAGAATGACCTCTCTTGCTTTGCGATGGCCAAAAATACGATTATTCACATTTTAAAGACGGGCCTCATCCATGAACTTCCACAAGAGACAAAGCCTTTAGTATATGATGTCAAAAAAGAGTTAATCAACGATCATGATGATTATGAATTCTATATTGCTGATGATTATCTGAACTTTACCCCCCTTACTCAAGGCCAAGCTATCGAAAAAAATAAAGAGGGCATTTTAGAGGCCAAGAAGAATCAAAGTATTGTCTTTCCTAATCCCCATGTTCCTCAAGGACAAAGAACCGGCTTACTAGTTCAACCTCAAGGGCACATTCCTGATTGTTGAAAAATAAGATTATCAAACTCGCAACGAACTCTATCTTGGACAGAGAAAGTTCTTAAAATATTAAGATGAGCGTAACGTCCATCTTCTCTACCCATATCTTGAGGACTTAAATGAAAGTTCTCATCGGCACCATTTACTTCAGAAGAAGTTAATCGAAGAGATCCAAAGCTGCCATAGTCACTATCTTGATAGAAGTTAATATGCCGAGTAGTGGTTTCTCTTCGATCAGCGAGGAGATTCCAACCTGTGGCCTTATTAATAGCAAAAGAAACGGGACGAGAAATAGGATCAATAGTCACAAGTAGATCGAGCTGAGCTTCTTGTTTCTTTCTTAATCCTAAGAAGCCCGAGCGTGAAATTTGTTTTTGAAAACTTAGAGCAGCGGCTCCCCCATTACTGAAGCCCATGGCCACTTTCTTAGGTGGATTGATGTGGGGAATAACCCCAGTTATAGCTTCCAGCCATTTGTTCATATCTTCATGGCAATGAGCTGCTGCACGCGAACCATGACTGGACTTCTGTTCTGTTCCGTCATAATAGAGAAATTGAACATCTTCACCTGTGTAATCACCACCAATGGTATTCTCATAAAAGCGTAGACCATTGGCATTCTTATATCCCATGACTAAGTCACCAGGCTCTCTTCCGTTTACATTGGCCGCCTGAGAAAATGCTTTGGCCCTTTCCGCATTAAAATCACCATAGCCGTCAAAGAAATAGACAAAGGATGATGGTATTTTCAAATTGGGAAACATGTCGATGTAAGCAGGATTTAATAGAGGGTAACCTCCCTTTCCATCTTCACCACATAAAGCTTTCGCTGCTGATTTTTTCCATTCTAATCCCGCTGGACAACGATCATATGTTTTTTGAGTTGGGCGACCTTGATGATCATCAACATCCATTGTCCAATCATTTTCTTCGAATTCAAGTGCGGTTTCTTCGTACTCAACGTACTCGGCACAGAAATCCACCCAAGCTCCTCTTTGCTCTTCATTGAGTTGATTCCATCTTATCTGTGTTGCTTGATTCATCTGAAGAAGTTCATCACTAAAAGGATAGAGGCATTGCATTTGTCCCCCTTCTTTTGTGGTAACATCAACTCGAATGAATTCTTCTCCAATATTACGAGGAAGATCAATTTTCATTTGTTCCCCAGAACGTAAAGTCATATTCAAAGAGTAGTCACTTAATTCTCTTTTAATCTGGTTAGGATAAAAATCTTTCCCCCTCCATAGTCCGTCTGGTCCTTTTAAATTTCTCCAAAAACGAGTTCGGGCCGATCGATTTTCATTATAAAAATAAGTAGCAGCAGGGATGATTAGACTAGGGTGACAATAGTTCATGGGTGTGTGGTTTAAACTTTCGCCCTGAAGATCTTCATAAACTGGATAACTCGAAGTTTCGGGATAAGATTCTGTACATCTATTTTCTTCCCACTCACCTTGTCCATGAGTCACCGATTCAAAGACCTCATTATAGGCCTTGAATAATTCTTCTCCTTCACTTTCAGTTATAGCATCTCTATCCATTTCTTCTTCAAGTGAATAATTATCTTCTTGGGCAAAGGCACCAACACTTAAGAATGAGAAAATGATCAATAATAAAGAAGTCTTAAACATATATTCTTTTCGGACTGAATATCCAAAAACTTTATAAATTCACTCAGAGAATAAGTAGATCACTTAGTAAGATAAGTCTGTGTAATTTGAATACTTTAAGCTGGTTGAATCAAAGAATTCTTCTAGTTTTTCATGATACTGGGCTTCCGTTGAGCACTTTACTAATTTCTTGCAAAGCGAGTGACCAAAATTGAGCCACATATGGGAAACTCTTAAATAGAACTTTATCTTTTTATTAGCGAAGGTTTCATCAAAGAAGAAAAAGCAATAAGTAACAAACTTCTTAAGTGCTCGCCCATATTCAATGGCCTCCTCATGGGGATTACTTGGAGCCTTTTCACCTTCTCTTCCCAGAGGAGCACTCATCCCCAATCGTTCACCTAATTGCCACATCATCCAAGGCCTGGCCGTCAGAGCTCTTCCAATCATTACTCCATCACAGCCTGTTTCCTCTAACATTCTTAATGCATCTTCAAATACTTGAATATCACCATTTCCAATGATGGGAATATCTGATCTCTCCTTTAATCTTTTGATTTGGCTCCAATCCGCATGTCCCTTTCTTTTTTGGCTCGCCATTCGTGGATGTAAACATAAGAGATCTGCTCCAGCTTCCATAAGTCCATCTGTAAAACGATCAAAGAAGAGTTCTTGTTCGATCTGGCTATCTAAGAAATCTAAGCCCGCTCTTAGTTTAACGGTAATAGGAAGGTCACTGCAACTCTTGGTATCTCGTACAATTTTCCAAGCGTATTCAGGCTCCCCCATCAGAGCAACACCATAATTGTGCCTTAAGGCCTTTGATACGGGACAGCCCATATTAATATCGACACCAGCAATATTAATATCCTTAAGCTTTTCTAAGCTTGGCCCAATATATTTTAAATCATTTCCTAGAATTTGAGGGACGAGGTATTGGTCTCTTTCCGTTCTCTTTGTTTCAGGTGTTTCTCCGACTACTTGAGCAGGTAACCTACGTGAATTAAGCATTTCAGTGGGCCAATAAGTGATGGCCTCTAATGGCATGTAATCTTGAATGAGGCTACGAAGAGCTACATGACTCAGCCCAACCATAGGCGCTAGAGTGAATGGAAAATTGATCTCAGGCCAAAGCTTAGCTGCTCCGACCTGATTAAAAGAAGTGGTCATTTATTTTTTTAAATAGGCCTTCGTAATCACAATATTTTCAGCAGGTAAATCACCAAAGGGACCGTTACGACGAGTTTGTACTTTTTTAATTTTATTAACGACACTCATCCCTTTTTGTACCTGACCAAAGACAGCGTATCCCCAACCTCTTGGAGTAGGTGCAACATGGTTTAGGCTGCTATTATCTGCAACATTTATGAAAAACTGAGCTGTAGCAGAATGGGGATCATTCGTTCTGGCCATAGCGATAGTTCCCGTGGTGTTTTGGATACCATTATCGGCTTCGTTCTTTATAGCTTCACGGGTATCTTTCTTTTGGAGATCAACGGTATATCCTCCACCTTGAATCATAAAACCATCAATCACTCTATGGAAAATCGTTTGATTGTAGAATCCGTCCTTAACATAGGTTAAGAAATTTTCAACGGTTTTAGGTGCTTTATCTTGATAGAGCTTAATTTCAATATTTCCTTGATTTGTTTCCAAGACGACTACAGGCTGGTTAGCCGCGAAAAGAGAACTCGTAAGAAGTAGGAGTAAGAGAGAAATTAGTTTTTTAGAAAACATAGTAGGTCCTTTTTAGACTGAAAGCATTTAAGGCTAGATTATATAGTCTTAAGACTTTAAATATCAAGTAGGACTAACTTAAAGGGAGTTCATAAAAAAAGGCCCCTATTGTGAATCTCTCAATAGGGGCCTTTCTTATAATTCAATAATTATTTTGTTACGAGTTTTAACTCAAGCGCAATTTCATCAGCAATGGCCTTATCTCCTAGATTATCAAAGAAACTTCCAGAACCATATTTGATTCCCCATTTCGTACGATTAATCTTTAGATCTCCAGTAAATGTGTTTCCTTTCTTTGTTAGCGTAACATCAACAGGATTTGTCTTATCTAAGATCTTCATATCGCCTTTCACTTGATACTTATCTTTTCCTGTAGCTTTAACTGAAGTCGCTGTGAAAGTTGCAGTTGGGTACTTACCTACTTTGAAGAAGTCATCGTTCTTAAGATGCCCTTCAAGTTTGTCCTTCCATTCACCTTCTAGGTCTGTTGTGTTGATTGTATTCATATCAACGACAACCTTACCGCCTGTGAGCTTTCCCTCTTTCATTTCAAGGTTTCCACTTTTAAATTTTACATTTCCTAAGTGCTTGCTATCGACAACAGCTTTCTTTCCAACCCATGAAATCATAGATTTAGAAAGATCAAGCTCTGCGGCTTGAAGTGAAAGAGTGGCAACAGCTAAAAGTCCTAAGATCATTTTTTTCATTTTTCCTCCAAATATAAATCTTTTAGTGAGACTAAATTCTTTTTAAAGATATACAAAATTTATGAGATTTGAATCTTTTATGGAATTATGATGGCCTCAAAGAGTATTAATAGAAAGTATTATTTATTGCATTTCTCTATAAAAAAAAATAATCATTCTGAGAAAAACTGATTTAAGAGCCCCTTAAGTTACTGAAAACACATGTTCAAATTATCTTGTTTTAAATACAAGGAGATGATTTAAAAAATTAATCCTTCTTTTTGTATAGCTTTTTTCAATTTAACGAAGTTATCTTCATTCTCTTTTATTCTCTTTTGAGAACTCCCATTTCTATAAACATTTTTCTTCCGTTTTATGATCCCAATGAGTCAGAGGAAATTCACCTCTCCAAGAAAGCTTTGCTGCCTTTAATATTTTTTTTTACTAACCGATAATATAAGTAAGCAATATAAAGAAGGTTGGGAAAATGGGTTTTAATGTAGCTATAAAATTTGAAGAGTATACCGCAGAGTTTTCATTTGATTCTGCTGAAGAGAGAGAAGAGTTTATCCAGGTGACTCGTGAAATGCATCCAGAAATGGAAATCATTTGTACAGAGTCTAAGAAAACTGCTGCTTCTGCTTAATCTAGAGCTTTAAAAGCTAGATTAAATCGATATAATAAGGCCATCGGAAATCTTAATAGAAGGATGGTTATGGCCAAGGCAAAAAAAAACACTCAATCAGAAGTGCTCAACTTATCACTTCCCCTTTACCTCAAAGATCTAAAAGAAATAAAGTCTGTTAAAAAGTTAAAAATTGGTCCAGCAAAAGGTTCTTTAATCATTTGTTCTCCCAAATCTGTAACGGCCTTAAAAAAAGAACTCAAGCCACAACTGCATCCTTATCAACTCAAAAAAATTGAAAATAAAGCGGGTACTTCTCTTATCCTAGAAGGAAAATCTGGACCTATTGGAATTGTCATTCCTGCAGTAGAGGATCTCGAAAATATTGACCATGAAGGACTTATTGATGAGAGTCCTTACGCTTCGACAAGAAATCTAGTAGGAGCCCTTTATCTGAAACTCGAAGCTTATCAACTTGAGTCCCTTCATATTCACGCTCAAGATCTCGATTATGATGAATTTCTTGGCGGCTTACTGGGAATAGAAATGGCCTACTATAGCTTTAAGAAAGGTCCACAGCCCATGAAGCTAACAGCAAGCTATCTTGGTCACCTCCCCCAAGAGGCTTTAAAGGATGTTCTCGATAATGCACGGGCTATTGGACATTCCGTTAATCTCGCTCGCTACTTAGTAGATGTTCCCCCTTCAGAAAAAAGACCCGAAGATTATGCTCATGCCGTTGAAAAACTCTTATCAAAAAAATATGGAATGACTGTAGATATTTGGGACCAAAAGAAACTCGAAAAAGAAAATATGAATTGTATCCTTGCCGTAGGAAGAGGTTCTGCCCAAGAGCCTAGGCTAGTTCATCTTAAGTACCGCCCAAAGTTAACGAAGGCTCAACAACTCGACTCTAAGGGTCCAGTGGCCCTAGTGGGAAAAGGAATTACTTTTGATACCGGAGGTCTGAACTTAAAACCAGGTCAGGCCATGCGTTTAATGAAAAAAGATATGGGTGGGTCGGCAGCCCTTGTCGGACTTGCATACTGGCTAACTGCAACTAAGAGCTCTACTCCATGTGATATTTATTTAAGTATGGCCGAAAACTCAGTAGGCTCTGACTCTTTTAGACCTAGTGATATTCTTACTGCAAGAAATGGCAAGACAATTGAGATTGATAACACAGATGCAGAAGGAAGATTAGTCATGGCCGATGCCCTCTGCTTGGCCACTGAAAGTAAACCTCAATGTGTGATAGATGTAGCAACCCTTACGGGAGCAATTAAAGTTGGATTGGGAACAGATATTGGTGGACTCTTTACCAATAATGACGATCTTGCCTTTATCATGCAAAGCTGCTCTCAAGTATCAGGTGATCTTGTGTGGAGGATGCCCCTTATGCCATCTGGAAGAACCGTTTTAAATGGACCTTTCTCGGATATGGTGAACTCAGCATCAGGATTTGGTGGAGCGATTAGTGCCGCGATGTTTTTAAAAGAATTTATCAATGATACCCCATGGGCGCATCTTGATATTTATGGCTGGAATAATGGTAGTCAGGGAGCTTATAGAACGTCAGGTGGTTCAGGCCAAGCCGTTCAGCTTCTGGCTCAATTCATTTCTCAGCTTTAATCTGCTTATCATTATATAAAGAAATAAGGCCGAAAATTTCGGCCTTTTTTTATTTGCAGATAGAGTCTGATTGGCGCTCATAAGATGGAGTACATTGAGTAATCCACTCTCCTGCTAAGTAATGGGCATATCCATACCACCATATAACTTTATCCTTATCCGTTAAACTTACTTGATCGGGATAAACTTCCGGAGACTCTCCATTTATTGAATAACACCAGCCATAGGCCATCATTTCTTGATCGCTGATAATTTCTAATGCATCCATACCTGTAGCAGTTCCAAGAATAGAATTCATTCCCCTCTCTGATCCTATATACTCAATTTCATAGTAATCAAAGAAACGTACACTAAAACTCCCCACATTATCATTTGATTCCGCATGAAGGGTATCAACAAAAACGGGCTCTCTATCACATGGTCCAATAATTTCAATCTCTGCACCGAGAGCTAGGGAACACTTTATAAGTAGGAGTAATACTAAAAATCTTTTCATAGGGTTGCCTCTTCTTTTTCAATTTTTTTGATAATACGATTCAATGCCGATGCAGTAATTCCCAAATAGCTGGCCAGATGATATTGAGGAACGCGAGAAATAACTTCGGGTTCATATTCACATACTTCCAAATATCGTTCACGTGCATCTTTTAAAAGAAATGCAGACTCTCTTTGAATTTTCTGTAGATAGTTTTTCTCTGCAACTTTTCTAACGAGTCTCTCCCAACATATATGACGAGAGAAGAAACTTTCAAATTCTTCCCATTTAATAACGAGCAAATCACATTCTTCCATGGCCTGGATAGAATAGGTCGACGGCTTCTTTCTCAATAATGAGGGATAGCCACCCATTAGCTCATTTTCAAATACAAATGAGTGATTAAATTCATGCTCATCCTTATCCACATAGAATTGCCGACAATAACCCGTTATAAGAAAACCAATTTCTGTGGCCACTTGACCCGATTCTAAAAAGAACTCCCCCTTACTTATTTTTCTTTCTTCTAAGCGCGGAAGGAGATCGTCCCACTGATCTTTAGGAATTTCAGCCCAGTCCTGAATCGTTTTTAGCAGGAGCTCATTTTTAATCATTATATCTACCGTTACTCAACAAAATTAATTAACAACACTATCTATTTAAAATTTGGCCCACTTTACGCAATACAGAGGTCCTAGTCAAAAAAAACTGTATTTTTCAGCACGGTCGTTCCTCTATTATTTCCCTTTGGCAAGTCATTTTTTTTGAAAATTATTTTAAGAGGAGACAAACTGCAGAAATAGAGATAAATATGAGCCCATGTCAAAAGGTAAAGAAACTAGAGAAACTATATTAAGGGCTGCATTGGACTTTGCCTCCAAGCTTGGATTTGAATCTTTAAGTATTGGGGAATTAGCAAAGCGTGTGGGAATGAGTAAATCCGGACTCTTTGGACACTTTAATTCTAAAGAAAAGCTCCAAATGATGGTCATCGACTATGCCGCCGATAACTTCACTGAGCATGTTTTCATACCGGCCATTTCTAAGGAAAGAGGAATACCTCGAATTCTGGCCATTGTAGAAACATGGCATCGCTGGTCAAGTCGATACTTTACTGGTGGTTGCCCTCTTGTAGCCGCAGCTTTTGAATATGACGATCGTCCTGGTGCAGTTAGAGATCACTTAACAGAACACCAAAAAACCATGCTTAACTCATTTGAGAAAGCTGCTCAAATAGCTGTTGATGAAGGTCAATTTGACAAAGATCTCGACTGCAATGCTTTCGCCTTTGAATTCCTCTCTCTTATGCTGGGCTATCATCTCTATTCGAGACTTCTCCAAGATGATGATGCTAAATTCAGACATTTAGAAGCAGTTGATTCACTCATTGAAAGATCTAAGGCCAAAGACTACAAAGAGACTTCTCATCAATAGTGTTTACGTTTCTTAGAGATTCGATCCAAAAACATTTCCTTAAAGCTGACATTCAAGCCAGCGCTTTTGATTCTTTTTATCAACAGCTACTCGAAAGTAGCTACCCTCAACACTCAAAAGAAGTTCAAGGTCATTCACTGCCTTGCTATAACCTTCTAAGTCCTAATGAGTCCAAGCAATTAGCCAATTATCTTCAAGGTCTTGATGGACCCTTATTAGACTATGGTTGTGGACTAAGTTTTATAAGTCCTTTCTTAGAAAAAACAGTTACTCTCCATGGGCTCGATTTTTCTCAGTTTGCTATAAAGTATAATAGAGAGAACTTTCCCAATCATAATTTTAAAGCCTACCATTTAAATCTCTTGCCTCAACTTAAACCATACAAATCTATATTGATCACCGATTCACTCTATCACTTCGATCATCCGCTCAAACCTATCTCAAAGATAATTTCGTCAGGATCTGAATCTCTCTATTGGTGCCATAACTTTAAAGATAAGAATCTTTCTTTAATTGAAGATATCAAATTAAATAAAGAATCTTATTTCCCTTCCCATACAACTGAATTAACGGATTTTACCCAAGACTTCTCTACTTTAGTCACTCAATGGTTAGATATTCTAAACAGTCAGCATGTCCAAGAAGAAAGGAAGATTTATCCTTTGATCTGGGATACACTAGAAAAGGAGATGAAAGCTCATAAAGCAGCTTTGTCTCAAAAGAGAATAAAACGTTATCATCTTAAATTTAACCGAATTTAGCTTATGAAAAAATTAATTGCATACGTATTCATCATTCAAATATTAATGATCTTAAATTCATGTCAGCAAAAAGAAGAAGGATTCTTTTTAAAAAAGAGTGTCATAAAGAAAATCTACCCTGCTATCGTAGAAGTCGTTATTCCAAAGAATGAAGATAAGAATATCGTCTACCAAAGACCTCTCCCCTTCGACCAATTAGATTATAAGCAAAGAAATGATAAGTTCTATGCTATTGGTACGGCGTTTTTCATAGGTCCTAAACGACTTATTTCTGCTGCTCATGTCATCCCTACAGACAACTACAGTACTTATAAAGAATATAAAATTAGAACCAGTACTGGCGAGGTTTATGAAATTGATAAAATTTATCGCTACTCAACCTATCGTGACCTTATTGAATTTGAACTTAAAGATTATCCGAAAGAGATTCAGCCTTTAAAGATCCAACCTAAGGTTGAGATTGGAGATATGGTTTATGCGGTAGGAAATGCTGGTGGAGAAGGTATCTCGACAAGAGGTGGCCAAGTCTCAACTTTCACCCCAGAACCAGTAGCCGGTCAATGGGATTATATTCGTTTTAGTTCACCTGCTTCTCCAGGTAATTCAGGAGGTCCACTGGTTAATTATAAAGGAGAGGTTGTCGGTATTATTGTCATGAAGAATAATTCTGAAAATTTAAATTTTGCCCTCCCCGTAACAGAGATTGAAAAAGTTTCTTTAAAAGAAGCTAACTTCTTATCTCGAAAGCTAAGAGTTCAAGATGGCATGCAAGTTCTTACAAAAGACTGGAAATTTACGACTCCTCTCCCCAGTGATTTACAAGGACTACGCCAAAAGGCAATTCCTCATAAGGACGAATTCTATGCGACCTTAATTGCGGACTTCAAAGAGCAATTCTATCCCCTACTCTTTCCCCATAATCCACGTTTTAGAGACTCTCTCCTTTATCAGTCCCTCTTCTCTAGAATGTCACGACTCGATAAAGATCAGGCCCTTTTGGAATGGACTTTAAACCCCATACCGTTAAAGAAGATTGTCGTTTCAAAAGAAAATATTCTCTATCACGCTAAGGGAGAAATTTTTGAAAATCTCATTCTCTTTTTAACTGGTCCAAAAGAAACTCCACAAGATCTCTTACAACAACCACGAACTCTTCTCAACCGTGCACTCAAAGCTTCTGGTGCTAATCGCTATATGGCGGGTCAACGAATCCCCATCGAAGATCACGGTAGTCCTAATCACAGTTTTCAATGGAAGGATCGACTTGGAAGAGTTTGGTATACATCTCAATGGGAAGTTCTCTATAGTGACTCACTTATTTCGACTCATTGTAGTCCTACACCCGAAGGGGTTTACTGCCTCTTAGATCATACAAGTTCTGAACAAAAATTTAACGGTCATATGCACTTTGTAAAAGAGAATATTCTAGAAATTAATCTCTCTTATAGAGGAAATCTTGAGCAGTGGAAGAACTTTCTGGCCAAAGAAAATAGGAATATTATACCTGAGGTTCTTCAAGGAGTTGAGCTCACGCAAAAGAAGAATCTCATTCATCTCAGTTTTCCTAAAGGTCCAAAGCTTCGTCTTAATCAAGATGAAAGTTCTTCTGAACATTTTAGATTAACCACCCTTGTTTCTTATGATCCGAGCGCTCCTCTCCAATCTGACTTACAAGGAATAGAGGTTCTCTTTAATAAGAATTCTCCTGAGGGATTTACCCTGTATCAATCCTATGAAGCAGCAGAGATGGCACCGGATGATGTTATCGAAAGATGGAATAATATCAAGGCCAAAGAAGGACTCTTCAATCAAGAGGTTCATCTTGATGGAGATCAGAATGTAATATTCTTACAGCTCAATAAAGGAGAGCAAGAAAGTGTCATTACATCCATTGACCAAGAAGGCGTAAAAAGTAAGGAAGTCGAAAAATTGTGGCTCATGTCCTGCTTTTCTCCCTCTACAGAGAGAAAATCTCTTTTAAAGACACGCTGCCAAAAGCAGAGAAAAAGCATTACTTTACAATGATATTAAAGACTTAAAGTCTTTGACATGGTGTTGCGATAGAGATAAATTACGCCCATGAACAACAGGTTATTTATCATTTTCATCGGGCTCATTTACGCTCAGGCAGCTTTCTCTCAAGCTTATGCCCCCTTGCCTGTGACTCCTTCAGAGAAGAAATTTGTTCAATACTTAAAAGATACTGCAGATATTCGTTTTCAAGACGGACTCCCCCAAGAGCCATGGATCCAATGCGACGATACCATTCAAAAGAGAACCTTCTTTTCTGCATCTCTTTATCAGTTCACCAGTGCAACCGATGTAAACTCCAATATCCAATCTTGGATGGCCTCTTTTCTAGACTATGCTTATTGGGGAAGAGTTCAGAGTGCCTTTTGTAAATATGATATCAATCATTTCAATGAATGTTTTGCTAATGGAAGCTTCATCGTGCACTTTCGTCAAAAAAGAATCATTAGTTTTCGTGAAGAAGGCAGACGCCAATACTGTGAAAATCAAAACGACGAAGAGTAGGACTAAGACTAAGGACAAAATGGTGCTTGAGGATCTTGAGCACAGAGATATTCTTCCATCTTTTGATTCTTTCTCTTAACTTCATCCAACTCATTTCGAATTGCTTCATTCTCATCTTTCAATGAAGCTATCTCCCTCTTATTGGAATCTAGCTGCTCATCGTGTCCCATCCACTTACGATAGAGTTCCTTAATCGATTCTATCAAAGGCCCAATCAGTCCTGAATAGTTCACAGATAGAAAACCTGTCTCTTTATTTTCATAAACCGCTTCTGGGAATTGTTCCTGCACATCTTGGGCAATGACCCCAATTTGACGATGCTTATCTTTTAAATGGTCCTTCCAATGATAAGTTACCCCATTCAATTGATTCACTTTTTCCAAAGGTTTCTCAATACTAGCAATATCTCTTTTCAATCTTCTATCCGAGGTATGAACGGTGGAACCACTAACTGCGATATTTCCATAGACATCTAGCTTCTCTGCTGGACTCGTGGTTCCAATTCCAACATTCCCCGCAAAATAAGCTCCCTTTGCAGCAATGGCCCCTGTTGGAGTTGTATAATCTCTAACTCTTGCCGAATCAGCTTCAAAGATAAATACACCTGCTGAACCTAAATAAGTTGTATCATCATAAGCAATATAGTCATTATTGCCATCTGTAGCACCATCATTAGAGAACCATATATCTTTACCTTGAACATAGAGATCCCCATTAACATGTAAGGTTTCAATAGGGCTCGAGGTTCCAATTCCAACCATTCCATCATCTGACAAAACAAGATTCTGTCCCCACGTGGCTCCAGAGTCATCTCTTCTCATTATTTTAAGCTGGCCATTATCGTGATGCTCAAACATCCAAAAGTCGTTGGGATCAATGGCATCACTAGCATTATACATTCTAAATTGAGTTAATTCTGTACCCTTTAGATAGAAGTCTCCTCCCTCTACGGTTAGCATTTCTTCAGGAGTTTGCGTTCCAATCCCAACATGCCCATTCGCCGTGTTTAAGGTTATTGACTCTGGATAATCAGTCCCTCCGTAGCGCCGTCCTATCGAAAATGTATTTCCAGAATTTAACCCATCGATGAAACCCAACTTGGTTCCCACATTTCCTCCATCTTGAAGGAGATGAATACCAGGATTCTCATCTTCATTTACATTATCTGTATCAGCATTGATCACGAAGATTGTCTCTCCAATTCCTGCAATCTCTAACAATTCAGATGGACTATCAGTTCCGATCCCTACATTTCCAGATTCATCAATCCTCATTGCTTCACTTAGGGTATTTGCAGTGGTCGTAGAAAAAACAAGCTCTCCAGCTCTTCCAGCATTACTTCCATTAATCAGATAAGAATGAATGGAAGCGATGGGAGAATCACTGGTATCTTGATTATGTCCAAACTCAATCGTACTTCCACTTCCTAAGACAGGGTCTTTATTTTCTAAATTCATAACCGGGTTTTCTTGAGACACGTGAATGGATGATGTAGGATTTAATTGATCGATTCCAATACGTGAACCCTCTTTATTTGCAAAAATAGTAAAAGACTCCTGCGTACTTGCATCAGCACCACCACCAGTCTCAAGATCTGTATTCTCTAGAATATATTTAATTTTCGAAGTGTGTTCATCGTTAGAGTATTTGTAGGTTACTGTACCATCTTCAACCGTTGTTTCTATATATTGATCATTTGTCGTCGGTGTTCGAGTCAATTTAAAGGGACTAGAGCCATCTCCTGTATTAAATATTGTACTTCCATTCACATGCAGTAGAGCACCAGGAGTGATTGTTCCAATACCTACGTTGCCTGTTGTATCTTCAATAACGAGTCTATCTCCAATTCCACTTTCTGCAATTTTAAAATAGTCATTAGCCAGATCGTAGCCAAAATTCCATTTAGCTGCGCCGGCTTCAGAAAAATTGAAGTTAGGATTCTGTGTACTAATGGCATTAATAACTAAACCAAAGCTATCTCCAGAGTCTTGACTTATTTCAATATTTCCACTTGGGTTAGTTGTTCCAATACCAAGTTTTCCAGTTTCCGTAATTCGGACTTTTTCATCACCACCTGTAGAAGCAGCTAGAATATTTGCAGCGGGGCTATACCAACCTGTATCTTCATCACCTGAAAAACTAAATGTTGGATTAGTAGCTGTTCCATTTGCAGATGAAAGAGATGCTCCTCCAGAATTTGCAGAAACTAGCCCTGAAGAACTAAAATCAAAAATACGAGACCCTCCACTACTCACTTCAATGGTATCAGCACTAGAAGAGTAGAATCCCGTATCTGTATCTGAACTAAAAGTATAAGAAGGAGCTGCGGCACTTCCTCCATTGGCAGAAATCGTAGAGCTTGATATAGGCCCATCAAAACCAGTGGCCTTAACCGTTCCATTGACCTCTAATTTAGTGGTTGGATTGGGAACTCCAATCCCCACATTACCGGAACCAAGAAAGGAAACTTGAGGAGTCGTTGTTCCACTTGGATAGAATTGAAACGATCGACTAGTTCCAGAATTATAACCGTGAAGAACATTCCCCGTTCCTGAAGGGCTAAATAGAAAATTTGCTCCATCATATCGAAGAGAAATTGAATTCGTACCGTCACCCACACGAATATGTCCATCTGAACCAGAACCTACGACATCTAATTTAGCAGCAGGAGAATTCGTTCCAATTCCTACATTTCCCGTTCCATCATCAGCAATTATTTTCTTTATATCAGCTGCGACAAGTCCAGTTGGAACTGTAGTGGTAACAGAGCTAGGATCATAGGCGTTCACTACAGTATTTCTCAAATGGTTAATCATGAGACCATGATTTTGATTATAATCTGCAACTAAGGCCCAAACCTCATATTCATAAGGACTCAGCTTCTTATAATAAAGTTCAATTTGATCACTCGTCTTATCAACATTCAGATGATAGGCCTGTATAGAAAGCTCATCTTCTCTTTCTCCAACTTGAAGAAAGACCATGCCTCGCTCTCTATTTCCGTAATCACCCGTACCTGAGATGATAGCAGAAACACCTGCTCCACTGGTACTCGAAACACCATCAAGAGTGAAGAGTTTCCAATATCTTCTCGTTCCGCCAGAGCTTCCCACAGAGAGTCCTCTGAAAATTAACCCTCCATCGACATCCAAAGTTGCTTCAGGATTACTCACCCCGACTCCAATATTTCCTGCATCATCAATTCTTATTCTCTCTACTCCACCAGTGGTTGCGGCCAAGGTGTTGGCCGCTGGAGAGAACCATCCGGTATCTTCGTCGCCTGAAAAACTAAAGGTTGGATCTGAAGCAGAAGAGCTGCTTGTTCTTAGAACACCACCGCCTGCACTTGTAGAGGCAATAGAAGTTGAAGTCATATCAAAAATATTAGTGCCCCCCACGGTTACCTCAATGGTATCCGCACTACCTGAATAGAATCCTGTATCCGTATCTGATGAAAAGGTATAAGAAGGACTGGAGGCCGTTCCACTTGCCACACTTGTCGTAGAGCTTGTTAGGGGGCCATCAAATCCATTTGCGGTGATGATTCCATTAACATCTAAGAGACTAGAGGGATTTGTAGTTCCGATTCCGATATTCTTATTTGATTTAATCGTCATGGCAATGTCAGAAGCAAGATCAATACTTCCCGTATCATTGGCACCATCATTTAAAATATGAAGATCACCTCTTCCTCCACTGGTTGTATTCTCAAAAATAATCCCCGATTTAAATCTAATATTTGAACCATCCCCAGCAACTTTAAAACGAAGCCCAGTTCCTGTTCCCGTAGTCGTACTTAGACTTGTGAGATCAAGTGCAGAAGAGAAACTTCCAACATTGGTTTCAATGATACTGAGAGGTGAATAAGGATTAATGGTTCCGATTCCGACATTTCCAGAATTATAATAAATATCAGAAGCATTGGTCGTCCATTGAGATTGATTCACCCCACCCACTTGGTTATCCACATAAGTCTTCACTGCATTTTGCGAGGGCACTTTATTGGCATCGGTTCCTAACGCCACCGTTTGATCAAGATAGCTCAGAGGCATTTGTTG
>PASP01000019.1 GCA_002712005.1 Halobacteriovoraceae bacterium
ATGCTCAGGGCAAATATCAACCGGCTCTTCAGACGAACATGGAATACGACGAAACGAATTGAACAACTTCAAAAGCACTTGGATATTTACTGTTATGCATTTAATTCAGGTTTGATTAGGTAATTGTAAGAAAATAATAAAGAATAAAAGATCTATTTGAAATAAAAGAGAGGTTCAAGGACCTCTTTTTTAATTTTAATATTTTTTATCCCCACTGTTGTAGGGCAGTTCAAACGACTTGCTCTAAAGGATTGCGTTTCAAACGTTTTTCATCCTGATTTTCTCTATCGTTGTCATTATCGTTTCGACCGTCTTGATTCTTAAGCTCTTGAGTAAGAATGTGTTTATAGAAGTGATCTTGTTTTTCGATCATAGATTGATGAGTATAATTTTCTTCAAAATGAACTCGCGCGGCTCGCCCCATTTCTCTTTTCATTTCAGAAGAGGCGAAGAGGGTTAACATTTTTGCGTTGAGATCTTCATGATTACCTGGTTCGGAGAGAAAGGTTGTTTTATTTTCAATTCCTACTGCGGGAACACCACTTTTTAAGCGTGTGGTAATAACAGGCTTTGCACAGGCCATGGCCTCAAGTTGAACGATTCCAAAGTTTTCATTTGGAGTCACCGAAGGAAGAACGAGAAATTCGCTTCCGTGAATGAGGGCAGAGAATTTTATTTTATCAAAGACTTTCCCCAATAAGATGACTTTGGTTTCAAGATTGAGTTCTTTAATCATTTGAATGGTTTTAAGACGATCAGGACCATCACCTACGATCACTAATTTTTGATCCACCCCTTGCATGGCCTTAAGTAGAGTCGGTATCCCTTTGTACCCAACGAGTCTGCCTATAAAAATACAATAGCTCCCATACTCGCTTCTAAGGCGCATGGCCTCTTGTATGGTTTCATCACTTGAAATGAGGTGATGAGTATGAATTCCAAAAGGGACAATTTTACATTTATCTTTTCTATGAATAAGAAATTCAGAGTATTTAATATGATTTTCTGTGGGAACATAAACTGAATTTAATCGAGAAAGAACACGATTAAAAAGAGGTTTATAGAATTTAAGTAAGAGGCGCTGACGGACAATATCGCTGTGATAGGTACAGACAACCGGTATAGATTTAGGAATAAAAAGAGAGGCCGTCTCAAAAAGCGGATTAGGGGTATGCAAATGAACAATATCAGCAGCTTTCGCTAAAGAACGAAGTTTTGAAAAGGCCCTGAGATTTATATTTTGACCAAAGAGGACCCAAAGTCTGGGTAATCGAATGACCTTAACCCCATTGATAACGGTTTCTTCGTAGGACCATTTATCATGACTACACAGAACCGTGATCTCGTGACCTTTTTGCACAAGCCCTTCACATAAGTCTTTTACGATAGATTCCATACCACCAGCATAAGGATAATAGTACTTCGCCACATGCAAAATTCTCATGAAAATAAACTCCTTTTCACCTTTTTATAAAAAGCTTCCACTATCTATTATATCGGCTTAAATATCAGTAATTTAATGAAGATTTAATCATATTTAAGTGTCCAAACAATGAACACTTTCGGCCGAGTTTGACGTTGCTTTCTTCTAGTATAACCAATTATCAGAAACTTAGTTTTGCTTTCTAGGGGGGAAAATTGGCACAAACCTTGTAACTCTATAGGTATGATGGGCAATAAATTAAGAAATTCAAAAAATAAAGCAATTAACACCTTCACTATAGCGATTATGCTTATGACAAGCTCCCCTAGCTGGGCATTGAATGCAGATTTTGCCTTAACAGCAAGTTATAGCCGAAATAAAAAAATATGGGGAACTTACAAGCTTAACCAAGAAAAAATGTCTATTAAAAGAGGCAAGAAAAAGTGGTTTAAAGAACCCACTCAAAGAGTGGGAGATATAATTATTTCTGGTGGTCACATCATATTCGTTCGAGAAACACTCGAAGAGGGAAAGACTAAAATTGTCGTGGATAAAATTCCCTACAAAAAAGTAGGATCCTATACTTATATCAATCGAGACCCATTAGACCATGAGGTAATGAATCGTCTTTATAAACCCGATATAAGGGCGATAACACCCCACAGAGATCTACTCGATGGAGAAATTCACTACGACAAGCTAGAGTGCAAACGAAAGAGAAGAAATTTAAAATGCACTCTCAACGGAAATCTCATTCCTCAGAGTTAAGGGCCAAGAGTCAAGATTTAATCGCCAAGATAGACTCATCTCAACCCTAAAGTCACTACTCAATATCTCTCTAGAACGCTTATTCAGCTTTACGCAAAAAACAGTGGTAACAATATATATCTTTAGAAAAGAGTACCATCAAAATAAATTTGTCCCTCACCGTATTTAACTTCTCCAATAGTTAGGGATTCAGGAATAAGCTTTTTAATCTCGCTCTCTTTCGAAGTGATTAAAACCATTCCGACTCCACAATTAAATGTCTTCAACATTTCCTTCATAGAAAGATCCCCTTTCTCCTTTATAAAGTGAAATCCTTCATCAAAGAAAGTGTCCATCCACTTTTGTTCACTCAGATCAATATGAAAATCAACCCTTTGACTTAAGCGAGGAATATTGTAAAGACCCCCTCCGGTGATATGAGAGAGACCATTGACTAAGTTCGCTTCAAGAAGAGGCTTAATGGCCGACCAATAAATACGTGTGGGTTTTAGAAATTTAAGCTTCGTTTCCGTAGACTCATCATCGATCAACTTTCTGATCAAAGAAAAACCATTTGAGTGAAAACCATCTGATCTTAGGGCCATAATTTTATCACCGGCCTTGATACGTTCAGCTCCTAAGATTTGATCGGGAAAAACTTCTCCAACTCCAAAGCCGGCGAGATCATACTCCCCTTCTGGGTACATGCCTGGCATCTCTGCGGTTTCTCCTCCAATCAGAGCACATTCACTTTGGAGACAACCTTCGATAATGCCATCTAATATTTTTTCACTCGTATCAAGATCGAGTTTTCCACAAGCGAGATAATCCATAAAAAAGAGAGGCTTTGCTCCGGTACAAATAATATCATTGATACACATAGCAACGAGGTCAATACCAACAGTATCATGTTTATTGCATTCAAATGCCAACTTTAGCTTCGTCCCTACACCGTCAGTACCAGCAGCAAGATAACGATCCCCTGCTTGATAGAGGCAAGCAAAACCACCGACTCCACTATGGACTCGATCTCCATAAGTTTTAGCGACTTTTGCTTTAATCTTCTCTACAAGAGCATCGCCTTTTTCAATATCAACGCCACTGTCTTTATAGCTATACGTTAAATTTCCCTCTTCTTTATTTGACATAGAAACCTCTTTCTTTTTTTATTTGAAAGTAAAAATTAAATCCTAGTGGCGAAAATGCCTCATACCTGTAAAGGCCATAGAAATCCCATGTTCATCACACGCCTTAATCACTTCTTTATCTTTAATACTTCCGCCCGGCTGAATAATCTTACGGATTCCCAATTCATGGGCCAAGTCGATATTATCTCGAAAGGGAAAGAAGGCATCAGAAATAAGATTTAAATTACTAAAACTCTTGTAACCATTCTCTTTTGCTTTTTCACAGGCTTGATGAACACTTACCAATCGATTCGGATTTCCCATACCTGCCCCAGCAATGGAAATAAGATCATCAGATTCATCAATTAAAACAATGGCATTACTCTTTAGATGCTTACCTATTTTTATTCCAAACTGAGTAACGATGGAAAGAGGATCAATTTCTTTAGATTCTGTCACCAACTCAATTTTATCTTCAACGCCTTCATCTTCTTCTTGAATAATATGACCTCCATGAATGGAGCGAATCATAAGATCTTTAAGAACTCCAGAATGTGGAGCTAGCTCTAAGAGACGTAAATTCTTCTTAGATTTAAACAAATTCAATGCCTCTTCACTAAAGTGAGGAGCTATAATAACTTCCACAAATTTTTCACATAGAAATTGAGCACATTTTTTATCAACTGTTTGCGAAAAAGTAATAATACTTCCAAAACTACTAATAGGATCTCCTGCCCATGCCTTTTCAAGAGCAGAAAAAGAATTCTTTCCTACGGCAGCTCCACAAGGATTGCTATGTTTAACAATCGTTACACAGTGATTATATTCATCACTTAAATGAAAGAGGTCACTATTACAACGCCAAGAAGAATCCGCATCAAGATAATTATTATAAGAGAGTGCCTTACCTTGAAGTAAGGGAGCATTGGCCAAGGTTCTTTCGCTTACATGAGTAGAAGGAGAAACATACCCTCTTTGATGAGGATTCTCTCCATAACGCGTCTCTTTGACTTCGGGTGAATCAAGATCCACATGAATCACTTTATCGATTCCCTCTTTTTGAAGATTTAAGGTGCGCGTGATCATCGAATCATAAGAGGCCGTGTGAGAAAAAGCGGCAAGGGCATATTTCAAAGAAAGCTCTTCATTCAATTGATTCTCTTCCACTGCTTTCATGAAATTTTCATATTGCCCAGGAGAAGTTAAGCAGACGACGTCTTTATAATTCTTAGCGGCAGCACGTACCATAGTAGGGCCACCAATATCGATATTCTCAATGAGTTCATCCCAAGGGGCATTCTTAGCCGCTACTTCGGCAAAGGGATATAAATTACAAACTACAAGATCAATGGGGAGAATATCTAAGTCTGCGGCTTGCTTGATATCTTCTGCATTATTTCTTCTAAAGAGAAGGGCCGAGCTAATCTGAAAACTTAAAGTTTTCATACGACCACCAAAAGCTTCTGGATTACCGGTTACCTCTTCAATAGGGGTAACTTTAATACCTTCTGACTCCAAATATTTACGAGTCCCACCGGAACTTATAATTTCGACTTCTCTTTTTTGGAGGAAATGTCCCAATTTTAAAATCTCTTCTTTGTTACTCACACTAAGAAGTGCTCTTTTGATTTTCATGCTCTATCCTTATTTTTCATATAATCAACTGCATTTTTAAAAATATGAAGTCCCCAATGAGACTCTGAGATTTTGCCACCAGGGTGAAGCTCTCTTGAAAGAGCAGCTTCTGGGTGGGGCATCAAACCGAAAATGAGTCCACTCTCATCACAAATGGCCGCAATATTCTCATGGGATCCATTTGGATTATCAACATAGGAGAGAACTTTATAGAATGTTGAAGGCATAGATTGGGCAACAAAACGCCCTTCACCATGACGAATGGGCAATTTTATCTTTTTCATATCCTTTGTCCAAATACATGGAGAATCTTCAACTTTTAATTCAACCCACTTATCTATAAATTGAGCATTTCTATTTTGGGCCAAACCGACTTGTCCTGTTTGAAAGTGCGTAAAAGCACCCAGCTTAGTAAGAACTTGAAAACCATTACAAATTCCAAGAATCGGTTTTTTTTGAGAAATGAATTCTTCGAAGTGCCTACCTAGGTATTTCTTTATTTTTAAAGCAAAAATCTTTCCACTTCCAAGATCATCACCAAAACTAAAGCCACCAGGAAGGACCATAATATCAAAACTATGAATACTCTCAGGACGAACTTCTAGATCATTGATATGCTCAATAGTAGTCTTGGCTCCAACTTCTCTAAACGCCCAAGCCGTTTCCACTTCACAATTGACACCATCACCAGTAAGAATGAGAACTGAAACATTATTCTTTACTTGAGTCATAATACTTCTCCATTCCAAGTATTTTTCCAGAAACTTTTGGCCACTTTGAGATCAATTTTTTCATTTCCAAGAAAGCTTCCGGCAAGAATAGGTTCTTGCTGGGTATTTCCAATTTTCTTAAAAGAAAGCGAACTCTCTTCTAATATCTTTTCAAATTCTGAACTCTTCTCAGAAGCTATCGAAACAAGATATTGACCTGGTCCTTCACCGAAGAGTTCCATAGGGGAAAATACTTCTCTTTCACTTTGATCGATCAATCCTATATTTTGATCAAAGAGCATCTCAGATAGAGCGCACAGAAGACCTCCGTCTGAAATATCGTGGCATGAGAGAATCCATTTTTCTTTTATCCATTGATAAATATTCTTATGAATCTTCAAACACTCAGAAAAGTCCCAATCTTGAAAGTTAGTCTGATCTTCTGAAATATTTTGAAAAAGACTTTCATATTCAGACCCCTTAAAAGTTAAATATTGAGGTCCAATCTTATAAATGATTTCCCCTTCTGAAGCGTGGGCGCGTACAAGTTCAGTTTTATTTCCATGGCCCATTGCCGTAACCAATAAAGTCGGCTTGATAGAAATCACCATATCTTTACCGGAACGACTTTTACCTCGAAAGTCATTTTTCATACTATCTTTTCCACTTACAAGGGGAGCTTTATAAAGAGTCGAAATCGAGTAAAGGCCTTTACAAGTTTCAACTAATTGACCTAATTTAAAATCACCATCTAAATTGCGATCACTCTTAACAGGGTCAGGCCAACAGAAATTATCTAACAGACATATTTTATCGGGATTGATTCCATTCGATACAAGGTTACGAAAAGCTTCATCTACAGCAAGTTTAGGCATGATATTAGGATCCACTAAACTAAATCGAGGAGCGAGCCCACAAGAAACCCCCACTACAGAGTTCCTCTGACCGCCATGGATTTCTAAATCAATGATACCACTATCATCAGGTCCTATACCTTGAGCACCAGAAAAGGGTTTAATGAGAGTGGCCCCTTTAACTTCATGATCGTATTGTCTTACCCAGTAGTCTTTACTTGCGATATTCTCTTGGCCCAAAAGTTGATAAGTACATTCAGCAATACTTGTGACCTTAGTTTTTAGGTTATCTTCTTCAAACCAATTCTTATAAGTATAAGCATCACGACTCCAGGTGGCCTCCAACTCAAGTTGAGGTACACCCTCATGCAAGAATTCCATATCAAGTTCCGCCACTAACTTGTCTTCATAGTGAACAGCAAGAACTCCTGTCGAGGTAAACTCTCCAAGAATAGTTGAAGTAACTCCTCTCTTCTTTGAGAGTTCAAGAAATTCATCCGCTTTTGCTGGGTGAATAGCAAAGGTCATCCTCTCCTGACTCTCACTGATCATGATCTCCCATGGGGAAAGACCGGGATACTTTAAGGGATGGAGGGCCAAGTCTATTTTTGCCCCGCCAGTCAATTCTGCCATCTCACCGATACTTGAAGAAATCCCACCGGCCCCATTATCCGTTACACAAGTGTAGAGTCCCTTATCTCTGGCCTCTAACATAAAATCCATGACACGTTTCTGGGTTATCGGATCCCCAATTTGAACGGCAGTTGCTGGAGAATCTTCACCTAATTCCATACTCGAAAAAGTGGCGCCGTGAATTCCATCAGCACCGACTCCCCCACCACTTACTACAATGAGATCACCCGCCTTTGCGCCTTTTAATGACCCCTCTCTACCATCAGGCAAATGTGCAGGCAGTTGTCCTATGGTTCCACAAAATACTAATGGTTTTCCAGCATAGGAAGAATCAAAGACCATGGCCCCATTCACTGTGGGAATCCCACTTTTATTTCCTCCATCTTCAACTCCCTTGTGAACACCCTTTAACAATTCAAGAGGTTCCATAAGACCTGAAGGGAGAAGACCTGGATCGATTTTATTGGGTAGATCCTTTGAAGCCAAGCAAAAGACATTCGTATTCGCGATAGGTTGAGCACCTACTCCGCAACCTAGAATATCTCGATTAACACCAAGAATACCGGTAATTGCCCCTCCATAGGGATCAAGAGCACTGGGACTATTATGAGTTTCAACTTTTATACAAAGATCAATCGATGAATCAAAACGCACTATACCGGCGTTGTCACTAAATACACTTACGAGCCAGTCAACTCCAGAGTTTTCAATTTCCTTAGTCGATTTCTTGATATAACTCTTGTAGAGAGAATCGATTTCTTCAACCTTACCCGTTTCAAGATTCTTGTAATTAATTTTACTTGCAAAAATTTTATGCTTACAGTGTTCCGACCAAGTTTGAGCGAGAACTTCAAGTTCTACATCTGTTGGATAAGCAAAGAGGCCTTTATCCTTTCTCGACTTTATCAGATCTGGGTTTTCGTAGAATGACTTAATGGCCTTCATTTCTTCTAGATTCAAAGCTAGACACATCTTATTACTTAATTCCATAAGAGCGTCATCACTAAGATCAAGAGAAATCTCTTTAATATCATGATCGTGAGCTATATTAACCACTGGAGGATGAATCTCAATAAAGCGTCTCGAATGATTGAAATCCTCTCCTGTGTAATGAGATGCCTTTTCAATAAGAGGGTTATGAATCTTAGAGATAAATTGAGCAACCTCACTTTCATCGATAGGACATGGCACTTTCCCTTGCGTAAAGAGAATATAAAGATGCCCCGAAAAACAAGTCATATTAAAATCATATAAACGAAAGGCATCTTCTAGAGAACGTGCAGAATTATCAGTAACTCCAGGAAGGTGATGGATATCGAAGAGATGATGGATAGAAATATCCTTAGGAATTGAATCAATCTCATCCAAACTATAATTTTCAAAGAAACCTTTTTGCAAACAAGGATCCCAAATAATTTCTTCCAATTGTTCCACTGTGGGGATATGACCCTTTTCACAAGAGGCCAATATATAATAAGGTACTTTTAATAATTGAAGATCTTTGAGAGAATCTTGATCTTTTCCATGGTTTGAAAAATAGGCCATGAGATCATTATGGGCAACAGGATAAAGAGGAAGCACTTCACAACGTTTCATCCATTTAAATTGAGTATAACTATTCATAAAGTTCCCCATAATTAATTAAAGTCATTTGATCAAGATCAACTCTCTTTACAAAAAGAGAATGATCCTCAATTACATATTCCAATGGTTCTTTAGTTAGGTATTGTAAGAGTTTTTGGTAGGAGAGATTTTCTTCTTTCTTACCTCTATTCATCATATCTTCAAGAGTGTCTCCATCCTCTCTTTTCATGATCTTCTGATAGAGTATAGGACCCTCATCTACTCCGGTATTTACTAAATGAAGAGTGTGACCAAACTCACGATCCCCTTCATTATAAGCTTTTTCATAACCTCCTAGACCTGGATACTTAGGAAGAAGGCTTGGATGAATATTGATGACACGAAAGAGGCCCTGATGTTCATCTACTTTAAAATATTCAAGAAAATTTGGCCCAAGAATTTTCATAAACCCGGCAAGAAAGAGAGTAGAGACACTATAGCGTTTACAAATTTCGATTACTTTCTTTTCAAATTCTTCATCAATTCCCGTTTTCTTAGCGGGGACATAGAAAGTCGGAATACTTCTTTCTGGTCCGGTTTTAAGTAAGGGACTGTCTTCTCTATTGACGATGAGACAAGCTGGCGGGCGACCAATTTCAATTCCATGATCAATAAGGGCCAGAGCATTAGTTCCCGTCCCAGAGGCCATAATGGCAAAGGAAGGACTTAAGTATAATTTTCCTTTATCAGGGTTTTCACTTTTACTGGTCACTCTTCAATCCTCCACGTCGATTAAGGGCAATATCTGTGCGATAGTGAGAATCTTTAAAATGAATCATTTCGATACCTTTATAGGCCATTTTGCGAGCGGTTTCGAGTCCTTCAGACACTGCAGTTACACCCAATACTCGTCCACCCGTATTGATATACTGACCGTCTTCATTTCTATTTACTCCGGCCAAGAAGAGTAAAGGTTGATCTTCATGAGTGAGAAGAGGAATTTCAATCTTATGATTTAAACTCATAGGTTGATCTTTTGTGATACTGGGATAACCCCCAGAGGTCATGACCACATGGACACTTGTCTCTTCAGACAGGGTCAAAGGCGTCTCAATTTTCGCTTGAGTACTTAATTGATGAAGAGCTACGGCCAATTCCCCTTTTATCAAGGGGAGAAGAGTTTGGGCCTCTGGATCTCCAAAGCGAACATTATATTCAATGACAAAGGGTTCATTCATTGAGTTAATCATCAATCCCATAAAGAGAATCCCCTTAAAAGGATGACCACGCTCTTTCATTCCCTTTAAAGTAGGAATTAAAACTTTCTGAATAATCTTTTCTTTAAGATCAGCATCTGGCCAAAGAGGGTCACGGTAACAACCCATTCCTCCTGTATTTGGCCCTTCATCATAGTCAAAAACACGCTTATGATCACAGGCCATACCAAGAAAGAAGAATTCTTCCCCATTACACAGAGCAAACGCACTGACTTCCTCCCCAGGAAGAATATGTTCAAAGAGAATTCGATCACTATGAATAGAGACTTCTGGATTTTTCATAAAATCAAAAAGAGTCTTTTGCGCAACTTCACGATCAGTTGTCACAACAACACCTTTACCACCGGCAAGGCCATCCGCTTTGATGACAATTCCTGAAGAGACAGGCCATGCCTCTAGGCCAGCAACAGCGTCTTCATAACGATCAAAGACCTGAAAACCAGCAGTGGGAATTTCAAATTCACGCATAAATTCTTTGGAAAAAATTTTAGAACCTTCCAAAAGAGCTGCTGATTCACTTGGTCCAAAAAATGGGATGGACTCATCTTCAAAGAACTTGGCCAGGCCTTGGGTCAAAGGGGCCTCTGGCCCACAAACCACAAGATCGATTTCTTTTTCAACTGCTTTTTGAGCTAGGGAGGAATAATCACCCAGAAGAGATGATTCCCATAGCTCAACCTTATCAAATCGCTTCATACCCTTATGTCCTGGGCAAATCATAATATGCGATACTTTGTCTTCTTTTTGAAACTTCCATGCAAAGGCATCTTCTCTTCCCCCACTACCAATAATAAGAACTCTCATCTTAAAACTCCCGAGTTAGCTAAGTAGGAATGAAATTCATCGAGACCTCCACATTCTTGAAACGGAGGATTTCCACCTAAAGATTTCGCAATTTCATTGGTCAGACCCGGATAGAGCAATGAAGCGGCTTTAGAGTATCTCTCATCTAAGGGCTTAGGAGCTTCATGAAGTTCTTCGATTACAATATTTTTCCAATCTTTAGTTCCCCTTTCTTTGGCCATGCTCTTTGCAACATTAACGGACTTAAGCCAAGAGGTACCGCGATAAGCACTTCGTAAAAACTCCTTACTCAGTTTTGCCCCTTTGGAGACAAGTCTAAGTTCATCAGGACCAATGGAATCGATTAAGATAATATCTCGGCCCTGAAGGGAAGAAATGATTTTTGAAAAAGCAAATTCAAACTTACCATCCCATAATTCGATATTCATTTGATTAAAAAGGTCTTTTAAGCGAAGAGACAAAAGAGTACATAACCCGAAGAGTCTAGCAAATTCCATGTCACTTAGACCTGCCATTTTCTGAGCATCAGAATAGGAAATATATCGATCTGTAGATTCTAATTTCGTAGAAAACTCAATTAAAGGTCGATTGAATTTTTCACCCACTTCTGGGCGATGATTAAGTCCCAATATTCTTCTATAATCTTCATTATCAAGTCGATTGAGTAAGCTGGAGCCCTCAGGTAAACCGAAGCGGAAAACGACCTCTAATGGAATGAGTGTATCTTCTAACTGGTTTTGATAAGCACTGTAGTCATAACACCCATCTTGAAAAGGAGGCTTTGAAATATGGATTTTCTTAACTATAAAAGATCGAGAATCATTTTCAAGAGAACGGATAAAATGATGACCGACTCCACTTTTCTTTAATTTATCGAGAAGCTCTTCTTCTTGAGTGCTCAACGTAAGAGAATGACTTTTCCAAGACTTCCAATTTGCAGGATCAGCAAGAAACTCAAAAAATAGAATCCCTAAGTAGGCCAGAGACTCTCCTTTTTTTGAAATTTGATCAGGCATCTCTCCCCAATCAAAAACAGAATAGCGATCACTAAAACGAAAGATAAGTTGATCATTATTTTCTTCATTTTCAAATATATCTTTAACAGATCCTCTATGTATGGGTTGAGAACTCATAGACTTAAACTTCCTTCATGAATGGGATTGATTCTTTAATTTATTTCTTTTAGCAGCAAATTCACGCCCTTCAGAAACATCTGTTGGGTAACGATTATTAATACAGGCCATGCACAACTCAGAAGTAGTAAGCGCCCTTGTAACCTCTTCCTCTTCGAGATAGATCACTTTATTGGCCCCAACCCATTTAGCGATTTCCTCTTCCGTTTTTCCATTAGCGATAAGATCAGACTCTGCTGGAAAGTCGATACCATAGAAACATCCGTAACGGAGCGGAGGACAAGTGATGGCCAAGGTAATCTCTTTGGCCCCAAAGCGTTTTAGGAGATCGATTATTTTCTTTGAGGTCGTTCCTCTAACGACAGAATCATCAACTAAGAGAATATTTCGGCCTTCTATTTCTGAACGTACAGGAGAGAGTTTAAGTTCGACTGCTTTTTCTCTCTTGTCTTGTGTATTCAATATAAAAGAGCGTTGAATATAGCGATTCTTAATCAGACCTTCACGATAAGGAAGACCAAGAGTTTCGGCCAGTCCAATAGATGCCGTTCGACTCGTATCAGGAACAGGACAGACAAAATCGGGATTTATCTCTCCTCGATCCATGGCCTTTCTGGTTTTATCGGCCAATACTTTCCCTAGATTTAAGCGGGCTCCGTAGACTGATATATCTTCAATGGTAGATTCAGCTCCTGCAAAGTAAATCCATTCAAACATACAGTGGGATGCTTTTTCCACTTTCGCTACAACACTACTTTGTAATTGCCCATCTTCATCAATTAAGACCACCTCACCCGGTAGAACATTTCGTAGAACTTCAAAACCTAAGAAGTTAAGGGCCAAGCTTTCTGAAGCCAAGCAATATTCCATACCGTTTTCACTATCTCTTTTTCCAATCATTAGAGGACGAATACCATTGGGATCCCGTAGGCCAAACATCCCTACGCCAGCAAGCATTCCCACTAGAGCATAAGCCCCCTTGGTCTTTTCCATAATCGTACTGGCCGAAGATTGGATATGTTCAAAAGTAATAGGTTTATTCGAAGGGCCTCTCTGTTCTAAAATCTTTTGGCACCACAGATGAAGCATCAGTTCTAAGTCATTATTGGTCAGCATTTGAAGATCGTAAGTTCTTCCCAGATCTTGGGCCAAGGAGTGGTAGTTTACGATATTTCCATTATGGATCATTCCCACACCAAAGGGAAAACCTGTCACCATAGGCTGAAGATCCCCTACACCATCGGTTCCCACAGTTGCATAACGAGTGTGAGCGATGGCCATATTTCCGGTACAACTTTCAAGCTGATCAGGTGTAATGGCCTGGGAGACAAGTCCTAGATCTTTGTGGCCATAGAACTTTCTTCTATCTTTGTCATAGGAGAGAACACCAGCAGCATCTTGACCGCGATGTTGAAGAGTAAGAAGCCCGCGATAGGCTTCATATGCTGCCCAAAAGGGCACCTTAGATTCATTATAGGGGCCAATTACCCCAATAACGCCACACATAATAATATCTCCTACCCTTTAAAAAGCGGCTCATCAACAGGGTATAGAAGGTGAATACGTGCTGTAATTCTGACGAACTCCCTACAATTTGGCCATCATTTTTTTAAGATTAAACTAATTATTATTTCAAGATGTACCTAATACATAAGAGGATAAGTATAATAAACTACGTTACTCTACTTTTTTAAAGGTAAAGCTTTCAATTCTCTTAACATTGGACTCGACTGCTGCTATAAGGTCTGCGTGTTAGAAAATTATCAGAACCCACAGATTTATACTTACTCAAACTACGATGAATTCCATGACATCCAAATAGAAGTCATACCTAGCTTCATCGCTGAGAAGTCAGCTCCTCAAAATGATTACTACTTCTATGCCTACGAAGTCCGTATTCACAATCTTAGTGATGGTCCAGTTCAGTTGATCAATCGTCACTGGGTGATTCGCGACGGAAGTAAGAGAGAGCGTTATATCAACGGCGAAGGTGTAATCGGTCAGCGACCTGTCATCGAAGCTGGAGAAAGTTTTGAGTATCAAAGTTTTTGCCCACTCAGCACCCCTACTGGTAATATGAGAGGCAAGTATGAATTCAAAACACCTTCTGGAAAAAAATTTTGGGCTACAATCCCACTCTTCTTCTTTAGAACTCCTGATAGTTTTATTCAGTAGTTTATTTTTCCTACTCGCCCATAGCCCTATTTATGGAAAATCAAAGGATGATTTATCTCTTCCCTCTTTATCTTCGTTAAATAAGATCTCCATCGAAGAAGCTGATCATTCTCATTTCATTAAAAGAAGAAAAGAAGATTCACGTTGGTTCGCTCCAGACCCTCTTAATGGCGAAACCCTTAAAGGAGTCGTCCTTCTCACCCATGGGCTTAATTTGCGCCCTAGTAAAATGGACCAACTGGCCCAATTCCTTAGAGAAAATCATTACATCGTATTACGACTGGCCCTTCCCGGACATCGAGAAAATATCCAAGAACAACAAAGAATTAAAGATAGAGATTGGATCAACACTTACTTAGAGGCCATAGAAGTTTGCCTGAAACTTAAAAAGAAATTTCATCTTCCCCTGTATTCTTTAAATTACTCGCTAGGCTCATTAGTGCATTTAAATTCTATTTTAGAAATAAATAAGATGAAGACTTCAAATAGAAGAAATCCCTTTAAAAAATCTATTCTCTTGGCACCAGCAGCTTGGAGTAAATGGTTTACCTCCTGGCCTTACTTACTTTTCTTTCTCCCCGATTCCTTTGGCATTAAGAGTTTTAGTCACGAAAACTATCGTGTTGAGGAAACAACTTCTCTTGCCCAGTATCGTGCGCTTTTAAAACTTCAGAAAAAATGGAATGCGGAGCTTGGAGCAAATGTGAGTTATCTTCAAAGTGAACCTCTTCACATCATTATGCATCCCAAAGATGAGTTGATTTCCCTTAAAAAAATCGAAGAATTTAAGAGAGAACATCAAGAAATCAGTATGAAAATCAAGCTTCTCCCAGAGCTCTCTCCCTCAATTTCGCCCTCTTATAACCACCTTATCATTGATAAGTGGGCAATTGGCTCCAAAGCTTGGAAGATCCTCACAGAGGCAATATTATCCGCTCTAGAGACTTAAAACCGAGTAATTTAAACCAGTTAAATATATCTTTTCCTTACTCTCCCCAAGCTTTATTGACTCAAATCAAAGTATTTAGGTACAATTTTAATAGGCTTATGTTTGCTGTGAAGTAAACGAACATGGAGGTGTGGCCATTATGAGAACCTTAGTTCTGGATTCTACCTACTTTCCCGTCCGTATTGTAAGCTGGCAACGGGCGATGATACTCTTTCTTTCTGGACGTGCCGAAATGGTTACGGAGTATTCTGATCGCAAAATTCAAGGGGTTTCCCAAAGCTTCACTCTCCCAAAAATATTAAGGCTCCATGCCCGCCACAAAAGTGATCGAAAAGTTCGCTTTAGTCGGCATAATGTTTTTTGGCGAGATGCCTTTCAATGTCAGTATTGTAAAAAAAAGGAACTTCCCTCAAAACTCACTCTCGATCATGTTCTTCCCCAAAGTCGTGGAGGAAAGACCACTTGGGAAAATATTGTTTCTTGCTGCTCTCCTTGTAATACCAAGAAGGCCAATCGCCTGCCCCACGAGGCAGGAATGAAACTCTTAAAACGTCCCAAGATTCCCAAATGGTCGCCTCAACTCTACTTAAGGCTTAAGAATGATGATCCAGAAGAATGGAATCAATGGTTTGGACTCAAGAAAATGGCCTAACTCAATGATGGCCATTTAATCAGACTCTTCTGATTGGATTTCCCCCTTTTCTCAGTTTCAAGCTCGGGTATAATTAAAAGGACTCGGGAGTTATTATATGAAGGCACTTTTTGTTTGCGACGAAAAAGAAGAGTGGAATCTCTTGCGCAATCTCTTTCACGCACATTTAAAAAATTTAGAACTTATTTGTGTCATGAGAGGAAATGATGCCTTAGATACTCTCTCCTATGAAGGTCCCTTTGGTGCAATCATTATAGAATGCTCTCTAAAAGATACAAATCCTAGTGATCTTGCAGAAATGATTTTTGATCAAACTGGACCGAGACCTATCATTTTTGTGGGTACTCCCACTATGATAAAAGACAGAGTTAAAGAAGAGTTCTATAACGAATATGATATGGTTAGCATTTATAATAAACCTTATCAGGCCAATCAATTCATAGGCGTTGTTGCTGAGGCCATATCTTGGGCCAAGAAAGAAGAATATGAAAATAGTATTGTTGAATTAGATCCAGAAAATTTTGTCCCTCTGAAATTAAGAAACTTCTATCTCTATGACTCCGTTCCCTTTGATGTCTATGTAGAATTGACGAAGACAAAATTTATCAAGGCCATTAGCGCCGATAAGAAGTATACCCAATCTGCCATTCAAGACTTTCAGAAAAGAAATATTCGCTATCTCTATTTAGAAAAGAATGAGCACTTAAGTTTCCTAGAAAACTCTATTTTAAAAATCTCAAAATCACTTGATCTCAAAACTTTAGAAGACAAGAAGAGAATACAAACCTGTATAGCAGCAGTTTTAGTTATTCATCAATATATAAGAGATGTAGGGATTAGCGATACGATTCGTGGTCTTATCAAAAAGGTCATCGAACAATTTCCTCTTATCGTACAATCTTACAAAGACCTCGATAAAATCCTCTTTAACTTTCCAAGTGAACACAACGACCTGGCCGAACAGGCGGTACTCAAAGGAATCATCTGCGAATATATATCCCAGCACTTGGGATGGAAGTCGGATATGACCAGATCAAAATTTGGTCTTGCCGCTTTAATACACGATGCATTTTTAGAACGTGAAGAATGGTCTACCATTACCTATCGTGATCATCCTGACTTAGACTATCTCTCAGCAGAGCAAGTTGATAACTTTATTGAACATCCCAAAAGAGCAGCTGAAATTGCACGACAATTTACTCATTATCCTGAAACTGACTTTATTATTGAAGAACATCATGAACTTCCAGATGGAAATGGCTTTCCCCAGGGACTTTTGGCCAATAAAATTACAAAAATTTCCGCAACTTTCATATTGGCCAATAACTTTGTTATTCAGCTGATGCTAAGTGGGATAAGCCGCTCTTCGGTAATTAATATCACCAAAGGATTTAAACCTATATATAGTATTGGTAATTTCAAAGAGCCTTACCAAGTCATCTATAATGGGGTTAAACAAATCTAGATACGTATAGTTTCAAGGCAATTGATGATTTTCTTATAAGTGTGCTTTGGAAACTTCTCTCTTAGCCTTCCCATAATCTCTTCGAGATCTGGTTTACGACCAGCATTTTTAAATTGAATCAGCTCATCAGTAAAGGCCTCACTCACAATAAGAACCTTGGCCAAGGGTGAGATATCATCTTTATATTCTAGAGCAAATCCCATTCCATTTGATGTCCCATGATGCTGAGAAATAATAGCATCAGCCCCCATTGGACAACGAGGAAAATTCTTAACCATTTCACTGGCCAAGCGAGCGTGATTGATAATGATTTCCTTTTCTTTTTCAGATATCCCCTCTTGAAAAACAAGATTTTCTTCGGAGTGAAGATGGGGATACTTGGCAAAAATAGGAGCTAGAAAAATATCATGAAAATAAAAAACAAAACTTAATTTTTCAGCATGCTCCTCAGAGCCCCAGCTGATCTCTTTTATAATATGTCTTGATATATAAGTTCCAACCACAGAATGGAAATAGAGGTGACCGGTCTTATTTTGTAACATCATCCCAAGAAGGTGCTTCAACTTGGGAACAGAGTTAAGAACTTCGGTTACCGACTCCATACACTTCTTTGAGAGATCAACAATCTCAGGAGTGACTTTAGGATTTTCTCCTAACATCCCCCCAATGACCTCGTATCCTTGCTCGACAACAGCAACTCGGTCTTGATCCGTTAAAGTTGTATCCTCTAATTTATCTAAGACGATTTCTGAAGCTTGATTGACAATTTTCAAACGCATGGATGAAGGTATAAAAAGATTCAATACCCCATCTGCAGCATAGGAATCTAATTTCACATTAGGTTTTAATTCTTCAGAAGCTTGTAGGGCCTGTGAGAATTCATGAGGTCCCTCATTTCCAACTTTGATATAGATATCACAAGGAGCTTTAGTGAAGTTTCTTAGCATACTCAAAGGAATGGGATAGAATTCAGGAACTTCCTTAGCCGCCATATCTTTTGCCGTAATTCCTAAAATCTTCGCGCAGGTCTTAATAAAAAGAGGAATATTCAGGTTTGCCGGTAAAGTATAAACTTTCTTAGTATGACTAAGTTTAGACATATCTCCAATGATAATCATAGGAAGGGCCAGGCCTGCCTCTTTCGCCAGCTTAAAGGCCATAACAGGAGCATCTTGTTCATCTAATTGGCCAAGAGAAATAAGAAGTGAAACTTCAGGATTGTCGGCGAGAGCTTGAGGGAGATCATCTATTTTATGACAAGTAATAATGTCTACATCACAAAAAGCTTTTAAATTAAAGCTATAAAGATCATTGAGCAACTCATGATGAGATAAGAGGATGGCCTTTGTCACAGACTACATTTCTTCCGCTAAGAGGTAACCTTTCTTGTGAAGACTCTTTACTGTCATCACACTTGGACCTAATTTCTTTCTCAGTTTAGAAACGTGCTGATCAACGGTACGATCAATCACATTTTGTCCTTTCCCCCAAACAGATTCAAGGAGTTCTTGGCGACTCTTTACAACTCCCTCATCTTTAATGAGTTGATATAAGATTTTAAATTCAATAGGAGTAAGAGAAATTTCTTGCCAATTATCTTCGCCTTCTTTTTCGAGAATCGAAAGAGAAAGGGTCGTCAACTCAAGCTTAAGGTCATATTTTTCTAAAATATTACCATGACCAGGAGTCGTTCCCCTAAGTCGAGCATTAATTCTTGCTACTAACTCAAGAGGTTCAAAGGGTTTAGATACATAATCATCAGCACCAGCATCGAAAGCATTTAACTTATCTTTTAAATCCTTTCTTTGGGTTAACATAATAATTTGAAGGTCATTGAAGTCGAGCTCATTCTTTAATTTGTGACAAAGATCACTTCCTCGCCCATCAGGCAAAGTTTCATCAAGAATAAGGAGATCAAAGGGATTCTTCTTAATCAGAGATTCTCCCTCATTGAGATATTCAGCATAACTGAGTTCAAATTCACGGGACAAAGTATGACGGATTAAATCATGAATATCGTAATCATCATCAATCAATAAAATTTTCTTCTTTTGGCCATTTGTCATCTTTTTATCTCATTTGTCTCGTCATACTCAGCACAAATTGATTTATAAGTATGAGTTTTCTTTAAAAATTGAATTCTATGGTATTATAAATATATTACTATAATATTAATTTTACTCAAGAATTGAAGGAAAATATATGGCCGAAAAAAGAAAAGTTACGATTGACGCCGATCTTCAAGAGATCATTCCTAGCTTTTTGGATAACCGTAAAAAAGATATTGTTAAATTAGATGAGTTCCTTCCCGCTAAGCAATACTCTCAAATTGAATCAATCGCCCATAAACTCGCAGGCAACGCTGGTAGCTATGGCTTTGACGATCTAGGTCAAATAGGGGCCAACCTCGAAGCTGCATGTCAGTCATTAAATGAAGCAGAAATCGCCAATTTATGCTTAGCTTATAAAGAATACTTAGAAAATTTAGAGATTGAATACAAATGAATTTAAGAAAGCATATCCTCATTCTTGATGATGACTTAGACTCAATTCATTTCATCTCCAAGATTCTGGAAAATGCTGGTCACAGTGTTCACTACGCAACAAATGCCACAGATTTTAGTCAACTTTTAAATGAAATAGGACCCCATCTTATTCTTGTGGACTATAAACTTAATCTTGGCACGCTTACAGGTATCCATATCATTGATCGCCTAAAGAAAGATGAATTCCTGCGAAAAATCCCTATATTTCTTATCTCTGCATCGGAAAGCAAGAAGCTTATTGCTACGGCCACCGCTGTTGGAGCAAGTGATTTCGTCAAGAAGCCCATTCAAACAGCGATCTTTCTACAAAAGATTAAGAAGGCCCTAAAAATTCACGAATTACCAGAGTTGACGTTAAAAGAGCCCCTTAAAGTAAAATGTCAATCTATGGCCGATATCATTCAAATCTCTGAATCTTCTCTTAAGATCAAAGGTCCGATCAAGTATTCAGATGATACTGTCTTAAATATTGATTCGCCCTATCTCCAGAATTTAGGCTGCCATACGTGCAAATACAAAACCAATGATAGAAATAAAGTTCTCGACGCTGGTATCTATATTAATGAAGTCGAAATTAAAGGTATCAAAGAAGAAAGCGCGAAGAACATAAGAATGATTAAAACAACCACCAAGCAAACTTAAATTTTTATAAATATAAAAAAGTAGAATATCACTTATGAGTATGGACCCGACCGATTCCCCCATTCTAACCCTAGACGATGATCATGACTTCAACACTTTAGTTAAGCATATTTTTAAGCGTCATGGGATCAAAGTGACAACCACGGAGACAGTTGAAGAATTTATCGCTCAACTTAAAGAAACAAAACCAAAGCTTTGTCTTATCGACATTAATCTTGATCGCGGTTTTGGAGCAGGCTTCTCCCTACTTCAGGCCCTTCGAAATAAATACGGCTTATCTATTCCCATCATCATGCTCTCGAGAAGAAAAGAAGACAAAGATATTATTAAAGCACTTGAACTAGGGGCAAACGATTATATTTATAAACCGATAGATGATGCTTTCTTGCTCAGTAAAATAAATCATTTTCTTCACCATGATCAAATTCAACCTCTTCCCTACTATAAAGTAAGTGAAAAAGACTCTCCCTGTAAACTTACATGGGATAGCGAAATTATAGGAATCAATGAATTTGGCTTGACCTTAAGAGGATCACATTTTGCGGCTAAAGGCACACGCCTCAATCTCGATACAAGGGCCCATGCCGAGATCTTTGGAGATTATGAGAAAATAAAACTCTTTGTCTCCAAAAGCTGGATTGATTCACAAACCCATCTCTATCATGCCTATTGTGAATATGATTATGAAAATGAAGATCTCTTGGCCCATATTAGAAGTTACTTACTCACCCACACTTAGATATTTATCAATATAATTCTCAATGGCCTCGAGCTTGAGCTCAATTTTGGGTGAACCAAAATCCAAGTGATCATCATAGAAGAACCAAAAACGATCTGCTTTTAAAACATGATCAAAGCTATAGTAGAGATCAGTCTCTTGCACTAAATTAGGTGTTTCTAGATTTTGATATTCTAAAACAAATACTCCATCAGGAATTTCTTCTGTCAGAATTTCACGAAAACGAGGCTGAAATGGTGAGATGGATTGATAGAAATAGAGAATCAGCTCCCTTTGATTATCCTCGTATTTTTTAAAGACGAAGAAATCACCCATATGGGCCCTGGTTTTAAATCCTCTTTTTTTAAAAGGGGACGAGTCTGCAAAGAAACTCAGGAATCTGCGAACTAAATCTAACATAATTATCTAATTACCTATACTTACAAGCCCTTTAAGACCCATTAAAGTGAATAAAATACTGACGCCATCTGTAAGCTTTACAGGAAATCACTCAAAAGAGAAGGTTTTTGAGACAATTGACGCATAACATAACTAAACCCACAGTAATCGAAATCGTAATTTAAGGAGAATCCTGTGAAAAAGATACTACCTGCCCTCCTCTTAGGCTTAAGTTTTAATACTTTCAGTCCCCTTCACGCACAAGACCTAGAACTTCTCGATGGAGACTTTGTCATTGGTTATGAAGGTGAGGTTAATACAAATTTAGGCTCAGGCACAGAAAGTGGGACCCTTTCCAATTTAGACAATAGCTATATTAGTTTAAATGCAGAATGGAAGAATAAAATTCGCTTGGTCCTCACAGGAAAACTACAAGAAATCTTTAAAGAAAATAGTGTCGAGTTTAATGATGATTTTTCAATCGAAGAGTTTGTTAAAGAGGCCTATATAGAAATTAAAGAAGTGGGCGGATCACCAATTGCCGTCATCGTTGGTAAGCAACCTATCCCCTTTGCTCAAAATGTACAGGCCATGCCTATATTTTCTAATAATCCATTAGCTGATCTTCAAAAGATTGATGAAGTTTATGGACTTACAGTTGATCTAACTGAGGGTTTATTTGGGATTTTTGATCAAGTTGAGGTAAGTGCTTTTGAAACTGTAGAAGGTGACATGAGTATCGGTAGCATCAATGGTGTTTCTGTAAGACTTAGTAAAATGCTCACCGACAATATTCTACTGACAATGGGTCATGCCGAGTTAGGAAATGATCATCTTACTTCAGGGAATGAGAGAAGAACGACGGTAGGTCTCATTGGTGAATCTAATGATGGAATGCTCGTTGGATGGGTAGAAGGAATGTACTTTAGTAATAATCCAAAATATCCAGACTCTAGTTTTGCAATCACTGTGGGTGGAATGATGCGAGTACATCGTACAACCGATGTCATTGTAGAATTTAATTATGTAGAAAAAGAAGTTCTTCAATATGCTATCGGTACACGTACAGCACTTACAGAGAGTTTATCTCTTGGTGTAGAAGCACGATACAATGATCACTTAAACGGTAAAGACGATATTGTTTTAGGGATTAACTTAACTTATCAATTTGGATCTTCTCCAATCAAACCCAATGAAGAATACCTCTTTGATGATGAAGATTAATAAGAAATAAATAGGATTTAAATAAAACCAATGCCCCAAGGTTTCATTATGATTAAAAAAATATTAACTCCCATTATCGTGGCAACAACTATTGGACTTAGTACTCCCGTGTCTGCTCAATTTATAATGGACAGTCATTCAAATAGCGTTCATTCAGAAATTGTCACCGATTATGAGAATCAACCCTTTATCTGGACAGCGATCACCCTAGGGGGCAAAGGGATGACGACAAGTTATGATGCCAGAAAATTTATCGAAGCTGTCCATCTTTCTGATGAGTTAATGATCACTCTTTTCAAAAAAGCCGAGGGTAATTATGAAAAGTATAATGAACTCAAAGCTGACTGGTTGGCCAAAAGAACGAAAGAAGGCATTAGACAACTGGCCTATATTCAAATGATTCAAAAATATGCCACTCGCTCATTTCAAAAAAATGAGTGGAAGGCCTTTCGTATTACAGAGAGTGATTATTATAAAAGAGTTCAAGAAAATGAAACAAAAACTCTACGCTCTTTACTCGACCTAGGAAAAGGAATTGTCTACGCCCGCAAACAATTCGGCTCCCAACTAAAAGAAATTGGATATCCTCATAGCGAATCGATGACCGATGAGGAATTATATTGGCAGTGGTATGAATTACAAAAATCCCGTATTAAAGAAAGCTTACGCTTACAAGAAGTTCAAAAGTACGAATACTTTGCAGCATTGGGATATAAGAAAGAATTCTATGTTCGTCCAGTTGAAATTTTTGATTTTTCAAAAGAAGTAACTCAAATTATTGAAGATAATATTAATGAAAAAAGAATTCATGATGCAGATGTAGCGGCTCTTTTACAAAAGGATCCTAGAATTAGAGTTCTATTAAAAGATATTCAAGTTCTTGGACCGGATACTACAGAATTATCCATACTCAAAGAAAAAGCACCTGAAGTTTATGATGATTTTATTCAATTAAAGAATAAAGAAGTGGTACCTTTTATTGAAAGTGACTTCATTGGTAAAATGAATCGCTATACAGATATCACCATTCAAATGGCACAGAAGTATGAGAGTTCACAAAAGCTTACTGAACTCGCAAATCAGATGAAAGAAGAGTATCTTCTCACTAATGATCTCAATCGACTGATGATGGGTATGATCTATGATATTTCTTCTTTAATTGTAACCGAGAATAAGGACTTATCGAATATTTCTTTAGATAAAGCTTTATTCAATCAATACTTAGAAGCATTAGTCGATTATTCAACAGATTTTCTCTCTCAAGATGAGTTACTTCTTCAAGCAACTGAACATGGTGTACGTGTTGAAGACAATTTCTCCTATGCTCTCAATCAGAGTTTTCACGCTCAGAAAATGGAAAAATCTAATGAAATAAAAGAAGAAGTTCTTTTAAATGAATTAAGAAAATTGGCCCACTGGGTTCTTAAATTTCAAGTCAAAAAGGCCTCCCTTAGTATTGTACCAAAAGTCTTCGTTCAACTCTTTGATACGCACACATGGGAAGGACAAGAAAAGATAGAAAAATTTCTTAAGGCCAAGAAGTACGAAGATGACCTCTTAGACTTCAAAGTCAATAAATTAAAGCCTTATTGGTTGGGTATTCTAAGAATAGATCCAACAGGGAATCATAGATTAAGTGATGAGAGGGCGGTTGATTTCGTACTCGATCTCTCTGCTACTGAAGTAGAACGTGCTGAAAATGCAGCGTTTAAGATTGAATATAACTAAGACCGAGCCAATCACTAAAGTATGTAGTTTTTTCTATAGACTAGATCTATAAAATTTAGCGGGCCTCTGATACCATATGACCACTTTATGACTGAGAATAAGGATGGTAATTATGAGTTTTATTCAAGAAGGCCCAAGAATTGATTATGAGAACTTCGATAAAGATAAGCTTATAACCAATACCTTAAAATGGCTTGTCTCTGGTAAAGACACTCGACAAGATATAAAGAATGATCTTCTTCGCTTCTATACAGAAGTCCTCCCTTTGGCCCACAAATGGTCTGAGCAAGCCGAAGCCCATCCTCCTCGTCATATTCCCTACTCTCCTTGGGGAGAGAAAATTGATGAAATTGAAACCCATGAAGCATGGAAAAAATTAGATGCACTAAGTGCAACAGAGGGATTAATCCATCTAGGCCATCATGAACAAAATGAGCATGGAAGGATTCATCAATTTCTCAAACTCTTTTTATTTCACCCTGACAGTGCTTTCTACACATGTCCGTTGGCCATGACTGACGGAGCAGCAAAATTAATTAAAGAGCTTTTAAAAATGAAGCATCTTGATACCGACAAGAGAACGCTACTTAATAAAGCCTATAAGCATATAACCTCAAATGACCCTGAACAATTTTGGACCTCTGGCCAATGGATGACCGAAAAAAGCGGAGGTAGCGACGTCGGACATACAGAAACAAGGGCCATAAAAGAGGGAAATAGCTATAAACTCTATGGAACCAAATGGTTTACATCGGCTACAACTTCACAAATGACCTTTACCCTAGCAAGGATCCAAGATGAATTTGGCGAAACCATTCCTGGTAACAAAGGACTCTCCCTTTTCTATGTTAAGCTCAGAGACGATGACGGTCATCTTCAAGGAATTAGAGTTCGACGACTCAAAGACAAACTGGGAACAAAAGCTCTTCCCACTGCAGAGTTGGACTTTGATGGAGCGAAGGCAGAACTTGTAGGTGAGCAAGGCCTAGGGATTAAGAATATCTCTCACTTATTTAACATTACAAGAATTTATAATGCTTGTACCACTATTGGATCTTTTAAAAGACTGCTCGACTTGGCAAAAGACTACTCCAATAAGAGAGTCGCCTTTCAAAAAAGATTAATCGATCATCCCCTTCATAAGAGAACATTAAATGAAATAGAAATTGAATTTGAAAAGTGTTTCAAACTCACCTTCTATACGGTGGCCCTCCTTCAACAGAGTGAAAATAATGAAGCCGCTGACGAAGAAGATCACGACACTATGGCACTCTTAAGGTTACTCACACCTATAGCAAAACTTTATACTGCCAAGAAGAATATAAATGCCACCACGGAATTGGTAGAATCTTTTGGTGGTGCGGGTTATATCGAAGATACAGGGATTCCTCGTTTTCTTAGAGACTCTCAAGTTTTCTGTATTTGGGAAGGGACAACAAATATTCTATCTCTCGACTGTATAAGGGCCATTCAAAAAGAGAATGCTTATGAAGTCTTCTATAAGAAGGCCTGTGAAAAGCTCGAAGAGATGGACGAAGATAAGGCGTCTGAACTCAAACAAAGACTAGATAAATTATCTACCCAGCTCAAGAGTTGGTCAAAAGATCCAGACTTGATGCAATACCATGCTAGAGATCTCTCTTTCAGAATTGGAGACCTATGTGTGGATATCTTCTGTAGTGAATTGGAATTTTCCTAAGCAGCTTGCTTCTTAATTTCGTTATACCAATCTGGGGATAAGAAATTACTCTTTGGAAAAGGAAGTTTGTTAACAACGATATCTTCAAAGAACGAAGGTACATAGTTACAAGGAACCATCTCTCCTTGATACTTTCCAGTGTCTGGATCCTTTCCGGTTTGTACCCAGCGAAAAATATCTCGAGAAATATAATTTCCATTAGCATCTAGTCCCATGATTTCGGAAATATGGCTCGTTCTCCTGCCTCCGTCGTGATAACGACTACATTGAACAATAACTTGCATAGCAGAAGCAACCATCTTTCTTACAGCATCAGGCGGTATTTTAGTATCACCCATAAGACAAAGCGTTTCTAGACGAGTACAGGCATCAATAGGATTATTCGCGTGAACTGTCCCCATCGAACCGTCGTGACCTGTATTCATAACTTGAATAAGATCGAGGGCCTCTTCCCCCCTAACCTCACCAACAATAATTCGATCAGGTCGAAGTCTCATGGCCGATATAACTAATTCACGTATCGTCACTTCCTCGACTCCACGAGTAGGATCAGCTTTACGAGTTTCAAAGTTTACCACATGTTCGGCCTTCACTTGAAGTTCTGCCGCATCTTCAATAATCAGTAATCTCTGAGTTTTAGGTATTCGAGAACCGAGAACATTCAACATTGTGGTTTTACCAGATCCGGTTCCCCCACTAACGATAATATTCTTACCAAGATAAATACATATATCTAAGAAGCGAGCGGCCGTCTTAGATAGAGAACCAAAGTCTATCAGGTCATTAAGAGTTAACTTCTCTTTAGAAAATTTTCGAATAGCGACTGTGGTTCCATTCTTCGCCATCGGGGGTAGTACCACGTGAATACGAGATCCATCAGGTAAGCGAGCATCAAGACGTGGATTATCAGCATCTATAACTCTTCCCACCGATTGAGCAATCGCTCTCATAGCAGAAATGAGAGCATCTTCATTGGGAAATTGATTTTCTGTTTTATAGACGAGTCCCTTTTTTTCAACAAAGACTTCAAAGGGTCCATTAATCATGACTTCTGAAACTCCTGGGTCATCAAGAAGATCCTTGATGGGTCCAAGAAGATTAGCAATAGCATCATTAAATACGGACATAAGCGCCTACTTTCTAATTATTGGAATCACTCTTCACGAGGCATCCAAACCTTTACTGTCTCTGAAGCGAGAGCACGCTTTCTTTCGCGTAAAACCTCCGGTCGCTCCATGACAGTTATGGAACCTCTATGCTTCGTCGTGGGACAGTAGTATTGATAAACACCTGGGCGATTAAAAATAACAGAGCCCTCACTTACCTTACCCTTTTCGGCAGATAAGAAGATTTCTTTTCCTTTAATGATAAAACATTCTTTTTGGTCAGAAGTTGCCGTCACAAAGAATCGAATACGCTCCCCTTTAAACACACTAAAAGACTCGGGATAATAGCCCTCAGGTGTAACGATAATAGATTGATCTCTCTTAGGGGTATTGAATTTCTTCTTTTTAAAGACTGGCCCATCATCTACCGCATGAACCGTTTGCCAAGTCACGAGTGCCCATAACGTCATTGAAATAATGAATGTTGTTTTTGCGTTAATAAGACCCTCACTTGTGAAAGATATTCTCTTGAGTGTCTTATCGACCTAAGAATGCAATTACTTTACCAAAACGCTACGGTATTTATTAAAATACAACTATTTCAGTAGGTTACTGCCTTCGCAGACAGAGCTTATATAGACTTATCCGCTTTATTGGGAAGGACGGGACTAGTGAAACGATGGCCTTTCTCCCAAGGAAATAGAATGATCGTTTTCCCCTTTTCCGAAAAGGTTTCCATTTGATTAATGTCTGTATGTTTTGGAATTTCAAATTGATAGGAGTATTCCCTCTCGCTCCCTCCTGAGTGAGTGCGAGTGATATGAAGATTAATTTCATTATTTTTTATTTTAAGATCCATTTTATCTCGAGGCCCTAAAATAAAAGGAAGGACATACATAAGGCCTCTCTTATCCCTTTCCCAGCGAGATGGAGCTTGCTGAGGTTGAAATTGGTTTCTAAAGCTTTGAATCATCTGATCAAAGGCATCCTCTCCTTGGATTAGTTTATCATCAGAGAGTTGTTTAAACATTTGATCTGCTTGTTTAAAGAATTGATCATTAAAGAATTGATCCATGGCCTGTTGATCCCTCTCCAACCTTTCTTTAAGCATATTGATTATATTTTGATGGGCCCTATTGGAATTTTGAGTGTCTTGTGAGTTTTGCCCCTCCTTAGCAAAAGGAGCACTCACAAGAAATAAGAAAATAAGAAGACCTTTCATATGCCTATTATGCCTGATAAGGCCTTATTTACAAAAAATTAATATTTTACAGAGCATCCATAGGGTCGAGTTTTGGCCGTTGTCACTTTCTTACCTGCTAAGACTTCGTCTAAGGCCTGAGAAACATAATTATCTGCTTTTGCTATATCTTCTTTATAGGCTGAAGGAATGGAATCAATAGCACCTTGATAAACAATCTTACCGGCTGGATCTACGATAAAGAAATGGGGAGTGGTTTTGGCGCCATAGGCCTGACCAACATCACCGTTATTGTCCATAAGGAGAGAAAGAGAGCTCATTTGTTCCTTCGAATAAAGCTCAGTGGCCTTCTCAAGATTAGCGATATGTCCTTGTTTTCCTTCTGCACTACTATTTACAACGACCCAATTGACACGATCTTTATATTTCTTTTGAAGCTTAGGTATATTCTGTGAATCATAGTGCTTTCTCACGAAGGGGCAACCATCGTTATACCATTCAATGACCATATACTTAGATTCCTGGAGGATATTCTTACTCTTAATATTTTTAGGATGACCTTTCAATTCAAAGGCAGGGGCTTGGTCTCCATTATCAAGAGCAAAACTTGAAAGGCTAAGCGACAATAAGAAGAAAATGGTTTTTTTCATAAGACTCTCCGGTTTAATGAATAGATTCATTATAAGCAAGGATAGTCCTTAAGAAGAAAAAATTCACTTAGACAGTAGGCCATTAAAATACTTAACTTTATTCAGTAACCCCACAATTTCTTAATGCCGACTTCATCTCAGGAGTTTGAGCATAGAACATGGCGGTAATATGAAACTCTCTACGTCTTCTTATAACCGTAACCGTTAAATTGGGATCCAACTCCTCAAAGGAGCACAAATAATCCACCACTTTAACCAGATTCTTACTACTAGCAATCATAAGAAGACTTTGATTATCACTATTAATAGAATTGATATCTGCCCCTCTTTCTCTATAGAGTCCCATCGTATGGATACGAGCATCTTGATTATCTATGGCCGTTTCAGAAAGAAGGATAAAACTCTCTTTAGTGACATAGTCACTAGATACAGTTCCTCCATCAAAGATAGTCTTCCATTCATCGATATAGGCACTTTTTTGAATTAGTTCCCGCGCTGTCTCATTGAACTCATCACTTTCATCAGGTAAGGCACCATAGGAAATCAGAAGTTCTCCCATCAGTAAACGATCTAATTTAATCGCCTCATTAAGAAGTAACTTTCCTTGTTCATTGATGACATTAAGCTCTAGTGAAGTGAGTTCAAGAGTCCTTTTCGCTGTAAAATAATCATCTTGTAAAACAGCAGCAATAAGCGTTTCAATAGAGTCTAAGTCAATGACCTTAGCTTCTACTGGTGGCGGAGTTCTGACCTCCTGCTTATGAAGCTCACAAGAAAAGAAGAAGATTGCACTTAAAATGAGAATGATTAATTTCATTAAAAAGTCCTCGTATAACTAAGGGAAGCTCTTCTTCCCTTGCGATAAATTTGCTTCGTTACCCCACCTTGAGTAAGTTCTGCCTCTGGATTGATTAAATTTTGAACTTTGAATTTAACTTTATTCTTAAAGTCTGCTCCAAATTTTTGTTGAAAAACAAAGTCAAGCTGATGAAAAGGCTGTTGATAGATATCAGGTAGACCTTGGGTTCCTACCGTATCCACTCTTTCACCAAAAACATTATAGAGAATGGTGGCATTGGTTCCCCAGTCTTTATTATCATAATCGAGATTCACATTGACCACATAAGGAGACTGTCCTTGAAGTGGTCGAGTTGAATTGGTCACTTGAGCAGAGAGCTCATCAAAGATCGTGACTTCGGAATCAATCTTTGCATAGTTTCCACCTAAGGCCAAATCTTCAAGAAAAGGCGAAATAAAGCCAAAATTCTTACGAAATTCAATTTCAAATCCCTGGGCCTTTGCATTTCCAATATTAGCTAACTGGTAACCGGTTTCTGAATAAGTTAAATTACCTTCATCATCGAAAGCACCAGCGACTTCCTCTATAGGATTAGTAAAGTCTTTAGAGAATAATCCAAAGGAAATATTTTCTTGATTACCGAAGTACCATTCGATACGGGCATCGATATTCTTGATAATTGTTCCCTTTAAATTGGTATTACCGTTAATCTCTCTATCCCGTTCATCATCATAATAGGCCGATGGATTAAGGTCTTTGAATGCAGGCCTTGAAATGGTTTCAGAGTAACCTAAACGAACTTGCATCTTTTCTGTCAAAAAATAAGTTAAACCCGCACTAGGAAGGAAATCTTGCATGAGAAGAGAATTCTCCACTTTATCACGGTTCGATCCCTGATACGTGGTTATATTTTGAATACTATCTTCGTAACGAACTCCTAGATTAACGCGCGCAAGATCGGAAATACTTGATTCTGTATCGATAAAGTAACTTCTGATTTGCTGATCAGCTTCGAAGCGATCAGCGGCTCCTGTTGTATCCACTAGAGTACAGGCTCCCCCATCGATAACAGCATCGGTACAAATTTGTTCTGGAGTCAATTCAGCGATGCGATCATTTCCCGTGATACGAGCTGCTTCCGTAGTATTGATGTCATATTTAAAGCGCTTATAGTCTGATTCGCGTTTCTTCTCTGTGATATTTGCCCCTATCTTAGTCGTTAAAGAAAAAGGACTCGTCTCTACAATAGGAAGTTGAATTTTGGCCTCTCCTTCTTGCACGACGTCTTTAACTTCTCCAAAGTAGCGTTCGTTTGAGCGCGAATCAGTATCAAAGATAGGTGTCCCCGTATCCGTTACGTGTTGGTAGAATTTAGTATCTGGCTGATCCATCAAAGCTTGTGAATAGCTTCCGCGCCATGAGAAAATTCTCTTTTTATTTGATCCCAGTTGGTGTTTCCCATTTAGAATTTGACTAAAAAGCTGACGTTCTTGCCACTGCAAACTGGTTTGCTCGAGATTATTATCCTGGGTATTAAGCTTTCTCTTTTCAATGCGATCGATTGTTTTTCTGAGCATCAAAGTATTGGATCTTATATCTGCATACTTTCCAAAGTCAGCCCCTAAATTGAGCATCCCCGATAGATTGATTTCTCTTTGACTTCTTTCGGTTTGACGAGAGCCTGTGACTTGATTGAATTCATCAATATCATAATTATCGAAATTATCATTAGACCAACGGTCACGATAGAGTCCAGCAATATTGTAACCAAATTTCTTTCCTCTATACTTTAAAGTATCTCCCACTGACATACTTAAACCAGGTGGTAAGCCCGACCTTTGATTTTTAACGGTATAATTCTTATTAAAGGCCTTTCCTAATTCCTTGGCCTCTTCACTACCAGAGGGTAGAGTTCTTCCCCCTGCAGTAGCATCAGCGATTGCACTAGGAAGAGCACGAGTACCATCATCGATACCAAGCCAGTCATTTTGTCCCCCTTCATAAGTTCTAACCGTACCTTGATCAGATTCATATGAAGTCGATAAGGTCACCTTAGCATTGAAATCTTCGGGAATATCCTTCGTTCTTAAATCAACGGCTCCCCCACCAAAACTTCCAGGAAGCTCAGGAGTATAAGACTTTGTGATAACCATACTATCGAGAATTCCCGAGGGAAAGAGATCCAGTTGCACTACTCTTCGAGTTGGATCAGGTGAAGGTAGAGTGGTTCCATTAAGAAGCACATTTGAATAACGCTCGCCAAGGCCACGAATATAAACGAACTTACCGTTAACCACCGTTAGCCCAGTAACCCTGGCCAATGAAGCGGCCGCATTGGAGTCACCGGATTTGCTCATCTGTTCAGCACCTAAGACATCTGCAACAGTTGAAGATTTTCTTCTTACTTCGATCAAAGAAGCAAGGGATCCTTTAACATGAGGAGCAACAACGACAAATTCTTCTAACTCTAAACCTGTAGGAAAGAGTTGAGTATTAAGACTTTGGGTCTTCCCTTTCATTACACTTTGTTGCGCCAAAGTTCTTGTGGCATAGAGTTTATGAATAATGGAAATAGAATAACGACCTTCAGGAACTTCGGCCTTCCAGCGACCAGAAGAGTCTGTGGTATAGGTATCACTGATACCAGAGAGGTAAATCTTAGCTCCTTCAACAGGCCCATCCTCACTACGAACGATTCCTTGAAAGGTCCCTTTAGGAGCGTTTGGATCTACGGTTACGGGAATTTCAGGCTCAGAAACTTCAAACTCCTTATCCTTACCATTAGAAAATGTATTGATAAGAATTTGAGTTGTTTCCCCATCAGCAATAACAAAGGGAATACTTTTGATCTTGAGGCCATCCCCTTTTTCAGAATCTTCTTGAGCAGAAGTTTCTTTCACCTCAATGAAGTGACGACCATTTTTTAAATCTTTAAAGATAAGGCCATCTGCGGATGATTTAAGTAATTCCACACCATCTAGTGAAATTTCGTAATTTTCTAAAGGCACTCCATTTTCAAAAACGAGGGCCTGAAAAGTTCCCAAAGCAAAAGAGTTCAGAGAATAAACAATAGATATCAAAAGGAAAACAATTGAACGGTTATTTAAAAACATAGGGCTACCTCTGATTCACAGCGGTTCATCGCCTCTCGCAAGGCCATAGCTTTTTTAAAGAGATCTGCCCTTTGAATACGGGAGAGATACTTCTGAGTCGTAGAATAATCACCAACCATAAAATTAGCATAGGCCAAGGCATATTGGATATCTTGGTCTTCTTTAAGTGCCGTTCTTTGACCTTTCTCACCCAGGAGAACCATAGTGTTAAAGTCTTCACTCATAAGGGCCAAGGTAATGGATTGCTTAAGTTTTTTTACAGGATTTCTAATTCCCATCGCCAAGTTTTTGGCCATAACCTCATGACCGGCCTTGCGCCACAACTCAGAAGCTTCAACAAGATAGTCAGGGTGATAAGTAGATAATTCAGTAAATAATTTTGCAGATGCCGTTAAATTGCCAAGAGAAATATAAGAGCGAACTAGGTCCTTAGTGATTTCCTCATCACTGGGATCCTTTAAACGAGCCGCCTCTCCCAGAACAATGGCCTTATCCATAGATTGAATATTACGATACATTTGACCCATACGGGCAAGATCAAGGGCCGAAATCTGGTAATCATTCATAATTTTCTTAGCGGTTTCAAAACTCACTTCAATTAAGTTCTGATCCATTAAATAGAACCATTTCTGCTTCATTAAAGAAAGTTCTTGAGGAAAACGTTTAATACCGGAATGAAGAATATCCCAACCAAGAATAGGTTCACGATTTTCAAAGTGAAGGCTTGCTTTAATCTGATAATAGCGAACTCGATCTTTAAGAATAGAATGCTTAGATTGGAGTAATTGAATACCTTTCTTATATTCCTTGATACCGAGGTAACTCTCCCCCATAGATTCCCACACTAAAGGAGCAAGCTCTAAGTTCTCAGAGATACCTTCCTCTATGGCCTTGTCAAAAGCTGCTAAAGCTTCAGCGTAACGTTTTTGCTTAAGCTCTAAAATACCTTTTAGAGCATAGAATCTTTCAGGAATAACTTCATGAGGATCCTTAATTTGAGAAAGTACTGAGTTAGCACGGGAGTAATTCTTGTTCTTAATAAGAAATGCCGCGAGATCAAGAGAATTTAATTCTTCTTGCGCATAAGAACTCGCCACGCTCGCCATAAGAAAGACATTAAATATAAGTAGTTTTAAAAGAGTATTTTTCATAACTAATTCAGATTAAAGCTGATCTTTTGTTTGACCCAAACTTTAACTGCCCCCCCTTTATAACGTGCAGGATCGAATTGCCATTCTCTTACAGAATCCATAGCAACTTCATCAAAAACCCCAGAGGGATTACTTGCGAGTAATTTTATTTTTTCAACAGCACCCGTTTTATCGACTAAGATATTAAGAATGACTTCACCACCAATTCCACGATCACGAGCATAGTCAGGGTAACGTAGAGGTGGTCGATAAGTGGCCTTAGGTACTTCATCCACAGTATCCTCAGTCATAATGACATCACCGTTATTACCTAATAGACCATCAGCTCCTTCTGCTAAGAATTCGAATTGTCCCAAACCAAAGCTAGAGCCTCCTAAGGCACCAGCAAGACTAGGTGGAGCGACTTTAGGTTTAGATTTTTTAATTTTCTTTCTTTGAGTAACTTTAGGCTTTGGTTTCTTTTTAGGTTTTTGTGTTAATTCAAAACTTGTCTTATGAAGATCTTTCTTTTTCTGCTTATGGCCTTCTAAACCATTCATTATAATTAGACCAAACATAACAACAAAAATTCCAACCACTCCCCCTAAGGGAGGAATATATTTAAACGCCAGTTTTTTAAATTTTTCGTCTCTCATTTTAATATCCCTCTAATTAAGAGGCCTCACTCTCTGCGGCCACACCAACGTCTTTTGCACCAGCTAAGCGGCAGGCATCAACAACTTCGAGTAGCCTTTGAGCAGGAACACCCTTATCAGTCACGACAAGTACACTTTCACTGGAGCCCGACTTCATAAGCTCACGTACTTTACTTTGCAGGACCCAAACTCGAGTAGGCTGTCCGTCGACATAGACTTTATTATTTTGATCAATGTAGACCCTGATACTCTTTGTACTTGCAGGACCAGCACTCGAAGCACCAGGTCTTTCAAGATCCAATTTCATATCTTTAACAAAGGTCGTGGAAACCATAAAAAAGATAAGTAAAATAAAAACCATATCAATAAGGGGAGACATATCAATCTGAGTCTCTTCCTCAGTTCTTGTGATCCTACGCATGGGATCCTCCTGAATGTGAATCACCAGTCATCGCCAGAGGTGACCAATGATTTTCAATTTGTTCTTCCATTTCATTTAAGAGTGCAGATTGTCTTTTTTCTAAGAGACGACCTACGATAAGCCCAGGAATGGCCACGGCCAATCCCATCTGAGTTGTAATCAGGGCCTGTGAAATCCCTCCAGCAATACCACCAGATTGAGAAAAGAGGCTCATATCAGCAAGAGAATCAAAAGTTTCAATCATCCCCGATACCGTTCCAAGAAGACCCAAAAGCGGAGCAATCATAACAACGGTTCTCGTTAAAACTTTAAACTTATTGAGTGTATCTTCCTCTTCAGAAAAGAGTAGATAAGCATCATCTTTTGATTTTCCAAGGCCAATTAGTTCAGAGAGCTTTCTATCAAATTCAAATTTAGCTCCAAAACTCCCCTTACTCAGAAGCATTACTCTATAAGTCATTGCAAACCAAAGGGCAGCAGCTCCAAGTAAGAGTGGGGGCATAACAAAGCCACCTGCATAATAGAGCTCAACCAAACGATTAAGCATTGGCCACATCCTTATCAAAACGATTGGATAATCTTAAGGCCTCTCTTTCGAGAAGAACTTTGATCTTACCTGACCAACCACCTAAAAGATTACCGAGTAAGAGTGAAGGGATGGCCACCACAAGACCTAACTTTGTTGTAATCAAGGCTTCTGAAATACCACTGGAAAGAAGTTTTGGGTCACCGGTACCAAATTCAGTAATAATATCAAATGTAGAGATCATCCCCGTAACTGTTCCCAATAGACCAAGAAGAGGGGCTACTGCGGCCATAACAAGAATAATGGCACCAAACTTATCTAAGAAATTAAGCTCCCCTAGAATGGATTCATGGATGATATTCTCACGTGCTTCTCTCTCTTTGTGACGAGCTAAGAAGATATTTCCTAAGACACGATCAAATGGTGTTTTCTTTTTAAGAGACTTCCCCTTAACCATTTCTTCTAATTCTGTCAGATCGCCAGAATTGATTTGAGTGAGTAGACTCTTATCCATGCGAGAAGCACTAAATAAGAGCACTCCTCGAATGAGAACGAGAATCATCGCTAGAGCACCAAGACCTACAATCACATAAGCAATGGCCCCACCGGCATGGACGATATCCATAAAGGACTTATCTTTTTTTACTTCAATTCCTTTCACTGTGTTCTCATAGAGAAAAAGAGGAATCATTTCAAATTCATTACTATTCGTTAAACGATCAAGTCCTCCTACGAAGGATTGTTCACTCATCTTAAGTTTACCAAGTCCTGCAGGCATAAGAGCAGCAGACTGACCTTGATAATGACCGAAAGTGGCGACACGACCGATCTGTAGAGTTTCTCCTTTTACTAATCTACCTTCAGGAGTAAAAAACTCTCTTTCACGCTTATAAATAGTGTTGTCTAGATTGATTCTCTTTGCTGCTTTTTCAAATAAGAATTGAAGACGTGAAGTATTATTTCCTAACTTATCCCATTGAGTATCAGCTATCTCAAGACTAACTTTACCTTGTAATAGAGTTGTGTCGACAAGGGCGTTTGACCCCTCAATAGTTTCTAAATTTCTTTCAGCTTCCATTAGCTTTGCGGAAAGAAGCTCGTTAGACTTCGTTAGTCCAATAAGAAGATCCTGATCTTTCTTCAATTCAGATTTGGCTCCTTTTACTTTAGAAGCAAAAGTATTTTCAATCTCTGACTTTTGCTTGAGTAGAGATCGCTTCTGTGCTTGAAGGAAGGCCAACTCTCTTTGATAGGTTTTCAGAAGATCAGATTCAGAGTTCTTAGTCTTCTTACTTTGGCCAAAGGTGGAATTAATCGCGATCATCATGATGATCAGTACGCTAATTTTTTTCATTATAGTCTCTCTTTATTAAATAAAAATAAAATTAGTTCTTCTTATCTGCTTATAGAATATTGGGGATTTCGTAGCTTCCTGTGCGAATCTGTTTTTTCAACCCATCAAATAAATGAAGGACCTTTTCGACTTCTTCTTTCTTAGTCAAAGAAACAAATTCAAAGGCACCATCATCTTTCTTTCTAGCGAAACCAACTTTGTTGTCAGTGGTTTTATAGAAAAGAGCTGCCATACCTATTTTGGCCACGCTAACAAGATGCTCAGAACCATCAAGTGTAATCATTTGACGATGAACACCATTTTCTTTCCCTAGTCGTAACTCATCTTCTACAAAAGCCCAAAGTCTTCCCATCGCCTTTTGTGTGTTCATGGTTCCGCTCTTGAGGGAATCTTCTATTTTAGTAATTTCAGCGATTCTCTTTTCTTTTTGAAAAGGAAGTGAATGGAGAACAGCTTCTTTTATACGAGTGATTTCTTTTTCAATAAGAGGTCTTAGAACTTCACCGTCTACACTATGAGTGGATATTTCTTTCTTTATCGTTTCGAGTCTACTGCGTGATTGTTTCATGGCCATTTCGGCCTGTTCAATCTGTGCGTTGATTTGACTTCTTCGTGCATTAAGAGATTTTAACTCTCCAGAGAGTTCCTCTTTTCTGGCATTATTTTCAGTGTTGAGTGTTTCTACATCAGTTCTTAGAGTTACAATTTTTTCAGCGAGGGTAGAAATGGCCTGATTAGAGTTCTGCGCTGGGGCAGCATTAAGATTTACTGAAAGGGCTAAGCTTATAAGGGTTAAAGGAATGGCCTTAACAGCAGGGATTGTAATTTTCATATGTCTCTCGTCTTTTGTTATTTTAAATAAATTTTTAAAAAATTATTAAGTTTAAAAATCGTTATAGTCCTATGGACTCTTTCTACATCAACATATCTCTAGGACCAGTAAAGTATGGTGATGGTCTCTCCTTCATTTTGTATAAGGGGTGTTCTCGAGAGAGACATCCGAGAAACACCCCGTGGTAGACTAATCTCTGGCCAGATTAGTCCAACCTTTATACCAAGTGTCGTTTGCATCTTTCACAGCACCAGCGTAGTCAACACTGTCAAAGAATGTTCCGTAGCGTGCATCACCAAAAGGAGTTACATCACCTAGATTTACTACAGGAGATCCAGCAGCAGGTGTATAACCGTTAAGCATTGGATCCATGATTTCGTTGAAATCAGCAGAAGTGAAATAGTCTGCTACATTTGCACTCTCACCATCTTCTGTTTCAAAAGCTTTATCACAGTGAAGGAAGTTTCCAATAAATTGAATTCCACCTTGAGCAGTAGTCGCGTCGTCATCAAAGTCTAAACAACCTTTCTTACCACCAGTAAAGATTGAGTTTTGAAAATCAACTCCAGAACCTTTTCTTAGAAGCAGAGCAGATCCACCTTTAGCACCGGCACCTTTTGTTCCTAAAATTGTGAAGTTAGAAAGAACTGGATTAGAACGTGGAATGGCGTACATGTCTTTAGAAAGATTATCCGCTTCAATCGCGTTATTAGCAGCATCTTCGAATTGATCGATGATTACGAATTGAGCACGACCTCTCCAACCAGAAGTCCAATCCATAGAATCATCACGGTTACCTGTGAGCACTACGTGCTTAACATCTACAGTTCCACCGAAGAATTCAACACCATCATCAGAGTTTTTATGAACTTGAATATAATCAACAGTTGTACCACTTCCTACACCTTGGAAAGCAATACCATTTAACTCATTGTCAGGAGTAATTTCAAAACCTGCAAATTCAACTCTTACATACTTAAGTACACCTGAGTTATCAGCAGGATTATTTCCCCCATATACCCCAGTTGAACCTTCACCAGTGGCCGTACCACCAGCAACGTTAATAGGAGCAAAACCATTAATAACTAATCCACCCCATTGACCACGTGATGTATTTCCTTCGTTTCCAGTAGTGAAAACGATAGGAGCTTCTGCAGTACCTTCTGCGAAAATTTGAGATCCACGAGTGATAACGAGATAATCAGCACCAGACTTTCCTACAATCTTTGTACCTGGCTCAATTGTGATAGTTCCATTTTTTCCACCATCAACACCAATAAAAACTCCACCTTGAAGAACCCACATCTTGTCAGATGTTAGGAGAATCTGTCCTGTGTAAGGATTGGCATCAGTTAGAGCACAAACTTCTTTTCCGTTATTCATTCCATTAGCAACAGACCAAGTAGGACAAGCTGCTTGAGTGGCCGTTGCACCTAGTGCAAGAACACTTAATACAAGTGACTTAAGTTTCATTTTCGACTCCTTAAAAGCGAATATGCGTGTAGTGTGAGTAATTGAGGTAATTTTTAAGGGAGTCTAAATAAGAAGTCTAAACAGGATACAATTGAAATTGTCAGGTTTTTATTAGGCGATGATTAGGATTTGCTAGGGCTCAATATCTATGCACTTAAAGACATCGTAGGCCGGCTCTTCATAGGGATGAGATTTCTTTAGAGCACGCACTGCATCTGTAATAAGTTCATCAGAGACCACCAGTTCCACTTTCACTTCATCTACATAAGTTAACTCATTAAGGGCTCCAATAGCGGGCTGAGCCCCATCTAAGGCCCTAAATTGCCCTCTTCCCAACGTTTCGAAACAACAATGCTCATAATCTCCAATTCTACCGGCACCCGTGGCAAAGACAGCGCTCTTTACCTCTTCCTTACAATTCAAGGGAACAAAGAAAGTTAATTTATACATAGTAACTTCTCCAGATATCCGACAACTTAACGCGGTCATTATTTTGAATTCCAATACTTTCTTACATTTATTTCAATATATTTTACTTTCTTACTCAGGTGGCTCAACATCTTAACAGAAATCTAACAAGGCCCAAACAAAATCATTCAAGGAGGAAGATTATGAAGAGGGGAATCCTAACACTAGCTGCGGCAGCTACAATGACAATCAACCCATTATTTGCTTGTGGACAAGATGGACACGATGGTTTTTTACCTGAAAACGATATGTGGATTGGTACAAATGTAAAGTCAGCAGGTGGTATCACTGAATCTGTATTTAACGAAGTTCTTGATCGTGTAGAAGATATCTATGCTCCAATCATTTCTGCTCGCGGAAAGAAAATGGTGGTAGAGAGAAACTGGAGCGATGGTACAGTTAACGCTTACGCCAGACAAACGGGAAATAATTGGCAAATCTCTATGTTTGGTGGATTGGCCAGACATGAGGCCATTACAGCTGATGGTTTTGCACTCGTTGCTTGTCACGAAACAGGACATCACCTTGGTGGAGAACCTAAGAAGAAGTCATGGTGGTCAACAAGCTGGGCTTCAAATGAAGGACAGTCTGATTATTTTGGTGCTCTAAAATGTTTAAGAAAGTACGTTGAACTTGATGACAACGTATCTATGATGGCCAATGTAAATGTTCCTGCTGAAGTAACAACTCAGTGTCAAACAAACTTTGCCAATGTTGAAGATGTGGCCATCTGTCAACGTGTTGCTATGGCCGGTTTAAGTACAGCGACTCTTCTTGGAAATATCGGTAGAGAATCTAATATTCCTTCTTTTGATACTCCAGATTCAACAGTCGTTTCTTCAACTAACCACAATCACCCAAAAGCTCAATGTAGACTAGATACTTACTATGCTGCTTCTCTATGTGATAAGCATCATGATGAAGATATCGTTGAAGGTGACTTCAATGCCGCTCAATGTGCTCGTGTAGATGGATATGATATTCAAGCGAGACCAAAGTGTTGGTATAAAGCTAAATAGTCCATATAAAAATTAAAAGCTTAGAGAAGGCCATTGGAAACAATGGCCTTTTTTTTTATTAATGGCTCCCCGTCTGTACCTGCCACAGACTAGAATAAACCCCTTTATTTTCTAAGAGCTCGTGATGTGTCCCCTGCTCGACAATTTGTCCTCGATTGAGAACGAGGATTTTATCAGCATTGACAACAGTGCTCAATCTATGGGCAATAATAATGGCCGTCTTAGTCTTAGTAAGCTCTTCAAGAGATTTCTGTATGGCCGCTTCAGTTTCATTATCAACAGCACTTGTCGCTTCATCAAAAATAAAGATAGGAGCATTCTTTAAAATAGCACGAGCAAGAGAAAGACGCTGCTTTTGCCCACCAGATAATTTCTGACCTCTTTCGCCAATTAGAGTTTGGTATCCATGGGGCAGCTCTTCAATAAAGTCATGGGCCCAGGCCTTCTTAGCCGCAGCGATCACATCATCCATAGACCCCTCTTCACTACCAAAGAGGATATTATCGGCAACAGTTCCATTGAAGAGGTATACATCTTGACCAACATAGGAAAAGCTCTTTCTAAGAAGTCCAAAGTCCCAATCTCTAATGGATTGCTCACCTAGAAGAATTTCTCCTTTTTGGAATTCATAAAAGCGCAGAAGGAGTTTAACTAGAGAGCTCTTCCCACTTCCTGTTGGACCAACTAAGCCTACCGTTTGACCAGAGGAGATAGAAAAGGAAATATTATCAAGAATAAGTCCATCTGACTTCTCATATTGAAAAGATACATCGTTAAAAGACATATCCATTTGATCGATATTTATGTCCTTCTTAGAGTCACCACCTTTGATTTCAACAGGAGTATCCATTAAATCAAAGATTCGCTGAGTTGATCCCATCGCCCTTTGAAAGAGATCAAAAGTTTCTCCAAGACCTGTTAAAGGCCAAAGAAGTCTTTGTGTCATGAAAACAAGTACAGAATAACTTCCCACTTCTAAGGCACCGGTAGTGGTGTAGTAACCACCTAAGACTAAGGTGAAGAGAAAGCCCATTAAAACGACCATTCGAATTAAAGGGGAAAAGCTAGAGGAAAGTTTAATGGCCTTACTATTGGCCGCTGAATACGAAAGACTTTGAGCTTCGAGACGAGATTGTTGAGAAGCTTCGGCGGTATAACTTTTAATCGTCAGCATTCCAAGAATACTATTATTTAAAAGAGAACTTAAAAGACCGGCTTGATCACGAACATCTCGATATCGAGGTTGAATCATTTTTTGATAGTAGAAAGAACCCAATAAAATGAGGGGGACGGGAAGAAAAGAGAAAATCGCAACCATGGGGGATTTATAAATGAAGATTGTCCCTACCGTAATCACCGTTGTGGTTACTTGAATTAAACTATTCGCCCCACCATCTAAGAAACGCTCCAACTGATTTACATCGTCATTGAGTACGCTAATCAGATTACCACTACTTTTGTCTTCAAAGAACTTCAGATCGAGAGTTTGTAAATGCCTATGCCCATCAATCCTTAAAAGATGCTGCATGGACTGAGCGATATTTCTCCACTTCACTTTGAATAGAAACTCAAATAGAGATTCAAAGGCCCAAACGAGGAAGGTCAAAAAGGCCAAAACATAGAGCTGATCCATCACTTCATGGAGACCATATTGAGAGAGATAGGATTCTTCTTTTTTAACGACGATATCTACGGCCATACCAATGAGAATTGGAGGCGCCAGATCAAAGATTTTATTGAGAATTGAATAGAGAGTGGCCCAAATAATTTCAGACTTTAAGTCTTGAGAATAGCTATAGAGCCTTTTGAGCTGATCAAAAGATGACATAGTAGTTTACTCCTAAAGATAAGGATGGCCACTATATCAGTGAGGATTCGGATTATAAACGTCTCTCTTTTATTAAATCATTGATTTCTTCTAGAAATTCATCAAACTCCAATGGTTTTTCTTTAATAACCGTGAAGAGCTCTCGAGTTGAATTCTCGTGCATATCTTCTGTGTAACCACTGACAAGAATAATAGGAGTTTTAAAATTAGATTTACGCAGAGTATGGGCCAGTTCGACGCCACCCATTTCAGGCATACGTCCATCAGTAAGAACTAAGTCATAACTATTTGTAGACAGAAGCTCTAGGGCCTCCACGCCATTAGAGGCCAAGTGCACAGTACTGCCTTCAAAATAGAGATTAAGCTCACTCAAGTATATATCTTGTAATGTCTTTTCATCTTCAACCACTAAGAAACGCACTGAGTATTCCCCTTTAAAACACAAGATTTCTTGAACTTTCTAATTAAAAGTTAGTTTGTGTGCTTCTTTGTATAATACTCCTGAAAAGGCCCGAGAAACATGAAAATTTCATCATCTTTCTTAATATCCTGTTAGTTTCAGGTACTTAGAATAAAAAGAGTGAGTCTCTACCCTTTTATGGTGAAATTTTAGCCTACCCTCATCTTCGGCATCAAAGAAGAAAATCAATCTTAATTGAGAAGAAGGCCCATCACTGTGATGAATATCATAGTTTTTTGACACGGCCTGACCAATTTGATCGGGACTGACAGATACATAGCTTAGATATTGAGTCACCGGGAAGGTAATATCATTGAAAATTTTCAATATTACTTTTGAGCAGCTCACAGAGAATTTATTGCGGACATTATGAACATAGTCATAGGGAAAATACATTCGCTCATTGGCCCTATAGAAAATTTCGCGTAATTTTGTCTCCCCTAATTGATTGGCCCTCAGCACGGCCATTCCATCGGTTTGCATAAACTTATGTAACGGATGAACCGCAACTCCTGGGCGATCACTTTCATAGAACCAAGGTATCTCTTCAAAGCTTAACTTATTCCCCCATACCGTTTGAAGATAATACTGCCTATCTTCGGACTTTTGATAAAGTTCAATCTCATGTCTGATTATCGCCATCTGCGGATCGTCCCAAAGACCTAGTCTCTTTAAATCTTTAATCGTTCCCACATAAAGGGCCGCATGTATCCAGTAACCAGGAATCAGCACATCTGTATTGGCCTGCCTATCTTTTTCTAAGATAATATCTCCAGGCCTAATTCCTTCACTGGAAAAGAGAGTCTTATATACTTCGTCACGTTTCTCTGTCATATAATTCTCACGAAACATGGTTTGAACGCGCAGATAAGGAACCCATTTTCTTTTTTTGAAAATTTGTCCCATTATATTAACAACTCCTTCTCCTAATTCAGTGCCCTTCTTTTCTAGATCATTGGCCACGAGATCATCAAGAGCGTTCTTGATGGTGTCATGAGATAGAAAATTTTCATCTTGAGCATCATCGGCCAACTCAGACATTTCAATCATCGCCCAATTAAAAGGATGAACGTCATCACGATAACGAGCTAGGAAGTATAAAATATGAGTGAAGAATCTCTCTGGATAAGCTTTATAAAAATGCCCTTCATTATAGAAACGAGTAATATTGTAGTCGCCATGGGAAATAAGAATATCTGCAAATTGAGACCAAAGAGCAATTCTCACTCGTAAGAGATTATGAATAATATCTTGATAGCTCTTCTCTTTAAGCTTTTTCGCGAGATCTTGAGTTTGCTCAATAAAATCGTCAAGAGCATAGACCTCAAGAACCATTTGATTAAGGATTTCTTGATCTCTCTGATGGATATACTCCTTGTCTCTAGAGCTTAAATAGGATTGAAATTCGGGGAATTTGGTTTTCTTTAAATCATTCAAATAATTCTCTATAAATTGATACCTCTCTTTAAAATTTGAAAAGACTTGAGCACTTAATAGAGAACCAAGAAAGGAATGGGCACAAAATCTGTAGTGAGAATATTCCGCAAACGAGCAAAATTCATCTTGTAGACGAAATCGTTTAAAAGGAATTTTATTATCTGGAGGAAGTAAATTTCTTAAATGAAGATTTTCCTTTAGCTTCCAAGCGTTCAATTTTGTTTTACGAGCTCTAAGTTCATGAAAACGATCATGAGAACCAGAACGCTGACGAAGTCGTATGCCAGAACGATTTCTTGAGGAAGGTCGGCCTAGTTCTGAATGCTTTAGAGTAGCATCTAAGCTCTCCCATACAACCTTGGCCATATGATAATCACGAGTATGGTAATTCATTGTAGAAGACTTCTTTAATCGTTTTGAAAGTTCCTTAAAGAAGGAGGGAAGAACTCTCTTCTTTTTAGAGTCTATATCGAGAGGATATTGAATAAACTCGCGAGAAAATTCACTTTGGAGCCGAAAGATCTCATCTTTTGATCTAACAGAAAGATTCGACTTTAGCCTGAGTTGATTAATTTGATTTATATTCTCTTCTAGCGCCTCTAACTGCTCTTGGGAAGTGAGGTTGAAGTCTAGAGTTATGAAAATACTTTCAGTAACTTCATTAGATTCGGTATTGAATTCTTTATTTAACTTTTCATTTACACGGTGTTTCATGCCTTCCTTTAAATCCACTCTAAGATAGACCTTAGAGAGAAAAGCAAGATCTTCTTGTTCAAACTCTTCAATAAGTTTTCCTCGTAATCGGGGAATTTCTTTCACAAGAGATAGCTTATCAATATCGGCAAACTTAATATTATAGACTTTATCTAAGCTCACTAATTTTATTTCCTGCTCACGAAATAGAATACGATAAGGCTTTTGTTTGAAGTTATAGTGAACCAATTCACGATAGGGAAAGAGAACCGTTTTCCCAGGAACCTCTTTAGCGTAGCTATTACTTAAGAATAAGATATGAATAAAAAGAGAGCAAAGAACACCCCATAAAAGCACAAGTTCCCTAAAACTTTGGAACTCTCCTTTTATAGTCAGTTCTCTTACCTTAATAGATCTATATTCAAAATATTTTTTGGGGCTGCCCAAGAAATGACTCCTCATTATTATAAAGAAATTTATATTCTCCATCTTTTTATTGTATAAAGGTGCAAAGTAAGGGCCAAGCTGGAAATAACGAGAAAACCATAAGAATACAACAAGAAGGCCAAACAGGGTTTTAGGCTTTTATTCAATTTGTAATGTTAGGAAAATGAAAGAGATTAGAGAACGAGGTGTTGATTTTTTTTTCAACACCTATCTAAATAATAGACGATTATGGAATAGAGCCAACTTCCACAGCTCCCTCTTGAAAGCCGATACCAATGGCCTCTTCATACTCTGTAAATTTAAAGAGCTTAGGGATAATCATTTGTCCCACACGAACTCGGTCCTCTAGTGGGCCGTCCTTATCTAATTGAGATAATTGCTTTTGGAAAGGAAATGGAATTTTATGGGCATCTATATAGATATCAACAATGCGATCATCAGCATTCTTAATTCCAATGAAGTCATTCTCCGCTTTAAGCGCCTTTAGACGATACTTAGAAGCCAGTTGAAAGAAGTAGAGTTTTCCTGTGCTAATCTCAACAATATTGAGTTTCTTTAATTGAAGATTATTATTACCAACCTTTAATAGAGAGTCATTGGCGAAAACTAGGGAAGAATTCATGAGAAAGCTTAGAGACAAGAAAACAAAGAATAAGGAAAAGACTTCTTTTCCATAATTAAATTTAAATCTCTTCAAACAATCTTTAGTATTCAACATATTCAACTCTTCTTAGTTAAGGTAAATCAAATCAGTAGGTAGTAGCATTTATTAAGCAAAAGCGATGCCAAAATGATGACTTCACCCTAAACATATCTTAATTAATTATAACCCTATTTATCTTTATTGAATCCCTAAAAGAGTTAGATCGTTAAAAAGAGGACATAAATTATCCACCCTGTATAAGTTTTAAACACATCAAATTTCAGTCATTATAAACTTTCAATGACTTAACTCTCTTTTCACGGGTTTTATTTTGGCATCACTCATGCATCTCTAATCACGAGAGAAATAAATGAGGAGAATAAAATGAAAACAATTCGTGGCATGAAGATCTACATATTAATGATCGCTCTTCTAAGTGTTACCACAAGTTGTGTTCAATCAACTTCAAGTAGTAAGTCAAAGAATAGCTCAACTGCTATTGCCGAAAATAATGCAGATAGTGCTGACGATTCTGAATACTACTATGACGAAACACCTGGTGATGATGGAGATGCCTACTATGATGATGAGGATGAAGATGAGGATAATCTTCCAGGAATTCCCTATTCATCATGTGGAGTTATTTATAAACAACTTAATAATGAGAATACCTTCTTTCGTGATAGCGACGGAGACACTCTCATTGTTCAAAATTATAGCTATGAATCAGCCGCTATCCTTAATCAGGTCCAGTCTATAAGTGATACATATAGTGATGCTTATAATACTTGCTTAGAAGGTTATATCGAAAGTGGTGTTATATACTTAGAAGAAGCACAACTTAACTCAGAAGCTGCAAATCCTTCGAGGGCCCATCAAGGAAATTACTCTTATGAATACTGTGGTTATATGGCCCATACCACCTACTCTTCAAATAACTTTACCCTGATACGTGTTGGGGGATATGATAGAAGAGTAAAAAATCAGACGGGAACCGGCTTTCCCTCTACGATTCCATCGGTTAATGAGATGATTAATTCAGAAAATGCGATAGAAGCTTGTGTCTATGCCAATAAAGCGCTTTACAAAGATACTTCTACAACATTTTATAGAACTATCGATACCTTAAGAATTGACCTCGGTGCCCTTAATTAATTGATACGAAAATAATTAAGAACGTACTTCAATGGGGAAGCTGCAACTTTGATCTTGAGTTTCACTTTCCCCTGTATTCTTCCACAATTCCATTTCAGGAAATAAATTTAAGAAATTCTTTTCATCCACTAGTCGCCTCGTTTCTTCACCAATTCTAAGTTCAGGATATTGAATATGATAGAGAAAGAGACCAGAGGCCGGTGCAATAAATCCTGGTCTATTAGTTGTATCGGGAAGAATCTCTGAATTACGCTCCAACGGAGGCTTCAACCATTCCGATAATTCTTGAAGACTGAGCTCCCCAGAACCCACCTTAACCATAGTACCAAAGAGAATACGAACCATCTGTTTCAGAAAGCCTTCCCCCTTGATGTGAAAGCAATAGACTTCACTTGAAGCATTGAAACATTGGGGAAAAATCTCATGGGCTGCAGTAATTCGTGAATCTAGGATCTTTCTCTTGAAGCCACCAGAGGTATCTGATTTATATTGAAAGGCTTCAAAATGATGAAGACCAATATAATGACGAGCACACTCTTTCATCAATTCTAGAGAAATAGCTCTTTCTGATTCAAGATGACCAACAAAGGGCATACCGCTTTGCTTTTTTAAACTAAAAAAATAGAGATACTCTTTAAACTGGGAGAGATGAGTAACTTTAAAACTCTTATTAATTCGCTCAAGTTGGTGAATATATATATCAGAAGGAAGAGCATCATTTAAAAGCTTCTGCATCTCAGGAGCATCGACTCTCCTAGGAATCAGCATTTTTACAACTTGCGAGAAAGCGTGAACACCACTGTCTGTACGGCTTGTGGCCTTGACATCAATGCGTCCAAATTCATAGATACTTCTTATTGTATTGAATAGAGTTTCTTGAACAGTTGGCAAATCCTTTTGTTTTTGCCAACCATGATAATTACGGCCGTTATAACTCACACGACCTAGATAGAATTTACCCATATGAATTACTGCATAGATATATCGAGTTGATATTCACTTGAAGTTAATTGGGACCCATTTATTTCACGCTGACTCATTCCCTCATCACTATCTAATAGGGACTTAATTTCAGCAGGAACACGAGTTGCTTTGTACTTCTTGCCAGAGACCATACGTACCCAGAAACCTTTGATGATATTGCCTTTATACATAATATTAATAGATTTTACGGAAGCAATTTGATCAGTATTTAAAAGTATAGGGTAATCGATTCCCTCAAGACTTTGATCATTTTCACTATTTAAAACATTAAATTTGGCCAACATAGAATTATCCTCGGTTGTGCACAATTTATGTTCTTTCGGGAAAAAGATCAAAGGATGAGGGAAAAATTACTCACCCTCATCTAAATATTGGTCAATTGAATCAAAGAATTCATCTGAACTCGGGTAATAGATAGGAAGATCTCCACCTCGAACCCGTGGGGTTAGAGCACTCATATCTTCTTGATATTGCTTTATTCTCAAGACAAATTGATCACTCGTACGGTTTCTGATGAGCTCTAACTTCTGAGAAGCGATATTTTCATTTTCAAAAATTTCCCCCTCTTCAAAATAATCATAGAGAAGATCTCCTAATTGTTCATCTTTAAACTCATCGGCCACGAGATCGATTAAAACCATGTGTGCAGCAAAGCGATAGCCATGCTCATCAAGGAGTTCCTTATTGGCCAAATGGCGATCGGCACTCTTATATTCCATTCTCATCTTAAGGCACATGGACTGTAATTGAACCTTCTTTTTGATATATTCAGGATCTTGATCCGGATCATAGGAGGGATCAATTCTTTGATAAGCAGTATAGCGACTCAAATGAGACTCAACAAAATTATTCATAGTACTTGCCTCTTCAATAGACCAAGACCTCTCCGTTTTGTAACAATCACTTAAAGCACTTGAAGGCATACCTAAGGTATAAACAACAAAGTCATTAAAACGATTTCCTATGGAACTAGTCACATATTGAACCCATGGATTGTCATTATAAATAATAGTGACAGGAGTTGTGACGAGAGTAAAGAGGGCCATGGATCGCATCATCACACCATAGGGAGATACGGCCTTCGCCTGCTCTAGAACTTTTGCAGGAATGGTATACTTGGCCTGTTTTTCAACACGCTTTGATTTCCAAAATCTTAAAGTCGCCCAAAACTCGGCAACTCTTTCTTTACGACGAACAAACTTAACTGCATCTAAACGCGGCTGATTGGCCGGCGTACTCATAACTTCAGCTAAAATTTCTCTAAGGGCCTGTTGGTCCTCACTTAGCTTAGCTCTTGGTATGGAATTAAGACGTTCAGAAATCAGTTCAAGTCTTCTAAAATAAACGGCTTGATCAATCATCACATCATATATGCGGGACTTCTTGAATACTTCATCAATTACATTTTGAGAAAATGTAAGGACAACTTCCTTTTCCTTCTCTTCAATAAATTGCTTTAAATCATCCACTGTCTCAAAATAGATTTCACTCTCAGCAATTTCACCTTCTTTAGTTACGTAGGGAACCGAAACATCTTTGGGGAAATTATCTTTTTTAAAGCGTCGATCATTTTTAATACGATCTCTGAGTCGCTCTAGTGTAGATCTAACTTCAAATCCATGATCGATCACACGATCAAATCTTTGTTTATAATTCTGAACATGCTCAACCCAACTCAGAACGTCCTCAATCGCCTCTCTCTCGTGCGAACCGAAGTCTAAATCATCATCCGCTACTTTCAAGATCGTACTAAAAGTATCGACATCTCCTACCACCTTATTCTGAGTTTGAAATAGGGCCGGAACATGGTGAGACTTATTCAATCTTCTTAGCTTTCTATAGAAACGAGTATAAGGAAGTTTTTCAGACTGCCTCTCTTCGTTATGGGCACTCCAAAACATCTTCTTAATGCCTTCGAGATTTCCTTCCTTTATAAGTTGGGACATGGATTTAGAACGAGAACGCTTAACCAAAATATATTTCATGGTATTAGCACAACTTCCCACAGAGCTAGGCTCACGATGTACGTCTTCCACGACCAAGCTCTTCTTACTTCCTTGGGGAGAATAAGAACTTCCTACCTTATTAAATGAATTCGAAGTACAAGAAATTCCCAATATAAACAAACAGAGAAAACTAAGAAAAACTAAGCGCGAATTTGATCGATTTATCATGAATAAAACTCCTCTATACCTAGGGGTTATCGGTATTTTTTCCCTATTTTTTGAGCTTAATACTCCAAATCTCTAAATAAATTCGTATTTTTAGATAGTTATTTACTGTCTAAACTTTAAACAGTGTAAAAACTTTTTCAAAATTAACCTAAGTCCAACCTAATAGCCCCCATAATAGGGCCTCTAGATGCCTTTGAGGAAAGCCACTTTGGCACACTCTTTGCTCTATATATTAGTGAAAAGAAAAGAGAACTAACGGAAAAAGGACTTGTATAATGGTACATTTCAATCATTCTACTCACATTTTTAAGCACTTAGGGATGATACTCATCCTCTTAGGCTTGTTTTCCTGTAAGAGTGATGTAGAGGATAAGACCCAAGAGGCCAATCAAAGTGTCATTAATGTAGACAGTTTGAAGGTAACAAGTCTCCAAAATATTAGGGCCGACAAATCCGAAACTTCAATTATAGTGAAAAAGTATTACGCTATTTCGGCCTGTCTTTCTGAAAATAACTTAGGTCAAAAGCTTGATAGAAGGCCTGTTGAAGTACAAGGTACTCCCCTACAATCCAATGTCACTGACCCATCAGGATGTATCTTTTGGGAACATACATTCAATATGGACTATAGTGGTAAGGATCGATGTCAAATTCTTAAACAAGTGATCAAAATACCAGGGTCACGTATGACGAAAACCCTAAACTATGCCATCGATACCATTACCGATCAAATTATCGATCTTGAGCGCGGTAAAGGTTGTACCGTCATGAATGAAAATGGCGATATTAAAACTTTGGCCCAATCAGGTGGTGAACTCATTTTAGAAAAGGTGAATCTCTACTGGGCCGGAGAAGAAGATGAGAAACGCTCAGATGTACGAACTCTCACTTATAGAACGAATATCCAATCATGTCTTAAGGCCCGTGTATCTAATACGGCCTTAACGAATACCCTAATCAATATTCAAATTAGAGATCGCTCTAATCTTCATGATGCAATTAATATTGATAATGTTAGAACGAATGAAGCAGGTTGTTTCGATCGTCTCTTCTCAAGTCCTTATGAGCAATTCTCATATTCCCATTGGTTGGAGAAGGACATTGTCATTGAAGTGGTAGAAGGACCCCTACAGGGTGCACGTACCGGTACAATGGTTTATGTAAACCCTTATGAAATTACACGTACGTTTTTTGGAATCGATAGCCGTTGGGATCACCCAATGGAAAATCCATTACCTAGAAATAAGAAAATCCATATTGATGGTGTTATGTATATTCAAATTGGTAATGATGTAGAAAACTTTGATGTTAATGATTATTTAAATCTTACAGTAAGTAAGTCTTATCAAATTGTTCTTAATCCAAGAATTGATCGTGGACACCGTTTTACTAAGGACGCTGCTCGCTATGTAAAAATGCACGATGGGCGTTTTCGTCTTAAATTTATGATTCTCGCCCCTGATAAAGCGGATATCGAAATTGATGAAACTAATTTTGAAGACTTCACTTATATTACAGGTGCGGAGAGAATCGTTGAAGTAAAAGACGGAATTATCAACTCTCTTATTAGTATCCCAGTTAAGCTTCAAGATCTACCTAGATTGGCCACGAGAACAGTAAGTGTTTTCAAACTTGAGCCTATCACCGATACAGGTATCATTAGCTCAACCGTTACTGGATTCTTTAAAGCAAAAATTGCGTGGATTAAAACAAATGTAATCCAATCAGACACTCTTCAAACTTCAGAAGAGCAACTCTCCTACCGCATGGACTCAAGAGAAGCTAAGAATGACGCTCAAAGTGTGAGTGATCAAATCTCTAGCAATATTGAGTCTGTCCTCAGTGAGAATATGGCCGAGCCTAGTAAAGGTAGTGAAACCTTAGATTCTATCGAACTTGAGGGAGTTGTTACAGATGAAACAAAACTTAAGTACAAGAAATGTATTGAATATCTCTTTACCAAGGCCAAAGACGGTGTTGACCAAACAGGTACAGATAAATGTGATTTCAATAAAGGAAGTGTAGAAGTTAAAGAACTCAAAAGTAATCCTTTTGCACTAAGTGAAGATTCAAAAAGTATCTTCGTTAATAAGCAATTAGCTCATATGTACCCTAACCTCATCAGTGAGAGCACATTATCTAAAGAAGAAAGAGATGCTCAAAGTGTTGAAGTTGTAGAGGCCACAAATTCTGAACAAAATGTAGAAGAAGAGTCTTCATCTTCTAAGAAATTTAATCTACCAGAAGGTGTGATTAACGGAATCTATGATAAATTGAGAAATAACGATCTCACAAAAGAAGACAAACCGTATATGGCGGTTATGGCCCTTGTGTGTCGTGATGCTTTTCCAGAGCCAGAGCAAGGTGAAGGTATCCTCGCTCGCTGGTTAGGACGCTCAGAGAACCCTGACTACACTCGTTGTATTAGGAACCCTGAGAAGTTCTTTAATATCGATGAATTCATGCACTCTAAAAAAGTTACGGATATCCAACCTCGATACTCTACAGGTTTTAACTTGAGTATTGGTGCAAGGTTCTCAACTTCATATGGAACAAATAGAAGTACCTATATGTCTAAACGAGTTGGAGCTGATCTTGGAGTTAAACTTCCTCTTGGGGAATATTTCGGTGCAGGTATCAAGCTCTTTGACCTCTCTTATACTTGGAGTGAAGGTGAAAGTGAGAATGAAAACTGGTCTGATGATGTAAGCACAAGTCGTTCACTAGCGATCGAGAAATTTGTTATCGACGTAAATGGTGAGTTCGAAAAATGTATCCTTTTCACAGGAAAGGACTATATCAGTTCAGACTCTCTACGTGCCATCGGTATGGCCGCAGGAATGGGTGGAGCTCCGGTACTCCTACCGAGCCAGTATAAGCAGTATAATACCAAATTAGATAAGCAATACTATCTCTGTGATCAACCGAAGCCAACTAAAGTAAGTGAGCCTTGGTATTACATCCAAGCAGATGTTCCAAGTGCGCCGATGCTATCGGATAACATGGGACCAACAGAGAAGAAGCTCATCAAGGTCCTTCGTGGTGAAGAAACCTTCAATCAGTTCAAACAACTCTTTGAAGATGAAACGAAGGTCTATCTTCTTGAGTCACAAAATAACTCAGAGACACCTGATGAGAAACTCTACGAGAACTGGGGTCACCTTCTAGAGATCGTACCCCCACCATCAGCTGCGAACAAGCTCTTGATCAATAACTATCAAGGGGCCTTTCCAGGAACTATTCAATAGTAACTGCCCTATTAGAGTGGGGATAAAGAATTGATCATCATTGCTCAATTTTTTATCCCTCTGTAGTTACCTCTCTTTATTTTCCATGACTTAATCATTTTCTAAAAAAAAGATCTCTTGCATTACAAAGTGCATGAGATCCAACTGCCGTAAAAAAACATGTCCTTCTTGCCAACAAAAGACTCTTGTCGTTAAGGATGGATTCTTTTTTAGACATTGTGATTCTCGAAAAATTCAGCGTTATCGCTGTAAGATTTGCTCTAAGAAGTTCTCAAGTGCCACCTTTTCTCCTGCAAAGAACCAGAAGAAAAGACGCTTTAATCACACCCTTCTTCTTCAACTCGCATCAGGAATCAGCCAAAACCGTGCTGCCATCTTACATAAATGTCATCCCATCACAATCAAGAGAAAGTTTGAGTATTTGGCGAAGAGATCGCGGATAAAAAATAGAAAGCTACTTGAATCTTTGTATCAAGATCAAAAATGCACCGAAGTCCAATTTGATGATTTGATCACAATTGAACACACTAAATTAAAGCCTTTATCCGTTACAGTCATCGTAGATAAGAAAACAAGAAGAGTTCTAGGTACTAATATTGCAACCATTGGTGCCTTTGGACATCTTGCTAAAATCTCTTTAAATAAATACGGA